>JAAVLZ010000009.1 GCA_012034405.1 Oscillospiraceae bacterium HV4-5-C5C | reverse complement strand
GTAAAGTGGCGTTGCTGGCTTGCTATGCCGGCAGGACATGCTTATTATTATCGCATGCGCGTTTTCGCCGGTCTGACAAAGTTCAGGCCAATAAAGCAATCATCATAAACAGAGCAGATATAAATAAAAATAAAGGTAGGCAGACAATGGCTGACGATCAAAAACTGGATGCAAAGCAAAAAAAGGCTGTCGCAAAGGCGTTGAGACAATCATCTAAGGATGAGCTGGATAAGCGTGATCAACAGCGGCTGGAGCGGGAAAAACGGCTTCGCCAGATGAGAGCAAAGGACGGCAGTAAAAAGAAGATCAAGACTGGTGGCAGCAGCACCACCAAAAAGGTGGTTGGCTCGGTTATCGGCGCCCTGGTCCTGGTCATTGTTTTGGTATGGATTTTATTTTCCACTGGTATCGCCCAGCGAAACATGAAGCCGATGACGATTAACGGTGAAAAAATCAGCATGCTGGAGTATAACTATTACTTTAAGAGTGTTTACAGCCAGTATAATACCTACGCTTCAATGGGCTATGCCGCGACCGACAGCAATGGCAGCCTGGACCTGGATGCGGAAAACCAGTTGTTTGCGACCACGGATGCGAATGGCAATACGGAAACCTGGCGGGACACTATTAATGAGCAAACCCAGGAGACCCTGCAGAAGGTGATCGCGTACGCGACCGAGGCTGAAAAAGAAGGCATTACCCTGACTCAGGAAGATCAGGACAGCCTTGACGATTATTTTGCCAGCATCAATTCTAACTACACCAGTTCACTGGATCTGGCTAATTACTATGAAACAAATTATGGCGCCGGCGCCAATGAAAAAACCATCCGCGCAATTCTGGAGCGGAACCTGCTGGCCAGTGAATATGCTACTCAACATCCGGAAAGCTATGATATTACGGATGATGAAATTGAGGCTGAGTATGAGGCCAATAAGGATACTTATGATTATGTAAACTACCGCTCCTTTACCATCACCACGCCGACGGCGGATGATGATGCCACGGACGAGGAGAAGCAGCAGCTGGAGGATGACACGGCAACAGAAGCGCAGACTGTTCTGGATGGCGTAACGGATGAAGAGAGCTTTGTTGCAGCGGCGCTGGATCAGGTGAGTGACGAGGACCGGCAAGATTATATTGACAATGATAGTTCTTTGCACGATTACGCCAAGTCCACGTCGATTTCACCGACGGATGTAAAAACCTGGCTTTTTGACAGCAGCCGGGTCAGTGGGGATAAGACAGTTATTCAAAGCGGCAGTACTTATTATCTGCTTTACTTTATTGAGCGGTCCCGGCAGGAAGAGCCGGCGCCTACGGTCCGCCACATTTTAATCTCAACCAGTGAGAGCACGACGGACGCGGACAAGCTGGAAAAGAAAAATGAAGCGCAGGATATTCTGGCCAAGATCAGCAGTGAAGACGATATGATCGCGGAATCAGAAGAACTGCTGGCCTCAGGTGAAGCTTCAGAGGCGACGGAATATACCGATGTTTATCGCGGCGAAATGGTGAAGTCCTTTGAGGACTGGTGCTATGACCCGTCCCGCCAGCCCGGAGATACGGGCATAGTGGAGTCCTCCTATGGCTATCATGTTATGTACTATGTGTCAGATGGGGACAGACCTTATTGGGAAGATGAGGTGGCTACCGCCCTGCGCAGCAGCAAGTTTACCGAAGACAGTGCGGCTTTGCTGGAGGAACCTGCCTACCAGTACACGACAAATGCCTTAGCCCTGCGCTTTGTTGGCTAAGCGATCGTCCCGCGCAGATTAAGCCGGCATTTATGAAATAAACAAACCAGGTAAATATAATACAAACCCCGCCGGATAAACTGTGGCTTATCTGGCGGGGTTTGCTGTATGCCAGTCAGTCATACCGACAACGCCAGGCTGTTCAGAAACGGCCTGGCGCTGCCCGTTGCTTCAGAAAAAAAGTTTGTTGTCAATATAAACCAACATTTTTGCTAATTTACTAAAAGTTCAGTAGATAATCTGAAAGTGCTTGACAAAGCCATTTACATAGTATCCAGCCGTTGACGCTAAGGAAATTACGTTGCTATAATGATTAAACGTGTCAATATAAAGCGATTTCCAGTCATTTTTTGCCTGACCGGTAAAAAAAACTGATTTCCCTTTATAATTGGCGGACAATCAAAACCGTTCCGTTTGTTTAATAAGATAACGGAAATCAGGCGGTAACGTCAAGTGTGATGAGGTGAACTGTACATGGTGCATCCGGTAAAACTGGGTAATGCCGAACGAATGTCTTATTCCAAGCTGGAGGAAGTCGTAGACATTCCATATCTGGTAGAGATACAAAAAAAATCCTACCAATGGTTCCTGGATCAGGGACTGATGGATGTTTTGAGGGATATTTCTCCCATAACCGCAAATTTCAGTAATTCGCTGCGCTTATCGTTTGTAGATAAAGAGTTTGATATCAATCATCCCAGCCGCAGCATAAAACAATGCCGTGTGCATGATGAAACCTATGCCGCCCCGCTTAAAGTCAAGGTTCGCCTGGATAAGGCAGACGGCACGCATGTTGAGCAGCTGCTGTATATCTGTGATTTCCCCATCATGACGGAGACCGGTACATTTATCATCAGCGGTGCTGAGCGCGTGGTGATCAGTCAGCTGGTTCGTTCGCCGGGAGCGTATTTTTCCTCATCTGATGACGCCAAGACCGACAAAACCTTGTTTGCGTCTCAGATCATCCCCAACCGCGGCGCGTGGCTGGAGTATGAATCAGATGCCAATGACATTGTGTCTGTCCGGGTTGACCGCAACCGCAAGTTCCCGATTACCGTTTTTCTGAGGTCACTGGGCTTTGGCACCAATGAGGAAATGCTGCAGGTGTTTGGTGAGGATGAGCGCCTGATGGCCACCCTGACCAAGGACACCTGTCACTCCCGTGAGGAAGGCCTACAGGAGCTCTACCGCAAGCTGCGGCCGGGTGATCCGGTGTCAACGGAAGGCGCGGAGAGTCTGCTGCGCAACATGTTCTTTGATGCCCGCCGCTATGATCTGGCCCGGGTGGGTATTTATAAGCTGAATAAAAAGCTGTCCCTGGCCGCTCGCCTGATCGGTCATAAGGCCGCACAGAATGTGGTGACAGAGGACGGAGAGGTCCTGGCCGAAGATGGTCAGATCATTGATGAATCGACTGCCTGGGCTATTCAAGAGGCCGGGATCAATGAGATCATGATCCTGCCCATGCTGGTTTCCGGCGATTCGGTGGTTGAAGGGGACAGCAAGCATAAGGTCATTGGGAATGGCCGGGTGCATGCGGATATCTACCTGCGCAATCATTTTGGTGATTCCAGGCTGGCGGGCTTTGATCCGGAGGATGCGGGCATTCATGAAATGGTGCGCGTGTCTGTTCTTCGCGACGTGATTTCTGAGGTTGAGGCTAAAGTAGAGGCAGATCCTAAAGCTAATCTGGTGGAGCTGCTGCAGGACGCTTTGCTGCTGAAGCAGACGGACCTGACGCCCAAGCATCTGACCCTGGAGGATATTGTTGCTTCGGTGAGCTATCTGCTGGGTTTATTCAAAGGCGTCGGCAATACAGATGATATTGATCACCTGGGCAACCGCCGCATCCGCTCAGTCGGTGAATTACTGCAGAACCAAATTCGGGTAGGCTTTGCCCGGATGGAACGCGCGGTGCGTGAAAAACTGAATTCTGCCGTACCTGAAACCGCCACGCCGCAAAATATGGTGAATACGCGCCCCATCAGCGCGGCTATCAAAGAATTTTTTGGTTCTTCGCAGCTATCCCAGTTTGCCGACCAGCAAAACCCCCTGGCGGAGCTCACGCATAAGCGCCGCCTGTCCGCCCTGGGACCCGGCGGCTTGTCCCGTGACCGCGCTAACTTTGAGGTCCGTGATGTTCACACCTCTCACTACGGCCGTATGTGCCCGATTGAAACGCCTGAAGGACCGAACATCGGACTGATCAACTCCCTGGCTACCTATGCCCGGGTCAACAGCTATGGCTTTATTGAGACGCCTTATCGTATCTATGATAAGGCAAAAGGCATTGTTACCAAAGAGGTCCGCTACATGACCGCGGATCAGGAGGACAATTATTACATTGCGCAGGCCAACGAGCCGCTGGATGATGAAGGTCACTTCATTGCCAAGCGCATTACGGTCCGCTGGCTGGATAAGTTTTTGGAAATTCCGCCGGAGCGCGTGGACCTGATGGATGTTTCGCCCAAGCAGGTCGTGTCCGTCGCTACCAGCCTGATCCCGTTTCTGGGTAATGATGACGCGAACCGCGCGCTGATGGGCTCTAACATGCAGCGTCAGGCGGTGCCGCTGATTAAAACTGAGGCGCCGATCATCGGTACGGGTATGGAGTATTATGCCGCCCGTGATTCAGGTGTCTGCGTCATCGCCAAAAATGACGGCGTGGTGGAGTATGTCTCGGCGGATTCCATTGTGGTATCCACGGGTAAGACGACTAAAGATACGTATACCCTGACCAAGTATCAACGGTCCAACCAAAGTAACTGTGTTAACCAGCACCCTATTGTTAAGATGGGCCAGCAGGTTAAAAAAGGTGAGATCATTGTGGACGGTCCGTCTACGGATCACGGTGAGCTGGCGCTGGGACGAAACGTATTGATCGGCTTTATGACCTGGGAAGGTTATAACTATGAGGATGCCGTTTTGATCAGTGAGCGGCTGGTCCGGGAGGATGTCTATACCTCAATTCATATTGAGGAGTATGATTGCGAGGCCCGTGACACTAAACTGGGACCGGAGGAAATCACCCGTGAGATCCCCAACGTCAGTGATGATGTGCTGAAGGATCTGGATGAGCGCGGCATTATACGGATTGGCGCTGAAGTCCGTTCCGGCGATATCCTGGTAGGTAAAGTCACCCCCAAGGGAGAGACCGAGCTGACCGCGGAAGAACGGCTGTACCGGGCTATTTTTGGTGAAAAGATCCGTGAAGTCCGGGATACCTCCGTCCGTGTGCCGCATGGTGAATCCGGTATCGTGGTGGACGTGGTCGAGTTTGACCGCAACAATCAGGAAGATGACCTCAAAAAGGCCGGCGTTAACCGCCTGGTCCGCGTTTACATTGCCCAGAAACGTAAAATCAGTGTGGGCGATAAGATGGCCGGACGCCATGGGAATAAAGGTGTGGTGTCCCGTATTTTGCCGGTAGAGGACATGCCCTTCCTGCCCGATGGCACGCCGCTGGATATTGTGCTGAACCCCCTGGGTGTGCCGTCCCGTATGAACATCGGACAGCTGCTTGAGGTCCATCTGGGCCGCGCGGCCCGGGCGCTGGGCTGGAAGGTTGCAACCCCGGTCTTTGACGGCGCCAATGAGGATGATGTGCGGGAAGCTTTTGAAAAGGCCGGGATAGATCCGGACGGCAAAACGGTTATGTATGACGGCCGGACCGGTGAACCTTTTGAAAACCGCGTTACCATTGGCATCATGTATTACCTTAAACTGCATCACCTGGTGGATGATAAGATTCATGCCCGTTCTATCGGTCCTTACTCCCTGGTAACTCAGCAGCCGCTGGGTGGTAAAGCCCAATTTGGCGGCCAGCGCTTTGGAGAAATGGAGGTCTGGGCGCTTAAAGCTTACGGCGCGTCCTATACGCTGCGTGAGATCCTGACCGTTAAGTCAGATGATATTACCGGCCGTACCAAAACCTATGAAGCCATTGTTAAGGGCGAAAACGTACCGGAGTCCGGTATACCTGAGTCCTTCAAGGTGCTGGTCAAAGAACTGCAGTCTCTATGTCTGGATGTTAAAGTCTTCACGACAGACAATGTCCCTCTGGAGATCAAAGAAGAAATTGAAGATGACGAAATTGATACCCTGCCCAGTCATCGTCTGCGCCACATTGACTTCAGCAAGGACGATGAACAGGAGCTGAACCGGAGCGGCTTTCAGACCGGAAGGCTTAACCGCCAAAGCGGGGATGATACCCTGACGGTGGATAACGCAGAACCGGCGGAGGATGATTTCGATCTGGTGCATGCGCACACACCGAGCAAGAGTGAGGGCAACGATGAATTCTGATAATCTGAATCTGGACTTGCAACAGCAGGTTGACATCAACATGCCGGAAACGGACGGGCTGATGAATAACAACCGCAGCAGATATGACCGCCGCGGCGATAATAAAATGGAAATGAACAATATTGAAGCCATCGGCATCAGCCTGGCTTCTCCGGAGCGGATTCTGGAATGGTCGCATGGTGAAGTCAAAAAGCCGGAAACCATTAACTACCGCACACTTAAGCCAGAGCGGGACGGTCTGTTCTGCGAACGGATCTTTGGACCGACCAAAGACTGGGAGTGCCATTGCGGTAAATATAAAAAAATCCGTTACCGCGGCATTGTCTGTGACCGCTGCGGCGTTGAAGTCACCAAGGCTAAGGTGCGCCGGGAGCGCATGGGCCATATTAAGCTGGCTTCACCGGTATCGCATATCTGGTATTTCCGCGGTATTCCCAGCCGCATGGGCCTGATCCTGGATATTTCTCCGCGCAATCTGGAAAAGGTACTTTACTTTGCCAGCTATATTGTGCTGGATCCGGGCAAAACCACCCTGCAGTATAAGCAGCTGCTGACGGAGCGGGAATACCGCGACGCGCAGGCTAACTTCGGCCGCAGTAATTTCCGGGCTCAGATGGGCGCAGAAGCGGTAAAGGAATTACTCCAGGCAATTGACCCGGACACGCTGGCAGATGAACTGCGTGCGGAACTGCGCAGTTCCAGCGGCCAGAAACGTGCCCGGATTATCAAACGGCTGGAAGTGGTCGAGTCTTTCAAGATTTCCAACAACCGACCTGAGTGGATGGTGCTGGATGTCCTGCCGGTGCTGCCGCCGGAACTCCGGCCAATGGTGCAGCTGGACGGCGGACGCTTTGCGACATCGGATCTGAATGATCTGTACCGCAGGGTCATCAACCGGAACAACCGTTTATCCAAGCTATTGGATCTGGGCGCGCCGCAGATTATTGTGCGCAACGAAAAACGGATGCTGCAGGAGGCAGTCGATGCGCTGATTGACAACGGTCGTCGCGGCCGTCCGGTCACCGGAGCGTCAAGCCGGGCACTCAAAAGCCTGTCTGACTTGCTTAAAGGAAAACAGGGCCGTTTCCGTCAGAACCTGCTGGGCAAGCGTGTTGACTATTCCGGCCGTTCGGTTATCGTAGTCGGCCCTGAGCTGAAAATGCACCAATGCGGCTTACCAAAGGAAATGGCTGTGGAGCTGTTCAAGCCCTTTGTCATGAAGCGGTTGGTTGAAGAGGGTTACGCTCACAATATCAAGACCGCCAAACGTCTGGTGGAGCGGGCTTCTGATGAGGTCTGGGATATTCTTGAGGATGTTATCAAGGATCACCCGGTCCTGCTGAACCGCGCGCCTACCCTGCACCGTTTGGGTATTCAGGCCTTTGAACCGGTGCTGGTTGAGGGCCGGGCCATCAAGCTGCATCCGCTGGCCTGTACCGCTTACAATGCTGACTTTGACGGCGATCAGATGGCTGTCCATTTACCTTTGTCTGCTGAAGCTCAGGCTGAGGCCCGCTATCTGATGCTGGCGGCCAATAACCTGCTTAAGCCTCAGGATGGCAAACCGGTTACCGTCCCTACTCAGGATATGGTTTTGGGTATTTATTACCTGACCACCGTCCGTGAGGGGGATAAGGGCGAAAATAAAGCTTTCAGCAGTATGGATGAAGCCCGTATGGCATATGGTGAACACATCATCACCCTGCAGGCGCCTGTTCTGGTCCGTGTTTCCAGACAAAATGCGGCCGGGGAGACGGTTACCGGTACGATCAAGACCACCCTGGGCCGGATGCTGCTGAATGAGGTCCTGCCTCAGAACCTGGGCTACGTAGACCGCAGCCTGCCGGAAAACTGTCTCAAAATTGAGGTGGATTTCAGAGTGGGCAAAAAGCAGCTGGGTGATATTATTGAACGCTGCATCATTCACAATGGTATCCCTGCCACCGCAGCCACCCTGGACCGGATCAAGGCACTGGGCTACCACTATTCCACCCGCAGCGGTATTTCAATCGGTATCTTTGATATGATTGTGCCGGGTGTTAAAAAGAAATTCCTGGCTGAAGCTGAGGTCAAGGTTGACCGCATTACCAAGCAGTTCAACCGCGGTTTGCTGAATGAAGACGGACGTAAGCAGGCTACCATTAAGGTTTGGCGTCAGATTACGGATGACATCACGGAAGCTCTGAAAAACAGCCTCCCGGATGACAACCCTGTCCAGATGATGTCGGCGTCCGGCGCCCGTGGCTCGATGTCTCAGATTAAACAGCTGGCGGGTATGCGCGGCAACATGACGGATACGTCAGGACAGGCGATTGAAATTCCGATCAAGTCCAACCTCCGGGAAGGCATGAACGTGCTGGAGTTCTTTATCTCCTCTCACGGAGCCCGTAAAGCTTTGTCTGATACGGCACTGAAAACCGCTGACTCAGGTTATCTGACCCGTCGTCTGGTTGACGTGGCGCAAGACGTCATTATCAGAGAAGAAGACTGTCATACCAGTGACTATACGGAAATGACCGCTCTGACCGTGGGTTCCACCGTGGGCAGCCGGCATGTGGTCAAGTCCCTGCATGACCGTATTCTTGGACGCTGCGCCGCCCGGGATGTACTGGATCCGGAAACCGGAGAAGTCCTTGCTCCGGGTGGTGAGCTCATCACCGCTCCGGTAGCTGACCGGATTGAAGCGGCCGGCATCGAAATGGTGCCGATCCGCACCGCCCTGAATTGCCGCTCCAAAAACGGTATCTGCTCCAAGTGCTACGGGACCAACCTGGCCACTGGCGGCTTTGCTGTCGTAGGCGAAGCGGTTGGTATTATGGCTGCACAGTCCATTGGTGAGCCGGGCACGCAGCTAACCATGCGGAACTTCCATAACGGCGGTATTGCGGCCTCCAGTGATATTACCCAGGGTCTGCCTCGTGTTGAGGAATTGTTTGAAGCCCGTAAACCAAAGGGCCAGGCCATCATGACAGAACTAGGCGGTACGGTGCATATTGAAGAAGGTGCACGCCGCAAACGGGAAGTGACGGTCACGAATGAAGATAAAGAAGCTGTGACCTACAGCGTGCCGTTTGGCGCGCCGTTACTGGTTACGGACGGCGAGACCGTCAAGCCGGGCGACCTGATTACTGACGGTTCCGTCAATCCGCATGATATTATGCGGATCAGCGGCCCGGATGGTGTACAGCGCTACATTATTTCTGAGGTTATTAAGGTTTACAAAAACAACGGTGTTGAAATCAATGATAAGCACGTTGAGATCATCACCCGTCAGATGCTGCGTAAAGTCAGGATCGATGATCCGGGCGACTCAAATCTGATGACCGGTACCTTGGTTGATCTGTTTGCCTATCAGGAAGAAAACAAGCGCCTGGCAGAAGAAGGAAAGATGCAGGCTGAAGGCAAGCGCGTGCTCCTGGGTATTACCAAAGCCTCCCTGGCTACAGAGTCCTTCTTGTCCGCCGCTTCCTTCCAGGAGACCACCCGTGTCCTGACCGACGCCGCGGTTAAAGGCAAAATTGACCCGTTGCTGGGTCTGAAGGAAAATGTCATCATTGGTACGCTGATCCCGGCCGGTACCGGTCTGAAGGCCTACCGCAACATTACTGCCGTGCCGGTCATCGAAGATAACCGCGCCTTAATTGAGTCAGCCGGCTCTTTTACAGTCGATGATCCCGATGACATTGATACGGACAGCCCCAGGGCCGGAGCGGTAGCGGACATTGACGCGTCCGATGATGCGGCCGATGATCTGACAGACGAACTTGAGCAGGATCTAGAGGCTGAGACGCAGGACGACCGCCCGGAAACGACAGATGAAGATCCGTCCCTGGGCGAGTAAGAGCTGCTGCCTGCGGTGAGCTGCTGCCCTCAGGGGCTGACAGTTCACTCTAAGGGCCGTCCGGCGCAGGGGAAAACCTGAGCCGGGCGGCTTTTTTGCGGCACATAAACTGACCGTGATACAAACTGACCGCAGCCTGATAGAGAAGAGGAAGCAAATGGAAAGCTACACGACTCACCCGCAGAATTTTATTGTCTTTGATCTGGAATGGAATATGCCCAGCCGCGCCAGCCGCATTGCTGCGACCGACCGGGCCCGGATGCCATATGAGATTATTGAAATCGGTGCGGTGAAACTGGACGCGGACGGCAACTTTCTGGAGCAGTTCAGCACCCAAATAAAACCGATTCTTTACACGGAGCTGAACCACTATGTGGCTCAGGTCATTAACCGCGGCACCCAGTCCTTGAAATATGGGGTGAGCTTTCCGGATGCTATGACCAGTTTCAGCCGTTTCTGTGGCCCCTCTTATGTATTTTGCACCTGGAGCGACAGTGATGCCAAGCCGCTGAAAGAAAACCTGGCTTTCCATGGCCTGGACAATTGTCTGAATGTGCGCGTACTGAATGTGCAGCGCGCGTTTACCCGGATCTGTGAGCCGGGCGGCCCTCAGCGCAGTGTGGAGTATGCCCTGGATCTGCTGCAGATACCTAAAACCCGGCCCTTTCATCAGGCGGTGAGTGATGCCTTTTATACCGGCCAGGTATTGAAAGCCTTGCTGGATATTGTAGCGAGGGAAGAAAAGCAGACCGCCAGTGAGGTTTTGTCCCTCTTTATTGAGCGCTACTCCTATAATCCCGATCTGAAACTCAGTCAGCAGCAGCCGCTGCCGGCTGCTAAAAAAGCGGCTGAGATGGAAGCGGAACTGGAAGCGGCGGTCCTTTGTTGCCCTGCCTGTGAGGCCAGTCTGAGCTTTGCCACGGTTGCGGATTTGGATCCGGACAACTTGCAGGATTGGCTTGCCGCAATTGACCGGGCTGCGCAGGATGAGGCCACGCGGACAGCCAGCGGCGCTAAAGCTTACGTGGATCCGGATATGGCTCAGCCTCAGCCGTTATCGCCGTTTGCGGTGCTGGCAAAGCTGACCCAGGTCCAGACAGAGGTAACAACGGCCGAGACTGGCGGCCATAATGAGCACGCGCCGGCAGGACAGACGCCAGGCGAAGCGGCAGCTGTCACGCCGGCGGCGGAGGACTGGTCAGATCCGCGGCGGGCGCTGGTATGGACGGCCTGCGGTCAGGGCGGTAAAAGACGCCGCTGCTGGCTGCTGTGTCCGGAGCATGGCCTGATAGCCGGACAAGCTCGATGGCGTCGCGACCGGGACGGCTTGTTTCATGGCTCATTCAGCCTGCGGGTAGAAAAGACCTGAGCAGCGCCTGCCGGGGGGATCAGCGGAAATCAGCCGCAGGACTGAAACTCAGCCATAAGCCCTTACCTCAAATATCCGGGGCGTCAAAGTACCATGGGTTGTGTGAATTGTTATCTGCAGGCGGTCACAGGTCAGCGGCTGGGGCAGCCGGACGGCGCAATGGCGCTGGTAGTTGTCCTTTTTATCAATCTGCAATAACACCTGAGCGCCCTTAAAAAAAGTCAGTTCATAATCCTTGACCAGCTCTGAAGGACTGTGATTTTCCTGCCGGGCTAATACCTGTTCAGACAGGGAAATCATAATTTCCCGGCTCAGATTGGAGTCAAAAGTCAACTGCACCGTGCTGATGGTTACAGGCTGCGGAAAATGAAAGCTCAACCAGGCTCCGTTTGGCTGGTCTGCCTGCCAGCAGTTATGACTGCGACCTACCGGTCGGGTAGTTCCATTCAATACTTGAGCGGCTTGTTCCGCTTGGCAGGAAGCGCTGACTTGTATGCCTGGCTGCTGCAGCAAGTCCAGGGGATCTTGATTAGTCAGGCCAGGGATGTAGGCATCGTCTTTAAGCAGTTGCTGCTGCAACTGCCGGATCGCTGCCTCCGGCAAGGCTCGGGGGACGCTTTCCCGCTGGATGCAAAGGGCGGCCGCAGTGCCGACTGCCTGACCCACTACCGCGCAGGTACCCATGACCCGGGTAGAGGCAAAGGCCAGGTGAGTCGCGCTGATGGCGCGTCCGGCAATAAAGAGATTCTGGACATTTTGAGAGTAGAGACAGCGGAAGGGAATGGTATAGACATCCGGCAGGTCAATATATACGGTGGGCGCTTGCTGGCGGTCGGAGAAGCCGGATACGACATGCACATCCAAAGGCCAGCCGCCGTAGGCGACCGCGTCCGGAAAGCGGCGGGCTGACAGACAATCGGACTCAGTCAGGACATAGTCCCCTAAAAGCCGCCGGCTTTCGCGCTTGCCTGGCAAAAATCCCACCCATTCCAGATCCAGATCTGCGCTTTGAGGGTGGCAGCCGCTGTTTTTTATATGATCCCACACCCCAAACAAGGTTTTAAGCAATTCATCCCGGATCGCTTCCGCATCATGGATGATATGCTCGGTCTGACCGCCTAATTCAATCCACCAGTAACCACTGGTGAGTTCGCTGTGTCCGCGGTTTTTCAGGTCGTCTTCCGTAAAGTGGTAGGCCCAGGACGGGCAGATAAAAGGGACAGGCTGCCCCAGATCTTTTGCCTTAAAGAGCAGGGAACTGCCCATGGTGCAGGCATCCGCTGTCCTGGGGGCGTCACCTTCATCAAACTGTCCGGCAGACTCACGTCCGTACATATACCTGGCCCCGGCCAGGTAGCCCAGCGTGGCGTCACCGGTGGCGTCAATAAATTGCCGCGCGCTTAGGCGGAAACGGCGCTCTGAAGTAAGCTGGATGGCCTGGACGGAGCTGATCAGCTGCTGGTCATTGGCCGCCGGGCGGGTCTGGACCGCGGTCAGCTGGGTATTGAGCATGAGCTCCAGACCCGGCTGAAAACGGGCTTTTTCCCAGAGGATACTGTCAAAGATGGCCCAGCTGTTGCCGGGATTACGGTGTTTATGTTCCAGCAGGATTTCTTCCAATATTCCGGTTTCTCTGGCTTCCGGGCGGCTCATATGACAATCGGCGCCACAGATGTGCATGCGGATTTCCGAGCTGGCGTTGCCGCCCAGGACGGGGCGGTTGTGCAGCAGGGCGGTCCGGGCCCCGCCGCGGGCTGAAGCCAGCGCCGCGCAGAGGCCGGAGAGACCGCCACCTGCGACCACAACATCATAGTCCAGCTCTTCCAGAGGAGCTTGATGGATGGGCGCGGCAGGTTGCGGCTCAGACTGAGGTTGGAAGCTGGGCATGTTGGCCGGGTTCAGTTGGTTCATGATGAGTTCCTTTCTGACGGTTTTGCTGCAACCGATCCGGGGCCCCGGGCGCTGCCGCTTGTTCACCCGCCCGGGTACAGTGGTTAGCGAGCGTGGGCTTGTTCATACATAAAATAAAGATAGCGCAGCCACCGGCACAGCCAAAATCATATTTATATAGGGCTAGACGGAAGCAAGCAGTCCGACAAAAACTCCATAAAACGGTGCTGTACCACTACCAGGGTGTTATTATAGATAAACTGGTTCAGTTAAGGCAAATGAAAATATGCATATAATCTTTAAAAATGTGCAAAGGAGCAATAATATCGCAGGATGAATTGATCGCGGGCTTGGGAGAATATCTTAAGCTTTTGCAAGAAACCTATCAGATTGATATCCACATCGGTGGAGTGAGCAGCAGTGACCAGAAAGCCCTGTCAGCCCTGCTGCCGCTATATTCAGTGCACAATAATCCGTATTGTCTGCTGTTGAAACAGCAGACGGAATGATGGAAAACTTGTGTAGCTAATAAAAAGTATCTGAATCATAAACTTCAGGCTACAAAGACTTACTTTTCAGGAACTTATCATTGCGGAGTCAGGGAGTTTCTTTTCCCCTTTACTGACAACAAAGGGTTATAGGGTTATATCAGCGCGGGCAGTTACCGCTGTGAGCCGTCAAAGGCAGACCGGCGGATCGGCCGGGTCTGCAGCCGTTATCAGATGTATTCCGCGGCAGTTCATGCTGCTTATCTGACACGTTAAAGGCCGATCCGCCGCCAGCAGCTCTCCTGGTCCAATTACAAATGGCCGCCGCCGTTTTATCTTTACTGGCCCGCGAGCATATCCTTTACCAGAACCGGCAGGACAGACAGTCGCTGCAGCAGCAGCTTCTGCTTGACAAGTTACGGGATGCGCCGTATACGCGCTTCAGTGAGCCGTTGAGCCTAGATCAGCTGACTCAGGTATGCCGGTGCTCCCGCTCTACCCTGCTGCATCTGTTCAGCCAGACTTATCACAGCAGTATCAGCAGCTATCGGCGCCGCCTGCGGATTGAAAAAGCGTGTGCGCTGCTGCGGCAGACTGATCGGCGGATCAGCCGGATCTGCGCCGCCGTTGGTTATCCGGATCCAAACTGTTTTTCTCAGGTCTTTTCCAGAACCACCGGATTGACCCCCAGCGAATCCAGACAACAGCGGCGGTGCACGGTCATTTTCACAGCAGGTGAGGCGTAAGCAACTGTTCTGACAAAAAAAGTACCCTCCGCCCTGGTTGTCCAGGAAAGAGGGTACCGTTCAGTTTCAGAACAACGGCTTTACCTTGTCAGTCGCCTGCTACAATATCTGTCTATTTGCTTTACCTAAGGCATCAGGCTTTAGGGTTGCGGTCCTCTCCGCCCGGCTCATCCTCCGGTGGATTTTGATCGTCCGTATGATCCAGGTCACGGCCGGAACTACCTGTGCGGCGCCCGTCATCCGGCCGGTTAAAGCTGCTGCTATCCTGTTCCGCCTGAGCGTCATTATGGGCCTGCCGGCTGCTGCTCACCACATTGCTTTCACTGATGCCGGTTGGCTGGCCATTACCCTGATCATTGGCCCGGACCGCGGCAAAGAAGGCTGCGGCTTCCCGCTGACTCTTGCCGGTTAAAGCGTCCTTCAGCCTTAAGTATAAGAAGCGGCGGGTGCCAAAGCGGCTTTCGCCCTGACGGATCAGGTCGCGGTAAATACCGGCCAGGGTCACAAACTCGTCAGCATCCAGGGCGGCGGTTTCAGGATTGCCGTAACGGGCTTTTTCTACCAGCCTCAAGGCTTCGCTGATATCCGCGACTGACCAGCCGGTGACCCGGCCGGCTGGCTGCGCTGCGGCGTCAGCTTCCCGCTGCTGCAGCTGCTCCTGCCATTGCAGCGGTGACCAGTGCCTGGCTTCTCCGGGCAGGAAGAAGTTAAGCAGGCTCAGGATCTGGCTGCCATACGCTAAAGCCAGGGCGCGATTGCTATTGTTGGCCGTCGGGAAGCGGCGCCGCAACCGCCGTGCCAGCACGGTATCCGACCGCTGCAGCAGGCGCAGTGCTTTGCCGCTGTCCTCCAGTTGAGTCCATAAGCGGATCTGGGCCCGCGCCCAGCGCCAGACTGACAAGATGGCCAGCGCCAGCAGCAAGAGGATCAGTAAAAGAATCACCCAGAGTCTACTGCTGTGCTCGTCTGATTGGTCTGGCGGAGTGACCGTTGGTGTGGGGGTGGGGGTGTTCTGCTGCTGGGGATCGACAGTCGGCGTGGGGGTCGGCGTGACTGCCTCCGGTGTCGGCGTGGGGGTCGGCGTGGGGGTCAGGCTGTCCTCATTATTTTGTGAATCACCGTCCTGGCTGGCCCCGGGCGTCGCATCAAACGAAACCCAGCCAATTCCGTCAAAGTAAAGCTCTGACCAGGCATGGGCCTGGCGGTTGGTGATGGTGGCGCTGGAATCCTCACTGCTTAACCCTGAAGCCAGATAGCCTTCCACATAGCGGGCGGGAATACCCAGACTGCGGGCCATCATGGTCATGGCACTGGCAAAATACACGCAGTAGCCCTGCTGCTGCTGCAAAAAGTAAGCGACAAAGTCCTCATCTTCAGCAGGGGCCGAAGCGTCCAGTGTGTAGGTCATCTGCTGCAGATAATCGCGTAGATTAATGGCCTGGGTCAGCGGATCCAGGTCGTCGCTGCCGTCACCGGTCAGGCCAGCAGCCTGGCGGGCGCTGTCATAGACAATGCCGCCTTCGCTGTAATCCGCACTGTCCGGTACCACCAGATTCTGAGCCAGATTGTCATCCGCCTTGGCGCTGTCCGGCAGGGCTGACACGGTCAGGCCTGCGTCTGTCAGCGCGGACAGCAGCCGGTCGGGATTGATATAGCTGCTGCTGACACTGTAAGTCGTGCCCTCAGGCAGGCGGTTTTGACTGTAGACTACCCCGTCAGTGGCAAAATAAACCAGATCCTGGCGAATGACCGGCAGGGTGATGTCATCCGGAGTCAGGGCCGGAAACAACACCTGATAACCATCAGTCAGCATGGTAATTTCGTAATCGTTTTCGGTCAGATACCGGCTTTTTTTCAGCTTGTCCAGCAGGCTGGTGGATGGTTCATAGACCTCTGATTGCAGCAAAGCATAGGCCGGGCTGTTGAGGCGCCAGGTCTGGATATTGCTGGGGTATTCCCAGCTGCTGCCGGTATAATTGCTGCTGATCTGGCCGCGCAGCAGGCCACCTTTAACCTGGCCGCTGACCGTCATAACCGGATTGTCATTCAGCTCTACCGCGCCACCCAGACGATCTCCCAGCGGATAGTATCCGGCTGAAGAGATAGAAAAGGCATGAAACTCCCGGGAACCGGTCCAGCTTTCAGGCAGCAGATCCAGAAAATCGTCCACCGTACCAAACCATTCCCGGCTGTACAGGCTGTCTTCGGGCTGGTTAAGCCTATCTTTCAGCACAAAATAAACCGGTAATAAGATGATCAGGGAGAGCAGCCCGCCAATGAGCAGCAGCTGCCGCTGACGAAGGATCTTCTGGCGGGGCCGGTCATGCGCGCCGCGGTGTCCACTTTGTAAAAACAGCAGCAGGTCCGCTACCAGCCCCATGGTGAGCCAGGGCAGGCCAGCAAACTGATCCAGATAAATGGCGGTGGTGGACAAGGCCGTCAATATCAATAAGACCCAGACCGGGTGACGGAAGCGGCCGGCCAAAAAGTAAGCCAGCATGGTTATCAGGAATAAAAGTAACAGACTGAAAATCTGACGGCCGGAGGAGGCCAGCGCGGTCCGGCTGCTGCTATCCAGGTCCATAAACAGATTGGGATACAGATCTGGTTTAGCGGACAGTAACAGCCAATCCCGCAAAAAGGGGAACAGGCTCTGCTCAGCTGCGGAGGCCAGGCGGCGCAGGGCTAAAAAGCCCGCGCCAACCCCCCCTAACAGCAGGACGCTGCCAATGAGGGTGGCCCACATATTGTAGTTGCAGAGCATCAGGATCAGTAAAAAGCCAAGCAACAGCAGCGGCGTGGTCAGGAGAGAGGTGGAAAAGCCTAACAGCGGGAGCAACAGTGCGGCTAAGGACCAGGACAGTAAGAAGGCGGGAATCAGGCTGAGCAGCTGCTGCAGCAGCTTGCGGCCGCCGGTCAGAGTGACCTGGCCGTAGTCTACCGGTGGTCGGACAATATCAGGCATAACGGCGGCTCCTTTCCGGCGAATCAGGATCCGGATCAGCGGAGGGCGCCGGCCTGTCCAGAACTTCCGAACAGTTAATGGTCAGCAACGGAATCCCCAGCCGGGCCAATCGGTTGCTGAGCTCAGCAGAAGTTAATTCTGTTGAGGAAACATAAACGACCGCAACCTCACGCCTGCTGCCGGCTAACGCGGTCAGAGCCTCCAGCAGCAGATCATTCAGCTCAGTCAGCACCACAATGCACAGGCGGACATTGTCCGGCAGGGTGTCCAGCAGCAGCCGCGGCAGATTATCATTCGCCGCCCGGGCGGCATCCATAGCTTGCTCCAGCGGCAAGTCCACCAGTTGCTCACCCAGAGCCAGCAGAGCCGGATCAACCGGCGCGTTGACTTCAAGGCGAATGTCGGTCAGCGCTGCGCTGCGGCGGTCTGAGGACGGTCCGATAAAGCGGTAAGGCAAAGAGCCGCGGGCTAACTGCAGCAGAATACCGGCAGCGATATCTCCGGCGGCGTCAGACAACCGGATAAAGCTGTCCGGCCAGGACGGACCCAGAATACCCGGGTGCCGGTAGAGGCCGGACAGGCCGCCAGGCCGGCTGCTTTTCCAGCTGCTGCGATCCTGCAGCAGCTCTGAAGCTTCCGGCGGCTTGGGCCAGGGCGCGATTAAGGCGATTTCTGCAGCGTTGGGATCCTCAAATTCACGGATCTGCGGCTTTTCCATATGAGCGGAGACGGCCCAGTGAATCAGACGGACTTTATCACCCGGCTGATAGTCACGCAGCTGAGCGACCTGATCAATTTCCTGACTGATTTTGTCGCTTTGGGTCACGCTTTCAAATTTTTCTGTCATGGTGGTTTGATCCTGAGCCGATAAGGCAAAGACATCCGGCACTACGGTAATCTGACAAGGGGCGGGCAGGCGGCGCTGCGGTAGCTTGACGGTAAAAAAACCCAGACTGTCGCTGACTTTGACTTTGCGGACGGCGACATCCCAGGTGCCCCGGTGAGGGCAGTCATAATGGATGCGGATATATTCCCGGCTGTTACCGGCCAGACTGACATGCAGGCGGTCGAGCTCGCCCCGGGGGGTGGTCAGCGCGGGATCTAGAAATATTTCCACCCAGGCCTGAGGCAAAAAACTATGCTGTTCAGCTAACAAGGTGAGAGTCAGCGATTCTCCCCGGCGGATGAAGAGCTGCCGGTCCTCTTCCTGCCCCTGTTCCGGCAGAAGAGCCAGATTCAGAGACCGGAAGTTGATCAGCAGGCTGATAATTGACCAGATGGGCAGGCAGAGCAAAAACAGAAAGATATACAGCAGGACACTGTAGCCGCTGTAATTCATGGTCAGATATACCGCGGCCAGGCCCAACAGATACAAGAAAAAACGTGTGGTCATAAGTACCCCACTGATTTATTTGGCCCGCGGGGCCGGCACCTGACGCAGCAGCTCGTCAATAATGCGTTCAGTCTTGAGCTTGTGCAGACGGCTTTCAGCCGTAAGAATCAGCCGGTGACCCCAAACGGGCTGCAGCAAGGTTTTGATATCAGACGGCACCACATAGTCCCGGCCCTGGATCAGGGCATAACCGCGGCAGGCCTGTACCAGCATCAGCGCGGCGCGGGGACTGGCTCCTAATTCAAGGGTATCCAGCTCCCGGCTGGCCGCGGCCAGCCGCGCTATGTAATCCAGCAGCACCGGCGCGACATAGATCTCCCGGCACTGCTGCTGCAGCCAGAGCACGTCGCTTTCAGATACCACCGGCTTAAGCTCCTCCAGCGGGTTATAGGAAGCATGCCGCTGGTAGATGGCCACTTCCTCCTCCAGAGACGGATAGCCCAGGTGCGCGCAGAGCATAAACCGGTCCAGCTGGGCCTCCGGCAAGGGATAGGTCCCGGTCTGCTCGATATCATTTTGGGTGGCCAGTACCATAAAGGGCTGGGGCAGCGCCAGGGTGCGGCCGTTAACAGACACCTGGTTTTCCTGCATGACCTCCAGCAGCGCGGACTGGGTTTTGGGTGAGGCACGGTTGATTTCATCGGCCAGCACGACCTGATGCATAATCATGCCTTCGTGAAAGGAGAAGGAGCCGCTGTGCTGATCAAAGATTTCATAGCCGGTTATTTCAGACGGCATGACATCAGGGGTGAACTGGATACGGCCGTAGCTTAAACCCAGAGAGCGGGAGAGGGCGGAGACCAGGGTGGTCTTGCCGATCCCCGGAACATCCTCCAGCAACACATGGCCGCGGGCAACCACTGCGGTCAGCAGCAGATCCAATACGTTTTCTTTACCAACCACAACAATGGCGACATTCTGCCGGACCCGTCCAAGCAGGTCCATTACATTAGCTTCCATCCTATACCTCGCTAACTGGCGGGATTCTTTCCTGAGGAAAGTCTGCTTGTTTATTTTACCATTCTTCGCCAAACTCCGTTCAAGTACCCGCGCGAGTACCGGCGGACGGCTGACAGGCCGGTTACTGTACAGTTGCTTTTACAAGGTATGATGATAGTAAGGTGCAGCAGGTCTTCGACCATCCTGGCCGCTAAAACTGGATGCTTTCATCTCCGGGCGAACGGCCTCACCCGGCAGTTGCTACAGCTCTTGATGAGCCACCAGCAGACAGGTGCCGGTATGCACGACCAGCGACGCAAGCAGAAGCAGCAGGAGAAGCAGCGGTATGCCAATTCCCAGCGCTCCGCTGAGCGCACTGCCTGACTGAAAATATAATAATATGTTTAACCCAACGGCTTGATGAGTCTTGGGGTACTTAACATAGGTCATCACCAGGATCAACCAGGCGGACAGCAGCACTTCCGTTAAGATCAGGTTGCGGGTCACAAAGGAAATCAGACTGGCGATGGCGATTAAAAGAAATACATAGAACAGCAGGATGACGGCCTCAGCAATAATCGCCAGACCAATCGGAACAACGCCATCAGCCGGCAGCAGATTTTGCCAATCCATAGCAAAAAAACCAAAGTTATGCGTAGCTGTACCGCTGAGTATGACCAGGCGATCCAGACCGCTGCCCTGCCAGAGCGTACCGCAGACAAACTGAAATCCGCACAGGGCTGCCAGGCCCAGTACAGTCAGTCCTGCGCGCGCGATCACCCGATTCACGTATAAACGGGTCCGGGAATAAGGCAGGGTAAAGTAAAGCTGATAGGTTGACTGTTCAAAATCTGCTGCCCACATATCAAAATTCCAGAACAGCACCAGCGCGATCAGGAGAATGCTGAAAATACTGTCGCCGCTAAGACCATCCAGTAGCAGATAGGCACCGGTGGGTACAAGCGGATTGACCGGCTCGGTTATACCGGCGGCTTTATAAGCGCTGCGCAACTGCAAGCGCTGATTCCAGTCCCGCCTGGTGCTGCGGAACAAACCGGACAGGCCGGTATCAATCCCCTGCTGGTCTACTTCAAGTAACTGATCATCCAGTAATGTCTCATATTTGAGGATACGGTCTGTATCCAGGGGTTCTTTTTCCCAGGTGTTCATCAGCACCTGTAAATAGGAAGTTGTATGTTGCCAGACATCAGCCATTAAAGTTGCTTCTGGCAGGTCTTCATGCTCCGGATACAGCTCCTTGAGCTCTTCCAGACGGTTGCTGTACGCTTCAGACCATACCTGAGCATTCTCCTGCTCGGTTTGCAGTTCTTGCCAATGCTGTGCTGGATACTGCTGATATGCCTTGAGATAGTAGAAGCGATTTATCAGCAGAATGACCATCAGGGCTGCGGTAAACAAGAGCAGATTCTTTTTACTCAATGCCAGCTTAAGCTCGTTCAGCACAGGATATTTCATGATGACACTTCCTTACCGGGTTTTTGGTAGATAAAGCGGTAAAAGTCCTCCAGAGTAGATTGCTGTTTAACCAGGTCGACGATGCAGATCTGCCTGACTGCCAAGGCTTTGAGCAGCTGATCTAAGGTATGGTTCATAACGGCTTGGGCAGACAACGCCAGTTTTATACCTTGAGAGCTGACCGTAGCAGCGGAAAAAAGAATGGCCAGCACACCGATCAGAACGGGCAGATAAGTCTGATAGGACAATTGATTGGCTAAAAAAAGCCAGGGAGAGGCAGACGCATCGGTTTCACCTGCGTCCAGCATGTAGAACGCCCGGTCAATGCTCTTCACATAGGTCTGATACATATGGTAACTCTCGTCGCTGGTGTACCCGACCTCGCTGGGGAGGCCGGAAATTAATCTGGGGAAAAGTTCGTAATTAAAATCCAGCTCATTAAGCTTCAGAAAATCTTCATGCAGCTTCAACTCATCCGCATAACGAATCTGAAAAGTGGCATCGTCAATATCTGGATCAGCACAATTATTCAGTTCTATCAACATCTTGATTAGTCCAAGTCGCTGCTGGGCTGCTTTGTCTATACTAGCAGATGAATTTTGGAGCCCTGGTACTTCCTTCTCCTGCTCGTCAATCAGCCACTCCTTATATTTGAAATACTCATTCCACAGGAGTAAATCAGCTTTTGAAGAGAAAGCTATCTGGATGGTAGCTTTTTCGCTCTCATAGGTATCTTTCAGGAGAAGTAAACTATATTGGGCCTGTTGGATTTGTAAAGCCTGATTACGGGCGCCAGAGGTTTCCAGATTGATGAAGACGACCAGATTAAAAACCAACAGTATCAGCAGGACCAGCCAGGTCATTTGGTTTAAGAAGATGGCTTTGATTTCTGACTTCATAGATGACTCCCTGTCCATATACGACACAGGCATTAAAATAAATTTGTGCTGTCGCATATATTGCATATGAAAAGGTTGCTTTGACTGATTTATGTGATATGGTAATGATAATATTAATTATAAAAAACAAGAATAATGCGCAAGAAACTATTTGCTGATTATTTGCACAAATAGCTAAAATGAGTAAAAATAGCCTGGACTATGTAATTACATACAATACGAAACGCAGGATGTGAATAAAATCGGTGCAATAACTGAAATCCGAGCGGATACAGCCTTATCGGATGAGAACAGCTGCTTTTCAATTGCACAGTATATTGTATATGAATTACGCTTACCACCATGGAAGCTGGCAGTTTTTAAAGCTGCGGTTTATAAAACCAGGTGCCTGCTGCGACCATGTCTATCTCTTCTGCCTGCAGCTGTCTGCCCGCGGCACAGATCAAGGCAAACGGTATAATGAAACAAAAGGAAGTAAAACCAAAGGAGGCTGCGGAACGGTTGACCCGGCAGGATTGGTATTTTGTACATACAGCGGATCTTCATTTGGCCGGCCTGGCGGATGTGACCGGCTGCTGGCAGCGCGTGATCAAGCTCTGCGATCAGCATCAGGCTCAGCTGCTCCTGATTGCCGGAGACCTGTTTGAAAACAATCAGCTGGTTGATCAGGATATGGTCCGGCTGCTGCAGCTGCAGGCAGCCGGGCTGCCGGCTCTGCAGATTTTTGTGGCGCCCGGCAATCATGATCCGCTCACCGCGGATTCTCCGTATCGCCGCTATACCTGGCCGCGGCAATGGCAGATTCTGGGACCGGCATGGGCGGGCTTTCGCCTGGCGGAGCCTGCCGCGGAAATCTGGGGGGCGGCATTTACTGCCGGCAGTCAGGAGCAGCCGCTGCTGCAGCCCCTGCCTGTCAGCCGTCAAGGACAAAGGCTGTTCAGAATTGGCGTCCTGCACGCGGATATCCCGGCGGCTGCAGGCAGCCCCTACAATCCCCTGACCGCAGCGGAAATCGCGGCTTCCGGTCTGGATTATCTGGCTTTAGGCCACCATCATAACAGCGACGGCCGGCCCCGACTGGCTGGTTCCACCACCTATGCCTACGCTGGTTCACCAGAGGGACACGGCTTTTTTGAAAGCGGCGCTCATGGCTGCCTACTGGGCCGGGTGACGGGCGGCCGGCTGGTCAGCCTGACCCGGACAGATTGCGGCGGATTGCGTTATGAAGCGCTGACAGTAGCGTGTACAGAACGTGACGGACGGGATATGGAGACGCTGAGCCGGCATATCCTGCAGCAGGTCAGGCAGGCTTTTCCGGATCTGGATCTGGCCCGATTGCGACTGCGCGTCGTCCTGACCGGTACCCAGCCCCTGGATCGCTTAAGTGATTCAGCCGTTCTGGCTCAGTACCTTGCTGCCAGGGGCCTGGCCAGGCCGCAGCTCATTGACCGGCGGCACCGGCCGTTCCAGATCGAAGCCCTGGCGCAGGACCAAAGCCTGGCAGCATATTTTGCCTGCCTGGCGCTCCAGAGGGCAGCTAAGCTGCAGCAGGACGGACAAGCAGAGGAGGCTTTGCGCTATCAGGATATGCTGGAACTGGTCTGGCCGCTGCTTAGGGGCGGGACCCTTCCGCCTGAGGAGGATGACCTGGTATGAGCGGACGCCTGACCATCACCCAAATTAAGGTGCAGGCCTTTGGCTGTCTGCGCAACCGGATACTGCAGCCAGGCCCGGGACTCAATTTGCTGTGTGCCGGTAATGAGGCGGGTAAAACCACGCTGGCCCAATTTATTGCCGCCATGTTGTACGGGCTGACTGGCGGCGGCAGAAAAGCTGAAGATAATCTGCGCAGACTCTATATGCCCTGGAGCGAAGCTTGCTGCGGCGGGGAGCTGGAGTTGCTTTGCGACGGGCAGAGATGGCGGCTGGAGCGCCAATTTGGCCTGACCCGGGCCGCTGACAGGCTGCGCTTGCAGGATCTGGACCACGGACTGGACATAGCGCTGGGGCAAATTGAGCCGGGCGAATATTTAAGTGGTCTGGGGCCGGCTGCTTTCAGGAGCCTGGCCATGCTGCAGGGGCAGCAATTGGCAGATTTTCAACCAGACTGGTCAGAGCTGGCCCGTTGGGATGCTGCGAAAAACAGGGGCGCTGAGCCGGCCGCGGTCAGATCTGCTGAGCGGCCAACCGAGGCGCCGTGCGGCCCGGCCGCAGCCGCGGCGGAGGAAGAGAGCCTGGCGGATTATGCGGCCGTGAGCCGTCAGCTGACGGCTGAGCTGAACCGTCTGGACGGCGTGGGCCGGCGCGGCGGGGCGCTGGCACAGACTCAGGCAGCGCTGGCGCAGACGGAATTGCAATTACAGGCGCTGCAGCAGCAGCGGCAGCAGCAGGTTGCTCTGGAGCAGCGGCAGCAAGCTGTCTACGCGCAATTGGCGGCCTTGGATGAACAAAAGCCTCAGCCTGAGGTGGCCGTTCCGGCTGCCTTTGAACCGGAGTCCGCCGGATCAGCAGGGCCTGATCCCCAAATTGCTGCGCAGCCTTTAACCACCGGACCTGCGCCCCGGGCACGAGCCTGGGTCTTCCCGGTCATATTGACGCTGGTGCTGGCAGCAGGCTTGACCTTAACCTTTTGGCCGGCCGGTACCCGCTTACCCGGGGGCCTGGAGGCGGACCTGCATACGGCCGCCTGGGGGAGAGGGGCTGCGCTGACCGCAGGCTTGCTGCTGCTGCTGTGGCTGCTTTACCTCCTGCTCCGGCGCCGGCCTGGACAAAGCCAGCCCCAGCCAGATCTCACTGACATCATGGAGCAACCCGGAACAGCGTCGGCCAGGTCTGCGGAACCGGCCTTGCCTGACGCCATGGGCATCAGGCAAGGCCGGCCTTCCGAACAGCCGGCTGCGACTGCCTGGGACACCTGGCAGGCTCAGCGTGATCGGCTGCTGCTGGCGGCAGGCCAGCTTGACCGGCAGCGGCAAGACGGTGCCGACTGGCCGCAGCGATTCCAGCAGCTGCGGCAGCGGCAGCAGGTACTGTCCGCTGAACTGGCAGCCCGGCAATACCGCCGGGACTTGCTGCAACTGGCCCAGACCTGCCTGCAGCAGGCAGAAAGCCAGCGGCGCAGTCAGTTTCAGCCGCAAGTATTGGAGCTGGCGCAAAGCTATCTGCAGGACCTGACCCTGGGCCGCTATGCCCGTCTGGCGCTCAGCCGGCAGCCGGCGGGCACCCGGCGCGCGGCTCTGAAGGAACAGCTAGAGTTCCTTGCGCCGGAAAACCAGGCCCTCTATCCCGTTTACTATCTCAGTCAGGGCACCCGGCAGCAAAGCTGGCTGGCTTTGCGCCTGGCAGCCTTATCCTTCAGCGACCCAGAAGGCTATAGCCCGCTGCTGCTGGACGATGTGCTGCAAAGCTTTGACGAAGACCGGCAGGATGCCTGTCTGATCTGGCTGACTGAGCTGGCCGGGCGCTTTGAGCGTCAGATCTTTTGTTTTGATAGTCCCAGCCGCTTAGCTGACCGGGCCGGCGATCTGCAGCTGCCGCTGACACTGCTGACGCTGACGCAGCCTGGGGCTCAGCCCGGATGACCGGGAATCCGTCCAGGCTCCGGAGCTTCAGCCCGGGTTTATTTAGTCTTAAAGTTTAGCCAGCTGCTGCCGATATAATAGAAGTTACCAGTACAAAACAGCAGCTGTCGGAAAACCTTGCCGGCGCCCCGGCGCCCCCGCGGCTGTCTCCTTATCCATAAACAGGCACGGAGGCTATTACCATGCGCTATCTGAAAAAAATCAACCGCGGCTTTGCCGCCTTCCTGCTGGCCCTGCTGGGCATCGCAGTTTATCTGAGCTTGACCGCCGCCGGACAAAAGGCCCGTCAGGGGCAGCTGCAGCAGACGGCGCAAGCTTATATTGAAGAATTGAGTCAGCTTGAACTGCCTGATGCGGCAGTGGTGCAGGCCTATGCGGACAGCCAGCAGCTGGCAGACCAGGATCCATCGGAGGCATTTCTTCACTCTCAGGCAGTCCAGGCCGCTCTGACGGCAGCCCGCAGTGCGTTAGCGCCGTTTTATGGGCGTGACAGTCAGTATCTGGAGGTCAATTTGCAGACGCTGGCTTTTCGCTGGCAGGATTATGCCCGGCTCAGCGTGACGCAGCCGCTCTCAGCCACGATTCCGACGGACAGTACCATCAAAGTTCTGTATGAGGACGGTAAAGCTGTCGTGACGCAAAATCTGCAGCTGAGACTGGATTACGAACTGCTGGGCGGACAGACCACCACCAACGCGGAAGTCGCTTTTATCAAGGACGACCAGGGCCAGTGGCAGGTCTATTACGGCAGTCTGGGCCTGATGGATATGATCAAGTGAAATAAAGGAGCAGCAGATGTCTGAAGATGTTTTGAAACTGAAGCACATTACTAAACAATTTGGCCGCCGCAAAGCGGTGGATGACTTAACCTTGTCTGTCCGCGCAGGTGAGATCTTTGGCTTTTTAGGTCCAAACGGCGCCGGTAAGACGACTACCATCAAAATGGTGATGGGCTTTTTGTTTGAGGATACAGGCCACATTGAAATTGGCGGCTTCGACCTTAGACATCAATATGAAAAGGCTATGGCGCAGGTGGGCGGCATTGTGGAAAATCCGGAGATGTATGGGCAGTTCAGCGGCCGGCAGAATCTGGAGATGTACGCGCGGCTGCATGGCCTCAAGGACCGCCACCGGATTGATGAAGTGGTGCGTCTGGTCGGCATGGACAAGCGCATCAATGAAAAGGTGAAACGCTACTCTTTAGGGATGAAACAACGGGTCGGTCTGGCGCAGGCGCTGGTCCACCGGCCCCGGCTGCTGATCCTGGATGAGCCGACGAACGGGCTGGACCCCGACGGCATTCATCAGCTGCGGGATCTGCTGAAAAATCTGGCCCATAAGGAAGGCGTGGCGGTTATGGTGTCCAGCCATCAGCTGGCGGAAATGCAGATGATGTGTGACCGGGTGGGGATTATCAATCAAGGCCGTCTCCTGGATGTGCGGCCGGTAGGCCAGGCGGCTGCGGGTGAAGCGGGAGGCGAAGCTGGGCTCAGGCTCTACCGGATTGAGCTGCTGCCTCCAGAAGCCGCCCGGGGGCAGACGGTGCCCGACGCGCAGGAAGCACTGGCGGCTTTACCGGAAGGCTGGCGCGGACTGGTACACGCAGTTTCCGGACAAGCCCTGGAGGCAGAGCTTGATCCGCAGCAGCTTCAGGAATTGCTGGGCTTACTGCTGGAAGCCGGCATCCCGTTGTCGCAGGTACTGCACAGCAGCCGCAGCCTGGAAGATCTCTACTTTAGCGTGACCGGAGGAGGACAATCTCTTGCGTAAATATCTGTCTTTATTTAAAAACGAATGGATGAAGCTTTCGCACCGGGCCTTGCTGGTCGTGGGTATCCTGGCCCTCCTGGCCGTACCGCCGCTGGTGGCAATCAGCCTGCGGTCCTCGGTGATGTATACTGAAAGCAGCGGCAGTATCAGCCAGACGCCGGATCAGGCGGCGCTGCAAAAACTGGCCCAGTCTCACCTGGACCAGCTGGCCGAGCAGCAAAGCTGGTACGATCCGGCGGCGGAGGATGTCTATACCCAGCTGGAGTATCAGACAAATAAACTGGCTCAGGAAGCTTTGCAGAACCTGATGAACAATCACCTCGATTTAGCAGCCCGGCCGTATATCCAGGATTTGCTGGATCAGCAAGCCCGGCTGCAAGCCGCGGCGGCCTTGCTGGCCAATAGCCAGGCTCAGGGCTTTACAGAATCAGATCAGCTGACCTTGTTAAATGAAATGGGCGGAAGCCAGGCCGCCGCGGAGCAGACGCTGGCCAGGCTTGGACAAGTGCTGGCTGACGGCCGTTTTGAAGCCTATCGGGACTATTTGCTGGAGACCTCCGATACGGTAGTCAGCGGGGCGGATTATCAGACGGCGCTGGCGGAAGCCTGGGCCATGGTGCCGACAGAAGATCAGCAGGCTGCCTGGCTGTATGACAGCTCAGCCTATGTTAACTTACGCGGGCTGACTGAACAGTATGCCGCCGCGGAAGTATCCATGGCCAGAGGCTATGATCTCCTGAACGGTACGGAGCAGCCGCTGCGCTCCCAGGAGCGGCAAACCTTTCAGGACTTACTGCTGGAGCTTCGCTATGAACTCAAAAATCCGGCGAGCAGTGTGACCGCGCTGGCTCAGGCTGCTGGCAACAGCGACAATGTAGCCAAGCAGTTGAGTCTGATCATCCTTTGTGTCGGTATCCTGATTGCCGCCGGCAGTTTTGTTTCTCAGGAGATGGAGACCGGATCCATCAAGTCGCTGATCATCTCTCCAACACGTCGTTACAAGATTTATCTGGCCAAACTGGGCTCCCTGCTGCTGATCGCGTTATTACTGGCCGCTTTCAGCTGGCTGGTCCGGCTGCTAAGCCTGCGCATTGTTTTTGGCTCCTTGTCCGGCCTGACCCAGGTGATCGGGCATAACGGTTCACTGCATGTCTGGAACTACTGGCAGTACGCCGCGCTGGACGCGGTCTTAGGCTATCTGACGCTGGCAGTGATCGTGTTTTTTGCCCTGGCCATCTCAACGGTCACCCGCCGTACCGCGGTAGCAGTCGGGCTTACTTTAGGCGGCTACTTTGGATTAATGGTGACCGAGTCCGTGCTGGCTAATTATGGCTGGAAGGAAGCGTTCCGCTTTTTGCCACTGATGAATCTGGACTTTTCCACACGGCTGTTAAGCAGCGCGTCCCGGCTGATGACGCTGAAACAGTTTGCTTCAACCCCGCAGCTGAACATATCAGTGGGCTTTTCGGCTCTCTATGTTTTGATCCTGGCAGGACTGCTGCTCTGGATCGGCCTGGATTCGTTCTGCCGCCGGGATATCTGAACCGGTCCGCAAGCCGTTTTATGACCTTGTCCGGCGGCCTGAAAACAGGCTGCCGGTTTCTTTTTATTCATCACGGGTGCCCGAACGCTTGTCATTATATGCTAAAATTGAAGGACAAATTTGTTCATACCTACAAAATATAGAAGGCAGGTACGCTTGAGATGACAGAACAGGATCAGCTTACCACTGTTGAAGCTAAACACGCTCCCCAAACGGATGCGTTGACATATTTTTTGCGCTATATAGACGTTGAATCGACCTCAGATGAGGCCCGGGCTGAGCAGCACTGGCCCAGCAGTGAGGGACAGCTGAGGCTGGCGCGGCTGCTGCAGGCGGATTTAGGCCGGCTGGGCCTTACGGCCAGCCTGGATGAAAACGGCTATGTGATGGCCCGCATTCCTTCTAACTTACCGCCGGAGCGGCCCGCCGGAGCCCTGAAGCTGGGCTTCATTGCTCATATGGATACTGCCCCCGACCTGACTGCCCGCAATGTGCGGCCGCGCCAGGTTCATTATGAGGGTGGCGATCTGGTACTCAATGAGGAAAAAGGCATTGTGATGAAGGAGGCTTTATTTCCAAATCTGAGCCGGCACCGGGGGGAGGATCTGATTGTGACTGACGGTCAGACCCTGCTGGGTGCGGATGACAAGGCCGGCGTGGCGGCGCTGCTGGCTTTGGCGGATACCCTGCAGCAGAATCCGGATATTCCTCATGGAGAGATCTGCCTGGCCTTTACGCCGGATGAGGAGATCGGCCGGGGGGCGCACCGCTTCAACCTGGCGGCTTTTGGCGCGGACGTGGCATACACCGTGGATGGCGGCCCGCTGGGTGAGCTGGAATATGCCAATTTCAATGCTGCGGGAGCAGTTGTCACGGTAACCGGGCGTAATGTGCACCCGGGTTCAGCCAAAGGCAAACTGCTCAATGCTGCGCTGGCGGCGCGGGACTATACATTGGGCTTTGACCGGCAGGATACCCCTGAGCATACTGCCGGACGGGAAGGCTTTTTTCACCTGCTGCAATTTGATGGCAGCGTAGAAAAGGCGGTGTTGCAGTATATCATCCGTGATTTTGACCGGGAAAGCTTTGAAGCGCGTAAACAGCAGATGCAGCGGCAGGCAGAACTGCTGAATCAGCAGCTGGGTGAAACCGCGGTACAGGTAGACATCCAGGATCAGTACTACAACATGGAGGAGCAGATCCGTCCGCATTTTTATCTGGTGGAACTGGCCCGTGAAGCCATGCGCCGCTGCGGCGTCACCCCGCTGGAGCAGCCCATCCGCGGCGGTACGGACGGCGCGCAGCTGTCTTTCCGCGGCCTGCCCTGTCCCAATCTGTTTACCGGCGGGGACAATTTCCATGGCCGCTATGAATTCCTGTCCCTTCCTGAGTTCAGGAAACTGGGGGATGTCCTGCTTTGTCTGGTGCAGCTTTTTGCCGGCTGGCGGCCGGACCAGACTGCCGCGGCAGCGGATACAGCTGAGATGCGGGGGCAGTAACTATGGCAAGACAGGATCATGAACCGCCTCACATCAGGCGTGCTGCCGCACCCCGCAACTTCAATGCCGACAAAGACAGGTCCCTCAACGCTCCGGTGCCGGCAGCTGAGTCAGCCGCTGCGGCCAGACCTGCGCAAAATCAGGAAACCGCCGGCGGCGTACGCAGTATCAGTCTGGATCTGGATTACGGTCAGCCTATTTACCGGGTAGCACTCCGGGAACGGGAACTGGATCAATCCCGGACCCGCTATATCCTGGCGGCGATAGAGGCCCGGCAACCGGATTTTCAGTATCGGCTGTACAGTCTGGAGGAGCTTTATCCGGAGCAGGATCTGCTGCTCCCCAGAACGCTGGGAGAAACCGCCCGGGCTGACGCGGAACTGGCCTGGTTTTACAAGGCCCTCACGGGCGGCAGTCTGGATTTTTTGGTGGCTACCGCCCCTGATGTCAGCCGTGTACCGGAGCAACAGGTCATGATTGCCGCCGTTCCGACCCGTCAGGATGCGCGGGATGTCCTGGTGCTGGCTAAGGGCCGCAGCTTTGCCTCGCTGGGTCCGGGCGCCATGGTAGGGCTGGACAGCCGGCGGCGGGAGCTGCAGCTGCTGGCCTTAAAGCCTGAAATACAAACTCAGCGGCTAACCGGCGCCCTGCCGGCCCGCCTGGCCCAGGTACAGTCGGGGCAGCTGGATGCGGTGGTGGTCGCGGCCGCGGATTTGCTGTATGGCGACATTCAGCGCTTTCGCGATAGCCTGACTTTTCAGCCGTTTTCAGTAGCCGCCCTCTGCCCGGAGCCCGGCCAGGGCCAGCTGCTGCTGATTTGCTCAGAAGGTCGCAGAGACCTGGCCAAGTATTTGCATCAGGCTCTGGATGACGCGGCCAGCCGCGCCTGCTTGGAAGCGGAAAGCCGCGCGGCTTTATTGCTGGGCTTTGGCCAGGAGCGGCAGGATGACCCGCCGGCTGCCTGCTGCGCGACAACAAACAAGGATGGCCTGCGCCTCACCGCTATGAATAGCGATGCCGGCCAGAGCCTGCCCCGTTTTGCGTCACAGCTGGTGTCATTACCCGGCGGCAAGCTTAAGGCTGACCCTCAGCGGGTGGAAAATCTGGTACAAAGCCTGATGGGACAGGTGGCGTTTATCGGCGCGGGTCCGGGCGCGCCTGATCTGATGACCCGGCGCGGCCAAAAGCTGCTGGAATCAGCCGAGGTTATTGTATATGACCGTCTGGGCGCTGCCTCGGTGCTGCCCTGGGCCAGCCCGGAAGCAGAGCAGATTTTTATAGATCCTTCTCTGCAAAGCCGTGACAGTCTGGTGGATACGCTGCTCACCCAGGCGCGCCGCGGCAAACGGGTGGTCCGTCTGTGCGGCGGAGATCCCTTTTTGTATGATGACTGTGCCCGGGAGGCCCAGAGCCTGGCCCGGGCAGGCATAGCTTTTGAGGTGGTGCCGGGCATCAGTGCCATCACCGCCGCGCCCAGCTTTGCCGGCTTACCGCTGACAGAGGACAGCCGGGGAGAGCCGCTGCATATCTATAATGGCGCGGAGCTGCCCCTGACGGCTATCAGTGAGGACGGCAGCATCAACCCCTATGCGGTCATGGCAGCCTCCGCCGGCAGTACCGTGATCATAAACGCGGTCCGGCATCTGCCGGATATAACCGCCAGCCTCCTGCAGGCGGGGCTGAATCCGCAGAGCCCTTGCGCGCTGATCCAGAACGGAACCCTGACCTCGCAGCGGCTGCTCAGAGGCCCGCTGGATCAGATCGCCGCCTTAGCTGTGGAAAACAACATTCTGCCGCCGGCTTTGCTGCTGTTCGGCGAAGCCTGCCATCGGCATGGAGAACTGAACTGGTGGCCGCCGCACGGCATCCTGACCGGACGGACCTGCGCGCTGATCATGAGCCGTGATCTGGTCCGCACACCGGCGGAACTGACCCCGGCTATCACCCGGGAAGGCGCGGCGGTCCTGGAATTGTCGCTGGTCAGGCACTACAGCAGCAAACAAACTGAACGTCTGCTGGATCAGGGCCTGGGCGTGGCGCTGGAGAAGCGCTTTAACGCGCCCCGGCGGTTTGAAAAGACGGCTTTGTGGCTGATCATGACGACAGCTGACGCAGTCCATGCGCTGATGAGCTCGCTCAAACGGCTGGGGGTGGATCTCCGGCGCCTGGCCACAGCCAGCCTGGCGGTGGTCAGTCCGGCGGCTGAAGCGGCGCTGCAGGAGTATGGGCTCTCCGCGGATCTCAGGCCGGAAAAAGCGGATATTAATGAGCTGGCCAATCAGCTGGTGCCGGAGCTGGGACCCAATGACGCGGTCGTCTGCCTGCATGGTTCTGCTATGCAGTCGGTCCTGGGGCCGATGCTGAGCGTTGCTAAAGTACCATATACTGATTTGCTGGCCTATGAGACGGAAACACATCTGCCCAGCCGCCGGGCCTTAATGAAGCTGCTGGATGAGATTGATGATGTCATATTTACCAGCCCGGTCGCGGTCCGCTCCTTTGTGGAGGGCCTGAGGGGGGCCGGCTTAAATGGAGACTGGCTGCGGCGGCAGCATATAGCGGTTTATCCGGCTTCACCGGCGGTGGCGGAAGCCTGCCGGCTCCACCAGCTTCAGCTGGCAGGGGTGCCGCAAGCGTATACCACTGCTGAGCTGGTGAACTTGCTGCAACAGCAGGCCCGGGTAGCCGGACAGCATAAGGGCGCTTCAGTAAAATCCTGAAGGCGCCGCGGGGGAGCCGGTGGTGAGCCTGAGCGCGGTCATGAGCTTAAAATGACCTCACCCGGCTCCGTAGCGCTGCCTGCAGTTACCGTGAAACTGCGGTTGTGAAAATCAACCGCCAGGCGGGCCCAGACATCATCCTTTTGCCTCAAAATAATCAGCGCCTGCCCATCTGACGGCAGGATTTCAAAACTGCCGTCAAAAGCCGGGCAGTTGTTGCGGAAGCGCATGAGGTCCAGCAGTCTGCTGACGACCGGCCGGCGGACTTCCGCTGCCACTTCAGCTTCTGTGTAGTAATGCCGGTTAATGTTGCGGCCCTCTTTGGTTTTTTCCAGCAATTCGATGTCATTGCGGCCAGCCAGCATGCCGACGTAATAGACTTGCGGAATCCCGGGCGCAAAAAACTGGACGGCCCGGGCTATGAGATAAGCGCGGTCGTCTTCGCCCAAAGCTGAGTAATAGGTGCAGTTTACCTGATAGACATCCAGATTGTGGTAGCTGGCGCTGCTGTAGATCCGTTTGACGTTGGCCCCGTAGCGGTAAATTCCTTCTTTGGTCCGCTCTATTTCCGCTTCTGGCAGGAGATCCTTGACATCAACGACCCCTATCCCGTCATGGGTATCCAGCGTTGTGAATTGCCGGCGGGGGCAGATGGCCAGCCAATGCTTGAGATAGGCTGACTGCCCGAAGTACAAGGCGTTCAGCAGCAGCATGGGCAGGGCGAAATCATAAACATAATAGCCTTGCCGGGCGATTTTCAGCTGCATGCTGTAGTGTTCATGAATTTCCGGCAGGATAGCGACCTTAAATGGCTTCAGCGTTGCTGATATGAAGTCCAGCAGTTGCCATATATCAGGCTCAACAAAGAAACAACTGCTGCCGGCCCGCTTGGTGGCATAGGCAAAGGCATCCAGGCGGATGAGGGCCAGTCCGTGCCGGGCCAGACTGATCAGGTTGTCGCGAAGGAAGTCCAGACCCTCTGCTGTTTTCAGGTTCAGGTCTATCTGCTCTTCGCCAAACGTACACCAGACCTTTTCCGCGGTACCGTCCGCGAAGCGTGCCTCCACATACGGTGCCCGGGGCTTGCGCTTGTAAATCCGGTCAACCTGGTCAGGGGTGGGCTCACCGCCGGGCCAGAAATCCTTATAGCGAATAAACAGATTTTTGTAGGGTGACTGATCCTTATGCGCCAGGAAGTCCTGATAGTATTGGCTTTGTGCTGAGATGTGGTTGACCATGTAGTCGCTCATCAGGTAGTATTGCTCCGCCAGCTGCCGGATGTCCTCCCAGCTGCCCAGCTGCGGGTCCACTTTCTGATATGTCAGCGGCGCAAAGCCGCGATCCCCGGACGAGGGAAAGAAGGGCAGCAGATGGATGCCGCCGATAGCCTGACCAATATAGGTCTGAAGGATCCGGCGCAGCTCGCTCATATTGTGTCCCAGGGAGTCACTGTAGGTGATCAGCATGATTTTATTTTCAACGAATTTCATTTTACTTCTCCAATCGGTCTGACTGCTGTTCAATTAAAGTGAAACGTTTCATACTATTGCTGACTGAGGTGCCAGGCGGCAGGCCATTTATGCTTGTGATTGGATTATATGACAGGAAATATGAGCCTGTAACCGCACAGAATAACCAAATGTGATCTGTAATAACTGTGCAAAAAAGCATATTGAAAATTTTAGAATCCCGTATATTATGGTTGTATAGACAAAATAAAAGAAAATGAAACGTTACAAAGATGCTACATGCATAATTATGACCCTGAATGAGAGAGGAGGCAGCACCTGGGACTGAATTATGCAGCAGATTAGCAACATCCACCAGTGCTACCAGGCAAGATTATGCTGGTAACCGCTGAAAAGAGCAGAGGTCACAGGATTTGTTTTTGATGGAGGATTCACGGATGAAAAGGAAACTGACGGCAATTGTAATGAGCGGTGTGCTGGCTGCAGCCATGCTGGCAGGCTGCAGCAGCTCGGGCAGCAATACTGAGACAACAGCAGCAGGCAGCAACGACACTACCGCGGCGGCTGGCGACACCACCGCGGCCGGCGACACCACTGCGGCCGGGAGCCAGAGTGACTCATCAGGCGGAAGCAGCGGCACCACGCTCCGCCTGGTCAACGGAAAGATTGAAGTTGATACACAGCTGAAAGCGCTGGCGGCAGAGTATGAAAAAGAAACCGGTGTCACTGTACAGATTGAATCTATGGGCGGCGGCATCGATATACAGTCTACGCTTAAGGGCTATTATCAGGCCGATAACATGCCGGATATATTTGTCTGCGGCAGTGACGGGGATTTCAGCAATTGGGATGGCCTGATTGCAGATTTAAGTGATGAAAAATGGACCAGCGATACAGACGCAGGTTATAAAACAGCCGACGGCAGGATCGTGGGCTTCCCTTATACCACTGAAGCAATTGGACTGACATACAATAAGAGTATCCTGGAAAAGGCAGGCATTGACCCCGCTACGATTACCGGACCGGAACAACTGCAGGCTGCTTTTGAAACCCTGGACAGCAAAAAAGATGAATTGGGCCTGACCGCCGTTATCGGCTACAGCGCGGAATCAACCAATCTGTACTGGTCAACCGGTAACCATCTGTTTGGCGTTTATCTTGATGCCGGTCTGGATCGTGATGATACCACTTATATTGATGAGCTGAATGACGGCGGTAAACTTGATCAGGCGCGCTTTACCGATTATGCCAATATGGTGGCTCTGTTCAATCAGTATTCTGACCCGGATCTGCTGGTTTCCGGCACCTATGATCAGCAGATTCTGAACTTTGCGTCCGGCAAATATGCCTTTGTAACCCAGGGATCCTGGATTGGCGCCACGATGACGACAGATGACAAGGACCAGTACGCGGCAGCGGGCAATTTTGAAGTTGGTATGCTGCCCTATGCTTTTGAAGATGGTATTGATACCATTCAAACCAATTCCCCATCATGGTGGGTCGTCTATAATAACGCTAACACGGATGCGGCCAAGGCCTTCCTGCAATGGTGTTCTGAAGACGCCGGTCAAAAAATACTGGTAGAAGACGCCGGCTTTATCAGCCCGTTCAAGAGCAGTCAGTACATGGCGGATGATCCCTTTGCTCAAACCATTTCTGATTACACGACTGCCGGAAAAACCTCAGCCTGGCACTGGCTGCAGATCAAAGACGGTATTGCGCAGAATGCCACCGGTGTGGTTTACCAGGACTTCGCTTCAGGTAATCTGACGACAGAACAATTTGTCTCAACGATGCAGCAGGTCTGCGAACAATATTACGCAAACTGATAGGAAAAAAACACAGGCCTGAGCTGATTGATTCAGCACCAGTGGGCGACAGTCATCTGCCGCCCATTCTTCAGGAGGTAGCAAGTGAAACCGGATTCTGTAGCTCATAAAGTCTTATCTCCGGTATTCTTACTGGTCGGAGTGGCTCTGATGGTCGTTTCTCTGATCATGGATTTCACCGGGAGTTCCTTCAGCGGCAGGGGCGCGATGCTGGTTCTGGGCCTGATTATGGCTCTGACAGGTCTTTATCTGCTGCCGACGCTGAAGTATCATCGAGCCATTGTGTATGTCATTTTCTTATTCCCGCTTTTGTTTGCCTTTGCGATTACGGTGCTGATCCCGCTGGTTCTGGGCGTAGGCTATTCATTTACAGACTGGACCGGAATCAGGTTTACGACCTGGGTAGGACTCCGAAACTATGTGACCATGTTTAACGATCCGTCTTTTATCTGGTCTATTTTACTGACGCTGTTATTTGTCATCCTGAACATGATCCTGGTGAATGTGATCGGCTTTGCGCTGGCGCTGCTCTGCACAGTGAAAATGAAGCTCGTCAATTTTTTCAGGGCCGCGTTTTTTCTGCCCAATCTGATTGGTGGTATCGTGCTGGGTTATATATGGCAGTTTGTTTTTAATAACGTCTTTATTGACTTAACCAAAACGTCCCTGCTGTCTCAGACCAAGACCGCAAACATGGCTATTATCCTGGTGTATATCTGGCAGTATGCCGGCTACATTATGCTGATTTATGTTACCGGTCTGACCCAGATGCCTAAAGATGTGCTGGAGGCAGCGCAGATTGATGGCGCCAATGCGGTTAAAACGCTGTTCCACATAAAAATCCCTATGATAGCCTCAACGTTTACGATCTGTACCTTCTTAACCCTGACCTCCGCCTTTAAGCAGTTTGATGTCAATATGGCTCTGACTAACGGCAATGGCTCGGTCCCGGGCTTTATGGGCAGCTATCTGTCCAATGGCACCCAGATGCTGGCTCTGAATATCTATAATACGGCGATTGCGAAAAACAACTACGCTCAGGGTCAGGCAAAAGCGGTTTTCTTCTTTATAATCCTGGCGGCGGTGTCGCTGATTCAGGTGCGGCTGTCCAATAAAAAGGAGGTGGAGTTGTAATGACTAAATCGAAGCGGTTTAAAAACCTGATCCTTTCAGTGATCGGCCTGCTGGTAGCCATATATGTTCTTTTTCCGATTTATCTGGTTTTCATGAATTCGTTTAAAAAACAGACGGATATCGTGGCGGATCCGATCAGCTTGGCCGGCGCCTCGTCAGCACAGTTGCTTGAGAACCTCCGGCAAGTTGTTGGCAACTCCAATTTCCGTTTCTGGTACGCTTTTGGTACCTCGGCTGCTATTACACTTCTTTCACTGGTCCTGCTGGCTTTGTTTGGCGGGATGGCGGCCTGGGTCATCAGCCGCAACCATAAAAAACGCTGGGCGGCTGTCATTTACATGATTTTTGTGGCTTCCATGATCATCCCCTTTCAGGTGGTCATGCTGCCTTTAATTTCTACTTTCAGAGATGCGGGAAAATTCATCGGCATCAGCCTGCTGCAATCTATTCCGGGCATTGTTTTTGCCTACTGCGGCTTTGGCGGCGCGATGACGGTATTTATCTTGGTCGGATTTATCAAAGGTATTCCATATGAGCTGGAGGAAGCTGCGTCTATCGACGGCTGCTCACCGGAGGGGACCTTTTTCAAAATTATCCTGCCGCTGCTCAAACCGGTGATCACGACGGTTACCATCCTGAACGGGATGTGGATCTGGAATGACTACCTGCTGCCGTCCCTGATGCTGGGTCAGAATGGGAAAGTCAAGACCCTGCCGGTAGCGGTGCAATCCTTTGTCGGCTCCTACGTCAAGCAGTGGGACCGGATCCTGACCGCGGCTTTACTGGCTATTCTGCCCATGATTATTCTGTTTGCGCTGGCTCAGAAACAGATCATGAGCGGTATGGTTGAAGGTGCTATCAAGTAAAGCAGTCGATGCTGCAGAGTAAGGAGAGCGTGTATGCAACAGCCATGGTGGAAACAAAGTATCGTTTATCAGATTTATCCGCGGTCGTTTATGGACAGCAACGGCGATGGTATCGGTGACCTCAACGGCATCACCTCCCGCCTGGACTATCTGCAGCAGCTGGGGATAGATGTGATCTGGTTGAGTCCGGTTTATCAGTCCCCCAACGCGGATAACGGTTATGATATCAGTGATTATGAAGCCATTATGCGGGAATTTGGCAGCATGGCGGACTTTGACCGCTTGCTGGCCGCCATACACCAGCGCGGGATGAAGTTGGTAATGGACCTGGTCGTTAACCATACCTCTGATGAGCATGCCTGGTTTATTGAGAGCCGCAGCAGCCGCCATCATCCCAGACGTGATTTTTATATCTGGCGCGATCCGGTAGACGGACATGAACCAAATAACTGGGGCTCTTTCTTTTCCGGCCCGGCCTGGAAGCTGGATCCCGGCAGCGGGCAGTACTACCTGCATCTCTTCGCCCCAAAGCAGCCGGATCTGAATTGGACCAACCCGCAGGTGCGGCAGGCAGTTTTTGACATGATGACCCGCTGGTGCGACAAGGGGATTGATGGTTTCCGGATGGATGTCATTTCACTCATCTCCAAACCGGAAGGCTTGCCGGACGCGCCGGTTTTGCCGGGTGAACTCTATGGTACGCCCGGTATCTGTGCGAATGGGCCGCATGTCCATGATTACCTGCAGGAAATGCGCCAGGCGGTTTTGCGTCACTACGACCTGATGACGGTTGGCGAATGTGCCGGTGTTACCGTGGGAGAGGCCCGGAAATATGCGAATGCGGATGGTTCTGAGCTGAATATGGTATTTCAGTTTGAACACATGAGCCTTGACTGTCCGGAAGGCTTCAAGTGGTCGCTCAGCCCGCTGCCGCTGGTGCCGCTGAAAGAAAATCTGAGCAAATGGCAGCTGGAGCTGGATGGGAAAGCCTGGAATTCCCTGTATTTTTGTAATCATGACCAGCCCCGTATTATTAACCGCCTGGGAGATCCGAGCCCGCAGTACCGGGAACGTTCAGCCAAATGCATTGCGACCTGCCTGCACCTGATGCAGGGGACTCCCTACATCTATCAAGGCGAAGAACTGGGCATGACCAACTTTCCCTGGTCTTCTGTTGAGGAATTCAATGATCTTGAATCGATCAACGCCTTTAACGAGCTGACGCAGAAAGGCGGCTGGGATCCGGCAGTTATTTTCCCTATGATTGCACATAAGAGCCGGGATAATGCCCGCACACCCATGCAGTGGGACGCAACCCCACAGGCCGGCTTTACCACCGGAACTCCCTGGCTGCCGGTGAATCCTAATTATCCGGAGATCAATGCGGCTGAGCAGCTGCAGCGGCCAGACTCTGTCTATCATTATTATCAGCAGCTCATCCGGCTGAGGCATGACAGCGAGCTGGTAAAATATGGGCACTATGAGCTGTTATTGGCGCAAGATCCCGACCTTTTTGTTTACCGCCGCTATCTGGAGACAAAGCAGCTGCTTTGCGTCTGCAATGTCTCCAGACAGACCAGACAGTTTGACTTGCCCGGTGCCTTTAAAGGCGGCCGGGTCCTGATTCATAATCTGCCTGAACTGGCGGCGGAGCGTGGTCAGCTGGAGCCGTATGAGGCCTATGTCATCAGCCGTACCGGTGAGTAAGCGCGGCAGCAGCTATGAACAGATCGGAGTGTCTGAAGAATGAAGCAACAGTGGTGGCACAACAAAGTCGCCTACCAGATTTATCCCAAGAGTTTTCTGGATACCACGGGCAGCGGTACAGGTGACCTCAATGGAGTCATAGAAAAACTGGATTATCTGCAGGAGCTGGGCATCGATATGATTTGGCTCAGCCCCTGTTTTGTCTCTCCTTTTAAGGATCAAGGCTATGATATAGCTGACTATCAGACGATTGACCCCCGTTTTGGCAGCAATGAGGACCTTCATCGCCTGATCAGCCAGGCCGCTGAGCGCGGCATAACCGTTTTGCTGGATCTGGTCATCAATCATTGCTCCGATCAGCACCCCTGGTTTCAGCAGGCTCTGAAGGATCCCTACGGTCCTTATGGTGCCTATTTCTATTTTGAAAAAGGGAAAGGACCAGGCTGTGAACCCCCTAACAACTGGCGCTCATACTTTGGCGGCAGCGTCTGGGAGCCGGTTCCAGGCACGGATCTGTACTATCTGCATCTGTTTGATAAGAGCCAGCCGGACTTAAACTGGGAAAATCAAGCGCTGCGACAGGAAATTTACAGCATGGCTAAAGGGTGGCTGGAACAGGGTATAGCTGGGTTCAGATTAGATGCCATTATGAATTTGAAAAAGGCACTGCCCTTTAAAGCAAACAGCTACCAGCCGGACCGCGCGGATGGGAGGGTTGACGCGGCCAGGATGCTGGAGCATACGAGTGGCTTGACAGATTTATTACAGGACATGAAGCAGCAGGTATTCCAGCCTTACCGCGCTTTTACGGTTGGCGAAGTGTTCAGCGATCCCGCCGGCCAGATTGATGCGCTGATGGGCGATCAGGGTTGTTTTTCGACCATTTTTGACTTCAGAGCCGCCTTTTGGGGCCAGGATGAGCGGGGGTGGTATGCCAATAAGCCGATGACCGGAGAAGCGTTTAAGAAAGCTCTTTTTGAAACCCAGCAAATTGTCGGAGACCGGGGCCTGATTGCCACTGTCCTGGAAAATCATGACGAGCCAAGAGGGGTCAGCCGTTATCTTCCAGCGGCTGATTTGTCGGTTTACAGCAAAAAAATGCTGGCGGCTATCCACTTGCTGACCAAAGGTATACCTTTTATTTACCAAGGTCAGGAAATCGGTATGGAGAACCGGGTCCTGCAATCCCCGGATCAGATGGATGATCTGGCATCCCGTGATCAATATCAGCTTGCCATCAACCAAGGCGGACTCAGCCCGGCGGAGGCCTTAAAGGTGGTCAATCTGTACAGCCGGGATAACGGACGTACGCCCATGCAGTGGGACGCGACCTCACAGGCCGGCTTTACTACCGGAACCCCCTGGCTGGAGGTAAATCCTGATTATAAAATCATCAATGTGGCCTGCCAGCAGAAGGATCCGGACTCTTTGTGGAACTGGTACCGGCAATTGATCCAGCTGCGGAAGAGCAGCGAATATTCAATGGTTCTGGTTTACGGTGAACAGCAGCCATTTAAAGCCGCGCAAACAGGCTTACTAGCCTTTTATCGGAAAAATCGGTGTCAGACCCTGCTGGTACTGGCCAATTATCAGCCTCAACCACAAAGGGTAACCCTGGACGCTCTGCCTGAAGTCATTTTACTGAATAACTATGCCGGACTGCAGCGCTCCGGCCGGCAGCTGACGCTTCAAGGCTATCAATTACTCCTGCTGCAGCTGCAGGCAGCAGGTAACCTGGAGCCTTAAGCGGTTCATGCGCCTCATGGTACAATATGGGTCAAAAGCCGGAAGGAGGCGTTCTTATTGGTTACAATCAAAGACGTAGCAAGGGACGCGGAAGTATCCGTCGGGACTGTTTCTAATGTCCTGAACGGCGGACGGGTCAGCGCAGGTAAACGAGCCAAAGTAGAGGCTTCCATCCAAAAGCTGGGCTATCAGGTAAATACCCTGGCCCGGGGCCTAAAAACTCAAAAAACCGATTATGTGGTAGTGATTCTGCCAAACTTGAGTAATCCGTTTTTTTCCTTGATTTTGCAGCAGCTGGAGCGGTCCCTGGCCGGCCACGGTAAGCAGATTGTGCTTTGTCTGTCGGACGGGGATAAGGAGAAGGAGCGCCGCTTCATCAGCCTGGCTCGCCGGAATAAGATTGATGGTATTATCGGTATTACCTACAGCAATATAGATGAGTATCTGGACGATAGCATGGCGTTTGTGTCCATTGACCGACATTTTCATAACGGGATACATCTGGTGTCGTCTAATAATTTTGAAGGCGGCCGTCTGGCGGCTTCCATTTTGCACCAAAACGGTTCCAGACAGCTTTTATCATTTCAGACCCTGTCTTCTTTAAATACTGAGGTCCGTAAACGGCAGCAGGGTTTTGAAGCCTTTTGTATTGAAAAAGGTTTGTCATACAGCAGCATGACGTTCTCTGAAGATCAGGTAAAATCCGTCTATTCATCATTTGATTCCCGGGAATTGATCAGCCGTGCTCTGAAGCTATACCTGACAGATGTAGCCGGGAGGCCAAAAGTTGACGGCATTTTTGCCAGCTCGGATCATCTGGCTGTCGTCATCTGCCAGGAAATCCAGAAAACCGGCCTGCGCATCCCGGAAGATGTCCAGGTCATTGGCTTTGACGGCCTGCGGACGCTGAATCAGGGAGATCCGCTGGTTTCCAGCATTGAACAGCCGGTTCAGGCTATAGCAGACACCGCCGTTGATATGCTGCTGCGCTTACTGCAGCAGCAGCCCGTCGCCAATGTCAATGACCTGCCCGTCCGCTTTATAGAAGGCTGGAGCACCCGGCCGCGACCGGCCCCGGGCCCGGATCAGGTCTGCGGGGATTCAGGTGAACCAAACCGCGCCGCAGGCTGCTCGGTGCCGGGCGAGAAAACACAAAAGGCACCGCCGCGGAGCGCGGTATAATACCACTTATCCAGCGACAATTGCTGCAGCTCTCCGTCAAACAAAACCGCCAGATCAGACCGGGAGCGGTCATGGCTGACCGCCATCCCGACCACCGTGAGCCATTGCCCGTTTTTGAACTCACTCAGCCGGCCGGCATCCCGCAAATAAAAACTGACCGGAATATCTGCCTGCAGCGCCTGCTGCAAAAACCTCACCAGCTGGCGGAAATTGCTGCGGGTGCGCCGCCTGAACCAGGAGAAGTTCCGGATTTGCGCGGATAAGCTGATGCCCCGGGACCGGCAGAAGTCACAGATGCCGCTGCAATAAGCCGCTACGGAAACCTTGCCGCGCACGCTATGATGTAAAAACGGTAAAATATCCGCGCTGTGCCATAGCAGATCCTCCTGCCGGAACAGATAATCTGCGGCCATGGTGCCGGTAGCCCGCGCCGCCTCCTTGTAGGGCTGGAACAAGCTGACCTGCAGCGGCTTGCGGGCCACATAGGCGGTCAATTCCGCGGCGGCGGCAGCCGCCCGGTCCAGGTCTGCCAGCCGGACCGGCGCCGGGGTCCGGCGCGGCGGGAACAGCAACCTTAACAGCCGGCCCGGCTGCCGCTGGGGCTGCAGCAGTTGTCTGGCCTGGGCGCACCACAGCGGATCCGCTCCATAACGCATCCGGGCTTCATCTTGAGCGGACAGGCGGTTGCGGTCAATTACCCGGAGATCCTCCGGCTGCTGCAGGTACGAGCCCTGCGCCTGGTCTGCGATGAGCGGCAAAGCAGTATATAATTTGGACATCCGGAAGCACCTCATCTTTCCTGGCAGTAAAGCCTGGCAGCAAGTTCCGCTGCTGTGTCCAGGCTTAGTCTGTGGTGAATAAATCCCGCAGCTGATTCAGATCCAGCTGCTTAAGCAGCGGCTCTCCCGGCTGAATGACCCGGTCAACCAGACGGCGTTTTTCGTCCTGAAAGGCCAAAATCTTCTCCTCAATTGTACCACGGCTGATCAGACGGTAAATCTGCACCACCCGCTTCTGTCCGATCCGGTGGGCCCGGTCCGTAGCCTGCTGTTCCACAGCCGGATTCCACCAGGGATCATAGTGAATGACCGTATCCGCTCCGACCAGATTCAAGCCGGTGCCGCCGGCTTTCAGTGAAATCAGAAATATTTCGCCTTCGCCCTCATTAAAGCGGCGGACCTGCTCCAGCCGTTCGCGGGCCTCCACATGACCGTCAATGTAAAAGAGCTTGCGGCCCCGGTCTACCTGGCGCTGACGGATAATGCTCAGCATGGAGGTAAACTGCGAAAAAATCAGGATGCGGTGATTGGACGCCAGCAAATTGTCCAGCAGTTCCTCCAGCGCGTCGAGTTTGCCGGATCCACCGTCATAATCAGCCAGAAACAGCGAAGGATGGCAGGCTAACTGCCGGAGTCGGGTGAGCAAGGCTAAAATCTGCATCCGGCTGCGGGACAGTCCCCGACTGGCGATGAGTTCCTCCAGTTCGTTGCGGGCGCGGGCCAGGTAGGCCTGGTACAGCCGATCCTGCTCCGGAGTCATGTCACAGCGCAGCACACTTTCAATCTTGTCCGGCAGTTCCTTCAGCACATCGCGTTTCATGCGCCGCAGGATGAAAGGGGAGACCAGCATGCGCAGGCGTTCCGCAGCCAGCTGAGCTTCCTCGCCGCTGCGGGTGACCGGCAGCTCATACTCCTGGTGAAAGCGGGTATAGGAGAAGAGGTAACCTGGCATCAGAAAGTCAAAGATAGACCACAGCTCTGACAGGGCGTTTTCAATGGGCGTACCGGTCAAGGCGTACCGGCGGCCGGCCTGAATCCGTTTGACGGCCTTTGCGGTCTGAGTCAGCGGATTTTTGATGGCCTGGGCTTCATCTAAAATGCAGCAGCTGAAGCGGTGCTCAGCTAACTCCTTGATATCCTGCCGCAGCACGGTATAGGAAAAGATCGCCAGATCACAGCTATCCAGTTGCTCTATCTGTTGCAGGCGCTGTTCCTTACTGCCCTCAATGACCAGACACTTTAACTCCGGCGTGAAGCGCCTGGCTTCGTCCTGCCAGTTATAGATCAGCGAGGTCGGCGCCACTACGATGGCCGGGCCTTCGACAGTTATTGTGGGCGGAGGACCATCCTGGCCAGTTTGGTTTTCAGGTAAGCTTCCGCTGTCAGCCGGCTGCCTGGCGGCTTCCCGCAGATAGCGGATGAAGCTTAGCGTCTGCAGCGTCTTGCCCAGACCCATATCATCGGCCAGGATACCGCCGCAGTGGTAGGTGTTCAGCAAACAAAGCCAGCGGAAACCGGCTTTCTGATAGGAGCGCAAAATTGTCTGGAGGCCATCTGGCAGCTCAAAGGCTAAATCCGCCGGATCCTGCAAAGCGGTATGTAATTGCACAAAAGCCGGATCCAGACGCAGACCCGGTCCCGAAGGACTGTCTTCCGCCTGAGTCTGCTTGGCCGCGGCAGCCAGGCTTTCTGTGCCGGTCGCGCTTGCGGGGGGCAGCAAGCCCTGCTGACTGAGCAGCTCCTGCAGCGGCACCGCCCGGAAGGCCGGCAGATTTAATGTCTGTCCTTCCCAGCTGCCGCCCCATTTTTCAACTTCCTGCAGCACGTCCAGGGTTTTTTCATCCTGTGCTTCCAGTTCTATAAATGCGCCGTCTTTTAAACGGATAAAGTGCTTTTTTTCTCGATAAGCCTGTAAAATTGCGACTAATTCTTCAGGCTCGTATTGGTTGGTTCCCATATCCACCGTCAGTAAACTACCGCTGCTGTCCAGGCTGATATCTGCACCTAATTTACCCATCGGCAGCAGTTTAAGCTGTCTGAACCGCTCGGCATAAAAGAGCTCGGCACCGTCTGCCTGCAGCGCGGCCAGACCGTCGCGGAGGAACAGATATAGCTTGCGGTCCCCGTAAAGGTAGTAGTGGGTATCAGGCTGCCCGGACGGGTCAGACAAAAGGCTGGCATGCCCGGGCCGCTGTTCTCTGAACCCGGCTTCCTTTAAGCGCGAAAGCGTGCGGCTCTCACTGGCCTCGTCCCGCAGCAGCCACTCCAGCTGATCAATGCGGGCAGGATCTGTTTCATGCCATTGCGGATGCGGGTTAATCTCCAGATCGCCGTAGACAAAGCGAAGGTCAGCGCTCAGGCCCCGTCCCGCCTTGTCAAAGTAAAGCCGGGTAGACAGCGGTTCCCGGCGCAGCCGCTGGGCCAGGGCCTGATCCGGTACAAAAGCGGTCAGCTGATCCAGGCGCGGCAAAATGCGGGTCAAAAACAAGCTGGCATCATGACCGGCAAACAGGAGGCGGTGCCGGGGCGCCGCGGCTGCCAGGGACCGGTAAACCTGCCCCAGTGACTGCCGGTGCGCGGCCGGCGCATAAAGCCGGTTATCATACAGCAGTAAAGTGGCATCCCGGTTCAGCAGGCGAAGGCTGTGCTGCGCGTGACTTTTTTGATAGGTTTCCGCGTTATAAATATTGACCGGAAAATCAGGACTGCCCCCCAGAGGCGTCATGAGCAGCTCCAGGACCACAGGCTTGTCCGGTACCGGTCGTCCGTCTGCCTGAGCGGCTGCGGCCAGCGCGGCCTGGGCCGCTTCCGTATGACTGTCTGTCTGACGGATGCAAAAGCTGACGGGCGGCCAGTCCCGGCTCAGCGGGGCCCGGACAACTGAGCCGGCGGCAGCCAGGATTTCCAGCCGCGACCAGGTCTGATCCGCGAGCGGCGCGCTGCTGCCGGCTGAACCCTCTGAACGGCCGGATACTTCAGCGCTTTCTGAATCCGACTCAGCTACGGCGGCTTCCGCTTCAGCGGCTTCTGCCGGCGCTGTTTCCGGCTCAGCGGCTTCCGGTGTGGCTGCCTGACCCGGTTGCGGCGGGAGCTCAGCCGGCTGGGTTCCTTCCGCCTGCGCAGCCTTGACCTCCGGTTGGGCCAGATCAGCAAAACGTAGTAAAAAATCAGTCAATCTGGCCGGATTAAGCAGCACCTGCTGCCGCCGCAGCAAAGGCGAAATCATCTCATAAGCGGTACCGGTTGGCTCCAGCTGGTTGTGATACTGGTACAGCAGCCAGTCCAGCACCTCCTGGGACCTGGCGTCAAAACGCTGGCGGTCCGGGGTGAAGGTCAGATCTTTGCCAAAAACCAGGCTGCGGCCCTGGTCGCAAGCATCCAGAAAGGTCTGTAACTGCTTTATTTTGTAGAAACGTCCTTCCCCGTCTGCCAGGCCGATTTTCAGCTCTAATAAAGCCAGTTCTGAACCAAATAAGGGCAGCTGCAAATAAAACTGCAGCATCAGCTCCTGCCGCAGATCCGGCTGTTGTTCATGGTTTAAGGCCGCCTGAAGACTGCGCAACAGGCCCAGTGCCTGAGCCCGGTCCAGATCTGCCTGCCTGAGTGACGGCGCAGTTTCTGACGGGGCGCCATATAAACTGCGATAATCCGATCCGTTCAGGGAGCTGGTCTTGACAGGGTTGTACTTGGTGGAAGTGTCCGCTTCTGCCGGAGCGTTGAGCCTGGCCGTGGCCGCGGCGGAGGCCCGGGCCAGCCGGCTGGCTTCATCTGCCAGTTCCCGCTCAGCATCCAGCTCCTTTTCCAGATCTTCAGCCGTGCTGCGCTGGGGAATAAATGGCAGAAAGGTCGCTTCCTCCGTCGCTGCGGCAGCTTTGGCAGTGAGTGATCCTGTCTCCGCCGCGGCGTCGGCCGCGGCGGCAGTTGCTGCGGCCTGACTGGCTTCCGTGGCAGCGTGAAGGCGTAAGCGAGCCTTGGCTTCATCAGCTGAAATCTGCACCATCCGGCGTGGCGCCGCCGGTGCTCCTCCCGCGGGTACATTGGCCTGGGTCGCGGCGGCGGCAGCCGGGGGGACTGGCATGGCTGAACCGGGAGCCGGCCGGCCAGACTTACTCATGCCGGGCCGGCTTGGCTTGAGCAGGCTGGCTGCGGCCTGAATCGCAGCGTCTACAGAACTGGGGCCGGCTGGCTTTTTACCCGCTGTCCCTGCAGCAGCCGCGGCTGTGCTGCTTGCTGCCGTTTTGTGCGCAGGAGAAAGAGCTGAGTGGTCACCGGCTGCTTTGCGCTGGTTGACTGACCCGACTTTTTTTACTTTAGGTTTTGCTGCCGCCGTGGCTGGCGAAGCAGCCTGCCGGCTGCTCTTTGGGCCGGAGACTCCTGCCGGACTGGCTGCCGCTGCCGGGGCGCTGATGCCAGGCGGCAGCGGCAGATGATCCAGATCAATGTGGGTGGCATGCAGCATGACCGCCACGCTATGTTTGCAACAACCCAGATATTGATGACTGTCCGGGCAGTTACAGGTCACGCGCCGCGGGCGCAAACGCCCGTTGACCCAGATTTGGACTTTATAGGTGGACAGCCGGTCCAGGCTGCGTACGTAAGCATCCAGCCGCTGATCGCCGCTGTCAAAAAACATTTGGGTAATATGGTCTTCCTCAGCATAAATTTTGCCGCTGGTAAAGACCCGGCCATTTGTGGCCAGACCTTGAATTTCAGTTAACGTAACGTTTAGTTCCACAGTGATCCTCCAATAGCTATCCTTCAATTATATAACAGCTTTGCGTCGGAGACACTGCTTAACAGGTTTCTTTTTTGGGGCGAAGACTTGCACAAATTGCCGCTATTAGTCCCTTTGCCAAGGCAGCTGGCGCAAGTTTAGCGGTGTTAGCAAAAAGTTCACTAAGCGTGGCACATAAGACACAGAGGAATTCATCTTTTTTGCTTAAACTATTCTTATAAGAAGTGCTTTAGTTAAGACTCGAGCAGGACCAAAATGAAAGTGAGGCAAAACAGGATGTTTGTTGATGAAATTATTGGAGCATTTACCGGACAAAATAGGAGAGACCGTCAGCGCAATGCGGCAATCGGCGCGGGGATCGGTCTGCTGGTAGGCCTGGGAGCGGGTATCTTGTTTGCTCCTAAGTCAGGTGCTGAGACCAGAGCGGATATCGCGGATGCGGCAACCCGCGGAGCTGATAAGGTAAAAGAGGCCGGATACGCAGCCGCGGATCAGGTGAAAGCTACCGCCCAGCAGGTTGGCAGCAAAGTGAATGAGACGGTAGAGACAGTCCGCAGTAAAGTCAAAACTGCCGCAACCGGCGCTGCGGCCAGCGCGGCGGAAAAAGCAGCTGAGGTGGCGGAGGATGTATCCGATAAAGCAGAGGATGTGAGTGACACGGCCGATGACGCTGAAAAGGCGGCCCGGGCCAAGGCCCGTAAGCTGAGACAGGAAATCCGTGACAATGAGGAAGAGGCGGACAAAAAGGATAGCTCCAAAGAGAATAACAAGGACTGAGACCCTCGGATAGCAGGTGAATTTGTGAAACGGCAGTAAACTTGCCGGGGGAGACTATGCTTATGAATTATAATCTGACTGCAACGGCCGTACAGATTGATCTGAGCGCGCTGTGGACCGCGCTGCTGAGTCTGGCCGGCGTTACCCTGATGGTTTTTGTCATTATTCTCATTGCCCGGCTGATCGGCACCTTAAAGCGGGTCAATACGCTGATTGAGGACTTGCAGCCTGATCTGAAAAAAACCGTTGAAAAGCTGCCGCAGACTATGGATTCAGTGAATACCATAAGCGGCAATCTGGTCGATCTGACCGATGATATTACTGAGACGGTGCCGGGTATCCTGAATGACGTTGGGGATATGACTGACTCTGTTAAGGAGACAGTAGAGGATGTGACTGGTCTGGTCAGCGGAGTGGCCCGGACCTTTCGCCGTCCGTCTGCAGCGGCTGACGCTGTGGGTAATGCCTTCAGAGCAGGCTATCGCCTGTACCGGCGGCACAAACGGCACAGCAGCAGTAAAAAACATTGAACCTGCAGCTAGCTGCTTCCTGGATTGGTAAAACCGTCAGTCAGCAGCTGGCCGCGATATATGAATCTGGATAAAGAGGTTGGCGCTTGTCATAGGGCCAGCCTTTTTGTTCCGCTCTGGAGCAGCAAAAATCCATCGTGAGGATGCTCAGGCCTTGGTGATATCTATATAGACTTGTATAGATGGTTAAGAAAGGCGGTGCTGACAGGCAATCTTTATCAAGTCGCAGGCAAACCGGCCTGATTTTTGTCGATGGCAAAACCTCAATGGCACGATGGTTCGCACAGTAACCTGGAACTGAAATTTCCAGACGGCCCGTATTCATGTAAGAGAAGCGAATGGAAACCAAGCCCGAATGATAAACCATATTCCGATACGGTTAATACAATCAGATTAAATGAAGCGCTCACGCCTTGCTGGGGCAGCATATCAGCCGCTTGCTTCAGTAATGGACAAAAATAACCGGAGGGCAGAATACGAACTTCTGCCTTCCGGTTATGCCTGACTGCCGCTGCCATACATATATGTATCATGACCAGCAATCATCCTGGATGTCAAAATTTGCCAGGAACAAATTATGGAGCCTTTTGCCGGAATCGAACCGGCGACCTCATCCTTACCATGGATGCGCTCTACCTACTGAGCTAAAAAGGCGAGGCACGAAGTATTCTAGCATAGGGTCTAAGGCTGCGCAATACCTGTTTAAAAAAACTGCGTAAATTTTGCAAATCTCCTGAAGTGAAAAGCCAATGAGATAGGCAGGCACCGCATTATACATTACAAAGCAACCCGGTACAGTATGCCATTACAAATGGCATACTGCAGTAACGGCGAGTTTTGTCTGGACAGAAAGGAGAAGCTCTGTCTGTACAAAAACAAGTTAACTAAAGACGAACGGCATTCCGTTGAAATGCAATTAAATCAGAACCGCTCCTTCCGAAGCAGGGCACGCAGTCTGGACAAACCTCCATCAACTATCTCCCGTGAGGATCAAGTCCCTTGTATATCCGGTCTGCTCAGCGATTTTTGCCGCGGCAGGATCAGATGCTGGACTATTTACATTATCAATTGGTTTATCAGGATGGCTGCATGTCTGAGCTCTCAACTGAGCCTATAAGTAATGATGGAATATATAGTACTGTGTATGTATATGGTTTATATAAGGACAATTTATTATATTACTTGCACAAATAATCTATTCATGCTATAAAAATATCAAACCGATTGCTTCCAATGATGCATGCCTTGAAAAAGTACCAACAAGTTATCCGATATGGTTAAAGCTCAATCATTCAATGGAAGGTAAGTCAGATGCTGAGTCAGGAGGATAAACCACCATACCGTTCAGGTATCATCCGTGAACGAATTTAGTTTACTTTACGAGATACGTGGAGGCTATTATGAAAAGATGCAGATTGATCGTATCATCAATGATTTTAGCTGTCGTTACTTCGCTATCTGCTATTCGACCAGTTTTAGCAGCAAGTGATTATTATGAGGGAACATACAATGGAAAGCAATATATCTGTCGAGCCTCACTAACGGCTTCTTTAGCAAGAGCTACAATATCCTATGAGAACAAGACTGTCAAACTAAGAGTTAACTCAACAGTTAAATATCAAATGGGGAGTACTACTCATTTCGTTTCAGGTACTGATTCTCGCACGTATTTTGCAGGAGTAGATATCCCAGCTACAACAGGTACCACATTATTGTCAGGTAATTTTCAATACCTGATCACGACCAACCAGGTCTACAACACGAGTTTGAAGAACTGATGCACAGGAGGCTTTCATGCAGATCAGAAGGTCTGGTGCATGGGAAACCGCTCTCCTTTGCATCATTTTAAGCCTGACAGCCTGTCAGGGCTCCGCAACCAAGGCTGGAGAAACTGTTTCCAGTAAGTCAACGTCGGGAGAGACCGCCGCTGCGGCCTCGCTGGTTGACCCTGCAGATATGCGTCAATCCGATAGTGAGCCAGGTAGCTTTGTAGAAACAAATTTTGGCTGTTATTATCTTCGCGATCATTTTATATATTATGCGGACCGGGGCAGCACCGATTACGTGAAACTCTGCGGCCGGCCAGACTGTACCCATGACAGTGAGGACTGTAATGCTTATATCGGGTCTGAAACATTTACATATTATAAGGACGAGATATATTACTGTCAGTATGAGACGTCTGAGGACAAGCCACGGTACGAGCTTTGGAAAATGCAGGCGGACGGCAGCCAGCATGAAAAAGTTAAAACAATCTATACAGCCAGCAACTCTACGCTCAGCATGCAAGGATACTTCCATCAGGGCTACTTTTACTTTACCGATGCGCCGCTGGGCTTAAGTCAGCAGGGCACGGGCCTGTACCGGGTCGATCTGGACAGCCGTTCTGAAGCGGAACTGCTCCTGCCGGCGTCAGAGCTCAGTCATTTTTATACCATGCAGGCCTGTCAGGACCAGCTGTATTTTACTGGTATTAATGACCAGGAGCAGATCTATCTCAGCAGCTTTGACCTGCAAAGCCACAAACTTCAGCAAAGGTCAGATAACTGGAGCCTGTACGGCCAATATTTCAGTGGCAGCCAGGCTTTTTGCTATATCCCTGATGACGGCTTTTATCAGCTGGATCTGACAGAAGACGGCCAGCAGCGCAAGATGTCGGACTCACCTGCGGCGGGTGAACTGGGCGCTTATTACGATACCGATTTTATCTATCTCTTTGATGTTGAGCCCTTAAAAAAGGGCGGGGGATCCAGAAAACTCTATGTACTGGACCGCGACTATCAGGAACTGGCTGAAACCGAACTGAAGTCTGAAGATTTTTCACAGCAGGATCTCTTTTTCCTGACCGCCGCAGATGGCCGCCTGCTGTTTGTGGACAGACAGTCAGTCACTGGCCCGGCGATCCCTTACTACATTGACCAGAAAGACATCCAGGGCGGATCGCTTCAGCTCCGGCAGACAGACAGCTGAGCGCTTGCTGCCATAAGCCAGGGGGCGCTGGCGCAGCAAGCGCAGACAGGAACAAAGCCCAGATCAGGAGGCCCATAAGAAAGAAGGATTCACATGAAGCAGCCAGCAGTTGACCAAGCAGCTACCCCGGTGCTGGAGGTAGCGGATCTGACCAAGCATTACGGAGACAGAATGGCGCTTGACCACATTTCCGTGACCTTTTCTCCTGGACTGACTGGTTTGCTGGGGCCAAATGGAGCCGGCAAAAGCACGCTGATGAATCTGATCGCGGATAATGTCAAACGGGAATGCGGGACGATTACTTATGGCGGACAGGATATTTTGACCCTCGGGCGGGCCTTCCGGCAGCAACTGGGCTACATGTCCCAGGAGCAGGGGCTGTATGAGCAGTTTTCCGCCCGGGAGTTTTTGCAGTATATGGCAAACTTAAAATGCCTGCCCCGCGCCTCCGCCCGCAGTCAGATTGAGCAGCTGCTGCAGACCTTTCATCTGCAACGGGACGCGCACCGTAAACTGGGTGGATTTTCCGGAGGCATGCGTCAGCGGGTCCTGCTCTGCCAGGCACTGCTGGGTTCGCCCCGGGTCCTGCTGCTGGATGAACCTTCGGCCGGACTGGATCCGCAGGAAAGGCTGAACCTGCGCAGCTATCTGGCCAATCTGGCCCGCCGGCGGGTCGTTTTGCTTTCAACCCATATTGCCAGCGATGTGGAAAGCATAGCCAGCCAGATCGTTCTGATCAATCAGGGCAGACTGGTGACTGAGGGAAGTCCTGCCCACTTGATGCAGACTGCCGGTGCGGCCTCGCTGGAACAAGCTTACCTGTACCTTGTCGGAGCCCAGCAACCATGAATGAGAGGCGGCGGGTTTTCAGAAATCGCTACTGGATCACAGCCTTGCTGGGGATGGGCTTGCTGGTAGTGCTGTTGTATGTTCAGAGCCAGTCTGTTGACGGAGGCCTGAGTAGCGCTCGCTCCAGGGCTGAGCGATATCAAGACCTGCTGGCAGAAACCTCTGACCTGGATGAGCAGACTGCCGTCACTTATCTGCAGGAAAAACTGGCTGTGGCTCAGACTCAGCTGCCGGATCAGGCTGACACAGAGCTGACCGTTCAATTGTGTCAGCAGCTGATCAGTCAGTATGAGCATCTGCTGAATTACCCGGACGAGCTGCAGGAAATACAGGAGCAAGCTTTGCATCTGAGCAGTATATCGATTTTTAACCGGTCCGGCAGCTTCAGCCAGCGGAATATAGAGCGCACTGCCCGGGACTTTGGCCGCTTAAGCGGACTTAAACTCCAGATCGGTCCGGATCTGGCGGTGACTTCGCTATTCAGCAGCCAACTGGCTGATTATGCGGTTTTGTTGTTATTACTGATTTTAGTTAATATGATCCTGCAAGAAAGAAAGCGCGGACTCTGGACGCTGATTCATGCTGCTCCGGGAGGCCGCGGCCGCCTGGCCTGGCAGCGTGTGGGCCTGCTGGGAGCAGGCTCGCTCCAGGCGGTATTGCTTTTGCACGGCAGCAAGGCCGCTATGTCCTGGTATTTATACCAGGACTGGGGCGATCTGGGACGGAGCCTGCAGTCGGTCGAGACGTTCAAGTATATACCGCTGCGCCTGAGTCTGGGCAGCGCGCTGGTCTGGCTGCTGATTTACAAATGCCTGGCCGCGTTCCTGGTGGCCCTTTGCCTTTGGGTACTCGCGGCCGCGGTGAATAACTTGCAGCTGGGTCTGGGTCTGGCTGCTATCGTGCTGACCGCGGAATATGCCGGCTATACGTTGATCCGGGACCACTCCGTCCTGGTGTGGCTGCGTTATCTCAATTTGTTTGCGTATATCGCCCCGCAACGCCTGTTCACGACCTACCTCAACATCCCCTTTCTGGGACAGGCTTTGCCAGGCGCATGGATGACCGTCGGCGCGCTGCCGCTGCTGCTGCTGGCTGTCCTTGCTGCCGCGGTGCTGATTCAGGCCCGGAAATATCCGATCGCCCGGCAGAATCCGCTGTTGAGGTGGCAGGACCGACTGCGAGCCAGGCTGGACCGGCACCTGGCCTGGCGGTCGGCCATGGGTTATGAGCTGCATAAGATCCTGGTGGTGCATCAAGGCTGGATGATCCTGCTGGCTCTGTTATATCTGGAACTGGCCCAGGCAGGGGTGCCGATAGCCGCGGACAGCTCACTCGGCGCCTATGAGCAGGCTTACCAGACCCAGTATGCCGGTGTGCTTGATCAGCGTAAACTGCAGCAGATTGCCGCGGAAATTGAAGCCCTTGAAAGCAATTTGCCGGCGTCAGACCAATCTGATCCGTCTTTGTCCCTGCAATATCAGGAACAGTACCTACAGCTGGCCGCTTTGCAGACCGTACAGGCAGGAGCCAGGTCTACCCTGGCTGCCTGCCAGCGTCAGCAAGTAACGCCCTATCTGTTTAACCAGGCGGTATATCAGGCCCTGCTGAGTACCGATTCCTCTTCCTATCGCAGCAAGGCAGCTCTGCGCTTAATCCTGGCGGCGCTGCTGCTGTTGTCGCCGGTTCTGGCCTATGAAAACGAAATGAAAATGCAGCGACTGAATCGCAGCACGGCCAGGGGCCGCGGCTTTTTGTGGCGCCGCAAGCTTCTGGCTTCCGGGCTGATCTTGCTGCTGCTGTGGCTGATCAGCCTGGGCAGCGAAATATACCGGGTCACTGGCTATTACGGACCGTTGCCATTTTTGCAGGCACCGCTGCAGTGTGTACCAGAATACGAGGCAGCCACTCTGAATTGCCCGATCGGCGTTTTCCTGGCCGGTATCTGGCTGCTGCGGCTACTGGGTCTGGTAGTTTCAGGCTGTTTACTCCTGTTACTGTCCGGATACACGTCCAAACGGGAGACTGCACTGGTAGCCAACACCGTGTTGTGGTTGCTGCCACCGGCAGTCGCTATGCTGTTGAATTCAGCTGAGCTGTCTTATGTTTCATTCCTGCCCGCGCTGACTGTCCTACCACTGCTGCTCCGGTATCCCTGGGTCTATGCTGTTTTGGCTCTGGCTGGCCTGGCAGCGCTGGCATTAAACTGGCGGCATGACGGCCGCTGTTGTTGAGCTGGTTAAGAGCAGAATCAGCATTTTTATCATCACACTGTTACTTATATGACATTATGTAAAAATATCTTGGCTATTACATATCATCTTGCGATAATGAACAATAAAATACATAATATAAGTGAACATTTGCTCCTATTGCTTCAATTTTGCCTATTTTGCCTGATCGCTAGCATACTGCCTGATACTGATAAAAGTATGGCATTTTAACGGGAGGTGAATCAGATGCTAAGAGAAGAGACAATACCACCATACAGCGTTTGCTCCTTCAATGCACCGGTACTACAGTTCATATCAAAATGAAAGCATGACTTATTCAATACTGCTATGAAAAAGACGTGCACTGACCAGCACGCTGTGGTTCAAAACCAGTCATAAGACCAGGTGAACTAAGCGTTATCATATTCACCTTATGGTGCTAACCAGGAGAAACAGAACCTTCATCCCTGGCCTTTCACAATCATTTTTAACCAGGCAGCTGGTTTATCAACCAAGTCAGGGCTTTACAGATTTTATGATCTATTTACTGATATGAGAGGCGATAATTAATGCGTAAAATATCTTTATTACTGGGAATATTAACTTTTACATTAGCGTGCGTATTTAATCGTTATACTTTGATTGCTGCGACAGGAAATGTTTCCGTCCTTAGTTGGGATTTAGTGGACTCAAACAAACACTTGGACTTTAGTTCCACGAGCAAATATTCCTTGTATATTGACTACGCGTAAACTACATGGAATAAATACAAATACGGTGTGATCAGAAAGAGCAGCAACGGAATTGATGTAACGATTTCTGATTATTATGAGAATTCATCAACGGCTGGTGTTACAAGCTCTAATGGTACAATCAAACTCAATACCTATCAAATGGACGGATATAACACTGCGCAAAAGCGTAATGTTGCGACTCACGAGTTCGGACACGCTTTGGGTCTTGCTCATAATGTTTCCGGATCAGTTATGTATGCTTATGTTTCCAATGTTGTAACGTTATCTGAACACGACAAGGCATCTTACGATTACGCTTATGCATATTATTGATTCAGGAAGGAGATGATCAGGATGAACCAAGCTGAGCATATGAAGCGTAGAAAGACAAATACCGGGCTGATCCTTATTTTTGTCCTGATTCTGCTGCTGATGGTGGCGGGCGCGGGCGTACAGTTCCTGGCTGGCTCAAAAGCGATTCCAGTAGACTATCTGGATGCCTCTTATAGCATCAATGTGGAAGATCCGCGGGCGCTCATGGGCGATGCTGATTATTGCATCGTCGCACGTGTGACGAAGCTCCTGGGCACAGACTATCGCTGGCCGTCAGACCTGGAGGGTAAGACAGTTACTGCTCCGTACACCCAATATGAAGTGACAATTGTGCAGTCCATCAAAGGAGATCTGCCTGAGGGGACAGCGCTCGACCTGTATAAGTCCGGCGGTATAGCAGAAGATGGCAGCTGCTACTACCTGTATAATGATGATTATCTCCCCGCGGTCGGCAGCACGGCTGTATTCTTCCTGTATGGTCAGGCAGATGACGGCTCGCTTCTGGCCTCCGGCCAAGGATCCACACAACCATATCAGGCTGATACTGCGCGCCAGGGTACCGCAATTGCAGGAGAGCTACCGGCTGGTCTGAATGCGGATCAGCTGTCAGATGCCCTGGCTAATCAAATAGAAACAGACCGGGAGCGTTTTCCGGTCAGTTTGGGTTAGGAACCAGCCTGTTCATCCAGACACCGCGTCAGCTGGGTCAGCTGATAAGGACTGCCTGCGCCTGACTATACCAACAGAAAGATGACCGGCAGTGCTGGGCTACCATCGTGAGCAGCCAGCCAACGGCTTTGACAAGGCCGGGATTTCAGGTATAATTATTTCAGTTGAATGTCTCATGCGTGTTGGGCAAGTCGTGACAGATCACGTCCTGTTTTCAAGGTTACCGTTTCTTCTGGGGTGAGGGGAAACACTTTGAAAACAGCGGCGTGTTTTTTTATGTTTTTTATACCAGGGGGAATCATATGGAAACAGCTTTGAAGGATATACAAGCGGCCGAACAGCGTGCCCGGGAGACGGTAGCTGAAGCTCGCCGGCTCGCCGCGGAGCATCTGGAGCAGGCGGAGGTAAAAACCGCCCGCCTGGCTGCGGCCTGCCGCCAGGAATGGGAACAGTACCAGCAGGCGCAAGCCGCAGAGCAAGCCCGGCTGCAGGCAAAGCAAACTGAAGAGCAGGCTGAGCAGCTGGCTGAAGAAACAAAACGTCTGCGTCAGCGGATGACCAGGCTAAAGCCGGCTCTCCGTACCAGCCTGTTAAACCAGCTTATGGATGAGGCTTGGAACCGTGGCGATTGAAGTGATGGAAAAAGCCCTGATGATGGCACCCCGGAGCGAAGCGGAGCGGCTGTTAGCTGTACTACAGTCTTTTCAGAAAGTGGAACTGCGCCTGTCCCCTCAGGCCCGGGCGGCAGGCTTTGTTGCTGCCAGTCCGGAAACCGCGGCGGTGGCCGATGCCTTGAACAGCCTTTCGCAGGCGCGGGCCTGGTTACAGCCCTGGCAGCCGGCTGGACAAGCCCTGGCCCGCTGGCAGGATCAGCGACCGCAGTTAACCTGGACAGAGCTGCAAGCACAAGTTGAGAACGGCGACTGGCGCAGCATCTGCACAGAAACCGCCGCTTCAGCTAAGCAGCTGGAACAGCTGCGACAGCGCCGGCAGGAACTCCGCCGCCTGATCAAACAGTGGTCACCCTGGCGGCAGCTACCTCTGCGGCCGGAAACCGCGGCGCAGTCCTTTCATTATGTTGGCATAAAGACCGGTAGTTTACCGGCAGACCGGCTGGCTGCTTTTGGCGCATCGTTCAGTCAGCTGACCGAGGGTGCCGGGGTCCGGGAGCTGCTGGGGAGTGATGGTTCCGTATCGCATTTGCTGCTGTTTTACCCGCCAGGCTGTCAGATCCGCATGAACAGCCTGTTAGCCGATTTCAGCTGGCTCCCGCTGGACTATCCCTTTGCAGAACTGCCGCAGGAGTTACTAACCCGGTGGGAAGCGGAAGAGGCCTGGCTGGTTCAGCAGGAAAAGAGCTGCAGCCAGGCTTTGGGCAGCCTGGCTGACCGGATCCCGGACCTGGATCTGGCAGAAGCCTATTATCAATCCCTGCTGCTGCGGCAGGAAGCCCGGCCCTATTTGCTGCAGTCGGAAGCGACCTGCCTGATCTGTGGCTGGATTGCCAGGCGTGACCAGGCAACCCTGGTCGATTTGCTTCGCCAGCATTTTGGCGACGATTGCGCGCTGTTTTTTGAGGCGGTGCAGGATGGTGAAACTACGGCTGTCCCGATCCGTCTGTATAACGGAAGAATAGCCAGTGCATTTGAGAGCCTGACGGAAATGTACAGTCTGCCCGCTTATGATGAAATTGATCCCACGCCGGTCATGACGCCCTTTTACCTGGCCTTCTTTGGGATGATGGTGGCCGATCTGGGCTATGGCCTGGTCCTGCTGCTGGTGACACTGCTGGCCCGGCGGCTCAGACCGGCGCCGGCGCTGAAGAGAAATCTGGACTTTTTTTATTACCTGTCTTTCCCGGTTATGGCCTGGGGCCTGATTTACGGGTCCCTTTTTGGCCTGAACCTTCCCTGGGCCTTGCTGTCACCGACCCGGGATATCATTCCTATCCTCATCCTTTCGCTGGTGCTGGGCTGGGTGCAACTGATGACAGGACTGGGAATGAATGTTTATATCCAGCTGAAAAAGCGAAACCCGCTGGAGGCCTGGTCGGGCGGAGGAACATGGATGCTGCTCTTGGGTGGCCTGGCATTATTTTTGCTCAGCTGGCAGGTCTTTGACAGTCGCGCCGGTCAGCTCATCGCGTTGCTGCTTTGTATGGTCGGTATACTGGGAATTGTGATTCTACCGGTGCTGCAAAACCGGGGACATCGACTGAAAGGCCTGCTGAAAGGCCTGTATGCCTTGTACGGCACGACCAGTTATGTAGGAGACCTGGTCAGCTACTCCCGCCTGATGGCGCTGGGCGTAGCCGGCAGCAGCATAGCCATTGCTTTTAACACCATTCTGACCACGCTGCCACTGGCCGCGCGCCTGAGCCTGGGTATCGTGCTGGCGGTCCTGCTGCACGCCCTGAATTTATTTTTGTCCTTGCTGAGCGCATATGTGCATGGCATCAGGCTGCAGTATGTAGAGTTTTTTGGCAAGTTTTACCAGGGCGGTGGCCGGCGCTTCCGGCCCTTTAAAGTGGCGGAAGCGCGGGTGGAGCTGCGGACGGAGACAAAGCCGTGGGTAAAAGCCGCAGACGGTCAAACGACTGTCAAGCATAAACAAGCTAAGACGGAGGGAAACATATGAACCTGATATCAGAGCATCTGGGCACCATTCTGGCTATCCTGGGTATGGCACTGGCGACTATCCTGCCGGGTATTGGCTCGGCGCGGGGAGTGGGCATGACGGGCGAAGCCGCTGCCGCCCTGACTTCAGAACAGCCGGAGAAGTTTGGCAAGGCCTTGATCCTGCAGCTGCTTCCGGGCACACAGGGGCTTTACGGCTTTATTATTGCCTTTTTTATCTTCCTGAATATCAGCAGTGCCGGGGACTTCATGACCGGCTTGCGACTGCTGGGCGCTTCGCTCCCGATCGCCCTGACCGGCTATTTTTCCGCCATATCGCAGGGCCGGGTGGCGACTGCCGGTATACAGATTCTGGCCAAAAAGCCGGAAGCGTCTACCAAGGGCATTTTGTACGCGGCTATGGTGGAGACTTATGCTATTCTGGGCTTTGTCATCTCCATCCTTTTTGTCTTGAGTAAGTGAGGCGGCAGATGGATCCGGCAGTGACTAAACTGACCCAATATATAGAACGGCAGGCACAGGCGGAGGCCGATTTGATCCTGCAACAGGCCCAGGAGGAAGCCCTGCGGCGGCAGACGGCGGGAGAGCGGGAGCAGGCTGATTGGCTGGCGCGACAACAGGAGTTGCTGGCTAAACGCAACCTACAGGCAACTGTGGAACGGCACCAACAGTGGCAGCAGGAGCTGACCCGGCAACAGGCAGCTGAGGCGGTCCGGCTGGTTGACGCTTTATTTGAGCAGCTGGAGCAGGAATTGACGCGATTGCCAGGGCGTGCTTTTCAGACATTCTTTATGCGTTCGTTACGGCAGGTGCCGCCTTCCGGGATTTACCGCCTGGCACTGGGGCAGCAGTCCGCGGCCAGGCTGCCGCAGTTGCTGCCGGATCAGCTGCTGGAAATGGGACGGCAGGCGGGGTACCAGCTGCAGCCTGAAAGCGCTATACCGCAGGAGGGTGGCTTTGTGCTGCGGCAGCCTCCCGTGACCTATAGCTTTTTGTTCAGTGACCTGCTGTCTGAGCTGAAAAAAAACCGATTGCCGGATATCTTGCAGCAGCTGCTGGGAGGTGAGGGACTGAATGGCTGAGACAGTTTATCCGCAGATGAACACGCTGGTCAGCATCGCGTCAGCCAGTCTGCTGACCCCGCAGCAAATCAGCCAGCTGCTTGAACAATGCAGCTGCGCGGCTGAGCTGAGACGGGAACTGGACGGTCTGGGCTTTTTTACCCGCAGTGACCTGCCAGACGCCGCGGCTGATCCTGAGGAGCAGTCTGCCGGGCAGTTACTGGATCAGGCGCTGGACCGGGAATGGGCCGGCTGGCTGGACTGGTCAAGCCGGATTGCGCCGACGCCGTTTTTGCAGGAGCTGCTGACCTGGCCGGACCGCGCTCATAATCTGCGGATCCTGCTGAAAGCTCACATTCTGCGCCAGGATTTCAGCGAGCTGTACAGCCCGGCGGCGCCGTTACCGGATTTCAGTCTGACCGGCACCGCTGCGGCGGCTTCGCCTGCTGCCGGAGCCAGATCAGGGGAGCTTCCGGCTGACCTGACCACTGCGGCCTGCCAGACGGCGATATTTACCGCGCTGGCAGATTACCGGGTGCACGCTTCCTTTTCCCGCGTCAACTTGATCATCCTTTGCCTGCAGGACCAGGAGATGAACCGGCTGGCCGGACAGCTGGTTGATCAGCGCAGCCGGACGTTCATCCGGGCCTGGCTGGATCTGGAATGGCTTGCTGTTTTGCTGCAGATGTGGCAGGAAAAAGGCGACAGTCACCGGTCCTGGCTGAAGCTCGGGCGCGAGCCGGTAGCCGGACTGCGGCCGGAAATCCGCCGGCTCTTTCAAATGGATCGTTCAAAACAGGAGCAGAGCCTGGCCCGCTCAGCCTATGCGGAGCTCTGGCAGCAGGTTGCCGTTGGGGATCATTTAGAGCTGGCTGCTTTTGAAGTCGGCCGGCGGCAGTTGCTGCAGCAACTGCGGCAAGCCGTACGCTGGGAGCCTTTTGGGCTGTTTCCGCTGCTTGCGCTGCTTGATGCAAAGCAACAGGACATTAATCTGCTGCGACAGATCAACGCCGGCCTGCGTGCCGGCCTGAGTCCCCGCCGGCTCCGGAACCGGCTGCTCCCTGAGAATGGTCGTCTGGATGGTGTAGAGACCTGGCTCAGCAAGGAGGTGGCTCATGAATAAGAAGATGGCTGTGCTGGGCAGTCGGACCGCAGCGCTGCCCATGTTGCAGATTGGCGTGCCGTTTTTTGAAGCCCGGACGGAGCCGATGGCCTGCCAGCGTCAGGCAGCTGAGCTGGTCAGACAGGGCTATGCGCTGTTGCTGGTGACAGAAGACTGCCTGGACCGCTGTCCGCAGCTGTTGTGCCATTACGATCAGAACCCTGCTGTGACGGTTCTGCCGCTGGCAGGAACCGGAACCGCATCGACCGGACTGGGTCTGCGCCGGCTGGGCGAATTGATGGAAAAAGCGCTGGGACAGAAGCTGGAGGACACCCGCTCACCCGAGCTTTGAGCCAGTTTACGCGAGGATTGAAAAAGATGAAAGCAGGAATCATTGAAAAGGTATCCGGTCCCCTGGTCACCGCCCGGGGAATGGCCGACGCCAACATCCAGGATCTTTGCCTGGTGGGCCAGAAACAGCTCATTGGCGAAATCATTGAAATGCGGGGAGATCTGGCTTCTGTACAGGTTTATGAAGAAACCTCCGGTATCGGACCGGGGGAACCGCTGACTTCTACCGGACAGGCCCTTTCAGTTGAACTGGGGCCAGGCCTGATTGCGGAGATGTTTGACGGGATTCAGCGGCCGCTGGACCGCTTTATGCAGGCGGCGCACAGCCCCTTTTTGACTAAGGGTACCAGCGTCCCGGCCCTGGACCGCCAGCACCGCTGGCTCTTTACTCCGCTGCTCAGCGCGGGGGCCGCAGTTGGCCCCGGAGATGTGCTGGGCACGGTTCAGGAAACAGCAGTCGTCCTGCATAAGATCATGGTACCGCCTGGCTGTCAGGGGCAGATACGGCAGATTGCCAGCCAGGGCGAGTACACTGTTGAGGAAACCATAGCTGAGCTGGAAACTGACGGAGGCCCCCGGCCGCTGACTTTGATGCAAAAATGGCCGGTCCGCTTCCCGCGCCCGGTAGCGGAAAAGCTCAAACCAGCCGAACCGCTGCTCAGCGGGCAGCGCGTCATTGACACCCTGTTCCCGGTCATGAAAGGCGGGACGGCAGCCGTACCGGGACCCTTTGGCGCCGGAAAAACGGTTGTCCAGCATCAGATTGCCAAATGGAGTGATGTGGACCTGGTCGTTTATGTAGGCTGTGGAGAGCGCGGCAATGAAATGACGGATGTCATGCAGGAGTTTCCGCATCTGATTGATCCACGCAGCGGTCAGTCCATCATGCAGCGCACGATCCTGATTGCCAATACATCCAACATGCCGGTGGCCGCTCGTGAAGCGTCGATCTATACGGGCATCACTATCGCAGAGTATTATCGGGACATGGGCTACAATGTAGCCATTATGGCCGACTCCACTTCGCGCTGGGCCGAGGCACTGAGGGAACTGTCCGGCCGATTACAGGAGATGCCGGGAGACGAAGGCTACCCCGCTTATCTGGGCAGCCGGATCTCTGCCTACTACGAGCGGGCCGGGCGGGTGACGGCGCTGGGCCGGGACCGGCGGACCGGCAGCATCACAGCGATCAGCGCGGTGTCCCCGCCTGGAGGGGATATCGCCGAGCCGGTTACCGAGAACACCCTGCGCGTGGTCAAGGTCTTTTGGGGGCTGGATGCCAATTTATCCCGCCAGCGGCATTTCCCGGCCATCAATTGGCTGACTTCCTACTCCCTGTATGCAGAGCCGGTGCGCCGCCTCATTGATGAGCGGCTGGGGACTGACTGGAGCCAGACCGTGCAATGGATGTCAGATATCTTGCAGGAAGAAGCCCGGCTGGATGAAATTATCCGCCTGATTGGGGTGGATTCCGTCCCGGATGCCGGCCGGGTGACCCTGGACAGCGCTAAATCACTGCGGGAGGACTATTTGCAGCAAAACTCTTTTGACTCCGACGACGCATTTACTTCGCTGGCTAAGCAATATGCATTGCTCAGGCTGATTCAATTATATGACCGTCAGAGCCGGCGGGCGCTGGAAGCAGGGCTGACTTATCAGGATATCAACCGGCTGGGCGCCGGGTTGCGCGAACAGATTGCCCGGGCTAAGTTTGTGCCGGAAGACAGGCTGGAGCGCCTGGAACAGCTGCAGCAGGCACTCCGGCAGGCCTTTGCGTCCTGGCTGGATGAGGACCTGAGCGACAACCTGGCAGGGGAGAAAGAAGCATGATCAAGACATATCAAAGTATCCGCAATGTTGTAGGCCCGCTGCTGCTGGTCGATCAGGTACAAGATGTCAAGTATGATGAACTGGTGGAAGTACAGCTGCAAGACGGGCAGCGCCGCCAGGGTCTGGTGCTGGAAATTGACGGACCCCGCGCCCTGGTGCAGGTCTTTGAAGGGACTGCCGGCCTCAATCTGCGTGATTCCCGGGTCCGATTTTTGGGCCATCCGTTTACCCTGGATGTGTCAGAGCGGATGATCGGCCGTATTTTTGACGGCCTGGGCCGGCCCAGGGATGGCCTGCCGCCGGTGGCCGCGGAGCAGTCGCTGGATATTAACGGTGAACCGATCAATCCTTATGCCCGGGATTATCCGGATGAGTTTATCCAGACGGGTATCTCGGCCATTGACCATCTCAACACCCTGGTCAGGGGCCAGAAACTGCCGATCTTTTCATCCTTTGGCCTGCCTCATCAGGAGCTGGCCGCCCAGATAGCCCGCCAGGCCCGGGTGCTCAATCGTCAGGACCGGTTTGCCGTGGTCTTTGCCGCCATTGGAATCACTTTTGAAGAAGCCACTTTCTTCATTGACGATTTTCGCCGTACCGGCGCGCTGGACCGTACGGTGGTTTATCTGAATCTGGCCAGCGATCCGGCTATGGAGCGCATCACCACGCCCAAAATGGCCCTGACCGCGGCAGAATACCTGGCCTTTGAAAAAAACATGCATGTACTGGTCATTATGAGTGACATGACTAACTATTGCGAAGCTCTGCGGGAGATTTCCGCGGCGCGGCGGGAAGTGCCCGGCCGGCGCGGTTACCCGGGCTACCTCTACACCAACCTCGCGACGCTTTATGAACGAGCCGGCCGGATCCGGGGTCATCAGGGCTCAGTGACCCAGATCCCTATCCTGACCATGCCTGAAGGGGACATTACCCATCCCATTCCTGACCTGACCGGCTATATCACCGAGGGGCAGATCCTGCTGTCGCGCAGCCTCTACGAAGCAGGCGTGCAGCCGCCGATTGATGTGCTGACCTCGCTGTCCCGCCTGAAGGATAAGGGGATTGGCCCGGGCAAGACCCGCGAAGATCACGCAGCTACGATGAACCAGATCTTCAGTGCCTATGCTCAGGGCAAAAAAGCGCGTGAACTGGCTGCAGTCCTGGGTGAAGCGGCGCTGTCACAGACAGACCAGCGCCTGGCGCAGTTTGCCGGGCGCTTTGAGAAGCAGTACGTTAATCAGGGCTTTCAGACCAACCGGAGTATTGAAGAGACGCTGACGCTTAGCTGGAAGCTGTTGGCAGATTTGCCGCAGGGAGAACTGAAGCGGATCCCGCCGGAACTGATTAAGAAGTACTTACTGGAGGAGTGACGCATGGCTATCTTATCGGTCAGCCCGACCCGCATGGAACTGTCGCGGCTAAAAACAGAGCTGCAACTGGCCCGGCGCGGGTACAAGCTGCTGAAGGATAAGCAAGACGAGCTGCTGCGGCAGTTTATCGGGAGCATCCGGACCGCCCGGCGGCTGCGGGAGACCTGTGACCGACGCTACCGGGAACTCGACGCGCGGACACTGGTGGCGTCGGCCCGGTTTACCACTGCTGAAATCCAGGCTGACTGGCTCTCCGCCCGGAACCGGCTGGATCTGCTGATGAAGCCTGGTAACTATATGGGCGTATCGGCGCCGGAGTGGTCCTTGGCCAGCCCTAACTGGAGGGACAAGGAGTACCTGTCTCTTTCACCGGAACTGGCCCGGACCCGGCTGGAAATGCTGAACCTGCTGCCGGATTTTCTGCGCCTGGCTCAGACCGAAAAGCGCTGTGTTATCCTGTCAGCCGAACTGGAGAAAACCAGGCGGCGGGTAAACGCGCTGGAATATCTGACGATTCCGCAGCTGGAGGAGACGATTCGCTTCATCAAAAGCCGTCTGGATGACGCGGAACGGGATCGGGTGACGCGCCTGCTTAAACTGCAGGATTTTGAGTCAGCTGCGGCTACTGAAGCGGCGGGAACTAACGACAGCCTGAGCCCCGCAGCAGGGACGCAGGAGCCTTCAGGATGAAAACGGGCAGGAAGCCGCCGGCGATCCGCGGAGGCCGGCCAGTCAGGCCGACGGACTGCGGCCGTCACCTGAACCATCAGATTATTGATCAGCAGACGACCGGCAGGAGTGAGCTGGGCGGCGGTCCGCCCCGGCGCCTGACTCCGCCGCAGATTATTGTACTGAGCTTTGCGCTCATTATCCTGGGGGGCAGTTTCCTGCTGCTCCTGCCGCCGGCCAGACAGCCGGGCGTCTCGGTTTCCTTGATAGATGCTTTGTTTACCGCGACCTCGGCCGTCTGTGTGACTGGCCTGGTGACCGTGAACACGGCTGCTACCTGGTCGGTATTTGGAAAGGTGGTCTTGTTGCTGCTGATCCAGACCGGCGGACTGAGCCTGGTGACATTATTCTCTTTTTTTATGGTTAATCTGGGGAAGCGGCTGTCGCTGCAGGACCGACTGACCATTCAGGCCGCTTATAACCAGACCACTCTGGGCGGCCTGACTCATCTGGTCCGGCTGGCGGTTAAAGTCACCTTGCTTTGCGAAGCCGGCGGAGCACTGCTGCTGACGCTGTCTTTCCGCCAGCAGGGATACACCTGGCTCAGAGCAGGGGGGTATGGCCTGTTCCACTCGGTATCGGCGTTTTGCAACGCCGGCTTTGATATCCTGGGTCCGGATAGTCTGCTGCCTTATGCCGGCAATCGGAGCCTGCTGCTGATCCTTATGCTGCTGATTATTGCCGGCGGCCTGGGCTTTGTGGTCTGGGGCGAACTGCTGCGGCGTTGGGCAACCCTGTGGTCACCGCGCCGGCAGGCCCGGGCGCGGCTCTCCCTGCACAGCCGTCTGGTTTTACTGATGACAGGCCTGCTGCTGGCTGGCGGGACCCTGCTGATTTATGCCGCGGAGCGTCATAATCCGGCGACTTTAGGTGAGCTGCCGGCAGGGCAGCGCTGGTGGTCTTCGCTGTTCCAGTCCGTGACGCTGAGGACGGCCGGTTTTGCCGCCATGCCGCAGTCAGCGCTGACGGAGAGCGGCAAACTCCTGTCCAGTCTGCTGATGCTCATTGGCGGGTCTCCGGGCGGTACGGCCGGCGGGATCAAAACGGTGACCATTGCGATATTGCTTTGCGACAGCTGGTCTACGCTGATGGGCCGCCGCCGGACTGAGGCCTTTCACCGTTCAATCGCCAATCCTACCGTGAAAAAAGCCCTGGCCATCACGATGCTGATGAGCCTGCTGCTGGCCCTGGCGACAGGCCTGCTGTCTCTGACGGAGGCTCAGATGCCCTATCCGCACGCTTGGCTGGATCTGCTTTATGAAACGGCCTCAGCTTTGGGTACGGTAGGCCTGAGTACGGGTCTGACTCCCTATTTGAGTCCCGCTGGCAAAATTATCCTGATGCTCTGTATGTTTATTGGCCGTATCGGGCCGATCACCTTGCTGGTTTCGCTGTCGCGCCGCTACCGGGAAAATGATGATCTGCTTGAGTACCCGGAAGAAGATGTGGTCATTGGTTAAATAAAATGGGATCAGATCACAGAAACAACATAAAACAACTTGCATTATCGACTGATCAGAAAAGAAACCACAGATATAGCTTGACAATGCTGTGCGCTGCTTTACAATAAAAAATAACAAGCGGGCAGCTGAGCCAGCCGGTTACAGAGCAGACGATATTGCAGGAGGCATAAGGACATGCAGACAGAGGCAGAGATTAAACAGCAGATATGTGACATTGGCAAGCGGATTTACAACCGCAATATGGTAGCGGCAAATGACGGCAATATCTCCGTCAAGCTGAATGACCATGAATATTTATGCACGCCCACAGGTGTATCCAAGGGTTTCATGACCCCGGAATATATCTGCAAGGTGGATGAAAAGGGCAACGTACTTGAGGCCAACCCCGGCTTTCGTCCGTCCTCTGAAATCAAAATGCATATGAGAGTCTATGAAAAACGGCCGGATGTGGGTTCTGTTGTTCATGCGCACCCGGTTTACGCTACCAGCTTTGCCATTGCCGGCATCCCGCTGAAACAGCCGATCATGCCTGAAGCGGTGATCTCCCTGGGAGAAGTACCGATTGCGGAATACGGCACGCCGTCGACGATGGAAATACCGGATAATATTGAAAAATATCTGCCGTACTATGATGCGCTCTTGCTGGAGAGCCATGGCGCGCTGACCTATTCCACGGATCTGCTTTCGGCCTATATGAAGATGGAGTCCGTGGAGTTTTATGCTCAGCTGCTTTATCAATCCAAAATGCTGGGGGGGCCAAAGGAGTTTGACCATGAGACGGTACTGAAGCTGTATGAAATCCGCCGCCGGATGGGTATGACCGGCCGGCACCCGGCGGACTTTACGCCGGAGGCACTGGCGGCAAAATCAGCGGCAGCAGCTAGCCGCGGACTACCGCGGACGGACGCGGGTCAGGCCAGCGGCAGCATTAACAATAAGGGGCATCAGCCCAGTCCTGAATTGGTGGCGGAGATTACCCGCAAAGTGCTGGAAGCGCTGCAAAACTGAGGCTGAATCGGAGGCCTTTCTGCCGCGCCTGGGCCGCGCCGCTTTTCCGGCTGATCCAGGAACCCGGTGTCTGCCTTGGCAGCGGACATCGGGTTATTATTATAATAGGCTGATACGGACGGTTGGTTTTCATTGGGAACGGGAGGGTTACAGCCTTGCTTGCAATAGAAAGACAAAAACAAATCAGTATTTTGCTGCAAACCCAAAAACGCGTGCTGGTCAGTGAGCTGAGCCGGCAATTCAAGGTCTCAGAGGAGACCATCCGCCGGGACCTGGATAAGCTGGCGGCACAGGGCGTCGCGGTCAAGAGTTACGGCGGAGCGGTCTATAATGAAAACGCCAGTATTGAACTGCCCTTTAATGTGCGCAAAAAACGCAATGTAGCCGGCAAAGAGCTGATCGCGGGTCTGGCGGCCGACCTGGTTCAGGACGACAGTCATATTTTTCTGGATGCCAGCACAACAGCGGTTTTTATTGCCAAGGCTATCCGGGACCGGCAGCACCTGACGGTCATTACCAATTCGCTTGAGATCATGATTGAATTGGGCGAACAGACCGGCTGGACCGTTTTGTCCTCCGGCGGCCGGCTTAAACCAGGCTATTTGGCGCTGGTGGGACCGCAGGCTGTCGGTGAGCTCAATGCTTACAATGCGGAGCAGGCATTTTTGTCCTGTAAGGGACTGTCTGCTGAGCGCGGGGTGACGGAAGGCAATGAGGAGCTGGCGCAGACTAAACAGGCTATTCTGGCTTCTGCCCGCAGCAAAATCCTGACCGTAGATCACAGTAAGTTTGATCAGGTAGCCTTTGCCCGGGTCTGTGAGGTGGGTCAGCTGGACACCGTGATCACGGATGAACGGCCCTCAGACGCCTGGCTGGAAAGACTGGCTGCTGAAGGTGTAAACTGTATCTATCCCGGTCAGACAGCCTGACCGGTCTGGAGGAGGTGCGGCAGCCAATGGAAGCTGATATGGAGACTTTTGATTTTGAAAAAACGCGCGCGGAATGGCTGGCGGGGGATACCCGCCGGGATGCGGGCCTGAGAACGCCGGAGGATATTAAGCGGCTGGATGACCTTAGTTACGGTTCCCACGGGCGGTTTAACCAATTGGATATCTATTATCCGCGGGCGACCGCCGGTTTGCTGCCGGTGATTCTGAACGTACATGGCGGCGGCTATTTTTATGGCAGTAAGGAAATATACCAGTACTATTGTATGGATCTGGCCCGGCGCGGCTTCCTGGTGGTGAATGGCAACTACCGCCTGGCTCCGGAGGCCCGCTATCCGGCGCCGCTGGAGGATTTTGCCGCTATGCTGAACTGGTTTTGGCAGCAGCGGGGGCAATGGCCGGTTGATTGGTCGCGCCTGTACGCGGTTGGTGACTCGGCCGGCGGCCAGCTGGTGAGCCAGCTGATGCTGCTGCTGGCAAATCCTGAATATGCAGCGCTGTTCCGCTTTCAATTGCCGCCGCTGCGGTTTAAGGCGGTGGGCCTCAACTGCGGTATGTATGATCTGGCGGCGCTGGCCCGTCAGGTCGGGGAAAACGCGCTCTATACCGCCTATCTGGGACCGGAGCCTGAGTCCAGGTTTGGCCGGCAGCTGGAGGTACTGGCTTATATTGATGAGCGGTATCCTGCTGCCAGCATTATCACGGGGGCAGAAGACTTTTTATCGGGGAACGCGCGTCCGATGGGCGACCTGCTGACTGCCCGCGGGGTGGATAATCAGGTGACGGTGTACGGGAAGCCAGGACAGGGTAACTGCGGGCATGTTTTCCATGTGGATATCCGCAATCCCCTGGGCCGCCAGTGCAATGATGAGCAGTGCGCATTTTTTTTGCGTCATGCCTGAGTTTGGTTCAACCCTGAGCGCGGCCCTTGCGGCGACCACGGCGCAGCGGCTTACCCGGAGGGTCGGTCAGCGCATAGCTGCTTGAGATCAGCTGCCGCAGCAGGTCTGCCGGTACGTCCCCGTTTACGGCCACGGTATTCCAGTGCCGTTTATTCATGTGATACGCCGGCGTGATGGCGCTGAAAGCCTGCCTCAGCAGGTCCGCGTCCAGCGGATCACATTTCAGATTGACCAGCAGGCTGCCCTGCCGCTCAAAAATAAACGCAAACGACTTTTGATTATTTTTATGACGCATGACAGTCCAGGCGGCGGCACTGTGACGGTCCTCATCAAAGGGATAATCCTCATAAACCTGAGGATAGCTGAGACAGCAGCGGATCAGCTCCGGCCGGTTCATGAGCAGTGCGTGGCGCGGTCGGGTTTCCGGGTTTCCGGGTCGGCTGGCTCCGGACTGAGACCCTGCCGGGCTGCTTCAAATTCATCCTGTATTGCCTCAGACGGCGGGGGCGAAAGCAACGACACCACAATAATCAACAGACTTGAAATGATAAAGGCCGGCAGGAGCTCATAGATACCCCAGATGCCGCCCAGCGGCCGGATGGCCAGCTTCCAGATAAAGACTGTGGCCGCCCCGCCCAAACTGCCGGCTATCGCGCCTGCCCGGGTGCTGCGCTTCCAGAATAATGAAAAGAGCATTAACGGGCCAAAGGTAGCGCCAAAGCCTGCCCAGGCAAATGAAACAATGGAAAAGATGACACTATTCTCATCCAGAGCAATAAATATGGCTACGATGGTGATCAGCAGCAAGGTCAGACGGGATACGCGCATGACTGCCTGATCGCTGGATTTTTTGAAAAATAACCCTTTAAAGATGTTGCGCGCAACTGAGGAAGCCGCAATCAGCAGATAGGAGTCGGACGAGGATATAGTGGCGGCCAGGATTCCCGCCATCACAAAACCGGCAAAGAGCGGCGGCAGCAGATCTGTGGCCAGCTCAATAAAAACATTTTCTGACTGAGAGGCAGTCTGCAGCGCGGTGGGATACAGTGCCCGGCCAATCAGGCCGATACTCACAGCTATAGCCAGGGAAATGAGCACCCAGACCATAGCAATCCGCCGCGACTGTTTGAGCTCACTTTCTTTGCGGATAGCCATAAAGCGCAGCAGTACCTGCGGCATACCAAAATAACCCAGACCCCAGGCCAGGGTGGAAAGAATACTGAGCCAGCCGTACGGCGCCGCGGGAGCAAATTGGGGCAGGCCCTGGCTGGTCTGCTGCACACCTGCCGCATCGGTGGCCGGTACCGCCACCCCGAAGAAATCCAGAAAACCGGGGATACTGCGGGCGTGCTCCAGCACTGTGGCAGGTCCGCCGGCGGCGGCCGTACCGGCAGTAACCACCACAATTAAAGCCGCGAACATGATGATGCCCTGCATGAAGTCAGAAGCGCTTTCCGCTAAAAATCCGCCCAGAATGGTGTAGATCAGCACAAACGCCGCGCCAACAATCATCATCAGGATATAAGGAGCGCCAAACAGCGTGGAGAACAGCTTTCCTACCGTGACCAGACAGCTGGCGGCGTAGACGGTGAAAAAAATCAATATAAAGAACGCGGCAAGCGTCAGCAATACCGGTTTTTTTTCATGATAGCGGTTAGAAAAAAATTCCGGCAGGGTGATGGCGTTGCCGGCCCGGACACTGTAGCGGCGCAGCCGTTTGGAGACGATCAGCCAGTTCAGGTAGGTCCCTGCCGCCAGACCGATAGCCGTCCAGGCCGCGTCAGCCAGCCCGGTCCAATATGCCACGCCCGGCAAGCCCATAAGCAGCCAGCCGGACATATCTGACGCTTCCGCGCTCATGGCGGCAATCCAGGGCCCTAGACTGCGGCCGCCTAAAAAGTAGTTCTCACTGCTCTGGTTGGCCCGCCTGGCAAAAAATAGTCCGATCCCTACCACGACCAGCATATATAAAATCATGGCTATCAAAATCTTGACAGTCTCAGCGTTCATCTGCAACTCCCTCCGCTGCAAAAGAGCGTCCTCAAGGCGCTCTCAGACATTTTGCTTTGATCAGTCATATGTTAACAAAATATGTCCGGTCAGACCAGAGCGCTTGCCCAAAAGCTTGGAGGGGCCGGCTTGTTCTGGGTATCTGACTGATCAGGCCAGGATAAGCTGCTCAAACGCGCGGACGGCAGGCCGCAATAACGCATCGGGATACTGATAATCCCGCGAATGCAAAGCCGGCTGCTGTTCACCGGCACCTAAGCCAAAATAGGCGCCCGGACACTGCTGCAGGTACCAGCCAAAATCTTCACTCCAGCGCATCGGCAAGTCCAGCAGTTCTCCCTGGCAGCAGTCAAGGATCGTTTGAGCCGGGGCGGCGTGGTTTACTGTAGCAGGGAACACGTCCTGGCGGTCAAAAGCAAAATCCAGCTGACCTGCCCCGGCCTGTTGTCTGGCTTCTGCCAGAATAGCGGCTTCCATTTGTTCCAGCGCGGCGTCCGTTTCAGCCCGCAAGGTCAGCCACAGCTCAGCTGCGGCCGCGGCCTGACCAAAGGCTTTTTGCCCCATCTGCAGACCGATTACGGTGCAAAGCGCCAGCTGACCGGCGCTTTGCTGTCCGCGGGCTAGCTCCGGCAGCTTTTGCAGCAGCAAAGCGACTGGCTGGGCCGGGGAAATCCCCGCTTCAGGGTAGGCCGCATGAGCCGGCCGGCCGGTGAAGCGCAGGGTAAGGCCGCGGGAGGCCAGGGCAAAGGTCCCCGGACGGGTGTAGACCTGTCCCAGCGGATAGCCGGGCAAATTATGCGCGCCGTAGATCAGCTCGATTTGTTCGTGCTGAAACAGGCCCAGGCAAGCTTGGGCGCCCTGGCCGGTTTCTTCTGCCGGCTGAAACAACAAAAATACATTGCGGTCCGGCCTGAGCTGCGGCAGGATCAGCGCTACCCCGCAGAGCGCAGCCGCGTGACCGTCATGGCCGCAAAGGTGCGCGGCGCCGCCGTCTGGCTGGGGCAGCGCATCAAAATCAGCCCGCAGGGCCAGGGCGCGCGCCGGGTCACTGCCAGGAACCCGATAGGCCGCGTAAAACCATTCGCCGCCGTCAACGACATCCAGCTGCGTTTCCTGAGCCAGAAAATTCATCAGCAGCTGCCTCGTCCGGTACTCCTGCCCGGATGGCTCCGCAAGGTCGTGTAATTGGTGGCGCAGCTGCCTGATCTGTTTTTCCTGACTGACAGTTAATCCGCTCATGGCTTTGGCCTCCTCTGATCACCTGATCTGGACCAGTTTAGCACCGTCAGGCTGGCTTTGTCCGTAAAAAAACATGAGGCAGGATAAAATATCTTTCTTTATAAAACGATTAATATAGGCCTTTCAGAAGCCGGCCTGATGGCGCCGCGCTGTAAGGATGGCAGCGTCAGGTAAAGCAGCCAGAAAAAAGGCTGTCTCAAAACCAAAGTCTGAGACAGCCTGTCTGCTTAAGGCTACTGGAACTATCGTCTGAATCTAATTACGGCTTCTATAGCGAATGGCAAAGAGCAGTCCCAAAAGCAGGACCAATATAGAAGCGCCAAGTAAAATCAGGATCCTGAAAGGTGACACAGTCGCGGTGTCAGAACTGCTGTCAGACCCGGTACTACTGCTGCTGTCCGGACTGAAGTTACCGCCACTGAAGTAACCGCTGAAGTTCCCGCTGAAGTTCCCGCCGGGTCCCATCTGCTGGCGGCCGGAATCAGTGTTCTGGCTGGAATCTGTGTCCTGGCTGGCTGAGCTGTTCTCCTGGCTGTCCTGACCGCTACTGTTCGTATTGTCAGCGGCCGTTTCCCCACTGCTACCGCTGGCGTCGGTCACCGCTGTCCCGGCGCTGTTTTGTCCGTCTGCTGCTCCCGCTGCCTGATTATCAGCCGGCATGGATGGCATACTGCCATCCGGCGGGGTCCCGCCGCGGTTATCTGCCTGATTTTGACCGCCAGCCGCACTGTCCGGGACGGCGTTGCTGTCCGTGCTGTTTGTGCTGCTGTCTGCTGCCGCCAGCAGCTGTAATTTACCAGCTGCTAGCCCGGCGGATGTCTGGGTAATGGCAGTCTTATCTGCCGTACTGCCGCCGGTGTCATCTCCGGCATCACTGCTGCTGCCGCCGGTACCGCTTCCGGCAGCTGTGCTGCTGTCCGCGCCGCCATTTCCCGGCAAACTGCCTCCGTTGGCAAAGTCACTGCTGTCCGGGAAACTGCCATCAGACGGGAAATTGCTGCCACCGGGGAAGCTGAAACTACCGCTGGTCATATCGCCGCCCATGCCGCTGCTCATACTGCCCATATCTGAAATACTGATAGCGGAAGCGTCAATCAAGGCCGAACTGTCCGCGCTCTGACCATCTTCTGTAGATGGAATACTGCCGTCTAACTGGCCCTTAACGCTTTCTGCCCGAAGCAGGCAGAATTCTTTAAGCGTGGCTGCGCCCTGGGTGAATTCATCATAGGTGCAAAACGCGGTCGGATCGTTTTCAACATAAGGCGATATCATCGCGACCACTGCGTCAAAATCACTGGCAAACTTGCCGCTGTCAAAATAATCACTGATGAATTGAGCATAAAGCTCGTGATATTGCTTGGTATAACTCTCATCATTGAAAATCCAGGCGACCATGGGGCGGGATGAGATGTCTCCACTGGTAACCGGCGTATCTATCGGAGAATTGACTGCTGAGGTAGCGCTGTCGCTGGTAGCTGTGCCGGACATGCCCCCCATACTGAAGCTGCCAAATGCCAGATTATAATCCCAGGGGATCATAGATAACTGACCGTCCTCTTCATACAGATAATAGTTGTGTACCATACTGCCGGTATAGCTGTCACCATTATCCACAAAATCATGCACGACCAGGTAGCGCAGGACTTCATCCGTGTCAACCACTTCAGAAATATTCTCACCTTCACTTAACTGTTTCAGCGAGGAGATCAGGCGCTCTTCATCCACTTCAGTAATGTCGGTTTTGGCGTTGTTGAAAATGTTGCTGTAGCTGTCAGGATCATCGTCAATGTACTGCAGTGAAACATCAGAACTGCTCATGCTGCCGCCCATGTTGCCGGAATTGCCGCTGAAACTGCTGTCCGGACCATCAGGCAAAGCAAGAGAAGCGCTGCTGCTGCTGTCCGAGCTATCTCCGCTGCTGCTGTCCGTGCGGTTGTCAGGAGCGTTGCCGGAATCCTGCGGCAGGCTGTCAGAAGTGGTGCTGCTGTCTGTCGTACTGTCAGACGCAGTCTGGTTGGTATCATCAGAGTGATCGCTGCTGTTAAACTGATCCTGAAAATCTTCAAGATCAAAGTTGCCGCCATTACCGCGGCCGCCGCCCATGCTGGTACTGTCAGGCTTATATAAATTACCTGACTCAGAGCCGTAGTTACGTTCCAGGAAGCTGTCTTCCACGCCTTCAACCGCCAGATACAGCCCCCAGGCTTCACCGTTAACCGTGATGTTTACATAGCTGACCAGCGGAGCCGGAACCCCCATTTCAGCCATCATGGTGTAGGTGAGGTAATCTTTCATATAGGTGTTGTCTTGAATCAGATTGTTCAGACTGAGCTTATCCAATCCATAGTAGGTCAAAGCGTCACTGTAATGATCAAACTCCACTTTAAAACTGTAGCGATCATTACCATAGGCGGCCACACTGGACAGGGACGTGTTGCCCTTGCCGCGAATCGCCACATTATCAAAGCTTTCCCCATCAATCGTCAGGTTGCAGTCCGTATAGGTTTCAGAGGTGGCAGTCGACAAAAAGTCATCCCAATCATCCATCTCAATATCTATGGTATGGACATAGGAGTCATCAAAGAGTTTGTCTTCATAGCCCAGCGTGACGGTTTTAGCCTGAATCCCCAGACTGCCGCCGTTCATAAAGATAAGGGTCAGCGCCAGCGTCAGCGCCAGGACAACGGCACAGATGACATCAATATGCTTGCTTCTTGACATATCGTCACCTTCAGCTTATATAGTCGCCGTTGTAGCTTACTAAAACAGCGCTGTCAATGTCGTCCATCTCAGACAGAAGGGTGATAAAATCAGTTTTATTATCCTTCAGACGGACTTCATAATTCAGTTCAATCCGGCCATCCTGGGCAGTTTTACCTTTCAGCACCGCGCGGCTGACTTCTTTTTCAAGCAAAGCTGCCGCTTTAACCTCGCCATCATGACCCTGGCAGCGCACCACTACGATAAAAGGCTGATCATTGGTTTTGTGATTGACAAATACCAGCAAGATGACCCCAATTACCACACTGCCAAATACGGCCAGCGGAATCATACCGGCTGCTAAAACAATACCGGCGGCGATGGACCAGAACAAAAAGGCTATATCCAGCGGCTCCTTGATGGCCGTCCGGAACCGTACAATAGATAAAGCGCCGACCATACCTAAGGATAGCACCACATTGGAGGTGACCGCCAGGATAACCAGGGTGGTGATCAGGGTCAGCGCAATCAGGGTGACGCCGAAACCGGAAGAGTACATGACCCCGCGGTAGGTCTTCTTGTAGACAAAGAAAATAAATACACCCAGGCCAAACGCCAGGGCCATGGCCAGCACCATATCCAGCAATGAGACACTGTCAATCTTTTCCAGGAAGCTGGACTTAAAGATGTCAGAAAACGTAGTCGCTAAAAAAATCATATGAGGATCCTTTCATATTTGTATTATTAGTTAAGCTGTTTTACCAATTGACAAACCGGCCGTGGCTGAACCCTGCTGGATCGCTAGCCAAAGATGCGGCTGACCGCATATTTTGAAAACGCGGCGCTGCGCCGGTCCGGTACCCGCAGCAGATCGCGGATAAAATCCGGCAAAAACTGATCCCACTTGACCTCTAACAGCATAATGGGATCACCGGCCGGGATGGTCAGAGCCTGAGGATTGAGATAGTCCAGCGAGCGGACGCCGGTCCGGATATCCTGGTCCAGTGTGACTCTCACATTACCCGGTCCGTATATGTAGGGGTAGCGCCGGTAGGTGACAATGGTTTTGGGTCTTAAACCCTGGCTGATCATAGCCTGATATAGCTGCAGGCGCAGCGGGTCGGCCGGCTGCTGTAAAATCGTCAGCTGGCCCTGCAGCAACTGCCGGACATCCTGCCTGGAGATCAGAGTCTGACTTTTTTGACACAGACCATACACTTTGCGTTTACGCTCTAAAAAAATCAGCTCAGTATCCTGATTGTAATATCTCAGCCGGTATTTTTCCCTTGGGTCCACCCCATCCAGCTTTTCATGCAGCGCTTTATCGGCTTCATTGTCAAAATAGAGGCTGCTGATAAAGTAGCTTCCGTCAGCGCCGGTGTGAGGATCTGGCTGCAGTAAACAATTCAGACGCTGTCTGAGCAGATAAAAGTCACCGCGGTTGATTTCATATTTCCATTCATGGCGAAAATCCATTTGATTAACCCCCTTTCACTAAAGTCTCGCTTGAGTTTAGCCAGCCGACCTTAGCTATGACTTAGAAAAAACTGTCAAAAAGGGGGAAAAAGCGACCTTTCAGGTTATGAAACAGTTAACTGGGGGGAATGCTCCAGCCTAAAGTCTGGGCAGCCAGACCCGGAAACGGACCTGGTTTTGCTCCGGGTAGTCAGCTTCTATCTTTCCTTTATGCCGGCTGACAATGCCGCGGGCCGCGGAAAGACCGATACCAAAGCCGCCGCTCTTTTGTGTCCGGGCCGCGTCAGCCCGGTAGAAGCGCTCAAATAATCGGGCCGGTGGGACGGAGGGGAGGCAAGTAACGTCATTTTGCAGACTGAGCAGGACTTTGCGGCCGGCCGGCTGCAACTGCAAGCAAACAGCGCCGGCCGGCCGGCAGTACTTGACGGCGTTATCCAGCAGCAAACTGAGCAATTGCTGCAGCTCTTCCAGATTCCCCTGAACCTGCTGGGCTGGGGCAATCGTCCAGGTCAGGCTGACCTGACGGTTTTGGGCCGGAACCGTAAAATGCTGCACCATTTCCGCGGCCAGATCACTGAAATTCAAAGGCTCCGTTACAAAGGGCAGAACACTTTCGTCCATGCGGGCCAGCATCAGCAGCCGGCCGGTCAGGCTGTCCAGTCTCCGGATCTGATCCCTGATATGCTCCAGCCATTTGCTGGGACCGGCATTGAGCTCCAGGGCGTCGGCATTGGCCAGGATAATACCCAGCGGGGTACGGATCTCATGACCGGCGTCACTCACAAAACGGCGCTGCCGTTCAATACTTTCCGCTATGGGCCGGATTACCCGGCCGGATACAAAGGAAAAGATGACCAGCATCAGCAGCAGACAGACCAGACCAATTCCGGCCGCGCCAATAACGGTGTTGCGCAGCAGCAGTAACTGCTGACTGTTATCCAGCAGGGCAATGTACCAGCCGCCGCTGCTTTGGGTGGTGGAAGACAACGCGGCTTTCATAAACTTAAATGAAGCCACTTTCCCTTGAACAGCGCTGCTTTGCGCGGCCTGGTTCAGCGCGGTCTGCAAATCAGTCTGGCTTAGGTCAGATAAGCCGTCTGTGGCGGTTACGGCCAGCAGCTTGCCGCTGCTGTCCGTCAACGCTACCAGATAAGCGCCGGGCCGGGGCTGTGACGCCAGGCGATACCCCAGAAAGGGCTGAGGTAAGCTATTGCTGTCGCTTTCCGGCAGACTGCTTTCGAGCCGGCCCACCGGGCTGTTTTGCGCCAGCAGCTGCTCAAGATTGCGGGTGGCGCTGCTTTCCAGCTGGTGATAGCTGAAAGCGGCGATCCCGCCCACCAACAGTATGATTAAAATCAACAGAGACAGCATGGCAGCCAGGACAAATTGCCGGCGCAGTCTGCGGCTTAAGGACAGTTTTTTTCCGGCCGGCTTTTTGGTTGCCGGTTCATCCGGCTGAGCTTCATCCGGCTGAGCTTGAGCCTTAGCGGGCAGCAAGGCCGCCAGCTTCTGCCGTACGCCAAGAACCGGCCACTTCATGAATCAGCCTGGGCGTCAGCCACCGCCGTACTGTCCAGCCTGGCCGCGTAGCCGATACCGCGCCGGGAAATAATTTCTACATCGGCGTTCAGTGTCTGCAGCTTTTTTCTTAAGTAAGAGATATAAACCCAGACGGTGCCGATTTCCACGTCGCTGTCATAACCCCAGATGCGTTCCAGGAGTTTTTCTGCGGGGAAAAAGATATCATGATTTACCAGCAACAGTTCCAGTAATTGGAACTCCAGCTTGCTCAAAGGCAAGTGCCCCCCGGGACCGCTCAAAACACAGCGGCTGCAGTCCAGGGTCAGATTGCCCAGGACCACCTGATCCGGCACGTAATTATCGCGGCGGCGCAGCATGGCCTGTACGCGGGCCAGGAGCTCGCCCATGGCAAAGGGCTTGGGCAGATAATCATCCGCGCCCAGATTTAATCCCCGGATCCGGTCCTCCAGCTGCCCGCGGGCGGTCAGTAATAAAACCGGCGTATGAGAACCGGCCTGACGCAGGCGCTCTAATACCTGCAGGCCATCCAACCCCGGCATCATGATGTCCAGAATGATACCGTCGTAAGCCTGATCCTGGGCATAGGCCAGCGCGTCATTGCCGTTATCTACGCAGTCGACGTTATAGTGATGATGCGCCAGAATTTCCTGCACCGCGTCACTCATGGCAGCTTCATCTTCAGCCAGTAATAATTTCATGAAATCCCTCCTGTGTGAGGATCCTGTCCTGTCATGGGAGCAACTGTTTCTGATAAATACAGAAGCAGTCGCTTCCAGCCAAAGCAGATATAAGCTAAGTACCAGTTTACCGGATTTCTTTAAATTAGACTTAACACAGACGTAACATCAGACGTAAACCCGGCGTCGGTGGGATCAACCCGGATTGGGAGAGGCTGCTACAGAAAATTGAGGCTGATCTGAATCAGTATTTTCCTGCAGCTCAGACCGCCGCCCGGGACACCGCCGATCGAGGCGCCTTGCGGGCCCTTACCTGGAGCAGCAAGGTGAGCCGGATCCTGAAAAATCTCCTGCTTCGCTATTAAAAGGAAGGCGAAGCAATGCTGGAAAACGGCAGCATATATGTTTGTACCATCTGCGGTTTTATTTACATTGGTGATCAGCTGCCAGAGGTCTGCCCCATCTGTAAAGTGCCTAACTGGAAGTTTATGAAGATCAGCGAGAGGGTGGTAGTATGAGTAAAAAATATGCGGTCAGGAATATTCGCTTGTGTACCAAAGACTGCCTGTGCCTTTATGTCTGTCCCACCGGAGCCACAGATACGGAAAACAGTATCATTGACCCATTAAAGTGCATCGGTTGCGGTGGCTGCAAACCGTATCCTGGGAGGAGGCTTTTCCTGCGGCCGCGGTAAAGAGCCTGCTGGAGACGCTGACCGATGTTTGATTGCCAGGTCTGGCAGGCTTGCGGTCCGCCCGGGCGGCTTGATACGGCGATAACTTTGCTGACGAACATATGTGCGCATCAGCCTGACCTATGCTAAACTGAAAATCATAACAGGTTGGCGGGAGGTTAGCTGATAACGTGAGCCGGGAGGCAGATATAAAACGGCCGGGTAAGCCGGCTTCAGACCGTACCGGAGGACTGGAAAGTCTGGCGGATATTATGCGGTTGCTCCGGGAGGAGCTGACTGCGGTTAAAGACCCGCTGTTTCCGGAGCTGGATCTGCCGCCTGAGTTGCAGGAAGCAGCCGGCGCTGCATCGGTCAATCCTGCAGCGGATTCAGCTGCTGCAGGCGCTGCGGGGGCCGCGGACCAGCCTGACTGGCCGCTGATGACGGGGCGGGCGTTGATGGCTCAGGCGGCCGGCACCGTGCGGTCGCCTCAGCCTGAGCTCATACCTCAGCCGTCCGGGCCCCGGCGGGAGCCGGAACCGGCGGCAACTGTGCTCGGGACCGGCCCTCAGGCCGGCCCGACACCGGGGCTACTGCCTGAACAGGATCCGTTTGCGGAGCTCCTGCTGCCAGCGCAGCCCGGCGTTAACGGCCGGACCGCCAACCATCCTCCAGCCGCGCGGGTTCAGCCGCTGTTGCCGCCGGATCCGGTGCAGACCCGCCTGGCAGCCATGCGCCGTCTGGCCCGGACACCGGAACAAAAAGCGCTGCACCCGGCGCGCTGGCCACAATGGTATGATGACCTTTTTTACCGCCAGGCGCTTTTTATGGCTGATTTTGAGCTGGCAGAGCCGCTGGCAATGAATGGTCTGCAAAGGCCTTTTCTGCCGCATTACCAGGCCATGACGGAACAGCAGCTGCGCACCTATTTCAGCTGGCGGAGTTTATTGAGACAGGGTAAAGCCGCACCGGCGTCGTTGCCGGTCTTGTATTTGTATAGCAATGAGCTGCTCAATATGGCCGGGACAGCAGGTCCTGAGGACAGCTTCCGGCGCCTGCTGGATTTATGGCAAGCCTACCGGCAAGCGTTGCCCGCGGTGGACCCGGTGTTCAGCAGCTGGGTCAAGGATTTTTATATAACGCATGAGTTCAAACCGGCCTTTGACAGCTTTCAGACCGCTGCAGCGCCATGGCCGGACCTGCTGTCATACTATAATAATGAGGATGGTAGGCTTTGCTCCTTTGCCCGGCTGGCTGAATATTCTGACTATAAAATCAGCCGTTCTGCCTTTTATAATCCGGATAACGCCAGGCTTATGGCTGACTGCTTTGACAGTCTCTGTGTTCGTCTGGATCAGCGCCTGCAGGCCAGCGGCACGGGTCTTGCGGCGCTGTTATATTATCAGACCGATGAGTACTGGGAGCCATTTGCTCAGGCCCGCTGTCATCCGTCTACCTGGCGGCAGGATGACTGCTGGCTGCAGTACTCAGAGGCTGAGTCCTATTATCAGGTGAAGCAACGCTGGCATAAAGCCGCTTACAAAGCACTGCTGCCGGCCGGCCGCGGACTTATTGGCTATCTGTTGAAACAAATTGAAATCTATTACCGTACACAGGCTGGTTTTAAGCACCACTTGAAACCCCCGGCAAAAGATCCCGGACTGTTGGATCTGACTTGCGTATCCGGCCGGCCGACGGACTGCCGCCTGAGCCCGGAACAGTTTTTTACCTGGATTGATCAGGAAATCGCGGACTATTATCAGCAGACGCACCGGATTCAGATTGAAGTCCGTCACGATCAGCTGCAGGTCATCCGCCTGAACGCTCAGCGTATTCAGGATCGCCTGCTGGCTGATCTGGGCGAAGCAGGCGGAGCCAGCGCGCCCGAGCCGACAGCCACTGTGCCCGAGCCGGCAGCCAGCGCGCCCGAGCCGGCCGCCACCGCGCCCGAGCCGACAGCCGGAGCCACCTCCGAACCCTGGGCGCGCTTACTCAGCCTGCTGGACGCCACCGCGCAGGCAGCGCTGCGCCTGGCGCTGGAGCGCCCGACTCAGGCGGCCTTTCAGACCTGGTGCCATTCAACCGGCTGCCTGCCGGAAGTTTTGATTGACCGCATTAATGAAGCTGCCCTGGACTCCCTGCAGGACAGCCTGCTGGAGCTCGATGACCAGTTATACTGTTATGAGGACTATGAAGCAGAGCTGCGCCGGGCCTTAGCGGAGGCCGGGGCCGCAGACGCCATAACGCAGGAAAGGTAAGATACAGATATGCAGACAAGTTTGCCGCCCAAACGCATTACAACCACCATCCTGACCGCGCTTAAAGGCGGTGTGGTCCCCCGCATTGGTCTGGAATATATTGCGGTAGGCCGGGACCGGGAGATTGACGCCCTGCTGACAGATATTGAACGCGTGGCAGAAGGCGGGGCCTCGTTTCGCTTTATTGTCGGGCGTTACGGGAGCGGTAAAAGCTTTTTGCTGCAGACGATTCGCAATTATGCCGTGGATCGCGGCTTTGTGGTCATGGATGCGGATCTTTCGCCGGAACGGCGGTTTGCCGGCAGCAAGGGTCAGGGCGTGGCTACGTACCGGGAGCTGGTCAAAAATCTTTCCACCAAGACGCGGCCGGATGGCGGCGCGTTGCCCCTGATCCTGGAGCGCTGGATCACGGGCTTGCAGCAGCAGACCAGGGAAAGCCTGAGCGGGTCGGGAGAAACCCTTACCGCGGAGAGACTGAATCAGGCGCTGCAGCAGCGCATCCAGCTGGTGACAGCTGAACTTGAGGGGATGGTCAACGGCTTTGATTTTGCCCGGGCCATGCAGCTGTACGTCCGGGCTTATGAGCAGGATGATGCGGACCTGAAATCCAATGTGCTGCGCTGGTTTCGCGGCGAATACAATACGCGAACGGAGGCCCGGCAGGAGCTGGGCATTCACGCTATTGTGACGGATGATAACTGGTATGATTACATGAAAATTCTGGCCCGCTTTGCGGTGCTGGCAGGTTACCGCGGCATGCTGGTGATTGTAGATGAACTGATCAATATCTTCAAAATCACCCATGCCGCCACCCGGCAGAATAATTATGAAAAAATCCTGACCATGTATAACGACGTCCTGCAGGGTAAGGCCCGGCACATCGGTTTTCTGCTGGGTGCTACGCCGCAGTGCATTGAAGACAAGTACAAGGGCGTCTTCAGCTATGAAGCGCTGCGCTCCAGATTGGCTGACAGCCGTTTTGCGGGGCAGGACACTAAGGATCTGCTGTCACCCCTCATCCGCCTCAGTCTGCTGACCCCGGAAGAGATTTATGTCCTGCTGGAAAAACTGGCTCAGATGCACGGGCAGATGTACGGGTATCACTCCCAGCTTTGCGCGGACGACCTGCAGCTGTTCCTGAATGTCGCTTACAACCGGGTAGGCGCGTCCAGCCTGATCACGCCGCGGGAAATCATCCGGGACTTCATTGATCTGCTGGACCTGCTGCAGCAAAACCCCGGCCAGACCCTGGCGGGACTGCTGGAAAACGGCGGCTTTACCCCGGCAAAAGAGCAGCCGGCGGCCGATCCCTTTACCACCTTTGAGCTTTAGGAGGCTGCGGCATGGATGCTTTTCAATCTTTGGCTCCTTATATCCAGGAGTACATATACGCGAACGGCTGGCAGGAACTGCGGGCCATTCAGGTAGCCGCCATAGAAGTGATCCTGAATCACCAGGATAATCTGCTGTTATCTTCAGGCACGGCTTCCGGTAAAACAGAGGCGGCCTTTTTGCCGGTTTTAACGGACCTGCAGCAGCATCCGTCCGGCTCGGTCGCGGTTTTGTATATCAGCCCGCTGAAAGCGCTGATCAACGACCAGTTCAAGCGGCTGGACGACTTGCTGCAGGCTTCCGGCCTTAAGGTCTATAAGTGGCACGGGGACGCCTCTCAGGCGCAAAAGCAGCGGCTGCTCAAAAAGCCTGAAGGTATCCTGCAGATTACGCCTGAATCTCTGGAGTCCCTGCTGATCCATAAGCGCGGCGCCAGCCTCAGGCTTTTCAGTGATCTGCGCTATGTCATTATTGACGAAGTCCATTACTTCATGCGTGATCTGCGGGGGGTGCAGGTCCTGTGCCAGCTGGAGCGGCTTCGACAGCTGACCGGACTGGATCCCCGGCGCATTGGCCTGTCGGCTACGCTGGGTGACCTGCAGGCCGCGGTGGACTGGCTCAGCTCCGGCTCATCCCGCCCCTGCCAGGCTCCGGTTTTACCGGCTGAAGCCCGCAAGCTGCGCCTGCTGATGGAGCGCTTTGCCAAGGATGGCGATGGTGAAGCCGCGCGGCCGGCCAAATTGCCGCCGGTTTCAGATCAGGCTGCGCCAGTTATCAGTGCGGGCGATCTGCAGCACTATAACTATCTCTTTAAGATGACCCTGGGCAAAAAGACCATTGTCTTTGCCAATTCACGGGAAGAAATTGAACTGGTCATAGCCAATTTACGCCAGATCGCGCTCAAACAGCACGCACCGGATGTTTACCGGGTGCACCATGGCAACGTCTCCGTTTTACTGAGAGAACAGGCAGAGGACGAAATGAAGACCTCTGAGGAGCAGTTAGTGACCGGCGCGACCGTTACGTTGGAACTGGGCATTGATATTGGTTCACTGGACCAGGTGGTGCAGATTGGCGCACCTGCCACCGTTTCCAGCTTTGCCCAGCGGCTGGGCCGCTGCGGGAGGCGCGGTCAGATTCCGCAGATGCTGTTCACCTTTGTGGACGACGTTCAGGCCACCGCCGCGGACACCCTGGGTCCGATCAACTGGGGCTTTCTGCGCGCGATTGTCATCCTTGAGCTCTATACGCGCGATCGTTGGCTGGAGCCGCTGCAAAAGCCGCGCCTGCCATATACCCTGCTGTACCACCAGACAATGAGCTATCTGCTTTCAGCCGGCGAAGCCAGCGCCGCGGAGCTGGCGCGCCATATTCTGTCCCTCTCCAGTTTCAGCCACATTCCGGCGGAGGACTATCAGCTGCTGCTGCGCCATCTGCTGGAAATCGGCCACTTACAGAAGGTAGAAGATCGCGATGGACTGATCATTGGTCCGGCCGGAGAAAAAATCGTCAACCACTTTCACTTCCTGGCCGTCTTTCGCGTACCGGAATATTATCTGGTAAAGGACGAGAACCGCTCCATTGGTACTGTGGATAAAATATATCCCCCAGGCATGCATTTTGCCCTGGCTGGGCGTACCTGGGAAACCGTGGATGTTAATGTCAAAGCCCGGACTCTCTTTGTTAAGCCTGTGCCGGGTATTTCAACGGTGGACTGGGATGTGGATTTTACAGCAGAACTGCATACCGTACTGGTGCGGAAAATCCGGCAGATTCTGCTGCAGGAGCAGCTTTACCCTTACTTAAGCGAATCCTGCCGGGAACGCCTGACTGAAATCCGCTATCTGGCCCGCAACTCAGGCATCCTGCATCAGCCGGTCACTCAGCTGTCTGCCCAGAAGTTTGCTATCTTTCCCTGGATCGGCACCCGCCAGCTCTACACCCTGCATTATGTATTGCTGCAGCTGGGCATTCCTAATCGTCTGCCCTGGCACACGGCAGTGTACCTTGAAGTCAGCCTGCGCCAGCTGCCCGCGGGGGCGGCAAGCGACCCGGCTGAGCCTGTCCGCTATCTGGAACAACTGCTGCGGCAGATTCCCCGGTTAAACTTGCTGCCGGATAAACTGCCGCTGCCGGAAACTGCTGTAATTGATCATAAATTCAACGAATACATACCCCCGGAATTGCTGCGCAAGGAATACATTGAAGATTTCCTGGACCTTGCGGGTATGCAACGAGAGCTTAGCGATTCCCTGGAGCTGCTGGAAGCCAAAGACGGTCAGGAAAAGGAGGTTTAGGGGGCAGTGACCGGCGATACTGATCATGAAGTGCCAGGTCGCCCGGGGGAGCCGGAAGACGTGGCAGCTGCCCTTCTTGAATCGGGAAGCGCGTTTTCAACGCTATTCCCGGTTTTAACGGCTGCGCCAGATCGTGTTCTGTGCGGGAGCGCACCAAAGGATGCTAAAATGCCAGGTAATGTGAATGAGCCAGTCAAGCAAACGCGCCTGGCCAGAAAGAGGTATGATATGTCTTTTGCACCGCTGCCTGAAGAATTTCTACTGAAGCGCCTGCAGCGGCCGGTTTATCCGGCTGATGTTGTTCTTGATACGGACACCTATAATGAGATGGATGATCAGTTTGCCCTGTCTTACCTGATCCGCTCTGAGGATCGGCTGAGGCTCAAGGGCATTCACGCCGCGCCCTTTTTTAACCACCATTCTGAGAGCCCGGCAGACGGCATGGAAAAAAGCTACCAGGAGATATTAAAACTGCTGCAGCTGCTGGACCGCCGGGACCTGGAGCCCCAGGTAGCGCGCGGCTCGGCTGGCTACCTGCCCTCTGAGCAGGAACCGGTGGAGTCTCCGGCTGCAAGACGTCTGGCAGAGCTTGGCCTGGCGCAGCCAGAGGAACGGCCGCTATATGTGGTGGCCATCGGCGCCATTACCAATGTCGCTTCTGCTCTGTTGCTGGCGCCGGAACTGAACCGTAAGCTGGTGGTAATTTGGCTGGGTGGCAACCGGACTGACTGGCCGGATAATCGTGAATTCAATCTGGAGCAGGATATAGCCGGAGCCCGGGTGCTTTTTGACAGCGGCGTACCGCTGGTTCTGCTCCCTTGTCAGGGTGTTGTCTCCAGCTTCCTGACGACCGCGCCGGAACTGACCGCCTGGCTGAAAGGGCAGAATCCGCTCTGTGATTACCTGTGGCAGCATAGCGTGGCTGAAGCTTCGCTCAGCGGGCAGCGGGGTTGCTGGAGCCGGCCGATCTGGGATGTGACAGCGGTAGCATGGCTGCTAGATCAGGCGTTCATGCGTGACCGCCTGCTGCCCCGGCCCATACCGACCTATGACGGACACTGGGCACTGGATCTCAGCCGGCCGCTGTACCGGGAGGTCTTTGCCATCAACCGGGACGCCCTGATGACAGATCTGCTGACTAAACTCAGACAACAGCCCTTGACGGAGGCATGATTATAGTCGCCAACCAGGCTATACGCTGCGGCGTGCCGTACGTCCCGCTATAGGCTGCCTTAACTCAGGTTCAGCCGGGCAGCTGCTGTAAAAAGGCCACGGTCTGGTCAAAGCAGGTCTGGGCTTCCTCAGGGTAATTTTTGAAGTCAAACTGGTATTCATGGGTGACCGTACCATAGGATGCCGGATAAATCAGCGCTTTACTGGTGACCCCGGCAGCCTGCAGTTTTTCATATAGCTGCTCTCCGTGCTCGGGGAAGGAATAGCTGTTACCATCTGTTATATAAGTGGGCGGATAGGCGGAGGTCACATAGTTCACTACGGAGACCTGCTCGTAAGCAGGCAGCTTGGTCCAGCTGCGGGTCCCAAAGTAAGCCATACCCAGATGGTTGATGAAATAGCGCATGATCCAGCTGTCACTGTTTTCAAACAGGCTTAAGTTATAGGGGCCGCAGTACAGCAAGGCCGCCTTGAGCTGCTCTGGTGAGACGGTCGCGGATATGTTCATGGCCTGAGCCAGTTCCGGATTGGTCTGCAGCGCTATGTACTGAGCCATCATCTGCGCGCCGGCGGAGTCGCCGCCCAAAATGATCCGCTGCAAGTCAAGCATTGGGTAATCAGCCGCATGCTGCTGTAAATAAGTCACTAATTCGCCGATCTGCTGAATCTGGGCCGGATAATGTGCTTCCGGCGCCAGCTCATAATTGAAAGCTATGACGGCATAGCCCTGCTGCGCCAGCTGCGCGCCCCAGGCGGTAATGCTCTCCTTGGAACCAGCTACAAAAGCCCCGCCATGCATCCAGATGACGACTGGCAGGGCCTGCTCTGTATCCTGCGGATAAATGAGGTCAAAGGTTGCGTTTTGATATTGCGAAGGATAGGCCAGGTCTGATTCTACTGTTGTAGCCGCCAGCGCCTCCGCCTGGGCCTCAGTCGCTTCAGGGACACCGTTCATGGCTGGGGTGTGCCGGAGGTAAAAAACCAGCGGCTCCGGCGAAAGCAGGGCATAAGCTAAAAAGCCGGCAAGGAGCACAACCAGACCCAGCAGAACATAAAGGATAACTTTCAAAGCTTTTGGCATGGTGCTTCCCTTTCCGGACCCGTACGCCATAAATACCGGACAATCGCCAGCTGTGCTGGCCTGCCTGTATTTTACCGGAGGCTGGGCTATAGTGAAAGGATGGTTTTTGAGCGCTCGCATGGAGCCTGCAGCTGCTTTGCCTGTAAAAACAGCGCAGCGTACGACAGCCTGCCGGGCCAGGGTTAACGGCCGCAGCCCCTGCCGCCGGAATGGCTGGAGCGGTACGGCTATGACGGTTACTATTGGTTTAAAGGGAAACAGCGCTGGCATCCTACAAAGCCTTTCGCAAATGGACCGGTCTGACCCCGCTGCAGTACCGGCGCAGTTTTGGTCTGGCCACCGCCGCTGCAGATAACTTAATTGAGGACTAACCTGCCAGTCCGCTGAGGCGGCTGTTTATCCAATACCTGTACTTATGGTGCTGAGCCGGTAAGCGTGACAAAGCGCTCCCATCTCTATCCTGCAGTTTAACGATAAATGACAGCAGCTCAGCGACCGCTCAGCGTTTAGCCAGACTATCTGTCTTTGCTGGTTGGCAAAACGCGATGTGAATGGTGCGACTCAAATATCATCATATTAAAATATTAAAAGTTTATAAAATGACTTAAAAATGCAGGCTAAAATCCACTGGAAAATTGACATATATCCAGATTAGATTTATAAGTATATACAAGCAACCAAAACTTTAGTTAAAGATTCCTAAAATAGACGTTTGAATGGATCAAATGTAAACGGTTATATAAGCAAAACGCGGCTGCATCTGTCTTCTATGGCTTGCTTAATTGATATTAGAGCTCTTAGTTTGAGCTTGTTCAGGGTTGCGGGACTGTAGGCTTTATGGAAAGGCTGGCCGGATAAGTTGTTGCTGCTTGAAAGCTGTATAACCTGATTTCAGGGGGTAAGTATGAAAAAGTTTTATGCTGGTTTAGCAATAGCCTTGATTATGTCTTTTAGCATAAGCGGTTATATTTTTGCTAAAACTATTACGCTGGATTCATGGTCTAATAGTACCTATGTTCAAAGCTGCCATTCAGATAATTACTTTGCTGATACTTATACCGGTACGGTTTCAGTTCGGGGCGCAGACAGGAAACTTGATGGAAGCACTTATGTATATCCTGCTGAAAGTCGAATAACTTATGATGTACAAGGAGACAGAACTGTTGCAACCATATCGCCCAGCAGTGATATAGATACAAATACTAAATCCAAGTCTATTGAAGTAAAAGACAAATGGAATCTGAGCTCTGACAAGACACAGGTCTATGGTTATATTAAGCCGGCTGCAGCGCTGCATAATACCCAGAGTTTGCCGCTGGCAAATCAATAGGCGGTGAGGGAGATATATGCAGTCAATGCGTTTTCGCAATCAGCTGATCCTGTGTCTGATCAGCAGCACCTGCCTGCTGATTATCACCGCGCTGGCCAGTCAATACACGGTCGGCAGCATGCTGAAAGCAACAGACACCCCTTTTGGCTTATCCTATCATTACCTTGAGTATAAGACCGATCAGTCGCCGGCAGAACGTCTGAGCGCAGACCAGTTACTGGATCTGCAGCAGGATACAGATGTGACAGTCATCAGCCTGGATGAAACAGAGGGCGTCATGGGGCTGTATGATCCGCGGATGTACTATGGCGGTGTGGCGGCGGCCATTGGCCTTTACGGCAATTACCGCTACTTTTCCATGGATGACTACCGTGAGCATACGGATGCCTATATCAAAGTCAGACATACGGCGGATGATGGCAGTTCAATCTATATTTACGCTGACAAAAATCCTTATGTCAAAGGCCGGATTGAACTGCTGCAAATAGGTCCTTCAGCTCTGTTGTATGACAGCAGGGTGGATGAGATTGACAATCTGACCGCGCTCTCCAACCTGGGCAGCAGACTTTGGCTGGATGCGGATGACCCGGCACAGCTGAACGCGCTTAGCCAAACACTGGAAGCGAACGGCTACCGGCGCCAGCCGGCAGCCACAGCTGATCTTGGCACCTGGTTTACGGCGCTGGGTCAGACCTTCCGGCAGGCCCGCAGCGCCAGCCTGCTGACCCTGGCCCTGGCCTTTAATCTGCTTTTTATCCTGATGATGCTGGTACTGTGGCAGTCTAACCAAAAGCTGCTTTATCTTCATAAACAAAATGGCGGACGGTGCTTCAGCAGTTTCCGGACGCTGGTCTGGCCGTACCTGATCGGGCAACTGCTGGCTTTTCTGCCTGCTCTGGCTTTTTACGGACTGCTGAGACAGCAGGACCTCTGGCCGGTCTTTGGTCTGGCGGACTTCTTGCTGGTCTGCTGTCTGCAGCAGCTGGCGATCTTTTTGTGGCTGCTGCTGTCCTTTATGCTGGTCTGGAAGCGGATGAAACATCAGGGGGCTAAAGTATAAGTGAGAGGGGGTTATAGAGGTGTTCCTGACTAATTTAAAGCTCGGTCTGAAAGATCTGTCCAGGATGAAATTATGGCTGCTGACCCTGACTTATTGTCTGGCAACTTTATGTTACCTGTTGGCGGCAGGCCTGGGTTCCTGGCAACAGGAAGTTATTCTGGGAGGCGGCCTGAAGGTGACCCGCTTCAGCCTGACCCCGGTTTCCTTTGATACCGGGGTCACGACGGATTTGCTGAACCAGCTGGATGATATTTTGGCGGACCATGCTTTCTCCTATGCTGTGCTGGATAATCAGGATGGCAATAGTACGTTCAGCGCCATCCGGCAGGACGCCACTATCTATCTGGTGGCCGGGGACGCATCTCTGGCCGGGATAAAACCGGCAGAGGGGCTGGCCGGGCAGGCTTACTACAACAGCGCTTACTCAACCACCGCGAAAAACCTGCGGCTGCGCGACCTGACCTTTACTTTTACGTCGTTGCCGGCGGGGCTGGATCTGAGTACTTTAAATGGCCTGAGCCAGACTGACGATCAAGCGGAGGTCTACATCTTTTTGGCGCCCCAGCAGCTGGCGGTCCTGCTGGATAAACAGCCCTATGATCTGCTGGCACAGTTTTTAACCAATACCCGCATCCTCAGCCAAGACCAGGCGCGGGTGCAGGCTTTTACCGGCCTGGGCAGCCAGACCCTGTTTGATATAAGTCCATTAGCTAATGATGAAACTTTGTTTTTAGTGTATTATCTGGCGCCTTTCATCCTGCTCAGCAGTCTGCTGCTTGCTCTGACCCTGGTGGTGCTGACCCGCGCTCGTCTGGCGGATATGCTCCGTACCCTGACCTTGCACTATTTGCACGGCGGCGACCGGCTGGCCCTGAACCTGCGTTTCCTACCGGTCCCACTGACCGTTTGTCTGCTGACCTTGCTTTTGCTGAGCCTGCTGCGGCTATGGTCCTATCCCCGCTTGCCACTGGTAACCAGCCTGGTATTACTGGGCTTTGTACTGCTGGCAGAACTGATGGTCTTTGTCGCTTTGCGTCAGAAAAGCTTTATAAACCGTATCAGAGCTGAAGGCTGAGTATGAAACTGACACTGAGGCAGGTCAGCCGGATTTACCGCCGGCGGCACTTTGAAAAATCAGCCCTGGATAAGGTTAGCCTGAGCATCCGCAGCGGTGAACGGATCCTGATCAGCGGACCATCCGGTTCAGGCAAAACCACCTTGCTGAACATTATGGGATTGATTGATACTGACTACAGCGGCCTGTACAGTCTGGATGGTCAGGACGCCCGGGAGCTGTCGGGCCGGCAGCGCGCAGCCTGCCGGAACCGCATTTTTGGCTGCATCTTTCAGGACTATGCCTTGCTTGAAAATGAGTCCGTGTTTGAAAATGTCCGGATTCCGCTGATTTATGCCGGTTATTCCCTGCGGGATCAGCGGCGGCTGGTCCAGGCGCAGCTGGATCGGCTGGAGTTGGGCGCGTACCTCAGACAGCGGCCCCGGGATCTGTCAGGCGGCCAGCGCCAGCGCGTGGCCATAGCCCGGGTTCTGGTGCATCAGCCTGCCGTGATTTTGGCCGATGAACCTTTCAGTGCCCTGGACCCTGCCCTCAGACGTGACGTCTTGTCTCTGCTGGAGCAGTATCTCACGCCAGAACGCTGCCTGATTATAGCTACTCACCAGGCTGACAGCCTGCCCCTGTCGGGATACCGGCGCCTCACTTTGACTGAGGGGCAGCTGCAAGCCTGAAAATAGCACCAACTATAAGCAATAAGTTATGTATTCCATTTGAATTGCGTATTATTAATATGGATCAGGCCGGCCTATAATGAATTAGCCATTAGCGATTCATTATCCTTGAAAGGACCTGACCTATATGCCTGATACCTTGACCCACCTCATCCCGACAGATCAATATCAGCAGCTGCCGCCGGAGCAGGCGCTGCAGCGGGTCGCCGCCACCGCGGAGGGACTCAGCGCGGCAGAAGTCCGGCAGCGGCAGACTGATCTGGGTCGCAATGCTATTCCTGAAGCGCCGCGCCGGCCCTGGTTTAATTTTATCAAGCGCTACTGGGGCCCCATGCCCTGGCTGCTGGAACTGGCTATTGTGCTGACCCTGATACTGGGGCACTATACCGAGAGTGTGATCATCTTCCTGTTGCTGACCATCAATGCAGTGATCGGTTTTGTCCAGTCCCAGCATGCTCATAAAGCGGTAGACCTGCTCAAGCAGCAGATGAAGCTTGAGACCCGGGTGCGGCGCGACGGCCGATGGGTCAGCTGCCCGGCAGAAGAGCTGGTGCCAGGTGATCTCCTGACCCTGAAGCTTGGCGAATGGATCCCGGCCGACCTATATCAGCTTACGGGTGAGCTTTCCGTAGATCAGGCCGCCCTGACCGGGGAATCGCTGCCCCGGCAGACCGGGACCGGAGCGATTTTGTATTCGGGCAGTATCGTAAAACGGGGTGAAGCCACCGCCCTTGTCATTAATACCGGTACGAACACTTATTTCGGCAAGACGGTTCAGCTGATGAAGGAGGCGCGGCCGCAGTCCGGTCAGGCAAAGCTGATGCTGACGATTGTGCGCTATATGATGTATCTGGGCATAGCTGCCGCGGCAGTCACCACCGCTTATGGCCTTTACCTGGGCAAGGATATCCTTTTTCTGCTTTCCTTTATTGTAATCTTTTTAATCGGCGCTATTCCGGTAGCTCTGCCCGCGGTCATGACCATTGTCCAGGCGGCAGGCGCTTTGGAGCTATCTGGCGACGGCGTGCTGGTGACCCGGCTGGACTGCATAGAGGACGCGGCTTCCATTGATGTGTTTTGCTTTGACAAGACCGGTACCATTACCCAGAATCAGTTGACGGTAACCGCCGCTCAACCGGTGGCCGGCGTCAGCCAGACTAGACTGCTGCAGGCGGCGGCCTGGGCTTCCCAGGATACCGGCGCGGATCTGATTGACACCGCCGTGCGGGCGTATGTCCGGGCCGAGGGGGTTGAGGTGGACGACTCGCTACGTACGCAGTTTAGTCCCTTTAGCCCGGAACGCCGCCGCACTGAGGCGGAGGTCAGCCGTGACGGTCAGACTTTCAGGGTCATGAAAGGCGCTTTGCCCACCCTGCTGACCCTTTGTGAGCAGCAGCCGGAGTCAGACCGTCAGGCCTTGCAGCAACAGGCTGCAGATTTTTCTGCCCGCGGTTACCGCAGCATCGCAGTGGGGCAGACGGTGAACGGCAGCAGCCGTTTGCTGGGGTTGCTGGCCCTGGCCGATCCTCCGCGGCCGGACTCCGCGGAAATGATCCGGCAGCTGCGGGATCTGGGCATCCGCCCCCTCATGATCACCGGCGACAGCGCTCCGATTGCCAGAGAAATCGCCGGACAGGTCGGTATTGGCAAGCGGATTGCCGCCGCGGCAGATTTCCGTTCCCGGCCCGCTGAGATACAACAGCAGCAAATTGAACAGCAGGACGGTTTTGCGGAAGTGTTCCCGGAGGACAAGTACCAGATTGTACGCCGTCTGCAGGAAAAAGGCCATCAGGTCGGCATGACCGGAGACGGGGTTAATGATGCCCCGGCATTAAAACAGGCAGAACTGGGTACGGCAGTGGCGGCGGCGACCGATGTGGCCAAGGCTTCCGCCAGCATGATCCTGACTCAACCGGGTTTGGGCGAGATACTGACCGCCATTAAGGTCAGCCGGCAGACTTATCAGCGGATGTTAACCTGGGTCATCAATAAGATCACTAAAGTGGTTGAAGTCGTCATCTTATTTACGGTGGGATTTTTTTGGCTGCAGCAGAGCCTGGTATCCTTGCTGGGGATGTCCCTGCTGGTTTTTGCGAATGATTTTGCTACCATGACCATTGCCAGCGACCGGGTGCAGTCTACGGCCGCGCCCAATCACTGGCGGCTGAAACAGCTGACTTTAGCTGCTGGCGGCTTAGGGTTGCTTTTTGCGCTGGAGGATTTGATTATCCTTGCCCTCTTGCCGCGGTGGTTTACTTTGAGCTTTGCGCAACAGCAGACCGTGGTGCTGCTGGCCCTGGTTTTCAACACGCAGTTCAGGATGCTGATGGTGCGCGAACGCCGGCACATCTGGTCTTCCCGGCCCGGCACGCTGCTGCTGGTGGTCAATCTTCTGACCATCGCAGCCTTTACTCTGTTGGGCGCCTGGGGCATCTTTGTACCGGGCATCGGCCCGGCGGCTGCCCTCACGGTTCTGGGTCTGACTGCGCTGGCGGTTCTCCCGATTGATCTGCTTAAATACGGCTTGTTCCGGCTCTTTAAGGTCTGAGTCTGCTGGCCGACAGTCTGATGACCGGCGCCCCGAGCAGCTGTTTCAGTCTGCGGTGTCAGGCCGGCCGGGCTGGTGGCGGCAGCAGCTGGCTTTGACCGGGCTGGTTAATCCGCAAAGTAAAGGGGGTTGCTGATGGCCCGGACATATAGCTGTCCGGCCAGCCGGCAGGTGACCTGGGCGTAAATATAGCGCCAGGCTGTGTCTGCCGTGACTTTTATATGTGCCCGGTCTGCGGCGGGCTTTCCCTGGCTGTTAAGCGGCCGTTCCAGGTGCGGCGCTGCAATCAGGCCGCGGTCGGTGACCAGCTGCAGCTGCTGCCCGCGCTTAAGCTGCCAGGCTTCCGCGCAGACCTGCAAAACCTGCCCGGACCGGCGCCGTACCAGGTCACCCATCCCGGCCTGACCGCAGACCAGAGACAGCCGCGGCCCCTGCAGGGAGCAGCTGATATAAGCATGTCCTTGCCGTAAGGCGGCCAGTAAATCCTCCGGCTGAGGCGATGTGGTTTGTATCCAGGTGACCGGCTGGCCCAGCCGGACCGGCTGCCGGTCGCGGTGGTAGTCACTGCCGCCTGCCAGCGGTACCTGGCGGCCTTCGGCCAGCAGGCCGCGCCACCACTCAATGGCAGCCAGATTGGACGGCCGCATAGGGCCGTTCCACACTTCCACCAGATCAAACGTCTGCCGGTCATCCCATAGGTAGGGGCAATAGCGGTCGCGGGGGTGATTAACTGAAATCAGGGCCCCGCGCCGCCGGGCTTCCTGCAGCAGCGCCAGGCGTTCGGCATCGCTGTTAGCGACAAAGCTGGCAAAGGGCTCCGGCACGCCAAACAGATTCATGTGCCCGCGGTAGTGGGTCCATTCCACTGCCGGGATCAGGGTGAGGTCAGAGGGCTTCGGCAGCTGCAGATTTTCACTGTAATTGTTGTGGTCTGAGATGGCAATGTAGTCTAAACCCAGCGCCTGCGCTTTTTGAATGAGCGTCTCACGACTGTGCTGGCCGTCCGAGGCGGTGGAGTGCATGTGCAGGTCGCCTGCCATCCAAAAGCGCTCTGGCAGCCTTAAAAAACGCAGGTCGTAATGGACCTCCAGTCCGGCTGCCGGGATGCGGTAAGCGCCCAGCAGGATCCGCCAGACTCCGGGGGTGAGGGCGCACTTAAGGTAACCTGGAGTGGCGCTGTCCGGTCCCACCCAGATTTGCTGGCGCGCGCCGCCCGACCAGCCTAAAAAGCGGCCGTTCTGGTCCTCCAGCCCCAGATCCACCACATTGGAGGTCTCCGGTCCGCGGCCGGCGTCAGGATTATATGTTTCATAGCCATAGCTGATCTCCAGCCGGTCACAATCTGCCGGGACGGCAAATTCTACGGTGTAGTACTGCCCTTGCCGGCTGTGCGGCACCCGGTGGCAAAGCTGTTGCCGGCTGATTTCCTGATAGGGTAGCATGCTGATTCAGACTCACTTTCTTTGCTGACTTGCCCGGGCTGTTTCCAGTGCCTCCCAGGCATGACTGTTTACCGGGCAGGATCTTCAGGGTTATGCGTTCAGACTCTGACCGGCAGCAATGCGCCGGACCAGCTCATCCAGATACCCGTCCCAAAGCCGCCATTCATGCCGCCCCTCCGTAAAATGCGCACCGACCGACCATCCGGCCGTGTCTGCTGCCGCCACAAAAGACTGGCTCATAGGAAAGAGATCATCCTGCCGGCCGCAGTAAACCGCCAACTCCAGCTGAGGGATCGGCTTTTGCTGCCGCAGCAGATTAACCGGATTGAGCGGCGACTGCTGTGGGTCCGCGATCACGGCATCATAAAGAAAAGGAAATTCCTCATGCTCGGGACCGGCGGCGCGCGGCAGGAGCAGGCTCAGATCCAGCAGGCCGGACAGCAGCGCCGCGCCGCGGAAGCGCTCCGGATAGTTCAGGGCCAGCCGGGCCGCGCCCAGTCCGCCCATTGAAATGCCGGCCACATAGCTTTGCTGCGGCGCCGGATCCAGACCCATCAGAAGTCGCAGATATTCCGGCACTTCCTCCGCGACAAAGCGGAAGTAGTTTTGCCCCAGTACCTGGTCACAATACATGCTGCGGCCGACACTGGGCGTTACAATCACCACGCCGGTCTCCTGGGCGTAGAGCTCAACTCTGGACAGGCGCAGCGGCGCGGTAGCGTCATCTGACAGACCGTGCAGCAGATACAGGCACGGGCGCTGAGACAGAGACTTCCCCTCCATGCGGACGGCGTCCGGCGCGATCACTGACAACAGCGTGCTCATTTTGAGCTCACGGGAATAAAAATCAATTGAAATAACAGCCATACTTAAGCCTCCTCAGGATGGTCAGATCCGGCGGCCGCGGTCGGCGCTTGCGGCGCGGGATTTTCCTCATCAAAATGCACAAAGTAAGAGAGCACCACACAGATCAGCATGATGGCGAAAGGAAAGTAGCTGATCAGAAAGCGCGCCGCGGTGACCGGCTGCGGGCCGGGCTGGTCGCCGCTGACATAGCCGAACAGCTGTGAGACCAGCAAAAAGGCCAGAGCGGTGATCAAAGTACTGGACTTGTTCAGCACGCCCAGCAGACTGGAAAACATGCCTTCCCGCTGTATGCCGTGCCGGGCTCGGTCTTCGTCCAGAATCCTTGCGGCCACCAGATCCATGGTGACAGTTACACCGCCGTAGCCTGTGCCCAGCAGCAGCATAATCAGCGCGCTGATGACCAGAGAACGGGACAATGAAAGCAGAATAATGGCCAGCGCGACAGTAGCCAGCGCCAGCCGCCAGGCTTTCATCAAATGAGTGCGCCGGATCAGCCGCACCCACAGCAGGGGGATAGAAGCAATGGCCACCAGGATTACGACCAGCAGCAGAATGGTGGAGGCAGAATCCTCATTGTTCAGAACATATTTGGCGTAGAAGCTGACCGACTGCTGCAGGACGGCGAAGGCCGCAAAAAAAGCGGCGTTGGTGAGACCGTAGAGCCAGAACTTGGGGTTGCGCACGATATCCCGGATGGTGCGCCAGAGCTGCGGCTTGGGTCGGGCCTGCGCTTCCGCGGTTTCCGGGCAGGTGAAGGTCATGAACAATATGACGGCTACCGCCAGAATGCCGTAAATAATGGCCGTGGTCTGATAGCCGATTTTTCCCGCGATCAGGGGGGTGAGCGCCATGCTGAGAATCATGGCCAGCAGCTGGAAGACCTGGCGCAGCGCGTTGGTCCGGGCCCGCTCGGCTTCCGTCTTGAACAGCTCCGGGAAGAGCGCGCCGTAATTGGTATTGATCAGGCTGTCCAGGGTACCGGTGAGGATATACATCAGTAAGGCATAGGAAAAGACGGAGCCTGGCGCCAGGGTGGCGGGTACACTGAAAAAGAGAATCAGGCTGAGCGCCAGCAAGGGAGCGCCCAGGACCAGCCAGGGCCGGCGCCGGCCCCAGGGGGAACGGGTGCGGTCGGACAGGTAACCGTAAATGGGGTTGTCAATGATGTCAATAACCGTATATATGCTCAGGATCAGGGCAAAGGACTGGGAGCTGATGGCAGATAGTTTGTCTACATAAAAGATGAAGGCGTAGGTCTTGAACATGTTGATGGGGATGGAGGTCCCAAACATGCCGACTGCGTAATTAAACGGTCGGGTGGGACGGGTGCGAAGCTTACTGGACTGCTGGCTCATCTGCGACATACCTCCTGAAGCGGCCTGCTGCCGGAGAAACGTTCCCGGACAGGGGAAAGCCGGTTATTTACTTCTATCTTAACGTATTATGCCGCCGCCAGGTTAAAACCAGCCTGCAATTTGCTTAGATTTTATGTTGATCTGCACCCGCGGAGGTCTGACCTTTGGCGGTACCTGCCCTCAAAGGTTGTACTTGACTTGTTCCCAGAGTACCGGCTTAGGATTAACCTGGGAGGTGACTCATATGGTGTTAAATGAAGCCAGCCGCGCCAGCGGTCTGACCAGAAAAGCCATTGAGTACTATATTGAACAAGGTTTAATTCAGCCCCAATCTCAAGACCATGGGTATCGCGATTTCAGCGCGGCAGAAGTGTGATGCCGCGATAGCCTGGCGCAGCGTTTACTGACAGCCTTCCCGGGTATGCCGGGCCAGTTGCTTTGCCTTCATTTCCAGCCCTTTTTGCAGGTTCGGGTGGAAACTAAAGCCCAGCAGAAAGCCTATTTGACGCTCCAAACGTTTCTGGATGACCTGCCGCCGCTGCAGCTGCCAGCTGATTTGCGTCAATATTGGGAGCAAAAGGCTGTCCGGGCTGAGCAACTGGCGGACTTGCAGCAGCAGAGCGCCGGGGCAGTAGGGGAGGCGCTGGAGAATATAGAAGCCTTTTATCAGCAACGCGCCGCGACACTGCAAGCCTACCTGACTTGGCGCCAGTCGGCTGAGTGGCAGCGCAGCCCGGCCGGCCGCTTGCAGCAAGCCTGGCGCGACTATCTTCAAAGCAGCGGTTACTATACCGTGTTTATCCCCGCCCTGCGCAGTTTAAGTCCGGCTTATGAGCATTACTGCCAAAAGCTGCAAGCTACAAATCAGGCCTTTTTGTCAGCGCATCCGGAGTTTAGCGCCCTGGGAACGGGCTAAGGCCGGGGGGACTTTTACCATCTTAACCTCAGTTGATCCCGCCCTGCCAGACAGACTGGTCACTGATATACTGCTGTTCTACGGCCGGCACATAGTAAGCGATATAGCTGTGCAGGCCAAGGTCCGGAGCCTGGTCAGAGCTGTCAATATAGAATACATACCAGGGCAGGATGGTGTCATAATCCCAGCTGCTGATTTGGTAGATCATCTCTACCTTAAGCAGCTTATTCAGATCCGGTGTTGGCTTGGGCCCCTGACTCACGGCAAATTGTCCGGCCTGTAGCAGGCTCTCCGCTTTGCTTATACTGATGATGGGGTAATCCCCCAGCTTTTCCAGCTGATCCAGTTGATTATCCTGCCGCAGAAAACTTACATAAGCGCCGCCAGTTGTCGTCTGATCGGGGCTGTCAGGTTCAGTGACTATAAAGGAAAGCTGCCGGCCGGCGTAGTTTAGCATCTGCTCGGCCAGGCTGCCGCTCTGGTCATAGACAAACAGCGGGTAGGACTTGCTGATGAGCCCGTTACTCCCGTCTGCATCCGGCGCCACATAACCATATTGGGTTTGGAGTTCAATGACCGGCTGATCCATCCGGATGACCTGGCTGTAATTGGTCAGGACGTAATCGGCCAGCGCCAGCACCTGCTCCGACGTGGTGCCAAGCAGGTCAGTCGGCGAAGTACCAGGCTCTGCCTCTGCCTCCAGCGGAAAAACCAGGGTCTCAGGCAGGGCGAGGCCGCTATCCGCATCAAAATTCAACGTATAGGCATCAATGCCGCTGACGCTGAGCTGAATCCCGTCTATGCTGGTTTGGAGCAAATCAAATTGCTGGCGGCTGGCCAGCAGGCTGTCCCGGGTATGCAGGACCTCGCGTGAAGGATAAACCACGGGCGCGCTCAAGTCATCCCAGTTTACGGTCAGCTGCAAGGTTGCAGCCAGCTGCTCCAGCTGCTGCAGCAGGTCAGCGCCGCTGGTTCCGCTGATACTTTGGGTATCCGGCATGATGGTGCGCAGGTTCCGGTACACCGGCAGCGTCGTGACCTCTGTGTCCTCAGTCCAGGGATTACGGTTTTCCAGTTCAGACGGATTCAGATACAGATGGCCATAATCTGCCGCGGCTCCGCTGCCGTCACCGGATAGCCCGATGACCAGCAGCGGCAGATCGGTCGACACCTGCGGGCTGCTGTCAGAAGCGGCGGCTGTCTGGCTTGACTCCCCGGTAACTGCGGCAGGAACCTGGCTTGACGACGCGGCTTCCCGGCCGGTGCTGCCGGCCGTGGCCGCCTGGTCTGCTGCAGTCGTCGTGCCGACGCTGACCGTGCTGCCGTTTGTGCCGTTTGTCTGGGCTCCGCCCAGGCCTGCCGGCCAAAGCCCGGCGCGGTACAGACCAAACCAGCTGCCCAGCAGTAAGGCCAGACCGGCGGCCACGGCGGTGACCAGTCCGCGGCGCCAGCTGAAGCACTGCCGGGAACGCTGCGGCCTGCAGCTGCCTTCTGCCGCTCCCGCGGAGTCCGTTACGTCAGGCTTGCGAACCCTGCCGGGAGACCAGGTCTGAGCTTCGACAATATAACGCTCGCGGACCTGACCTATGGCATCAAGCAGCTGAGTTGCTCGGTCGGATGGTTGTCTTGCAGTTTGTTTATTCATGGTGCTGCCTCCCTTCAGGTGCTTCAAGGCCTCAGTCAGGCTGAAATGATCAAAGCTTTATCCCATCTGCCAGGAGATGGCGCCGCAGCTTTTTGCGGGTGCGAAAGAGAATGGATTTGACCTTGCTTTCACTCATGCCATAATCTGCGGCCACTTCGCTGATCCGACTGATATACCAGTAACGGCGCAGGAACACGCAGCGATCCCGGGTCGAAAGCCCGCCCAGAAAACGATTCAGACTGTCAACCAGTCCGGCCTCGTCCAGCTGCTCTTCTATCCGCTCCGGAGACGAAAGGCAGCCTTCCAGATCTTCCAGGACCAGCTCCACCTGTCCGCCGCCCCGTTTAACGGCGTGCTCCCGGCGGTAACGGTCCAGCGCCAGGTTGCGGGTAATCCGGGCCAGAAACGGAGCCAACAGGTCGGGGCGCTGGGGCGGGATATTGGTCCAGGCCCTTAACCAGGTGTCGTTGACGCACTCTTTGGCATCCTCCTCATCAAACAGGATGTTCCAGGCAATCGCGCGGCAATAACGGCCGTATTTGGCAGCCGTTTCATGGATCGCCTGTTCTGAGCGGGCCCAGTACAACTCCACTATCTGCTTGTCTTCCATCCTGCGCTACCCCCTGTTTTCAGGCTGCTGTCAGGGCGGCTTTGCTCATGGTACCCTGAACGCCGCGCCGTATTTACGATCTCCCTTACACCTATTATGACGGACTGCTGCCTGCTTTGGTTGCGGCTTATCCGCCTGGCGGGGCGTTTGAGGTCAAAATCTGCCGCGGCGCCGGCTACAAGCGAGGTTGGACAAGATGGTTGTGCTAATTCCAACGGCAAAACCAAGTTAGCCATGTTAAACTGCCGACAAAACCCAGCGCGCAGGTCAGTGGACCGGCCGCCGCGCTATAAGGAAAGGAACCGACATGGCAGAATACTTTAAGCTGACCGACAGCATTTACGATATCACGGAAAAATATCCGGCTTTGATTGATTTACTGGCCGCGGAAGGCTTTCCGCTGCTGAAAAATCCTGCCTTACGGCAAGTGATGGGCCGGACCATCACGTTTGAGAACGCTTTGCGCAGCAAGCAGCTGAATGTGGATTTATTGGCGCAAAAGCTGCGGGAAGCTATCCGGCAGCAGCAGGCTGAACCGGGCGCCGGGCTGAGCTGTGGCCTGACCGGACCAAAGCCGCAGCGGCCTGACGGCCCGCGGCTTGAAGGGGTGCTGCCCTGCCCCATCCGGATACCGCTGCTGGACCAGCTGGAAACCTGGCTGGGTCAGCAGCCGGCCGGCAGTCCGGTCCACCATCTGACCTATCAACTGCAGGCCGCCAGTCTTGGCCTGGACAAGATCATTCAGGATGTGCGGACCAGTCAGGGTAACCCGGACCAGCTGGCAGATCTTTATCTGTCGGCCGGCTTTGAGCTGTTTTTTGACCATGAGCTCATGGGCCAGTACTGTGATCGCGGCGCGTTTGGCGACCTGAGCCAGCGGCGCAGGCTTAATCCGGACTTGCAAAATGCGCGGATTGATCTGCAGGACCCGCTCGGGCAATACGCTATCCTGGGGGTCGTACCGGCTGTCTTTATGGTTAACACCAAAGTGCTGGGCCAGCGCCCCTTCCCCCAAACCTGGGCGGATCTGCTGCGCCCGGAGTTTGAGCACAGCGTCGCCCTGCCTACGCGGGACCTGGACCTGTTCAACGCGCTGCTTTTACACATTCACCGCTTTTACGGAGCGGAGGGGGTCACACGGCTGGGCCGGGCTGCTCAGCAGGCCCTGCATCCGGCCCAGATGGTCAAAGGCAGCGGGCAGAAAGCGGCGGCCGGACTGCCCGCGGTTTCCGTTACCCCTTACTTTTTTACCCGGATGATAGGGGGAAACAGCCCGCTTCAGCCGGTCTGGCCCCAGGACGGCGCCATTGTCAGCCCTATATTTATGCTGGCTAAAGCCAGCGCTCAGCCGCAGCTCCAGCCGCTGGTAGATTTTTTCTGTTCCCGCCAGGTCGGTGAAACCTTCAGCGCCAATGGCAAATTCCCGTCCACCCATCCGGAGGTGGACAATCAGCTGCAGCCGGAGCAGGACTTCATGTGGCTGGGGTGGGACTATATTCACCAGCAGGACATCACCCGGCTGATCCGGCAGACAGAAAGGCTCTTTTACGCCGCGCAAGGAAAGGACAGCTTATGAATCTGACCATTGTTTCCGGCCCGCCTTCATCAGGCAAAACCGCCGTGATCCTGAAAACCATTGCGGCGCTGAAAAGCCGCGGGGTCAAAGTGGGGGTGGTCAAATTTGACTGCCTGTACACCGATGATGACAAGGCCTATGCAGAAGCCGGTGTGCCGGTTCAAAAGGGTCTGTCCGGCGCCCTGTGCCCGGACCACTTTTTTGCCTCCAATATTGAAGAAATTGTCCGCTGGGGCAAGCAAAGCGAGCTGGACTTGCTGATCACGGAATCAGCCGGACTGTGTAACCGCTGTTCGCCGTACCTGAAACAGGTAAAAGGTGTCTGTGTCATTGACAACCTGTCCGGCATTAATACGCCCCGCAAAATCGGCCCGCTGCTGAAGTCAGCCGATCTGGTGGTTATTACCAAGGGAGATATTGTATCCCAGGCGGAGCGGGAGGTCTTTGCGGCCCGGGTGAGCTCGGTCAATCCCCGCGCGCTGATCTTACCGGTCAACGGCCTGACCGGTCAGGGTGCTTACGAGCTGAGCACCCTGCTGTACAACCCGGACCTGCAGGTAGAGACTGTCCAGGGCATGCAGCTGCGTTTCCCCATGCCGGCGGCGCTGTGCTCTTACTGTCTGGGCGAAACCCGCATTGGCCAGGCGTTTCAACTGGGCAACGTCAAAAAGATGGATTTGGGGGAGCCTGAAGCATGACCAAGCAAACTCTGGCCCGGCTGCTGGAGCAGCAGCCTTATGCAGCGGACTTTTTTAAGCAGAATAAGCTTGATATCAGCGGCTTTGAACAGCTGACCCCGGCTGAGTATCTGGCCCATTTCAGCCCGGAAGAGCTGGAAGACCGGGCTTTGGAGCCGGAGCGCCTGCTGGCGGACCTGGCCTTGTATCTGGAGCAGATGCGGGACTTTTTGGGTTTGGATGAACAACAGCCGCTGCGCACCCTGACCATTTTGCCCGGCCGGGACAAAGCGGGGCAGGCGGAAGACTTTGAACGGCTGACGCTGCATACCTCCGAGATTGTCTCCATTGTGGGGCCGACTGGCTCCGGCAAAAGCCGGCTGCTGGCTGACATTGAATGGGCAGCCCAGGGTGACACCCCAACCGGCCGCCGTATCCTGATCAATGACGCCCCGCCGGACCCGCAGTGGCGCTATTCATCGCGCCATAAACTGGTGGCGCAGCTGTCGCAGAACATGAATTTTGTCATGGACCTGACAGTGCAAGGCTTTCTGCAGCTGCACGCGGAAAGCCGCCTGCACCCGGACCCGGCAGCGGTGACCCGGGAGATCATGACCGCGGCTAACCGTCTGGCGGGCGAAGCGTTTGCGCTGGATACCCCAGTGACCAGTCTGTCCGGCGGGCAGTCCCGCGCCTTGATGATTGCAGACACCGCTATCTTAAGTGCGTCTCCGATTGTGCTGATTGATGAAATTGAGAACGCGGGCATTGACCGTAAACGGGCGTTGGAGCTGCTGGTAGCGCAGGACAAAATTGTGCTGATGGCGACGCATGATCCGCTGCTGGCCCTGATGGCTAACCGTCGCCTGGTAATTAATAATGGCGGCATCTGCCAGGTGCTGACAACCAGTCCGGCTGAAAAAGCAAAGCTGGGGCAGCTGCAGCAGCTGGATGCGGTGATCGCCGCGGCCCGTCAACAGCTGCGCCGTGGCCAGCGCCTGAGCTAGCGCGATAAGGGGGTGCGGACAAGAAGTTGCGCAAATTAAAAAGGGCATAAAGAGGCCGAGTTGATCGAATGGGTTTGAAGGAACCATTTGTACAAAGGAGACCAACCATATGTCCAGGAAGCTCATACAGTTAAAGGAAGGCGCAATCAAGGACGAATTAACGGAACTGGCACGCAGCAGCGGTTTTTGAGCTGTTCAGTGTACTATTCCAGCAAGAGCACGTGCTGTCCTTCACTGTCGCTGAATTTGTCGCCTCCGATCTGCGCCGGATTGACACTCCAGAGTTAAGCAAGCCCTGGCCCGTGCGGGCCTGCTGCAAAAGATCATGGCGGCTGAACAGGGTCTGGATCAACCGCTGTTGAATATTCTGACGCCAGACGGTCTGATGTTATCCGGTGGCGAAGAACAAAAGCTTTTGCTGGCCCGGGCTATCTATAAAGACGCACCAGTGGTCATCCTGGATGAACCGACTTCTGCCCTGGACACACTGGCAGAAAGTCAGATTTACGAGGACTTCAGCCAGGCCATGCAGGACAAAACGGCGCTTTTTATATCGCACCGCCTGGCTTCATCCCGTTTTTGTGACCGGATTCTGGTGCTGGTTGACGGACGGGTTGCGGATTTTGCCCCGCATGAGGTCCTGATGCAACAGCCCGACAGTCCGTATGCCCGGCTGTTTAAGGAACAGGCTCACTATTTTCAGATCTGAGCCGCCAGACCTTCACAAGGTGATTGGTCCGCCATAACCCTGGCAGCGGGACGGGCATTCATTAGATTTGCTTCCTATATGCCATCTATACTGCAGCTGCTGCCGGTTATTTTCCAAATATATCAGCTGGTATCCTACTTATGCCTATAAGGCCTGATTTACCCTATGACTGCTACCTGCTGGCTCTTACCGGACGACAGACAGGACGACAATCGCAGTGAGATATTATGCATAAATCTGGAGCGGTAACGACCGGATGACAAAGGCGCCTTGAAAGGGCAAAGTCACCTGTCCGAATACTGAATTATTGTGTGATTCATCGAGACTAAATCATTTCGATACTGAATAACTGACGAATTGACAAAAATTATTGGAAGGAGTATTATGTATAAACAATAATATTTATGCATATCAGAGAGACAAAACTAAAGGGGGTTTGTATTATGAGTCATGAAAAAGCTAAAGCAATGTCTGTTGCCAATGTCCTTTACGCCGTATTTTTGGCCGTACTGCCTGTCATCAGTGCCTATTTGCTGATGGTGCCCCAGGACCATTACCGCCAGCAGCAGGCACAGAGCTACAACTATCCTGCTTCAAGCTATATAGCCGTGCTTTTACTGAACGCGCTGGCTTATTTCCTGCTTGCCCTGGCTGTCGCGCTGGCCAGGCGCCAGGCGGGCTGCCGGGTCCATCAGATCATTGCAGTGGTCTGGATCGCCCTGGGCATCTTGTATGTCCTATTGGATCTGTTGCTGCGTTATGCCGGAGTGCCGGATGTGCTGAGTGGTCTGAATAACTGGCTTTATACGGTGCAGCCTTATCCGGGCTTTTTACTGGCGCTGATCCTTGGGCCTTATGTTGTGATCCTGTATTTGCTGAAATCATAATTTTAGTGATCTATGATTTTATCAGTTATACAAGTTGGGTTATTAAGTGAATTATGTAGCGATATATAGATTCTGACAAAATCCGTTAAGGGAAAGGAGATTAATAATGATGAGAATTAACAGTATAATAAGCCTTATAAGTGCATTTATATTGACAGTAAGTAGTGTGAGTATCCCAAACATAGTTGACAGCAACTCGTTAGTTAGTAGAAATGACGCTGTCCTAACAAATCTAGAAACTGGTGAATCAAAAGAAATCACGGTATATCAACTTCCGGATGCTTCAGGAATGTCTGCTAATAATGCAGAAGGGGAAAGTAGTATCAGTTATTATGCTGTTTTATCAGGAGATTCTTTTTCACAATCTCAAACAGATAATGGCTATGGATTAACAGCGTACCTAACGGTCTATTATAATCGTACTGTGTATAATAATAATAACTACGGAAAAATAACAAAAGTTACGGGTAGTTGGGTTATTTCTGACTCGTCCTATGAATTAAGTAGTCGAGAAGTATCCTATGGAGAAAACGGAAAAGCTACAGACAGTACATGGTATCAAAAGAGTTATACAAAGTATCCTTCATCCAATACATTTACGTATACAACGACAAACGAATTCACAAAAGCAATTAATCTTGATGCTGGTTCAAGCGATTTTGGTGCAAATTCTGAAGTAATAATTACTAGACATGGTTCATCATGGTCGTTAGATCTCAGTTGCTATTATTGAGGATGTGCCTGTTACTATATTGTTAAATAAAAACCAGTAGTAAGAATAGTCTATATTATCGCTACATCGACTCTCTTTGTATTATGTCTAAGTATATAAAGAGAGTTTTTTATTTTACCAACTATGAAGCAAATGACAAACCGCCGGGGACCTGTCCCGCGCTATGTTGTGGAAAAAAGTCCGATCTGGGGGAATTTTATCCGCAGCCTCTTGAGTCTGCCGCGGCTTTCGCCTAAAGTGAAGAGCAATCGTGCACCGGTCGGGCCGGCAAAGGAGACTACTCAGACATGGACATTCAAAACTACGCTTATCTTAATCAGCCGCCCCGGCTGCTAGAGTCCTTTTTCACGCTGGGCAATATCCACTTTCAGGCTGAACAACTGCTGCGGACAGACCCGGTCACCCAGACCGCTTTACTGGCGTACGGCCGCTATGAGCGCAAAGGACGTTTTTCATTTAATAACTATAGCGCCCCGTTTGAGGCCGCTGAATCCTGGTCCTTTCCGCCCAGCTACCCGGACCGTCCGGCTTTTCCCTTGCAGCTGGCTTTCACCGCGCCTAATGTCCTGCGCCTGCGGACTACCTGTGACAACCTCTGGGCCTGCCGCCGCGCCGCGGACTGGACCCCCGCGCGCCAGACCGCCTGGGAAAGCCACTGGGAACAGCGCGATAATCACTCCCTGATGCTGGCTGGCCAGCCCCAGCCCTTGCCTCAGACCGCCAGTCAGACGGCTGACGGCAGCCTGAGCCTCAAAACAGCGGCAGGCTCGGTGGAAATCCAGGCCGATCCCTTCCACCTGATCCTCAGAGACCAGAACGGCCGGGTACTTACTCATACCCTGCACCGCCGTGACTCTATGAACTTGCAAAACTGCAGCCCGCTGCCTTGCTCCTATCTTCAGCAAGCCAGTGACCTCAGCCGCTATCCGCTGCTGGCCCTGCAACTGTATCCAGGCGAAGCAATCTACGGCTGCGGAGAAAGCTTTACCCGGCTTAATAAACGGGGGCAGCGGTTGGATCTCTGGACCCGGGACCCTCATGGCGTGGAAACTGAAGGCCAGTACAAGCCGGTGCCCTTCTATCTTTCCAGCCGCGGCTACGGCGTCTTTTACCATACCTCCGCGCCGCTTACGCTGGATTTTGGCCACAGCTATGCGGAAGCCCAGCAGGCGGTAATCGGCGAAGCTATGCTGGAGGTCTTCTTTTTCTTTGGCACACCTAAAGAAATCCTGCGGGCCTACACCGACCTCACCGGCCACAGCCCGGTTCCGCCCTTTTGGAGCTTTGGTCTGTGGATGTCCCGTATCAGCTACAAAAGCGAAGCTGAGGTCCGGGCTGTATCCGCCCGCCTGCGCCAGGAGCAGATCCCCTGTGACGTCATCCACCTGGATACCGGCTGGTTTGAGCGGGACTGGTGCTGTGATTACCGCTTTTCTCCCAGCCGCTTTGCCGATCCGGCCGGGATGCTGCAGCAGCTGCGGCAGCAGGATCACCACCGCGTCAGCTTGTGGCAGCTACCCTATTTCACCCCGGACAATCCGCTTTATCCGGAATTGCTGCATCAAAAGCTGGCGCTGCGCGACGCCAATGGCCATCTGGCTGGAGCAGACGCTATCCTGGATTTTTCTGACCCGGCGGCCGTCCGCTGGTATGAAGCCAGGCTGGCGGAGCTGCTGCGGCAGGGGGTAGCGGCTATAAAGGCGGACTTTGGCGAAGCCGCGCCGCTTGACGCGGTCTATCACGCCGGCCACAGCGGCTGGCTGGAGCATAACCTGTACCCGCTGCGCTACAACAAGGCAGCTTATGAAGCCTGCCAGCACCTGGCTAATGACGGCCAGGGCAGCCTGATCTGGGCGCGTTCAGCCTGGGCCGGCAGCCAGCGCTATCCGGTCCATTGGGGCGGCGACGCGGAAAATACGGACATGGGTCTGCTGTGCACGCTGCGCGCGGGGCTTTCGCTGGGACTGTCAGGCTTTACGTTCTGGAGTCACGATCTGGGCGGCTTTGTGAAACCAAGTCCGGAAGATCTCTACCTGCGCTGGACCTTTATGGGCGTGTTCAGCTCCCATCTGCGTTGTCATGGCGCGCCGCCTAAAGAGCCCTGGGCGTATTCGCCGGCCTTTTTACAGGCTTTTCGCCGCCTGATGCAACTGCGCTACCGCCTTTTACCCTATATTTACGAGCAGAGTCAGATCGCGGCCACAGCCGGCCTGCCCCTGTTGAGGGCTCTGTGGCTGGAGTACCCGGAAGACATGGCGGTAAGGGATCTGGAGGATGAGTATTTGTTTGGACAGGATCTGTTGGTCGCGCCGCTGCTGACGGCGGAGCGCTGCCGCCAGGTCTATCTGCCGCGGGGGCAGTGGGTGAACTGGGAAAGCGGAGAGGAGCTGAACGGGGGCTGCTGGTCTGAGCAGCAGGCTCGGGATCTGCCCGGCTTGCTGTGGGTGCGAAGCGGCGCGGAGATCCCCCTGGTGCAGCCGGCGCTGTCTACGGATGAAATTGATTGGTCCACGCTGACTCGCTGCCGTTTTGGTGAGGCCACACCAACCCCGGCAGGGGAGGCGGATGGCGCCCGGCCGGGAGAAACGGGCCGGGACAATGGACAATAATAGCTGAGGCAGCTGCGACGACAGCTTAACGGCCGGTCGGTTTGGCCTCCGTGGTCTGAGTGTCAGTAGGCTGAGCGGCAGTTGCCTGAGCGACAGTGGTCTGCGCGGCGGTAGTCTGCCCGTCAGTTGCTTGACCATCAGTAGGCTGAGCGACAGTGGTCTGACCGACAGTTACCCGCTGCTCCGATTCCGGGGCTGCGGACCTGGCGATCGGGGCCGAGGCTTTGAAGCTGCGGCGGAAGGCCCGCGCGCTCTGGCCGTTGGCCTGGCGGAAGGCAGCGGAAAAGTGTTCACTGGAGGTGTAGCCCACGCGGTCGGCAATCTCCGCGATTGACAGCTGGGTTGACTGCAGCAGGACTCGGGCGGCAGACAGCCGTGCCGCCTGTTTCATATCGCGGAAGGACTGACCATATTGCTGCCGGATCAGGCGCTGGGTCTGGCGCTCGGAGCGTCCCAGCCTGCGGGACAGATCAGCCAGGGTTAGTTTGTCATATTCATATAGAAAACACTCTTCCATCAGCAGGATCTGTTCATTGGCAGGGTCAAGCCGCGGCGGCAGGGCGGGGGCGGCCGCGGTTCCGGCTTGGGTCCCGCTTCCGCTTCCGGTCCCGGTCCCGCTTCCGGCCCGGCCGGCGCTCCTGTCCGGAGACTCTGGCCGGGAGACCACCACAATCTTGTACCCAGGCTTGTTTTCCGGCTGCGAAGCCTGCGCGCCGGCATAGTTTCTGACCGCGCCAATCAGGATCTGGCGGATCAGCGTTTCGCCCTGAACCTCAAAACCCGGCCGCCGGTCACGCAGCTCCGTAAACAAGCGGGTGAACAGGGGATCCAGCTGTTCCTGATCCTGACCCAGCCATACCTGCTGACGCAGAAAACGGGCGGTCAGGCTGTCGGCGCGGGCGTCTCCCGCGCCCGGCTGAGACAGCGGCGCCTGTTCAAAATGCAGGTACAAACAATCCTCCGCCATGGGATCCTGGGGATCGGACCACTGCTCATGTACCACCCCCGGGCCGGTCACATACAACATCCCCCGGCTGAGCGCCCGGGCCGTTCCGTTGAGCATAACCGTACCGCGGCCAGACGGTATGTAGTGCAGCTCGTAACTGCCGGCTCCGTGACTGTGGGCGGGCACCGCGCGGTGGAACTGCTCCCGGACAATATTTAATACCCGGCAAATCCAACCGTCGGCCCTGAACTGTATGCCGCTGTGATCATAACGTTCCCAATCCATAGGTTATCTGCTCCTGCGCCGGTCCCTGACCGGACAATCGCGGCTTTGTTACTTTGCACAACCGCCTGCCCCTGAATATTGACAGCCTGATGATAACATCTGGTAATGCAAAATGAAAGATTCGATTTTACGACAGATCCTGCGTAAGAATGGCGATTATTTGTCTTTCTTTCGCCATAATGAACCGTTAACATAAACTTAGCAGAAAATAAATAAGACCTTGGCTCCGCCTGAACACGGCGGTTCCAAAGTCCAGATGGAAGCAGATGAAAGGAGTTTATATGACAGGCAAAATGATGGGTGCCGTGCTGCCAGGCAACAGTACGGTAGAACTGAAAGAGTTTGATATTCCCACGCCGGGCTATGGCCAGGTGCTGGTCCAGACCAAGGCAACGACCATCTGCGGCAGTGATATCCGGGCAATCTACCGGGAGCATGTGGGCAAGGGACCGGAAGGCTATATCCCCGGCACGATTGCCGGGCACGAGCCCTGCGGCGTCATTGTAGAAGAAGGCCCGGGCCTGCGCCGTTTTAAGAAGGGCGACCGGGTCATTGTGTATCATATCTCCGGCTGCGGGGTCTGCCACGACTGCCGCATGGGCTACTATATTTCCTGCAAAAGCCCGCTGCGCCGGGCTTATGGCTGGCAGCGCGACGGCGGGATGGCGCCCTACATGCTTTGTGATGAAAAAGATCTGATTGCGCTGCCGGATGAGCTGACCTACAAAGACGGGGCGCAGGTGGCCTGCGGCTTTGGCACGGTTTATGAAGCGCTTGAAAAAATCGGCGTTTCCGGTAATGACGCGGTGCTGGTCACGGGATTAGGACCGGTAGGCCTGGCGGCGCTGATGCTCAGCAAGGCTATGGGCGCCAATCGCCTGATCGGGGTGGAAATGAACGATTACCGGATTGAGCTGGCCCAAAAGCTGGGTCTGGCGGACTATGTTTTCAAGCCCGGTCCGGAGGTGGTGGAACAGATCAAGGCGGTTACCGGCGGCCAGGGAGTAGAACGGGCGGTGGATGCCAGCGCTTCAGACGGCGGCCGCCAGACGGCGGTGCGGGCAACCCGGGAATGGGGCAAGATCGCGCTGGTAGGCGAAGGCAACAGCATGACCCTGAATCCCAGTCCGGATATGCTGCATGGACAAAAGACCATTTACGGCTCCTGGGTCACCTCCCTGTGGCGCATGGAGGACCTGGTGGAGCATCTGGTGCGCTGGCAGATACACCCTGAGGAACTGATCACGGACGAATTCCCACTGGAGCAGGCCGATCAGGCTTATGCGCTGATGGCCGGCGGCCACTGCGGCAAAGTGGCGGTGGTTTTTCCGGACTGAAGCCGCGGCTGGAGCTTAAGCCTGGCAACCATGATTAGCTATGGTCAGATGGCGACCGTATGATATGACAGGAGGTCTCATGACGGAACAAGATAAACGATTTACCCCTGATACGGGCGCTTCCGCCGGGCTGACCGCAACCACTGCGGCTGCGGTCAGCCCGGCTGCGGAGACAGACTGGAGCGCGCGGGTCTGGCAGCGCCGCCTGCCGGACGGGGGACTGATCCCGGCCATTGGGATGGGAACCTTTGGCTCAGATAAATATGGCGCGCAGGCGGTGTCCGACGCGGTGTATGGCGCGGTGCGCTGTGGCTACCGGCTGCTGGACTGCGCGGCGGTCTATCAAAATGAGGCGGACATCGGCCGGGTTTTGCAGCGGCTGTTTACAGAGGGTGTGGTCAGCCGTCAGGAACTGTTTATCACCTCTAAAGTCTGGAATGACCGGCACCATGAGGTAGTGGCTGCCTGCCGGGAGAGCCTGCGGGATCTGCAGCTGCAGCAGCTGGATCTGTATTTTTTGCATTGGCCGTTTCCTAACTACCACGCGCCGCATTGTGACGGGGACGCCCGCAATCCGGATTCCCGCCCCTTCAGGGTGGATGAATTCATGCAGACCTGGCGACAGCTGGAGCAGCTGGTGGATCTGGGCTTAACCCGCTATATTGGCATGTCCAATATGACTGTGCCCAAGCTCAAAGCTGTTCTGCCTCTCTGCCGGATCAAGCCGGTGGCCCTGGAGATGGAACTGCATCCATCCTTCCAGCAGCCGGAGCTTTTCCAATACGCCCTGTCCCAGGGCATTCAGCCTGTTGGCTTTTCGCCCATCGGGTCGCCCTCACGGCCTGAGCGGGACCGGACATCGGAGGATGTGGCGGATACCGAGCTTCCGTCTATCCAGGCCGCGGCCAAAGCGCACGGGCTGCACCCCGCTGTGGTCTGCCTTAAATGGGCCGTGCAGCGCGGTCAGATTCCAATTCCGTTTTCAGTTAAACCGGAGCAGTATCTGGCCAATCTTAAGTGCAGCTTTGAAGATCCGCTGACAGATCAGGAGATGGCGGCTATCGCCCGGGATGACCGCAACTGCCGTCTGATCAAGGGACAGGTTTTTTTGTGGCCGGGCGCCAGCAACTGGCAGGAACTCTGGGACCTGGACGGCCGGATAGCCGGCAGCCGGACCTGAGCCCGCAAAACGAAGCAAAGGAGACAAAAAATGTTAAAAGGAATACCGGCCGTACTTTCGCCGGAATTGCTCAAAACCCTGTGTGAAATGGGACACAGCGACCGCCTGGTTTTAGCCGACGGCAACTTTCCGGTACCAACCATGGGCCGTGACGCGGTCATCATCCGCGCGGACGGGCATGGCGTGCCGGAACTGCTGGACGCCATCCTCACACTCTTTCCGCTGGATGCTTATGTGGAACATCCGGTAACCTTGATGGAAGTGATGCCGGGCGATCCGGTGGCTACCCCAATCTGGGAAACCTATAAGGAAATTATTGCCCGCCACGATCCCCGCGGCGCGGCGGTGATCGGATCAACCGACCGTTTCAGCTTTTATCAGGAAGCCCGCCAGTGCTATTGCATTGTAGCGACCGGCGAAACCGCGCTTTACGCCAATATCATTTTGCAGAAAGGTGTCGTCCAGAATCATGTATGATATGCAGCCTTACTTAGCGACAATAGATCGGGTGATTGCTGACGGACCCTACCAGGATGATTGGGACTCGCTGGCTGGCTGGCGCGTTCCCGCGTGGTACCAGCAGGCCAAATTCGGCATTTTTATTCACTGGGGTGTATACAGCGTGCCGGCTTTCGGCAGCGAATGGTATTCGCGCAACATGTATATTCAAGGTTCGCCTGAATATGAGCACCACCTCAAGACTTATGGACCGCACAAGGACTTTGGTTACAAGGATTTTATCCCCCGCTTTACCGCGGAACACTTTGACCCGGATGCCTGGGCGGCGCTCTTTAAAGAAGCCGGCGCCCGCTACGTGGTCCCGGTGGCCGAGCACCATGATGGCTTTCAGATGTACCGCAGCGAGATCTCTCACTGGAACGCCTATGAAATGGGCCCGCACCGCGATGTCCTGGGTGAACTGGAGCAAAGCTTTACCCGTCAGGGCCTGATTACCGGCGCTTCCTCCCACCGGGTGGAACACTGGTTTTTTATGGGCCACGGCAAGGACTTTGACAGCGACATCAAGGAACCGCTGCAGCGCGGCGATTTTTACTGGCCGGCCATGCCGGAGGCAGATCACTTTGATCTCTTCAGTAAGCCTGAGCCAAGTCAGGAGTATATGCAAGACTGGCTGCTGCGTACTTGTGAAATCATTGACCGCTATCAGCCGCGGCTGCTCTACTTTGACTGGTGGATTCAGCACAGTGCCATGAAACCGTACCTTAAAAAACTGGCGGCCTATTACTACAACCGGGCAGCTGAGCGCGGGCAAGAAGTGGCCATCAACTACAAGCATGATGCCTTTATGTTTGGCACAGCGGTACCGGATATTGAACGCGGCCAGTTTGCGACCGTCCAGCCTTATTTTTGGCAGACGGACACCGCGATCGCGCTGAATTCCTGGTGTTACACAGAAAATAATCAGTTCCGTCCTTATGAAGAGATCCTGTGCGATCTGGTGGATATTGTCAGCAAAAACGGCACCTTGCTGCTCAATGTCGGACCTAAGGCCGATGGTACAATTTCCGGGCCGGATCAGGCGGTCCTGCGGGGCATTGGCGCCTGGCTTAAGGTAAATGGCCAGGCTATCTATGACAGCTCAGTCTGGCGGGAGTCTGGCGAAGGCCCTACTGTTGTGGAGTCCGGCCAATTTACGGACGGCAAAAAGAAGCCGTTTACCCCTCAGGATTTCCGCTTTACCCGTCAGGGCAGCTATCTTTACGCTATCGCGCTGAAACCTGCCGCGGACGGGCATTATTGCATCCATGCGCTGGGCCGGCAGGACGCCAGTCGCCTGGCTAATTTCAGCGGCCTGATCCGGGAGGTCACTTTGCTGGGGGCCGACCGGCCGATTAACTGGGAGCGCCAGGAAACCGGCCTGCTGCTGAATACCGGTGGCCAGGAGCAGGCGCGCGGCGCCCAGAAAGACTGTCCGCTGGTCTTTAAGATTCGGGTGGATTAGGGTTCGGAAGAGACAGACAGGCAGCGGTCGGTTTTGCTAAACTTTTAGTAAGTTTAGTGTAATCGGCCGCTGTTGCTTTGTGTAGGGAGGACTGCCTATGCCACCCATTCTGATTCCAACTGTCAAGCTGAATACCGGCGCCTCAATCCCGCGGCTGGCGCTGGGGACCTGGGAGATACCGGCCGCGCAGGCACCGGAGCTGGTCAGTTTTGGCCTGAAATCCGGCTATCGTTCCGCAGATACCGCCTGGGCTTATCACAATGAAGCTGCAGTCGCAGAAGGGATCCGCCAGAGCGGCCTGCCGCGGGAGGCGGTGTTCCTGACCACCAAAGTCTGGATCAAGTATCAGGGTTACAAGGAAACCCTGGCCGTTTTCAGGGAATCACTGCGGGCCATGCAGCTGGATTATGTGGATCTGCTGCTGATTCACTGGCCGGCCCCCAGTATGAATAAATATGTCGACACCTATAAGGCTCTGGAGACCTTGTACCATGAAGGCCTGGCCCGCGCCATTGGTGTGGCTAACTTCAATATTGATCACCTGGAAACCCTGCTGGCTCAGACGGAGGTCGTCCCGGCCACCAATCAATTTGAGATGCATCCCATGCTGATTCAGCCGGAGCTGCTGGATTTTTGCCGGGCCCACGGGATCCTGCCGGAGGCTTACAGCCCGCTGATGCACGGCGGCGCCATCCTTAAGGATCCGGATATTGCCGCTATTGCCTTGCGCCACGGCAAAACCAACGCGCAGGTGGCCCTGCGCTATTTGCTGCAGCTGGGCGCGCGGGTACTGGTTAAGTCCCTGCATAAAGAGCGGATCCTGGAGAACGCTCAGGTCTTTGACTTTAACCTCACTGAAGCGGATATGGCAGAAATCGGGCAGCTTAACAAGGGCATCCGTACCTGCGCCGACCCGGCCACTTTTCCGGATTCATAAGCAGGCTTAGCCCGCCAGCTCCCGGTTTGTTGTATCATTATGGATCATAGCTGCCGCCTTTTTGCCTGACTGCAGGCCGGGGCGGGAGCGCCGGGGGAGAGGTGAGACCTTATGCGTAAAAACAGGCCGGAGGGTCAGCCGCACCAGCTTAAACGGTCACCGCCTGACCGTCCGCAGCGGCGGCGCTGGTTCAGCCCGCGCCGCCGGTCCGGGCGACTGCGGACCCTGCGGGTGGGCATGGTGGTTTTGATCCTGGCTTGCTGGGCCCTGCCTTCCTTTTTAATGCTGGGCGTCTTCAGCTACTACACCTCCCGCAGTATAAATCAGAGCGTGGACAACCTGCTCAGTGGTTCGGTGACCAACGCGGCGGATGTTTCCCGCCGTAATCTGGATAATCTGATCCAGGCCTCCTTTGATGTCAACTACTCCACCACCGTGCGTCAGGCCCTGGCGGATTACCGGTTAGGACAGACGCGGGACGGTCAGGCCAGCGCGCAGGAAACCCTGCGCAATACCTATAATCGCTTTCTAACGCAAAGCTACAGCCGCCGGGATGATGTCCGGACGGTCATGGTGTCCTTTTTGGAGGACCCTCAGGATCTGACCTTTTTCAGCTACAATCCGACCCTGGGGGGGATTGGTGATGTCAACTACTACCGCAATCATGTGCTGACTCAAGCCCTGGCCAAAGCCCAGTCCCTGGGCAGCGACGTGACGTTTTTAGCTGTGGACGGCCGGGTTTATCTGCTGCGCAACCTCCTGAACTACGCGGACGCCTACCAGCCCTATGCCGTTATGGCCATGGAACTGATCCCGGAAACCATTTGCGAAAGTCTCTATAATCTTGACTTTACCAAACGCCTGTATGTCAGCTGCGGGGATACGCCTTTTTTGTCTCTGGCTATGGAAAGCGCGGCAGAAACGGCTCAGGCAGAACAGACTGCCAGCGGCGCCGCGGGCTTCTGGCGGGATCTGCTGGGCCTGGGCCGGGGAGACCGCCGCCTGACGCTTGACGGAACGGCCGCCGGCAGCCGCTATACCCTGACTTACCGCGTGACCCTTGACCCCAGTTCACTGTTGCTGCAGCAACGCCAGGGCCGGCGCAGCATCCTCTATATGGCCGTGCTGCTGCTGCCGCTGATTGGCGCGGTGCTCTTTTATCTGCAGCGCAAGGTCAGCCGGCCGATCCGCCGGCTGACAGAGCAAAGCCGGGCGATCACCCGGGGCGCGTTTGGCAGTACGGTGGAAAGCCAGGCCCTGGGCAGCCTGGAGTTCGCTTATCTGGGAGAAAACTTTAACACCATGTCGCTGCGGCTGCAAAACCAATTCGAGCGGATCTATCAGGAGGAGCTGGCGTTGCGTGACGCTCAGATCAAGGCGCTGCAAAGTCAGATCAATCCTCACTTTCTGGGTAACACCCTGGAGATTATCAACTGGGAAGCCAGGTTAAAGGGCGAGACCCGGCTCAGCCGTATGCTTGAAGCCCTGTCCACCATGCTTGAGGCCACGACGGACCGCCATCAGAAAGCCTTCATTGCTCTGGCGGAAGAGATGACTTATGTACATGCCTATCTCTATATCATTAGCGAGCGTCTGGGCTCCCGCCTGACCATTACGGAGGATCTGGACCCGACTTTGGCAGACTTGCAGGTCCCCCGGCTCATTCTGCAGCCGATTGTGGAAAACGCGGTGGAGCATGGCATCTTTCAGCAGCCGCATGGACAGATCTGGATCCGCACCCGCCGGCTGGATGAGACCTGGATCCTGCTGCAGGTGGAAAATGATCAGCCCCTGTCCGCTGAGGATGAAGTCCGGATCCGGCGTCTGCTGGGTCCGGAGGAGGTCACGGAAACCCATGCGACGAACATTGGCATCCGCAATGTCCACCGCCGCCTGCGCATGATTTACGGTGAAACCAGCGGGCTCAATATTTATAACAATGCCAAAGGTCATACGGTTTCGGACATCAGGCTGCGTGAATTGGCTAAAACGTAGGCTGGAGCCCAATCTAAACCCGGTCAACATGGCATAATGACAATGAAAGACAAGAGACGCCAATTTGCGCCCTTTTTTATCCGGCCCCAGCAAACTATGCTTATGTTGTAAGTTTTGGGGAGAACCGTCTGAGAATCTGGTTAATCTGCCATAAAGGCAGCCCCTTACGGCTCAGCGGTTCATGATTTTTCGGGAGGTAAAGGATGATGAAAAGGAAATTGTCTGCGCTGTTGTCGTTAGCTACAGCCGCTGCCATGCTGTCGGCTTGTTCTTCTTCAACTGCAAGCACGACCACGGCGGCCGCGACCACTAAAGCTGCGGAAAGCAGCGCGGCTGAGCAAACCACTCAGCAGGAAGCAAGCAGCACGGCTGCGGCTACGACCGAGGAAGCTACCACGGCCGGGACGACCGCTGCTACCGGCGGCGTCAGCCTGACGGTCGTGACTTCATTTGGCGGGGATGACGGCAACCGTCAAAACTATGAGGACGCCTATACCGCCTGGGAGGCTGCCACCGGCAATACGGTTAAAGATGCTTCCGCGACATCTAACGAACAGTGGAAAGCCCAGGTCCTGTCTGACTTTGAGACCGGCAGTGAACCCGATGTGCTTTTCTTCTTTAACGGCGTAGACTCTAACCCGCTGGTTGAGGGCGAAGAAGTGGTCTCCATTGATGAAATCCGGGAAGTTTATCCGGATTACGCCTCGAATATGGATGACAGCAAGCTGGGCGCTTCGCCGGTAGACGGCAAAAATTATTCTATCCCGACCGCCGGTTACTGGGAGGCCATGTACGTCAATAAAACCGTCCTGGAGGACGCCGGTGTAGAGATTCCGGACGCTGATACCACCTGGGATGAGTTCCTGACCATGTGCCAGACCATCAAGGATAAGGGCTATACGCCGATTGCGGTGTCCCTGGCAGAAGTCCCGCACTACTGGTTTGAGTACACGGTGCTGAACAACGGCAGCCGCGCGGTCCATGAGATTGTGCCGACTGACTCCAGCAGCGAGGAGTATACCAACTGGGTTAACGGCCTGAACGATATCAAAGATCTTTACAGCAAAGGCTTCTTACCTGAAAATACCCTGACGGCGACCGACGCGGAAACCTTCCAGCTGATGGCCGACAACAAGGCCGCTTTTGCCATTGACGGCTCCTGGAAGATGGGCTGGTTCTTCGGTTCTACAGATGAGGACGGCAACGAAGTGGCCGGCAATGTGGATGATGTGTCCCGCTACACGGTTACCTATGTACCGGCTAAGGGCGACCGCAAAACCACCGATATGATTGGCGGTCTGTCCATGGGTTATTACATAACCCGCAAAGCCTGGGAAGATCCTGAAAAGCAGGCAGCTGCGGTGAGCTTTGTAGAAGCTATGACCACAGATGACGTGGTGGGTAAGATGGCCGGCGGCACGGCTGTAACGGCGCTGAAAAATGGTACGCCCGCCGCGGAAAATCCCAACTCCCTGGTCCTGGACGCGCTGGCTATGATTAAAGGCTCAACCGGCACAGTCTCAGCGGTGCAGGACAATTTGTCCAGCGAGCAGAAAACCAAGCTGCTGGTGGATGATGTAAAACTGGTGGCCAACGGCAGTATAACGGCGGAACAGGCGGTGGATGACACCCTGGCTCTGGCCAAGTAAACGCGCTGGATATTGATCAGCTTAAGGAAAGGGCGCCGCGACCGACGCCCTTTTCTGTTTAAGTCCCGATGGAGGAGGATTGTGTATGATGCCGCAAAATCAGACGCCGGCCGGCCGGCCTGACCGGCCTGCCCTCAGACGTGCCCGCCGGCCAGCCAGACGCTATTCCGCCCAGGCTGCTGTCTATAAGAACCGGCGGCCCCTGTGGCTGTTTCTACTGCCGGCCTTCACTTTTATGGGCATATATCTGTTTTATCCCTTTTTCCGGAATATTGTGGACAGCTTTCAGGTCATTGAAGGGCTGGGCATGCCGGCCAAAGGCCTGAATGATCCCTGGTACCTTAACTACAGCAAAATGCTGACGGATCCGGTCATGCGCACGGCGGTCCTCAACACCCTGCTGCTGATGCTGTGCACCCTTGTTTTTCAGGTTGGTATGGCCTTGCTGCTGGCCCTGCTGGTAGACCGGGCCGGGCGGGGGGCAGGTTTTTTCAGGACGGTTTACTTTTTCCCGATTGTGATCTCGGCCACGGCGCTGGGTCTGTTGTTTAATCTGATCTTTTTGTATGACGGCGGCATGCTCAACCAGCTGCTGCAGCAGTTAAACTGGACCAGCAAAAATATTGACTGGAAAGGGGAAAAATTCTGGTTCTCAACCATGACCCTGCCGGTTATGTGGCAGTACGTGGGTTACTACTTTGTCATTATCCTCACCGGCCTGAATAACATTCCCGCGGAGCTTTATGAAGCCGCCGCCATTGATGGCGCGGGGCCGTGGCAGCTGGTGCGCTATATCAAATGGCCGTTGTTGCATAACACCCTGTGCACCTGCCTGACCCTGGCCATTACCGGCGCGCTGAAGGTCTTTGATCTGCCCTGGACCATGATGCCCAATGGTATGCCGCTGGATAAATCCTGGCTGACCGGTACGTATATGTATAAGCAGACCATGCTGGCCAAGGATGTGGACTATGCCGGTGCGATTGGGGTGTTCATTGTACTGCTGGGCGTTTTGCTCAGTCAGCTGTCCCAGCGGATTTTCCGTGAGCGGGATGAGTGAGGAGGGAAAAGCCAATATGCGCAGTAATAAAGTAAAACCCGGCCAGACCCGGCCGGAACCGGCGCGCGGCAGCCGGGCGGCTGTCAGTCCCGGCCAGGTGGTCAGCTATCTGGTTCTGATTATCTGGGCGCTTACCACCATTTATCCGTTTATCTGGGTTACCCTGAACTCCTTTAAGCCGAAGGGCCAGATTGTGTCGTCCTCGTTTTCCTTACCCATCGGCGCTTCCTTTACCCTGGACAACTATAAGGTGGCCTTTCAGCGGGTAGATGTGGGTCTGGCCTATCGCAACAGCCTGGTGATCAGCGGCAGCGTGACCGTACTGGTGGTGATCCTGGCCGGCCTGGCCGCCTATGGCCTGGTCCGTTACGTTTTTCCCGGCCGCCAGTGGTTGCGAAACCTGGTGGTCGCCGCCATGATGTTTCCGGTTTTTGCCACCATCATCCCCGTTTTTGGCATGGAAAGTGCCTGGGGCATTACGAACACCGACAGTATGCTGCTGACCTGGCTGTCCATCATTTTGCCGCAGGTGGCCGGCAACCTGTCCTTTGCCATCATTGTGCTGATGGGCTATATTCGCAGTCTGCCGGTTGATCTGGAGGAAGCCGCGTTTTTGGAAGGCTATGGCGCCATCCGGATTTTTTTCAAAATCATTCTGCCGCTGGCCCGGCCCAGCTTTGCGACCGTAGCGATCTTTGTCTTTTTGTGGAGCTATAATGATCTGTTTACCCAGATGTTCTTTTTGCGCTATAAGGAGACCTTTACCATCACCCGCCTGCTGAATGAAATCTCCAGTCAGGCCGGTACCAATTACGGGCTGATGGCGGCCGCAGTGGTGATGGCGGTGATTCCGGTGCTGATCGTCTATGTTATACTGCAGAAAAATATCATCAAAGGCCTGACGGCCGGCGCGCTGAAGGGCTAAGCCAGGCGGGCGCGGGCCGGGTGGCGTGTCAGGGGGTGGAGAGTCGTAATACGATGTACAAGGTTATCATTGTAGATGATGAAGAGCCGATTGTGCGGGGGCTTACTCAGCTGCTGCCCTGGGAGAGCAGCGGTTGTCAGGTTGTAGGGACAGCGGCAGACGGGCGTCGGGCGCTGGAGCTGATCCGGCGGGAAAAGCCGGACATCCTGTTTACGGATATCGCCATGCCGGGGATGGATGGCCTGAGCCTGATTGCGGCCCTGCGCAGTGAGTTTCCGGAGCTGCAGATTGCCATTCTCAGCGGTTATCCGCAGTTTTCCTTTGCCCAGCGGGCAATTGAGTTAGGGGTGTCCGGCTACATTATCAAGCCCAGTCGCATGAGTGAGCTGGAGGCAGTGCTGCAAAAAATGGTGGGCGCGCTGAAACAGCTGGAGGCAGCCGGCCAGAAGGCGGCAGCACCGGCGGTGACCGGCGCCGCTGACAAAACTCAGGCAGCCGGCCGGGGTCAGGCGCCCCCCGGACCTCACCCCGACGACGGACCGGAGGCTCGGGACGAGGATCCCGCCGCTCGAGCCAGCAATTTTGTCCTGCAGCAAGCCCGGGCTTATATGGCGGAGCATTATGCCGAACGGCTGACGCTGCCAGAGGTGGCCGCGGCCGTTTATGTCAGCCAGTGGCATTTATCCAAGCTGATTTCGCGCTATACCGGCCAGAGCTTTTACGACCTGCTCAACCAGATTCGCCTTAAAGAGGCTTGCCGCCTGCTGGCGGACCCCTCGCTTAGCATTGCTGAGGTGGGGGAACGGGTGGGCTTTGCGGACGCGGCGCATTTTTCCAAAATCTTTAAAAAATACCAGCAAATCAGCGCCAACGCCTACCGCAATCAGCTGCGGGGTTAAGGCAACCGGCGCCACCCCGGCTGAGGGCTTGTGGCTGAGAGCTGTTTCAGACTTGCCAACGCTCCCGGTAGGCGATAAATTGCTGCCAGTCATGACGGCTCAAGTAGTGGGTACCCCGTCGCAGATGGTAACCTACCCGGCCGTCATGGTAGGGCTGCTCCGGATGGGGCTGCGCGGGCAGGGTGCGCTGCGGATCGTCGACGCCGTATAAGCTGAAAACCGGGGCGGCCGCTAAAATGCTCTGATATTCCG
>JAAVLZ010000008.1 GCA_012034405.1 Oscillospiraceae bacterium HV4-5-C5C | reverse complement strand
AAACTCATGTCCTATATTGTGCCGTTTCAGTCGATCGCGCTGTTTGAACAGACCTTCAGGCAACAGCTGAACCCCAAAAGCGGAAAAATAGATGAACGGGAATTTGTTTTTAACCAAAAGTTTGGAGACCGGGAAGGTCAGCTGACGGTAGAAGCAGATCGCTACCGCCTGATCTGGATGCCGGGCTGCCCTCACTCCAATAAAGCTGTCATTACGCTGCGGCTGCTGGGCCTGGACCGCGTCATCAGTGTGGGTGAATGCGGCGTGCTGCGGGATCCCCGCGGCTGGGTCTTCAGTGAAGATCTGGGCCAGGTAGATCCGGTGCTGAAGATACACTATCTGGATGACGCCTATCTGAAAGGTGATCCCACCTTTACCGGCCGTTCAACTGTGCCGGCTATTGTTGATACCGTCAGTGGAGCGGTTGTGCAAAATGAGGCCTGGGATATCCCCCGGTATCTGGTGACAGACTGGCAGGCATTTCATAAACCTGCTGCACCAGATCTGTATCCGGAGGCGCTGCGCCCTGAGATAGATCAATGGAGCCGGTTTATCAACCATAGAGTCAACGCCTACACCTGCGGGTTTGCCCGGGATCAAGCGACCTACGATCAAGGGTATCAGAGCTATTTTTCCGCTCTGGATGAGCTGGAAGAACGGTTAAGTCATAATCGCTTTGTGAACGGAGATTATATTAGTCTGTCTGATATCCATCTGTTTGTCGCGCTGATTCGCTTCCACATCAATTACCATCTGGTTTTTGGTGTTAATCAAAAGCGCCTTCAGGACTATCCCAATCTCTGGGGATATACGCGGGAGGTTTACCAGATCCCGGCTTTCTATCAATATACGAAACTGGAAGCTATCAAGCGGCATTATCAGCTTTCGCCTCATATGCGGGCCAAACAGGGTAATGTTTATGGCTTGCAGGGGACGGGCCCTGATAACCGGGATCTGTTGAAGCCAACCGGCCGCGAGCGGCTATCTGCCGATCCTGATCATGTGTTGAGCGTTCAGACAGAGACCCGGCCGCTTTTTGCGCACACGGATCCAGCTGCAGAAGTCAGCTACCTGAATCAGTTTCTGCTGGAACCGTTGAACCGGGCAGGTAAAGCCAGGTGGCAAACGGAATTGGAACGCTGGTCCAATCTCTGCCAGGATTGCTTTGAGGAACTGAATGAGCGTTTGCTGCAGCGACCGTATTTGCTGGGCGGCGCGGCAACGGCTCCTGATCTGTTGCTTTTTAAAACCTTGAAGCGCTTTGATCAGATCTATTATTATTTGTACCGCTTGAATTTTGCCAAAACGACGGATTATCCTGGACTGGCGGTCTATCAGCAACGTCTCCAGGAGCAGCCAGAATTCAAGCCTGTCCTAGATATCGGGGCAGAAAAGGCGGCTGCTTTTCATGGCCTCAGCCCGGAACAGAATCCCTATGATTTGGTCTTTCAGGGTCCCGCTAAATGAACGTGAGGGCAGTGGCTCAGCTTCACCAAACCTGATTTTTGAAACTGGCTCACCTGTCCTGCCTTGAAGATCAAGTAAGTGTCAAATTGTTCTGTTTTGCAGGCTGAAAAAAAGTGCTTGCATTTTGTCTGAGGGGGTAATATACTCTACACAATTCAAATCGGTAATCCGGTAGGAATTATATGAAATAATGTGGCCTTTGGTCGGATCGCGGCTGAGCCACGAAATACCTTAAAAGGAGGCAGAGACCTGTGAAAAGATTGGCTTACTGTTGTTGTCTGAAAGGCATGAAGGGTACCTGCTGTTGTATGTATCAGGTATTTCGCAGCATGAATCTCAGCTAATCAGGGCAACCGACCATCTGAAGGATGGCGGCAGAAAGGATCACAATATGAGTTTTTGCAATTTGAATCCTCAGACTGTTGCACAGCCTGATACGACTGCGGCCACGACGCCGCAACGATATCCGGAACCGACTGAAACGCTGCCTCTGAGCGAGGAGGCAATCAGTCAGATCCGGCCCCGCGTCAGCGTGCTGGTAGCAGAACAGGATGCTAACGGTAACTTCATTCGCCAGGATAATTTATTTAATCAGGGCTTTGGAGAAGGCGAGGGACTGAACCCAGTAGAAGAAGGCCGCTACCGTCTGATTTGGGCCAAGGGCTGCAACTGGTCAAACCGTGCATCGATTGTGCGTGACCTGCTGGGACTGGATAGAATCATTTCTGTGAATCTGGTCGGCCGGCCGGCGGACTGGACAGCTTACGGACAGGATTATGGTTGGGAATTTATTTATGATCCGCAACATCTGGATCCGGTTCTGGGCGTTCGCTTTCTGAATCAGGTTTATGAAAACAGCTATCCGGGGTTTCCCGGCCGGGCCACGGTCCCGGCCTTGATCGATATCAAGACCGGAACAGTTGCCAATAATGATTATCACCATCTGACCAACTATTTTGAGACCGCTTTCCGGCCATATCATAAGCCTGGCGCGCCGGATTTGTATCCGGAGTCGCTGCGGGCGGACATTGATCAACTGAATGAGTGGTTGTTTCATAATGTGAATAATGGCGTATACAAAATCCAGTTTGCCACTGGTTTCGCCGCCTATCTTGAGGCATACGACAACTTTTATGCAGCGCTGGATATTCTGGAGTCAAGACTGGCCGGTCAGCGATACCTGCTGGGCGATTATGTGACTGACAGCGATGTGCGTCTATATGTCACCTTGGCGCGTCTGGATACTGCCTATGGCCAAAACCTGGGCCCGACCAAACACCGTCTGGTTGATTATCCTAATCTATGGGCTTATGCCCGGGATCTGTGGCAGATCCCGGCATTTCAGAACAACACATACTTTAAGGATTTTTCCCGTAGCTTTAATCATGATGGCCGGGAAGGGAGTCATTCGGCTTTCAAATCATTTACGGCGCGTTTTATTGACCAGATTGATTTTGCGGCCTGGTGGGGCCGGCCCAGCGGCCGACAGTCCTTAAGCCAGGACCCGGCTCATAAGTTTTTGACAGAGAGCTGACCAGATTGAAGCCAGGCTAATGGCCCCACTTAACAGATACTTTATTTGGAGGAAAACCATGATGAAAAAGCTGAACCTGAAACCCAAATCCGCCGCGCTCAGCGCGGCCGTCCTGCTGCTCACCGCGGCTCTGGCGGCGTGCTCCGCCGGCAGTGCGGCGACTACAACCGCTGCCACTTCCACTGCAGCGGCGGCTACATCTGCAGCGGCGGCTGAGAGCAGTCTGTCAGAAGCCCAGACCAGCGAGGGCACTACTGTGATCACGGACAGCGCCCAGTCTGAAACGGATACCAAAAAAACCGTGATTAAAGCCGTCACCGGCGGCTCACCGAAACCCTACGTTTATGTGGATGAAAACAATAATCCGACTGGTTATGATCTGGAAGTCCTGAAAGCGGTTTTTGAAAAACTGCCGCAGTATGAACTGCAGATCGATGTCGCTTCTTTTGACGCGGTTTTTGCCGGCTTAACCTCAGGTCAATATCAAATCGGCGTCAATAATTTTTCCTGGAACGAAAAACGCGGAGAATCTTATCTCTATTCCTACCCTTATGACAAAATCAGCTATGTCTTTGTTAATAAGGAAGGTAATACGCCCATCACGAGCTTTGCGGAGGCTGCGGGCAAAACGACTGAAGGCAGCACCGGGGTCAGCATTTCAAATGCGATCGAGTCCTGGAATGAAAGCAATCCGGATCAGACGATCAATCTGAAATACGCTGATCTGGATACCTTGCAACAGCTGCAGCATCTGCAGGACGGGACCACCGATTTCCAGATTGTGGATACGGCCATGTACAATGCCTATGTCAAAGAGTATGGCCTGGAGGGGCTCACTGCTTCACCGGTTTCTGATGATGACGCGGCTAAGATCTCTTCTTCTACTTATGCCTACTTCCTCTTTGCGCTGGATAATGACGAACTTCGCCAGGAGGTCAATACGGTACTGAAAGAATTACAGGCTGACGGCACCCTGACCAAGTTAGGTCAGGAGTATCAGGACCGTGACGACACTGCTCCGGAAGCGGATCAGTTTGAGCAGACCTTGAATTAACCTGTATCGGTTGGCTCACGCAAGCGGCAATAGCAGACGGGACAGACCCGGGTAGCTGTTGCCGCTTTTACAGGAAGGTGGACTGAAGCAGTTCCATGGGAAATCTATTCGATTTTAAAACTGTATTTACAAACATCCCGGAAATTCTGAAGTATTTTCCGGTGACAATGCAGCTGGCTCTGTCCGCTATGGCGGCCAGTCTGATTCTGGGCCTGCTACTGGCTCTGGTCAAGGTCAGGCAAGTGCCGGTATTAAAGACTTTGGTCAACGTTTTTATATCAGTGATCCGGGGCACCCCGGTCCTGGTACAGTTATATGTCACTTATTTTGGCATACCGATGTTCCTCAAGTATCTGGCCTACAAAAACGGGACAGAATATAATGCCAGTGCAGTACCGCCCATTGTTTTTGCCTTTATCGCGCTGGCTATCAATGAGTCGGCTTATAACGCGGAGACCATCAGAGCAGCTATCCAGTCAGTAGACCGGGGCCAGATTGAAGCTGCGACCTCCCTGGGAATGACCGGCTGGCAGACCCTGACCCGTATTACGTTGCCGGAGGCTATTCCGGTGGCTCTGCCTAACCTGGGCAACTCGTTCATTTCTTTGATCAAGGGGACTTCGCTGGCCTTTGTCTGCGCAGTAGTGGATATGACCGCTGCCGGCAAGATCATTGGCGGCAGGAAGTATCGTTACTTTGAGGTTTATGTATCGCTGGCTTTGATTTACTGGGTCATCACGATTGTGGTGGAACAGCTGCTGAAGCTCCTGGAAAAAAAGATTGCCATTCCGGATGATAGCCCGACGGTTAAGCGTGATGCCGCCAGACTGGCTCAGGATATTCCGGTCCAATCTTCAGAGGTGTAAGTATGATAGAAGTACAGAACTTGTCCAAGCGCTACAAAGATAATGTGGTCCTGGAGGATATTAACCTGACGATACATCCCGGAGATGTAATTGCGGTGATCGGTCCTTCCGGTACCGGAAAATCGACGCTGCTGCGCTGTATAGACCGGCTGGAAACGCCGGAATCAGGACGGATCATCATGGATGGACTGACTGTGGATCTGGCTCAGCATCATAATCGCAAAAAGCTGATTGAACTGCATAAACGGACCGGGATGGTTTTTCAGAGCTGGAACCTCTTTTCCCACAAAACCGCCTTGCAAAATGTCATGGAAGGTTTGGTGGTCGTAAAAAAACTGGATAAGACCCGGGCGCGTGAGCTGGCTATGGCCCAGCTGGCCAATGTGGGCCTGGCTGACTGGGCCAACCATTATCCCAGGCATCTGTCCGGCGGACAGCAACAGCGGGTAGCCATTGCCCGGGTGCTGGCCATGGAGCCGGAACTCCTGCTTTTTGACGAGCCTACTTCTGCACTTGATCCGGAGCTGGTGGGCGAAGTCCTTGAGACCATCAGACTGGCGGCTGACCGCGGTTACACCATGCTGCTGGTTTCTCATGAGATGAGCTTTGTCCAGCGGGTGGCTAACCGGGTCATCTTTTTGGAAAATGGCCATATTGTTGAAGACGGAACTCCGGATGAGGTCTTTTACCATCCCAAGAGTGATCGCCTGAGGGATTTCATAACCAAAATCGAGCGCCTGCAGGCGCCAGAGTACAGTATCTGAGGAGATAAGCAAGATGTCAGATCAATGCGAATTTGTACCACCCATCCCGGCCACTCAGGCTGACGCCGCCAGGCTTGGAACCGCTCTGGCGTACAGTGACGAGGAAGCGGAGCTGCATGCCCGTGAGGTTGGAGCCTTGCCCCGCCCAATGGAAACCAAACATGAAATCGATCAGCGCGGCGCCTTTGTACGCCAGCCCAATGCCTTTGCTGTACCCTTTGGCAGTAAACCCGGTGAGTGGCAGGCTGAAGCCGGGCGGTATCGGATTTACTGGGCAAAAGGCTGCAACTGGTCTAACCGTCCGGTCATAGCCCGGAATCTGCTGGGCCTGCAATCTGTGATCAGCGATCAGCTCTGCACGCATTCAGGAGAAAGTAACCGTTACGGTCATGGCTTTGCGGACGCTCCGGAACACCGGGATCCGGCTACGGGCGCTTATTTTTTAAGTGAATTCTACCGGCGTGCGGATCCGGAATTCACCGGCCGGGCCACGACGCCGACCTTCGTTGATATCAAAAAGAAAATCGCGGTCAATAACGACTATCACCGAATGAGCAATTATCTGGAGGTGCAGTTCAGACCGTTTCAGCCAGAAAATGCTCCCGACCTGTACCCCAAAGCCTGCCGGGAGGTCATTGATGAGTTTAATGACTGGCTGTTTCCGCATATTAATAACGGTCATTACCGCATGGCCTTTTGTCAGTCTTTAGCGGCTTACAATGAAGCTTTTGACGATTTTTATGACAGCATGGATCTGCTGGAACAACGCCTGGCGGATAATCGCTTTTTGTTTGGCGATTATATTACGGACAGTGACATTCGCTTTTTTGTAACCATCATTCGCTGGGATTTCAGCTATTTCCGCAATGTGGGCCCTGTAAAACACCGGATTGCAGATTATCCCAATATTTACGCCTATATGAAGGAATTGTACAATATACCCGCTTTCTACCAGGCTACTTATATCAGAGACCTGCGTTTAGGCCGCGGAAACCCGGAAGCAGATAAAAATATCTTTACGGATTATCTGAGCCGGATTGCCCCGCAGATTGATTTTGATCAGCTGCTGGCAGATGATGGACAGCGGGCCCGTCTGAGCCAGGATCCTCACGGAGATATGTTCTTGCGTCATCCGGCCGGGGAGACGGCAGCCGATTATCAAAGTGAGATATCAGCCTCCCGCTGGAACAGCCCCCGTCAGGCTGACCGGGATCCCTCTGACCCGGCCAACAGCCCCCTGAGGGTCAACGCCAGCGTGAATCCGCTGAAAGGCTTATTAAAAAACAATTAAGGAGTAACCCATGTCAGTTAATCAAGCTCGTTTGGTCCAGACCTTTGCTGATCTGGTAGCCATTGATGCCTTGTCCTTTGAGGAACGGGAAATGGCGGACTACCTGAAAAAGGTCTGGCAGGAGACCTGCGGGGTCACGCTGCAGGAGGACGGGGCGGCGGCCCGGATCGGTGGAACGGCCGGCAATCTGTTTGGCCGCCTGAACGGTGATCCAGGCAAGTCCGGGCTGCTGCTGTCCGCTCATATGGATACCGTGGCGCCCGGCCGGGGAAAACGAGCGGTGGTGCAAGCTGACGGCCGTATCACCAGTGATGGCAGTACCATCCTGGGAGCAGACGACGCGGCCGCGCTGGCTATTATTCTGGAGGCCTGCCGGGAGCTGACGGAGGAGCAGATAAGCCACAGGCCGGTGGAGCTTTTGTTTACGGTGGCGGAAGAGGCCTACGCGCGCGGCGCGGCGGTTTTTGACCTGTCTCAGGTAGAATCCAGGCTGGCATATTGCCTGGACTGCAGTGACCGTATGGGCTCTTATTCGGCGCAGGAACCGACGTTGTTGTCGTTTGAACTGACCGTTCAGGGGAAGGCGGCTCACGCTGGTTTTAAACCCGAGGCCGGCGTGAACGCGGTAGCCTGCGCAGCTGCCGCGATTGCCAGGCTCCCCCAGGGCTGGCAGGACCCGCACACGACCTTTAATATTGGCCGCATTGAGGGTGGAACGGCTACCAATATTGTGCCGGATATGGTGACTGTTAAGGGCGAAATCCGCAGTGCCGTGCATGAAGACGCCTTAGCCTGCTGGCAACAAACTGTGGATATTTTTGAAGCGGAGGCGGGAAAAAACGGCGCTGGGATCAAGGCGGCCAAAATCATTCACCTGACTGCGTATCATATCAGCCCGGCTGACCCGGCTTTGCGTGATTACCAGACTGTGCTGCACCGCCGTGGGCTGGAGGCTTATGCCAAACCATCCTTTGGTGGCAGCGATAATAATATCCTGGTAAAGCAGGGCTTGAGCGGCTTATGCCTGTTTAATCCCATGCATGATATCCATACTACTCATGAATATACCAAGATCAGTGAATTAGTAGAAATGACGGAGATTGTTAAGGACCTGCTGACACTGTAGCCGGCTCAGGCTGCCGGCCAGCTGAGCTGACAGCTGGCCGGTACGGCATAGTAAAGCCTGATAGCCGCCTCATAGCGCCCCTGATCATAAGCCATGAAATAAAGATCATCAGGGTAGGGAAAGTCTGCTACATTTAGCATAGCGATTCCTGCTGGCAGATTATCCCCGCTGGCGGTCAGCTTATTTTCAATCTCTGACCAGACCTGAGCGTTCTGCCTGGCGCGATATACCGTGGTCCGGAAAACCTGCAAGGAGGATACCAGCACCAGCGTCGTGACCAATATCACGGCGGCTTTCCGGAACAGGTCAGACCGCAGCCGGACAGGAGAAGCGGCCGGCTGCCGGCTGGACTTCAGCCTGGAGGCCGGGCGGGTCGTCAGATCGTCAGTCAGGCAGCTTTGCAGCAAGGACAGATAAAACAGACTCAGGAAGATACCACTGGTAAAATAGCTCCGGACATTTTGCGAGCCCAGCGCCAGCGGGATACCGGCGGCACCGATTAAAGCTGCCAGTACGGTAATTTGCCGCTGTACCTGAGCTTCCGGGTCACTCAGGAGTATCGCGAGCACGATAGCTGCCAGCGCTATCAGCCCCAGACTGCTTTGGACGGCAATGAAAAGCCGGGGCCAGGACAGACTGGATAATCCGGAACCCTCCGGGAGCCCCGCGGTCAGGACATGCAGTCCCCAGGAGCGGCGCAGATACATCAGCGTGATGTTAGCGGCGGTCAGGAACAGCAGGAGCAGACTTTGGACTGATCGCTGACAGACCGCCTGGGACCGGCGGGCGGGCCGCCAAATTAAGAGCAGCAGGACCAGCGCCAGCAGGATCAAACCCCAGCGGAGGACCCATACAAATTCCTGACTGCTGTCAGCAGTCCTCATCCATAGCCTGATCAGCGGCTGATCGCCACTGGAGACGGGCAGGCTGGACAGGCGGCGGCGGATACCCGGAGCAGAAAAATGAAAGCCTGAGATCAAGAGACTCAGCAAAATCTGAGCATATTGGCCCTTGGTCAGATAACGGCGCTTCAGGCTACTGTACAGCAGCAAGGTTATAAAGTAGAAGAGCACTGCCAGATCCGTTTGTTCGTGCGCCAGCTGACCGGTTATCAGGCACAGGGTGGATATGATTAGGACCGCAGCTGGCGGCTTCAGGCCGGCTGACCAATAGAAAGACGGCAGCAGCCCCAGTAAAATCAGACTGCTGGGTAACAGGTAGTTGACAGCACCGGAAAACCAGCCGATGCAGTCGGCATAAATATAAGGGTGGCTATAAAGCAACAGGCTGAAGGCTCCAAAGCAGATCATAGCCCAGGCTGTACTCGGTCCGGGGGCTTCCTGATACAGACCAGGACTGCTTAGCCGGCTGAGATTATAAAGCGCCGCGATCAGCGCCGCCAGGGTCAGACCAATGATCAGGCGGGCCGCGGGTACGCCTGGCCGCAGGACTAATCGCAGCAGGGCGTCAGCCATCCGTCCGTTCGTATAAAAATAGTCGTCATGCCAGCTCTGCAGCCAGTCTGCAGCCGTAAAGCGGCCGTGAGCCTGGCCGCCTATGGCCATATGCAGAAAATCATCTCCCTGCAAAATATTATAATGGCTCAGCAGCAGGCAGACCGCCAGGATCCCGGTGCACCCCAGACCAAAGCTGACCTTTTGCCACCCTGCTACCTGTCTTGAATAATTGCGCTGAATATGCATCATCCTGCCAAACTTTCTTATGTATTGTGATGAACAATAAAAATAAATATATTACAATAACATCATCGCCGATAGTATAGCATGAGACTTGCTTGGCAGAAAGGAGCATGAAATTATACAGCATTATTTTGATCTGACCGGACAGGTGGCTATTGTAACAGGCTGTTCAACCGGCTTGGGGGTGCAGATGGCCAAAGCGCTGGCTCAGCGGCTGTACGGTAGTGGCGCTGGCAAGACGGCAGGAGAAGATTGACGCGGTGGCTGCGGAGCTTGCTGCGGACTACCATACCAATACGCTGGCTGTTCGCTGCGATGTCACTGATACCAGTCAGGTCCAGGCAGCGGTTAAAACGGTTCTGGACCATTTTGGCCGGATTGATATCCTGATCAATAATGCGGGCACCGGAGCGGTAGCTCCGGCTGAGGACATTACAGATGAGCAATTTGCCCATGAACTGGAGATTGATCTGACCGGCAGCTTTAAAATGGCGCGGGAGGTTGCCAAAAAGGCCATGATTCCCGCTAAGTATGGCCGGATGATCAATATTGCTTCCATGTACGGCCTGGTGGGGAATAATATCGCGCCAGCCGCTCCTTATCATGCCGCAAAAGGCGGGGTCGTTAACCTTACCCGCGCCTTAGCTGCAGAATGGAGTAAACATGGCATAACCGTTAACGCTATCTGTCCGGGCTATTTTTGGACGCCGCTTACCAAAGACACGCTCGAAACAGAGTGGTTCACTCAATATGCCCGGACTGCCATCCCTATGCAGCGCTATGGCAAAGCTGGTGAACTGGATACCGCGGCCATATTTTTAGCTGCGCCGGCATCCAGCTACGTCAGCGGTGCCATTCTGCCGGTTGATGGTGGCTACACCTGCATCTGATCTAGCGGCCAGCCCAATGTAATCAGTTCAAACGGCGCATAATCCAGCTGACTGATCACGCTTTCAACATCTTCTAGCATATTCAGCTGCTGCAGGGGCGCTGGCAGCTGAATATGGCCGCGCTGGCCATCCTGTTCACTGAGCCGGAAGACCAGTGCGTGCTCATCCTCTGACAGTTTAACCGCTTGCAGATAAAGCGGACTGAAATCCCAGGCGGCCGGGGCGGTGAGATCCGCCTGCAGTAAGGGCGTGTTGTAAGCCAGGGCTTGCTGGTTAATACCAGCCTCCAGGTGGTTGCCTGCGTGGGGCAAAATAACATAAGAAAAGTTATGATGACCCATATCCGAGCTGACGTCCGGCCGGATGGTGGCTCGCAGCAGACTTAAGGACATGCCGTTTTCTTGCACACCCAGGCCATATTTGCCCTGATTAATCAGAGCTATACCGCCACTTGCTTCCGCAAAGTCACACCATTTATGACTGCAAACCTCAAATCGCGCCTGTTGCCAGCTGGTGTTCTGATGACAGTCGCGGCGGATATAGCCCGCGCTGGTATCACAGATGAGCTCGCGCGACAGCACCTTGCAGTTGAAATCCGCTTTAACCAGGCGGTGCTTTTCCTGCCAATCTACCTGGTGCTCAACTTCAATCAGCCGTGATTCACGGAATACGCGGATTTTCATGGTCCAGCTGCTGCGGCCGCCGGGGGTGAGCAAAGTTACGCTGAATTGAGCCAGGGTATGATTTTTGTATTCCAGTTGCAGCGGCTGGCTGATCTGCCAGTCATAAGCTACATCCTTATAATTGGGCAAAATATCCCATGCGTCATACATACCCGGAACGTCCTGATACAGACGCAGCTGATTAAAGGGACCGGCGGTCCATTCGCGCTGCAGATTGGTATCAAATAAACTGGCAAAACTGCCGTCCGGATTCAACTGCAGACGGTAATAGGGCGTCTGAACCTGGAGCACGCCGGTTTGGACGCTGCTTGATTGGACCGGAGCGCATTGTCTGATGGTCAGCCAGCCGGTTTCGGTCTTGCCCTCAGGCGGGCAAGCGACTGCAACGGAGCCAAGCGCGGGCAGTGTAGGCGCGGCGTAAAAACCGCGGACGCCCTGCCGGGTAGCCCATCCCTGTTCATCCGGGAAAAAGGTCATTTGCTGGCGCTGAAAGTTCAGGGGGTTAAACCAATAGCGAGGAGCGCTGGTTTGACGGTCAGCTCGCGGCGCGGCCAGGCCGTGAGCGCCAGAAGGCTTGTTGCAGAGGGCCTTGGTCGCCTGCCGGACCAGCTGCTCCAGCCTGGTGTTGATTTCAACGTAATCCTGCATGGCGTCTTCATAAACCGGGTGAATGTGACTGCCGGGCAAGATATCATGGAACTGATTGACCAGCAGCTTTTTATAGACCGCGCGTAGTTCAGCCGCCGGATAAGGCTGCTGCCGCTGTAAAAGAGCCAGACTGCAGACGAGTTCCGCCAGACGGATTTTGGATTCCAGCTGCCGGTTCAACGCTTTCAGCTGACTCTTGGTTGTAAACGTACCACGGTGCATTTCCAGGTAAAGCTCGCCGTCCCAGACCGCCAAATCCTTGCGACCGGCCAGGTTTTTATGCAAAAACTCATCTGCGGAGCAGTGTTCGGTTTGCGGCATGCTGCTTAGTTTGCTAAATCGGTGCATCAGTTCAATCATTTCTTCGGTGACCCCACTGCCACCATCGCCATAGCCAAACATGCTCAGGGTCTGACCGCCGACTTCCTTATCCTGGTAAGCGTGCCAGTTTTCCATAATCTGGCTGGGCATGTTCCAGGTAATAAAGTGGGTGGGGGGGACACAAGCATAAATCCGGCTGCCGTCCAGACCCTTCCAGATGAAGTTGTTGTGGGGAAAACGGTTGGTGTCATTCCAGGTGGACATCTTGTTGGAGACAAAATACTTGACCCCGGATTTGCGCAGGATCTGCGGTAAAATCCAGGAATTACCAAAGACATCCGGCAACCAGGCATTATCCACAGTAAAGCCAAATTCCTGACGGTAAAAGGCTTGTCCGTAGAGACACTGGCGGATCAGGCTTTCTGCGGCGGGGAGATTACAGTCAGGCTCCACATACATGGCGCCGATGGGCTCAAACTGACCGCATTGGATTTTAGCCTTAAGCTCTGTAAACAGGTCCGGGTAATTTTGTTTGAGCAGCTCATAGGTGTAGGGCTGGGTATGGGCGTATTTGAAATCCGGGTAACGGTCCATCAACCGCAGTTGGATCAGGATCGTTCGGGCGTTTTTCTGGACCACATGCATGCGCCGCCAGTAGTAGGCAATATCCAGATGGGAGTGGGCAACCAGCGCCACATTACCGCTGCTACGAAAGTCAGCATTTTGATAAATGTGTTCTTCGATATATTGCAGCGCATGATCTACGCCGGTCCAGCTGTCAAAATCAATGAGGTTCAAAGCTTGATTCAGTTCCCGGTTTAAGAATACCCGGTAATCCTCTTCAAATTCATCTGATTGAGCTATATCCAGCAGCAGGGTCAGGTCATAGTAAAGATTCTGCAGCGGCTGATTGACCAGGCACAGATAAGCGCCATCAAAAACCTGCCGGCAGCCCCTGCTGTCCATGGCCTCGGGATTGCGCTCATCATCAGGTTTGGAGCGGTAGAATCCTTGTATCTCAAGGGTGAACGCCGGCCCCTCCAGCCAGGGATTAAGCAGGATGCGGTCGCGGTTAGGGTCGATACCGCCAGCCAGCTGACCGTTAATTTTTACCAGCATCTCTGACGCTGTATGCAGTTGCAGCCAGACCTCCTGACCCCGCAGCGTATCCGGGACAAAGCCGCGCCCGCGGATAAAGATTGTTCCGTCCGGGATAAAATAGAGATCCCCCTGTTTTAGCGGCCGGTACTCATTATCAAACACAAAGGTGTTTTCGCCGGTCTGACGCGCGTCTCGGATCTCTAGCTCCTGTATCTCTGATTGACGCTGCACCATACCACGCTTGATCCATCCGTAACGCAGCTCGGTCCATTCTTCCGGGCGCATGCTGCGGCGAACAACTTTTACAAATGCCATCTGAACTCTCCTGTTAATATGTCGCTTAAGTCCAAGCTCAAGACTCCGCCGGTCAATCAAGTCGTAACTCGGGCCGGCTACCCGTGCTATGGCAACTTATCTGTCCCAGAAAAAGGGCTTTTGCGGCACGGCGCTGATGGTAACGATAAGGTCAAACTGCTGCTTGATCTGTGCTCTGATCCAGTCACAGCAGCGCGCCAGCGCGATGCATTTTGAACACTCCGCTCTGAAGATCAGGGTCAGGTGCTGCCGGCTGGCTGAATAAGAGACAAATTCTACCCAGCCGCCATCAGCCTGGATGCGGGGGGCAATGATATTGTTAATAAAATCTTCCATGGGCTCCTCTGCTTTCAGACCGCCAAATCATCAACCGGGCAGAGACCCGGCAGTTGACGTGGTCCAAGCCTATCCTAACCGCGGTCTGCGGCGCTGGACAGGACATAAAGCAGGCATTATGTGGCAGAATTTATTCAGCCGGCGTTATGGGAGCCGGTTTGAATCTCCAGACTGACCCGGTTTTGATAATAGGGGATGGAATTAAACCGCATTTTTATATGGTCCTGCCCATAAAAGGTAATGAGCCGGCGATAGACGTTGTTCAAGCCCACATGCTGGCCTTCTGCTGGTAATGCTGCACTCAGGCTTTGCTCCAGCTGACTGGCGTCAAATCCGGAGCCGTTATCAATGACAGCTACCAGAATCGTCTGATTGTCCCCTCGTTTGAAATCTACTTCAATGGTGGGGACGGAGACCTGCATACCGGGAGCGTCAATCCCCATGCCATGACGAATGGCATTCTCTATGAGGGGTTGCAGGATGGTTTTCAGAATCAGCTGATCACGCAGCTCCGGATCAATTTTATACATAAAAAGAATAGACTGACCAAAACGCTGATTCATGATATTGACATAGGCGCTGGCGTGGCGAAGCTCACTGGTGATAGGAATCAGATCCGCGCCGGATGATAAGCCAATACGCAGATACTCAGCTAGATACTGGATCATGTTGCCGGCGGCAGCCGCGTCTTGCCGGACCACCTCTGACTGGATCTCTTCCAGCGTGTTATATAAAAAGTGGGGATTAATCTGCTCCGTCAGCAGTTTAAGTTCCGTCCGATATTTGGCGGCTTCTTCGCGCTTAATCTGCCGCATCTGCTCCTGGATGGTGTCATTCATGCTGTTGATGGCGTCCAGCAGCTGGCCCACTTCATCGCGCGATCTGGCCGGCTGCTTTTTATGGTAGCGGCCTTCTTTGATCTGGGCTACAATTCTTACTAAATGTTTCAGGGGATCCGTGACATAACGGCGCATGAACAGAGAAATTGCCAGAATGATCAGGAGCAGGATACCAGCTGCCAGCAACAGGGAATAACGGGCACTGCCCAGAAAATCCATAAAGGACTGACGCGCAATATGGATGAGCAGGCTGGCGTGGCCGATCTCCAGCGGCATGTAGAGCACAGCGGTCTGGCCCTGTATCTGTGCCGATCCGACCTGCGCTTGCTGCTGACTGACCTTAAGCCGGTTCAGTACTTCTTGGTCCAGCTTGCCATCGATCTGAGCAGACTGGTCAACGGCTGTGAGATAATGACCATCTGTCGTAATAAGATCATATTGATAGGCATCCGACCCATTGGACGTCAGATCCAGACTGGTCAGGAGTTTGGTCTGATCCAGATACAGCACTACATAGGCAATGGGGGAGGCGTCTCCAACACTGATCTCCGCAAAGCCATTAGAGAGATTGACCGGGATCACCAGCGGCAGGGCTGCCATTGAGGTGTAAAAAGGATTTGTCCGGCTGGACAGCAGGGTTACGCCACTGGTGTCCGCCAGCTCCGCATGGCTGAATTGGTCTGCCGCCGCCAGGCGCAGGGGCACGCGATAAGGCGCATAACTGTGGGCCAGATCTGCGGAGATGATCAGGGCGGAACTGACCAGATAGCTGCAATTAGATAAGTCGTTGAGCTCTGTTTGCAGGCTGTTGGTGATGCTGCTTTCCTGAGCGGGATCTTGTTGAATTTGCCCGACCAATTGCGTGAACTTTTGGGAACCGCAGATCGCAATAAAGCGGTCAATGATATTACTGACCGAGGTATCCAGACTGCTGGCCGCGTTATAAGCCGCCCGCTGCCCCCGGGCGACCTCCCGCGAGCGGATGGCAGATTGGTAGATAAAAAAGGTCAGCAGCAGGATAAGACTCAGGAGTAGTACCGATACGGTGAGAATGATAAACCGGATTTTCCGGATCAGCGATGAATCCTTAAAATGTCGGCTCCAATGCTTGTTTAATTTCAGCTTCAACGGGCACCTCAGTTCAGTGGCGGTATTTAGCCTGAAAATCAGACGGCGTCATACCATGAATTTTTTTAAAAGCACGGGAGAAGGAGCGATAATCCCGGTAGCCTAACTGATAGGACAACTCTGTAATGACTGTATCAGGGCTGATCAGGCGCTTGCGGGCATACTCCATTTTTTCCTGCATGATGTAATCCCGCAGGTTGACACCAGTCTTGTTTTTAAAATAAATCGCAAAATAAGAGGCACTCAGGTGAACAGAACGGGCAATATCCTCTATTTTCAGCGGCTGGCTGATGTGCTGTCGGATAAAAGTCTGGGAACACTCTATCAGTTTGTCCCGGACCTGAACTGGCCGCTCTTCTGCGTAATTACTGCTGCCATAACCGTAGACCGCATCAATATATTCAGATAGATGGGAAAAAGATCGGATCAGCCAATCCTGAATCTGGTTGAGGCTACGGTATTGATAGAGCTCCTCAGGTGAGGTGACCGCGTTCAGGGTATCATGGGAGTAGGCCGCAAATTCATTTTCAATTAAATGATATAAGGCAAACACGCTGCTGATGACATAATTGGGCGGCGGCATGGTTACATAAAACAGCGATCGGATAAAATCGGTACAATATGTTTTAATGCCGCTGAGATCCCGTTTCACAATAAATTGAACCAGCGGCAGATAATCGATGTCAGATAAGGCTAGCCGTGGTGCCTGGGTGCAGATAAGGTTATAAGGATAAATGCCGGATGGGTTTTCATATAACTGATAGGTCAGGGCGGTCAGCGCCCGGCTATATGAATAAGCAGACTGCAGCAGTGTGGGGACATTATCGCCAATGCCAATCAAGGGCAGCGGCTCGGGCTGACCCTTTAAGAGTTGCTGGATGCGCTGCGCTTCCTGGACAGACGCCTCGCCACTTTCATTAAGAATCGCGGCGATCTGGTGAGGCTGGTTGCAAAAGAACAGATGCCGGGGCTGGATACAAGTTTGATTGAGGAACTGACAGAGTTGCTGGCAACGGGATGTTTCAGGTTGAAAATCTGACTGAAGATGATCATAAGACAATACGATGACATGACATTCAGCATCAGCCAAAGGCAGATGATAGGTCTTTAGTAAGGAATCCAAGGTGCTGCTTTCCATCATTTTACCATTGATCAGGCTCTTCAAAAACTGCAGGACCAGCTGCTTTTGAAATTGGGGATTGACGCTGTGACCAGGACCACCCTGACTGCGTGCCGCACAGATGCGCAAAAGTTCATTACTTAATTCTGCGGTATTCAGCGGCTTGAGCAGATAGGCTTTGGCACCGTAATGCATAGCCTCCTGCGCGTAGCTGAAATCATCGTAACCACTTAAAATAATAAAATCTGTATCCAGCCCGCTGCGGCGAGCCGCGGCCATCAGCTCCAGCCCATTTAAGCCGGGCATGCGGATATCCAGGATAGCCAGACTAGGCTTTTCTTCCACCATTAGCTGCAGCGCTGCCTGACCGGTATCGCAACTGCCAGCCAGGCGGATGCCCAGCTGCTGCCAGTCAACGGTCTGCTGCAACTCCTGTATGACAGAGCGTTCATCATCACAGATGACGCAAGTATATTGATAATCCTCCACAAAAAGCCTCCGGCTGGTTAATGAATAAGGCTACTATAGCAAGCCTGTTACGCAAAAGCAAAAAAGTAGGCCAATGATATGACGGGCTGTACATGAAATCTGTTACAAACATCATAAGTTCTGTCCTTTATCAGGACATGAGGAGATGGTAACTTTTTGTTAACGATTCTAGCAGAACGTTACCAGGAGGATAATTATGAAGAGACTAAACAAAACTGTAGCGGCTGTGTTAGCCGTCAGTATGGCGGCGGCACTGACCGCCTGCGGCGGCTCAGACACCGCTAACGGTGCCACCGGCACGGCTGCTACCTCAGCCAGCAATGCGGCATCCGGTTCTGAAACGCAAGCTGTAACTACCACGGCGCAGAGTGATGAAACGGTCGCTGAAGGCAAAACGCTGATCAATGTCTGGACAGAGGACCGGCATGATCAGGATTATGTACAGCAGATGATTGATCAGTACAACCAGGAAAACACGGATAATATCCAGATCAAGCTGACCGTCATCACGGAAGATTATAAAAATATGATCTCACTGGCTTATAACGGCGGGACTGCGCCGGATGTGGTGGGGGCCAACGGCCTGCCGCTGAACCAGTTTGCGGATACAGGCATTCTGATCCCGTTAAACGACTACATTGACGCGGATCAGACCTATCAGACGGTCAATGAGCCGTATACACATGCCTACGAGGGCCGCAACTACCAGAACGGCCAGCTCTATTTTGTATTCAGCGGCATGCGCTCCGGTGTCCGGGTTGAGTATAATGAGGATCTGCTGGAAAAAAGTGGTTATACGGAAATCCCTGATAATCTGACGGATTATGTAGCCATGGCTCAGAAGATAACCGATGATGGTGCCGGCTCCTACTACGGCATCGGTTTTACGTCTTCTTCGCCGTTTGAACGGCTGCTGGAGATGTCCGCGGAGATTTCCGGTGTTTATTACTATGACTACATCAACGGTAAATTTGATTTCAGCGGCTATAAACCCTTTGTTGAAAAGGGCCAAGAACTGGTAGCCGCGGCTTATCCGGATCAGCAGGGCGTGGATAACATGAGAGCCTTGTTTACCGAGCAGTCCTTTGCGCTGTGGTCCAATGCCTCCCAGGAAGCCGGGGTATTCACCAGCCAGCTGCCTATCACCGACTTTGACTGGGGCGTCGCCGCTATTCCGTCCTTGGATGGTGAAATCAAGGGTGCTCTGGAAACGTCTCCGACTAAAGCTTACGGTATTATTTCCACGTCCCAGAATCAGGATGCTGCCTGGAAGGTTATTGCCTACTTCCAGTCTGAGGACTTCCTTAAGGGGTATCTGGAAAATGGCTACTGCCTGCCAATTACTGACTACATGACCAGCAAGATTGACAGCAGCAAAACCGGCCGTCTGGCTGACTTCTCCAAGCTGGATTATGAAGATGTTTACCCGGCGGTTCCATCAGTTAACCTGCAAGGGGACGACTACCGTACCGTATTATGGAATGCGGTCATGGGCTACGTTGATGTAGATGAGGCAATTGAGGATCTGAACACGCGCTACAATGACGCCCTTGATTCTGATGTGGCCAGCGGCTCGGTTAAGCGACTGGTTATCAAGGATTATGATCCGCTGCATCCGTCAGCCGGAACCGCTGAATATCTATCAGAGTAAGCGCTGATCGAAATCAGTTGAAAGGGAGCGCAGCCGCCTGATCCAGGTGCTGCCTCCCTTGTTTACTGAAGATGAATCCATAAGGAGACGCTCAATATGGATGTAAAAACCAATAAAGTCCGCCCCAGGCGGCACAATCAGGAAATGCTGCCGACCTCACTGATGCTGCTGCCTTCAACATTGCTGCTGATTGTCTGCTCGATTTATCCCTTTGTCTGGATCTTCCGTTATGTCTGTTATAACTATAATGGCTTTACCGCCACATACACGGGTACTAAGAACCTGGAGCGTCTGGTCAAGGACAAGCAGTTTTGGCAAAGCGTAGGGACAACCTTTGAGTATGCTGGTCTCAAGCTCTTGTTCATCATTCCGCTGGCCCTGTTGCTGGCTGTCATGCTCCATATGAGGATGAAGGGGCATAACCTGCAGCGCGGCATCCTGTTTATGCCGACGGTTATCGCAACCTCTATATCCGGTATGATTTTTGCCTTTATCTTTGCCACCCAAAATGGCATCCTGAACGCGATTTTGCAGAATCTGCACCTGATCAAAACCCCGGTCAAGTGGCTGACCAGTACAGATTATGTCATGGCGGCGGTGACCATTTTAGCTGTATGGGGTGGTCTGGGTAACTACATGCTGTACTTCATTACTGGTCTGGATGGGGTCTCAGAGGACTGCTATGAGTCGGCCAAAATTGATGGGGCCAATGGCTTTAAAACCTTCTTTTTTGTGACCCTGCCCATGCTGGCACCGGTTTTGAAGACGGTTTTGATGTTGGCTATTACCAGTGCTTTCAAAGATTACGAAGCGATTATGGTTTTGTCCAAGGGCGGCCCTGGCAACCGCTCCATGGTCATGTTCCTCTATATATACAATACGATTTTTGGCACAGCCAACTCCAGTACCCAGCCGCAGATTGGCTACGGCGCGCTTTTGTCGGTAGCGGCGGCCCTGATCGTCGGGTGCGTGACTGTCATTTATCTGTTTGTATCCAGAAAACTGGATCATATTACTGAATAAGGCGGTGACACCATGAACCAATCACATGCGGTTTATTCAAAACAAGCCCGGCTGGTCCGGGCATTGATTTGGCTGCTGGTCAGCTTTTTCTGCGTCCTGATGGTATTCCCCATTCTTTATATTATCCTGGGGTCGTTTAAAACCAATCAGGAACTGCTGGTGGGCGGAACCAGTCTGCTCCCATCAACCTGGGTGCTGGACAACTATACGCAGGCATGGAAACAGGCTAATTTTGCCACTTATACGCTGAACTCCATCTTTCTGGCTCTCGGTGTCATGGCTCTTTCCGTATTGACATCAACGATGACCGGTTATGTCTTTTCCCGCAAGGACTTTCGCGGCAAAAAGCTGCTGTACAGCCTGTTCATCGCCTTTATGTTTATAAATGTGGGCTCAATATCATTACGGCCGCTTTTTGAGCTGGCTGTAGCGCTCAAGTTAAACAAAAGCCTGTTTTCAGTCATTTTTATTTCTGCCGGTACCGGACAGGCTACCTATATTTTCCTGGCCAAAGGTTTTACCGACTCTCTGCCACGGGAACTGGACGAAGCTGCCCGGATTGACGGCTGTAGCTTTTTCCAGATCTATCGCCTGATTATCGCTCCGCTGCTGAAACCGGTCATTGCGACAATTGCACTGCTGTCGTTCCGACAGGGCTGGAACGAATATATCCTGCCGCTGGTCTTTACTATGACAAATGACAAAATGCGGCCTTTGACTGTTGGGGTCAATATGCTGAAAAATGCCGGCGACGGAACCGCAGCCTGGAATATCATGTTTGCGGGTGCGACCATTGCCATTGTTCCGATGCTGCTGGTTTACGCCTTCTTTTCCCGATATTTTATGGGTGGCATGGCCAGCGGGGCGGTTAAGGGCTGATCTGGCCTGCCAGGTCACCGCTCAAGAATGGAGTGAGTTTTATGAAGGCTTGGAAACTGGGGCCGGACGGGTATGTACTGCAGTTTATGGTAGCCGGTCCGGCAGCGCGACCCTTCAGCCGCCAGCTGAGTGCGGGTGACCAGTTGGAGCAGGAGGCCCGGTTGCGGCAGGCTGTGGTCAGGCCCCAGCCCCTGCGGCAGTCCGCGGTGGTCCGGCTCAATCGTAATGCGCCGAATGGTTGCCCCTGGAGACTCTGGGTCAGCAGCCAGGATATCTTTGTTGATCTATCTGCATTTTATTCTACGCCGCAAACCGTGGCGCTGGACATGGCTACCTCTCTTATTATGCCCCAGGCAGGCAGGCTGCTGGTCCGCCTTTATAGCTATATGGCGGTCAGTCTGTATGTCAACGGCAAGCTTGCCGGTAGCATCGACCGGCCTGTATATAAGCCGATTCATCATGTCGATCTGGAGTTGAACCTGAATCGGGGCCCAAATCTGCTGCTCTTCATTTGTCAGAACCTCGGTGTCAGAGATACCCGTAATCTGCTGGCCCTGAAAGTCCTGGGAGATGGAGAACCGCTGCGCGTCGCGCTGCCTGATCTGAGCATCCAGGATCAGGTCTGGTCTGATCTGGCGCTGCTGGATCAGATAGAGCTCAGTGGAGATACGCTGATTTTTCCGGAGGCCGCTGAGCAACTGCGCCAGCAATCAATGCTTCACGTTCTTTGTCCTTACCCGAGCCCGGACTATGAACAGCGGAGTCAGTTACCGGAAATCCTGACCCCGGGACCGCAGCTTCGTCTGAGCATCCCTGAGATATTCCCCCGGGCCATGGTAGAGATCAGCCGCCATAACTACGCTTTGCGGCGGACACTGGAGATCAGCTCACATATTCAGCCAGTTCGACTGCCACAGGAAGACGGACCGCTGCATGGTGATCTGGCCCGGATTGCCGCGGTGGCCAGTCTGGACCGTGAAGAATTTGGCTTCTCGGTTATGAACATCCTGGCCCGCCGTCTGCTGGGACAGTCAGATCCTCAAGACCAGGAGCGGATGCTGGAGGACTTCAGGCTGATCGAGCAGCGGGTGGATTGCGCGGATTTTCTGATCTGCGGGTATATCAGATACCAGCGGCTCTTTACGCTGCCGCCCACAGCCGCGGCCAGGCTGCGTCAGGTTCTGCTGGACTTCCGCTACTGGATGGATCAGCCTGGCAGCGATGGTATGTGCTTTTGGAGCGAAAATCACGCGTTGATGTTTTATTCTTGCGCCCTGTTTGCTGGTGAACGCTATCCGGATGATTATTTCAGCCGGGCAGGGCTGCGTGGTCGGGAACTGGCCCAGGCGGCCAGAGCCAAGGTGGAAGACTGGTTGCGGGACTGTCTGACCTGTGGCTTTGAGGAGTTCTTAAGTTCGGTTTACATGTGTGTCACGCTGGCGGCGCTGCTTAACCTGGTGGATTTTGCCGATCAGAACCTGGCAGATATGGCTGAGACGCTGTGTGACCGGATGCTGCGGCAGCTGGCCTGGCAGACCTTTGATGGATCGGTCATAGCACCTATGGGCAGAGTCTACCGCGATGCACTTTACCCATTCAGCAGCGGCTCTCAATCCATTCTGCATGTCATAGATCCGACCTTACCTTATGCATATGGCGAAGGCTGGCTGGTTTATCTGGCTTCCAGCCGGTACCAGTTACCCGCTGAACTTGCTAAGCAGATGGCAACCCCGGCAGACCTGAGCTATAACAGCGGGAATGCCCAGATACGGCTGCGGAAAACCAGGAATTATTGCCTGACCTCGGTCCAGATCCCCAAAACTCCGCCTGAACGGGTTTGGAACCCGGATCGCCAAGCCATTGCGCGAGATCCAGCCGGGCCGGCGGCGACCAAAGCCATGAATGAGCGTTTCCATGGTACCTCATGTTTTCAGCCCGGAGGCTTTGGATATCAGCAACAGCTCTGGTATGCTGCTTTATCTGCTGAGGCCTTGATATTTGTCAATCATCCTGGAACTACGTCAGAGCTCTCAGATATGCGGCCGGGTTACTGGTTTGGTAATGGCCAGCTGCCCGCGATACGGCAGACTGCCTGTCTGCTGGGTGCAATCTATCAGATTGACAGCAGTTATCCGGTTCAGTTCACTCATGTTTACGCGCCCCTGGCACGGTTTGACCAGGTCCGGCAACAGCCGCACTGGCTGTTCTTTCAAAAGAAACAGGGCTACCTGGCGCTTTGGTGCAGCGGTGATCTGCTGCCTGAACAAAACCTGCTGTATGACTGTGAATTCAGGGTGTGGGGCGCTAATCAGGCTTACCTGGTTTATGTTTCAGACCAGGAGCATTATCCCGGTCTGCCGGCATTTATCCAATCCTGCCTGGCCCTTGCTCCCCAATATGACGTCACCTGCAGCCGGCTGACCGCCGGAGATTTTGAGTTGACCTATGAGCGCGGTCACGACCAGACACAGTATATTCCCTGAGTCTGGTGACGGCCGGACAACCTGAACTGAAAGATGAAAACTTAGGAGATTGACATGACGCATGCAAACCAATCAATAAGCTATGATCAGCCGACCTATCCGGATCTGGGCCGGATATACCCGGGAGACTATTATCCGGATCTGCCCGTGGATGATTATATTTGCCGGACAAATCCGCTGCCGCAGGGCCCGGCTGTTTTTGATATCCGCGATTTTGGTGCGGTAGCAGAGCCCGGCCGCTTGAATACAGAAGCTTTTCAACAGGCCGCGGATGCGGCCAAAGACTGCGGAGGGGGGGTGATCCTGGTCAGTGGGGGGACTTACCGTCTGGGCACAGTCTGGATCCCCTCCCACACCACGCTGTTTATTGCCCCGGATGCCTGTCTGGAGGCCAGCCGGAACGCCGACCTGCTGCTGGATCAAAACCCTCACCACCACCAAAAATATGGTACGGAATCGGTTGAAGGCGCTTTTATCCGGGTGAGGGGAGCTGAGGACGTAGTTATCACCGGTGGGGGCCGGATCAGTGGCAGTGGTGAATGGTATGTATATGAACCACGTGAATTACCGGCCTTACACCCCTTTGACCTGACCATGCTACCGCGCCGTGATCAGGCTGCTCGTATCAACTCAGTACCGGATACGGTGCGCTATTACTACCGCCAGCGCATCCGCTATGCTGAAGACAAATATCAGGAAGGCCGGCCCAATCTGCGTCGCCCCAGTTATATGGTCTGGGTGGAGGATAGCTGTCAGGTGAGGCTGGAAAACATCATCCTGCATGATGCCATGTGCTGGACGTTGAATGTAGATTGCTGCCAGGATGTGATCATTCGGAATCTGGTGATTGATGATAACCGTCATGTTGCCAATACGGATGGCATTGATATCACCGGCAGCAGTCATGTGACCATAGAGCACTGCTTTATTTCTTGCGCTGACGACGGTATCTGTCTCAAAAACCCGGTCCATACCGGACGCGCTATGAGGGATATTCAAATCCGGGACTGCAAGGTGCTCTCGGTCATGAACGCTTTTAAAATCGGAACGGGTACCCGGCATGACATCAGCCAGGTCCGGGTCAGCAACTGTGACTTTTATCTGCCAGATATCTATCCTGGGGGCGTGTCTGGAATTTCCATTGAATCTTGTGATGGCAGCCATATAACGGATATTATATTGGAGGATATCCGGATGGATCAGGTGCAGTGCCCGATTTATCTGTTACTCAACCGCCGCAATGAAGCCGGTGATCCTTACACGGACACCCCTGGCGTCAACGCGTACTGGGGCGGCAGTGTGATGGATATTACCCTGCGCCATATCACCGCTGAAAATGTGGAGCTACCCTGTCTGGTGACAGGCTTTGTCAGCCAGACTGAAAGCGGTCAGCCAGTGCGCCAAGCGATTCAGCACGTTTGTTTGGAAGACATTGAAATCCGGTATCGCGATAATCAGGAAAAAATCTATCTGCCACAGCAATTTGATGAGTTCCTGACCGATTATCCGGAGTCCAACGCCCACGGCGATGTGGATGCTTGTGGATTCTGGTTCCGGCACGCGGACGGCCTGCGACTTAAGCAGATCCGGATTAAGCCGCGCCAGGTCAACACCCGCCCGCTGCTGACCTTTTATGATGTCAATCAGGTCCAGGTCAGTGAGGTCACGACACTGGCTTGACTGCTCCTGCTTGCTGAATGATCCTGGCAAAGAGCCTGAACCGCTGGGCCGGTTCAGGCTCTTTGCTATCTGTCAGTTGACCTGAGTGTCTGAATGCTTCATATTATTAATAAAGCCTGTCCAGGTAAACCGTCCAACTTAAGGATGAACCCAAGGAGCAGCCATGCAGTGTGATCGTTATCTGAGCTTTGACATAGGGGGTACCAGTCTGAAATATGCTGCCTTTCATCCGGAAGGCACCCTGGCATATGCCGGCTTGGTGCCTAGCCGGCTGGCCGAGGGGCCGGCGGGCTTGCTGCGCCAGCTGCAGGATCTGACCGACCAGCTGCTTACCGGAGGTATGACTTTGATGGGTACGGGCCTGAGCTGCCCCGGCCAGATTGATCCGGTACAAGGTCGTATTATTTACGCAAACCGCAACTTTCCGGGTTTCAGCGGCTATACCCTGGCGGCTGCCGCAGCTGACCGCCTGGGTTGTCCGGTCAGTCTGGACAATGATGTAAACTGTGCGGCCTTGGGCGAGTTGTATTTTGGTCAGGGCCGCGGCTTACGGGACTTCATGTGTCTGACCTTTGGCACAGGAATTGGTGGCGCCATAATTCATGGTGCTCAGCTTTACAGAGGACCCCACTATTCTGCTGGAGAATTCGGGCATATCACACTGGATCGACAGCCGGACGCATTACCCTGTTCCTGTGGACAGCGCGGCTGTTTTGAAGCCTATGCGTCCGCCAGCGCTTTATGCCGCCGGGTCAAGCAAGTGACCGGACAGGATCTGGATGGACAGACCATCCTGCTCCGCCGGCAAACGGCCGAGCTTGCCCCGGTCTATCAAGCCTGGCTACAGGATGTGGTTACCGGCTTAAAATCTCTGGTCTATGTCCTGGATCCCCAGGCCATTATACTCGGTGGCGGGATCATGCAGGAACCGGCGTTGATCCGGGACCTGGATCAGGCCCTGAACCGGGCTTTAATGCCAGGCTACAGTGGTTTGCCGGTCCGAGCGGCGGCTTTGGGAAATCAAGCCGGACTATACGGCGCATTTGCGTTGATCAAACAAAAGGTGGCCGGTGATCATGATAACGGGTGAATTGACGGCAGTCAGCCAGACGGCCGGACTGATTGCTGCCGCCAGTCAAAAAGCAACTCAGCCAACTTTCAAACTCAGCCAGGTTACGGTGGTGGAGCAACAGGTACTGACGTTACAGCAGGCGGGGGTGTTTCCGATTGTGGTGGTAACCGGGGTAGAGGCAGCTGAAGTTCGTTACCGGTTAGCCGGACGTGGGGTGGTGTTCCTGTTTAATGAAACTTATCAGGATCCGGAACTATTTACATCGCTGCGTATGGGCCTGAGCTTTTTACTGAATGTCAGTCAGCGAGTCATTTTTGCGCCAGCCAATACTCCTCTGTTTACCCCGGATACCGTAACCCGGCTGATCGCTGAGACAGGCGATCTGGTCACCCCGACTTTTCAGGGGCAGGGTGGACACCCCATCCTGATGGCCAACCGGCTGATTCCTGATATCCTGGCCTATCACGGAAAAGACGGTCTGAGAGGCTATCTGCAGACACAGGAAGCGCGCCGGGTCCGGGTACCGGTGGCAGACCGCGGCGTGCTGCTGAGCCTGCACCAGCCGGAGCAGCTGCTTGACTATTATCAGTCACACCAGCAGAGCTATCTGCATCCCAACCTGAGACTGAATCTTGAGGATCAGGCGGATGTTTTTGACCAACGCGCCAAACTCCTGTTGTTCTTGATTGGTAAAACCGCCTCTGTCAGCCAGGCCGCTAAAATGATGGCGCTGTCACTGAGCAAGGCCTGGGAAGTATTGAACCGTCTTGAATCCGCTTTAGGCTACCCGGTGCTGCTGCGCAGGCAGGGTGGGCGCGGTGGGAGCGGCAGTCAGCTGACCGCTGCGGGTCTGAGCTTCCTGCGTCAGTTTCAGGCTTGGGAAGAAGCCGTTCGCGCATTTAGCCGTCAGGCCTTTACAGGTAGGTTTGATCAGTTGCCAGAAGCAGATCAGACTGACTGAGCAGGTCAGGTTCCGCTGATAAAGTATTTGCTAATCTTGACCGGCCCTTCTTATAATAAATATAGCAGTCATCAGGTTATATTGATAAATCTGCTGAATCTGTCCTGGTTTCAGGCAGCACTAATAAACAGATTAGGAGGAGAACAGACATGATGCCAATCAGTCAGTCGGTGATTAAAAAGGATCATCTGGCCAAGGCCTGCGGTCAAGCTATGTATGTGGCGGATTATGATACGACTCAGATGCTGCAGGGCTTGATCCTGCGCTCACCCCACGCGCATGCCAAGATCCTGAGTATGACCTATCCGCCCTTGCCAGAAGGTTATTTTACAGTAGACTACCGGGATGTCCCGGGCATAAATGAGGTGCATATCGTCAAAGACGATACGCCGGTTTATGCAGATGCTACCGTTGAATACATCGGTGACCCGATTATGATGCTGGTGGGACCGGATGAGCGGGAGCTGGAGCGGTTGCTGGCTCAAATTGAAGTCAATTATGAATTACTGCCTGCCATCATCGATGTCAGGGATGGTGATACGGCGTTTTTTGACTACCACTTTGGCAAGGGCGATATGGACCAGGCCTGGGCAGAGGCTGATCAGATCTTTGAGGAATGCTTTGAAACCGGCTACCAGGAGCAAGCCTATCTGGAACCACAGGGCCTGATTGCGGACTATAATCAGGGCAAAATTACGGTGCGCGGTAGTATGCAGTGCCCCTATTATGTCCACGGTGCCCTGGCTAAGGCCCTGGGGCTGACCCCAGATAAAGTGCGGGTTATCCAGGATGTGACAGGCGGTGGCTTTGGCGGTAAAGAGGACTATCCTTCTATTTTAGCCTGCCAGGTTGCGGTAGCGGCTTATAAGGCCAAGGGGCAGCCAGTCCGGGTGATATTTGGCCGCCGGGAGGATATGGAGTTCACCTCCAAGCGCCATCCATCACGATGCACCTATAAGGCTGCGGTTAAAAATGGCCGGGTGACCGCTCTGGACGCAGATGTCATTTTTAACGCCGGTGCGTATACCACTTTGTCAGCAGTGGTTCTGCAGCGGGGTATCATAGCGGCATCGGGCGTTTATGACATACCGGCCCTCAAGGTACACGGTGCGGCTATAAAAACCAACACGGTTCCCAATGGCGCCTACCGCGGCTTTGGTGCTCCACAGACCTTTTTTGCGGTGGAGATGCTGATGGAGCATATCGCAAACGCCCTAGATGAAGAGCCCCTGGCCTTTAAACTGCGTCACATGGTCCGCCAGGGCTCAGTCACCTCAACCGGAGGCCGGTATCATTTCCCGGTCCCGTTGCCGGCTATGGTAGATGAAGTCCGAAAGATGAGTGATTTTGAGCAGAAGCGCCAGGTTTATGCCCGGCAGCAGACCGGGACCACGCGGAGAGGCATTGGGATCAGTCTGTGGTTTCACGGCGCGGGGTTTACTGGCAGCGGCGAACGCGACATTATAAAAGCCGTAACCCGCTTGCACAAGCTGGCGGACGGGCGGGTAGAAATCCTGGCCAGTCAGAGTGACATTGGACAAGGCATAAAGACCACCTTGTGTAAAATTGTAGCTAATGAACTGAACCTGCCTCTGGATCAGGTATCCTATGACAATCCGGATACGGACCGGGTACCAGATTCAGGACCTACGGTAGCTTCACGCAGTCTGATGACGGTGGGAGAGCTGCTGCGCCGCGCGGCGATCCGCCTTCGCAGTCAATGGCAGGAAGGTGTTGAGCAGACAGTAGAGGAACACTTTAAAGAGCCGGATTTTGTCATTCCATTTTATATTGACAAGTTTCAGGGTGATGCCTATCCAACATACGCCTGGGGCGTATGCGCGGTGGAGGTCGCGGTGGATACACTGACCGGTGTCAATGAAATTACCGGGACCTGGGCCAGCTTTGACGTGGGAACGCCGATTGACCTCAATATCGTGATCGGCCAGATGGAAGGCGGTTTACTGCAAGGTCTGGGTTATGCCAGCATGGAGCAGCTGGCGGCGGACCAAAAAGGCCGGATCCGCAATCACAGTTTCTCGGATTACATTATCCCGACCGCCATGGATGTACCGCTGATGAAGGTACAGCTGCACGTTGAAGCTTACCCGGATGGTCCCTATGGCGCCAAAGGTGCGGGTGAACTGCCTTTAGTCGGTGCCGCGCCGGCCTACATGTCAGCCTTGGAGCAGGCCTTAGCCGGACCGATCAACCATATCCCGTTCAGTGCGGAGGATGCGCTGAAGCTGATCCGGCAAAGCAGGAGGGCTTGAGTTATGAATCAGGGAATTGTTTTTAAACTGAACGGTCAGCCGGTTAGCTACACGGGCTCAGCGGCGGATCGCTTGCTGGATGTGCTGCGCCAGACCTATCGGCTGACCGGCGTCAAATGTGGCTGTAATGAGGGTGAGTGCGGCGCCTGCAGTGTCTTGATTGACGGTCATTTGGCTAACAGTTGTATGGTAGCTATGGGTCGGGTGGAGAATTGTGAGGTGACTACGATTGAAGGTTACAGCCAGACGGAGCGGTTTCAGGTTCTGGAACAGGCTTATGCGGCGGTTTCCGCTGTTCAATGTGGTTACTGCATACCGGGTATGATCCTGGCGAGCGAATGCGTCCTGGCCAGGCACCCACATCCCAGTGAGACTGAGATCCGGCTGGGTCTGTCAGGCAACCTTTGCCGTTGCACCGGCTATAATGCGATTGTCAAGGCAATCCAGATTGCCGCTGAGAAAGGAGAGGGCTTATGGTAAACGGATTCAGTCCTGCTACCCTGCAAGAGGCGCTGGAAATCCGCGCCCGCCATTCGGTCACACCTTATGCCGGAGGGACAGACTTAATGATCAACCCTGATCCGGACGCGGTCTACCTGTTTGTCAATCATATTCCTGAGATGAAACAAATTGAGCAGCGGGGAGACCAACTGCATCTGGGGGCAGCCTGCACCTACACACAACTGCTGGAACACCCGCTGACCCCGGCTATTTTAAAGGCAGCTATAGACCTCATTGCCGCGCCGGCCATCAGAAATGAGGGGACCATTGGCGGCAATATAGCAAATGGCAGCGCCAAGGCAGATAGCGTACTGATCTTTTTTGTGGCGGATGCCAGTCTAAAGCTTAACAGCCAATCCGCTGAGCGGATCATCCCCATCAGGGATTTTTACCGGGAGCGGAAACAACTGGACCTGCGGCCGGATGAACTGATTACGGAGATTATCCTGCCGACTAAATGGCTGGATCATTATTACTATAAAAAAGTGGGGGCCAGAAAGGCGCTGGCCATTTCAAGAGTGGTTTTTGCGGGCCTGCTGACCTGGCAAGATGATGTGATTGCCCACTGCGCTACTGCGTTTGGCGCGGTCAGCGGGGTGGTGCTGCGCTGCCCGGAACTGGATGCTTTGCTGATCGGTAAAACCAGGTCTGAGGCCCAGGCTGCTAAGGCGGGTTATCTGGCTGCGTTTGGGGATATGATTGCGCCGATTCAGGGCCGGGTGTCGGCTGAATACCGCAAAGAGGTCTGTCTGAATCTGCTGACAGATTTCCTGACCAGTAATGGGATTTGACTTGCTCAGCCAGGCTTGAACCAGATTGATATTCGTTAACAAAGCGGTCTATGTGGTAAATCATAGGCCGCTTTGTTATTTACAATCTATTTATTTAAGGGAACTATCTGATAAAATAACAATAACGGCACGGGCAACGCTTGGGGCCCAGCTGCAAGGGAGGGAGAAGTATGAAACGGAGTTTATTAATTACCGGATCTGATCCCAGTGGATTTATCCAGGCCCTTCCGCAAATCGCAGAGGAGTATAACCTTATCACTGCTGACTGCATGGATGCCGCTGTGTCTGCACTGCAGGCTCAGGTCAACAAGGTCAGTCTGGCTATTATCAGCTTGCAGCAAGTGGACAGCTGGGGCATGCTGACATTGAGGTTCATCCGGCAGCGGGTTTATCTGCAGGACCTGCCGGTACTGATCAGCAGCGTGAATGAGCAAACCTGCAATGCGGCCATCCTGGCGGGTGCCAATGCCTGTCTGCCACCTTCTGCCCGTTCGGAGGTTTGGCTATCCCTGATCCGTAATTCCCTGAAGCTAAGTAATCTGGCCACTTTGGCCGCTGCTACAGAACTAGATAAATTGACCGGACTGTACAACCGGGATGCCTTTTTTGCTGCCGCGGATAAACTGATTCATGCTCACCAACCGGGATATTATCTCTTAATCAGTGTTAATATTGAGCATTTTAAGGTAATTAATGATCAATATGGTACGGCGAAGGGGGATGAGGTACTAATCAGTATCGCCCGCAGCTTTCGTGACTGCTTTAATGAGATAGGGGGGATCTGCTGCCGCTATGGCGGAGACCATTTTGCGGGCTTGTATCCTTATAAATTCAAGGAATCAGCTGAACTGAACAGCTGCCTGCAGCGGATCAGCAGACCTGACTGTCTGAATCAGAGGCTTAAGTTCCGCATTGGGCGTGTACAGGTGACGAGTCCATTCTTACCCGTTTCGGCCTTATATGACCGGGCGGTGCTGGCGGAAAACTCTATTAAAGGTCGTTATGATACCGATATTGCGGATTATCAGGAAGCCATGAGAGAACAACTGCTGCAGGAACAGCAAATGGTTTCAAACATGAAGGAGGCTCTGGCAAAACAGCAGTTTGAGATCTGGCTGCAGCCTCAGTACAATCATGCCAGCGGCGCTTTAATTGGTGCTGAGGCCCTGGTCAGGTGGCGCAAATCAGATGGCAGCCTGATTCCGCCCAATCAATTTATCCCGGTTTTTGAGCGAAACGGTTTCATTTATGAACTGGACAGATATGTCTGGCGGTCGGTCTGCTCCTTGCTGCGCCGCTGGCTTGACGCAGGATACCGGCCGTTACCGATTGCGGTGAATGTATCCCGGCACGATATCCTGATGAGCAGCTTTTTGGAGAGCTTAACGGCTCTGATCAGTGAATACCAGTTGCCAGTCGAGCTGCTGCGGCTGGAAATAACTGAATCCGCCTTTTCCAAATCACCTGAGCAAATTGTGACGGTCATCAAACAGCTGAAAGACCTGGGCTTTTATGTGGAAATTGACGACTTTGGCAGTGGCTATTCATCCTTAAATACCCTCAAAGATGTACCGGCGGATATGATCAAGCTGGATATGAAATTCCTGGAAACCTCTGCGGACAGCAAGCGGGGGGGGAACATCCTGGAGTCCGTGGTGCGGATGGCTAAGTGGCTGGATATGGCAGTCATTGCGGAGGGCGTGGAAACACTGGAGCAGGCTGACTTTTTAAAATCCATCGGCTGTATTTATCATCAAGGCTATTACTACGCTCAACCCATGCCGGTATCAGATTATCTGGCCCTGTTCCAGAGCAGGCCGCATGAAGCGGAGGTTGAAGGCCTCAGGACAGTTCAGAATCTCAGCACTAATTCATTTTGGGACCCCACCAGTATAGATACGCTGATTTTTAACAGCTTTATCGGCGGCGCTTGTATCCTCGAAGTCAATCAACTACATATAGAGGTGCTGCGCGCCAACCATAAGTATGTCCGGGTAGTCAACCAGGCTGGTATGAGCATTGAGGAAGCAATGAAGCTGAACTGGCTGGATTATATGGCCCAGCGTAGCCGGCAGCTGTTTCTCCAGCGCCTGGATCGCTCCAGTCAGAATGGGGAAGAGTATACTGATGAATATATATTCAGTTACCTGCCCGGCTGCTCCAATGAGGTATATCTGAGACTGGCGCTGCGGGTAATTGCAGCCAGTGGCGAGCGGCGGCTGGTATACTGCATGGTGGAAGATGTTACGGAACTGCGGAAGGCAGAAACGAAAGCCAGAGATATGGAAAGCCGCCGGGAGGCCCTGGCGGAGCAGCTGCAGATCATTATGGACAGCATTCAGAGCGCGGTCTCTACAGCAGTCATCGTTGAAAACGCGCCTAAAATTGTTTTTGCCAATGAACAGTTTTACCAGATAGCAGGTTATACCCGGGCGCAGTATGAGAAGGAAATCCAGACGGCCTATGATTTTGTGCATCCAGATGACCTTGAACGGGTCAGACAGGCCATCGTCACTGCAAACCGGACCGGTGAGTTTATGACGCTGTACTACCGGATTGTCCAGCGAGGGGGCGGCATCCGCTGGTTAGAGGGTAATTTTTCCATGATCCGCCTGCCTGGCTACCCGGTACCGGTGCAGATGGCGGTCTGCAATGACATTACCCAACAGCATCTGGCTACGCAGCGGGAACAGCAGGCCTCATCCCAGCTGCAGGCGATCCTCAATAATATGAGCGGTGGCGTGGCAGCGGTGGCGCTGGAGAAGGATAAAGTCCGCTATATCTTTGTTAATAAAGAGTACTATGCCATTCTGGGTTATACTCAGGAGCAATTTGATCAAGAGGTACCGGATGGCTTAATGAAGCTGATCAATCCGGCAGACTTTCCAGCGGTTAAAGCCGGTCTGGACCAGCTGGCTGAAGCAGCTACCCCCCTGCGGATACAGTTCAGAGTCCGGCGGCGGGATGGCCGGGAAATCTGGCTGCATGGCAGCTACTCCATGTGCCATATTGTGGGCATTGACGCGCCCACCAGAATCTCTATGATCGTCAATGTTACTGAGCAGCGGGAAGCGGCGGAACACTTCAGTTTCCTGAATAAAATGGCTCATGAGATTCTGGCTCAGCCTGATCCGGAAAAAGGCCTGGATGTCATGTTGCATAATCTGCTGCTGTTTTTTGGCGCTTCGCGTACCTATATATTTGAAATTGATCCTGAAAAGCAGACTTTGAACAATACCTATGAGGTATGCTCGGAACAGCAAGCCTCAAGGCTGGCCGCCATGAGTCAGGTCCAAGGCCAGCTGACGGCTCCATGGCTCAAGGCGCTGGGTGCGGGCGAATCAATTTATGCGCGTGACTTTGACCGGTGGCCTTATGACAGCATTGATAAAGCCTACCTGATGGCTGAAAAGATAGAGTCATTCATGCTGGTACCATTACGCCGCAGTGGGCGACTGATTGGTTTTATGGGCGCGGATAATCCCTGCCGCAATCACGCGCACATGAACCGGCTGGTAGCTTTAGGAGATTACGCGGCGGTCATGCTGACCCGGCGGGATGACGAAGCTACGTTGAAACGGCATATTCAATTTCAGGCCCAGATAATGAAGGATATCCCCGGTGGTTATGTCATGCTGAATTTGCAGGCTGATAGGGCACAGGCGGTATACATCAATGAGGAGTTCTGCCGGCTGTGCGGGCTGACCCATCAGCAAGCTATGACGATCTATCAGACGGATGCATACAGCGGCCTGCATCCGGATGACCGGCAGATGGTGCGCCAGACCCTGGATCAAGCCAGGCAGAATAAAACGGGTACGATCATCATTAAACCACGGTTTATCTGCGGAGATGGCAGCTTTATCCGCCTGCAGGCTTATTATCGGATCACCGTGGATGCGGAGGGGCAGCAGCGCTTAACCGGTTATTTTTCCGGCATCAGTCGTGAAGAGCAAAAGGAAGAACAGCGGCAGGTGCTGCTGGATAATCTGCCCCAGGGCGCGGCACTTCTGGCATATGAGAATGAGACGTTATCCCTTTTATATCTGAATAAACGGTACTGGCAGCTGGTCAGGCGGGAGCCAGCGGAGTCCTGGAAGGAGAATTTCCTTAAAGCGGTTCATCCGGATGATTTACCGCTTATATTGCATCAGCTCAGGGCTGCAGTCAGTAAGAGACAGGATATATCGGTCAATGCCCGTATCCTTAGCGGACAAGGACGCTATCAGGCTTTTCACATTGCTGCGGCCATTTCCGCCCAGGGTTCTGGTAAATACCTGATATACGCGACCTACACACCGGTTTCTAATGAGTTGGACACCTTGTTAAGCGCTATGCGGGGAGGGGTATTTAAATGCGCTGATGACAGTGAGGGCAGTTTTTCCTATGTTAACAGCAGTTTCATTCATAAGCTGGGCTATACCAGAACAGAATTCTTAAGCAAATTTCAGAACAGCTTTTATCAGATGGTCTATAAAGCCGATCGGGAACGTGTTAAGGCCGACCTGCATGAGTCACCGGAAGCGGCAGCCGGCCGGCTGGAATACCGGATTGAAACCCGATGTGGTCAACTACGCTGGTTCCTCAATGAGTGGTGCAGAAAAAAAGATGCAGCAGGACAGGATTGGCTCTATGTAACCGTGATGGATATCAGCGGTCAGCGCGCGGCTGAAGCCAGGCTCCGCCTGCTGACCGACAGCCTTTCCGGAGGCGTGGGCTCGTTTGAATACGCCATCGGCAAACTACGGACGCTGTACCTCAACGAGGGCTTTTATCGCTATCTGGGTTACAATAAGCATGAGGATAGCAAAATCCGAGGGGCTGACCCGCTCAGTCTGGTCTATGAAGCAGACCGCCCGGTCGTCAGGCAGGCCTTTATCAACCTGATAAAGGGGCGCTGCAGTATGGCAACCTGTCGCTTCCGGGGTTATCACAAGCAAGGTATGAGTTCCTGGCTGAGTCTGAGCGGCAGTATCGCGGAGATCAGGGACCACACCTATATCTTTAATGTGCTGCTGGTAGATATAACAGAGCAGGTTAATAACGAGCAGCAGCTGAGAATGAGTGAAGAGGCTTATCGTTTGGCTGCTATGCACAGCGATGTAACCATTGCCCGTTATATCCTGGCCGACCGCAGCCTGTATATGACGGCTAAAGCCAATGCCAGATATAAGCTACCAGCGCTTATCAAGGATGTCCCTTATGCCAGTGTGAGCAGCGGCCTTATTTCACCAGAATCTCAGCCAAACTATATCCATTTTTTTGAATCAATTCTACAGGGTAAAAAGGAAGGTTCCGTTCAGTACCAAGCAAAACTGGGTCAAGCCTGGCGCTGGATTGAGGCTCATTTTTCCACGCTGTTTTCTGACAGCGGCAAGCCGGTCTCCGCTATTATCACCTTTAGAGAAATTACCGGGCAACTGGAGCAAGAGGCCCTGTATAAGCGCTGGCTGCAATCCCTGCGCGACCGGCCGGTATCCTCTTATACCCTGTATCGCTGCAATATCAGCCAGGATGCTTCAGCTGAAACGATTGAAGGCAATCTCCTGGAAACGGGCTTTCCCAGCCATGATTCTCTGACCCTGTCGGCCAGGCTGGAAACCTACGCGCTATATCATGTCTACCCTCCGGATCAGGCGGACTTTAGAAACCGGGTCAACCGAGAAGCTTTATTGAAGCGCTATGAACATGGTATCCACCGGCTCAGCCTGACCTATCGCGAGAATGAGCCGGAACATGAAGCCCGCTGGATCAGGTTGACGGCAGAGTTGATCGCCTATCCGGGGACCAGCGATATCATGGCCTACTTTTTATTTGAGGATATTGATCGCCAGCAGCGGGAGAGTCTTAAGATGCAGCGGCTGGCAGAGACTGATTCATTGACGGGCTTGCTTAATCGACAGGCCTTTACCGATAAAGTTGACTTTCACCTGCAGGCTGCCAGGCGTGAAAGCCTGCAGGCGCTGCTGATGCTGGACGTGGATAATTTTAAAATGATTAACGATCTGTACGGACACGTCCAGGGGGATGAAGCCCTGCGCATGATTGCCAGGCTTCTGCAGCAACAGGCCGGAGACGGCGAGCTGGTCTGCCGTTTGGGCGGTGATGAATTTATGCTCTTTTTGCCTGACCAAAACAAGCTGGAGGACATAACGCTGAAAGCAACAACCATCAGTCAGGGACTTCATGAGCTGACCGTCGTTGCTCTGCAGCTTTCTGCCAGCATCGGGATTGCGCTGAGTCCCGGTGATGGACAGTCCTTTTCAGAGCTGTATAAAAAAGCGGATAAAGCCATGTATGAGGTTAAGACACACGGAAAGGATACTTACACGTTTTATAATGGTCAGACATGAGTCTGTGCAGCACGTGCTTTGACAGAAAATCAAGCCTGAGCCCGGACCCAAGGCTGAAACCAGCCACCGTCGTTCAGTTCCGCAGCCGACTGATTAAAGCACAAAAAGTTAAGCTGATCTTCAGTCAATTCAGCCAGACTGAAACCGGCTAGTTTCAGCCGGACCTGCCGCCATTGCTGCGCGTAGCCTGGATCATAAAGATTGCTCAGCTCATGTAACCAGCCCCCATGAGTGACGACCAGAATATAGCGGGGGGGACAAACTTCAGCTTCAGCACGCTGGCTGCTGTCTTCGGTTTCCGACCTGCCTTCTGCTGCCGGCCAGCAAAGAGGCTGCCTGCTGATGGTATGGATGGCCAGGCGCACCCGGTCCTGAACCGCCGCGTTACTCTCCATCTGAGGATAAATTAAATCAGGGAAGTGCTGTTGCCTCTCCTGGGTGGTCAGACCGGAGGCCTGACCAAAATCCCGTTCAACTAAAGCATCCAGGCTTTGCGGGCGGGGCAGCTGAAGTTCAGCTGCCAGGATATCAGCACTTTCTCTGGTTCGACCCAGCGGGCTGCAATATAGGGATTGCCATGGACCGCCCTGTAACGCCTGGGCCAGGTCATGAATCTGCTGACGGCCGTGCTCATTGAGCGGAATATCCTCCCGCCCCTGCAGCTTACCCACCCGGGACCAGTCGGTTTCCCCATGTCTGATAAAGCCAATATACATGCGGTACTCCTATCTGAATCAGGATAAAACCTGTGTCTGAGCTTACCATATAGATATAAACTAATATAGTGTAGCCAGTCCGGATCCGGCAAGGGGCAAACAGTCATTGATAATAATAGTGAGAAGCGTTACTGGCGAAACTGCATAAAGCGTTGCTTATGTTATATTTATATTATAAATGAGATAAGTTGGTATTAAGTCAGCGACAGACAGCGCTCTGCTGAGGTAGAATGATGCTTAAGAGAACCAGGCTGTTATGGAAACAGCAAAAATATGATCAGCTGGTAACGGCGAACCGGGAAGCGGTAAAAGCTTATAACCAGCGTATGCTGCCATCTTTGCTGCTGATCGGCTGGGTTCTGATGTTGCTGCCTATAGCCGCGGTGCCATTCAGTAATACCAAAGCAGCGGCGTTGCCGGCCTATCTCAGCGCGCTGGCCGCATTTTTGGGGTTATATAGTCTATCGCGATTCAAACGGTTTCAGGCTGCCACCCTGCAAGGCCTTTACGCAGCCTTTTCAGTCCTGTTTCTGCTGGGGATCTATTTAAGTGTGTATCATTCGCCCAACATGAGAGCGACAGTCCTGTTGGCAGGGTTTATCCTGATGCCGCTGAGTTTTATTGATCAGCCCCGCAGGGTGTCCGCCTATCTGATCTTTTGGCTCTTGCTGCACACCCTGTTAGCTGCTTATCTCAAGCCTCGTTATGCTCTGGACGATGCCATTAACTGTCTCTGTGCGGGCGTGCTGGGCAGTTTTATTGGCCGTCTGGTCAATCAGACCCGGTTGGAGCTCTATGACGCTCAGCGGCAGCTGACCATTGAAAAATCGACTGATGTCCTGACGGGCCTGTATAATCGACGAAAACTATACGAGCATCTTAAGAGTATGGGAGATCAGATCACCGACCGGCCCTCTGGAATCCTGATGACAGATGTGGATCATTTCAAATATATCAATGACAGTCTGGGGCACAAGGCTGGAGATGACTGCCTGCGGGCAATCGGCCGGGTGATGCAGCGGTACAATCAGACCTACCATCTTCGGTTTTACCGATATGGGGGAGATGAGTTCATTGCTTTGCTCTATGGTTATAGCCGGGCTGACTTGTTGAGTATAGCCGGTGAACTGCAGCAGGATATAAAAAACGCCAACCTGAGCGACAGTCGGGTGACGCTCAGTATTGGCGTAGCTTTCAGTTCACAGACATCGGCGGATGGGTTTGAACAGCTGATGATTCAGGCGGATCAGGCCGTATATGTGGCCAAGGACATCGGGCGCGACCAGATCAAAAGCGCCTGGGAAATATAAGCGGTGCCAGCTCGTCTGGCTGGTCATCTATTCATGAAGCCATAGCTGGTCATAGATCTGCAGGATCGCTGCCTGATCCACCGGCCGGATCGTCTGGGCCGGACTGCCGCTGGCCAGCGCGTCCCGGGCCATTTTTTCCTTGACAGCCATAAAGGTCTGGCGGTCCAGGCCGTAGGCTGCCGGACCAGGAATGGCACAAAGCCGGTTCAGCTCACGCAGGCCCTCCATCAGGGCTTCACAGGCCTGACAGTCGTCTGTCCGGGACTCCGCCAGACCGGCGGCCCGGCTGAGCGCGGCAAAGCGCTGCGGCGCGCCGGGCCAGGCATAGGATAGACCTAAGGGTAAGAGCATGGCGTTTGACAGCCCGTGCGGTACATGAAAGAGCGCGCCCAGGGGACGGCTCATACCATGGATTAAGGTGACGGAGGCGTTGTTGATGGCCATCCCGGCTTCTGTGGCGGCTGTCAGCAGACTGGCCCGCAGCTCAGGGTCACCGGGATGCTGGAGCGCGGCCGGCAACCCCTGAAACAGGCGGCTGACCGCGTCCAGCGCCAGCGCGTCACTCAGCGGCTGGGCTTTACGGGAGGTATAGGCCTCAAGCGCGTGGGTGAGTGCGTCCAATCCGCTGTAGCATGTGACTGCAGTCGGCAAATCAAGGCTGAAATCAGGATCACAGATGGCCAGATCAGGCATAAAAGCCGGTCCCTTCAGCAGCATCTTGACCTGAGTGTCCAGATCCGTAATGACCGTGAATTGGGTCACTTCGGAACCGGTACCGGCGGTGGTGGGCAGCGCGGCCAACGGCACGCGCTCCAGCCTGACTGTCTGACCCGCCAAATCCGCCAGCCTGACTGGCTGCCGCACCAGTAACGCTATGGCTTTGGCCGCGTCCAGCGCACTGCCGCCGCCTAAACCCAGGACAAAATCGCAGCGGTTCAAGCGGTAAGCCTGACAGCCCAGCAGGACCATCTGACTATCAGGCTCTCCGCTTATACCGGTAAACAAGCTGCAGTCCAGGCCTGCTTCCTTCAATTGAAACAGATAGGTCTGCGCCGCGGGCGTGGCGGATACCCGCGGACCTGAGACCACCAGCGGCCTTTTTCCCAGCTTCAGCAGCTCCGGCAGGGCGGCAGACGCCGCTCCGGAGCCGCTGATAATCTGACTGGCGGTAAAAAAGAGCTGACTCATGCCTCCTCCTGATCCCGCATCAGTACCGCGTTGAGCAAGACATTCGCGCCATTCAGGCAGTCGGCCGTGGGCGTGTATTCTTCTTCGCAGTGACTGTGTCCGTCTACGCTCGGCACAAAAATCATGGCTGTCGGGACAAGGTCCGCCAGATACTGTGCATCATGGCCCGGACCGCTGTACATCCGCTTGAACGGATAGCCCAGGGCTTTGGTGCTGGCCTCCACCAGGTCAACCAGCTGCGGGCTGAACTGCACTGTCTTACGGGCCCAGGCTTCCTCATAACTCCAGCTGCAGCCGGCAAAGGTTCTGGGTAAGTGATTGATCACGGCTATGACCTGGTCGATGACTGCGGGATCCTGATGCCGCGCGTCCAGCGTGATTTTTACCTCATCCGGGATAATGGTGTGAATATCCGGATGGCAAGATATTTTGCCGGTGGTGTAAACCAGCTTTGAATCCAGTTTATCCAGCTCTTCATGCAACTTAATCAGGAACAGAGCGGCAGCGTAGAGGGCATCTTTACGATAAGACATGGGAGTCGTACCGGCGTGATCAGCCTGACCGCGGAAGGTGAACTCATAATTAATCATCCCGCAGACGCCTTCTACCACGCCGATTTTCAGCTTTTCTGCCTCCAGGACCGGGCCCTGTTCAATATGCAGTTCAAAAAGCGCGGTATTCTTTTGGGGGTCAAAGCGGTTAGCCTCATCGCCCTGATAGCCACTGGCCTCCAGAGCTTCGCCAAAGGTCTGGCCTTCTTTATCTTTTGAGGCCAGCATGGCTGCTTTGGAAAACTTCCCGGTAATGACCCCGGAGGACATCATGGCTGGCTCAAAACGGGCGCCTTCCTCATTGGTCCAGACCAGTACTTTCAGTGGGTGGCGATGAGGGATGTGGTTACGCACCACGGTTTCGGCTGCTTCCAGCGCGGTGAGCACGCCCAGCACGCCGTCATAGTTGCCCCCCTGACGGACAGAGTCCAGATGGGAGCCCATAGCAATGGCCGGCAGGTCTTCGCTGCCAGGTAAGGTCGCGTATAGGTTGGCCATATCATCAGACACGACGGTCATACCCAGGGACTCACAGCGCTTTTTAAATTCCGCCCGGGCTTCCAGTGCGGCCGGGGATAAGGAAAAGCGGGTTATGCCGCCGTGACCGGTGGCCCCGAACTGGCTGAAACAGCGGATTTTTTCATCCATACGAGCTAAATCACATTGATACATTTGTTTTCCCTCCTGAATATTTGCGGCGCTGGCCGTTACAGCCCGGCGTCAACTTCACTTAAGACGGCATCCAGCTTAGGCAACTCTTCTGCCAGCTGTTCACAGGTAATGATCAAGGGCGGGGCCACCAGGATCATGTTTTCATGCGAATAAGTCATAAAGCCCCGCTTTTTCAAAGCGCCGATAATGCCCGGCATCACGCCGTCCGGATCCCGCCCATATGGCACCAGCGGCTCACGGGTAGCCTGATCTTTAACCAGCTCTACCGCGGCAAATAAGCCGATCGCCCGCACGTCGCCCACACAGCGGTGCCGGGTTTTCATATCCAGCAGCTGCTGTTTCAGGTAAGCGCCGCTTTTCTGGACATGATCCAGGATATTTGCCTGCGCGTAATAATCAACACAGGCGCAACCGGCCGCACAGGCCAGGGGGTGGCCGCTGTAAGTCAGACCGCAGGACAGCAGATGATCGTCAAAGTAAGCGGCTATTTTCTGGCTGACTGCCACACCGCCCAGCGGCACGTATCCGCAGGTAACGCCTTTAGCAAAGGTGACCAGATCAGGTTTGATGCCAAAATGCTCAAAGGCAAACATTTTGCCGGTCCGTCCAAAGCCGGCCATGACTTCGTCACATATTAGCAGAATGCCGTACTCATCGCAAAGCTGACGGACCCCGGGCAGATAGCCCTCCGGCGGGATGATGACCCCATTGGAGCCGGTAATCGTCTCAACCACGATGGCGGCTACCTGAGACGGTCCTTCATATTCCAGCTGTTCGCGAAGTTTGGCCAGATAGTAGGCCGTAGCGTCAGCCTCGGTATCAAACCGGATTTTCTCCCGGTAGACATAGGGATCAAAAAATTTGATAAAGCCCGGAATGCCCGGTTCCAGCGGAAAACGACGTGGCTCTCCGGTGAGGTTCCCCGCGCCAAAGGTAGAACCGTGGTAAGAACGATAGCGTGAAAATATTTTATAACGGCCCGTATACATTCTGGCCATTTTGATCGCGTTTTCATTGGCATCCGCGCCGGCATTGGTAAAGAATACTTTAGCCATGTTATCCGGCAGCAGGCGGATGATTTTTTCTGCCAGTTCAGCCCGCGGCTGACTGGCGTAAGCCGGTGAGATAAAGCAGTAACGGGCGGCCTGCTCCTGGATGGCTTTTACGATGGCAGGATTATTAAAGCCCAGATTCAAATTGACCAGCTGGGAAGACATGTCGCTGTAGCGGCGCCCCTCCAGGTCCCAAAAATAAAGGCCTTCGCCATGATCAACCGGAATGGGGTCCAGCATGCGTTGCCTGGACCAGGATTGCAGGACATAGCGCCGGCTTAACTGCTTTAATTCTTGTGTTTCCATTTATGCCTCCTCAAAATGGTCCGGAGTCTGAGATCTGGACTGCTTTCCGCTGGCTTTCCATATTGGCAATATGGAAAGCCAGTAAATAATTCATCCGATCTTCATCCGTCAATTCTGTATGCAGAATTTCTTTAATGGCTTTCATTTTGTTATTGATGGTGTTGCGGTGGACATGACTACTGAGCGCGGTCTCCTGTACTGAACCATGGTGCTCCAGATAAGAGCGAAGCGTCTGCAGATAGTCCGTGTGATTGTTATGATCAAAATCCAGTAACGGTCCCAGGGTGCGGCTGTAGAACTGTCTGAGAATTTCAGGATCATGAATGGCAAACAACAGACTGTACACGCCGCAGTCGCAGTAAATGCTGTAAAACTGCTGCCGCATCAAGGCGACCTGCAAGGCACTGCCGGCCTGGTCGTAAGCGCGGGGCCAGGCACTGCGACCGGCTCCGGGGTCTGAAACGCCAATATGCAGATAAAACCCCTGAGGTAGTCGGGCGCGGACGGCTTCCAGCTGCTGCAGCAGCTGCCGCAGTTCATTTTTACTCAGGTTTCGCCGTACGGCCAGCAGCCGCTGCTCCAGCGGAAAGACCGTGGTAGGATAACGGGCCCGCGCCAGCGGCTGGTAAATCTGATCCAGAGCCTGGCCGGCCAACTCAAGTTCCAGGGCCTGGCCCTGATCATCAAACAGCCCTAGCTGCAGCAGCGTATAATTGCCCTCCTCCGGTAAGCCCGCCCGGTCAAAGACCGCCTGACTGTCACGTTTATCCTGTCCCTCCAATATACGGCGGAAAGCCTGAGCCATGGTGAGCTCATTTTCTTCAGCGGCAATGATCCGGCGGCAAAATACATAGCTGATATCAATGATCCGCACCTCCCAGGGTAAGGTGAACAGCGGAAAACGGTTCTCCTGGCAGTAAGTAATGACCGGTGTCGGGATAAAATCAATATATGGACCGATATTGACGACCAGACCCGCGGCCTGAGCCTTTTGCAGGTTTTTGACAAAATCCAGCAGCCAGCCGTTACCCTTCTGGCCGATACCAGTGGTAAAGACCAGCTCGTGACCGTGCAAGAATAAGGGGACATCGCGGTCTTCTACCATATGGACCCAGCGGACCAGATGATCCAGACCGTCGCGGCCGGCAACTAATCTGAGCTGATATTTTGTTTCAGCCTGGGAGCACAATTGATTTAAGGTAATAGACATAAGCGAGACCTCAATTCCGCCTGGGGACCCGGCGGCTGCTTTGGATCGCGCCGCTGGGACAGACTAATGAGCACAAACCGCAGCCGACGCAGCGCCTGGCATCCAGGCGGGGCTGTCGGTCCGGGCCAAAGCTCAGGGCTTGATGACCACCGTCGGCACAGGACAGATAACAACGGCCGCAGCCTACACAGTGCTCCCGGTGAAAGGATGGATATACCGTACTGGTCCGGTCCAGCTGATCCGGGGCCTTAATCAAAGGCAGACCCTGGCCCAGCAGTTCCTGAACGGTGGTTTGCTGCTGCAGTACAAATGCTGCCAGACCCGCAGTCAGACCATCAATAATGCGGTAACCGTATTGCATGACCGCGGTCGTTATCTGCAGCAGGCCTGAGCCCAGCAGGATAAAGTCCAGCGCGTCCTGCCAGGTCACAATGCCGCCGGTGGCGCTTAGCGGAACTCCCCGGAGTAAGGGATCACTGGCCAGGTCGTAGATAAACCGCAGAGCCAGCGGTTTCACGGCCCGGCCGGAATAACCGGAAACCGAGCTGCTGCCGGCAATCGAGGGCCTGGCGGTCAATTGGTCGTTCAGGATAGAGGTCCAGTTGAAGCCGGAAAGGCTTTTGACCGTATTAATAGCGGCCAGCGCGTCCGCGCCTCCCTGGACCGCTGCCCTGGCCGGAATGGCAATGTGAGCCAGGTTAGGCGTCATTTTGGCCATCAGCGGCAGCCTGGTGCCCCGCCTGGCTGCCTGAGTAAAGGCTTCAACCAACTTTGGATCTTCGCCCACATCTGAGCCCAGACCATGCGCGGACATGTGCGGACAGGAAAAATTCAGTTCAATCATGTCGCAGCCGCTAGCTTCAGCCATCGCGCAGAGCCTGGTCCATTCAGTTTCAGTCTGGCCCATGACTGAGGCAACGATCAGCTTGTCAGGGAAGACGTCCTTAAGCTGACGAAGCGCGGCAAAATCCTCTTCAGGACTGTGCTCGGAAATTTGCTCCAGATTCCTGAACCCTTCAAAATGTCCGCTCTCGTTCATCAGCGCGTCAAAGCGCGGTGAAACTTCCGGGCTGCGGACAAAGCCGCTGGTTTTGTATACCAGACCGGCCCAGCCCTGCTTCAGAGCCCGGGCGCACATTTCATAATTTGATGCCACTACGGACGAAGAAAGTAAAAAGGGATTGGCTGCCCGGAGACCGAGCTGCGGGAGGCGGACAGACAAATCCGCCGCTTTTAATTGCTCGGGCTGAATGGGTCTGCCAGGAAGCTGATCACGAGGCTGCAGCTGGATAGCCAGTTCAGGCAGCCTGATAGCCGGCTGGACCGGGCAGGCCTCAAGACAGGGCGCGCTGCAATTCAGACAAGCCTCCGCAGCCAGATAAGGTGCTGCTGTCTGTGCGCTGCCAAAGTGCAGCTGCAGGCAGGCCCGGCCAGGGTCCTGTCCCTTAGGACAGGCCTGAGTGCAGGCAGCCTGATAGCACAACAGGCAGCGGTTTGCTTCTTGCTGCAGGAATTTATCTGCGGTGATTTTAGTGGCGGCGCTTAAGCTGGTCATGTTGTCTATGCTTCCTTTCACCAAAAATCAGGGTTGCAGCCGGCGTTTCAGCAGTTTTCCCCAGCCTTCCTGCCCCACAAAACTGCCGCGGTCATAAACCAGCCGGCCGCGGGAATAAGTTTGCAGCGGATAGCCGTGCAAGCTGACGCCTTCCCAGATGGTGTGGTCACAGTCAGAGTGCATTTTGTCCTGTGTGATGGTGAAGTCCTGCTGCGGATCATACAGCACAATATCAGCATCTTTACCCGGCGCCAGGACGCCCTTGGTCTGACAGCCAAAAATGCGGGCGGGGTTTTCACAGCACAGCTCAATGACTTTTTCGTAGCTGACCCGGCCTTCGCCCGCCTTGCTGAGCATATAAGGGAACATATTTTCCACACCCGCGCAGCCATTCGGGATTTTGGTGAAGTCATCCTTGCCCCAGTCTTTTTCATAGGACTGGAAGGGGCAGTGGTCAGTTGCGATGGTGGAGATCACGCCCCGGTTGATAGCAGCCCAGAGCTCGTCCTGACTGGCCTGGCCTTTCATGGGCGGTGAACAGACAAAATTACGGCCGTCCGGGCGTTTGTAAACGTCACAGGTGAATTCCAGATATTGCGGGCAGGTCTCCGCGTATACGGTCAGGCCTTCCGCCCGGGCTTTTTCTACAATCTTTACCCCTTCGCGATTGGCCAGATGTACGATATACAGCGGCGTATCCGCTTCCCGGGCCCATCTGATGGCGCGCTCATCGGCTTCGGCCTCTACAAATTCCGGCCGCGACAGATAATGATACCAGGCGGAACCGTGGCCTTCGGCCAGATACTGACTGACCCGGCTGGCAATCACTTCCCGGTTTTCCGCGTGGACACTGATCAGAGCGCCGCAGGCCCGGGCCTCCTGCAGGATCTGCAGCATGTCGCCGTCGCTGACGCCAAAGTCATAGACCATGAAAACTTTAAAGGAGGGTACGCCAAAGTCTACGGCCTCCCTGAGGCTGTGGATCAGATCATCCCTGAGGTCCTTAATGGCCACATGAAACGCGTAGTCCACCGCGGCCTGGGGCGCCGCCAGAGCGTTCCGTCTCAGGACTGTATCGGTCAGCTTTTCGCCAAAATCCTGCATGGCGAAGTCAAAAACGGTGGTGGTACCGCCGCAGGCTGCAGCTCTGGTGCCGGCAAAATAATCGTCTGAAGATATGGTGCCGCCAAAGGGCATAGCCAGATGAGTGTGAGCATCTATCGCACCGGGCAGGACAAAGAGTCCGTCCGCATCTATCACTTTTTTAGCGCTGCCAGTCGGAATTGACTGGGCCACCGCGGAGATTTTTTCGCCATCAACAGCCAGATCAGCCTTGATTTTTCCCTGACTTGAAATGAGCGTGCCGTTTTTAATGAGTAAGTCCATAGCTGGTATCCTTTCTGCCTTTGCTTAAGACGTAAGGGGCAGGCCGGGTTTGGCTTGAGAGCAGTACGTTAGTGCAAGCAAGCTGCCTGGCCAAACTGTATAGCTGCCGCCAACCCGGTGTCTGCCAGAACCTTATTTATGGCCTTTTCCAGGTCAAATCCAAATGAGAAGATGGGTTGTTACAGGATGAGTTGGTGTGACTGGTCTGCTGACCGATCTGCGGCTTTTGCAGACCTGATGGACTGCGGTGATCTGTTTACTGATTCAGTTTGTAAACCAGTACCAGGCCGGACCGCTGATAGATCTGAGCTACCTCCAGGAGATTCATACCGCCGGCATTGGCTGCGATCAGGTTAGATACCCAGGTGACGCCAAAGTCGACTGTGCCGTTATATACTGCAGTGGTTTCCCCAATATCACCGCCGCCGGGGATGATGGTAACGTTCAAGCCTGCTTCATCGTAATAACCTTTGGCTTGAGCAACGTAGTAACCCATAAATTGAGCCTGAGGCAGCCATTTTAACTGAATAGATACGTCCGTTTTTTCAGGTGTCCCCAAATCGGAGTCAGCTGATAAATTGGCTGCGTCCCAGTAGCTGGTATCGCGGATATCATCCAGCGTCATGCTGCTGAGTTTTTCAGAGGCCACGGAGTCTTCCAGCTGGATGTACTGTTTGGCCAGATCCAGGGTCTGCTGCATAGCGCTTTCTTCCATTTGGCCATAATCGCTGACCGCATTACCTTGAGTGTCGGTTTCTACCAGCTTTTTGACCTCAGCTGCCATATAGCTCTGGTGATCAGCTGAAACGGAGGAGCCGGCTTCAAAAACGATCTGAGCGGCGGCTTCCGGATCCGCGCAGGCATCCTGCCAGCCTTTGAGCGAGGCGTAGATAAAGGCTTTTACAGTATTGGGATTCTCTTCCGCAAAGGTTTTGGTGGTGAAGAGGTTATCCTCCAGCATGGCTACACCCTGATCATTCATATCAATCGTAGCCACCGTATCACCGTAGCCGTAGCCGCCATCATAGGAATTTTTAACCAGGCCCAGTTCGTTGTAGGTCATAGCCGAAGCCAGTAAAATGGAATCATCGTCAAAGCCGTCCATATCAAAAGCCTGGCTCAGATAGTCGGTCGGCAGATTGTACTTGCTCAGCAGCGCTTCTACTTCATACTCATTGCCCAGGCCCCAGTTGCCGACTTTGCCTTCACCGGCGGCTTTGGTCAGGACTTCTTCTGCGGTAGCTGAAGCTGAAAAGTATGGTCCGCTGCTGTCGTCTGCGGCGGTGGCGGTTTCCGCGGCCGTGGTTCCGGCAGCGGTGGTTTCCGCGGCAGTGGTTTCGGCAGCGGTGGCGCCGGCGGTCGAGGCAGCTTCTGTGGCAGCCTTGGTTGTGGCTTCAGTCTGACTGCTGGAGCCGGATGAACATCCGGCTAACAGGAGTGCTGCCAGTCCCAGAGACAGGCCTTGGTACAGGTGCTTTCTTAGTTTGCTTCCTTTCATGTGCTTTTCCCCCTTGTTTTTGGTTCCTGTTTATCTTTTCACCAGCCACAACCGCAGCGCAGCGGAGCCAGGAAAATTCTGTATCACCGGCTGATTACAACTGCTGAACGCCCCCCGGCTGTCCAGCCTGACCGGCTCTCAGCGGCGGTGGCGTAGTGCCACCGTTTCCACGCTGATTAAAATGGCATAGAGGACAATACCCATCAGGCAGGCGGTCATAATGTAAGCCCAGGCGGTGGGATACTGTGCCAGGACAATGTTTTCCCTGATCTGACGGCCAACTCCGGTGATGAATTCCGCAAAGTACTCCGCGATCATGGCACTGATGACACTGGTCGGCACGCCAACCTTTAAGGCAATAAATATATATGGGACACAGTTGGGCAGCCGGAGCTTGATAAATTCCACCCCGCGGCCTGATCCGTATGAATGCATGAGGTCCAGGGAAAAGGGTTTCAGCTCGGTCAGGCCACGGTAAGCGTTGACGCTCATGGATGCCATACAAACCAGCGTCACAACCAGAATTTTGGCAACCATACTGCGGGTGGCAGCGTCTGAACTGACATCCTTGGTCCAGTTGGTAATCACCGGGGCCAGGGCAATGATGGGGATGGCATTAAATGCTGAGACCAGGGTCAGACCGCCGCTGCCCCAACGCGGAAAGCGCATGGCCAGAAAGGCGGTGAGAAAACCCAGCAAAGAGCCAAATAAAAGACCGCTCAGAGCTGCTTGCAGCGTAGTTATGACGTTAGCCCAGATTTTCCCGCTGTTATCTTGCATAATCCGGACAATCCGGGATGGTGCGGGCAGGGTGAAGTCATCGGTTCCCAGCATCTTATGCAGCAGGCCGCTTTGCCACAAAACATAAATCAATATCCCGAAAAGCAGCGGATAAACAAACGTACTGGCCTTTACCCACCAATCTGACGGCGCTTTCAGCTTGAATTGCGCCGCCGCTGCGCCGGACCGTGATTCAGGCCTGCTTGCTGCTGGCTCAGCCGGCCTGGCCGCTGCCAGCGGCGGCTGAGCTGATAGCAGCTGTTCTGCCGGCGCCGGCTTATTTAACATCGTCAGGGACTCGGAGGCCGGGTTTTTATTCTCCATGGCCTTTACTGACGGGGACTCCGGGGCCACCGCCAATCTGGCCTGTACCGGCTGTTTTGCGTCAAAGCAGGTTTCCAGACCCGCGGCGGAAGCGGATTCCAAGCGGTATTTGTTCATGCTTCATTTCCTCCTTTTTCCCATTTGCGGTAGGGGCAGAGCACGGCTTCCAGAACCCCCATCAGGTAGAAACTGAACATCCCGATAAAAGCAATGAAGAAAATAATAAGCCAGAAAACATAAATGGACATGGCGTGCTTCAACGACTGCGACAGCATGCTGCCCAGACCGCCGCCGCCCTGCAGGGTATCCACTAATATAGAAGCGGTGATCGCCAGGGGTGCGGATATTTTTAATCCCGTAAAAAAGTAGGGCCAGGTTGCCGGGATCATGGTTTTGGTATAAAGCTGAAACTTGTTCGCTCCATATGAATACATCAACTCATGCTTCTGGGGTTCAACGGCTTTAAAGCCTGCCAGGCAATTGGCGGCAATTGGATAAAAGGTCAGGATGGCCGCAATGACAATGCGGCTCCGGTTGATATCACCGGTTATGGAGAGGACAATCGGCGCCATGCCCAGGATCGGTATCATCTGAATGAGCATCAGGTAAGGGAAGGCGATCTTTTCTGCTATTTTAGATAAACTCATTAACAAGGCCAGCAGATAACCGAACGCCACCCCCATAATAAAGCCCTCACCGGCCCGGAGCAGGGTTGAGGCAGCGTTAATCAGCACGACCTGGGTAGCGGTCAGATTGTTTGTGACTTTTTTTCCGCTGAAGGCTGCGGCGAGAATCTGGTACAGATGCGGCAGGATGTTTTGCGGTGTGCGTTTTGTCTGAGCGACTTCAATTGCCGCCAGTTCCCAGATGAGGATCAAACCTGCGACCCAGACCAAGGTGACCGGCCATTTGGACTGCTTCAGTGACTTAATGCCAGGCTTTGCCTGGTATTGGGATTTCAATTGTTTTTTCATCCGTCATTCCCCCTGTGATAAGACCCTGAACCGTAAAGCGAAAACCAGGGTCAGACCCCCTCAAAGCTGCTGCGGACCAGATTGACATAAGCTGAAAAGGTCGCGGAGGTCTTAGCCTGTGGATTACGAGGCCGGGGCAGACCGATCTCGATGATGTTACTGATACGACCCGGATGCGGCGACATGACGCAGACCCGGTCGGACAGGTAAACCGCCTCAGCAATATTGTGGGTAACAAAGACAATAGTCTTATGAGTCTTCTGCCAGATCTGCAGCAGGTCCTCATGCAGTTTTTCCCGGGTAAACTCATCCAGAGCGGAAAAGGGTTCATCCATTAACAAAATATCAGGCTTCAGCGCCAGCGCCCGGGCTATACCTACCCGCTGCTGCATACCACCGCTCAACTGACCGGGGTAATGCGTAGCATAATCCTTCAGTCCCACCATATCCAGCATGGCTTCGGCTCGCTGCAGCTGTTCTTGCCTGGGCAGCTTCATGATTTCCAGCGGCAGCATTACATTTTTGATAACTGTACGCCAGTCATACAGGACAGCGCTCTGAAAAACCATACCGTAGCGGCGCTGCAGTCTGGCCTGGCGCGGCGTCTGGCCACCGATCAGCACCGTACCACTGCTGGGAGAGATGAGGTCGGCTATGATTCGCAAGGTCGTTGTCTTACCGCAGCCGGAAGGTCCTACCAGTGAAATAAATTCGCCTTGCTGAATATCAAGATTGATATTTTTTAAAACCGGAATCATTTCACCATTGACTGGATATGATTTACTGACACCGCTTAAGCTGATGCCGCTTTGAACTGTTTGCTCAGTCGGAGTCGGTTCAGATGATGGTTCATTTTGATTAAGATCAGCGGCAGTACCGCTGGCCAAAGCTCCAGCTGTTCTTTTTAAGCGTCCTACTGTGTATATCATGTTGGCCCCCCTGCGTCTGTGCCACAGCTTCTCCTTCAGGCCTGTCTCTGGCTTATGCTTTGTTGCTCGCAAATGAATAAAGTAATGATTAAACTTGCAAACGGGACATCTGCGGCATAAGCGTTATTTGATTAGGACCCTGGGGAAAAACTGTTTTCAAACTCTGAGTCTATTAAAATCACTGGCTGCATTCTTGTCAACATAAACTAATATGTTAATATAAATCTGTGCATAATATTTATACAATTGACCTGATCACTGCTATGATAAGGCGAATGATCAATTGAGACGGATCGTAATGATCCTGAACTGTGCTGCAAAAACATATATGTGCTCTGACCTATAGGCTATAGCCTACGCCAGGTGCCCGGATTACAGCGGGAGCCGGCAAAAAAAGTCATAAAACATCCATAAAATATGAAAGAAAGGAAGATAAAACTTGCAACAGCGACCAGAAACGCGAGCGGATCGCTTTAAGCTGACGCGGTTTTGCTCTTTCCTTTGGGCTGGCTGGCAATCAGCCTGCCCCCGACTCAACTGAAGCTGACTTGAGTCAGGGGCAGGCTTGAAGGATAATGACAGCTGAACAGCCGCGGACAGCGGCAAAAGAGATTGGAGCAGACTCATGAAAAAAACAGAAAAGCATCAGCGCTGGGTATACCATCAGGATGTGCCGCCGGTTCAGGCGGATCAGGGTGTCAGACGTCAGGTCCTGGCCTATAATGACCAGTTAATGTGCGTGGAGAATCAGTTTGAGACCGGTGCGGTCGGTAAATTACATTCACATCCGCATACCCAGATCACTTATGTGGTCAGCGGACGGTTTCGCTTTACGATTGACGGGGTTACGCATGAGGTAACTGCCGGGGATACACTGCTAAAGGAAAACGGGGTGGAGCATGGTTGTGTCTGCCTGGAGGCCGGTGTATTGCTGGATATCTTTAATCCCATGCGCGAGGATTTTGTCTGATCAGGACAGCTTCCTTCCGCCTTGGTTGCGTTGCCAAAAGCCGGAGGGACAATAGATGCTAAAGCGGTAGCAGGTCAGCCTGCTGCCGTTTTTTTGTCAAATCGTCTGCTGGCGCCTTTTGGAGAAGTGGGTTCGCAAGCTTTAGTCAAATATTCGCAATGATTAGAAAGCCTTAAGCCCGGCGCTGCTTTAGTATTCTGCTATAAGCTCTGCGAGAGCTCCGGAGGTGGATCGATGTCAGAGGTACGTGATCTTGACAGCAGCGGGTGGCTTTTTGATCTTCCGTGTCCCTGGCTATCATGACTGGCTGGTTTGGCGCCAGAACGCCCGAGCCTTCCTGAGTATGCCCTTTCAAAGCTGAATCAAACAAATAACCGGAACAGAACGTAAACTCAAGAGGTGAAAGCGATCATGATGACTTCAGAAATTGATTATCCTCAATTGCTTTGCTATACGCGTTACCCTCTGGCTGATGAGCTCTATGCCAGTCGCCTGGCTTACAGCCTTCATTTGGGCTGGCTGAATGAACAAGGGCTGGTTGAACCGCTGAATCATGATTACGGCGTGTTGTTTGCTTCTGCCTACCAGCTGGAAAACGGACAGTTGCAGGCCAGGAGCCTGCGGTCTGTCTGGCTGTTTGAGATTCCGGGCGGCTATGCGCTGACCGCGCTGCTGTGTCACCCGGACGGCGCGCCTGATGATAGTGAACTTAGTCGTGGCCGGGCTCTGCTGTATACGACCAAGGATTTGGTACACTACCAGCGCCAGCCGGATCTGCTGCTGCAGGGTGGACAATACATCCGCGACCTGCGGGTTCGCTATCATCCTGAACAAAAAGTCTGTGAACTATATTGGTTCAATATGGATAGCCGCTATTTTACGTCCAGGTTATACGGCGGAGTGACAGGTGAGCCGGCCAGACTGACCGCAGCAGAACCAACCAAAGGATTTCCGGATTGGGCTGCCTGTGCGCTGACCAGGCGGACAGATATCAGTGCCCGGAGCGCGCTGAACCTGCCGGATCCGGTCAGACGTTATCTTAAGGCCAAACTTGAGGTACCGGTGAATACGGCCAATACGGTAGTGCCTGAGGTCTGCGCAGCCGGCCCGGCAGATTTAGACCAGGTCAAGGCCCGGGCGATCTACAGTGATCAGACTGACTGCCTCAAACCTGTTGATTGGGATTTGTCCGGAGTCAGATGGGAAAAGCCTGGCCGGTACCAGATTAACGGCAGGGTGCGGCAGCCGCATTTTAGTTTTCCGTTTGCTCAGTGGCGGGCTGATCCCTGTCTGACTTACTGGAAGGGGCAATATTACTTTATCGCAACGAATGACGCTGATCAGAACCATTCCTTTTCTATCCGTCGCGCAGCCTTGCTGACGGGACTGGCGGAGGCAACAGAATACGAAATCCTGAACATTCACCAATATCCCTTCCTAAAAGACTTGCTATGGGCGCCTGAATTTCATGTCATCAACGGACAACTCATGCTTTTCCACGGCGGCACGCCTGAGGGCTTCGCGCAGGAACAGTGCTGGGTAACCAGACTACGGCGCGGTGGAGATCCCTGTGTGCGGGGGGATTGGCTGGAGCCCCAGGTCATCCGACGTGCAAACGGCGATTCACTTTTCAAAAGCCAGGCTGGCACTAGCGGCATTACCCTGGATCTGACGGTTTTTGAAACTCAGGCGACCTGGTATGCAGTCTGGAGTCAGCGTCAATTCCTGCCGGTTGATACAGGCGCCTGGCTATATATTGCTCAGATTGATCCTGAGCGCCCCTGGCAGCTATGCAGCGAACCGGTCTTATTGACCTTGCCAGAATATGCCTGGGAGAACAATCATGCTTTTGTTGTAGAAGGACCGTATATGCTAAAGCGCCACGACCAGCTCTGTCTGGTTTATTCAGGCGCGCTCATTGACAGCAGCTATACGGTGGGCATGCTGACTGCGTCTCCGGATGCGGATTTATTGAATCCTGCCTGCTGGCGGAAGAATAATTATCCGCTGTTAAGCTCATTGTCCGTCCCTGGTGAATATGGCCCCGGACATAATGCCTTTATGACCGATCAGGATGGTCTGATCTGGAACAGCTATCACGCGCACGCAGGCCTTGAAGCCCCGCGCAGCAGCGGAATCAGACGGGTGCACCTGGACATAGATGGACAGCCCCGGCTGGATTTGACAGAAGAACGGGATCTCAAGCCAGAGTTGGCGGAGGTCCGGACCTGGTTAACCGTGATTTGAGCCTTTCAGCCAACAGGAGGATGAAACAATGCTGACAGATACCAAAAGCTACAGGATTAACCCGGAGGAGGTGCTGCCTTTTCACAATGGGGTGGATTATTGCGTCGGCAGCGGACGTATGGGACTGGCGCTGCAACAGGCCTATCAGGAGCAGCTGGCACTGGTCCAGCGAGAGATCGGCTTTAAGCATATCCGAGGACATGGGCTCTTTTCAGATGATATGGCTATTTTTCAGGCCAGCCGGGATGACTCCGGCAGACTGAGCGTCGTCTATAACTTTACATACCTGGATATGGTCATGGACAGCTATATTCGGCTTCATATAGAACCCTTTCTGGAACTGGGCTTCATGCCGGCCAAGCTTGCGTCAGGCAGTCAGACAATATTCTACTGGAAGGGTCATACAACGCCACCCAGTGATTACACTGCCTGGGCGCAGCTGATTACCGCAACCTTGGAGCACCTGATGGAGCGTTACGGGCGGGACCGGGTGGTCGACTGGCCGGTGGAGGTCTGGAATGAACCTAATCTGGCGGGCTTTTGGCAGGACGCAGATCAAGCCGCCTATTTTAAGCTTTTTGCAGTGAGTTTCAGGGCGATTAAAGCCGTGGATTCGCGTTTTAAGGTAGGGGGACCGGCTGTTTGCGGAGGCTCTGATGAAATCTGGATCAGGGCTTTCCTGGACTTTTGCCAGACCAACAGGCTTAACCCAGACTTTATCACTCGCCATCACTATAATACTGATGTGCCAGAAACCAGTGGCCATTATGGATATGCTAATCTGACTGAAGCGGCCATCGGGCTGGCTAATTTGCATACGACCAGGACGATTGTGGATGCTTACCCGGCATATAAAGGGTTACCGATTCATCTGACTGAGTTTAACACCTCTTACATCCCTAACTGCCCGCTGCACGACAGCATTCGCAACGCTGCTTACCTGGCTCAGCAACTCTCCCGCCTGGGGGATGATCATGTCAGCTATTCATACTGGACCTTTGGGGATATCTTTGAGGAAAACGGGGTACCCTTCACACCGTTTCATGGTGGCTTTGGTCTGGTGGCCAATGGCTGTATCCCCAAGCCAACGTTTTGGGTGTTCAGGTTTTATAAACTGCTGCAGGGCGCAAAGCTCCTGCATCGTGCTGCTGATTCGCTTTTTATGCGACGGTCAGATGACTGTTACTGCGGAATAGTCTGGAACCTCAGTCTGCAGGGGCCGGCCGCGCCTGCCAGCCTTCACTTTGAGATACCTTTGTCTCAATCTTCTGAGTATTGTCTGCTGACTCAGACCGTGGACGAACATCACGCCAACCCGCTCAAGGTCTGGCACGACCTGGGTGAGCCGGCTTCGTTATCTGCCACACAATTGCAGTTGCTGCGGCAAACCGCAGTTCCGGGTATTCGTACCAGAACTTTACAGCCGGAGCGGGGGCCGTTACAGCTGGAATTCAGCCTGGGCTCCAATGCGGTCATTTACTTTGAACTGACGCCGGTCAGGCTCAAGCCTGACCCGGGTTACGACTATGATCGGGCAGTGGCCGGCCGGGGCCGGGATCTGACTGTCGCTAACGGCAGCCAGACCTGAAACCTGCGAATGATTCAGACAAATGATCAGGCAGCAGGAGGTATATCATGCGCCGTGTATTAGTAAATGGACACCGGTCCAAAGGCCAGATCAACCGCAATCTTTACGGCCACTTTGCCGAACACCTGGGCCGCTGTATTTACGGCGGGTTTTATGTTGATCCAGGCCAGACAGAGATCCCGCAACAAGGCGGACTGCGATTGGATGTCATACAAGCTTTAAAACAACTGGATATTCCGTTGCTGCGCTGGCCAGGGGGCTCCTTTGCGGATACCTATCACTGGCAGGATGGCGTTGGACCCAAAACCTCGCGCCGCCCCATGATTAATGCCGTTTGGGGTGGAACGCTGGAAACAAATCATTTTGGTACCCAGGAATTTCTGGAGCTTTGCCAGCGGTTGGGTTGTGAGCCCTATATAACCGGTAATACGGCCAGTGGCGACATCCAGGAGCTAAAGGCATGGGTTGATTTTTGCAATCTGCCGGCGGGACTGCCCGGCGCGGAGCTGAGAACGGCCTGTGGCTATCCGGAACCTTGGCATGTCCGTTATTGGGGAATTGGAAATGAGCCCTGGGGTGGGGGCAAAGCGTCAGACGCCCGTTTTTATGCCTTGCAGTACCGGCAATTTGCCCGTTTCCTGCGTTCAGACCCCCAACACCCGCTCTGCAGGGTCGCTTGTGGCGCCAGCGTGGATGACTATAGCTGGACCCAGGTGATGATGCAGGAACTCGGGACAGAGATGGATCTCTTGTCTCTGCATTATTACACCCGGCCTTACAAAGATTGGGGGCAGAAGGGACCCGCAACCGGTTTCAGCCGGCAGGAGTACTATAATACCCTGGAAAATGCGTTTTATATGGATGAGTTGATCGAAAATCACAGCCGGATCATGCGACAGTATGATCCGGCCAGCAAGGTACGCCTGGCTGTTGACGAGTGGGGAACCTGGTTTGCTCCGGAAGCAGCTACTAATCCCGCATTTTTGTACCAGCAGAATACCATGCGCGACGCGCTGGTGGCAGCGATTCACCTGAATCTGTTTAACAATCATTGTGATACGGTGGCGATGGCTAATCTGGCCCAGACTGTAAATGTCCTGCAAGCGCTGATTCTGACCGACGGCCCTCGATTATTGCTGACCCCAACCTATTATGTCTTTTTGCTGTTTAAGGCCCATCAGGCGGCCAGACAGCTGGAAACCTTCGCTGAAACACAGCTGATCAGCCATGGTGATGCCAGCTTACCGGACCTCAGCGCATCAGCCAGCCAGTCAGAAGACGGATCCGTCCTGCTGACTTTGGCTAATCTGGATGATCAGAATTCTCAGGACCTGACAATCTATCTGGATGGTATTGGCGCCAGCCCGTTACATCTGCCACAGGCCGGCGGGGCGCTGCTGAGCGGAGGCCTCAGGGGTGCCGGAGCGTATAATTGCTTTGAACAACCGGAGCGGGTAAAGCCAGAGCAGCTGGCAGTGACATCAGCTGGCCCGGGAAAACTGATTGTAAGGTTGCCGGAATCCTCAATAGCGGCCATCAGGGTGGCCTTATGAGTCGTGCTGATCCTGCCCTGAGCAGGCAGGCAATCTATCAGGATCCAGCTCAAGCACCTGCCAGGCGAGCTCAGGCTTTACTTGAAGATTTAAGTCCGGCTGAAAAGCTGGCTCAGCTGCAGACCTATAACCCCGCTCATTGGTCCAAGGCTGTACTTGCGCACGATTTTCCGCTGGGAGCGGGACAGGTGGCCTACCTGTTTGCTACAGAAACTCCCAGCCTGGAGCAGGTATTGGCGCGTCAGCGCGATATCCAGCAGCGGATTATGGACTTAAGTCCCCATCGCATTCCGGCTCTCTTTCATCTGGAGACCCATGCCGGAGCTTTACTGCCCCAGGCCGCTAGCTTTCCCAGTGGTTTAGCTCAGGGCGCAACCTTTAATCCGTCGTTACTCCAGAAGATGGGAGAATTGATTGGCCGTCAGGCCAGAGCGGCCGGCGGCTTGCAGGCCTTTTCCCCGGTCCTGGATGTTAACCGTGATCAGCGCTTCGGCCGTTGTGGTGAAAGCTTTGGAGAAGACCCTGTGTTGGTTACGGCCCTGGGCATGGCCGTTGTCCGTGGATTGCAGCAAGGCGGTCCTGGGAAAGGTGTACTTGCAACCGCCAAGCATTTTTTGGCATATCATCAGGGGATGGGAGGGATTCACGCTGCGGCGGTGTCGGTGTCTCCCGCGCAATTGGCTGAAGTTTTTGCCAAACCGTTTCAGGCTGCGATCTGTCAGGCTGGCCTGAGTGCGTTGATGCCGTCATACGGCGCGGTTAATGGCGAGCCGGTCAGCGTCAGCCAGACCTTACTGAGGGAGTTATTGCGTGACTGCTGGGGCTTTGAGGGTCTGGTGGTATCTGATTATTCCGCTTTAGAAGAAGTTTATACCCGACAGCATGTCGGAGAATCGCTGCCCGCAGTCGGGGCGGCGGCCTTAAGGGCCGGCGTGGATCAAGAACTACCTTGTCCGGTCGTCTACAGCGATCGGCTGCTGCAACTGGCCGCCAATGACCCTGAACTGCTTCTGGCCCTGGATCAATCGGTCAAACGCGTGCTGACTGCCAAATTCGCGCTGGGCTTGTTTGAACAGCCACTGGCTCAGGATACCGCGGCCGTATTGAGGCTGTATCAACAGCCAGAAGCTCGCAGCCTGCCCAGGGAGGTCGCACGGGAGGCCGTCGTTCTGCTTAAAAACCAAGACCTGCTCCCGCTGGACAGAAACAACCTGCACCGGCTAGCTTTGATTGGTCCTCAAGCCAATCGTACGCTGGATGGTTTTGGCGGTTATACGTACGCGTCGATGCGTTGTGGTTTTGCTGCCGGTAGTTCTACCATGGCCGGATTGACCGTCAATCAAGCTTATCAGCCAGATCAACCCCGCCAGCAGGTTGATGAAGATTACATTGAAAGGATCGCTGAACAAGCCGCTCCCACTGCGGATACCTTGTACGCTGCTTTGAAAAAAGCTCTGCCCAAGACGACCATCACTGTAAGCCGCGGTTATGATTATATGGGTAGTGACGGTCGATATATGGCAGAAGCCCTGCAGGCAGCGGCCCAGGCAGAGGTCATCCTCCTGACAGTCGGGGGCCGCTACGGTAGCGGTAGGATAGCGACTGAAGGGGAAGGACTGGATTGCAGCAGCCTGGAACTACCCCCCGCTCAGGAGCGCTTTATTACTCAAGCAAAAGCTTTAGGTAAGCCGATCATCGTGATCCATTTTGGCGGACACCCCTTGTGCAGCGATGCGGCAGATCAATGTGCCGGAGCCATCATTGAAGCCTGGACGTTGGGCGAAGGCATGGGTCAGGTTTTGACGGAGATCCTGCTGGGAGACTGTAATCCTTCTGGCCGGTTACCGCTTACGGTACCTTTCAGAACCGGCCAATTACCACTTTATTATAGTCACCCGTTTGGCTCTGCCTGGCATCAGGGAACCTTGAGCCCAGTCCGAGATTATGTGGACGCGCCACATCAGGCGCGGTATCCTTTTGGCTTTGGCTTATCCTGTACCAGTTTTAGCTACACTGCTCTCAAGCTGAACTCGGACCGGATCAGTACCGGTCAGTCCCTGGTGTTCAGCTTTGACCTGAGTAATACAGGTTCCAGAGCCGGTGCAGAAACCGTACAGATCTATATCCGGGATCAGCAGGCCTCTGTCGTCAGGCCTAATCTGCAGCTGCTTGCATTTCGTAAATATCACTTGGCAGCGGGAGAGACCGTTAAAGCGTGCTTTTCGGTTCCACTGGATCAATTGGCTTTCTGGATCCGTCCCAACCGCTGGAAGACCGAGGCCGGAAAGATACGACTATATATCGGCGCATCATCTGCAGATTGGCGACTACAGGCTGACTTTGAGCTAATGGAGGATGTATACTGGGAAGAAAAGCAGCTCAGTTTTTTTGAAGGCTGAGTTCAGAATAGGAAGCAAGCAGTTATGAATGAGTTCAGACAGATGACTTGCCTGGAGCAAAGTCCAACGCGGTCAGTTTATGAGTTTACCGTCAGGTCAGGCAGCCGCTCAATTTACGCTCGGTTATATTGGCCAAATAAAACTCACCATAGCGCGGTAGCAACCATTATATTAGCCCACGGTTTTGGCGGCAGCTTACTGCAGACTGCTCGAAGCGCGGAGCGGCTCGTGCTGGCCGGTCTTGCCGTCTGTATTTTTGATTTCTGCGGCGGGGGAGCAGCCAGCCGGAGCTCTGGTCGGATGCGGGATATGTCGGTATTAACAGAACTAAGGGATCTACAGGACCTCAGGGACAAGCTGGAACAGTTCCCTGAACTTGATCCTCAGCTGTTCTTTTTGATGGGTGAAAGCCAAGGTGGTCTGGTAGCTGCGCTGGCCGCTGCGCGTCGCCCCAGGTTTTGCCGGGGCTTAATCCTGATCTATCCAGCCTTGATTATACCGGATGACGCCCGTCAGCGCTGCCCGGACCCGGGTAGCATCCCGGCAGAAAGCCAGGTGCTGGGACAGACGATTGGCCGTCGTTATCATCAGGATGTCATCAATATGGATGTTTACCAGGAAATCTGTCCGTATCGGGGACCGGTACTATTGGTACAGGGTACGGCTGATCCCATTGTCCCCATTGATTACGCCAGGAAGGCCGTGGGGTATTATCAGCAGGCCAGACTATTGTCGTTACCTGGCGCGGGACATGGCTTTACAGATGACGAGTTAAATCAGAGCCTGCAGGCAGTGCAAGCGTTTATCCATGACACGTTGTCAGGGCAAGAGGAGGCAAAGACAAATGATATCTGAAGCAAAGCGTCCGGTTCAGTCAGCTGCTCAGCCTAAACTGGCTATTTGCCAGTGGTGCCTGCCTGACCCGGAAATCAGTGGCTTGACCCAGGCGCTGGAGCTGGGCTTTGATGGCGTACAACTTGACCTGGGAGTACAGACAACAAGCCGTAACCTATTAGATCCGGCCATTTTGCAAACCTGCCTGGCCACCTTAAAGCAAAATGGTCTGGCGGTTGCTTCGTTAGGTTTAAATTACCTTGAGCTGAACCGATCTGACCGGGAAACGGAGATCTGCCGGATTCTGGATCAATCATTGGAGATAGCGGCTAAGCTTGACGCCGGCACCCTGCAGCTGTGCAGCTTTTGGGACAGCGGAATGCATGGTGATCAGGCTTTTGCCAATACCGTCCGACACTTGGCCTATATCTGCCGGCAGGCAGAGGCCTATGGCTTACGGATCGGTAGTGAAAATGACCTTGATCTGGCCGGTAATCGCAAGTTGCTGGCCGCTGTGGCCAGGGATAATTTTGGGATTTATTTTGATACGGCCAACCCCTGGCTCTATACGCACGTGGATGCGCTTGAATTGCTGAAGGGCGTCTATCCGGATATCTGCCAGGTACATATCAAGGACTTTAAGTTAGGCCCAAAACCGGTATGTGTGCCACTGGGACAAGGCGACTGTCGGGCCGCTGATGCTCTGAAGATACTTCAGCAATACCAATACCAGGACTGGCTGGTGCTGGAAAATAACCTGACGGCATCACAACTGTCAGCTGATCTAAGCTGGCTCAGACTGCATTTATAACGGTGAGTCCCGAACCAGGGAGCAGGCGTTCCGCCTAAGCTCCTATCTGTATAAAAACCAGACTCCGCGCAGTCGCGGCTTAAAGGAGATATGCATATGTTATTGACTGGTCCAGCCTTTTATGAGGGTAAAGATCCGGAAGCTTACGCGCTGGCTATTAAGCAGCAAGGCTATAAAGCCGGGAATTGTCCATATGACTTAAGTTCAGATGACGATCACGCCATTCAGGCCTTAAAGGAAAGCTTTTATCATCAGGATCTGGTGTTTGCGGAAGTGGGCGCCTGGTGTAATCCATTGAGTCCAGATCCTGAAGAAGCCAGACATAATCAGGCGTACATGGTTGACCGATTGAAACTGGCGGATAAGCTGGGCGCCAAAACCTGCGTCAATGTCGTCGGCAGCAAGAATACCCGTTACTGGGCCGGACCTTGTCCCAGCGGGTATACAGCGGCCTTCGCTGCCGAAGCGGCCAGCGTGATGAGAGACATTATTGATCGGGCCAACCCCAGGCACAGCTGTCTGAGCTTTGAGATGATGCCATATATCTTTTTGGATTCGGCGGAGAGCTATCTGGATTTCCTGGAGGCCATTGACCGTCCGGAGCAGACCGGCGTGCATCTGGATATCTGTAATGCCATCAACTCGCCCCGTCGCTATTATGATAACAGCGCTTTTATTGAGCATACGATCAGCCTGCTGCGACCTTATATTGTTTCGGTACACTTAAAGGATATTCGCCTGAAAGAGGATTGCGGCACCGTGCAGTTTGAGGAAGTCCGGCCTGGGACCGGTTATTTGGATTATGGTACGTTGTTGCAAGCGCTCAGTACGCTGCCCCGTGATACGCCGGCTGTCCTGGAGCACCTGGATACCCTTGATGACTACCGTCAGGCCGCGGCTTGGGTCAGACAAGAGGCCCTCAAATTGGATCTCAGGCTATAGGGATATCAATCATGAACAAACTGACGTTATTTCCCTATTTTAAGGACCGGGCTGTCCTGCAGCGAAATCAAAACTGGCGATTATGGGGTGAGGCTAAACCCTTCAGTCGGATTCATATCAGATTGAATGATTCCCAGGCCAACCTGTGGCACTTCAGCACATGCAGCTCGGACAACGGCCGGTGGGTCATGGATATGCCGGCTCTGGATACTGGTGGACCATATGAACTCCTGATAGAGGAAGACGAGCAGCGGATTCAACTAGAAGATTTACTGGCTGGAGATGTTTTTATTCTTTTTGGACAATCCAATATGGAACTACCCCTGAGCCGGACCTTGGATCAACTGCCGGATCCGGTGGCTGTCTACGACTTGCCAGAAGTCCGACTGCTGCAGCTCGAGCGATCACCTGTTTTTTATTCAGCCAATTTCAACTGGCCTCAGATCGCAGAGTGGAAGACCGCCCGAGGCGCGGCGTTGTATGATATGAGCGCAATCGGAATCAGCTTTGCCCAGGCATATCAAACCCAAAGTCCAGGTGTACCAGTCGGCCTGATCAGCTTAGCGGTTGGCGGCAGTCCGATTGAGGCCTGGCTGCCTGAACCGGACTGGCAAGATGACCCGGAGGCGGTGAGGCGGTTTGACCTTTGTCAGAAGACTGCCAGAAGGAATTGGATAGAGGCGCAGGAACGGCGCCGGACAACAAGCTGGTACAAACAATTGGATCAGCAGGATCCGCTGCTGACAGACCAGGGCCAGCTTAAACCGCTACCGCCGAAAAGCTGGCAGCGCATCAAGGTGCCTGGCCTGTTCACTGACACCGAGATGGACCAGTATCACGGCTCAATCTGGTTACGGCATCGTTTTCATCTGTCTGAGGAGCAACTCAGCCGGTTAGGTCCTCAGGCCAAGCTCTGCCTGGGAGCTATGATTGACGCGGACCAGACTTATCTTAACGGCCAGCTGCAAGGCGAAACCGCCTATCAGTATCCACCGCGGCGCTATCCCGTGACCGCCGGTTCCTTGCGGCCTGGCATCAATGAATTGCTGATCCGCCTGATCATTAACCGGGATACCGGCGGCTTGATCCCCGGCCGTTTTTACGGTTTGAAAGGGCAGGCGTTGAATTTGGATTTTGCTGGAACCGACTGGTTCTCAGCTAAAGGCAGTAGGCTGCCAGCGCTGCCCCAGAATACCTTTTTTCAATCCTTTCCGGGAGGCTTGTATTACAGCCTGATTCAGCCGATCAGGGATCTGGCTATCTGTGGTGGGCTGTGGTATCAAGGTGAATCCAATGATTCTGAGCCTGAGCGCTATGATCTGCTGTTACGTCGTTTTATAGCCCGCTGGAAAACGGATTTTGGTCCTCAATGCCCACTGGTCTGCTTTCAGCTGTCTGCCTACCAGGAACCGCGAGGTCTGGTCCGACCGTTAGCCTGGGCCAAAATCAGGGAAGCGCAGCGGCGCTGTTTCAGTCAGCAGTCTTGGGCAGGTCTGGTCGTAACGGTTGACTGCGGCGAACTCCATGACTTGCATCCGCAGCAAAAAAGGGTGCCGGGTCAGCGGTCGGCAGCGCTGATGCACAGCCTGCTGAGCAAGGATGGGGACGGAAGCCGCGGCCCTGAACTGATCAGGGCCTGCCGGCAAGGGCCAGATCTCATCTATCTGGAATTCAACCATGCTGACGGGGGGCTATGCCTGACTCAGGATGCCCGCTCATGCTTTCTGCTGGGAAATGGGACTGTTTGGCAGAAACCACCAAAACTGAGGGCAGATGGCAGTAGTTTATACCTGACCTTGCCACCCTCACTGCAGGACCTGCCGGCAACACAGGAACTGGGCCTGCGTTATAACTATACCGCTTGCCCGTTGGATCAGCATATCCTGAACCAGGCAGGCCTGCCCGCTTCCCCTTTTGAGACCTGGATTTAGCCCCTTGGCAGACCTCATTGGGATCTGCGTCGACCAAGTCTCACCTGAGTCGTCACTTATAAGCTTATTTTCTTGATATAATGTTGGCTAAGTCAAGTCTGAGTTAACCTCATATATTGAATGGGAGCTGACTATGATTGAACATTTAAATGGCGTGAGGGAAACGGTACATTTTACAGAAAACAGCAGTGTCCGGATTTTTCATAATACCGTTAAGGAAGGGTATCCGCTGCACTGGCACAATGCGTGTGAAGTGATTATGCCGCTCAGGGGACCTTATACAGTGGCCTGCCAGAATAAAATAATCCAAATGAGCCAAGGGGATATCCTCTGGATCGGGGCAGGGGTCTTACATCAGATCTATCTGCCGGAAACGGATGATGGCGAGCGTATGCTGGTGCTGTATGATCCCAGGGTTTTTAATGAGTTTCCTGAACTATCCGCAGTGGCAGTTTTTTCTGAACCAGCAGTTCTGGTCTCCCGGGCAACCGAGCCACAGTTGCGGCAGCGGCTGCAGGATATCCTTTTAGATGCGCTGCAGACTGAATTCGAGCGGGGCTATTTCAAAAATATCATGATCTATGCTGATATGATGAAGATCAACGCATTGATCTTCAGTCACCTGATTGCTGGTCAGGCAAGCCGCTCGAAGTCTGAACCGGGTGCGGATAAACCTCAGCCAACTCTGTGGGAAGCCGGTCATATGAGTATGATTTATCATAGTTGCGGTTATATTCGCCAACATTTTGCGGAACCTTTGACCCTGGAGCAGGTAGCAGAGCAGACCGGCTTTAGCAAATACTATTTTTCCCGCCTTTTTAAGCTTTACACCCAGATGAGTTTCCTGGAGTTTCTTAATCGCTGCCGGATCAGTGAAGCGGAGAAATGTCTCACTGACCCGGAACAGACGGTTACCGCTGCCGCGCTAGCCTGTGGATTTAACAGCTTGTCTACATTTAACCGGGTCTTTAAGCAAGTAAAAAATTGTACACCAGCGGAGTATCAAAAGGTGGTACACCGGGCCCATGAGCATCCAGTGATCCATGGAACAGAAAAATATGTAAATGAGTTTATCCGCCACTGCTGAAGCAGCGCAATAACTGACTCTGAGCCGGCAATAAGTTGAGAGCAGCCGCTGGGCGCTATGTATAAACTGAATGACAGATATGACTGAACCGGATGGCTCGGCCTGAAAGATTGTAAAAATGAGGTAAAAGCATGGCAGATCAACAGCAGACCCAAATTCCAAATCCCGCAGCTGGTCAGGCAGCATATAATCTTGACAGCGCAGCGCATGAGCAGAGCCTTTATCAGCAGGCTGCAGAGCTGGTCAGGCAGATGACATTAGAAGAGAAAATCAGTCAGACCGTCAATCACGCGCCGGCTATTCCGCGCCTCGGCATAGAGGCATATGACTGGTGGAATGAAGCCCTGCATGGTGTGGCGCGTGCCGGTGTGGCGACTGTTTTTCCGCAGGCTATCAGTTTGGCCGCCAGCTTTAATACGAGCTTACTGGGGCAGGTGGCGGATGTGATCGCGGAGGAAGGAAGAGCCAAATACAATGTACAGCGCTCCTTCGGCGACCATGATATCTATAAGGGCCTTACCTTCTGGGCGCCAAACGTCAACATCTTCCGGGACCCACGCTGGGGCCGAGGTCAGGAAACCTATGGGGAGGATCCATACCTGACTTCGCGACTGGCAGTCAGCTTTATCAGACATCTGCAGGGAAACGGCCGGCCGGTTTTAAAAGCTTTGGCCTGCGCCAAGCATTTTGCGGTTCACAGCGGCCCTGAAGCCAAGCGCCATGAGTTCAATGCCAGAGCCAGCGCCCGGGATCTGGCGGAGACCTATTTACCAGCCTTCAAAGCGGCCGTACAGGAAGCCGGAGTAGAATCTGTCATGGGCGCCTATAACCGCACCAATGGCGAGCCCTGCTGTGGATCTCCCACGCTGCTGCAAAAAACCTTGCGGGAAGCCTGGGGCTTTCAGGGCCATGTGGTAACCGACTGCTGGGCAGTTAAGGATTTCCATGAACACCATCGGGTAACCACGGATGCAGTGGAATCCGTGGCCCTGGCCATGAACAGCGGTGCGGACCTGAATTGCGGCGAGCTCTTTTTACTCCTGGGACAGGCTGTTAAGGAAGGCTTAGTATCTGAACAGCGCCTGGATGCTGCTGTCACCCGTCTGCTGGCAGCCCGCCTCAAGCTGGGAATCCTGCAGCAGCAAAGCTCTGAATGGGATCAGATACCTTATACCGTGGTTGATTCAACCCAACATCAGGCGGTCAACCGCCAGGCCGCCAGAGAAGCAGTGGTTTTGCTGAAAAATCAGGCCTATGGCTCCGCCCATAAGCCTATCCTGCCGCTGACTCTAAAACCTGGCATGACCATCGGTGTTGTGGGTCCAAATGCCAATAGCCGGGCGGCTCTGGTCGGGAATTATGAGGGAACCGCCTCTCGCTATGAAACTGTGCTGGAGGGAATTCAAGAGATCGTGGGCCCGCAGGTCCGGGTGTTGACCAGCGAATTATGCCATTTGTTCAGGTCAGGAACCAGCGGACTCAGCCAGGGCTCTGATCGCCTGTCTGAGGCTTGGGCGGTGGCACAAAACAGTGATGTCGTCATTGCAGTGCTGGGCCTTGATGCCAGTCTGGAGGGGGAAGAAGGAGACGCCTCCAATGAGTATGGCAGCGGAGACAAACCAAATTTGAAGCTGCCCGGTGAGCAGCAAGCGGCGCTGGAACTGCTGCAAAAGTCTGGCAAACCGGTCATCCTGGTGCTGATGAGTGGCAGCGCCATCGCCGTCACCCAGGCGGCTGAGTCAGCGGCGGTTCCGGCCATTTTGTGGGCGGGTTACCCCGGTAGCTATGGTGGCCGCGCCATAGCGGAGATTTTGCTGGGCCAGGCGATTCCCTCCGCCAAACTCCCGATTACCTTTTACCGTAGCAGTGAGGAGCTGCCGGATTTTGAGGATTACAGCATGGCTGGCCGGACCTACAAATATATGAGCGGTGAGGCTCTGTATCCCTTTGGCTATGGGCTGAGCTACACGACTTTTGAGCTGACAGCAGAGGCCAGCAGTCAGCAGGTACCTGGCGACGGAGAATCTGTCACCATTGCTGTTCATGTGAAAAATACTGGTACCGTTGATGCGTTGGAAACCGTGCAGCTATATGTCAGAGCCTGGCAGGCGGACGCGCCACACTGGGCATTAAAAGCTTTTGATAAAGTAGCCGTTGAGGCTGGAGCCAGTGTTGGTCTGCGTTTCACGCTACCGCGGGACGCTTTCAGCCTCTGTGATGATAACGGCCAGTTCTATATTCCAAAGGGAAGATTTACCGTCTATGTCGGAGACGCCCAGCCAGATGAACGCAGTGCCAGATTGCTGGGTCGCCGGCCGGTAGAGTTAACCTTTACACAAAGCTGAAATACCGGCTGCCGCTCCATTTCACCGCTTATTCATAACGCCCGGTTGGTCAATCCTGACTGCCCGGGCGTTATGTTTCGGCTGCAATTCACGTTAAGCTTCCGCTCAGCCTTAACCCTTAGCTGAGGCTGCCACCTCGGAGTGGGCTGCCTCGGTGCGGGCTGCCTCGGTGCGGGCGCTCAAATCCGCGGAACCTGCCGTGGCGTGATGCGTCGCTTCCAGGTTAATTTCAAACATGCGGTGCCAGGGTAAGGACACATGATTTATGCTGCTGACCGTGGCAATGGAGCTTAATGCCTGGGTCAGGAACTGCTGCAGGCTGACTTTTATCCGGTCACAAACCACTGCCTCGCGGTCTGACTGTATAAAATGCTCAGCTGGCCGGATCTTGAACGCCTCGGACACGGTCTGGCGGACTTTGGCGCAGTAACCGCCATCTTCCAGGTAGCGCTGCAGCAAAAAATCCTGGTGCTGCGCGGTCTTACCATAGTAAAAGCTGTCGCAGGCTTCGGCCAGGGCGGTGCCCAGGGTATTGGCGTTGGTGTTCCAGCCGGCGTAACCATCGATTTTCATCAGCAGATCCGCCTTATTCAGCAGATGAAGGAAATCCAGGTCACCGCCATTGGCATAAGCGTCATCGCCAATCGTGACAACTTTACCCTCTTCAAGCCGGTTGCGGATAAATTCTATGAGCTCTGCCAGCAGCCGGTCAACTGTGTATGCGGCAGAAGAAGCGGGCTGAAAGGCGGCTTCCTGCATACTGGCGGACGGTGCTGTAATGACCAGCACAATATCAGCTTGCTCATAACTGCTGGTAGATTGAAAGCCGGCGGACATAATATGGTACTTAATGGTGGTTTCCAGGCTGCAGCCTTCATACAATGGGATCAGCTCCCGTGATTTATCACAGGCGTATTTTACGTAAACTTTTGGCTTGCGACTATGAAGCTGGTTGATAATCCTGGCTAATAAGGTCAGTTCGACTTCATCCGCACCAGGATAGATCAAAACGCGGTCTGTCATGTCCAAGGTATAGATCTCCTGACGGATGAGTTCTTCATCCATGGCAGGATAACCAAATTCCTGAGAGTCATCCCGGGGAATTACTAAAGCATCAAGGGTGTGATCCTCGAGGTATTTCAGCGTCTCCAGATTAAGGGTCCGGTTCAGGTCACGCCGCTGAATATAGTCATTCAGCGCTTCCTGCCCTATTTCTGCTCGCAGCCGTGCTATCTGGCGAATGCTTTTTTCTCCCAGACGACTGCGGTGAACGGCCACCCCGAGGGCATGAATAGCCTGGCCGGCTGTTTCATAGTAATCCGGCTCTTCTTCGTCACTGTTATAATCAGGACAACGCAGAATGCACTGAAAACCATAAATCAGCATGTCCGGATTTTCTGTACGCAGATCATGCAGGAGCGCCAGCCGCTGGCGCAATGAGTCCAGCCTTTCATGGTGTAGTCTGGAGGGGATCAGGCCACCGTAAATCAGCATATCCAGGCTGATGATCAGGGCATCCGCGTCCCGGCAGGCTTCCAGCAAAAAGGCCTTTAGCTTGTTAAAGTCGGCCGGCTTTTTATATTGACCTAATTCAGAGGGCTGACAGATGGTTAAATCCCCATGAGCAAAGAGACGCCGGGGGAAATCCTGATTACAGGGGCGTTCATCCAGGGGCAATAATACGATCTTCTTCATAACAATATCGGCATCCTTTTCATTAAATTACACTGGGAAAGCTAGGGCTTCGGTTCAAGTCCGTGTCCACGTTCGTCGGCCAGGGCGGAGAGGGTGGCACGCAGTTTTTCGCTTTTCAGGTAATAGTCATTGGCAAAATAGTAGGTATAAATGATATCCAGGTAGATTAACAGGGGAAGCTGCGGCGATATTCTGGAGCCGGTATCCAGATCCTCCAGCGAGGGCAGCCGGATACACTGATCACAGCAGGCGTTCAATGCTACAGACGGATTGGCCGTAAACAAGGCGGTGTAAACCCCGCGTGCTCGGGCTGCCTGCAGCGTGTCGGTCACTTCAGTTGTCCGCCCGGACAGGCTGAAACCCAGCAGACAACTGTCCGGATCCGCCAAAACAGCGGTCATTTTCATGACCTGGGTGTCGGTTACCGCAGCGACATCCAGTCCGATTCGCATAAACCGCAGCTGAAATTCGCGGGCGGCAAAGCCGGAATGGCCCAGACCCAGTACCTTCACCTGATGGGCCTGACTCAGGTGGCTGATAAAATCCCGCAGTTGTTCCGTATCCAATAAGCTGAGACTTTCCTGAATCAGTTTCTGATAGCTGACCGTCACGGCATGGGCAAAGTGACCGACATCCTTTTCCGTCTGGCTGCCGTTTATTTCTGACTCCAGATCCCGCTCATAGGAGTAAATCAGTTCCCGGTAACCTTTATACCCACATTTTTTGGCAAATCTGGATAAGGTCGCTTCAGATGTATACAATAAACTGGCCACTTCTTTTGAGGAAAAATTGCTCTTTACCTGATTATCAATAAAATACTGCGCTATACTCTGTTCCACATACGTCATATCTGTCATAGCTTTTTTTATCTGCTGCTTGGTTTCGTTCACCAAGCAGCCATCTATCCAGTCCAGCATCTGTTTCGTTACCTGTTCTAACCTTTTACTGAGCCGATCGTCATACCTTTAATAAAATACTTCTGAAAGAAAGGATAGACAATCATGATCGGACCGATTACCATGACCACGGTTGCCATGGTCGCTGAGTACTGCGGGATGCTGCCCTGCATGGCAGCTAAGGCACTGGAGGGAATATTGCGGGTGCTCAGCAAGGTTTCAATGCTTTTTTGGATATTGATTAACAGGAGCTGCAAGGGCTTTTTGTTATTACTGGTAATAAAGAGCAAAGCATTTTGCCAGTCGTTCCAGTAAGCGGTGGCCATCATAAAACCGACTGCGGCTAACGACGGTTTCATCAAGGGCAGGACGATCTGAAAAAAGGTGCGGTATTCACCGGCTCCGTCTATCCGGGCTGAGTCCATCAATTCCTTAGGAATACTGGTTTGGATATACGTTCTCAGAATGATCAGGTTCATGGTTGATACACAAAGCGGAAGAATCAAAACCAGCAGGTTATCCCGCAGGTGGTACATGGAAGTATAAATGATGTAAGTGGACAATTGCCCGCCTGAAAACAGCATCGGAATCATTGCCCAGACTATGAGGAACCGCCGCAGGGGAAAATCGGACATGGTGAGACAGTTAGCATACATGGCCATAATAATCAGACCCAGTACGGTGCCGGTCACAGTGATCAAAAGCGTCACACCATATGATGTGAACAGCTGTTTGCCATAACGCAGGACTGCGTTAAACCCATCCATCGACAGCTGGGTCGGGAAGAACATAAATCCCTGCGTCGTCAGGAGCGTTTCATCTGCAAAAGCCGAAGCAAAAATCAGCTCAATGGGGAGCGCGCATAAAATGGTAATAATGAGCAGGAAGACCGCCAGAATGACCTGGCCGGCGCCGTGCCTTTTCTTATGATGCAAAACAATGCCACGCTGCTGTTTCATTATTCAAACCTCCTGTAACCTTTGCGGACAGTGACGTCCGTCGTGCGCCTCAAGCGTATCAGAACAGCGCGTTTTCCGGATGGATTTTCCGGACCGCAGCATTTGAAAGCAAAATCAAGATCGTACCGACTACGGACTGAAAAAAAGTAGCCGCCGCGGTAAAGCCAAAGTTTGAGTTGTGGAAAATCGCATTCAGAATATATGAATCAATAACCTGAGTGGTGTCGTACAAGGTTCCGCTGTTTCTGGTAACCTGATAAAACAGTCCGGTATCTGAATGCATGATACTGCCGACGGAGAGTAAAAGCATGACTGTCATCATGGGAACCAGCGATGGCAAGGTGACATGACGGATCTGCTGCCATTTATTAGCGCCATCAATTTGAGCGGCCTCATACATCTGCTGGTCAATTCCGGCCAGGACAGACATATACAGCACTGCGCCATAACCAGTGCCGTTCCACAATTTGACAATCGTCAGGATGACCGGCCAGTACTTGGCTTCCATGTACCAGCGGATATTCAAGCCAAAAAGATTATTGATGATGCCGGTATTGCTGCTTAAAAAAGCGTAAACGATAAATTGCACTGCGGTGTAGGAAATAAAGATCGGAATGATGAGGACGGATTGCATGACTTTTCCCATGCGCTTAAATGCAAGCTGATCCATTGCAATGGCTATCATCACTTCAAGGACCATACCCAAAGCTGTAAAAATCAAGTAATACATAATTGTATTAGCTGTCATCTGAATGAAGGTCCGCTTGGAAGCCAGCAGAAACTGGAAATTGGCCAGACCGTCCCAGGGACTTTTCCAGATACCTAACTTAAAGTCAAAGTCCTTAAAAGCCAGGACCAGGCCTGCCATCGGAACATAACTGAACAATAAGAAAATCAGGAAAACCGGGAGTGACATGATGATCTGGGCCCGATGTTCCCAAAGTGCTTTGCCTTGTTTTCTCATAGACCAATCCCCCAAGCTGGTGTATTAAATGACAGCGATAATTGCATTCCTGTCATTTGCGACGCTTTGCAATAGTATTATGAATTAAATGCGGGAAAATACAATTAGCACAAAGGTATCAGAAAGTACTTTCACAATAGCACGAATTCCTTGCAGCAATCTGGTTGCTGTGCACAAGGACTGAGGGATAATATTGTGCCGGGTGGACATAAATAGACCGGCAATCGTAAGAACATCCTAAGCGCCACGGACCTATTGCCTCAGGACCGGACAATCCGTAAACTGCATAAATGAAAGATGCTTTCAGCAATCAATCAGGATTGCTTGGCGCTAATCATGGAGGTGAAGCAATGAAAGGGAAACAAATACTCTCATCAGTCCTGGCTGCCGCAATGGCTGCCGGCTTGATGACAGGCTGCAGTTCAACTGCAGGCAGCAGCACACAAGCCAGCAATAAAACGAATACAGAAGCTTCTGGCGACGGTCAGACAGCTACAGGTGCTTCCTCAGACAGCCAGACGGATTCGGGGGAACTGACTGAAATTACGGTTGACCGTGCGACGTTTAATCTGGCAAGCTCCGATTCAGCTGAAGTCAGTAAGATCCAGGATGCGATCAATGACTACATCGCGGATAAAATTCATGTGAAAATCACCTTAAATGATATTCCTTCAGGTGAGTACGGTGATAAGGTCAATCTTTCGCTGACCAATAACGAAGTGAACTTATTCTGGACTGCCAGCTGGCAGGGGACCGTTTCCACGGATAATCTGGTTATGCAGAACGCGGCTTACGACATCTCGGATATTCTGCAAGGGACGGATCTGTATGATTCAATCCCGGAAGAGGCCTGGCGGGCTTCGCAATATAACGGCAAGGATTATTTTATCCCTATCTACAAGGAATCCGCAGAAGGCTATGATTTGGTTTATCCGACCGCCAAAGCAGAACAGTACGGCTGGGACTTATCTACCGTCAAGGAGCTGAAAGACCTTGAACCCATGCTGGCTCAGATGAAAGCTGACGGCGTAAAATACCCGCTGCTGATGCAGAAAATGCCCTTCTTCAGCAAATATTATATTGATAAATATGACTTTACGGTAGGCGGTACCATGATGGCAGTTGACCGTTCTACTGATGAAGTCATCAATACCTTACAGACAGATGATTATAAGGATTTTCTGAATCTGATCGCTGACTGGGCTGAAAAAGGCTATATCAGTGACGAGGAAGCAACCAAGACCGTGCCGGATACAGCAATTATGGGGACAGACTGGGGCTTTGCGGCCTGGGTAGATGTACCCATTAACGAAGCTGCCACCACCACCTACGGACAGGATTGTGATGTTATTCACATGACTAAAAACTGGGCCAATTCAACCAGTACGCTTGGCTCCTGCTATGCCATTTCCTCAAGCTCAACGGAAGAAGAGGCAAAAGCCAGTCTGGCTTTCCTGGGGCTGCTTTATACGGACAGCACCTTGGCGGACCTTTATACCTACGGTATTGAAGGTACCGATTATGACAAGGACGCGGACGGCTTTGTGAATCAAAAGGGTGATCTGTACAACCACAGCGCCTGGGAATCAGGTTCCGTCAAGTCCATTTCAATTGTCAAAGGCAACCCGGCCGATTCAGTCAGCCTGTATGAAGATTTCAATAATAATTCAGTAGAGTCCTCCGCCTCAGGCTTCCGTCCGGATTACTCCAGTGTGGAAGCACAATGGTCCGCGTGCCAGAGCGTTTATGATCAATATGGCTATACGCTTGAGGAAGGCGGTTACGCGCCGGCTGATGTGGAAAGCGCCCTGGCGCAGTATCAGTCTGCCCTGGATGAAGCCGGTTATCAGGATGTACTAAAAGCCATACAGACCCAGTATGACAGCTGGAAAGCAGCGAAAGGCTGATAACTTAAGTCGGAATAATTGTATAATATAGATATTTGATCAGGCGCAGGCATCTCAGGAGCTAATTTCTGAGATGCCTGTATTATGAATGGATGGCGATCTATGACAAATCAAAAAGCAGCAATCATATCCAAACTGAGCGGAGGCTTAATTGTATCTTGTCAGGCCCTGGAGGATGAGCCCCTGCATAGCTCCTATATTATGGGCCGGATGGCCCTGGCAGCAGCCCAGGGTGGCGCCAGCGGCATCCGGGCTAACTCCGTGGCTGATATTGAGGCAATTAAGGCTACAGTGGATGTACCGATCATTGGTATCATAAAAGCGAATTATCCGGATTCGGACGTTTATATCACGCCGACTGAAAATGAGGTCAGCGCCTTGATTAAGGTCGGCGCCGAGATCATCGCGCTGGATGCTACTGCTCGATTGCGTCCGGGCGCTGAATCCCTGGAGAGCTTTTTTGCTCCGCTGCGGCTGCGCTATCCGGACCAGCTCTTTATGGCTGATTGTTCAACGGTGGCTGAAGCGGTCCGGGCTGTCCAGCTGGGCTTTGATATTGTCAGCACCACGCTGGCCGGCTATACCCCTTATACTGAAGGCAGGACGTTGCCGGATACAGCTATGATCAAAGCGCTGGCAGATCAACAGGTCGGTCCCATCATTGGCGAAGGCGGTATCTGGACACCAGAGCAATTACAATCGGTGTTAGGCGCGGGCGCACTGGCGGCGGTGATTGGAACGGCTATCACCCGGCCCAGGGAGATCACCCGCCGTTTTGTCCGCGCCCTGCCGGAAAAGTCCTGAGCATAACGAGATACCATGAGCAGAACAAACCAGGCGGCGGCTGGTTAAACAGCGCCGCCGGGGCTGAGGGGAGGTCTGGCGGTTTACCTGTCCACCAGCAGTACGGACACATCGTTGACATTGGTCCCGGTGGGACCGGTCATAATCAAGCCGCCTGTTGCCTGTAAAGCCGGATAGGCGTTGTTGTCTTTCAGTACCTGATATAGATCAAAGCCTGCCCGGGTCAGTGCATCCAGGCTTTCGCTGTCCACATAAGCTCCCGCAGCATCAGTAGGACCATCGGTACCGTCTGAACCCAGACTGAAAACGGCGCAGCAGGGAGGCAAGCTGGCCGCCGCGGCCAGGGCCAGCTCCTGATTGCGGCCGCCCTTGCCCTGACCCGTTAAGTGAACCACCGTCTCACCACCGGCTATAAAGGCCAGCCGCCGTCCCTGCCCGGCGTGAGTCTGAGCGATATCGGCCAAAAATCTGCCGGCCTCACGCGCCTCGCAGTCCAGGTGATCGGTCAGAATCAACGTTTCATAGCCTGACTGACGACAGGCAGCTGCGGCGGCCTCACATAAGGCTCTGACACTGCCCGTAACCACCGTCTGTACCCGCTCCAGCTTTTTGGGCGTCTCTTTTGCCAGGCACGCCCGGGCGGCAGCTGACAGCTTGAGCTGATATCTGGCCGCGATGGCGGCAGCCTGTTTACTGGTACTGCGGTCGGCGGTGGTCGGCCCGGAGGCAATCATGTCCAGCGGATCTCCGATAATATCGCTGAGAACCACGGTGAAAACCGCTGCCGGGGCGCAGGCCGCGGCAAACCGGCCGCCTTTTACGCCGCTGAAGCGCTTGCGCAGACAATTGATTTCTGTGATGGAAGCGGCGCTGCTCAATAACTGCCGGGTAATGGCCTGCAGTTCTGCCGGCGGGATCAGGGGCCACTCAAATAACGAGCTGGCACCGCCGGACAGTAAAAACAGGACCTGATCCGCCTGGCCCAACGGCCGTACCAGATCCAGCGCCTGACGGGCCGCTTCAAAACTGTTCTCATCCGGAATCGGATGGCCGGCCTCAATACAGGTAAACGGGCCGATTGGCCCGGGAAGATGACCGTATTTGCTGATAATCAGGCCTGAGCTGATCTGGTCCCCCAGCAATTCATAAGCAGCCTGAGCCATACGACCGGCCGCCTTTCCGGCCGCAATCATAATCAACCGGCCGGGGGGGCGGGTAAAAGAACGGGTCAGAGCTTGGCGGACGGCCTGCTCAGGCATGACCGCCTGGAGCGCCGCGGCTATGATGCTGTCTGCATCCTCTCTTAACTGAAATATCATGATCCTGGCCCCGCTGTTCCTGTTCCTGACTAAGCCTGAGGCTTGGTGATGATTCTATTATAGCGTTAAGCGGCAGCAGATGTTAGAATTTGGCTGTGATTGGTAGCAGAATAACTGGTCGTTATCCGCGGCCGGCGGTCAGGTCTGAATAAATTGGAGAGAGGTAGCAATATGTCAGGAGTGGTGGCTTTAGGTGAATTATTGATTGATTTTACCAGTCAGCGGCTTAACGCGGATGGGTACCCGGTTTTGGAGGCACACCCGGGCGGCGCGCCGGCAAACTATCTGGCCGCGCTCAGCAAATATGGGGTTAAGACCGCACTTTTGGCCAAGGTGGGGCAGGATGTGTTTGGGCGCCTGCTGCAGTCTACTCTGGAGCGGTGCGGGATCAGTACCCAGGGGATTTTACAGGATGCCGGTTATTTTACTACGCTGGCTTTTGTCACCCTGGACGCGGATGGAGACAGAGAGTTTTCCTTTGCCCGCAAGCCGGGAGCAGATACCCAGCTCAATTTTTCGGAGCTGGATCTCAGCCTGATTGACCAGGCTGACGTTTTCCATTTTGGGACGCTGTCCTTGACGACTGAGCCCACCCGCAGCGCAACCATTCAGGCCGTCGAATATGCAAAAAAGCAATCCAGACTGATTTCTTTTGATCCTAATCTGCGGCTGCCGCTCTGGGAGGATCTGAGTGAAGCAAAGCATCAGATCCTGTGGGGCCTGTCTCAGGCGGACGTTATTAAAATCAGTGCGGAAGAGATCGCTTTTCTGTTTGACCTGGCTCCTGAACCAGGTGCCGACTATCTGCTGAGCAATACCGCGGCCCAGCTGGTTTTTGTAACGCTGGGCAAAGACGGTTGCATATATGCCAGCCACCGGGCCACCGGCCGTCAGGCCAATTTCAATGCCGGGATTAAAACTGTCGATACTACCGGCGCCGGCGATATTTTTGGCGGTTCAGCCATGAGCCGGATTTTAGCCAGCGGCATGGCTCCCGGAGCGTTAGACCAGGCACAGCTGCAGCAGATCGCGGCTTTTGCCTGTGCGGCTGCAAGTTTATCTACCACCCGCTACGGCGGGATTATGAGCGTTCCGGAGCAGGCTGAGGTGGAAGCCTTAATGCAGGCGCCGATTGACCGGCGCCGGCAGGCCTGATCAGAGAATGTTCTACAGAATTTATAAATAAAGTGCATTGCATTAATCGTCGCAGTCCGTTAACGTAAAAGTACAGCTCAATCAAGAACCACCTGCCGGCCAGTCTGCCGGGAGGTGGCTAAATAAAGACAGGAGACATATATTTCATGAAAATGAAAGCAGAATGGCGTGACCGCCTGAAACACTGGGCGTACACACTGACGCAGGATTTCTATCTGCCGTTGGGAGACTTATCGTTTGAAGGCTTTTTCACCTTTGATGAGCTAAGCCTGTCCGACGCGCTGGCACATCCGGCCAAACCCATTGCGGAAGGCACGGACTGGGGTGAGGAATGGGAGTACGGCTGGTTTAAGACCGCTATTACCCTGCCTCACGCGGCCCAGGGCAAGATGATTGTGCTGAACCTGAATACCGGCGGTGAATCCACCGTTTTTGTGGATGGCCAGGCTTTTGGCACTCGCAGGGCTGAATGGGTAGCCGTACCGCATCATTACATTGAAGATAATTTTGTGACTCAGTCCGGTGAAGCAGGTCGTCAATATGATATTGTGCTGGAGACTTATGCCGGCCATTTTTACCCTGAAAGCCCCTTAGGTGGCTGTGCAGTTGGCCCGGTCATGCCCGGCGCTTATCAGGATCCGCTTAAAGGCAAAAACAGGACTAAAGTCGGTCACTCCACCTTTGGCATCTGGAATGAAGTCGCCTATCAGCTGTGGATGGATGTCACCACGTTGAATGAAGTCATGCAGAATCTGCCTGACGGCAGCCTGAGAGCAGCCAAAATAGCGGCGGCTTTGCAGCGTTTTACCCTGACGGTTGATTTCGAACAGCCACTGGAACAGCGCCTGGCCAGCTATGAAGCCGGCAGGGAGATGCTGAAAAGTGCATTGGCGTGCCAGAACGGCTCTACCTCGCCAACCTTTTATGCCATCGGTAACTCACATCTTGATGTAGTCTGGCTCTGGCCGTTCCAGGAAACAATCCGCAAAACTGCCAGGACCTTTGCTCAGCAGCTGCGCTTACTGGATAAATATCCTGATTACCGCTATCTGCAGAGTCAGCCCCAGACCTATCAGATGTGTAAAGAGCACTACCCGGAGCTGTACAGCCGCATAAAGCAATCTATCCGTGCCGGCCGCTGGATAGCGGAAGGCGCCATGTGGGTGGAACCAGACACCAACATGACATCCGGCGAATCGTTGATCCGTCAGCTGTTGTATGGAATGAAATTTTACAAGGAAGAGCTGGGGGTTGATTGTGAGATTCTGTGGCTGCCGGATACCTTTGGCTATTCTGCGGCTCTGCCTCAGATTTTGAAAAGCTTTGGCATCAAGTATCTGGTCACTCAGAAAATTTTCTGGTCCTATAATGAAGGCGAGCAATTCCCGTATCACTACTTTACCTGGGAAGGTAACGACGGCACGGACATTTCTGCCTTCTTGCCAACCAGCTACACTTACCGTACGAACCCGGATGAGCTGATGAAGTTATGGGATAACCGGGTGCAGAAAGATGAGCTGGACAAGTTCCTGCTGCCCTTTGGTTACGGCGATGGCGGCGGCGGCCCGACCAGAGATTATATTGAATTTGCCCGCAGACAGGCGGATCTGGAAGGCGCACCGAAAGTTGAATTAGCGACTCCCAACAAATTATTCAAGGACCTTGAAGCGGAAGGCGGACCACAGCATAAATATACCGGTGAGCTTTATTTTAGTGCCCACCGCGGAGTCTATACGTCTCAGGCCAGTGTCAAGTGGGGAAATCGCCGCAGTGAGCTGACGTTAAGAGAAGCAGAGCTATGGACGGCTCTGGCGGCGCTTGATCAGAAAACCGATTATCCGGCCGCGGAGTTTGAGGCCTTATGGAAAAAGGTGCTGCTGAATCAGTTCCACGACATCCTGCCGGGATCTTCCATTGCGAGAGTCTACAAGGAAGCCAAGGTCCTGCATGATGAGGTCATTCGCCGCGGCTCCGAGCTGGCGCAAAGCGCAGCGGTCAGTCTGACCGCCTCAGCGGACGACGCTGCAGCTGTGACCATTTTTAACTCGCTGTCGTTTAGCCGGGTAGAGCGCGTAGCCCTGCCGGAGCGCTTTAAACAGGGGGCCCGGACCGCTGAAGGGGAGACCGTAGCCACTGAAACTGATGCGGCGGGACAGGTCTTTGCCCAGGTTACGCTGCCGCCAGTCAGCGCGACGGTTCTGGTTCCTGCCGAACAGCCAGCCAGTCAGCCAGTTCCTGGTGTCAGCCTGACCCGGACAGCTGACACCAGGCTGGTGCTGGAAAATGAGTGGCTGCGCGCGGAAATTGATCAGAACGGCGAAATTCCTTCCTTTACGCTGAAAGAAAGTGGCCGTGAATTTGCTGCGTCTCCCTTGAACCACTTCTTGCTTTATAAAGACGTGCCGCGCCTGTTTGACGCCTGGGACATTGACAGCAATTACGAACAGCAGGAAATCAGCCTGGAGCCAGCCGCCAAGGTAACGGTGCTCAGCCAGTCTTCCTTACAGGCTGTGATCAGAGTCACTAAAACGATCGGTAACTCCGAGCTGGAGCAGGATATTATTCTGAACGCCGGCAGCCGCCGGCTGGAATTCAAGACCACGGTTAACTGGAAAGAATTGCATCGCCTGCTCAAGGTCAGCTTCCCGCTGGATATCTACGCCACAGAAGCCCTGAATGAGATTCAGTTTGGTTATGTCAGGCGTCCGACTCATCGCAGCCGGCAATTTGAGCAGGATCGTTTTGAAGTCTGCAATCACCGCTATACGGCTCTCTGTGACAGCAGTCACGGTGCCGCCGTTTTAAATGACTGCAAATACGGCATCAGTATGCTGGGTAACTGTCTGAATCTGACCTTATTAAAGGCTGCCGGATCGCCGGAACTGCGGGCGGATAACCGGGTGCATCACTTCACATACGCTCTGACTGCCTGGGAAGGCGCGTTTGAGTCCAGTCCGGCGGTGGCGGAAGGCTACGCGCTGAATGTCGCGCCGCTTTGTGTACCCGGCGGCAGCCACAGTCGCAACTTCATGACGGTATCTGATCCGGCAGTCGTTGTGGATACGGTTAAGCTGGCCGAAGACGGCAGCGGTGACCTGATTGTCCGCCTTTATGAGGCAAAAGGTGGGGACCGCCAGGTTAAGCTGACGCTGCCTGCGGCTCACGGACTGGTCAGTTCCTGCCTGATGAATGAGCAGCCCGTTGCCGAAGCAGCTTTACTTGAAGACAGTGACCCCGGGGTCAGCCTGTGCTTCAGACCGTTTGAAGTCAAGACCCTGCGGGTACGCTCAAACTGAGTTGACCATGCAAGAAACCCGGCAATATCATGCAGACCTAATATAGACTGAACTAATACAGTTTTGCTTTGCGCAGCTCCTGAACCACGAGATTTGGGGGCTGCATTTTTATGATTTGCAAAAATATACCGTTGACAGATCTGCCGGTTAGTTGTATTTTACCTATATGCTATCATACAGGTTAGCCGAAAGCCGGAGCATATTTTCCGGTCGCCTATAGCAGTTTACTGCGGAACGTTTACTGAAGCTGAAACCTGTCCTGACAGCTTAAATATCCTGGCCTACACGCATACTATGCAAAGGAATTTGATTATTATGCAAAAACCAATTGAACAGGTTTCACTACAGACAAGGATTATTAAGTATATTCAGGAATATATTCAGGAGCATAAATTGCAGCCAGGAGATAAGCTGCCGTCACAAGGCGCTTTGAGCGATATGATGGGGGTCAGCCGGACCGCTTTGAGAGAAGCGGTCAAAACACTGGAAGCAGAAGCTGTGATTGAGGTGAAAAACGGCAAAGGTATTTATGTCGGCCGCTCCCAACGCCCTCAGGATGCCTTTAGTTCTGTCTTAGCCTTCAATAATGAAAAGGAACAGCTGCTGGAGGTTGTGGAGGTCAGGCAGGCGCTGGAATCAGAAATCCTGGCCATGGTCATCCGTAAAGCCACCGATGCCGAGCTGAATGAATTAGGTAAAATTGAAGCCATCCTGATGCAGAAATTTCATGCCGGTCAGCGGCAGGTGCAAGAAGACCATCAATTCCATCAGCAGATTTACGAGCTATGCCATAACAAAATCATGGCAGCCATGATAAAACTTCTTAATGACAAAATGGATGCGCTATGGGAGTTCCCGCTGAACATGACGGATCCGTTCAGAGAAAGCATGCCCTATCATCATGATCTGTATCTGGCTATTTGTGAGCGCAATATTCATAAAGCGCAAGCCATCAATACCAAACTCTTAGGCTGTGTCTATGCAGATCTGGTGCATCAGACGATAGAATAACCACCAGCAAACGGAATTCACTGCGGCAGCTAGCTGCAGCGAAAATAGGAGGAACGTTATGAAAAAGCATCTTACAGTAGTATTAGCTGCGCTGTTGGCGGCTACCCTGACTGCTTGTGGCAGCAGCGGCAGCAGCAGCAGCAGCAGCAGCACTGCCTCTGGCAGCGGCACGCAAACCGACAGCAGTCAGGCTGACGCTCAGAGCACCGGCGGCAAGATCAGTATCGTGATGACCACTGATCCGGATACCTTAGATCCTGGCCGTGCGGATGACACTCAAAAAAACCAGATTGTTCTGGAAACCCAGGAAACCCTGGTTCGCCTGATAAACGGCGAGCTGACTCCGGCCGGAGCAGAATCCTATGAACATTCAGAGGATGGCCTGACCTGGACCTTCAAACTACGTGACAACAAATATCAGGATGGCACCGAAGTTAAAGCCGAGGACTATGTCAATTCGATCCGTCGTTTGTTTGACCCTGAAGTCAACAGCCACAATGCCGGTATTTTTTACTGCATCAAGGGGGGCGAAGCCTTTAATACCGGAACCGGTACCAAAGAAGATGTCGGCGCAGTCGCGCTGGACGACAAAACTCTGCAGATTACCCTGACCGAGGCCTTACCTTATTTTGATCAGCTGCTGACCTTTTCCAATATCACTCCGGTTCCGGAAAGCAAGACCCAGGGCAGCGCGAATGCTTCATACGGCGCTACCGCTGAGGAATTGGCTCAGAGCGGCCCGTTCTATGTCAGTGAATGGACCCGCGGGACCAAGGTCGTTTTGAAAAAGAACCCCAATTACTGGGACGCAGATAACATCAAACTGGATGAAATAGATATGCCGCTGGCTCAGGATGAAAATACCCGCCAGCAGCTCTTTGACGCCGGTCAGATAGACTTGCTCAGCAATGTCCGTTCTGAATATGTGACCAGTCTGCAGAGCAAAATTGACAGCGGCGATGTTCAGCTGTCTGCCGCTCCGCAAGCCAGCATGTCTTATATCAGCTTTAACAACCAGGATCCGGACGGCGTTTTCACCAATGCCAAGATCCGGAAGGCCTTTGCCATCGCCTTTGACCGCGACGCGTATGTCAATAATGTGGCCAAAAAGGGCAAAGCTGCTGCTGGTCTGATCCCTTATGGTATGTCAGTCGGTACGGACGAGTATCGCACTTTGTATGCTGAGCCGATGACAGATTTACTGGCTGAAGACGCCAAGACCTTGCTGAATGAAGGCCTTGAAGAAATCGGACGTTCCGGCGAAACTCTGGAAATCACCTTCTTACAAAGCAACTCCAACAGCGATACCAAGGTGATTGCGGAGTATTATCAGAACCAATGGCAGACCAAGCTGGGTGTCAAGGTCAACATCGAAACTGCCTCTGATAATTCTGCCTTCAACAATCAAGTATCCAAGGGCCTGTATCAGGTCTGCCAGACCGGCTGGGGCGCGGACTACAACGACCCCATGACCTTCTTCCAGTGCTATACCACCGGTGACGGCAACAATGCGGCGTTCTACTCCAACAGCACCTATGACGAGCTGATCAACGCCAATAAGACTGAATCTGATATGACCAAACGGGCAGAAAATTTTGCTGAGGCTGAAAAGATCCTGACCGTAGATGACTGCGGTATTTCACCTATCACCTTTGGTTATCAAAATGTTGTCATGAGCAAAAATCTCAAGGGCGTTTACATCAATAGCGCGGGCGGACCGGCTATTGAACTGCGCGACGCGTATCTTGAAGGTTAAGCTTTAGTCAGGCACCCCAACTGCCGCCTTGTCTGCAAACCAGTATAGCTGGAGACTGGGCGGCTTTTGTCAGTCTGCTGCGGCCGGTCACCGGCAACAGCAGAACCTGGCCTGATGCAAGAGACAAACTCAGGAGGCAGAAATGTTCAAATATATTCTGAAAAAAGTTGGCTATCTGGTGGTTACCTTATGGATTATCCTGACTGCTACCTTTTTTATGATGTACAGCATGCCGGGTGACGCGACCCAATCCAGTATGAAGGTATTGCCGGAAGCGGTAGCCGAAAATTTAAAGGCCAAGTGGGGTCTGGATAAGCCGGTTGGAGAGCAGTATGTGATCTACCTGCAAAATCTGGCCAAAGGGGAACTGGGGGAGTCATACACAACGCCCGGCCTGACTGCCAATACCATCATTGAAGAGCGTTTTCCGGCTTCGCTTCAGCTGGGTCTGCAGGCTGTCGTACTGGGCCTGGTTTTAGGTATTTTGTTGGGCATTCTGGCCGCGCTGCACCGCGGACGCTGGATTGATTTTCTTACTATTTTTATCGCGATCCTGGGGGTATCCATTCCGAGTTTTGTTTTTGCCGCTTTGTTGCAAAAGTATGCCGCGGGCGGTTACTTTCCGATTGTCGGCTGGGCCGTGTCCGGCAGCAGCATAGCCGATCAGTTCAAGTACACCGCTTTACCTACCCTGTCAGCGGCCATTGGCGGGATCGCCACCTACTCCCGATTCATGCGCTCATCGGTACTGGATGTCCTTAACAATGACTATATCCTCCTGGCTAAATCGAAAGGCCTGTCGCGCTTCCAGATCATCCGCCGGCACGTCATGCGCAATGCCATCACGCCCATTATTACCATTGTAGCGCCGCAGATTGCCGGGGTGGTGACCGGATCCTTTGTCATTGAACGGATGTTTTCTATTCCCGGCCTGGGCCGTTACTATGTTGACAGTGTCAACGGACGGGATTATCCCATGATCCTTGCCACCACGGTCTTTTTTTCCTTTATCTTTATTTTCTGTATGGTGGTTATGGATGTTCTCTACGCTATCGTCGATCCCAGAGTCCGCAAGGGCATCATTGAAGGTAAGAAGGAAAGGTGAGGACCGTGGTGACAGAACAATCTGCTTTCAAAACTTTGACCTCCGGTGATATAAGTGCTGACCAGTTTGTACGCGTCGGCGTTAACGAGCAGCTTTCAGAACAGCTGCAGCGACCCAGCATCTCATATTGGCAGGATGGCCTGCGCCGCCTGAAAAAGAACCGGGTGGCCATGCTCAGTCTGGGTCTGCTGGTTTTTATCATCCTGATGTGCATATTTGCCCCCTTGATTTACCCTCATTCGTTTGATGAACAGAATATCGCCATTACCAATCAGGGACCTACCTGGCAGCATATTTTTGGCCTGGATGATCTGGGGCGGGATATCTTTGCCCGGATCTGGATCGGCGGGCGGGTATCTCTGGCTATCGGCGTGGTCGGAGCGCTGGTGTCCCTGCTGATTGGCGTCCTTTATGGAGGTATCAGCGGCTATTTTGGCGGTTTGGTAGATGACATCATGATGCGGATTGTAGAAATCCTGGTCGGCATTCCCTATATGGTGGTGGTCATTATTGTGTCAGTCTTTTTAGGAAAAGGTATGACCTCACTGCTGCTGGCGCTGTGCATGACCAGTTGGACCGGCCTGGCGCGGCTGGTCAGAGGGCAGGTGCTGCAGCTGAAGGAAAGCGAATATGTCATGGCGGCCAAAGTCCTGGGCACCCCATCCTATAAAATCATTACCCGTCATCTGATCCCCAACACGATGAGCCTGATTATTATCAACACGACATTCAGCATCCCTGGGTTCATCTTTTCAGAAGCCTTTTTAAGCTTCCTGGGTATGGGGATACAGCCGCCGCTGACCAGCTGGGGAGCCATGGCTTCGCTTGGACAGCAGCAGATGGCCTATTATCCGCATGAGCTGATTTTTCCGGCTTTGGCATTGTCCATTACCATGCTGGCCTTTAATCTCCTGGGCGATGGCCTCAGAGACGCGTTTGATCCCAAACTGCGTCAATAACGGAAAGGACGTATCCTATGACCAATCAATTACTGGCAGTCAAAAATCTGCGCATTTCTTTCCATACCTACGCCGGTGAGGTACAGGCCGTCAGAGGTGTCTCCTTTAAGGTTAACGAAGGCGAGTGTATGGCGATCGTCGGGGAATCCGGTTCAGGCAAAACCGTTACATCTAAAGCGGTGCTGGGCCTGATCGAACCCCCGTCCGGAGAAGTCAAGGCGGATAGCTCCATCAATTTTGCAGGACAGGAAGTCCTGAAATTTACTGACCGGCAGTGGCGAAACTATCGCGGTAAGGATGCCGCGATGATTTTTCAGGACCCAATGACTTCGCTTAACCCTACCATGAAAATCGGCCGGCAGATTATGGAAAATATCCTTTTGCACAACAAGCTGAGCCGGCAGGAAGCCCGGGAGAGGACGCTGGAGCTGCTCAGGATGGTTAATATCCCCAATCCGGAGGAGCGGATCAATCAGTATCCCTATGAATTCTCCGGCGGCATGCGTCAACGGGTGGTCATCGCCATAGCGTTGGCCTGCAAGCCCCGGCTGATGATTGCGGACGAGCCGACTACGGCGCTGGATGTGACCATTCAGGCCCAGATCCTGCAATTGCTGCGCAATATTCAAAAACAAGAGCATACTGCTGTCATCATGATCACGCATGATCTGGGGGTGGTAGCCGGTATGGCCGATTACATCAGCGTGATGTATGCGGGTCGGATTGTTGAGCAGGGAACGGTAGCAGAAATATTCAGTCACCCTCAGCACCCGTACACCAGCGCCCTGCTCAAAGCTGTTCCCAGTCTGAATCAGGAAAATAAGGCCCGGCTGCAGATTATCCCTGGTACCCCACCGGATATGATCGCTCCTCCACAGGGCTGTGGCTTTGCCAGCCGCTGCCAGTACTGTATGAAGGTCTGTCAGCATCGGGATCCGGCTTACACCAGCTTTTCGGACACCCACCAGGCTGCTTGCTGGCTGCATGATGATCTGGCCAAAGCGGCTTTTGATTACCAAGATGTAAGTGAGGTCTTAAATCATGCCTGAAACCAAGTCCAAGCTATTACAGGTAGAGCACCTGAAAAAATACTTCACCATCCGGAAAAAGGGCCGGCTGATGGCGGTTGATGATGTTTCCTTTGATATTTACCGCGGTGAAACTTTTGGCCTCGTGGGTGAAAGCGGCTGCGGGAAAACGACCTGCGGCCGCACGATCATCGGCCTGTATCCGGCAACTTCCGGCAGCATCCGCTATGAGGGTAAAGACATAACTCATCTGACAGGCCCGCAGGCCCACTGGTTTAAAAAACGGGCGCAGATGATTTTCCAGGATCCTTATGCTTCGCTGAATCCCCGGATGACGGTCGGAGATATTATAGCCGAGGGGATGGAAAACTTTGGCCTCTATCCGGGTGTGAAACAGCGGCAGCAGCGGATTCAGGAACTGCTGGGCCTGGTCGGTCTTAATAAGGAACATGCCAACCGTTTCCCCCATGAATTTTCCGGCGGTCAGCGCCAGCGGATCGGGATAGCCCGGGCGCTGGCAGTTGACCCGGAGTTTATAATCTGTGATGAACCTATCTCCGCACTGGACGTCTCCATCCAGGCTCAGGTGGTTAATCTGCTGATCAAACTGCAGCAGGAACTGGGGCTGACTTATCTTTTCATCGCTCATGATTTATCCATGGTCAAGCATATATCTGACCGGGTTGCAGTTATGTATATGGGCCATCTGGTTGAACTGGCTGCCAGCGAAGAATTATACAGCCATCCTCTGCATCCTTATACTCAGGCGTTATTAAGTGCCATCCCCATTCCTGACCCTCAAATTGAGCGGCAGAAGGAAGTTCTGCCGCTTGAGGGTGAAGTCGGCAGCCCGATAAACTGTCAGCCTGGGTGCCGCTTCGCCAGCCGTTGTCCGCATGCCATGGAGCGCTGCCATCAGGAAACACCGGTGCTGAAGGATTTAGGACAGGCTCACCTGGTTGCCTGCCATTTATTCTGAACTCAAATAACGCAGTCTGAGGTTTTGTTCCTGATTTGAAACCTCACACCTTTCTCAAGCTTAATCATAGCCCCCAGCTTGCAGCTTGCCGCGGACTTTAAGAGACCGCGGCAAGTTTTTTATCAGCCTGCGTCTGGTCCGTGGTTGCGGTACAATAAGACTACTGAAAAATATTGCGGAACGCAAAATAAATGTTTGCTTTCAATCGCAACAGGGAGGTTCCTGACGTGGCAGATCATGAAGTCGCTCCGGAAAAGACGCGGCAGCTGAAGGCTGATCTGATATTGTTCCTGGTCGCCGCTATATGGGGTGGGGGCTTTGTGGCCGGCAAGATAGCGCTTTCCGGCTTTCAACCGGTAACGCTGTTATTTTATCGATTTGCCGGTTCAGCTGTTGTTTTAGGGTTGCTGTTTCATAAAAATATTCGGCGGGCTGACGCCAAAACGATTCGCTATGGCTTAAGCTTGGGCTTGCTGCATTTTACGGGCTTACTGTTGCAGTTAGTCGGCCTGAAATATACCAGCTCGGCCAAGCAGGCTTTTCTGGCATCAACCTATGTGGTTTTTACGCCTTTTATGGCTTGGCTGATTTTGAAGGTGCGGCCGCTTAAGCGGGATCTGGCTGCCGGTTTACTGGCACTGCTGGGGATTGCCTTCATCTCACTGAACCGGACGTTGAGCCTGCAGCCAGGAGACCCGATTACACTTGGCTTTGCGGCTGTTTTTTCCTTGCAGCTGGTTCTGATCGGCAAATACGGTTCGGTAGTTGATACATTAGCTATGACATTTTACCAATTTGTCTCATCTACCCTGCTGTCCTGCGTCGCGGTCTTCCTTACCGGCAGCACTTTGGGCAGCCATAATCAAAGTGCCTGGGGCGGAACGTTTTACCTGGTCTTCATAAATACGGCGTTAGCGATTTTACTTCAAAACCTGGCTCAGCGGCACAGCAGTCAGACGCATGCAGCACTCATTTTATCATTTGAATCTGTCTTTGGTTTTTTATTCTCAGTTATGTTTTTTAAGGATCCGATCAGCTGGCAGACGTGGTCAGGCTGCGCTCTGATCTTTTTTGCGATTCTGGTATCCAAAGGCGTGATACATCGCTGGCCCTACCCTAAGGGTGAGAACTGAAGCGGCGGTCTGAAGGCCGGTGGTATCCGTGCAGAAGATAGCCTCAGCCGCCGCAAGCCGCAGCCAACCCTGCTGCTGACTAATCTATATTTAAGTTCAGACGGTTATAGTGTCTATAACCCAAGCCGTCTGAGCGGGCTGCGATAGAGAGGGTACAGCAAAGGAGCCGGGATGAGAAAAATTGGCAGAGGAAAGACCTTCAGTTTGGTTTACCTCTTATTATTAGGCCTGTCCGCGGGGTACATTCTCCTGGACACATTTGTGATCCCGCGCCGTTACGCGGTGATCAGCGTTGCTTCAGTCAATACAGCTGAGACGGAGGACAGCCAGCTCGGTCAGGCTGAGGATCAGGCTCAGACAGCTGACAGCACGGCGCAAAGCAGCGCCAGCTTTTACCAGGATGCTCGTTTCAAAATAGAGATCAGCCAATACAGAGAGGATGACAGCGACATTTATGTGGCGGATATCGTGCTCAGCGACGCCAGTTATCTGAAAACCGCCCTGGCTGACAATACCTTTGGCAAAAATATAACGGCAGCTACTTCTGAGATTGCTCAGGCCAATAATGCGGTGCTGGCTATAAACGGAGATTATTACAGTGCCCGCAGCGGACTGGTCCTGCGCAACGGCGTTTTGTACCGCAGCGCCGGGAGTGACTCCAGCCAGACTGATCTGCTGATCCAAACCGATGGGACCTGGCTGCTGAAAGCTGAAACGGATATCAGTGATCAATGGCTTTCAGCACAGCAGATCCAGCAAGGCTTGTCTTTTGGACCGGCTTTATTGTCTGACGGCCAGATTGAGGTCGGGGTCAATACTGAGGTCAATCAGGCCAAGGGACAATTGAATCCTCGCAGTGCAGTGGGGCAGATATCTGACCTGCACTACGTTATGGTGGTGGTAGATGGCCGCAGCTCCACCAGTCAGGGTGTCAGTTTGTATCAACTGGCAGCGTTCATGCAACAATTACAGGTTCAGACTGCTTATAATCTGGACGGAGGCGGCTCGGCCACCCTGTATTTTAACGGGCAGGTCATAAACCATCCCACGTCTGACGGACGTGTTTTTAAAGAAAGAAAGGTAAGTGATATTCTTTATGTGGGCTGATAAAGACACACAGACATGTAGGGCCAGAAAAAAGGCGGTTCGGGGATACGCGCTGGCTGCTCTGATTTGTCTGGGTATGGGACTGCTATATGAGCGCTTCAGTCATGGCGTCATTTCAGTTTTCATGTTGAGCTTTGGGCTGTACCCCCTGGTACTGGGAAGCCTGGTGGACGGATGGCTTCTGTGGCGGGGCATCGATCAGGTCAATCCCTGGTCAGATCGTCTGCGTTTGTGGTCGATTTGTACTTTGTGTACCGGCAGCTTCCTGCAAGGGGTACTTGAAATATACGGTACGCAGTCAGACCTGCTCAGGCTGTACTGGGTGACCGGAGGCCTGCTTTTAGCGGCTGCTTTGGTTTGCGGCGTAAAAAAACGCTAGTCCCGGTCAGCTGCTATGCCGGAGATCTGGCTGTTATGCCGCCGGTTGCGCGCATATGCGACCATATAGCCGATCAGACAAACCGGCAGAGCTACCAGCAGGTCAATGACAGAATGCTGTTTTAAGAATACTGTAGAGATACTGATCAGAATGCCGGAAATAAGGTAGGTGACTTTCCAGCCCCATTTATGCAAACGCTTGGCATCCAAGCCGGCAAACAGCGCCGCGGCAGACCCAATCACATGCAGGGAGGGACAGACATTGGTGTTGGTGTCAAACTGATATAAACCGCCGACTATCCTGGTCAGAATATTGTCCCGGCTGAAGCTTTGCGGACGCAGCGCTTGAGCGGTGGGGTAGAACAGGTAAATCAGCATGGTAAGGCCGTAGGTTACAATCACAAAGTGCATCATCTTTTTGAAAGCGGGTACATCAAAAAAGAGGGTGTATGCCAGCGTCCCGATCAGATAGACAAACCAAAGCAGATAAGGAATGATAAACCACTCACAAAAAGGAATCTGATCATCCAGCGGGACATATACATAGTGCCAGTTGCGGTTAGGGAAAATCCGCTCTACGGAAAAAAAGAACAGGCCGAACACTGGCCAGAAAAGCAGCAATTTGACATGCTTGAATCGGTCGCTGTTGATATTGCTTAATCTTAAGTCTCTGTAATCTACCATATTGGGATCTGGGTTCCTTCCATATTTTCAGGCATAAAATATCCTGCGTGCAACAGACTTGCATTGTACTTTGATAAACGATGCTGTAGCATTAAATTTTGATTAACAAAATTTTGCGGAATCAATGCTCTTCTGCCAGCCGTAGCTGCTGGATTTCCGCCAGGGTAGAGAGACGACCGGCTGTCAGTTCTTTGGCCGCTGATACGATACGCTCGGAAGCACTGACCTTGAAATCCCGCTCCAGCTGCTGCTTCTTTTGCGCCAGAATATCCGGATCGGTCAGCCAGGAGATGGCTGTCCTGGTCAGTTCAGCCGTGTCCGGACGACTGTCAGCCCAATCACGCGCTTTAAAAAAGTCCAGATTACGCAGCTCGCAGCCGCCGACCACATCCATGCAGAGCAGGGGCAGGTGACAGGCGGCAGCTTCTGAAATACTTAAGCCGCCGGGTTTGGTAATGAACAAATCAGAGGCTGCCATAAGCAATGGTATTTGCCGGGTGAAACTAAGGACCCTCAGGCCTCTGACCTCAAGATTGTTCATTTTCTCAAACAAGCGGCCGTTATTGCCGCAGATAACTGTCAGGTCGCAATCCTCCGGCCGCTGCTCCAATAGTTTGAGGGTCAGCTCCTCTACCGGACCGGCTCCCATGCTGCCCCCCATAATGAGCAGACTCTTTCCGTCCGCCGGCAGCTCCAGAGCCTGCCTGGCCCCGCTGCGATCCTGTGGTTGCGTGAACTCCCGTCTGACCGGTATACCGGAAGCATACAGCCTGGCGGGATCAACACCGTTTTCAGCATATTCCTGCGCCAGGTCCCGATGCCCGATGCAATAAAGATCCATCTGGCTCTCGGCCATAGACGGACTGCAGGTATAGTCCGTGGAAATAAACATGGTCTTGACCGGCAGTTCACAGCGACGCTGCAGTTCACTGGCCATTAAAGCTGAAAAAACATGGACGCAAATCAGAAGATCATACTCGCCGGCCTCAACGAAATCTCGCAGATTATCAGTCCCGGAAGCTAAGGCCCGATAAATGACGCTGTGGTCAGAAAACAAGGCTTCATGTTTTTCGGAATAGCCATAACCGGCGCGAAAGGCCTGTGGAATATGCCGATAAACGTGCTTGTGACATGCGCAGACGATTTTTGACAGGCGCTCGGATATAAAGCTCAAGGCATCAGCGGTATCACAGCTGATCTGCTGGCGGTTCATTTCCTGACTGATAGCCGCAGCCGCGGAATTATGGCCTTCGCCAGTATTACAAGTTAAAATAAGAACTTTCATATACGTCCTTTCTTAATGGCTGATTTTACTGCCGGACTGGACCAACAGACGGATCAGCCGGGGACGGTTATAGCGTTGTATCATAATATACAGGCAGTTGCCTAGCGCCCAGAGAAAAGACAGCAGTACCCCGCCTTTACCCCGCCATATCAGTATACAACCTAAGCCCAGCAAAATTAGTGCTTTGTGTACCGTTTCAGCAACACAGGTCTCGCGGATCAGGCGATCCAGGGATTGGCTGGTCCGGTTTTCACTCAGCTTTTTGGGAAGCATTTTGCTGCGGATTTTGCTCATATCAGGTACTTTGTCTTTCCATTTCCGTATAGATAAGTGATCGTAAATTTTCCCACCCTTTTCCCATGGGCGTGATTGATAGCATTTCTTTTGATAATTCATACGATCCCGAGGAATAAAGTCCCCTAACAGATTTGAAAGCAGACCAATACTGAACAGATACGCCACACAAAGAAAAAATTTGTTCATGATTGTTGTCCGCCTCTTTTCCGCATGATTGAGGTGCTGCCATAGCTATTATACTTATACCACATTGGCGCTCATAACGCCTGGAAATAAAACTGCTGCCCTGTTACACTTCAGGACAGCAGTCGGAACAGAGAAGTTGCAATATCAAAGATCCAGCTGATTTAAAACCTCCTTGATCGTGGCAGCACTGCGTTTCAGTTCCTGTTCCTCCTCCTGGTTAAGCTCAATATCCAGGACCTGCTCTATTCCGTTGGCTCCTACCACGGTGGGAAGACTCAGACACAGATCCTGCAGGCCATAAATACCTGGAACCAAACTGGACACCGGCAGAATGGAGTGTTCATCCCGGATGATGCACTCTGTAATCCGGCGGACGGCCAGCGCTATACCGTAATAGCTGGCGCCTTTTTTGCGAATAATGGCATCAGCGCTGTCTCTGACATCTTCATATAGGTGCTCCAGCTCCTTGATTGTCTCGGAATCTCCTCTGAGCTTGCTGAAATGCTCCAACGGTACCCCGGAGATGTTGGCGCTGCTCCATACCGCCAGTTCACTGTCACCATGCTCGCCTATGATATTGGCATGGACACTGCGGCTGTCTACATTAAGCTTGCGCCCCAGCAGATATTTCAGCCGGCCTGAATCCAGTACCGTACCTGAACCGATGACCCGGTGAGCCGGTAATCCGGAAAGTTTAAGGGCAACGTAGGTCAGGATATCAACCGGGTTAGATACAATCAGTAAAATACCCTCAAAATTGCGACGGCTGATTTCAGGGATGATCGATTTGAAAATAGCGGTATTTTTTTGCACCAGATCCAGGCGGCTTTCGCCGGGCTTCTGATTTGCGCCTGCTGTCACTATAATTATGCCGCAGTCAGAAATATCATCATAGGATCCGGCATAGATATCCATTGGCCGGGCAAAGGGAAGGCCATGACTCAAATCCATGGCTTCACCTTCAGCTCGATCCTGGTTGACGTCAATCAGGACCATCTCAGAAAAAAGTCCTGACTGCAGCAGACTGAATGCTGAGGATGAGCCAACAAAGCCACAACCGATCATCGCGCATTTTCTCATGTTCATTATATTTTCCTCCTGATATTACCAGTACTTCGATTAATTGATCATTACCTATCAATTTTAACTCACTAAACAGCCAGCGGGCGCAAGTATCGTTCAATATGTATCATTTTGTGCGGCTGCCATAAGCTGGGCCAAAATACAGGACATTAGCTGTTAAATCATCAAAACAAGTATAATGGTCCCGGAGCAGGAGATCAGTAACGAAAGCGTCTGCCCAGAGAAGTATCGTAGCCACGGCACGACTATTGCAATTCTGCCCGGATATTGATACCTTATCGTTGAGGATCGCAATAATCAAAATAATTAATAATATCTAAAATATAAAGAGACGCGCGTTAGCTAGTGGCTGATCCTATTTGAACATGAAATAAGCTATCTGTTTATATTAGTCAAAGCCTGGCAGCGGACGCGCGCCGGATAGGGAGTAAAAATGGATAAGCAGGCAATTACCAATCTGGTGAGTAAACTGACACTAACTGAAAAAGCCGCCATTTGTACGGGCCGGGATTTTTGGAATGTAGGTGGCTGTGACCGCCTGAATATTCCTGTTGTATGTGTGTCTGACGGGCCTCACGGCTTACGCCGGCAGGAACATCTGGGCGACCATTTGGGGGTCAATCAAAGTATCAAAGCAGTGTGTTTCCCTGCAGGCTGCGCCACTGCCAGCAGTTTCAGCCGTAAAACCGTGCAGCGCCTGGGTGAGACGCTGGGTGAAGAATGCCAGGCTATGTCGGTCAGCACCATATTAGGGCCAGCCATGAATATCAAGCGTACGCCTTTATGCGGACGGAACTTTGAGTACTATTCTGAGGATCCGCTGCTGGCAGGCAACCTGGCTGCGGCCATGGTCCGGGGTGTACAGAGCCGGGGAGTGGGAACCAGCATAAAACACTTCCTGGCTAATAATCAGGAAAGCCGCCGGATGACCAACAGCTCAGAGGTTGATGAAAGGACTTTGAGGGAGATTTATCTGACCGCTTTTGAAATTGTGGTGAAAGCGGCTAAACCCTGGACGGTCATGTGCTCTTACAACCGGATTAACGGTACATACGCTTCAGAAAACTCATTGTATCTTCAGCATATATTAAGAGATGAGTGGGGCTTTGACGGCTATGTCATGAGTGACTGGGGCGCCGTCAATGACCGGATCAGGTCCATTCAAGCCGGTCTTGATCTGGAAATGCCCGGCCCGAGCTTATCGAATCAGCAGCGCTTAATTGATGCTGTGAACCAGGGGACGCTCAGTGAAAAAACGCTTGATCAGGCCTGCGAACGGATTCTGACCATCATCTATCGTTTTACAGAGGGGCGCGGCCAATCACAGCCTGAGTTTAACTATGAGCGGGATCATGACATCAGCCGTCAGATTGAAGAGGATAGTATAGTTTTGCTGAAAAACGCCGGCGGTATCCTGCCGCTGGAGCCAAAGCAAACAGTGGCCTTCATTGGTCAGTATGCCCGGGCCCCGCGGTATCAGGGCGGTGGCAGCTCGCATATTAACAGCTATAAGGTAGAATCTGCTTTGGAAGCGGCGGCCGGAAAAGCAAAAGTTGTATTCGCGGAGGGCTTTCATGATGATCAGGATCAGGGAGACCCAAAACTGCTGCAGGAAGCCGTGGCGCTGGCCCAGTCTTCGCAGGCCGCGGTCATTTTTGCTGGTTTACCAGAGCGCTATGAATCAGAGGGCTACGACCGCACCCATCTGGACCTGCCTGCGAATCAGAATCAGCTAATTGAAGCTGTCGCCAAGGTTCAGCCAAATACAATTGTCGTGCTGCATAACGGCTCCAGCGTACTGATGCCGTGGTTAAATCAGGTTAAAGCAGTTCTGGAAGCCTATCTGGGCGGGCAGGCAGTCGGCGCGGCGGTCTTCAACGTCCTGTACGGCCAGGTCAATCCCAGCGGCAGGCTGGCAGAGACCTTCCCGCTCAGATTAGAGGATACGCCGGCCTACCTGTCCTTCAATCCGCGCAGTGATATCAGCGACTATCGTGAAGGCGTCTTTGTGGGTTACCGGTATTACTGCAGTAAAAACCAGCCGGTACTGTTTCCCTTTGGCTATGGCTTGTCTTATACAGAATTCCGTTATGATAGCTTGAGTGTGGACAAAAATGATCTGACCGATCAGGAAACGCTGCATGTCAGTGTAGATGTCAGTAATATCGGTCAGCGCCAGGGGCAGGAAGTGGTGCAGTTGTATGTGGCGCCGCCTCAGGGTCAGATATGCAGGCCAGTCAGAGAGCTGAAAGCCTTTGACAAAGTATCCCTGGAGCCGGGGGAGACCTGCACGGTTTCCTTTACACTGGATCAGCGGTCCTTTGCCTATTGGTCAGAAGACCGTCAGGACTGGACAGTGGAGAGCGGCCAGTATCAAATCCAGATCTGCCGTCATGCAGCGGCACCTCTGGCAACTGTCCGTGTCAGGGTACACAGCACGGCGGCCAGATCCAAACCTTTTCAAATGAACTCAACCCTTGGCGACATCATGAGTGACCCCGTGGCCGCGGAGATCCTGCAGACTTTCCGGGCCAAACATGCTGCGGAAGGCGGTATCCTGGGCATGCCTGAAACGCCGGAAACTGAATCGGACAGTCAGTCAGCGGCCAAGGCGGCGATCTCGACTGACATGATAGCCGCTATGCTGAGAGACATGCCCCTGCGGCAGCTGCAGAGCTTTGGCGGTGTCCAGTGGTCCGAACTGGAAGAGCTGGTGACTCAGCTTAATCAGAGCCGGAGCTAAGCGCAGCTTGCCGGTCAGATCATTTTCAGTATGTTCTGATGCGCGTTATGGATGTGCTGACTGGTCAGACGTTCAGCCAGCACCCCATCATGCGCGGCAATCGCTTCCAGAATATCGCGGTGTTCGCGAACGGAGGGGATAGCTCTTTCAGGCTTCTCAAGCGATAATTCGCGTGCTTTTTGTATATAATGGTGCAGGTTGGATAAAAGCTGGCGCAGAATGTGACTGCCGCAGGCCTGGTAAAGTAAGGCGTGGAAGCGGGAATCCAACTGGTAGATCTGGACCGGATCTTTTTTCTCCACATAAAATTCCTGCAGTTCAACGATCTGGTTCAGATCATCCAGTTGCTCAGGGGTTATTCTGGCGGCGGCCCAGCGGGCAGCCAGACCTTCTACCAGCGTGCGGATGGTAAAAATATCATCGATATCTTTCTCCGATATGCCCACCACAACCGTGCCCCGGTTGGGCAGGGTCCGGACCAGACCATCACTCTCCAGGCGGGCCACTGCTTCCCGTACCGGCGTGCGGCTGACCCCCAGCATTTCAGATAGTGTCAGTTCCGGCAGCGCATCGCCGGGCGCCAGATCTCCATTCAGGATGCTGTTTTGCAGTTCGTCATAAACTCTGTCGGTCAATGAGCTGCGTCGTAAATTACTGTTATCCAGACGTTTCATTTATTATCTCCTGACTTGCCGGCTTGCCGGGCTGTTATTATTGCAGCGGGTACTGGAGCTGCCGGCGGATGGGCACGGGAAGCGGTGGCTGACAGTCCGGTGAGGGTGATTTACCTTGCGCTGAAACGACTATCACCGGATGCTGCTGCCGCCTGCTCCATCTCCTGATCACTTAAGGCCGTCACCCGTCCTTCAGTATACTGCTGGTCGACCCAGTCCTTAAGCTTTGCTATTAACGGATCTGTTTTGCTGATGGCTTCAGCTCCCTGCAGGCCATAGTGCTGGTTGAGCCAGAAAGCCAGTCCGGCGGCTCCGGATACGTTGGAGATAGCCACCGCGGCACCTCGGTGCAGAATCTTGCCAGTATCAAATATATTATAAATTTCCTCATCCTTTAAGAGACCGTCCGCATGAATACCGGCACGGGTGACATTAAAATCACGGCCTACAAAAGGTGTCATGGGCGGGATCCGGTAACCGATTTCTTTCTCATAATACTGCGCGATATCTGTGATGACATCCAGATTCATGCCATTGGCGGTGCCGCGGAAGGAACTATAGAGCATGGCCATCGTTTCCAGCGGGACGTTCCCGGTCCTTTCGCCTACGCCCAGCAAGGAACAATTGACCGCGCCGGCGCCGTAGAGCCAGGCGGTGCAGGCATTGGCCACCCCCAGACCAAAGTCGTTATGCCCATGCCATTCCAACAGGCCGGAAGGAACTTCAGCATAGTGTCTGAGACCGTAAAGTATACCGGGGACACTGCGGGGCATAGCGACACCTGGGAAGGGCACTCCTAACCCCAGCGTGTCACAGGCCCGGATTTTGACCGGCGTATCGGCGTCCTTGCCAAGCGCCATCAGCGCGTCCACAAAGGGGACGACAAAGCCGTAAAAATCAGCCCGGGTTATATCTTCCAGATGGCAACGGGGGCGAAGTCCGGCATCCAGAGCCTGCTTAACGACATCCAGATAGTGTTCCATTGCTTCATGCCGGCTCATATGCAGTTTTTTGAAGATATGATAATCCGAGCAGCTGACTAAGATCCCGACTTCTTTGATTTCCATATCTTTTACCAGCTGAAAATCCTTTTCATTAGCCCTGATCCATACCGTGACCTCAGGAAAGCGATAGCCTTTTTCCTTGCATTTAGCAATGGCTTCACGGTCACGCTGGCTGTATGCAAAAAACTCTGTCTGTCTGATCAGCCCCTGCGGACCTCCCAGACGATGCATCATGTCATAAAGCGTAACAATCTGCTCAACGGTATAAGGCTCCCGGGACTGCTGGCCATCTCTGAAGGTCGTGTCCGTCATGAAGATTTCCGCAGGCATATCCATGGGGACCAGCCGATGGTTAAAGGGAATCTTTGGCACTTCCTGATAAGGGAATAAGTCACGGTAGAGATTGGGTTCAGGAATGTCCTGTAACGCGTAACGGTAAGCGTGCTGTTCCAGTAAATGCGTGTCATCGCTAAATCTCAGCATAAGGCCCTCCTTGGATGCTCGTATAATTGTATACAATTATACACCGAGACTGCGCTTTGTAAATGGAAATTGCAAGAAATAATTATTGAACTTGCAGCAGTGGCTGCTGAAACTGCCAGCAGGTGCCACGGCTGGACCTGTTTTATTCCAGAAGCACAAGCAACAGCCCCGGCATGCTGATATCCACAGGTGTCAGACCGCAGCGGATTCTGAGATGGTGACACTGCCTGACCAGAAGCAGGATCATGCCTTGGGATCAGAAGTGCCAGGCTGCGGCAAGGCATGAGCGGATGGGCGTTGCAAATCGCTATGGCAGGGTATATTCTATCCATGAATAAGCTTGAGGAGGTCCGTTCATGCGCCAGTTCAGTCTTCAGCTAGATCCGGCAGTTCCTGACATTTGTATAGACGCCTATCTGCAAAATGAGGATGCCCCGGCACAACTGCGACCAGCGGTTATTATCTGCCCTGGCGGCTCTTATCAGCATCTGGCCGCACATGAGGGAGAACCAGTCGCACTGCAATTTTTGGCCGCCGGCTGGCAGGCCTTTGTGCTGCGTTATCATGTAGGGCTGTCAAAAGAGACCATGGCGCCTAATCAGCTGCTGACTATGGGCAAAGCTGTTTTGCGGCTGAAAAGGGAGGCGGCTGCCTGGGGCCTTGACCCTGACCGGATCAGCATAGCCGGCTTTTCTGCCGGCGGTCACTTATGCGCGTTGTATGCTACCTGCTGGCACCATGAATGGCTGGCGGCCTGCCTGGGCGCCACTCCGGCGGCCTTGCGGCCTCAAGCCGCTGTCCTTTGCTATGCCCCGACCGACCTGAATCTTTTGCTGCAGCTGGCAGCACGGATACCCGGGGCTGAAACAGAAATTCAGCTGTTCAGTCAGACACTCAGCGGATCAGCCGTGCCGGATCCGGACTTTATGCGTCAATACAGCCCGGTCAGCTGGATTGACCGGCAGACCCTTCCTTCCTTTATCTGGCATACCGCCGCGGATCAGGTTGTGCCGGCGTCCAGCGCTATGGCTATGGCGGAAGGCCTGGCCCGGTACGGGGTACCTTATGAGCTGCAGGTATATCCATATGGCAGGCACGGGCTGGGTCTGGCCCGGGAGCAGGAATGGGCTGAAGATCCGGATTGGCAGCAGTATGACTCCGCAACCAGAACTGCTCGATGGGTCAGGGACGCAATCAGCTTTATTACGGATTTAGCTTCGTGCTCGCGTCTGCACCGCTGAGTTTAACCCTGACTGTCGTAAACCGGTTCAATCAATTGCCAGAGATCCTGATCAAAGACCATAACCGTAAAATCCCCGGCCTGATAAAGCCTGATCATAGCGGGCTGTAAGCTCTGCCATTCCTGGCTCTGCTGCAAAGCTGCTTTTTCCTGCGGCGTAAGCACTAAAAAGCAGGCAGCAGCCGGATCACTGGTCTGATACCACTTTAAAATGCTTTGATAAGTGCGGATGGCTACCCCGGACTCATTAATGGTGACCGTGCGTGATTGGACGGTTTCACCGCTCAGTAAAGTAACGGAATTCGCCTGCCAGAAACTGGCATAGCCGCGGGCCACGCCGTCTGCTTCCAGCGCCCGGGTCAGCTGCCACAGATTATTATTCTGCCCATAGTTATAGGGCAGCCTGAGCATAGTCCAGGCATCAGCGCCCGCTGAGGCCAGCATCATTGCCAGCAAAACGGCTGCGGCAGCTGCTTTGAATCCACCGCCGGCAGCCTGCAGTGCAGCCTGGCTGAATGAAATCTCTCCCAGCTTAAATAAACAGCAGAGCAGGCCGGTAGCGACTGCGGGAATGAGCCGCCAGGCCGCATTGGAAACCTGGCCAAAAATAAAAGCGCTGCCGATGATCAGCACCATACCGGCGTGCAGCACCAGCAGAAACTGCAGAGCCTGGCTTTGCCGGCGGAAGCGGGCAAATAGCCACAGCGGCAGCAGTAAGAGGATCAGGGCAGCCAAGCCCCGCAGCAGATTGATCAGACTATCACTGACTGAGGGAAAAACCAGCGGATCAAGGCTGACAGCCAGGAGTTCAAAGTACCGTTTGGGAAACACGGCTATATGACTTAACCATTCTGATGGCGCGGACAGCCGGGAGTAAGCATCTGCATAAGGCGCGCTGATACCTCCCCGTCGCATATATAGCAGTAATAACAAGCCGGCGGCGGCAGATGCAAGCCCTAAAATCAGCTCAAACCAAAAGGGACGGGCCAGAGGGGAGCTGCCGGCCCGCGGGCTTGCCGCCTGGCTCCGGCTCGCTGTCTGACCGGGCTGTGGCCGATGCAGCCAGAACAGCCCTAAAACCAGTGGAAAATGGAACATGGCCAAGCCCTGGATGCCATTGGTTGCGGCTCCGGCACTCAGGAGGAAAAAGGCCGCGGCGGTTACGACAAAGGTCATATGGCGCCTGGCGGGTGAGCCTGCCAGCTTTTCCAGACGTAACAGCAGCGCCGCTCCGATTAATAAGAGTAGAAAAGAAAGACTGTAATAGATGACATGTCCCCAAAAAATCTCCCTCAGCTTATCACTGGCAGATAAAAGCAGGATCGCCGCCGCGGTCAGACTGCAGGCGCGCGGGAAGGACAGACCAGCCTCATGGAAGATAAACAGCAGCGCTGCAGTCAGCAAGGCCAAAAAGATGAGCAGTCCTGCCTGCTGTACCGCAAGATTATAGCCAAATAACCAGATCAGCGGCACATACCATAAACCGGCGCCAAAGGGCAATAAAGCCGCGTAGCTGAAATCCGGGTTAAAAACTCTGCCGGCATCCAAACTGGCCTGGGCCCAGACAATCGTGTCTGTACAATCGGCGGTAAAAAAACCGCGGGATGGACCTAAGATATAGTAACTCACCACAGCCAGGGCAAACAGCAGCAACAGCCAGCCCCCCCAATGCTGACTCCGGTTACGAGGGAGAGCGTTGAGCTTTTCAGGTTTCATCATGCGTATCCTCCGCCACGATCAGCCCGTCCCGCCTGGTACCAGCCGGCTCAGACAGCTGCCGGATCAGGGGCTTATCCGCCGGGCAAAAGGGCAGGCTGTTCAGCTCGGCTATCGTTGCCCAGCAAAGCTGCTGGCCTTCCTGGGCATGGACCGCAGAGCGCAGCTTACAGTGATAGACCTTAAGCTTGACTGTTAAATCAGGATAATAGTGGGTAAGCTGGCTGGCCAGTGCGCCCACCTCAACCAAAGCGGCAACTTCTTCGCGGCATTCACGCTTCAAAGCGGCCTCATCCGTTTCACCAGGCTCAACCTTGCCACCAATAAACTCCCATAATCCCGCCCGCGCTTTACCCGCGGGTCTGCAGGCAACCAGATAGCGCCCGTTATCCTTCATCAGGGCCGCTACGACTGTAACCTCAGGAGGCTGCGGTTGCTTTGAATTCAACGCATCAGAATGACTCAGCTCAGACATGTCATATCCTCATTTCCGTGCTACTAAGATCACGGTTGTAGTAGATAGGGATCAGATGATCGCTAAGCTACTATAATCCAAGCGCCAGTCGCTTGCAAAGGGTGCTGGCGGTAAACCAGACTATGCTTTGGTCCTGCAACCGGCCGGAGGATTTATCTGCCGTCAGCTGGACGGCACCGGGAGGTCCCTTCCTGGCTTGAACTTGACAGCGGTTTGGCCAGTCATTAGTATGGAAACCATTCTTATTCCTATTTAGTCAATTGTGGGGTCAGATCCCCTGGGGAGGACAGCTATATGACTAAGGTCAGAGACCCTATCCCGCAAGCACTGACTCAGCCTGGGACGCACCGGACAGAGGAAGAGTGTTATCTGGAAATAAATCAAGTCCTGCCCTTAACGGCTCCGGGTACGGTTTATCGCGACCTGAATCAGCCGGCTGGCAGCGGACTGATCCACAGGGTCAGGCGGCTGGTCGCAGCGGCTATGTTTGAGGGCAATTTAACGCCTCAGGATCCTGTGTTTTGTCCCAGCTGTGGAAAAATGACGGATTTGTCACTGCCCTGTCTGCAGCAGCTGTTGAGCCTGGATGTACCTGGACGATTGCTGGCCGCTGACGTTCAGATCGGCGTGATCTGCCCGGCCTGTCTGGAACAGGATAAGGGGGCACAGCATGCAGAATAAGCTTGAGGCTGGCGTGAAGCCGGGGCAAAAATGGGGCGAGACCATATTTGACCTGCTATATCTGCTGACTATGGCGGTCTGTGCCGTATTATTGCTTGGCGCCGCCTCCAGGCAGCCAAGACTCATGGGTGCCGCGGCGGCCTTGCTGGTATCAGGCGACGCCTTTCATCTGGTTCCACGGGTGTGGGCGCTTTGGCATGGCGGCATGGGATGCTATCAGCGCGCGCTGGGCCTGGGTAAGTTTATGACTTCAATGACCCTTAGTTTGGTGTACCTCTTATTTTGGCAGATTGCTCTGGAGCGTTATCAGCTGAACCGGATGACTGCGCTTACGCCGCTCTTTATAGTTTTGCTCCTGCTGCGCCTGCTGCTTTGCCTGCTGCCGCAAAACCACTGGTCAGGCGACCGGCCTCCCACCTGGCACGCGCTACCCCTGCTGCGCAATCTGCCCTTTATCGGGCAAGGCGCGCTGACAGCGGCGGCCTGGCTGATTGGCGCCGCAGCCAATCCGGCTGACCAGCTGCGCTATATTGGACCGGCGATCATCCTCAGCTTTTTGTTTTATCTGCCGGTCGTGGTAATGGCGGAGCGTAAACCGGCTATAGGCGCCCTGATGCTGCCTAAAACAGTCGTTTATGTTCTCATCATCCTGGGGGGGTTCTGGCTGAGCTGAGGCCAATTGGCTTCAATACTCATTAAATCCAAATGGTAAATCGTCTTAAGCTCAGCGCCTTTTTAAGTAAATGAGCTGAAGGCCAGATCCGGTTCCGGCGATTTCACTGCGCTAGAGCTCACCCAGCTGCCGGTCAGACCATCTGGCTGTCTGGTTTCAGGAGAGCAGGACATCCAGGAGCATCATAACCACAAATCCGACCGCAAATCCAATCGTGCTGTGGTTTGAATGTCTGCCGCTGGCGCCTTCCGGTATCAGCTCCTCAACGACCACGTAAATCATAGCTCCGGCTGCGAAGGCCAGCAGATAAGGCATGACTGGAACCAAAATGCGGGACAGGAGCAGCGTCAGGACTGCCGCCACCGGCTCTACAATACCGGACAGCGTGCCACTGATAAAGGCCTTGTGTTTGCCGATCCCGGAGGAGCGCAGCGGCATGGAGATGATGGCGCCTTCCGGAAAGTTCTGGATTGCAATGCCGATGGACAACGCAAAAGCCGCTGCCAGACTGATATTTTGCTGATCCGCCAGCATGCCGGCAAAGACCACACCCACGGCCATCCCCTCTGGAATGTTATGGATGGTTACGGCCAGGATCAGCATCGTATTCTTTTTCCAGTTGGTTTTGGGCCCTTCCGGCTGATCCTGCGGGGTGTGCAGATGAGGGATGATATGATCCAGGAGCAATAGAAAAAGAATGCCCAAAATAAAGCCGACTGCGGCGGGCAGCACCCTGGCCTTACCCAGATTGGCTGCCATATCCATAGCGGGGATCAGTAATGACCAGACCGACGCGGCTACCATGACGCCGGCGGCAAAGCCGGTCAAGGACTTTTGCAGCTTGACATTTAACTCCCCCTTCATCAAGTAGACGCAAGCAGCCCCCAGGGTCGTGCCGACAAAAGGAATGAGTATCCCTATAATTGTTGTTCCCATACCAAAACCTCCGTTGATTTAGGAATATTGTAGCATGAGCGGTTGGCTTTATACATAAGTGCAAGAAGTATCCTGAGAATCAAAAACCTCAACAAAAGTGAGGTGGACGCGTGGAGAAATCAGATAAATTCAGAATATACCCAGCCCAAAAGCAGGAGATACTAATTCGGAAAACCGTTGGCTGGACTCGTTTTGTATTCAACCGATATTTGGCAAAGCGGATTGAAACGCATAAATCTGATAAACAGACAATTAACTACAATGCAAGCTACGCTGATTTGACAGGCCTAAAAAGGAACTGACTTGGTTGAAAGAGGTTGATGCAGTTGCCCGGCAATCATCTTTACAAGACCTGGACTTTGCCGATCAGAATTTCCTTCAAAGCGTAAAGAAAGGTGAGAAGTCCGGGTCCCTCGTTTCAAAACCCATCTGGCAAATATTTTGTTTCCGTCGTAACAGCGCATAGCTATACCAAAAATCGTGAGCGACACACGGGAATGGACGCCTGGGGAGATTGAGTAAGACCTCGCAGGTGCAGGCAGTAATCCAGGAACTCAGAATCTCCTGCCTTCAGACAGGGGGGAGTATCAAGCATTATTTATCGACAGCTATCAGTGGCCTTCCGGGGCCTGATCCTGCCACATAAACTGCCGCTTACAAAAACAAGTGGCTTAAACAAGAGAAATCAGTAGCTGAAATGCATTGCAGGGAAGCTGAACTTGCAGTAGAATAGCGAAAATATTTGAGAGAGAGCCGCCGGAAGACTGACCATTGTGGCGACTTTTTCTGGGGGTGAAACAGAAATTGCCAAATCCAATCAGCCGTTCAGTCCATAAACTTGATCACCGTGAAAAAATGCGCGGAGAGGCTTTATATGTAGATGATCTGCTCATAGACGGTCTGCTTTACGGCCGCCTGCTGCACTCGGAGCGTCCGCATGCCCGCATCCTGGCGGTCAGACTGCCAAGCCTGCCGCCAACTGTCACGGTGGTTGACTGGCAGGATGTGCCAGCACAAAATCAAATCCACATTGTGCAAGATGATATGCCGATCTTTGCAAAAGATGAGGTGGAGTATGTAGGAGACGTAATCCTGATGCTGGTCGGCCCGGATGAACAGCAGCTGGAGGATTTACTGAGCCAGGTCCGGATTGACTATCAGGATCATGAACCGGTTTTTGATCCGGAACAGAGCCAGCAAATCTTTTTTGACTATCATTATGGCCATGGTGAGGTAGAACAGGCCTTTGCGGAAGCTGATCATATTTTCAGCGAAACCTTCCATACCGGCTTACAGGAACAAGCCTACCTGGAGCCGAATGGTCTGATAGCGGTACCAACTACCCGGAAAATGACTGTCCGCGGTTCCATGCAGTGCCCCTACTATGTCAAAACCGCTTTAGTTAAGGCGCTGGGTAAAGCCGCCGAGCAGGTACAGGTGGTGCAGGACGTAACCGGCGGCGGTTTTGGCGGCAAGGAGGATTACCCGTCGGTACTTGCTTGTCAGTTGGCTGTGGCCGCGCTAAAGACCGGCAAACCGGTCAAGTGTGTCCTTAACCGGAGGGAAGATATGGCGACTACATCAAAACGCCATCCCTCTCGCTGTCACTATAAAGTGGCGGTAAAAGACGGTCTGGTTACGGCCATGGATATTGATGTTCTGATGGATAGCGGAGCTTACACAACGCTGTCTCCAGTGGTCTTACAGCGCGGCATCATCGGCGCCCCCGGCGTTTATAACACCGCTAACCTGAGGGTCCACGGCCAGGCCAGAAAAACCAATACTGTGCCCAACGGCGCTTTTCGCGGCTTTGGCGCACCCCAGACTTTTTTTGCCGTGGAGATGATGATGTCCCACATCGCTGTCGCTTTAAAGCAAGAACCACTGGCATTCAAAGCCAGGCAGCTGGTTGCCCAGGGTGATATGACCAGTACGGAAGGCCGCTACCATTTTAATGTCTCTTTACCGGAGCTGATTCAGCGGGCGGAGGAATTGTCTCACTACCGTGAAAAGCGGCAGGCTTATGCCCGGCAAAGCGAAGCGCGTTACCGCAAAGGTATCGGGCTTTCACTTATTTATCACGGCTGCGGCTTTACCGGCAACAGTGAGCGGGATTTTATCAAAGCGGTGGTAAAGCTGAAGAAACGTCGTGATGACCGGGTAGAAGTCCTGGCCAGTAACGCAGATATCGGACAGGGCATAAAAACCACGTTTGCTAAGATTGTCGCCGATCAGCTGGCCATACCCTTGGATCAGATTATTGTGAACAATCCGGATACGGATCTGGTACCGGACTCCGGCCCCACTGTAGCCAGCCGGTCTCTCATGACAGTGGGCCAGCTGCTGGCCCAGGCTGCGGCTAAACTGAAGCAGGTGTGGGAGCCAGGCAAAGAACAGGAGATAGAAGAGCAGTACCAACATCCGGAATACATGATACCCTTTGATATGGAGCGTTTCGCCGGCGATGCTTATCCCACCTACTCCTGGGCGGTCAGCGTGGTTGAACTGGAGCTGGACCGCCTGACCGGTACAGCGGATATTTCAGGCGCCTGGGGCATTTTTGATGTGGGCGTGCCGATTGATTACAATATTGTCCAGGGTCAGATGCAGGGCGGCTTTTTGCAGGGCCTGGGCTATTCCTGCATGGAACACCTGGCTTATTCGCCGGCAGGTGTGCCTCAGCAAACCAGCTTTACGGATTACATCATTCCTACGGCAGCTGATGTGCCCAATCTGGTAACAGATCTGATCAACAATCCATTTTCGCACGGACCTTACGGTGCGAAGGGTGCCGGAGAAATGCCGATGGTGGGGGTGGCGCCTGCTTATCTGGAGGCACTGGAGCAGGCTATGAACTGCGGCCGCCTGGAGCATGTGCCTTTCACAGCTGAGGATGTTCTGGACCGCCTGGGGGCTGACCCGGACCGGCAGCAGGCTGAACCGGATACCTGGGTTTCCCGGGAACGCAAGGCTGCCGGGAAACCGGCCGCCCAGGTGAAGTCCGCGGGAGGGGGGGATCCAGCATGCAGATGATGAATGAACAGACGGGTATTCCGTTTATACTGAATGGCCGGCCGGTCCGCTCGCTTTCAGCGCCGGGTACCAGGCTGCTGGAGGTGCTGCGGGATGAATTTCATCTGACCGGTACCAAATGCGGCTGTAAAGAAGGCGAATGCGGTGCCTGTTCTGTACTGATCAACGGCCGCTTAGTGACGTCCTGCCTGATTGCGGTTGGTTCAATTGCGCAGCAGGCAGTACTGACCATTGAAGGCTATCGCGAAACGGAACGCTTTGCGGTATTGGATGCGGCCTTCGCGGATATGGCCGCGGTCCAGTGTGGCTTTTGTACGCCAGGCATGGTGCTGGCTACAGAAGCTTTGTTAAGCGAACATCCTCACCCTTCAGCGGAAGAAATCCGTCAGGGCCTGTCCGGTAATCTTTGCCGCTGCACCGGTTACCAGGCGCTGATCCAGGCGGTCCGTACGGCCGCTCAACGGGGGGCGGGATTATGGTGAATTCATATGCGCCTGAGAATCTGAGCGAAGCTTTGCGCTTGCTGCAGGCGGGAAAGGTGACGCCCTATGCCGGCGGTACGGATATCATGGTTCACCCCAGAGCGGCTGCCTCCTACTTATTTTTGCGGCAGTTGCCGGAACTGGGACAAATCAGCGCGACGGAGCAGTTTTATGTTATTGGGAGTACGGTTACCTACCAGGACCTGCTGACTCAGACCAAAGTCGATCTGCCGGATGTTTTACTGCAAGCCTGCCGCAAGGTCGCGGCGCCGCCGATAAGGAATCTGGGTACACTGGGCGGGAATATCTGCAACGCTTCGCCAGCCGGAGATACGCTGCCGGTGCTCTACGCGCTGGACGCGAGCGTCAGATTGGCCAGATTTGAGCCAGCTTCTGTAAATGTCAAGGATACGGACGGATCGATCAGCTATCGCTTACTGCCGCTGCGGCAGTTTATTCAGGGCGTGCGGCGGACCTGCCGTCAGCCGGATGAGCTGTTAACTGAGATCCTGATTCCCAAAGTCCGCTATACCCTGACGGAATACGAAAAAATCGCGGCGCGCAAAGCTCAGGCTATCTCCAAAGTATCCTTCTGCGGGGCGGCTGCAGCTGAGGCGGGACAGCTCACCCGACTGGCCCTGGCCTTTGGCTCAGTTGGCGTCACCGTAGTCCGAGACAGTCAGATTGAAACGGCGATCCTGAACGGAGACTATGATATAGCCGCCGCGGTTAAAGCTTATGACCAGCTGCTGCGGCCTATAACGGATCAGCGCTCGACGGCGGGTTACCGCCGGACCGTGTGTCTTAATCTGGTCAGAAACTTTTTAACTGCCGTGCTGGCGCAGACCCGGAGCGGTGCACAGGTAACAGACCAGTAAGGCTGGCAGGAATGCGGCGGGGGATGCTTCCGGTAGCTGGACCCGGCCGCTAAAAAGCCGTCGTCAGGAAACAATCTGACGGCGGCTTTTGTTAACAGCAGGTATCGTGATCAGGAAATCCAGGCCAGGTTTAATGGTTCAGAATATCCAGTGCTTCCTCGCGGTAGCAATCCATCAGGAAGGGAATGCCGGTTACTTCCTGACAGTCATGAGTCAGCGACATCAGCTCCCGGCGGCTGATAGCCGGAACGCTAAAGCAGCGGGATCCAGCCATTAACTGTTGCAGACCGACTTTCAGCTTGTCCACGTAGCTGTAAAGGCCGATCGCGCCCAGAGGGATATTTTTAATCTCATCATTACCTACCAGATCGCGCACTTTTTCATAGTCCGCAAAGATCTCTTCCGGAGTATTGCCATAGGCGGAGATGGCTTTAGGCAGGCTGCCGTCTTTAAGCCAGGTTCCGATGTTTTTCCCGACCATACCGGGAATCATCAAAGCCCGGCCCATGCAGACAGCCTTAACATAAGGGCTGCCCAGAGCCAGAGCCTTATAGATGCCATCTTCTGAACTGAAGCCGCCGGCAAATGCCAGATCAGGTACCCGCAGGCCGCGCTGACTGAGAATTTCAGCAAATTCATAAGCTGCGCTGTGCAAATACAGGGAAGGAACCCCCCATTCTTCCATCATCCGCCAGGGACTCATACCGGTACCGCCGCCGGCCCCGTCTATGGTCAGCAGATCAATCCTGGCCTCAGAACCCCATTTCATGGCTTTGGCCAGCTCGTTCAGGCTGTAGGCTCCGGTTTTAAGGGTAACCCGGCGGTAGCCCAGTTTACGCAGCTGTTCTACTGTCTCCAGGAAATCCGCTTCGTCAACAAACCCTAAGCGGCTGTGCCGTTCAAATTCATGGAGCGCACCGGCCTTAAAAGCCGCCTGATTGACCGGGTCAGAAGGATCCGGCGTAACAATGTACCCGCGCTTTTGCAGTTCCAACGCGCGTTCCAGTGACGCAACTTTGATTTCGCCACCGATACATTTGGCCCCCTGGCCCCACTTAAGTTCAATGGTATCAATATGATGCCGATTGATGATGTACTCAGCGACCCCCAAACGGGCGTCTTCTACATTCATCTGGATCAGCATTTCACCATTACCGCTGTGATAGCGGCGGTAGGCCTCAATCCGCCGGTCCATATCAGGTGCCTTGACCACCTTATGATGCTGGTCAAGTTCAAGACCCGGATCGATACCGCAGACATTTTCACCGCAGACAATCGTGATACCGGCCAGCGCTGCGCCAATGGCAAAATGTTCCCAGTTTTTACGGGCGATTTCAGTTGAGCCTAAAGCACCGGTAAAAACAGGAACTGACATTTTGACCTTTTGGTTCCAGCCGTAAGCGGTTGTGGTATCGACATCCGGAAATAAAGCGGTATCGGACGTTGCCGCCACCCCAGCAGGCAGTCCGCGAGCTCCGCTGGCATAGCCCTGAATGTTCAGGTGGGAATAATCAACCGGATAGTCTTTATCTGAGCCGGCTGATACTTCACCATAAGGACCGGGGTAGATCAGTTCTCTGCCGCGATAAGTGGACTGAAAGACTTCACAATTGCCGCGGCAGCCGTCAACACAGCGGGAGCAAAGCCCGCTGGCAGGAGAGACGTCCCGGGAGCGGTTAGCTGAACGGGTCGCATCATTGGCATTTGGTTTGCGCAGATTCATGGGTTAACCTCCGTATACTTAAGAAGAATATGACCGCACAGGCTGGTTAAGCAGACCGCCAAAGCTGCAGCTGGCAGCCGGGGGCGTGGAGAAACGCTTAATCAGTTATGAAATGCAGACCTGATTAGTATAAAATAAAAGCCGGTACGCAAGGCGAAAGATTTAACTTGCAGCATGATTCGTCCGTAAATATGAACGAATCTGCACAAAAGCAGCTGATTTATCTGTTTTATGTGAGATGAATGAACGACAAATACAGATAACTTGCAGAATAGCGGCCAGGCCGGAAGCGTGATAAGATCAAATCGCAAAGGAGTTTTAACATGAACGTGATTCAGGCGTTAGTCTTTGATATGGACGGGGTCATGTTTGACACGGAACAATTAGCGGTCCGGGCATGGATGCAGGCCGGTGAAGCGCTAGGGTGGCCCATTGACCGCTCACTTTGTCTGCGCCTTCTGGGCCTGAATACCCAAAGCGCAGGTGAGGTCCTGACTCAGGCGCTGGGGCCGGCTTTTAACTACCATCAGGCCCGTCAGTTCATGAATGAACGGCTGAATCAGCTGATTGTGACGGAAGGTATACCGCTGAAGCCCGGCCTGAAAGACCTGCAGCAATGGCTTGAGATCCGGCAGTGGCCCTACTGTGTCGCGACCAGCAGTGATCAGGCCAGGACTGACTTCTGTTTGGCTAGCGGAGGCCTGGAGCAGGCCTTTCCACAAAAAATCTGCGGCAATCAGATCCGGCGGAGCAAGCCTGCACCGGATATTTATCTGGCGGCCACTCAGCTGCTCAAGATCCGGCCTGAGCACTGCCTGGCGGTGGAAGATTCTCCCAACGGGGCGGCCTCTGCCTTAGCGGCCGGCCTGCAGTTAGCTATCGTTCCGGATCTGATCGAGCTGCAGGCTTTTCCGGCCCATATCTTAACCCAGGCCAGGGTTTTCCCGGACTTGAATAAACTCAGACAGGCTTTAGAGCAAGGCATGGACGAGGGAGAACAGTGACAGCTATGATACGCAGTACAGCCAAAGGTATACTATATGATGGTCAGCGCGTCTTATTAAATTTATGTCAGGATCCCTTCAACGGCCGGTATTATACATTGCCGGGCGGCGGCCAGCTGGAGACTGAGTCGTTGCCGGACGCGCTAGAGCGTGAGATGCTGGAAGAAACCGGTTATCCTGTTGAATGCCGGCAGTTACTGGCGGTCTGTGAGGTCCGGTGCCTGGATGCAGCGTTCAACCATCTATATCCTGAATATTCCCATAAACTTTATCACATCTTCCTCTGTCATCCCCTGGCAGGGCACCGGCAGGTGCCGACCGAAACGGACAGCATGCAGCTGATCAGCGAATGGCTGACGCTGGATCAGGCTGATCGCGTCCGCCTGAAACCGGACTGTTTACAAGGCGTCATTTCCGGATTGATCAACGGTACGCTCAGCGGTTACCTGGGGCTGCAGCAAATTCCATACAATCATGGCTGATAAATCTGACCACTTTATAAAAGGAGGAGGAGCCGCGGCGATTGTCTTGGATCCGCGGTTCAGCTTAAATAGTAGCTATGATGACTGAGACTCATGATCAAGCAGACAGCCGACAGCCGGCTGATAAAGCGCCGCCACGGCGCTCTGCCGGCCGGATACCGGTCAATATCGGTTTGAGGACCGTCAAATCACTGATTGCCGTAGGCCTTTGCTGCCTGGCCAGCTACTGGGCCGGCGTTTCGCCGTTTTATGCCGCGATCGCAGCGATGATGGTCATGCAGCAGACTCACGGAGATACAAGAAAAAATGCCAAAACCCGTACACTGGGCACGTTTGTCGGCGGATCGTTTTCCTTGATCATCCTCTACCTTGACCGCGGTTTCCTTATGGAAAACCGTCTGGTTCATTACGCTATCGTCACGCTTTTTATCATCCCGATCGTCCTGTTTACGCTGATGATTAAGCGGCCCAACATCAGCTATTTCTCCTGTGTCGTCTTCTTTTCGATTACGCTGGCTCACTATCAGGATGAAAATCCTTTCTACTTTGTAATCTACAGAGTCCTGCTGACCCTTTTTGGTATATTTATAGCTTTACTACTAAATGGAACCTGGCTGCCAAGACATAGAAACAGGGACCACCTGTTTGTCCTGGATGATCAGGCTGTGAGTATCCTGCAAAATAACAAGCGGGAACAAATCCGGCTGAACCGCCTCAGGGAGGAGGGCTGTCAGGTCACCTATCAGACGGACTGGACGCCGGCGGCATTTGCGGCCCGCTGGCCGCAGCTGCCGCTCAACTTGCCGTTCCTGGCTCTGAACGGCGCGGTGCTGTTTGATCCGCTGCAGCAAAGCGTACTGGACGCCATTCCATTTGATCCTGTGAGCAGCGCCGCCATACAGCAGTCTCTGAACCTGGCCTTAGCACAAAAGCAGGTTCCGGGTTATTTTGCGGTGCTGTTAAGCCGCCGGGACCTCTACCTTTCCTATTGGGGAGACTCCACAGACAGCAGTCAGTACCTGATTCAGCTGATCAAATGCTCAAGGCTGCATCATTCTTTGCTGTATCAGCCTGACTTGTGCGGCTATGAAGTGTTGTCGTATCTGCTGCTGGCGCCGGAACCAGTCATTGCAGACGTGACGGAGCCGCTTCTTAAGCTACCGGTTTTAGCGCAGCGGACGCCGCTGGACTTGCCGGATCAGCCCGGCTTGAGGCTTTGCACGATCACCAGTCCTGAAACAGGAGGCGGCAGGACACTGGCAGTCAGCCAGCAACTGCGGCGGACCTGCAAGGTCACAACGGCTGAATGGCTGCTCAGCGGCAACCGTACGGCTGCCGCGGGCTTTGCTGCCGCCAGCAGGCTTGATCAAACTGAGCCTGCCATTGTAACCGTTCATGAACTCCCCGGCCGATTAACCGCTCAGGACGGGAAGCAGCTGTTAAAGTATATGGAGCGGCGCTTTCATGCTAGAATGAAGCCAGATACGGCCATACCTGAGTCCATGACTTAATGTGGCCCATTTATTTGCCTGAGGAGGATACAATGCATATTCTTGATCAAGCTTTTTTGCATGGCGCTGATTACAATCCGGATCAATGGCTGGACCGGCCGGATATTCTGGAGCAAGACCTGGAGCTGATGCGCCAGGCTCAGGTTAACTGCGTTTCAGTAGGAATTTTTGCCTGGACCGCGCTGGAGCCTGAAGAGGGCGTATACCGGATGGACTGGCTGAAGTCGGTGGTCGGACGGCTGTATGAAAACGGCGTCTATACTATCCTGGCTACGCCCAGCGGGGCCAGACCGGCCTGGATGGCCAAACGATATCCGGAGGTGCTGAGAGTCAATGTCTCCGGCCAGAGAAATCATATGGGGGAGCGGCATAATCACTGCCTGACGTCACCGGTATATCGCGAAAAGGTCTATCTGATGAATCGCCGGCTCGCGGAAACTTTTAAGGATGATCCGGCGGTTATCTTATGGCATTTGTCCAATGAGTACAGTGGCAGCTGCTATTGTGAACACTGCCAGCAGGCCTTCAGAGAGTGGCTGAAGGAGACTTACGGCACCCTGGATCACCTGAACCATGAATGGTGGACGGCTTTCTGGAGCCATACCTACACGTCCTGGGAGGAGGTTGAACCGCCGTTCGCGGATGGCGAACAAAGCACGCTGGGGCTGAAGCTGGCCTGGGAGCGGTTTACGACGGACCAGACCGTGGATTTTTGCCGGCAGGAGGTAAAAGCGCTGCGAGATGGTGGTTCCAGGCTGCCGGTCACCACTAACCTCATGGGTTTTTCGCCCGTGCTGAATTACTATAAATTCAGAGACGTGCTGGATATTGTTTCCTGGGATAATTACCCGGACTGGAATATGCAGGCAAATGATACTGAAACTGCCGTCAGTGCGGCGATGGCGCATGATCTGATGCGTTCAATCAAGCGGGAACCGTTTTTGCTGATGGAAAGCACCCCCAGCTCCCTGAACTGGAAACCGGTTTCCAAACTGAAAAAGCCAGGCATGCACATGCTGTCATCCCTGCAGGCCGTCGCTCATGGTTCTGATTCCGTCCAATACTTTCAATGGCGTAAAGGCCGGGGCGGTACGGAAAAATTTCATGGCGCCGTGGTTGATCACTATGGCAAAGCAGACACCAGAGTCTTTGATGAAGTCAGTCAGCTGGGCATAAGATTAAAGCGCTTAAGTCAGCTGGATCCGCCGTTGTTACACAGTGAAGTCAGGCCTGAAGTCGCGATTATATTTGACTGGGAAAACCGCTGGGCAATGGAAAACTCCGCCGGCCCCAGAAATATCGGCATGCATTATGTGGAAACCCTGCAGGATCATTACCGCGCGTTCTGGCAGCAGGGAATCCCAGTCGATATTATTGACCCGGAAACTGATCTGGACCGCTATCGTTTAATTGTGGCCCCTTTACTCTACCTGACCCGCTCGGATATTGAGCTTAAGCTACGCGACTTTACAGCGCGTGGCGGTACCCTGGTTAGTACTTATTGGAGCGGCATCGTCAACCGCGATGACCTTTGCTATCTGGGGGGAACCCCTCATGGCATGATGGACCTGTTTGGCCTGCGTTCAGAAGAAATTGACGCGCTCACCGACACGGAACAAAACCAGATGAGCTGGAATGGCCGCACCTATCAGCTGACGGATCTTTGCGAACGCGTGCAGGTCAAGGACGCAGAGATCCTGGCGGTTTATGAACAGGACTTTTATCAGGGTGAGGCAGTCCTGGCGCGTCACACCTTTGGACAGGGTCAGGCCTACTATCTGGCCAGCCGGGCGGAACCTGCCTTCTACCTGGATTTTTATGAAAAACTGCAGGGCGGATTGCATCTGAAGCAAGCCCTGCCGGGTCAGACTTTACCACCAGGGGTGACAGCAGGACTGAGAGAAAGCCAGCAAGGCCAGGTCATTATTTTACAAAACTATAATCAGCAGGCGGTACGCTTAAGCCTCAGGCATGCGCTGGCAGATCTGGAGACCAGGAATACCTATACAACAGGTCTTACCCTCCAGCCCTATGCGGTCAGGTTTCTGATCCGGATCTGATTTTTCCATAATGTCAGGTCAGACATAATAAACGGCCGCACCGCTGAGTCTCAGCAGGTACGGCCGTTTTGCTGCCCGCAGGCAGGTATCAGATCCAATTGTTCAGATTTTACCGACCAGATCATACCCCGGCTTCAAGGTTTTTTCACCCGGCCTCCAGCGGGCGGGACAGACCTGATCACCGTTTTCCGCTACAAACTGCGCGGCTTCAACCTTACGCAGCAGTTCGGATGAATCCCGACCGATACTGGTATCGTTAACTTCATAAGCCACTATTTCTCCCTCAGGATTGATGACAAAACTCCCTCGTAGGGCCTGCCAGTCCTTCTCTGCCAGGACATCAAAATCCCGGGCCAGAACCGCACCTGGATCACCCAGCATGGGGTACTGGACCTGGCGGACGGTATCAGACTCATCGTGCCAGGCTTTATGAGTAAAGTGGCTGTCCGTTGAAACGGAGTAGACCTCACAATTGATCTTTTTGAAAGCCTCATAGTTTTCCGCCAGATCGCCCAGCTCAGTTGGACAGACAAACGTAAAGTCAGCCGGATAAAATACGATGACAGACCAATGGCCCAGTAAATCCTGCTCCGTTACCTCAATAAACTGATCATTCTGGTAAGCATGTACGTGGAAGGGTGAGACTTTTTTGTGAATTAATGACATAGTGATGACCTCCTGTTCATTTACTTGTCCGTTATTTTTATTGAACGCAACCAAGTTAGCGGCTGCTTACTACATTATAACCTAAAACACCCGCTTGTAAAGAAGAATCAGTCTCATTATTGAACTGACCGGAGTAAGCGGAAGGGACTAAGCGCGGGGTTCAGATATAGTGGTCCGGGCGGTATAAGACCGCCCGGCCTTCCATTAATGATGCTGACACATCCAGCAGCCGCTGATTTCGGCTGCCTCTGAAACTCAGCGAAGGACTGTACAAAGCCGAAATAAAGGGGCCATCCACCAGGACATCACACAGTTTAAGAAGAGACAGTCGTTGGCTATTTTCAAGTAAGCTTTCAAAGGTATAGCCACTATAAATCCAGATATTTTTCTGACTGGCATAAGGATCCTGACTGGCCAGTCCGCTGGCACAAGCCTGCTTCCGGTCAGCGGCAAATTGCTGCCGGACCCGGGTCAATATTGGCAGCAGACCTTCCGTGTTCTGGAACGGCTCACCGCCCAAGACGGTCAGTCCCTTTATAATGGGATCAGCTAAGCTATCCAGCAACAGCTGGTCCTCAGCTGTAGTCCAGGGTTTTCCAAAACAAAAATTCTGGTAGTCCTGATTAAAGCATTCCGGACAGCGCAGGGTGCAGCCGCTGACAAACAGGCTGACCCTGATTCCTTCGCCATTGGCGATATCCGGTTTTCTTAATTGCGCGTAATACATCACTTGGCCTTTCCAGGGTCAGGGGCTCAGATGTGCAGAACCCGGGCATTGATTTCCTTTGTGCGGCCCTCATTCCAGAAATTTTCACCCAGATAACCGCAGGTACGGCGGATGACGGTCAGATGATCGCGGTTTTGATTGTGGCATTGCGGGCATTCCCACTGACCTTCCGAATTGACTTTGATCTCGCCGTCAAAACCACAGTCATGGCAATAATCGGATTTTGTATTAAACTCACCATACATAATGTTCTCATACATAAAGCGAATGATCTGCTCGATGGCTTCAATGTTGTGCTTCATGTTTGGAATTTCCACGTAAGAAATCATGCCGCCGGTGGACTTTTCCTGAAACTGCTGCTCAAAGCGAAACTTACTGAACACATCAATCTTTTCCCGCACATCAACATGGTAGCTGTTGGTATAGTATCCCTTATCCGTAACATCCTTGACCTGGCCAAAGCGCTTACGGTCAATGCTGCAGAAGCGATGGGTCAGACTTTCCGCAGGTGTGCCGTATACAGCAAACTGAATGCCACTTTCACGGGTCCAGGCCTCTTTTTTCTGATTCAGGCAATCCATGATTTTGAGACCGAAAGCCTTGCCGGCAGCTGAGGTATGGGACTGACCGGTCACGAGCATCGCGGCTTCATATATGCCGATATAACCGATCGTCAGGGTTGAATAACCACCGGTCAGGTAAGGTGTGATTTTTTCCCCCGGTTTCAGGCGGGCAATCGCGCCATACTGCCAGTGAATCGGAGAGACATCGCTGGTAACCTCCTTAAGCAGGTCATGGCGGATCAGCAGGGCTTTGCGAACCAGCTCCAGCCGCTTGTCCAACAACTCAAAAAAAGCGGTTTCATCTCCCGGTGCCAGCAGGCCGATCTGAGGCAGATTAATTGTGACCACCCCCTGATTAAAACGGCCGTCAAACTGATAGGCTCCCTGCGCGTTTTTCCAGGGTGTCAAGAAGGCCCGGCAACCCATAGGGCTGAAAACATTTCCCTGATACAGCTCTTTCATCTTTTTGGCGCTGATGTAATCCGGATACATACGGGCTGCGGTGCAGCGCGCGGCCAGACGGGTCAGATAGTAATAAGGGCTGGTTTCATGGATATTGTGTTCATCCAGGACATATATGAGCTTGGGAAAAGCCGGCGTAACATATACATTAGATTGATTTTTAATACCGGCCAGGCGCTGGGTCAGGATTTCTTCATCTATAAGGGCGGCTTCGCGGGCATAGGGATCCTCCGGCTGGAAGTACATAAAAAGGGTTACAAATGGCGATTGGCCGTTGGTGGTCATCAGGGTATTAATCTGATATTGGATCGTCTGGACCCCATCCTTGACTTCCTTGCGGGTGCGCTCCCAGGCAATTTTAGCCGCAGCGGTTTCATCCGGCATCAGGCCATAGATTTCTTTTTGCTCATACAGAGCCTGTTCTTTGTACTTGAGCCATGATTTACGGACATATGGCGCCAGAATGCGGTCAACCCCGTTAATGGACTGGCCGCCGTATTGAGCGCTGGCTACCTGAGCGATAATCTGTGTGGTAACGGTACAGGCAACCTGGAATGATTTGGGAGAATCTATTTTTTTCCCATTGATGACCGTTCCGTTTTTCAGCATGTCTTCCAGATTGATCAGACAGCAGTTGAACATCGGCTGAATAAGATAATCCAGGTCATGCAAATGGATTGCCCCTGTTTCATGGGCTTCCAGTACGTCCGTGGGTAAAAGCTTGCGTTTGGAAATGTCTTTAGAAACTTCTCCGGCAATCAGGTCCCGCTGGGTCGCCACAATATGTGCGTTTTTATTGGAGTTTTCATCCATCACTTCAAAATTGCATGCTTCAAGCAACTGCAAAATGCTGTCGTCCGTTGTATTGACCTGCCGTTTATAGCTTTGGACGGCTTTATAGCTCTCATATGCTTTGGCAGTCTGGGGGTTGCCAAAATCAATCAGGGCATAGTAAACCGCGTCTTCAATCTGGTATATGGATATTTCTCCGCTACGGCAGCGGCGGGCCAGTTGCTCGATTTGCTCAGCTATGGCTTCCGCCTGGCCCGGAACATAACGGCCTTGCGGGGATTGCATGGCTTTTTTTATTGCTACAGTTATTTTTTGCTTATCAAACGCTGCAGTACGTCCGTCTCGCTTGAGCACGGCGGCAGGTTTATGTATCTGTACAGACTGTTCAGTTACGAGCGGCATGGTATGACTCCTTCTGACTGTCAGGCAGCTTGGCCTGGACACATGATTTCTGCTGATCAAACTTCATTGAAGTACAAGATATTGTATAGGATAGAGAAGTCAAATACAATCCGTTGACAAACGCTTTAATTACAATTCAATGTCAAAATCAGAGCCGGAATTCCAAAACCGCCTGCCCAGAGTGACCGAGATTCGCTATAATTTAGCTTAATAAAAAAGTCCGGATCGGTTTTACTGCCAATTAAGGCGGTCGCCGGGGGAAGAAGGTACTGATGAGTCAAAACAAGCTAGTGATTATCGGGGTCGGACATGTCGGATCCTATGTTTTAGCTGACGCTATGAAACTGAGGCTCTTTGCAGAAATTGTGCTGATCGACAGCCAGGAACAGGTGGCCCGGGGGGAGGCCATGGACCAGGCTCAGGCCACCGCTCTGACTTATATGAGCAATATTGATGTACATGCCGGCAGCTACCGGGACTGCGCCGATGCAGATGTGATCATTATTGCGGCCGGCCCCAGTATCTTGAAAGATCCAACCCGGCCAGACGGACAGCCGGACCGAGCCGGGTTAGCGGTGGTCAACGCCGGGGTGATCCGTGAGGTGATGGGCCAGCTGGTGCAATATACCCGGGATGCTGTGGTCATCCTGATCACCAATCCCCTGGATACAATGGTTTACCTGGCTGAGAACGAGTTCAATTATCCAAGCGGCAGGATTTTTGGTACCGGTACCATGCTGGATTCTGCCAGGTTGCGCAAGTATGTGGCGGATATATACAAGGTAGATCCAAAGAGTGTTAACGGCTATATGATGGGTGAGCATGGCGCGACCGCGTTTCCCGTCCTCAGCCACTTAAACATCCAGGGGATCCCGGTCAGTCAGCTGCCGCTTTTCTTTCCCGGTACCATCGCTTTGGAGGCGGACGGTACTCAAAAAGCCATTGTCAAAATGGCCTTTGATGTGCTGAACAACAAGGGCTGGACGAATGCCGGGGTCGCTCAGGCGGCCATTACGCTGGCTCAGGCAGTTTTGCTGGATGAACGAACCGTGTATCCAGTTTCCAGAACCTTGTATGGCTGTTATGGCTTTGATGGAGATGTGGCGCTCAGTGTACCGTCCATTATCGGCCGGCACGGCGTTGAGCAAACGATACCGGTCAGCTTAGACGAGCGCGAGCAGGGCCTGCTGGAGGCGTCTGCGGCGTATATCAAGCAGACCATCGCCCGGGTTTGCCCGGCCAGGCCGGCCAGATCTTCATGCTGACACAGCCGGGCTGCCCTGCAGTCAGACGATAAAAGGAGAAATCAAACATGTTAAAGCAAAGCCTGGACGGAATCTGGACTCTGGAATTTCAGGATCAAACCTGCGAGGGCAGCGTCCCGGGATCCGTGTATTCTTTTTTACTGAATGCGGGCCTCATGCCTGACCCTTATGACCAGGACAATGAACTGCAGGCACTTGAGCTGATGCAAAATGACAGTTGCTTCAGCCGAAGTTTTACGGTAACTGAAGATTTCCTGCGTCAGTCAAAGCAGATCACCCTTTGTTGCGACGGCCTGGATACACTGGCTGAAATCAGCCTGAACGGCCAGCTGATCGGGACGGCAGATAATATGCACCGCAGCTGGGAATTTGCGGCCGGCCATCTGCTCAGGGCAGGGGAAAATACGATCCGTATTGTATTTCACTCGCCGGTGGCCTGGATCAGACAGGCGAATCAAACGGATTACATTGGCGGATCTCAGCATGCCATGGCGGGATTTCCCCATTTACGTAAAGCCCACTGCATGTTTGGCTGGGACTGGGGTCCCCGGCTGCCGGATGAAGGCATCTGGCGCAGTATTTACTTGTTGGGTGATGAAGGTGGGAAAATTGAGGATTTACATATTCGTCAAAGCCACCAGGATGGGCAGGTATGGCTTAACTGCGCGCTGCTTTGCCGGGGACCGGCGGAAAATCATCTGAGATTAAGCCTGTTGACTCCGCGGGGTAAACGGCTGGCGATGGAGCCGCAGGAAGATTTCTGCGTTCCTGAACCGGAACTTTGGTGGCCAAACGGCTTAGGTGAGCAGCCGCTATACACGGTAGTCGCGGAACTGCTGGCTCCGGATGGGCGGCTTCTGGACCAAAAAACGCTCCGGATCGGTTTGCGTCAGCTCACGGTCCGGCGGGAAAAGGACCAGTATGGGGAGAGCTTTACCCAGTGCTGCAATGGCGTGCCGTATTTTGCTATGGGCGCGGACTATATTCCGGAGGATAACCTGCTGTCCCGGGTGACCCCAGCCAGGACCCGGCAGTTGCTGGAACAGTGTAAAGAAGCCAACTTCAACAGCATCCGCGTCTGGGGCGGAGGCTACTACCCGGATGATTTCTTTTATGATATCTGTGATGAGTCAGGCCTGGTCGTATGGCAGGATTTCATGTTCGCCTGCGCCAATTATCATTTGACGGAAGCTTTTGAAGCTTCTATCAAAGCTGAATTCAGGGACAATATCCGCAGACTCAGGCATCATGCCTCCCTGGGACTGTGGTGCGGCAATAACGAAATGGAAATGTTTCAGGCTCAGGGTGCATATGACGGCACATATAAAACCCGCTCGGACTACATCCGCATGTTTGAACATATCCTGCCGGAAATGTTGAGGGAGCTGGACCCGGATACGTTTTACTGGCCGGCTTCGCCTTCATCCGGCGGAGGCTTTGACGCGCCGAATGATCCCAACCGGGGTGATGTGCACTATTGGGATGTCTGGCATGGCAGCCAGCCCTATACAGCCTACCGCTCGTTTTTCTTCCGGTATGTTTCTGAATTTGGCTTTCAGGCCTTTCCCTGCATGCGGACCATTGAGAGCTTTACCCGCCCCGGGGACCGCAATGTTTTTTCCCGGATTATGGAGATGCATCAGCGGAACGAAGGCGCTAACGGCAAGATCCTCAGCTATCTCAGTCAGACCTATCTCTATCCGGCTGATCTGGAACTGCTGGTTTACGCCAGCCAGTTAATGCAAGCGGATGCCATCCGCTACGGGGTGGAACACTGGCGGCGGAACCGCGGTCGCTGCATGGGGGCAATTTATTGGCAGCTGAACGATATCTGGCCGGTTGCCTCCTGGGCTTCCATCGATTATTATGGACGCTGGAAAGCGCTGCATTACGCAGCTAAGCGTTTCTTCAGTCCTGTATTGATCTCCTGTGAGGAAGTCGGGGAGACCGATCAGCGGCTGGCGGTCGTCAGCGAGGCGATCAGCCCGCTGAAATTTACCGCGCGGCTGGCGGTCAGCAATGAAAGCCGTGAGCCGGTATCCGGTCAGGTCAGCTGGGCATTGCGGAATAATCGCGGTGAAATTCTGACTCAAAGCAGTCAGGATGTTACGGTAGCAGCGCAAAGCAGTCTCTGGATGGAGCGGCTGGAATTCCCGGACCTGGCTTTCCGCTCCAGCTATCTGAGCTACCGCTTCTCGCAGTCAGGTAAGCTGCGGTCAGATGGTACGGCGTTGTTTACCAGGCCCAAGCATTTTCAATTTCTGGATCCCGGGCTGACCTATCAGCGAGAGGGGCAAACCCTTACCGTCAGCGCTCAGGCTTATGCTCAGCGGGTGGAGATTTACGCCACAGACGGCGATCTCAAGCTCAGCGATAACTTTTTTGACCTGAATGCCGACAGTAAGATGGTGGAGATACTGGAAGGGAGCGCGCAGGATATAAGACTCAGATCAGTCTATGATATCCGCTGAACTGTCTTTTCCTTCCTTGGGCATGGCATACTCCCGGGCATAGCGGGAGGGCGGCAACCCAAACTCCTGACTGAAGCAACGGGAAAAATGCTGCAGGGTGGAAAAGCCCAGTAAATCCGCCACTTCAGATACACTGTATGAGCCTTCTTTCAGGAGACGCCGGCTTTCTGACAGGCGGGCGCGATTGAGATATTTACCAGGTGACATGCCCAGGTGCCGGCGGAAAAGGCTGCTGAGATAAGAGCTGCTGATGCTGACGGCGGAGGCGATATCCGGGACTCTTAGCTGATGGTGCCATAAATGAGTGTTGATGTAGCGCTGAGCGGACTCCACCAGCTGATTTTCCCGTGCGGTTTCCGGTGGCAGCTGATTGAGCAGCGGATCCTCCTGAAAGTAGGCCTGCCTGGACATACGCAAAATGGCCTCCCGGAAGTAATTCATGCAGACATCCGCCCAGGCAAACGACTGGCTGTCCTGTTCACTGATCATCGACGCCAGGCACTGCCTGGTGCGCCGGTCCGTATCCAGCACCCGCTGGGTTAAATCCTCCAGCAGACGCGAAGGTTTGCGAAGACTGAAAGATATGGTCATAAAGGAAACCGGCTGACTGCCGGAGGCATATTGCATGTGCCAGATATCCGGCCGGCAGATCATCAGCTGACCTTCTTGCAGAGGGAAATCGATCCCGCCTGCCACCTGATGCAAAAAACCGGAGGTAACATAAAGCAGTTCATACGGCTCATGCTGTTCACCGGCAAAAAAGAAGGCCGGATCCTTTTCTTGAAAAAACAAGGTGTATAAGCGGTCCGGATCAAAGTCTGAAGCCACACAGGGATCGCCCGGATAGACTTCTTCAGCTTCCTTACCGACCTGGTTCAGCGACTGCCCTAATAGAATTTCAGCCGGTCCGGTTAAGCTGGTCAGGGCAAACTTAACCCCGGGATTCAGGCGTACCGGTTTGTCCAGATAAAAGCAGCGCAGCTGACCGATGCTTTGCGATTTGCCCGTACGGGTCAGATACAGTAAGGGCATTCCCTTTTGACGGGCGATTAAAAGCGGAGCGCTGATATGCTGCAGCCGCAGCTTCTGCTGTGCTAAATCAGCTGCCGGTACCTGCAGCTTGATGCCAAAAAAGAGTTTGGGTACATCCCTTTCATCCAGGATTTCTCCGAATGCGGCAAAGGCTGATGGACTCAGGTGTTCTACCATACGCTTCCTCCTCCGGTGATTGTATGTATTCACCGAATGTTTACCATATCCGCTGATTTCTTGCTCTCCGGTATAGCCGGTTCATGGGGGCATGATATCATAGTATCAACCTTCATACAATGAGCTATTTAAGGATTATAAAGCGGGAAGGTACAGAGGAGGCACGGTAAATGTCAGATGATTTCCCCCAGTCAATTTATCATTTTCAACTTGATGCGGCCGTAATATTTGTTCAAAGCTTCGGAGAGGGACATATTAATCAGACTAAGCTGGTTGTCACGGCAAGTGCACGGGAGTATATATTACAGAAGATCAATCAGACCGTTTTTAATGATCCACCCTCAGTCATGAAAAATATACGTCTGGTTACCGATCATTTGCGGCGTCAGGCGCCCGGCAGGCCTCGGGAAGTGCTGACCCTGGTTCCGGCTGTTGACGGTAAGGACTGGTATAAGGATGCGGCCGGAGACTATTGGCGGGTGTACGAATTTGTCAGTGACAGCATATGTCTGCAGCAACCCAGCAACGATCTGGATTTTTACAATAGCGGCTGGGCTTTTGGCCATTTTCAAAAACAGCTGGCAAGCTTTGACGCGGCCTTGCTTAGTGAAACCATTCCCCATTTTCATAATACCCCGCTACGTTATTCCGCCCTGCACCAGGCTCTGCAGCTGGATCAGCTCAACCGCGCCGCTTCAGTCAGGCCGGAACTGGATTTCGCGCTCAGCCGGGAAGAAGGGGCCGGTGTGCTGCAGAAGCTGCAGGCCCAGGGCCGTCTGCCGCTTAAAGTGACTCACAATGACACCAAGCTGAACAATGTGCTGTTAGATCGCTGGAGTAGAAAGGCTCTTTGCGTCATAGACCTTGATACGGTTATGCCCGGATTGCTGGTTCATGACTTTGGCGATTCGATTCGGTTCGGCGCTTCCACTGCCGCTGAAGATGAGCAGGATTTATCTAAGGTCAACTTATCCTTAGAGCGCTATCAAACCTATTTACAGGGCTTTTCAACCGGCTGCGAGGATGGCATGAGCATGGAAGAACGATATTATCTCAGGGATGGAGCCAAAATGATGACGCTGGAGTGCGGTGTCAGGTTCCTGACCGATTATCTGAACGGAGACGTGTATTTTCACACCACCCGACCCGGCCAGAACCTGGACCGCTGCCGCACCCAATTCAAGCTGGTCAGTGAGATGGAAGCAAAGTGGGCTATTTTGGAACAACTGGCCAGCTGTTGAGCTGAGAACCTATAGCCAAGCGGCCGGAAACGCGCTTGCCACGTTGAAGGTCTGAGTAAAATATAGACAGCCTGCTTAAGATGAGCAAGCTGTCTTTTTTGTGGGTAAGTTATAATAGGCCGGAGCTGATGATGCGCCAGACAGAGTAAGGGAGGAAAGCCGTGACAGACTCTAATAAACTTTTCAGTAACATCAAAGATACTGCTCTGATTTTTGAAGGAGGCGGTATGCGGGCCAGTTTTACCGCCGGACTGGTCAGTGCTCTGCTGGAGGAGGGCATTTACTTTGATTATGTAGCCGGCATATCAGCCGGCTCCAGCCATGCGGTCAACTACCTGAGCCGGGATAACTACCGGGTGCACTGCAGTTTTGTCCACTTTGCGCTGGATCGCCATTTTGGCAGCCTGGGAACCTTTATCAGGGGCAAGGGATTCTTTGATTCAGAGTATATTTACGGTCAGGCCGGCAATCCCGGATCGACGCTGCCCTTTGATATGGAGACTTTTTTGGCTAATCCGGCCAGAATCCGGATCGGCGCCTTTGACCGCGATCGCGGGCAGATGAAATACTGGGGACGGGAAGATATGCCGACGCTGGACAAAGTCATGCTCTGTGTGAGGGCCTCTTCATCCTTACCGATTACCATGCCGGAAACGGTCATAGACGGGGTGACCTATGTGGACGGCGGCCTTGGCGAAAGCGTGCCGCTGTCAATTGCCCGGCAAGATGGTCTGCGACGCTTTGTACTGGTCTTAACCAGACCGGAAGGCTACCGAAAGCCTGAATTAAGCGGCCGGCAGATCCGGCTGTATCAGCGCCTTTTAGGCCAGCACCCGAGGGAGCTTGAAGCGCTGCTGAGCCGGACCGAGCGCTATAACCAGCAAAGAGCTGAAATAGAGGCAATGGAAAAGCGGGGGGAAGCTTTGGTTTTCTATGCGGACGGTATCAGCGTCAACAGCTATACCAGGGATATCAACCGCCTGGAAGCTAACTATGGCGAAGGATACCGGCAAGCCCGGGCCAAATTACCGGATCTGAGGGCTTTTGTGCGATAAACCTGAGGACACACGTTCAGCCCGGGTGAGTAAGCCTGAGAGCTGCCTCATAGAACTTTGGATAAAAAATCCTGCAAACGCTTATTTTTAGGTGCGTCAAATAAGTTTGCCGGATCATTTTGTTCCTTTATTTCTCCTTCATCCATAAATAACACCCGTGAGGCGACTTCCCGGGCGAATTTCATTTCATGGGTAACTATGACCATGGTCATACCTGAATCCGCGACATCCCGGATCAGATCCAGGACTTCTCCGATCATCTCCGGATCCAGGGCGCTGGTCGGTTCATCAAACAACATGACTTCCGGATTCATGGCTAAGGCGCGGACGATGGCCACCCGCTGTTTTTGGCCGCCAGAGAGCATATTGGGATAGGTGTCTGCTTTATCGATCAGACCGATGCGGGTCAGCAACTGGGTAGCCTGCTCATCAGCTGCTGACTGAGATTGCTTTTTGAGCTTTACCGGTGCCAGGGTTATGTTCTGGCGGATCGTCAGATGGGGGAAAAGATTAAAATGCTGAAATACCATACCCATATGCTGACGCACCGAATCGGTATCGATATCCGTCGCGGTAATTTCTTTTCCGTTAAACCATATTTCACCGGAGTCAGGTTTTTCCAGCAGATTCAGACAGCGTAAAAAGGTACTTTTTCCAGAGCCGGAGGGTCCGATCACCGCTACTTTTTCACCGCGCTCAATGCCCTCGCTGATATGGTTTAATACTCTGAGCTCGCCATAGCTTTTGCATAATTGCTTAATTTCTATCACTGCGGGAGTACCTCACTTCTATACGTTTTTGGATTAAGGTCAGCAGGTAGACAATACAAAGATACATCAGAGCTACAATGTACAGAGGCAGATTGACAAAGGTAATGCCCTTGATACGGTCGGCAACCTTGGTCAGATCGTTAACCGCAATATAACCGGCTACAGATGTCTCCTTGACCAGAGCGATGAACTCGTTAAATAAGGCGGGCAAAATGTTTTTGATCGCCTGTGGCAGAATGATATACCGCATGGTGGCACGGGAGGAAAGGCCTAAAGAGCGGCCGGCCTCCATCTGGCCCACATCAATGGAGTTGATTCCGCTGCGGAACACCTCAGCCACATAGGCGCCTGAATTGACGCCAAAGCCTATAAAGGAAGCAACCACGCCGTTCGGCATGAAGGATAAGCTGAACAGTATCAATAACTGTACCACTACCGGGGTGCCGCGGATGACCGTGGTGTAAAGGTTAGCCACCCAATTCAGTAGCGACAACCAGGGCTTATTTTTTTTGCGTGTACTATAACTATACTTGATCAGCGCTACCAGCAAGCCCAGGATGATACCGACAATGGTGCCGACCAGGGCCAGCAGAAGCGTCATTTTCAGACCGTCCAGATACATCAGCCACCGGTCTTTATCAATGAAAGATTTTTGAAAATCGCTCCAGAGGGACTGCGCTAAAAACAATCGCATATACTTTCATCCTGCTCCTTTTTATTGCTGCCGTTATATTCACAATATGCTTATCATACACGTAAAGCCGGCTGCAGACAAACCGGCTTTCCTTTAGCGTAGGATTTAATAGATTGAGTATTTATTCAGCCATATATTTGCTGATCAGCGTGTTAACGTCGTCTTTTTCTACTGCTTCAGATAAAACTTCATTAACCACTGCCAGGAGATCTTCCTGTCCCTTGGCAACTGCCATGGCATATTGCTCATGTGACAGTGATTCGTCAGTGATGGTCAGATCATCCGGATTGGCGTTCACAACATTCTGACCGGTCATTTCATCAATAACCGCAGCATCAGCTTTGCCGGTAATGACAGCGTTGCCGGCTTCGACCGCACTCTTAAAGCGAAGCACTTCTTTGCTATCCACATTGTCCGTTACGTAAAGGTCACTTGTGGTGGTTTCCTGAACCGCAATCGTTTTGCCAGTCAGGTCATCCGGACCGGTGATGGTGGAATCCTTGGGAACAATGATCAGCAGGTTGGTATCAACATAAGGGGTAGAAAAATCTACTTCTTCCTGGCGTTCCGGAGTAATGGACATGCCGGCGGCGATGATGTCACCCTTACCAGCCGCCAGGGCACTGGTCAGCAGGTCAAAATTCATGTCCTGGACTTCCAGCTCAACCCCGATTTTATCCGCTACGCGCTGGGCCAGTTCTACATCAACGCCCACGACTTTGTCGCCGTCAACCATTTCAAAAGGCGGAAAGGTTGCGTTGGTCAGCATAACCAGCTTGCCGCTGGCTTTAATTGCGTCAAGGGTAGGTGTGCCTTCTACAGAGTCGGCGACAGTAGTGCTGACATCTGCTTTTTCACTGGTTTCAGCCGCGGCGGTGGTGCTGCTATCCTTACTGGTGGAAGCTGCCGTGGTTGCAGCAGTAGTGGAACTGCACCCGGCAAGCAGGCTCAAGGTCATGGCAACAGCCGTTAGGCCAGCCAGCAATGTTTTCTTTTTCATGATTATCCTCCTGGATTAACACCCTATTAGCACCGGCTCAGGTTCCGCTGGCTGTCCAGCGGTCTGAAGCCGGCGCCCGGTTTCATGCTGCTTATTATAATTGCATAAATATAAATCGTCAACTGGATGAATTCATAAAACAAGCTAAATTGATCCCGGATTCAGCTATAAATAGTTGATATACCAGGCCGTGCAGCTGCGGACTCATTTGATTGTGATGCATAATACATGTATATATGCAAAAGACAGCCGGCGCAACCGTGCCGACTGTCTGATAGCTGTCTGTAACTGGAAACCGAAAGATATTAAAGCAAGCTCGAGTCAGGCGTTACAATAATTTTAACCTGTGCCTTTTTGGCCGGACCGGTCAGCGTGTCAAAGCCTTCCGTAACAATATCATCCAAAGCAATTCGTTTGGTAATGTAGCCATCTGCCTTGATCCGACCATCCGACATCATGGCAATGGTCGCCGGAAAATCATTATTATAGCAGATACTGCCGACGATCTTTTTTTCTGTCATGACAATAGCATTCGGATTGAATTGAATGCCATCCTCCCAAATACTGGTGACAACCAGAGTGGCATCAAAACGAAGCGCATCCAAAGCCAGATGATAGCATTGCTCTGAACCGGTCGTTTCAAAGGCCATATCTGCCCCGATACCACCGGTCAAGCGGCGAATTTCACTGACAACATCGCAGGTATTGGGATCCAGTACGACATCGGCGCCTGATCTTAAGGCGTACTCCTGCCGGATAGACTTACGCTGGATCATGATAACCTGCTTGGCGCCGGCTGCTTTGAGGCACTCCACGGTAGCCAGACCAATGGGACCGGCACCGGTCACAATAGCGGACTGACCAATTTCAAAATGCCCGACCTGAAGAGAATGCAGCGCGACTGACATGGGCTCAATCAGTGCCGCTTTTTCATAGCTCAGTGAATCAGGTATTTTGTGAACAAAACGAGCCGCAAAGGTCGTATACTCCGCAAATCCGCCGCCACCACCGGCCAGTCCATGGAACCCCAGACTGGGGCAGAGGTGGTATTTGCCGGACTTGCAGGCCGGGCAGGTACCGCAGGCTAAAATGGGTTCCACGACTACCCGGTCACCCGGCTTGACGTTGGTGACATCTTTACCGGTTTCTACAACTTCCCCGGAAAATTCGTGTCCCATAATAACAGGTGCCTGTTCACCTGAGAGGGGATGAGGCTGTCCTACCGGTATAAAAATCGGACCGGCCAGGTATTCATGGAGATCACTGCCACAAATACCACACCATTTGATTTTGATTTTAACCCCATCATCTTTTACCTGAGGTTCCGGAACTTCTTCTACTCGAACATCCTTTACGTTATACCAGCGAGCTGCTTTCATGATTTTACTCCTCATTTTCCGTTTCGTTAAAACTGCAGCCAAAACCTTGGCACTGCGCTAATTTCATAACGGATAAAATATAAAGAATTGCTACTTTCATGTCAATATAAAAAGTACGATATATGTGCCTAAACATTTCCGACACTTGTTTATATTAAAATAGCCTGAAGCCCATTTTATCCACTTACAGGCGCAGCATGCCACAGCGATTCGGACCCAGGTAAGTAAAATGATGTCGGGCGTACAATTGATCCGCAGGTTTATTGGCAATGAGCCCGATAAAGCTGTCCTGACTGGCGTGGTGCTCAAAATACCGGTCCATTACAGTGAGAATTCGGTCAGCCAGGCCCTGTCGGCGGTAAGCCGGAGCAGTCATGACGTCACTCACCATAAAGGTGATGGCGCCATCTCCGACAATCCGCCCAAAAGCGATTAAGCTGTCAGCATCATAAACTGATACTGTCAGCAGAGAACCCTGTAAAGCTTGTTGACTATGCCCCAGGGTCTTGTATCCCATGCCGCATTGCTCCCGCAGTTGTATATAGTCTGAGGCCGCAGGTGGCTCCAGTGTCAGCTGATAAGAATTCATGACCATACCTCCTCAAGAGCTGAGCTAAGCCCGGTTATTATGCTGAATTAATATAAAGGAGACGAAGCTGGCAGCTGGAACCCAGGGAATCTGACAGCGTGGTTCAGGGTCAGCATCTTTTAGTTAAACCCTACAGTTTTGCGACTGATTTTGTAGACCAGCCGGACCAGATGACGGCCGGCCCGACCGGGAAGGTGGATAGCCTGACCCAGGACCCCAAACCGCATTTTCCGGTAAAGGCGGGGATCTTGCAGTCGGATAAACGACCACAGGGATTTCATTTTAGCTAAATCCTCCGGAGTTCCGGAAATGATTAGCAGTGTAGAGGAAACGGTGGTGATAATTTCCAGATAATTCAGCATGTAGCGCCGCAGATGGGGGTTTTCCACCTGGTCCAGATTAACCTGCTCCAGCATCATGCGGTTGACTTTCAATTGCTGATCAATCCGACGGATCATGGTCCGTTCCTGAACAGATTGATCCGCTCGCCCGATATAATAATGATACAAGTCCACATTCAGGTAATACAAAGATCGAACACTGGGCAGCGGATCATATACAAAGAGATTATCCACATAAAAGGTATGCTCAGGTAGTTTAAGTCCGCAGCTGCGCAGCAACTCAGTCCGGTAAATAACTGAGTGCATTAAAATGTACTGACCAATACGGAAATTCCCGACTTGATCCCAGCTGAGAATCCGTTTTTCAGGTAAGGCATTGGCATACTGGATGACGTGGCGCTTAACGCCAACTTTTTCATAAACATAATTGCTGATTAATAAATCAATTTCAGGTTCTTGCTTGATCAAGCTTGCCAATTCCCTTAGGATTGTCCGCAGGGCGTCGGGGCTGACCCAGTCATCACTGTCTACCACCTTGAGGTAGCGCCCACGAGCCTGACTGATACCGGTATTGATCGCACCGCCGTGTCCCGCGTTTTCCTGATGGATGGCCCGGATAATATGGGGATATTGTTGGGCATACGCATCCGCAATCAACGCGGTCTGATCTGATGAGCCGTCATTGATGATCAGGATTTCCATGTCGTCACCGCCGGACAAGAGCGTGTCAATACAATGGCTCATGTAGGCTGCAGAATTATAACAAGGCACAATGGCAGACAGGACTTTCATAAGATTACCGCTTTCTTATCACATTGAAGTCGGAGTGAATTTGTATCACAATCCTTCATAACTGTCCATTATTATAGCCGAGATCTGCTTGGTAAATCTTAAGAATAGCTAAGCACGTTGCCAGGACAATGTATTTCCGGTTTTCGCTCATGTAAATTACGATTTGACTATGCATAATGTAGTCATTAACCGGCTACTGCGATTGATATAGTTTACTCTTGAAAAAGAAACATGATATCGTTTGATATCTATAGTTGCCCTGCCTGAGCCCGACTTGCTCTAGTATTGTGCCGGGGTGATTAGCATCAGGAAGGTGACAAGATGAACGTTTTTTCAATTATGGGGGTAGAGATAACCATAGAAGCTTTATTTGAATCCATGCCAGTAGCGATGGTATTGCTGAACCGTAATGGAGAGCATGTGGCACTTAATCAAGCGCTGGCTTCAATCAGCGGCAAATTGAAAAAGGATTTAATCGGACAAAAAATAGCGGATCTGAGTGCTGAAAGCGGCCGCAATATTGAACGAGATTTTTCGGCGTTTGATCAAGGGAAAACTGTCCCCGATCATGAGATAACAATAGTTCGAAAATTCCGTAAGATATAAAAACTATGATTAGAGGAACATAGAAACATGAAAGTCAAGCTCCTTAATTATGCAACGGCGCTCGGTGTTTTTTTTGCCTTTATACAACAATCGATAGTTGCGGTCTCGATCATTATAATAGCCAATCTGAGTGAGAGCATTGCTACAGGCTCTGGTTTTATATTATGGCTGTGTCTTTATGGTATTTCATTGACGGTGGTTTACATACCTACCACTTTGGTGAACTATTTTTTTAATAAAGCCAAATATATTACCTATGAGGATTATATTATTACATTTGCCGATCAGACAATAGGACAAATTGAGCACTTTTTTAGCAGTAATTCAAGAGAGAAAGAAGAAGCGTATTTTACACATGAAGCTTGGATGATAATTGATGAAGACTATGATTTTCTCAAGGATATGGCCCACTTAGTTTTCAACATCGTACTTAGTGTATTAATCCTTAGCTATCTAATAAACAAGGCTTTGATAATCGCTTATGCTTTAGCCATCCCGCTAACGGTCATATGTATTTTGTGCTTGAAGCATTTGGTGGAAAAACGTTCAGATGCTGCTCAAAAAAATAGAAGTAGATTAATGCAAATGCTTAGTCCTGGCTGGGATACCATACTTATAGGAAATGTACATAATTTATCTGTATGGAAAAGCAGCTTTCGAAAAAAATGTAGTGAATCTGCTGATGCAACACGAAAACTTGATTTAACGCTTGACCTCTCTGCTTTCGGTATGGTAGTAATTAGCGCAGCACCCGTTTTAGTTGTAATAGGCTTCTCTTTTTATGACGCAGTCGGAGATATTGCTTTGCTTACTCTATTAGTTGCAACGACACCTAGACAACTGGGGACAGTACAATATTTGAGTGATGCAATTAATCTATTTGTAAACTTAAATGATAAGATTAGGAGAACACGACAGCTGTCTGAGAATCTTTCGCTTGAAATGCGACCCGCTACTTCAGGTAAAATAACATGGAATAGTATTTACCTCACATCAAAAGATGGTCGATTTAAGCTTAATGGTTTTGAAGATTTACTCATACACACAAACAACTATAGTAATGGGAGATACACAATAACAGGAGATAATGGTTCCGGCAAAACTACGGTATTAGCAAAGTTAAAATTGGATCTAAAAAACAAAGCCTATTTATTGCCCAATAAATCTAAAATGTTTTTCTTTAACGACCTAGAGCAAAAAGAGGCTTCCGCTGGTGAAAAAACCTCCGAGAATCTTCATGAGATTTTTTCAAATTTACGCAGTGATGGCGTTACCGTTTTATTGTTGGATGAATGGAGCGCTAATCTTGACTTGGACAATTTCAGGAAACTGAGCAAGACTATTGATGAAGTATCAAGAGATTTTTGTGTGATTGAAGTTGTTCATAAACTTGCCTCCAACCATGTTGAAGATTAATGCTCAGAGATGATGTGCCAAAATTGCTCCTAGGCACGATCATGCAGGTATTTAGAGATATGTGCTAAGAATCAATGTTACAATCATATTTCGATTCAGCGAAAACCCCGTAAAAGCAGCACAAACTGATGTTTGGCCGATGCTTACCCTTCGCATCGGCTTTTGGTTTTGGTACAGATTTGGTACCGATATTGCCGATATGATTGGAGGCACATTTATGGCGTATGATAAAATTCCCGACGAAATCAAGCGACATCGGCCCGGGTCG
>JAAVLZ010000072.1 GCA_012034405.1 Oscillospiraceae bacterium HV4-5-C5C | reverse complement strand
GGCAGATTACCGTCAGCTGCTGATCCCGGAGGAACGCCAGGACGAATGCAGTCAGGTGACGCTGCGTCTGGTTAAGGCTGCCGACCGCCTCAGCGCCTACATAAAATGTGTGGAAGAGACCGCCCGGGGCAACCGGGAATTTTTACCGGCCAGACAACAGACGCTGGAGAAGCTGCGGCAGATGCAGATGCCGGAAGTCGAGAAATTCCTGCAGGATTTTATGCCGGCTTTTGAGTTATCTCTGGATGAACTGCAGCAGCAGAACTCGGCGCAGGCGGAGAGCTGAATCTGAAATATATGA
>JAAVLZ010000071.1 GCA_012034405.1 Oscillospiraceae bacterium HV4-5-C5C | reverse complement strand
GACCCTGTTCAAGTATCCGGAGCAGATACGACGGATGATCTATACCACAAATGCCATCGAGAATTTCAACCGTCAGCTGCGCAAGGTCACAAAAACAAAGAGCGCGTTTGTCAGCGATGATGCCCTTTTGAAGCAGCTGTATCTGGTGACCATAAATATAACGGATAAATGGACGATGCCCATCAAGGATTGGGGCAGCATACTGATGCACCTGATGATTTACTTTGGGGACAGAGTGAACGTCCGACTCTGAGCGACTAACCCGGTGGTGAAGGCCCGTCAAGGCACTGTGCTTTATGCCTTGACCGCCCGTCG
>JAAVLZ010000070.1 GCA_012034405.1 Oscillospiraceae bacterium HV4-5-C5C | reverse complement strand
TGATACCCAAGGGTTACTCCTTTGAAGGATTCGGCATGGACGATGCACGACTCGTCACCTCGCATGTTAATAGCTATACCAGCCTCGGCCTTGGCAACCGTACACCCTACAACTTCTTCTCCTACTGCTTCGGACAGGCTATTCTCAGAGCCTTTGGCATCACCAGGATCCCGCCTGATGATGTCATGCGCTCACCTAGACTGTTGGCTGGGAAGATCAGGAAAATTGAAAAGAGACCCTAGTAGACGCTAGAGTCTCCCGGTCGTCAGAAATATGACTTTTCTGACTTGCAATAGCCGCTTGGTTGAACGGTACAAA
>JAAVLZ010000007.1 GCA_012034405.1 Oscillospiraceae bacterium HV4-5-C5C | reverse complement strand
TTCCCGCTCCGGGCAGACAGCCATACTACGCGATGACTCATGCCCCGCTTGAGGAAGGAACACTTCCTTCCTCGACGTTTCCTTTGAACTACTTAGTTCCATTTACCCTTTTGAATTTCGAAGCTCCCGTTCGGCGGGAGCTTCGGATTGCAAGTTACACACCGCTGGTCGGAAGCTCAGGTAACTTGTCAGCGGCCACGACTATCTTTATAATGTATCTTGTGTCCGGCCTGACCCGGAGGCAGGTCTCAGGCGGCCGTGGTGAAATTGGCAGACACGCTGGATTTAGGTTCCAGTGAGCAATCGTGCAGGTTCAACTCCTGTCGGCCGCACCAGCTAAAAGTCATGTATGAGGCGGTGAACTCATACATGATTTTTTGTTTTAGCTTGGCTAAGATCATGAAAATACATATTCCTTCTACCAAGCAAAGGGATGCTTATGAATTCCAGATTAGCCACCCCAGCCGATCCTCATATAACGTGCTGATTAGGTGGATAGCTGAAAAGGATGCTTGCTATGCGTTCGGAAAAAGAAATGCTCGATTTAATAATCAATACTGCGGTCGATGATCCGCGGATCCGCGCAGCATATCTGGAAGGTTCCCGTCCTGATCCGAATGTATCGAAGGATATTTTTCAGGATTATGATGTCGTGTATGTTGTCGCGGAGACCCAATCATTCAGAGACGATAACGACTGGATTAACCGTTTTGGCGACCGCTTGTATATGCAATATCCGGAGGATAATGTATATTACCCGTCTGATGTTGATAATTGCTATGGGTGGTTAATGCAATTTGCTGATGGGAACAGATTAGATTTGCATGTATGCACCTGGAATCATGTGCGTAGTAACCTTAATTTGTACAGAACGTTAGTAGATAAAGATAACCTCATGCCGGAAAAGCAAATGTTGTCTGACAAAAAGTTCTGGGTCAGGAAGCCGACACAGGAACAATTTCATTGTACTTGTAACGAATTTTGGTGGTGCCTGAACAATATCGCTAAAGGATTATGGCGTGAAGAGATCCCGTATGTTATGGACATGATGGATTTTCAGCTAAGACCCATGCTAAGACGGATGCTGGAATGGATGATTGGAATTGAGAATGATTTCTCTGTCAGTGTGGGTAAATCCGCAAAGTACATGAGCAAGTATGTTTCGGACGAGCTTTATAAGGAGTATCTTGAGACATATTCAGTAGCACAAATAGCCGCTATTTGGAATGCCGCTTTCGCCATGTGTGAGCTATTTGAGCAAATTGCTGCTCAAGTGAGTGAAAAACTGGACTTTTCATATGACTCGATGGAAGCTGATCATAGCAGAGCATACTTACAGCATATTAGTGAGCTGTCTCACGATGCAGATGTAATATATTAGAATGGCTCAATATTTTCAGGGTGTTTTGCGCATAAAATGCAGCTTATCGCATATCCCTCGTTGAAAAAATCTTGTAAACATGTTAATACATCTATGTTAACCTAATAACACCTTATACAGTCCTTCTGTTCCCGTTGAATTCAGCTGAGAGGTGCTTTTCCATGTCAAAGCAAAACATTTATGATAATGAAACCTTTTTCAAGGGTTACCTTTAATTAAGAAAGAATACCGACAGCGCCAACAATCTGGAAGAAAAGCCCGGCGTGTTTTCAATGCTTGGCTCAGTAGCCGGAAAGCGGCTGCTTGACCTGGGCTGTGGGTATGGTGAAAATTGCCGGTGCTTTTCCCAGATGGGTTGTATCCGCGTAGTCGGTATTGATATTTCGCAAAGGATGCTTGAAATCGCCCAGGCGGAAAACCGCGCTCCAAATATCCAGTATATGAATATGCCCATGGAGAACGTCTCAAGTATTGACGAATGCTTTGATATCGTGGTCAGTTCCTTAGCCATGCATTATGTTCAGAACTATGACTTGCTACTGAAGGATCTATATGCGCTGCTGAACCCGGGCGGAATCCTGGTGTTTTCACAGGAACATCCGTTAACGACCGCTCCCCTGGCCGGTGCAAAATGGATTAAAGGCGCGGATGGCAAGGTCGACCATTATCGTTTGACTGACTATTCCCGTACTGGTAAACGGACGGTTTCATGGATGGTTGATGGGGTCATTAAATATCATCGAACATTTTCTGAGCTCATTAATGGCCTTATCAATGCCGGTTTTGTTATTTCAGAAATGGAGGAGCCCGTACCCTCAGCGGAAACCATACAAAGGTTACCCCAATACATGAAAGACTTACATAAGCCCAACTTTCTGATCATCAAGGCGAAAAAGCCGTAACCTTCAGATGGCTATTGGCCAGCAGGCTTGATGCACTGGACTCTACAAGTCGCTTTTATATATGGTGAAATTGAACGTGTACAGTCTCATTAAGAATGAACTGCGACCAACACATTTGTGCTGTTTGCAGTTCATTTTTATGGAGGTTTATATGCCACAGACTGATTTTTCAAGCTGGCTCTTCTTTGCCGCGGGATACAGCTGTCTGCCTTGCTTTGTGGCATAATAAAGCTATCAACAGTGTATCTGAATCGCTTCGGCTGCCATCAATCCTGTACAAGCAGCAGCGGGAACAGATCTGAAATCCGCTTGTTTCCGACAAACCGCCGGTACCATAAAAAAGGAGCAGTTTTATGTTTGAGCAGCTGACTATTGCCAATCCCGCTGAAGCCATCAAGCTTAAGGATTTCGATCCTGATTCAACCCTGGAGCTTACCAAGGAAGACATCAAACCGCTGATGAAGGATCTGCGCAAACGCTTTTCCCGCTGTCAGGAAAAGCTTTATGCCGCTAAAGACTACGCCCTCCTGCTGGTTCTGCAGGGCATGGATTGCAGTGGCAAGGACGGTACGGTAAAAAAAGTCCTTTATGGTATCAATCCCAACGGTTTTTATGTTGAGGCGTTTAAGGTGCCGACTCCACTGGAATTAGGGCATGACTATCTCTGGCGGGTACACCAGAAAGCTCCGGCCAAAGGTCAGATCGGGGTGTTTAACCGCTCCTATTATGAGGATGTGCTGGTGACGCGGGTACATGGAACGATAGATGACGTCACCGCTCAGCGCCGCTTTGCGGAAATCCGCAATTTTGAGCAATACCTGACGGACAACCATACCGTCGTCCTCAAGTTTTTCCTCCACATCTCCAAAGACTTCCAAAAAGCGAAGCTGGATGACCGTCTCACCCATCCAGAAAAAAACTGGAAGTTCTCAGAGGCTGACCTGCACGAGCGGCAGTATTGGGATCACTATCAGCGCTGTTATGAAGATGTACTCAATAACTGCAGTACCTCCAACGCTCCGTGGTACATTGTTCCGGCGGACCATCGCTGGTTCAGGAATTACATGATTCTTGATACCATTGTCACGACCCTGGAGGGACTGGAGCTGAACTACCCTTCCCTTGAGGGCAACGTGGATAAGCTGATCAAGGAGCTCAGGCACAGCAATAAGAGCAAGCCCCTGCCCAAACCAGCAGATCAGTCTTAATGGTTGATACCCAAACTTAAAGGTCAATGCCCAGGACCTGCTTGACCAGCAGGCCGATCAGGAAAGAGATGAATGCCACGCCCAGGCTGATGCCTGCCATCGTCAGGAAATTACGCCTGAAGGGGCGGCCTTTTGCTACCGAAATATAATAGTTAAAGGCTGCTATAATGAAAAGGGCTAAAAGCAGGGTCATGCCCAAAGCTCCCAGGTAAGCAGATGCCGGCAGGAGCAGGAAGGGCAGGATCAGGATAGCTACAGTCAGCAGATAGGCCGCGCCGGTGTATACAGCAGACCGTCTGGCGTTTTTGTTCCCGGCTTCGCGGGAGGACAGATAGCCTGAGGCCGCCATGGATAAGGTAGCGGATACCCCGGTGATTAAGCCTGCCATGGCAATAACCCGGGTGTTTTGCATTGCGAGCGTATACCCGGCCACAGCGCCGGTCAGCTCAACCAGCGCATCATTCATGCCCAGAACCATATCGCCCACATAATGCAGGCGCTCTTCATCCAGAATATCAATTAATTTCTGTTCATGTTGCTCTTCTTCTTCTATGATCTGACGCAGTTCAGGGAAGTTTTGAGTCTTCAGCTGCTCACGGTAACAGGCGATGGTTTTATCCTCACCACCCTCCAGCCATTTAAGCGCAAAGGTATAGCCCAGCACCCGCGCCAGCAGCCGGTACCAAAACAGTTTAATCCGGCCGGGGCGCAGGTCCACGCCGGTATGGGCTGCAAAAACTGCCGCGTGTCGCTCTTCCTCTTCAGCGATAGTCAGCAAGGTATCCCGGTCCTCAGGTCGCTTAATTTGCCGGGCAACCGCTCTGTAAAGAGCGGCGCCTTCTGCCTCTGACCGCTGGATCCTGATCCAGTCGTTTTTACCCATACTCTTCATATCACACCAACCTTACAAATGTAAACTGAAGTCCCCCCACTCTGCTGTACCCGCGGTAAGCTCCACAGGTTCCGACTCCGCAGTCTCCGCGGACGGGTACTTGACATAAGCTATAAGTTTCCCGCCAAAGCTGCTGCGATAATCAGCCTGATAGTCAGTATAATCCGCCAGATCTCCGTTTTCCAGACCTAGCAGGCGGGCCGGTCCTTTAACCGAGACAGTGATCCGCACCCGGCCCTCGGTCACCAATTGACCTTGGGCGTCACTGACCTGGATTTCTATCTGGCGGATGTCATCCGTGACTGCGGCAGCCTGTGCTGCCGCAGTACGGGGCTGCCATTGACACAGTTTCAGCTGGACCGCCGGCCCGCTGCTCAACAACCGGTCCTTGGCGGCTGCCTCGGCAAAATCTTGAGGGTAGGCTTCCGCACTGATCTGACCCGGTTCATATTCCAGCACCCAGGCCAGATAGCCCTGCTGCAGATCCACAACCGCATGCTCTGCGATCCTCCGTCCGTTCAGGGTAAGGGTGACCTCCGTTTGATTGGTAAAGGCATAGACCAGAACCTTTTGTCCGGGCCGGTAATTCCAGCTGCGGCGGGGGCGATAGTCATGAGTGATGATTTCCGGTACGGTGATTTCTTCTGGATCAAGGGCCCGCGTCACCAGGTGGAGGACTGGTTCATCGGCCCAGAGGCTGTGCCGGAAATAGGCCACACCCTTTTTAAAGCCAGCCAAAGTCAGGAGGCCTGCGGCAGAGCCATGTACCGGCCATCCGGGGGCTTCGCCCAGATAATCAATTCCGGTCCATAAAAACTGACCCGCAATGTAGGGACGCTGCTGATCGGCCTGCCAGGCTTCATAGCTATGAGCGTTTTCGCTGCCCACAAACGTCTTGTCAGGGAAGCGCTGATGATCCTGGTCATAAAACTGTTCTTTGTAGTTATAGCCCACCAGGCTGAAGGGGTCCAGAAAGCCGATCTGACTGGACAGTTCCGGGAAAGCAGCTGCGATGGTGGCGGGCCGATAGGGATCCTCTTGCCGCACCAGCCGGGCCAGCTCCGCAGCCAAGGCTGCCAGCCGGGTGGCGTTGGGTCGGTCCGGATTATACTGGCGCTCTGCTTCAGGCTTGTTGGCGTCGTTGTTGCCGGTCATGCTCTGAAATTCCGGGTGGCAGTAGGGGTCATTAGGATAATCGATCTCATTTCCCACGCTCCAGGCCATGACACTGGGATGATTGCGGTCGCGGCGCACCCAGTCGCGGACATCCCGGGCATGCCAGTCCGGATAGGCTTCATAGTAGCCCTGATGCTTGGGCGGATAAACATTGTGCCCGGTTGACCATTTGTTTTTAGGTCCTTCCCATTCATCAAAAATTTCATCCATTACCAGTAAACCCAGGCGGTCACATAAATCATAGAGCCGGGACAGATGCGGATTGTGGCTCATCCGGATCGCGTTGCAGCCCAGGCTTTTCAGGGTTTCCAGGCGGCGGAGCCAGACAGACGGATACACGGCGGCGCCCAGACAACCGGCGTCGTGATGAACGCAGACGCCCTTTAATTTAGTGGGCCGGCCGTTCAGCAGCAGGCCGCGGTCCGGCTTGAACTCCAGGGTTCTCAAGCCGACGGTCAACTTTGCCTGGCTTTGAAAGTCGGGGCTCTTAAGCTCCAGCGTCAGATCATAGAGCCAGGGTGTCTGCGGCTGCCACAGCAGCGGCTGCGATAATTCGCCCTTAAGGGTGATGGTCCTGACTTCGCCGGCCGCCAGGGAAAAGGTGCTTTGTAAAAGCGAATTGTCGATCGTCTCAGGATGGTCAGGCAGAGTGCGTTTATCCTCTGGCTTAAGCAAACTGCTGAGGCAGCAGTCCTGCGCTTGCTGGCTGCGATTGATAACTTCTGCCTGAATGACGTATTCAGCCTTTGCCGCCGAGGCCTTGAGGCAGTGGAAATAGGTGCCGTCGGTTACCAGCTGCAGCAAGGGACGGATCAGGAGCTTTACCGGCCGGTAAATCCCGGAGCCGGTAAACCAGCGGGAATCCGCTATGTCCTGATGATCCACTCTGACGCTGATCTCAAGACTGCGCTGCGGCTCCACAAAAGGGGTGATGTCATACAGCTGAGGGATATAGCCGTTGGGCCGCTGTCCCAGATAATAGCTGTTGACCCAGACCTGAGCGTTTTTATATATTCCCTCAAACAGCAGGCTACAGCTTTGGGTCCGGGGATCAAAATCCGGTCCGGGATCCAGTGTCAAGCGGTACCAGCCTATACCGCCTTCAAGGTAGCCGGTGCCGCTGGAGCAGCTACGGGAGAAAGGCTGAGTGACCGACCAGTCGTGCGGCAGGTCCACCTGCTCCCAGGCTTCGTCTTGATACCATTTTTGCCAGGCGTCCGGGCAGTCACCTAAGTGAAAGCGCCAGCCTGAGTTCAGATATAGTTCAGTTTCCATTTTATTATCCTTAACTATTATAAATGCCCGGCACCAAAGCTTGATGCCGGGCACTTTCTTACCGACAGAATATTATATTCAGCTGCCGCAAGATGAACCTTATAGCAGATTAACCTTCAGAGGCTTTTAGCTCATCCAGCTGTTTTTGAACCTCGGCCAGCACAGTTTCATAACCAGCAGACTTCAGTGCATTTCTGAACTCCGTTACGGAAGCTTCCGGGTCATCCACTTTTCCGTAAGCCAGTGAGGGAATGTACTGGTTGTAGACTTCAGTTAAAGCAGCAATCTCAGTCTGAACATTGGTCGGATCAAAGGCGAATTTAGTCAGTGCGTAATCATGGGCTTTACTGTCTAGTTCTTCGAACAGTTCAGAACGTCCTTCATACCAGCTGGCCTGATCAAGCTCATAAGCATCCATACGGCCATACCAGAAATTGGTATCCAAAGCATCTGTTGAGGCATCATAACCCTCCGGATGATCCAGCTTATTGTCATCCGTTACGATATAGTCAGTACCTTCAATGCCGTAATTATGCAGGCGGTAGGCGGTTTCATCATTCCGCAGGATATCATAAAGCATCAGGGCCCGCTCAGGATTTGGTGAAGAAGCAGAGACAGCCATGGCGCCATGTGTTTTAAGATCACGGGTTACATTGTTGTTCTCTTCTCCCCAGTAGAAGAACTGCAGATCAGAACCAGGTTGTTTTTCATCCATGATCGGGCGGGTGGTGGTGACATAGGTCTGGGTATGGTGCTGATCAGCCCCGGACTTGCCGGCATACATCTGATCCCGGGAATCACCGGTATAGTTCAGCACATCTTCTCTCCAGTAACCGGCTTCGCTCCACTGTTTAAAGAGTTTGGCCGCCTCAACCAAAGTATCGCCGTCCATGTAAGGCGAAGTGACGGTATACGGATCGTCATTGTTATAGGTGAAAATAGCCGGGTCTACACCCAGGATGGTCGTAATTTCCAAGTTGGAGCCCAAATAGCCTCCCAGGAGTCCTCCGGTATTGTTAGCGCCGCTGACATCCCAGGGGATCACGCCTTCTTTATTGTCGACAATGTACTGGAAGTACTGTCCCAGTTGATCAAAGTTGGTAATTGTATCCAGACCAGCTTCCGTAGCCCAGTCTCCGCGATAGTAAATACCGTGATTTGTCCATTGGGTATACTGATCTTCAGGGATAAACCAGATACTGCCGTCTTTGGTACAAAGATCCCAGTCCTCGCCGACTTCTTCATAGGTTGTGGGCGCGTAAGTCTGCAGCATGGTGGCGTCCAGGGGCAGGAAAGCGCCTTTTTGTACCATCTGCCAGGCGTAAAGCCAGTCGGTAGCCGTGCCGATCAGATCAACCGATCCGTCTCCGCTGGCCAGGGTCAGCTGGTAATTGGTCTGCCAGTCAGTCCACTCGATATACTGAAGCTGCAGCTCGGCGTTAATCTTTTCCTTGTAGATTTCGTTCTCAGCCGCCAGCGCCGCTTCCATCCGGCCATTACTGGGTTTATTGCCCAGCACCAGCATCGTGATGGTGACAAATTTTGAGGTATCTACGTTAGCGGCGGTCGTGTTACCTGCGGTTTCCGTACCGGCGGTAGCACTGTCACCAGCAGTCGTGGCCGCGGTCTCGCCATTATCAGCAGCCTTGGTGGTGGTACTGGTTGAGCCGCCGCCACAAGCAGCCAAGGGCAGCAGCATGGCTGCAGCCAAGCCCATGGTCAGAAGTCTCCTTTTCATTCTGAGCATATGTTTTTCCTCCATATAATATTGACACTCAGCGTGATCGGGGATCACGCAGGAATCCAAAGGTTTAAGCGGCAGATCTGCGCCGGAACCAGGGAGCGGCTCAGCCTTTAACCGCTCCGATCGTCATACCGGAAATAAAGTATTTCTGGACAAACGGATACAAAAATACAATCGGTCCTGTAGCCAGCACAGCTGTAGCCATTTTCAGGGTATTTGAGGGAAGATTGCCGACTGTTACCTGTGCGCCGGCGGTAGATTGCTTAAGATAGTTCGCCATATTGATAATCCGATACAGGAAGTATTGCAGCGGATAATAGCTTTTGTTAGAAAGATAAAGCATGGCGTTATACCACTCATTCCAATAGGACAGCGCCAGGAACAGACCAACCGTGGCCAGGGCCGGTTTTAAGGTGGGCAGGATCAGAGATACAAAGATTCTGAAATCACCCGCGCCGTCTATTTTGCCGGATTCGGTTATTTCAAAGGGGATAGACTTGATAAAGTTCTTCATCAGAAAAATCAGCCAGGGCGACATCAGCAGCGGCAGAAAAACCGCCAGGTAGTTGTCCTTCAGGTGCAGGTATTTAGACATCCAAAGGTAGGTTGGCGCCAGGCCGCCGGAAAACAACGTAGTGAAATATATGAAGAACGAGATCTTGTTGCGGAGGAAGAAATCCCGCCGCTGCAGGGCGTAGCCGGTCATAGAGATCAGAAACAGGCCCAGAGAGGTACCGCAGACAGTCAGGGTGATTGTCAGGGCATAAGAACCCAAGAGTAATTTGGGGCTGGCAAAAGCCAGCTTATAGGCCTCCGTGCTAAACTGCCGCGGCAGGATCCACAATCCCTTGGTGATAATCACTTCTTCCGAAGAAAAGGATCCCGACACCATCATCAAAAACGGGATCAGACAGAAGATGGCGAACAGTCCGATAAAAATATAGGAAATGGTCTTGATGACGACCATGGATGAGTCTTGGTGTTTCATACGATCCTCCCTTAAAACAGCGCGTATTCCGGATCAATTTTTCTGACGACCGCGTTGGCGATATTAACAATGATGAAGCCAAAAATGGACTGGTATAAGCCGGCGGCCGTTGAATAAGGAAAGTTAAATTGATTAATCAGCGTCCGGTATACGTACAGTTCAATAATGTCGGTCATCGGCTGCAGATTGGCGTTGGCGGTGCCCACAATGTTATAGAACAGGCCAAAGTTCCCTTTCATAATGCCGCCCAGGCTGAAGAGGATCAGGATGATAGCGGTAGATTTCAAGCTGGGCAATAAGATGTAGCGGATAACCTGAGCGCCGTTGGCGCCGTCAATCCGGGCCGCTTCAATCAGGGACTGATCAATGCCGCAGAGCGCCGCAAAGTAAACAATGGAACCGTAGCCGGTAGACTGCCATAAATTGGCTACTATGATGATGACCGGCCAGACACCAGGCTTGCTATAAAAGGAAATCGGCTCTTTTCCCATATTTTTAAGGAGCCCGTTAATAAAACCATAGTCATAATTGAACAAGGCGTAGACCATAAAGCCTACCAGAACGGCTGAGATAAAGTAAGGCAAAAACAGCAGCGTCTGGGATACCTTACGGAAGGATTTAGATAAAATGCTGTTGAGCATCAAGGCAATAATTATTTGCAGCGCATTGCCTAAGAAGATAAATGCCAGGTTATAGAGAATGGTATTGCGGGTCAATTGCCAGAGTTTTCCGGAGTTGAACAGGAATTCAAAATTTTTAAAACCAACAAAGCGGCTGCCGAAAATGCCTTTGTTATAATTAAAATCCGTAAAGGCAATATACGCGCCTGGCATGGGAATGTAATTAAAGATAATAAAAAAGACAATTGCCGGCAGACACATCAAAATCAAGGTACGGTTGCGGCTCAGCTTGGTCCTCAACGTCACTTTATGTACATTCAGCTGCAGAGTTTCAGTCTTTGTTTTGGTCATCATTCACATTAATCCCCTTCCCCGTCATAGCCCTGGTGGTGAAACCGGTTTCAAGCCTAGGTTAATTAAGAAATAACTGTTTAGACAAAAACAGCACATCGGCCTTGCTTTATTCAAAATTGCTCAATCGTTCAGTTTGATCATTTAGCAAATGATATCGGTTTCAGCATTTGGTTTTAGTGTACTTTTACTATATTCATTGCTTTACCCGCTGTCAATAGATATTTCTGAACAAATGAGCGTCAGATCGTTTGTGCATATTGTCTAAATACTAAGTTCAAATTTGATCAATATGGCCAGAGGTCAGCGATCTTTGCAGTTTTTACCTGTTATCAGGACGCAGTCACCTGAAAGCAGGACCTTAAAGCAGCTGGTCGCTGGCTGCCGCGGTAGACTGCCGGATCACCATCTGGGGAATCAGGTACTGTAAGTGGGGCGGATTCTGATCCAGAGCAGCCGCCAAGGACAGGCTGATCAGCTGTTCGCCAAAAGCAGGATAGTCGTAATCCATACTGGTCAGACCCGGTTCTGCCAGTCTGGCAAGGTAGGTATTATCAAACCCCATGACGGACATATCCTGAGGGATCCGCATGCCATGATCTCTTAAAGCTTTATAAACGCCCAGCGCAACAAAGTCATTGACACAGATACAAGCGGTAGGTGGCTGGGGCATGTGGGCCCATAGTTTTTCAAAAGCCTCATACCCGCCGGTTTCATTATAGTTGCTGTCCACAATGTATTCCGGACAGACATAGAGCTGATGGGCCTTGGTAAAGCGGATAAATGACTGACGCATGATCCAGGTTGAACTGACATCCCAGCGTCCGCCCAAAAAGGCGATGCGCCGGTGGCCCAGCGTCATCAGATACTCCAGGGCAATGGACAGGCTGCGGCGCTGATCCAGGTTGATCCGCCAGCAGTTTTCAACCCCGTCCAGCTTGCCGGTGGTGATGAAGGGAATCCGCTGGCTGATGCGGCGGACCCGGTTGACATAATCAGGATCACTGCAGCGGTCGTCCACCCGGCTGCCGATCTGTATAATGGCATCCACTCTTTGCGCGTAAAGGTTTTCCAGGCTGCGGTTCTCCAGCTGCTGGTCATCCAGCAGGTTGCACAGAACCAGCGTATAGCCCCGGCGCTGGGCCGCCAGCTCACACTCTACCACGACGGAAGCGTAAAATGGGTTGCGGATATCCGCTACCATCATGCCAATAATATGCGTCCTGGTATCAATCAAGCTCCGCGCGGCCGCATTTGGCTGAAAATGGTACTTATTAATGACCTGCTGAACCATGCTCTTTTTGGCCGGACTGACTCGCGCGCTATTGGTCAGCACCCGTGATACAGTGGCCGGAGAGACGCCAGCTTCTTTAGCGATTTCATAAATGGTGATATCATCCTTGGCCATCCTGTTACCTTTCAGCTTTCCCGTGATTTCAAAACGACTAATTCATCATCCTGCAGCAGCTGGGTATCCGCGCTCAGATTAGCCAGAACGACACCATCCCGGATGACTGCCAGAATGTTCATGCCTTCGCGCTGCCGCAATTTTAACTTGACCAGGCTCTTACCGATCCATTCCGGCAGCACCTTGGTCTCGATAATGTCATATGCATCAGAACGGTGGACCGCTGCCATTAATCCGTTAGATACCAGGCCATAGGCCAGTTGTTCGCCCATCTCAAACTCCGGCATCACCACCCGGTCCGTGCCGATCGAGGTCAGGATAAATTTCTGGCGGCTGCCATTTGCTTTGGCTATGACATAGCGCACGCCCAGTTCCTTCAGGATTAAAACCGTTTCACAGGAAGCCTCAAAATCAGAGCTAAAGGCGATGATGACGACATCAAAAGCCTGGATACCCAGGCGGTCCAGCACATTTTTATCAGAAGCATCCGCGCGGACGACATGAGTCGTGAAATTAACCGCTTCACGTACCAGGTTTTCATCCTGGTCACAGGCCAAAACCGTGTACCCGTTGGCATAAAGAGTTTCAGCCACACTGCGGCCAAACTTGCCCAGACCCAAAACCGCAAACTGAGTCTGGCGATTAACGTTTATTTCCAGAGGCCATTTCATGACTGATTCTCCTATCCGATCATAATATTTTCAGTCGGGTATTCAATCCGTTCATTGCGTGAGGCGGCAGGCTGTGTCATGGCCATGACCAGGGCAATCGGACCGATCCGGCCAATAAACATGTCTGCCAGGATGACCAGCCGGGCAAACCTGCCCAGCCTGGTGGTCAGGCCTGTGGTCAGGCCAACCGTACCTAACGCGGAAGCTGTCTCATACAATAAATCCGGCAAAGCTGAACCCAGTAACCAACGGCCTTCTGCAAGTATAATCAATGCCACGGAGATAAACCAGATCAGGACCATCATGTGAATGACGGCTAAAGCCCGCATGAGCGTCCGGGTTGAAATGGCCTTGCCCAGAGCATGGATCTGCCGGCGCCCGGTAAAGGTGCTGAACACTGCTATCCAAACCACAGCAACTGTAACGGTCTTAATCCCGCCGGCTGTACTCCCCGGTGCGCCGCCGATCAGCATGATAACGCTGCTGATGATTTTGGTCGAGACATTCAGACTGGCTTGCGGCAGCGAAGCAAAGCCGGCGGAGCCGGATGAAACCGCCTGGAAGATAGCCGCCAGCCACTTTTGAGCCGGGGGCAGCTGGCCCAGGGTAAGACTGTTCTCTGATTCATTCAGGTAGAAAAGCAAGGCCGCCAGCACCGTCATGCAGCCCTGTGACCAGAGCGCCAGCCGGGTTTGCAGCTGCAGCGGCTTCCGGTATCCGGACCGGAGCTGGCTGAAGTTCTGCCAGATATCCTGCCAGACGGTAAAGCCCAGCCCGCCGGCCAGCAGCAGCAGCATGACCGTAACGTTCAGCGGGTAATGACCCACATAGTTTTCCAGACCGCGGTCACCGATAATATCCACGCCGGCGCTGCAAAAGGCAGACACCGCGTGAAAGACCCCATAAAAAAGCGCACGGGCCCAACTGACACCTTCAAAAGCAAAAATAACAGTCATGATGACTGCCGCCGCGCCTTCCATAATGAGTGAAAAACGCAGTACAAAGCGCACCAGCCGGACCAGACCGTTTAAGTCGGTCAGATTAAACACCGCCTGGATGGCCAGATGATCATGATAGGTGATTTTTTGGTGGAACTGGGCCAGGAAGTAGATGTAATAGGTGATGACGCTGAGGCCGCCGGCTTGTATCAGCAGCAGCAGCACGATTTTGCCAAAAACAGACCAGGCTGAAGCAGCGGGAACGGTCATCAGGCCGGTGACACAAATAGCGGAAGCCGCGGTAAATAAGGCATCCGCCAGCCCGATGCTCCGGCCGGGAGCGTGGGACCAGGGCAACGCCAGCAGCAAAGTCCCCAGTATGATCAGCAGCATAAAGCTGAGCAAAAGCAGGGCCAACGGATGCGGGCGGCGGCGAGCCCACTTTAATCTGGTGAAAAAGTCCGGCCTGGCTTTCAACATGCACAAAACCCCTCAGCATAATGCTTGTTTTATTTGGTTCTGATTATAGCAAATTTTTCTCTGGCGCTGCTGGCGCGGGCGGTTAAATTGATTTACGCTACAATATAGAAATATTGAGGTGAAGCTATGACGCTACAGCAGCTTAAATATATGATTGAAATCGTCAACGCCGGCTCCATCAATGAAGCGGCCCGCCGGCTTTTCATCACCCAGCCCAGTTTATCCGGTGCCGTAAAAGAGCTGGAAAAAGAAATGAACATCCGGATTTTTTCCCGCACGGCCCGCGGCATCACCCTGACTGAAGAAGGTGCCGAGTTTTTAAGCTATGCCCGCCAGGTGATAGAGCAGGCGGATTTACTGGAACAACGCTACATGAATAAGAAGCCCCGGCGGCAGTTGTGCACCATTTCCACCCAGCATTATGCGTTCGCGGTCAATGCCTTTGTAAGACTCATTCAGGCCTGTCAGACAGATGAATATGAATTCACCTTACGGGAGACGCGGACCTATGAGATTATTGAGGATGTACGCAACCTTCGCAGTGAAATTGGCGTGCTGTATCTGAGTCCGTTTAACCGCCAGGTCATCCTGAAACTACTCAGGGAAAACCGGCTGCAGTTTCATCCGCTGTTTGAGGCTTCACCCCATGTCTTTATCAGCCGGGAGCATCCGCTGGCCGGGCGGGCAGCGGTCAGTTTAGCTGAGCTGGCGCCCTACCCTTACCTGTCCTTTGAACAAGGCGAATATAACTCGTTTTATTTTTCAGAAGAACTGCTGAGTACGGCGGTACACCCTAAAGCTATTCATGTCACGGACCGGGCCACCTTGTTTAACCTGGTGATCGGCTTGCAGGGCTATACCATATCCAGCGGGGTACTCAGTACGGATTTGAACGGGGACAATATTATTTCTGTCCCGCTGCAGTCAGATGAAAAAATGCTGATCGGTTACATATTGGCGGATAAGATCCAGTTGAGTACGGAAGCAAAGCTCTATATCCGGGAATTGCAAGATATCATCCGTCAGGACGGCCTGCCCTTATGTCAACCTGACGCCAGACTTACGCCCCAGAATAACGGAGGTAAATCACAAGTATGATCAGTCATCATCCGGATCCGGCAGCCCGGACAGGTCTGGTTTTAAGCTCACCGCTGTTGACCCTGGAAGCAGAACCGCGGGGAGCCCAGTTAGCCCAGGTCAGGCGGAAAACCGACGGTCTGCCGCTTTTATGGCCAGGTGGCAGAGCGCCCTGGACGGAACGGTCGCCGCTCTTATTCCCTTTTACCGGCCGCTTGGCCGGCGGAACGTACCGCTGGCAGGGTCAGACTTACGCCATGCTCCAGCATGGTCTGGCTAAGGACCTGCTTTTTGACGTACTCCCTTCACCGCCGGACGAGCTCCGCTTCCAGCTGACGGACAGCCTGGCTACCCGGCGCAGCTATCCGTTCAGCTTCAAATTGCAGGTCAGCTATCAATTGGCGGAAGCATCGCTGCTGACCCGAATTGAGGTCAGTAATCCGCAAGCACTAGGAGACCTGATATTTGCTGTCGGCGCTCATCCTGGCTTTATGCTGCCCGCCGGCAGTCAGCTGGAACAGTGGCAGCTGGTTTTACCGCAGGCCTCAGCCGGACAGACGGAGCGGATGCAGATTTCTGCCGAGGGCCTGTGGTCCGGCCGCGGTCCCGCTCAGGTTTTACAGCCGCGGCCAGGTACAGATGGCCTGCTGCTGCCGCTGAAAGAGAGTCTTTTTGACGTTGACGGGATCTTTTTATCTGAACCGGGTCAGCGGGTTCTGCTGGAGCGCAAGCCAGGTTCTGCTGAGGATCCGTCCGGCGTCCGGCCCGGGCCCTGGCTGACCCTGGACTTTGAAGGATTCCGGTATCTGGGCATCTGGCAACCAGCCCGGTCCCACGCGCCTTTCCTTTGTTTAGAGCCCTGGAGCGCCATGTGCGGGCGCAGTCAGATTCAGGAAGAGCTCAGCCGGATGCCGGACCGCTGCTGCCTGGAGCCCGGCCAAAAGGCGGTTTTCAGCTGGCGGGCCAGCTGGCAGGCGGATTGGTTGAAGCTCAGTTAAGCCGGGCAGCTAACAGCTGGCGCCAGACGACTTCCGGACGGCTGCAGCAACGGCCGCGGGCTGCCTGCCGTGCCAGGGGCCTGGCGCTGCTCATAGCGTAAGCCAGGACCTGCGGCAGCGCAAGCATGCCACAATCGTTATCGCTGTCGCCAAAAACCGCGGTCTCCTGCAGGGATATACCAAAATGCCGGACCAGCAGCCGCAAGGAACGGCCCTTATCCGCCGCCGGAGGAATCAGGTCCAGCCAGCCATTGGCGTAGGTCAGGCGGGCGCTGTTCCCCGCTTGCCGGCGCCACTCGGCCAGGATCTGATCCACCCGCTGGTCAGACAGTTCCCCTGACAGCGGCATGGAGATCTTAAGCTTTTGATCAGGCACAGCCGCTAAGTCCGGCACCGGTACAATGTCAAAACCCACCACCTCCCGCATATAGCTCAGGATTTCTTCATCCCCCGCCTGGCAATAGGCCTGCCGGACGCCAGACAGCACAATATGCGGGCGGGTGCTGCTTTGGCACAGCCGCGCAATGATAGCCTGGGCGACCGGATCCGGAAAGCTGACGCAATCAAGGATACGGCCATCGCAGTACAGCAAGGAACCGTTTTCCGCAATATAGCTGATCCGGTCAGCCAGACCGCCGAATAAGCGGCGCAGATTAGCGTACTGTCGGCCGCTGGCGGCAACAAAGCCGCCGCCAGCGGCCAGCCAGCGCGCCAGCAGCTCCAGGTTCTGCGGCGCTACCGCCTGCTCCTGCGGCCGCAGCAAGGTTCCGTCCAGGTCACTGGCTATCAGCCGGATCCGAACCGGCCAGACGGGTAGGACATCCACCTGACAGCGCTCAGAATCAGGCGGCGTTCCGGGATTCACGGGCGGCTCATTCATGGGCGTCTGAGCGCCCGGCTGTGCCGCGTAGCCGCGGATTCCTTGAGCCTGCCTCGGCGATAGGCGTCAATCAGCTGCTGCAGGTCGTGGATGCGTTCTTCCAGTTCCCGGCCCTGGTCAGTATCCGCGATCCTGAGCCGCTGGGGCATCACACGTACTACCTTGATCCTGGGGGTATAACTGCCCATATCGCTTTCAATCTGAGTAAAATTATAGTGCTCGGCCAGCGACAACGTATGGGAATCAAAGATCAAGGTGTAGCCTGCTATACCTGTTTTGGGCTGATAGGCCTTGGAAATTCCGCCGTCAATCACAAAGAGTTTACCGTTCGCCTTAACCGGTGATTCGCCATCTTTAATTTTAACCGGTACATGGCCGTTTACGATATGGGAAACGGCCGGGTCCAGACCAAACTCAGCAAAGATCCGGTCACAGATCTCCTCCTCCTGAGACAATTTATAGTAAGGGTTAAAGACTTCCTTTTTTTGCTCCGGATCATCCAGGAAATAGGTTTCAAAGGTAGCCATTTTGCTCTTGCCAAACATCGGCGAAGCCGCCCCGCACCACAGATACCACATGAAATCCTGGGCATCGCGGCGGACCTGCCGGTCGCGCACCTCATAGTAAGCCTGGGTGATGGTTTCGCCGATCACATCCAGCAAAGCCCGGCCGGCGACCTGGCGCCCGCCAATGGTCAGCTGCATAAAGCTGCCGTCCGGGTTCAGGGGAATGCAGCCGTGAAAGAGCAGATTATGGTTGACGATTTTGTAGGGCTGACCATGCGAATACAAAAAAGCCACGTGCCGCTGCAGCCGTTCGCTGTGCAAAAATGAGGCCTCAATGGCTTTCATCAGGTCTTCCTCACGGGGAGTAAGCTGCAACGGGTGGTCCGGATCAATGGTGGGGAAGTTGGTGTCTTTAAGGGGGTAAGCCTTACCGCCGGTCTCATAGACGCCGCGGCGAAAGTCCGTTTTGAGCAGGACGTTGCGCTCGTCCATATGATATTCAGGATGGCGCAGGATCAGCTGCCCCTCCAGCTTGAATAAAATGACCGCTATGGCTTTTTGCATCCGGGCAGCCGACTGCCGGTCAATGGAGTCATATAGATTGGTGTCCAGCTGATGCGTCGTAAAGCAGGCGCAGGGATCATCTGGGTAAGTCTCCTCCGCAAAGTCAGACAGCGCCCTCAGATTCAAGGCGTAGCCATCCTCCAGCGCGTCAATATTGGAGTAGCTCAGGGCAATGCGCAGCACCGAGCACATGCAGACACGGGAGCCCGCGGCAGCTCCCATCCATTCCACGTCGTGGTTGCCCCATTGAATGTCCACCCGGTCAAAATCGATCAGCTCTTCCATGATGGCGTGCGGCCCTTTACCCCGGTCAAAGATGTCACCAATGATATGCAGATAGTTGACACAGATTTTCTGGATCAGCTCACACAGCGAAAGGATAAAATCCTCACTGCTGCCACTGTCAATGATAAAGGCGATAATCTGATTGACGTAACGATCCCGGTCAAAATCTCCGGTACCGATGTAGAGCAGTTCATTGATCAACGGCGCATATTCCCGGGGCATCTTGCGGGTGACGTCCTCCCGCGCGTATTTGGCGGAGATATAGCGGCAGAGATCTGTCAGGCGAATGATGGTTATCCTGGTCCATTCGTTGCTGTCGCGACCGCTTTCATGCAGCAGGCTGAGCACTTTGTGCGGGTCATAGACCAGATTGGCCAGCTGATTTTGCTCCTGCTGGGGCAAAATATTGCCGTAAAGTTCCCTGATTTTGGTGCGGATATTGCCGGAGGCCGAGCGCATCAGGTGAATAAAGGCGCCGTCTTCGCCATGCAGGTCGCTGAAAAAGTACTCCGTGCCCTTGGGCAGCTCGTTTAGAGCCTGCAGTCGCAGAATTTCTCCCTGGGCCAGGCGGATATTGGGGTAGGCCTGGGCCAGCAGCCGCAGATATTTGTCATTGGATTGACTCATGATTAGGCAGCTCCTTTTCATTCATCCAGTTTCAGGACACTCATAAAAGCTTCCTGCGGCAGCTCGACAGAGCCAACCTGTCGCATACGCTTTTTCCCTTCTTTCTGTTTTTCCAGCAGCTTCTTTTTGCGGGTGATGTCACCACCGTAGCACTTGGCCAGGACGTCCTTACGGAAGGCTTTGACCGTCTCCCTCGCAATGATTTTACCGCCGATACAAGCCTGAATGGGGATTTCAAACTGATGGCGGGGAATATTGTCCTTGAGTTTAGCCGCCATGGAGCGGCCGCGCGCATAAGCCTTATCCCGGTGGACAATAAAGCTTAAAGCGTCAACGGTTTCTCCGTTAATCAGGATGTCCAGTTTGACCAGGTCGGCCGCTTTATAACCTTTCAGTTCATAATCCATGGAGGCATAGCCCCGGGTGCGGGATTTTAAGGCATCAAAAAAGTCATAGATGATTTCATTCAAGGGGATTTCATAGGTGATATCCACCCGCTTATCATCCAGATAGGTCATATCCAGATAAGTGCCGCGGCGTTCCTGACATAAATCCATGATATTGCCCACGTACTCCTTGGGACTGATAATCGTGAGCTGCACAAGGGGTTCTTCAATGCGTTCAATTTCAGAAACATCCGGCAAGTTGGTCGGGTTATCCAGATGAAAGGAACTGCCGTCCGTTTTATACACATGATAAACGACCGACGGCGCGGTGGAAATCAGATCGAGATTAAATTCCCGCTCCAGCCGCTCCTGTACGATTTCATAATGCAGCAGGCCTAAAAAGCCGCATCTGAAGCCAAAGCCCAGCGCGACTGAGGTCTCCGGCTCAAAAGATAAAGCGGCGTCATTCAGCTGCAGCCGCTCCAGCGCGTCGCGCAGGTCCGGATAACGGGCGCTGTCAGCCGGATACAGACCGCAGTAAACCATCTGATTGACCTTTTTGTAGCCGGCACAGGGACTGGAGGCCGGCCGCCGGGCTAACGTCACCGTATCACCGACTTCAGTATCCCGGACATTCTTGATGGAAGCGACGATATAACCTACCTCACCGGCACGCAGGCAGTCAGCCTGGATCAGTTTGCCCGGACGGAAGTAGCCGACCTCCGTCACCGTGAACTGCTTGCCGGTATGCATCATCAGGATCTCATCCTCCGGCGCCACCCGGCCGTTAAAAAGCCGAACATGCACAATGACACCGCGATAAGTATCATACTTAGAATCAAAAATCAAAGCCTGCAGGGGTTTGGCTTCATCCCCCTGCGGGGCGGGCAGGTAGCGGACGATCCCCTCCAGTACTTCATGGATATTAAGCCCGGTCTTGGCTGAGATCAGCGGCGCCATGGAAGCATCCAGTCCCACGGCATCCTCTATTTCCTGGCGGACCACTTCAGGCTGTGCCGAGGGCAGGTCCACCTTGTTGATTACCGGCAGGACCTCCAGTCCCGCGTCAATCGCCAGATACGCGTTGGCCAGCGTCTGCGCCTCCACCCCCTGGGCGGCGTCGACCACCAGGATCGCGCCGTCACAGGCCGCCAGCGAACGGGATACTTCATAGTTAAAATCCACATGACCCGGCGTATCAATCAGGTTAAACTCATAAGCCTGACCGTCATCAGCCTGATATAGCATGCGGACGGCCTGCGCTTTGATTGTGATGCCCCGCTCACGTTCTATATCCATGTTGTCCAGCACCTGAGCCTGCATTTCGCGTTCTGACAGTACACCGGTATCCTGAATCAGGCGGTCGGCTAAAGTTGATTTGCCGTGGTCAATGTGAGCCACTATTGAAAAGTTGCGGATATTTTTAAGACGATCGTCTGCCATAAAAGTGGTTTATAACTCCTCTTGCATGTTTTAGCGGTTTATGACGCCATAGCCAGCGGATAGCCGCGGCGGTAAGCGGCGGCAGTCAGTTGACCTGGCCGAAGCGGTCCAGCGGCAGGACTCTGATCCAGACATAGCCTATCAGCTGCTCGCGTCTGATGGGGCCAAAGTAGCGGCTGTCACGGCTGCCGCTGCGGTTATCGCCCAAAACGTAATATTCATCCGCCTCCAGCGTGACATCGGTGTATGGCATGAGACTGGTGACTTCCGTCACAGTCCCCTGGGGCAGGTAGGGTTCAGCTAAGAGCTGGCCATCAATATAAACCTGGCCGCCCTTTATTTCCACATGCTGACCCGGCAGCCCGATGACCCGCTTAACCAGATCCTCATCCGTCTGGCTGCCGGCATCCTCATGAATGGTGAACGTAATAATCTCCCCCTGGCTTGGCCCATGCAGCCGGGGACCGATTTTTTCCACCCACAATTGATCTCCGCTGACCAGGGTCGGATACATGGAGGAGCCCACGACTTCGTTGCGCTGAAAAACAAAGTCGGTCAGGAACAGTCCCAGAATCAGAGCCAGCAGAATATACTTGAGCCAATCCAGGTACTCCAGCAATTTATGGGCCCGCCGGCTTTCAGGACTGCTGTCCGGCGTGAATTCCCTGTCATCTGTCAGCGGCCGCTGCGGGGGCAGTTCAGCCAGCCTGGAGTTTTTTTTGCCGCCGGCCACCCGGATCAGGCCTCCAGGGACGGGCTGCCTGCCTGATCCGGAGCGGTTGAAGCCAGACGGATAGATAGGTCGGCCAGCTGACGGTCCGTCACGGTGCCCGGAGCATCGGTCATCAGATCGGCCGAGGTCTGGACTTTAGGGAAGGCTATGACATCTCTTATGGATTCCGCTCCGGTCAGGAGCATGACAAAGCGATCCAGGCCGATAGCCAGGCCGCCATGCGGCGGTACGCCGTATTGAAAGGCCTTAAGCAGGAAGCCAAAGTTTTCCCAGGCCTGCTCCTGCGTGAAGCCCAGGAGCTTAAACATGTGCTGCTGCAGCTCCTGATCGTGAATACGGATTGAGCCGCCGCCCAGTTCAACGCCGTTAAGTACAATATCATAGGCTTTAGCGCGGACCCGGCCGGGGTCAGTATCCATGTATGGCACATCCTCCTCCAGCGGCATGGTAAACGGATGATGCATAGCCACGTAGCGGCCTTCTTCCTCACTGTATTCCAGCAGGGGGAACTCCGTCACCCAAAGCAGGCTGTCCGGGCGGCCATTAATTAAACCAAGCCGGCGGGCCAACTCACAACGCAGCTGACCCATAGCGGTCTGAGTCTGGCGCAGCGGACCGGCGCCCAGCAGGATCAGATCCTCCGGCCCGGCCAGGCAGGCCTGAGCCAGCGCGTCCAGCTGAGCGTCCTCAAAAAACTTAAGAATCGAGCCGCGTTTTTTATCCGCGCCGCAAACCAGCCAGGGCAAGGCCTTCAGTTTATAAGTAGCGGCGTAATCCTGCAGCGAACTGAGCTCCTTACGGCTGAGGGAAGCCGCCCCCGGCACGGTAATGGCCAGGACCGCACCGCCGGCTTTCAGGCTGTCACTGAACAGCGGGAAGCTGCAGTCAGCAAGCAAGCGGCTGACATCCTGCAGTTCCATACCAAAGCGCAAGTCCGGTTTATCGGAGCCAAAACGGCGCATGGCTTCAGCCCAGGTCAGGCGCGGCAGGGGAAGTTCTATTTCCTGCTGCTTAACCTCACTGAAGACTCTGGCCACATAACCCTCCGTGACCGCCATCACGTCTTCTTCATCTACAAAGCTCATCTCCAGGTCTACCTGGGTAAACTCTGGCTGGCGGTCTGCCCGCAGATCCTCATCTCTGAAACAGCGGGCAATCTGAATATAGCGGTCAAAGCCTGACAGCATCAGCAGCTGTTTGTATAGCTGCGGAGACTGGGGAAGGGCAAAAAAGCGGCCGGGGCGCAGTCTGCTGGGGACCAGATAGTCCCTGGCGCCTTCCGGAGTGGACTTGCCTAACATAGGCGTTTCAATGTCAATAAAGCCCTCTTCATCAAAGTAATCATGGGTCGCTTTGACAATACGGCTGCGCAGCAGCAGGCGCTGCTGCAGATCAGGCCGGCGCAGATCCAGATAGCGGTATTCAAGGCGCAGTGCTTCCTTGACTTCACTGTTCTCTTCGATGTAAAACGGCGGCGTGGCGGCTTCAGATATAATCCTCAATTCCTGAATATGCAATTCCAGGTGTCCGGTGGGCATGTCCGGATTAGGCGCTTCCCTGAGTCTCAGTTCACCGCGGGCGGCCAGGACATACTCAGACCGGGCCAGCGCCGCTTTATTGCGGGCAGCTTCAGGACTGGCTTCATCTGCCACTAACTGAATTTCTCCGCTGCGGTCGCGAAGCGTAATAAAAACCACCCCGCCCAGATTGCGCTGCCGGTGACACCAGCCGGTCAGGACCAGTTGTTTACCGCAATCGGCGGTTTCTACCTCCGCACACAAACAGCTGCGCTTCATTCCAACTAACGATTCTGCCATTTCTTTTACCTCACCCCAATATGTTCATCCTGTTAGTCATCGTAATTCATACTGCCAATCTTATGATTTAAGCCCTGCAAGTCAGGCCGGTCTATTTAGCTCCAGGCGCCGCGGAGTTTATCAAGGCGGCCAGCCGGTCAGGATCATCCAGGCGAACCGGCTGTTCCTGGCCGTCCGCCATGGACCGGAGCGCAGCCTCCCCGCGGGCCAGTTCATCTGCGCCCAGCACCAGACTGAAAGGCAGGCCCAGGCGGTTGGCATATTTCATCTGGGCTTTAAGACTGCGCCGGCAAAGATCCACCGCGGCAGATATGCCCCGGCGGCGCAGGGCCTGAGCCAGTCCGGCCGCGGGCAAGACGGCAGCCTGCTCCGCCGTGGCTATAAACACCCCGGCCGGCGACTGCGGTGAGGGCAGGACCCCCTGAGCTTCCATTTCCATCAGCAGGCGTTCCTCACCTATGGCAAAGCCGCAGGCCGGCACGGCCTGCCCGCCCAGGGTCTCAACCAGGCTGTCATAACGCCCGCCACCGCAGATCGTGCCCTGAGTGCCGACATTTTCAGACACAAACTCAAATACGGTCCGGGAATAATAATCAAGGCCCCGGACAATCCGTTTATCTATCTCATAAGGAATCCCCCAGCGCTCAAGCAAGCGGGTGACCCCGTCAAAATGCTCCCGGCTTTCAGCGTCCAGGTAGTCAAACAGCAGCGGCGCGCCCTGAGCCAGTTCATGGTCATGCGCGACTTTACAGTCCAGCAGGCGAAGCGGATTTTGTTCAAAGCGGCGCTGGCAATCCGGGCACAGCTCTTCCAGATGAGGCTGATAATACCGGCGCAGAGCTTCATTATATTGCTGCCGGCAGGCCGCGGTACCCAGACTGTTTAAATGCAGGCAGATATTGCGCAATCCCAGACGTTCAAAGAACAGACTTAAGAGTGCTATGACCTCCGCGTCAATTTCCGGTCCCGGCGCGCCAAAAGCCTCCAGGCCCAGTTGGTGGAACTCCCGGTAGCGCCCTTTTTGCACATTTTCATACCGGAACAGGTTCAGAATATAAAACAGCTTGACCGGATACGGGCGGCTGGAGAGGCCCTGTTCAATAAAAGAGCGGACGACGCCGGCGGTTCCCTCCGGTCTCAGGGTCAGGCTCCGCCCCCCTTTATCCTGAAAGGTATACATTTCTTTTTGAACAATGTCAGTTGTGTCCCCTACGCCGTGCTGAAAAACTTCCGTGTATTCAAAGGTCGGGATACGGATTTCACCATATTGAAACAGGGCGCAGGTCTCCGCAAAACAGGTCTCAACCTGACGCCAGACCCCGGTTTGCGGGGGCAGCAAATCCCGCGTGCCTTTAGGAGCTGTCAAACTCATACCATCCTCCGTACATATATAAACTGGCGGCAGAATCCCGCTGCAGCCAAAGCTGCTGGCAAAGGGTCCATCCGTCAGCAATTAGTATCGCTTTATTATAACGCAAATAGCCGCTCTCTGCCGCGGTTGTGCCGGTTCAGAAGAGCATCCGGGAAAAAGATCTGTCCGGGCCTTGGCAAATCGGACGGCTAAAGGGTACAGCGGCGCCGCTTTGGGCAACGCCGTTGATTGGTCGGCGGTATAAAATTAGCGTACAATAGCAGGGCATATGGAGGAGGAATCAGCCTTTATGAGTAAATATTTCACATCTGAATCTGTAACGGAGGGGCATCCTGACAAAGTAGCAGATCAGGTATCAGACGCCATACTGGACGCCATGCTGCAGCAAGATCCCTTTTCAAGGGTCGCGGCGGAAACAACCGTCGCCACGGGCTTAGTGCTGGTAGTCGGAGAAATAACCACTGAAGCCTACGTGGACATACCCAAAGTTGTCCGCAAGACCATCCGGGATGTTGGCTATACCCGGAACCAGGGCGGCTTTGATGCCGACTCAATCGCGGTACTGACCTCAATAGATGAGCAGTCGCCGGATATCGCGCAGGGCGTGAATCAAGCCTATGAAAGCCGGACCGGCGGTGGAAAAGAAGACTTTGGCAGCGGCGCCGGGGACCAGGGTATTATTTTTGGCTATGCCTGCAATGATACACCTGAGTATATGCCGCCGGCCATCAGCTACGCGCACCGTCTGACCAGGCGGCTGGCTGAAGTTCGCAAGGACGGCACCCTGCCCTATCTGCGTCCGGACGGCAAGTCCCAGGTAACAGTTGAATTTGACGCTGAGGGCCACCCCCGCCGCATCGATACGGTTGTTTTATCCACCCAGCACGCTGAGGAAGCGTCGCTGGAGCGGATCACCCGTGATGTAAAGGAACAGGTTATTCAGGCGGTGCTGCCACATGACCTGCTGGATAAAGATACCCGATATTTCATAAATCCGACCGGCCGGTTTGTCGTGGGCGGCCCCCAGGGCGATTCCGGCTTAACCGGTCGCAAAATCATTGTTGACACCTACGGCGGCACAGCCCGCAATGGCGGCGGGGCTTTTTCCGGTAAGGATCCGACCAAAGTGGACCGTTCCGCGGCTTACGCGGCACGCTGGGTAGCCAAAAACCTGGTAGCGGCCGGTCTGGCGGATAAGCTTGAGGTAGAGCTGGCTTACGCCATCGGCGTGGCTGAACCGGTTTCCATTGCCGTAGACAGTTTTGGCAGTGGCAGACGCTCAGATGATCAGCTCGCCGGGCTGATCCGGGAGGTTTTTGATCTGCGGCCCAGCGCTATCATCAGCGCCCTGGACCTGCGGCGGCCGATCTATACCCAGACAGCCGCGTATGGGCATTTTGGCCGCAATGATCTTGATTTAAGCTGGGAACAGCTGAATCGGGTTGAGGATCTGAAACTGGCAGCAGCCAGGTTGTGATCTGGCCTCCGCCGCCCGCGGGGAAGCGCCAGTAAAGAGCTGTAATCCGGCTGATTACAGCTCTTTTTGTCAATTTGAACAAACAGGCTGTCAGTCAATTGGTGAAAATCGTAGCGCGTATTGCTTGTGAATCGGCCGCCACGCTTTATAATAAACAAAAAGCCAGCCCGGGCGGCAGCGTTGTATTCCTTTTCAGGAAACGACAGTGGAGGCAGATATGAAGCAGAATGAGCGTCAAACGGAATTGCAGCAGCCTAACAGCCAAAAGCGGCGGTTGCGCAGGCAGATTTTTCTGGTCTTTTTTGTTGTACTGGAGGTCGTCATGACCCTGGTACCATTCCTGGGATTTATCCCCGTCGGTCCCGTCAACGCGACCACACTGCATCTGCCGGTAATACTGGCCGGGATGCTTCTGGGCTGGCAGGCCGGACTGGTCACCGGCTTTACCTTCGGCCTTTTATCTATGCTGAGAGCTACATTTCAGCCTGACCTTACCAGCTTTATCTTTTCGCCGTTTATTACCATCAGCGGTTACTCCGGCAATCTGAGCAGCGTATTCATTGCGTTTGTCCCGCGTCTGCTTATGGGGCTGACCGCGGCCCTGCTCAGCCGCTGGCTGCTTAGCTTATGTCATAAAAAAGCCCTGGCCTACAGTATCAGCGCGTTGATTGCTTCCATGTGCAATACCATTCTGGTTCTGGCAGGTATCTATTTATTCCACCGTCAGGGCTACAGTCACGTCATTCAGGTCAGCGTTTCTGCCCTTTTTGGCATCCTGGCCGCCAGCATTACGGGGATTGGTCTGGTTGAAGCTATTTTAGCTGTTATGATCTGCGTACCAATTGTTATGGCCCTGCAGAAAGGGTTTAAGGATCTGTTAGTATGAAAAAGACGATCGTGTTAGGCGTCAGCAGCAGTATCGCGGCTTATAAAAGCGCACAGCTGACCAGTGATTTGCTGAAGCTGGGTTATGATGTGGAAGTGATTATGACGCGGCACGCCACTCAATTGATTCAGCCGCTGACCTTTTCCGCGCTCACCCACCATAAAACCTATGTTGACACCTTTGACCGCCAGGTCAATTATGACATTGAGCATATCTCGCTGGCACATAAGGCAGACGCATTTATTGCAGCGCCCGCCACAGCCAACTTGATCGCCAAGCTGGCCGCGGGCCTGGCCGACGATATGCTGACCACCACCTTTTTAGCGGCCGATTGCCCTAAATTCATAGCGCCGGCCATGAATACGGCCATGTTAAATAATCCGGCCACACAGGCCAATCTGCAGACCCTGGCGGCGCGCGGCATCCAGATCATTCACAGTGCCAGCGGCCGGCTGGCCTGCGGAGACACCGGCGCGGGCAAGCTGGCCAGCCTGACGGATATCATTGCCGCCCTCAGCACTCAGCTGGAGAGCCAAGCAAGCCTGGCCGGGCGGCGGGTGCTCATCAGTGCCGGGCCCACAAGGGAAGCCATAGACCCGGTACGGTTTATCAGTAATCCATCCAGCGGGCGCATGGGATACGCTCTGGCCCGGCAAGCCCGGCTGATGGGCGCGGAGGTTACATTGGTCAGCGGTCCGGTTGAATTGACGCCGCCACCGGCCGTCCGGGTCATCCCCGTGGTCACCGCCGCAGAAATGGCACAGGCGCTCAAGCAGGAATATGCACGGGCGGACCTGGTTTTTATGGCCGCGGCGGTAGCTGACTATTACCTGCCTCAACCTGCCGGATCCAAAATCAAAAAGGCGGAATCAATGCTGACGCTGACCTTAAGCCGGACTGAAGATATTCTGGCCTGGATGGGCGATCACAAGACCCATCAGAAGCTTTGCGGCTTTGCTATGGAGACAGAAAACCTGCTGGCCAACGCCCGGCAGAAGTTTGAACGCAAGCATTGCGATCTCCTGGTCGCCAACGATCTGACTGAAGCCGGCGCCGGTTTTGGGCATGACACCAACGCCGTCAGCCTGATCAGCCGGCAGAGCGTGCGCAAACTTCCTCTGCAAAGTAAAGACGCGGTGGCAAGACAGCTTCTGCTGGCACTGGAGGCGCTGTAATGCTGGCTGTCATTGATATCGGCAACACGAATATAACCTTAGGCTTGTTTGATGGCAGCAGGCTTTGCGCCAATTACCGGCTGACCTCCGGCGTCAAACGCACCAGTGATGAGTATGGCTTTTTACTGACCGGCTTTATGAACAATGCTGGTGTATCCGCCGCGCAGATAGAAGCTGTGGTAATTTCTTCAGTCGTCCCCAAAATCATGCACTCTTTTACCAATTCAATCCGCAAATATCTGAATACCGAACCGATTGTGCTGGGGCCGGGCTTAAAGACCGGAATTGCGATTAAGACAGATAACCCGCGGGAGCTAGGCGCTGACCGCATTGCCTTAGCTGCCGCGGCGCACTATGTTTACGGCGGGGAACTGCTGGTGATCGATTTTGGCACCGCCACGACCTTTGATTACGTCAGTGCCAGGGGGGAATTCATGGGCGGCGCGATAGCGCCCGGGCTGGAAATTTCTGCGGGGGCACTATCCGCGAAAGCCGCTAAACTGCCGGAAATTGAGATCAAAGCCGTGACAGAGGTCTGCGGCAAAAACACGATTGCCAGCATGCAGGCCGGCGTGTTTTTTGGTTATGTCGGCCTGACTGAAAGTATCATCGCCCGTTTCAAAAAGGAAACTGGCAAACCGCTGAAGATCATAGCCAGCGGTGGTTTAGGCAAGCTGATTTACGATAACAGTCCCTGCATTGATGTCTATAACCCAACCTTGATTTTTGACGGACTGCGGATCATCTATGAAAAGAACCGGCATGCCCTGAAGCCGGAACCCGGCCAGGCGGAACGCTAGCCCGTGTGGCGAGCCGGCGGCGGGCCGTCGCCAGGCTCAGTACGCTCCCTTCCGGCTCAGCACGGCCGGGACTGTCTTCAGTATAATTTTCAAATCCGTGACCAAACTGCGTTCATTGATATATCTGAGGTCCAGCTTCACCCAATCGTCAAAGCTGAGCTCGCTGCGGCCGCTGATCTGCCAGTAACATGTCAGCCCGGGTTTTACGGCCAGTCTGCCACGCTGATACTCATTGTAAGCGTCCACTTCCCTCTGCAGCGGCGGTCTGGGGCCAACCAGGCTCATATCACCCTTCAGGATATTCCATAACTGCGGCAGCTCATCAATACTGGTTTTACGGATAAATCTCCCGACCCGGGTCACACGGGGATCATGCGTCATTTTAAAGGCGGGCCCGTCATGCTCATTATGCTGCAATAGTTCAGCCTTACGCAATTCAGCGTCCGTCACCATACTGCGCAGTTTATACATCGTAAAGGGGACGCCGTCCTGACCGACCCTGGTCTGAGCATAAAATACGGGCCCGCCATCTTCAATTTTAATGAAAATCGCTACAATCAGAAAAATTGGCAGCGACAGGATCAAACCCGGTAAGGACAGGATAATGCTGAAGAAACGTTTCATCCCCAGATAAACCATTTCACGGTTTCCCGACAGTTTACGCAGGGATTTCTGGACACTACATGACGAAAATGATCGGTTATACTGATCCGCTCGACATTGAGTCAGGTTCCGGGAATCAACTACTGTGGCAAGTGGTTCTTCTGTCTGTTGCGGCGAAGTCATCCTGACACCTCCGTATTCATTACTAAAACACACGTGAACAGCTTTATCTCAGCGATTTCCACGTGCCGCGCGTTCTTTTAAACTTGAAAGGTCATAATAATTTTACAATATAGCAACAGTTCAGTGATCAGTTCGATTATACACCAGATCATCAGATATTGCAGTCCTGACTGGATATTTTGGGATGATTTATCCCCAAATTCTGTTTGACCATTTCATATTATCGTTGCAGATTAGACATATATTAGCAATCAGGCTGCCGCCGTTAATATTTCCAGGCTTTATTATAAGCATTCCTGATTGGCTTTCTTGCGTAGCTTGAATTGCTGCTTATTTTTATATACAATGCCAACGGTATATAGTCTTAAGCATCAAACTTGCTCCCATCCAGTTTGCAAAAATAGACCCATCCGGCCTGTGAAGGAGATCAGTATGTCCAAATTGACGCATAACATGAATTCAAAGGAACAGGTTTCCGCTCACAACCGGAACCGGCGGCCCAAACACCGGGGCAGTAAGCATCCGGTTATCGCGACTCTGGTGGTTTTGCTGGGCGTGATTTTAATCTTTGCCGGGGTAGCCGCTATCTACGCCAACAGTCTTCTGGATAAAATCAACTATATTGATGAAAAAGACGCCACTGAAACCTATGCATCCGCTCAGATAGATGAAAACGGCAATATTCTCAGTTCGGAAACGGACGCGGATATTGACAGCTCCGTTTATGCTTCGCTGGATCCGGATGAAGCCGCCAAAGTAGCTCAGGACGCAGCAGCTGCCGCCAGTGATGACACGCCGCTGCTGACGGCAGATGGGGTCACCAATATTTTGCTGATCGGCACCGATAATCGGGTTAAGGGGGAATACACCCGCTCTGATGCCATGATATTGCTGTCTATTAATCAAAACAGCAAGCGCCTGGTTATGAGTTCGTTAATGAGGGATATGTACGTCAGCATAACGGGCTACGGCAATACCAAGCTGAATCACGCCAATCAGTACGGCGGTCCCGCCTTGCTGCTGGAAACCGTCCGTAACAATTTCAAAGTAGACGTAGATCAGTATGCTATGGTGGACTTTTACTCGCTCGCGGACATCATTGATATTGTCGGCGGAATTGACCTGGATATTGAAAACGGTGAAATCCCTTATCTGAACAGTTACCTGCGCGAGATAAACAGCTACAAGGGCGTGGCGGCTGATCAGGATTATATTGAAACCGCCGGATTGCAGCATGTGAACGGTGCCCAAGCCGTTGCCTACGCGCGCATCCGCTACTACGGCAACGCTGATTTCCAGAGGACAGAGCGCCAGCGGACCGTCCTGAATAAAATGATGGAAGCGGTAAAAGGCGCGTCCATCTTAAAGCTGAATACCATTCTGGATGCCATCTTGCCGGAAGTTGAGACCAACCTCTCCAAAGGAGAAATGGTTAAACTCATTGCCTTGCTGCCTTCTGCTTTAAACTATGAGCAGGAGCAGGTGCGGATCCCGGCAGACGGCACCTTCACCTATGCTACGATTAATGGCTTAAGTTTTCTGGTTCCAGACCTTGAAGCAAACCGGGAAATCCTGCAGGAAGCGATCTACAAATAAGTGCTAAAGGCAGTACACAGACATGGAAGGTGGAATCATCGTGCAAGATAACAGCAGTGAAGAACGTGAAATCAGTCTGATTGAATTGTGGAACAGTTTTAAGCAGCATTTGAGACCGATCCTCATAGCCGCCTTTCTGGCCGGTATCCTGGCTTTTGCGGTCTCCGCCTTTGTGCTGCCTAAAAAATACCAGGCCACCGTCAAATTGTACGTATCCACCACCGCGACGAATAATGGATCAGACTTGAATGCGCTGAACTATGCTCAAAAAATAGTTAATACCTATATCGAAATGCTTCGGACCAATACTTTCTTTACGGAAGTTGCCGCTGCTGATGATGAAAATCTGACAGCCAGCCAGTTGTCTGACATGCTGGATTTTGAGCTGCTGAACAGCACCGAGGTGTTCAGTGTGACGGTAACCTCAAGCAGCCCTCTCCAGGCCAAGCGGATCGCGGATACCATTGCCAATCTGGCGCCGCAGACCATCGCCGACCTGAATGATAACGCCAGTCTGCATGTTGTCGATAGTCCGCTGTTACCGTCAACGCCATCCTCACCCAACACCAAGCGTTACACCGCACTGGGCTTCCTGATGGGTCTGGTCCTGACCTATGTCTTCTTTTTGATCCGCGACCTTTTAGATAAGACGATTTATGATGAGGACGACCTGCATAATCGCTATGATTACCCCCTGCTGGCGACCATCCCTTCTTTCAGTAAAAAGGCACGTTAAAAATGAAGACTCAAGTCAAGCATCAAACCAGTATTCATCTTGTTGCATCCTTTAATTGTAGCCTGAGAGGAGACTTAAGCTCATGATCATCTCACCCCTGCCCCACAGCGTTTGCTTATATAAGGCTGAAGACTCAACGGCTTACTGGTCTAAACGCCGTGAAAAAAGCCCGGCGGACCCTAGCCCCCAAGCAGCGCAGCTGCCTTCACGGAAGTCCGTTGCCCGCCCGCGCAGCGGGATTGACGAAGACCGCAAATTTGCGGTCACGGAGGCTTACCGCAAAGCCCGTACCAACCTGACCTTTTCTATCCTGAAGGAAGGCTGTAAGCGCATCGTCTTCACCAGCGCGAATGCCGCGGAAGGCAAAACCACCACGACAGCCAATGTTGCTATTTCCCTGGCCCAGCAAGTCGGGGTTAAAGTCCTGCTGATCGACTGTGATTTAAGGAAGCCCAAGCTGAACCGTTTTTTTGGCCTGAAAAATGTCCCCGGTCTGACTAACTATCTGGTCCAGAATCTGCCGCGGGAAGAAATCATTCAATCAACCCGAATCCCCAATCTGCAGATCATCAGCGCCGGCACCATTATCCCAAATCCTTCTGAAATTCTGGCCAGCCCGGAAATGTTAAAATTTGTTACCGCTTTAGAGGAACACTATGACTTCATTATTTTGGATTCACCACCGATTAATGCCGTCATTGATGCGGTCTCCTTGAGCTCGCTGGCGGATGGTTATGTGCTGGTGGTCCGGTCCGGCGTGACCCAGACGAATGATCTGGACCGGGCGATTCTCGCGCTGGAGAAGGCTCAGACTAAAATCCTGGGCATGATCCTCAATAATGCACCTCTGGATACCAAAAAAAGTCACTACTACAATTATTACAGCTCTGACGAAGGTCATCAATAAGGCAGGAGGCCCGGCGGGGTGAAACAATCGATAACAGACCATACCTCAGCAGGATTTCCCGGGATAGATCTGCACACCCACATTTTGCCGCAGATGGATGACGGCTCTGAATCTCTTCAGGAATCCCTGGCTATGCTGCAGCAGCTGCAGCAGCAGGGGGTCGGTGCCATAGCGCTCAGTTCTCACTATTATCCTTATAAAGAACAGTTGACAGCTTATCTGGAAAGGCGGCAGGCGGCCTGGCAAAAGCTTGGTGGAGCGCTGTATGCCGGCGCGCCGCGTCTGGCGTTATCTGCTGAAGTCTTTTTTTGTGACACGCTGCTGGCCCAGGAAGATGTCAGCAGCCTCTGTACCACGGGCTCAGATGGTCAGTTCTATTTGCTGACAGAGCTACCGGAAGGGCGGCCGGTCAGCGACAACACCCTTCACAAGCTGCTGCACTTCATGGATGAGCAAGGTATTATTCCCATCCTGGCGCACCTTGAACGCTATCCGGATCTGTTTCACGACGCCGGCAAGCTGAAGCAGCTGACCCGGGCGGGAATCAGGATCCAGCTCAGTACCACTGCCTTGGCCGGGTCCTTTTTTGAGCGCCGGCGCATCAGCCGATATATCAGCCAGGGGCTGATCCACGGCTTAGGCTCAGACGCGCACAATATGGGGGTGCGGGCGCCGCGCTATGCTGAAGGTTACCAGCAGCTTTGCCAGCTGGTCGGCCGGACACAGGCTGAAGCGCTGAACCGGCAGGCCTGGGAGCTGATCAGCGGCAATTTACTGCAAGCAAGCCTTACTGATTCTCAAGCTAAATGACAGTGCTCCTGCCATAAATGACAGAGGCCCTGCCATAAATGGCAGGGCCTTTTGCTGACCGCGCGGTCTTAAAGATGATACCCTTTGAGCCTACGTGGCTGACTTAAGCGGTTTAGGCTTGCGGTAGAAGGTTTGCTCCAGAGGCAGGCGGGTGCGGAACACCCCATCTTTTTTATAGTAAGCACTTTGTAAAGCCGGGGCCGCCATGACGCAGGTGATCTCGCCAATACCCTTGGCCCCGAAGGCCACCTCCGCCTGATTTTTGCCCAGCAGTTTCACGTCTATCGGGGGCATCTGATTCGCTCTGAAAAGCCCTAAGGTGCCCAGCTTAACCTGCGGTATGCCGTCTTTAAGCGGAAAGTCCTCGGTCAGCGCGTAGCCCAGTCCCATAGCGACACCACCTTCAACCTGACCGGCCGCGGCTAACGGATTAATGACCTGGCCCAGATCATGAGCTGCTACCACCTGTACGACTTTACCTTCCTGATCCAGTACATAAAGCTGAGTCGCGTAGCCATAGGCAATGTGGCTGACGGGATTCGGTTTGGGCGAACCAATCGGATCACTCTTAAACTCAAATTCACCGATATAGGTCTTTCCTTCCAGCTCAGCCAGACTCAGGCCGGCGTCCAGATCAGCCTTCAGCTGCAGGCTGGCCTGCCGGGCGGCTTCGCCGGCAAAGACGGTCTGGCGGGAGGCCGTGGTTGTGCCGGAGTCCGGGGTGTACTTGGTGTCCGGATGCTCCACGACGATCAAGTCCGGATGTAAACCGGTAGTCTGGCTTACCATCTGCATCAAGACCGTCTGTACGCCTTGCCCGATAGCTCCGGCAGAGGAGCGCGCATGTACCTTGCCTTCCAGCACCGCCAGGTTGCAGCGCCCGATATCCTGCACGCCGACACCCAGCCCGGAATTTTTCATACCGCAGGCAATGCCAACCGTCAGTTCGGGATCCTGACGATAACGCTGGTATGCCTCCCGCACCGCTTCAAGCGTCTCCACCATAGCAGTCCCCTCGTCGGCCAGCTGGCCGTTTGGCAGACTTTCTCCCGGACGGATCGCGTTTTGATAGCGGAACGTCCAGGCATCTATGCCCGCCTTTTCCGCCAGCAGATTTAACAGGGACTCCACGACCATGCAGGACTGAGTGACTCCAAAGCCACGAAAAGCACCTGCCGGTGGGTTGTTGGTGTAGTAAGCCCGGCCTTCCACGTCAATATCCGTGTAATGGTAGGGTCCGCCAATATGGGTACAGGCCCGCTGCAGCACCGGCCCGCCCAGCGACGCGTAAGCACCGGTGTCCGCGAGCAGCCGGGCCTTCAGTCCCTTGATCCGACCCTGTTCGTCACAGCCTATTTTGCAGTAAATCTCCATAGCGTGGCGCTTGGGATGATAATTGATGCTTTCCTGCCGGCTGAAGGAAACCTTAACCGGCCGTTTGGTCAGATAGGCGCAGAGCGCGGCCTGATGCTGTACGCTCATGTCCTCTTTTCCGCCAAAGCCCCCGCCTACCACAGCGCTGTGAATGCGGACTTTTTCCTGTGGCAAGCCAAGATAGTGGCTGATTTCATGGTATTCATCATATATACCCTGACCGCCGGTGATGACCATGATACCATCACCGTCAGGTACCCCCACCGCAGTCTCCGGTTCCATAAAAGCATGCTCAGTCGGCGGCAGCTGGAACGTGGCCTCAACGGTCCAGCGGGAAGCAGCTAAGGCTGCCTCCGCGTCTCCGCGTTTGACTTCTTCATAGTCAAAAAGGTTGTTCTCCGGTACAAGCCGGCGGCCAAACATGGTATAGCCTTCGCCATGAATAGCGGGTGCGCCGGGGCGGGCCGCCTGTTCCGGGCTGGTAACCGGGGTCAGCGGCTCATAGTCCACCACGACCGCCTTGACCGCCGCTGCTGCAGCCTCACGGCTTTCAGCCACCACCATAGCCAGCGTATCACCGATGCAGCGGGTTTCCTCCCCCACCGCTATCATGCCGGGCCAGTCCTGAGCCAGGTGCCCGATATAGCGCTGTCCTGGTATATCCTCCGCCGTGAAGACCGCCACCACACCCGGGAGGCCGCGGGCAGCCGTCGTATCAATGCCCAGAACCTTAGCCCGGGCATAGCGGCTGAAAACGTTTTTGCCAAATAACATGCCATCAAAAAAGTAGTCATCGGCATATTTGGCTTCCCCCAAAGCCTTGGGAATCGCGTCTACTCTCAGGACCTGTTCCCCGATCCGGCCGCTTTGCCAGGTTTCCGGCACCGGCAGGTCCTCCCGCAGCATCCGGGCTGCCAGGATAATGCCGTCTTCTATCTTTTTGTAGCCGGTACAGCGGCAGATATTGGTGCGGATGGCCGCTTTTACATCTTCAGGCGTCGGGTCCGGCACCCGGTCCACCAGACATTTTCCGGCAATAATCATGCCCGGGATACAAAAACCGCATTGGACCGCGCCGCAGGCGGCAAAAGCATAGCTGTAAACCTGGCGTTCACGCGGTGTGAAGCCTTCTATGGTCTGGACCTTTTTGCCGGCGAGCTTGGAAAGCTTCTGCACACAGGCCCGGACGCTCTTGCCGTCCACTATTACGGAACAGGTGCCGCAGGCGCCTTCACGACAGCCGTCCTTAACCGAGGTCAGGTGCAGCACTTCCCGGAGGTAGTCCATCAGCGCCATATCCTGTTCCCAGGGGTATTCCTTACCGTTGATGTTTACAAAATTCATACCATTCACCGCCTTCTTGAAATAACAGTTGCATGACTGCTTCTAAAGCCCCTCCGCCGACGGCCCGGGCCTTGTCAGATATGTTCCGGCAATACGCCGGATCGTCCCGCGGATCTATGTCCCCTACTTTATAGCCCGGGATGACGCTCAGTCCGTTGGATAGCAGACCGCGAAGCACTCCGCTGATTCCGGCTTTTACCGGCTGTCCGTTCACCAGGGCTACCACACTGCCCTGCTCAACATGATCGCCGATCCGGTGGTCGCTGTAAAAGCTGCCGGCTGTTGGCGCGCGCAGCACCCGCTCTGTACTGTAGCCTCCTATCATCCCGGGCCGGCCGGTATCTGCCTCGGCCTGACCGGACCAGATAACCCTGCCAAGCTGGTGTCCGCGGTTTGTTTCTATCACAGCCTGACAATCCCTGCCGGCATAAAAACCCGGGCCCAGAGCTATGACAATCGGAGCCAGATCCAGGCGCAGCCCCAGGTTTTTTTTAGCCAGGATGGCATCAATCACGATATGCGGCCGGAGCTCAGCCAGGCTTTGCAGCTCGGGATCCGCTAAAACCGGGATCCGGCGCCGGCTCAGCAGGTTCAGGGCTTCAGCCGGACTCTGAGCCAGACACGCAGTCAGGTCTTCCACCTGTGTCCGCCCGCTGTAAAGCGCTTGGGCCAGGGCGACTGTCCGGCGGATGGTGGTGGGCTGCGGATGCTCCAGAATGATCACCGGAAACCCGGCATGCCACAGTTTACTGACCACACCAGTAGCAATATCTCCCCCGCCCCGGACGATTGCCAGTGCCTGAGGCCGGGGCAAGGCTGCCGGTTGAGCTGCCCCCGCAGGCTGGCGGGGCAACCGGGACTGCTGAGGTAGCTGAGACAGCTGCGGCAGCCGCGCCAGATCAGCCGGCCGGTCCACATCCTGACCCTGGGCCGGATCCGGACTCACCGGCACATAAGCCACCGCTTCCGGATGCTGCTGCAGCAGCTGCCGTCCGCCCCGGTCGCCCTGAAGCGCCCGCAGCTCCGGTATCCATCTGCAAGCAAATAATACTGGATTTCCTGGCTTCCGGCCATAGAGAGGCACCACCAGGCTGCCTTCGCCCTGCCGGTACGCCTCAGCCAGGGCCAGCAGAATCCCGGGCGTTAAAGCCGGTTGATCTCCTACCAAATAAATCACCCCGGCAGCAGGCTGGTCTGTCAAGACCGCGGTTTCCAGAGACAATCTGATACTTTGGCTCTGGCCTGCCTCCGGCTGAGGATTGAAAATCAGCCGGAGAGCTGGCGCGCCTGCAGTCGCCGTCTGCGTTTCCAGCCACACTTGCCGGGCCAGGCTTGCTACAGCAGGATCTGAATAGATCAGGCGACACTCCGGCCACGGCAGGGCTCTGACCGCCGCCAGCGTCCAAGCCAGCAGCGGTTTTCCCTGCCAGGGTTCCAGCAGCTTATTTCGCCCGTAGCGCCGGGCTAAGCCCGCCGCCAGGATTATGGGGACGAGGTGACCGCAGAGCCTGGCGGTATCGGCCGTATTCACAGCGCTGTCAGCAGTGTTCACCAAGGGCACAGCCACCGCGTCCGGCCGCGCCGGCTCCGGGGTGGCTGCCCCGATCAAGCAATCTGCCCTGGTCCAGCGTTCTTTTACCGGATCCGGTTGCCGCAGTGCTGCCAGCACCAGGCAGTCAGGCGCCGCTGGGGCGCTCATCATCTGTCGCGCCAAATCATGCGCCTGGTTCCACTGGCGCTGATTATCCAGTTGATTAAGCAGCAGGACTCTCCTGCAGCCTGGCGGCACGGCCTTAAAGCAGCCTTGCGGGTGACTCAGCCAGGCTAATAACAGCCGCTCATCCACCTCAGCCACGGCAGTATCAGGGCAGTTGATTAAAGCTCTGAGATACGCCGGGCGGTGTACATGCAAAGCGTCCAGCGGTCTGCCAAACGCAGACCAGCCCATCACCGCTATCACCATATGGCTGCTGGACGGGATCTGGGGCTCATGCTCAGCCGGAGCCTTAAACGGCAGGCGGCGGGACCCGTCAGCCTCAGTTAAGATAAGCTGATACTCCCGCTTACGGGCCAGCTGATCAATCTGTTCCGGCGTAAATCCGGCCAGCCGGCCATCAGGCAGCCGGCCTGCCCCCTTGACGGTTACCCCCGGCGCCGGGCTCTCCGCAGCAGCGATATGGGTGGTGGTGGTCAGCAGGATTTTCTGCCAGCCGGCCTCAGCCAGCTCCCTGGCCAATCTGAACATGGCCGAGGTTTTACCACCGGCACCGGTCAGACTGATGACCAGGCTATCCTGACCAAGGTCACCTGCTGCCGGCGGTGGTGCTAATTGCAGTGCATCCAGTAACTTCATGCTTGCTTAAACCTACCCATCTTTCATCCGTCTGCCAACTTTGACCGTACCCGCGGCCAGACCATCCCCTTCAGTCCTGCCAGTAAAAATTCAAGAGAGGGCTGCTCCTGGCGCCGCTGGCTTCAACACTGCCGATCACTCTGGCCTGATCCACTCCCTGCCTGTATAAATCGCTCAACAGCAGCGGGGCCTGTGCTTCGGCCACTGCCATCAGCAGACCTCCTGAAGTCTGCGGATCAAAGGGCAGCCAGCGCAGAGCCGGCGGGATGTCCTCCTCAAAGTGACAGTCGGGTGCATAACGGCGCTGATTGCTAAAAGCTCCGCCCGGCAGACAGGAGTCCCGCAGGAGCGGCAGCACCTGGGGCAGCAACGGGCAGGCCGCCAGGTTGATCCGCAGTCTGACCTGAGAGCCTGACGCCATTTCCCACGCATGACCGGCCAGGCCAAAGCCAGTCACGTCTGTCACCGCATGCAGATCATGCTGCCGCATCGCAGCCGCTGCCGCCCGGTTCAACCGCGCCATGGAGTCCAGCGCGGGCTGGAGCCCGGCTGAATTGATCAGATCCGCTTTGTAGGCACTGCATAAAACCCCGGTTCCCAGCGGTTTGGTCAGGATGAGCAGATCACCGGGACAAGCGCCGTGATTACGCCAGATCTGCTCCGGCCGGGCCAGCCCGGTGACACTCAGACCATACTTGATCTCCGGATCGGAAAGCGTGTGGCCGCCGGCAATCGGAATCTCCGCCTCCGCCGCCTTATCCAGCCCACCCCGCAGGATGTCAGCGTAGACCGATGCAGGCAGGTCAGGCGAAAAACAGCAGAGGTTGAGTGCCAGCAGCGGCTGGCCGCCCATGGCATAGATGTCGCTCAAAGCATTCGCCGCGGCAATCTGCCCGAAGGTATAGGGATCATCCACCATGGGGGTAAAAAAGTCGGCGGTCTGAATCAGGCAAAGATCATCTTGCAGCTGATACACTGCCGCATCGTCAAAGTGGTCATATCCAACCAGCAGGCGGGGATCTGCCCGTGACGCCCCGGCCGCAGGCAGCAAGCTCAGCACCTCCGCCAGCCGGTCAGCGCCGAATTTGGCGGCGCAGCCCGCGCTGGCAGAGCGATGACTCAGTCTGACCGGCGGTACTGAACCTGGCTGCCGGCCGGGCCTGACCCGGTTCATAGCAGGGTCAGGCTGGGCAAAGCCAGCGGTCGCGGCCGCCGGGTCAGGCTCAGTTTGTCCGGGTATCTGATTCAGATCCACCCTGTCCACCTCCTTATCAATAATACAGGGTATAGATCCCCTGTGTAGAAATCTGTTGCCGTTCCATCATCTCCGTCAGAGCGGTTTCTGCCTCCGGACCGGCCGCCCAGGCCAGTCCGCAGCCGGCGCGGATCTGCTGCGGGAGCGGGATGAGGCGTCCGGGCAGCTCTTCCTGCTGACAACAGGCCTCCATTTTTAATGCGGCAGTCGTCTCTCCAAACGCTATGATCAGATGCAGGGCCGGCTGGTACATTGCCTAAGTGTCTCCAGCAGCCGGGCAGCCGCCTGTCTGCCCGGTCAGATCCGCGGCCAGCTCCCGGAGTGCCCGCACAGCCTGCCAGGTTTCAGCCTCGGTGTTAAATGAAGACCAGGAAAAGCGCAGCGCCCCTTGCGAAACGGTTCCCAGCGCCTGGTGCAGCCGCGGCGCGCAATGGCTGCCGGAACGGACAGCTATATCATAACGACTGGACAGCAGATCGGCCACCAGGCTGCTGTCAAAACCCGCAAGGTTCAGCGCGACAACCGGCACCCGCGGCCAGTGGCTGAAATCGCCATAAAACCGCAGTGCCGCCACCGGTCTTAATTGTTGGTAAAACAGCTGCGCCAGTTGTGATGCCCGGGCCAGCAAACGCCGCGGCGTTTGTTCGATCACATAACGGGCACCTGCCCCCAGCCCGGCCAGTCCCGGCCCGTTTAAGGTCCCGGCCTCCAGCCTGACCGGATACGCCTGCGGCTGCTGTTCATTATATGAATCCACCCCGCTGCCGCCCACATTCCATGGTCTGATGTCCACGCCCGGCTGGATCGCCAGGCCGCCCGTTCCTTGTGGGCCGTATAAAGCTTTGTGTCCGGTAAAGCAATAAATATCCGGCCAGCCCCGGCCCTCCAGGTTCACCGGCAGCAAGCCTGCTCCCTGCGCGCCATCCACGATCAGCAGCAACCCGTGCCGGCGGCAAAAAGCGGCCACGGCGTTCAGATCCATCTGGTCTCCGGTCAGATTGCTGGCCTGGGTGCAGACCACCGCCCGGGTCTCCTTCCGCAGCAAGCGCTCCCAGGCATCAGGGTCCAGGCGACCGTTGACGTCAGCCGGGACAAAGTCCAGCTTCACGCCCTGTCCGCTCAAGCGGTAGAGCGGCCGCAAGACGGAGTTATGCTCCCAATCAGTACTGATCACATGATCTCCTGGCCTCAAAGTACCGTTAAGCGCCAAATTTAAAGCCTCGGTCACATTGGCACTGAAGCAGATGCGCGCCGGATCTGACACCCCCAGCAAAGCAGCCAGTGTTTCACGAGTATGAAAGATACTCCGGCTGGCCGCCAGCGCGGCCGGATAGGCGCCCCGGCCGCTGCTGCCTTGCCCGGTGAGGGCAGCTGTCACCGCCCCGGCCACACCGTCAGGCTTTACCAGGGTGGTTGCCGCATTATCCAGGTAGATCATGGCCGCAGCACGGTTCCGGCCGCGGCCATTTTTTCAGTAATCTGGTACATATTAACCACCTGACCCACCGCCAGCCGGTCCTGCAGCCCATAAAAATTCTGGCAGGTACCGCAGGTCAGGATTTCCGTGCCTGCAGCGGCCAGACGGCTGAGATCCTCCAGCACCGGCGAATCCGCCGCGGTCAGATAAGCCCCGCCGTTATAAAACAACAGGCAATCCGGGCGGCGGGGCAACTGGCTCAGCGCAAAAATAAAGCCTTTCATCAGTACCGCCCCCAGTTCATCATTGCCCTGTCCCATGGTCCGGCTGCTGATCACCACTACCAGCGGTCCTGAGCCTGATTCAGGTTCCGGCGCCGCGGCAGGCCCGGTCAGAGGACGGTCCGGGGCGGGCAGCGCGGTCACATGAACCGTCACGGCAAAGTGATCAGGGGCCAGCGTCCGGCTTTCCGCTTCGGCCCCGAAGCCCGCGGCCATGGCAGTCAGATTGTTAACGGCCGTTTGATTGTCCACCTGAATGATCACATCTTCCGGCTCTTTCAGCCCGCGTATCAGCCTTGACGCCAGTACAACCGGCTTGGGGCAGGCGTCTCCTCTGCAATCCAATGTCTGTGCCATCCATTTGTCCTCCCTGTTCATCTTATGTCTGTGATTGTATGAATCCCGGCGGCAAAAATCAACTGTTTGGCTGGCTAAAAAATATTTTGGTATAGATGTTTGCCTGCAAACTGAACAGAAAAACCTTCCGGATTCAGACCCGCGTTCATACCGGCCCGTTCCCATAAAAAAAGAGTTGTTCAGGGCCCGGCAGTACCGGACTGACTAAACAACTCGATCGTATCGGTAATCAACCGCTTTAATCAGGCTGGCGGCAAGATGGCTCCAGCAACAAGTCGGGCGCCTTCAGCAGTCCCTGCGGCCACAAGTGATACCCGTAAGTCCACTCTGTGCCCGTACTGCGCCAGGACTCAGGCCCCCACCAATGATAATGATCATGTTCAGTCAGATGCAGCTGACCAAACGTATTGACCCGGCAGCCAAAGAAGCGGATATCAAGGCGCTTCGCCTGTCCGTCCAGACGACCCAGAGCTTTTTGATACGGCGAAAAGGCCAGGGGGCCCAGAGAGCGGCCCGCCAAGCTTAGCTCCAGCAGTTCTCCCCGATAATAACTGCATTCGACTACAGCGTCAGCCGCGATCCTCTCCGGCAAGGTCAGGTGGTAAGTCAGGTTACCACCATAAAATGGCAGCCCCTGGGTACAGATATCGCCAAAATAGAGCTGCCTGACCGGCCCGGTCAGGCTGGCGCCGGTTCCCTTGATGTTTACGCCAAAATCGCCCAGCAAATAAATGGCTTCCGGCCGCGAAGCGGGCCCATATGGCAGCTGCAGTTCCAGCACATTGCAGCCGGCCTGTACGGCTGGCAGCGCAAGGGTCCGGATGCAGCGGTCCACATACCAGCCGGTCGCGGCTGCAGCAGGGACAGCCTGACCGTTAAGGGTCACCTGAGCCTGAGCCGCTCCTTCCAGAGCCAGCTGACAGTCACGGATTTCAAGCTCACTCGCAAAGGTATAGCGCAGCCGCAAGGTATGCGAAGCTGGCTGGGGCGGCAGGCTCCAGGGCTGGGCTACCGCGCCGCCGCCCCGCGGCCAGTTCAGTTCCGCTCGCAGGATATTATCCAGCCGCAGGATTTCTTCCCGGGAGCGCCAGGCCTGGCTGTCCAGAGCGTATTCAGCCTGATCCAGTAACAGGACATTGGGTTCTTCCAGCGTGACCGGTACAGGCTGGCCTGCCGCCAGCGTCAGCCGGGTCCTGACCGCCGCCAGGCCCTGACTCCGCGACCTGTCCCGGTCCGCAGCGCCGGTTTGCTCAGCGGGCACAGCCACCGGCTTGGTTTCCGGATCCAGCCGCAGCAGCAGACTGTCCTGCTCAAAGAGCGTCTGTTCCAGAATTGTCTTGGCGTTGGCATAACCGACTGACAGCGGGGCCGTTTTGCCGCTGAGTGTGTCATATAGGGTTACCGCATAGCAGCCGTTCAATTCGATCCGGTAACGCTCGCCCCGGGGCACATCCTCCTGCTCCGGCAGGCCGGCCTGAGCCAGGAACAGCCAGCGGGTTCCGTCCGCTTCTGCTCTCAGCTGGTACAGCAGCCGGTCCGTCAGGATGCCTTGCTCGTCATAAATACTAAGCTCCCGCTCAGGGGTCAGGGCCTGCAGCAGGCTTTCCTTCTGCAGCGGGATACACTCACAACCGGCTGCCAGCGCCTGGCCGCGCTGACTTGGAATGGCGTCCTCCAGATCCGGAATCCGGCCAGAAAAGATAACCCGGCCGCCCGCCCGGCGGAACCGTTCCAGCCGATCCAGCGTACTGCCGCGGAGCGTCTGGACCGACGGCACCAGAATTGTCTGATAGCGCATCTGGCCGACGGGTAAATACGGCCCCTGGTCCTGACTGTCAGTAACAGGCGGCTGTATAGCCTCCAGCGGGCAAAGCTGCGGCAGCAGAGATTCCGCAATAAAATCAAAGTCCAGCTGCGCCCGCAGCAGCCAGTCCGTCAGATTTCTGAAATTGGCATCCAGCTGCGCCCGCTGGCCAGCGCTGCTGCTGTTGTCGCTCCAATGCAGCCAGTAGCTCTCCACCGGGTGAATGACCGCCAGGCGGACCACCGCCTGCCCGCGGGTCATGGCTACATTCACCCGGGCATAATGATCTTCCAGATAATGAAAGGTTTCATACCAGGGCGCCTGATAATTAAAAGTAGCCGGATAATCGCGTTTGGCTTCCCCGGCCATGGACAGCCAGGATAAATGCGGAACCCGAAGGGTCACCCCCAGAGCCGCCTGCCAGTCACCTTGCAGCTTGTAGCCTCTGAAGTCAAAATTCCAGTTGGTGACCCCATAGAGCTCTGACAGGACCCCTGGCCGCCCAAATTGCCGGGCGGCTGACTGAGCTTGCTTGGCCGTCGTGAACTCGCGGAAATCACAGAGCATATCAATGCCGGGGAGCTGGAAAGAGCGGTAGGATCGCATGGCCTCACCCAAAGCGGCAGTCTGCGATTCCAGTGTTGGCTCCTCCATCATATGGCCGGTCAGGCGCAGCTGATGCGCCTGGCACCAGGCGCCGATCTGGTCCGCAAAGGCTCCGGCGAAGCGCTCAGCCACATGGTCATGGTAATGATAGCGGGCGACAGATACTTCGCCATCCGGTTTATCCCACAATAATTCTGGCAGATGATCCAGGATATCTTCGCCCGCATAAGCCTGCCGGTACGTTTCCGGCAGATCAGCGGTCCAGGGTAAGGTGACATCCCGCTGATCCTGCGGGTAGCGCAGGGTCTGTTTGCGGGTGAACTGAGGTTCATCCGTAAATATAGCGGGAATCGTGCGGCCAAATTCAGCGCCCACCGTTTCAAAATAGCGCTCATGGGTCGCGTCAATAAAGGCGCGGACGGCCCTGGGATTCAGGGTATCAAGATAGGTCTGGTTATTATACCAGGTAGACGGCAGGGCGGTCTCTGAATAGGCATAGAGTCTGAAGCCGCGGACAACTGCATCCGGCTGCTTCAGGCGGCGGACCTCAGCCAGCTGACCGCCTGGAGTCAGCTGGACATCGTAAACCGCCAGGAGCTCGCCATTTTCACAGCGTCCGGCGCGGGCCGATGAGTCGGCAGAAGCTTCAGCCGACCGGTCGCGGTCAGCATAAGCGTGGCGGGTCAGCAGCAGATGGCGGCTGCGGAAGGCGGGATTTTTGGTGACCAGGCCGCCGGCCGCGCCGGAAGGCCAGCGGTCTTCATCATATAGATAGGCCAGCAAGCCGTCCGTTTTGGCTTCATCTACACAGTCGCGGATCCGGTCCATAAACTCAGCAGACAGATAAGGGGTGGTCAGGCCGGTACGGACATGCATGTGAAAACCGCCAAAACCCATTTGCTTAAAGATCCGGATCTGATGCTTCAGTTCTTCTGGTTCAAGCCCGGCGTTCCAGGCCCAAAAGGGCGCCCCGCGCTTATCTGCGGGCGGGTTTTGAAATTGCGCGGCCAGGGCTTGCGGTAAATAATCCTGTTCCATATAAATCCTTTCCTGGACAGTCCGCCGTCAGCTGCCAGACTGGGCCAAATATATTCAGACTGACAGGGACCCCGGTCAGGCGCCGGAGGCGGCGCCTGACTGATGATGTGCTGAAATCAGGGTTATCTTAACACTTTACATTTGCGTCTGGCTAAGTTAGGATGCAAGGAACCTAATAAGATCATACCAGCTGAATTTATTCAGACTATCCTGCGCCGATCTGAGGAGGCCATACATGACACCAGAGCTCCGCCCGTTTTCGCCCATCAAACAACTGCACATCCAGACTCCGCCCCAGGGAGCTGAGACAGCCGATATCAGACTCTCCTCCTACCGCTATGATAATCTGACCGACATTTACTATCACAAACACAGCGGTTCCTATGAGCTGACCCTGATTACCCGCGGATTTGGCCATCATTACTATAACGGGTCAATCAGTGAAGTCTATAAGGGCGATGTTTTTTTAATGGACGCCGACGCCGCGCACAGCTTTTGTCCGCTGGATGTGCAAAACAGCAGCGGGCTGGAGGTCTTTAACTGCACCTTCCGTCCGGCTGTGTTCAGGAATTTCAGCCAACGCAATCCGGAGGATCAGGCTTTGCTGGCCCAGTTGGAATCACCGGTTTTTTTAAGCCAGCTGCGTCAGCAAAAGGCCTATCTGGGCAAGCAGCTGTCCGCTTATTGCCAGCCGGTCATGCTGTCCATGTCCTCGCTCAACCGCCAGCTGCACGGGGACAGCGATGCCTGGCGGCAGGCCGCCCGGGCTGCCACTGAAATCAGCCTGATCAGCCTTTTAGGGCAGATAGCCGCGGCTTTTATTTTCAAGCAGGATAAAGAAGCAGCCGGTGAAACCACCTTAAGTCAGGCGGAAAAAATCCGCCGTTTTCTCAACCGCCATTATCTGGACGCAGAATTAAGCCTGACTGAAGTCAGCCAGGCTTTGTTTCTGAGTCAGGCACATTTATGTGAGGTCTTCCGCCGGGAATATGACTGCACGCCCATCCAATATGTTAACCGGCGCCGGGTTTTGCATGCCTGTGAGCTGCTGCAGCATAACGGCGGGCAGGGCGCCGGCAGACTGTATGCCAGCTGTGGCTATCACTCGCATAACACGTTTTATATAGAGTTCCGCAAGCATACCGGCTACAGCCTGCGGGATTACTGCCGGGCAGTGCGGCAGCAGAGTCAGTCTGCCGGTTCCAGCGGGGGAACATTACCCGGGCCGCGGTCAGGGGTAACCTGACGCTCCGGCGGGCAGGCCCAAAGTACGGCGTTGGAGAGGATACGGCGGATTTCCGGCTGCCAGTATACGGGGTAGGTTTCATGACCGTTTTGCAGGTAAAAAATCTTACCGGCGCCCCGCTGCCAGGTACAACCGCTGCGGAACACTTCTCCGCCCTGGAACCAGGTCAGGAATACCAGTTCATCTGGCTGGGGGATGCCGAAGGGTTCGCCATAGGTCTCATCCCTGGGAACCACAAAAGTCTCCGGCAGGCCCTGAGCAATCGGATGACCCGGCAGGACTGTCCACAGGCGGGCGCGTTCCCCGGCTTCCCGCCAGCGTAGCAGATGGGTCTCCGTACCCAGCAGGCGGCGCATCAATTTAGAAGCATGACCTGAATGCAGCACAATCAGACCCATGCCGTGCAGCACCCGCTGCGCGCAGCGCTCGACCACCGCGTCGCTGACTGCTTCGTGTTTGGCATGGCCCCACCAGATCAGAACATCCGTATCATCCAGCGCTTCCTGGGACAAACTGCTTTCATGATCATCCAGGGTGGCAAAACGGACCACGCCGGTCTGCTGCTCAGGCAAAGCTGCCGCCACGGCATGATGAATCCCTTCCGGATAAATTTCCCGGACCTCCGGCATCGTCTGTTCATGATAGTTTTCATTGTATATTGTGACATTGATTTTGCGGTTCATGACGGTCTGTCTCCTCTTGCTTTTAATTAAGCTAATCTTACGCAAGCAGACCAGAGATTTCAAACCTTTCAGGCAGCAGAATCCGCTTAATAAGGCTGTCAGAAAGATATGGATGTGCTATGCTGACAGGGTAAGAATCAGCAGGCCGGCGCTGCCGTCCCTGCAGGCTTTACAGGAGGTTTCTCATGACAGAGCCAGTTTTGCTCGCTCCAGCTTATCCTTCAAGTCAAGGTCTTGATCCGGACAGCATCCGGCAATGGCTCAGTTCCTGCAGCCAACAGGCGATTGAACTGCACAGCTTCATGCTCTTGCGGCACGGCCATACCATAGCTGCCGCGGCGTTTGACCCCTACACACTGGATGATCCGCATATGCTGTATTCCCTGAGCAAGAGCTTCACCTCTACCGCCATTGGCTTTGCCCGGCAGGAAGGCCGGCTGAGTCTCAATGACCGGGTCCTGTCATTTTTTCCGACAATTTTACCTTCGCCGCCCTGTGAGCATATGCGGGAAATGAGGATCCGGGACCTGCTCACCATGTCCAGCGGTCATCGGGAAGAGCCGCCGATCTTTGCTGCTCCCAAAGACTGGGTCTACGCTTTTTTGAGTTCATATGTGCCGGAAGAACCCGGCCGGCATTTTTTGTATAACACCGCTGCCACCTATATGCTGTCAGCCATCCTGCAGACCGTCACGGGCCAGAATCTGGTAGATTATCTGCGGCCACGCCTGTTTGAGCCCTTAGATATGAGTACTGATATCAGCTGCGAGCTGTCGCCTGACGGCATTGCCGCCGGCGGCTTTGGCTTCCGGATGAGGACCGGTGATATCGCGCGTTTTGGGCAGTTTTTGCTGCAGAAGGGGTGCTGGAACGGCCGCCGGCTGCTGTCAGAGTCCTGGATTGAGGAAGCCTGCGGGCGCCGGATTGAAACCGGCCGTGACGGCGACTGGGGGGCCGGCTACGGCTACCAGTTCTGGGGCTGTCAGCCGGAAGGGGTTTTCCGCGGGGACGGCGCTTTTGGCCAATATTGTGTGGTCATGCCGAAGCAGGATATGGTTTTAGCGGTTACAGCCGGAACCACTGATATGGCCGGCATTCTGACGGCCTTCTGGGATACGGTCCTGCCGGCGGCGCAGGCAGAGCCGTTGCCAGCGCCGGCAGACCCCGCTGCCCGCAACCAGACCGGGCGGCCGTACTGGTTCAGCCAGCTTTCACTGCCGCCGCTGCCGGGCAGCAGTGAGCCGGCCGCCAGTCAAGCGCTTGCACAGCTGGGCGGCCGGACCTACCAGCTGTCAGATAACCCCCTGGGTTTAGCTAGGCTTTCATTCAGCGCCAAAGCGCCTTACACGCTGACCTTTCACTGGCCGGACGGGCACCAGGATACGCTTACGCCTGGCTGGGGGGAATGGCGGCGGGGGCAGTTCCAGCTGCCGGCAGACTGCAAGGCAGTCCCCCAGCTCAGCAGAGATATTACCGGTCCGCTGTTCCACTCCCCGGTGGCGCTCAGAGCAACCCTGGACGGTCATAGGCTGCTGCTGGACTTCTGCTATGTCCAGACGCCTTTCAGAGACAGCTGGCTGATCCAGTTTGATCAGGCCGGGCTGGATGTCCGTTTCAGCCGCAAGGTCGGGTTTCAACCGCTGGAAGCTCATTTTATGGGACGGATCTGATTATGGGACGGATCTGAGGCCGGAAGCACCTGAGCCCGGACCCGGGGCTCAGGCTTCCCCTGGCTTTAACGCCAGAACCGTTTTCAGGACCCGCACAGCGACCGCCTGAAGTTCTCCCAGGGTAATGCCTTCCGGCTGCCCCAGGCTGTCCAGCAGCGTGCGGCCCAGTTTTTCCACCGACCAATCATTGTCATCTCCCGGCATCACCACATCTACCCCGGCCCGGACCCTGTAAGCATCATTCCGCAGGGCCGGAAATTCCGGGCTTATGCCTGGTTGCATCCACCAGTCGGTAATAAGCAGGCCCTCATAGCCCCAGTCCCGGCGGATAATTGTTTCAGCCAGGTCGTAATTATAATGCGAATAAACGCCATTGATCAGGTTGTAGCTGGTCATCATAACCCGGGGCTGGCTGTCACGAACCATTCTTTCAAAGCCCTTCAGGTAAATCTCCCGCAGGGCGCGCTGACTGATCCTGGAATCATTGCGGTTGCGGCAGGTCTCCTGATTATTGGCGGCCAGATGCTTGGGGCAGGCCGAAACCCCCTGAGACTGCAGTCCGCGGACGACTGCCGCCGCACTGAGACCTGAAAGCAAGGGGTCTTCGCTGAAATACTCAAAATTGCGGCCGCAAAGCGGGTTACGGTGGATGTTCATCCCCGGCGCCAGCAGAATATCGGCACCTAATTGCTTCAGTTCCTGTCCCACCAGGCGGTAAAGCTGCTGGATTTGCTCCGGGTCAAAGCTGCTGGCCAAGGCTGTTCCGGAGGGCAGCAGAGCCGTGGTGTGGCGCAGGCGTATGCCGGCTGGACCATCGGTCGTAATGAGCGGCGGAATCTTTCTTTGCTTCAGGCCGGCCAGGGCGCCGGCATTACCCGACGGGCCATCTGGTGAATCCATTTTACCTTGTCCCCGGCTCAGTTCCTCCAGTTCCTGCGGCGACAGTCCCGCCACAAATGTGGACAGGCTTTGAGCACCGTTTTGTACGGCGTTGAAATCAGGCCTGGCTTCCGGCTGTCCTGCCGGTGTCAGAAGCGGCTTTAACGGCTTGGGCAGTCGCTGCAGAATCCGCCGGGTCAGATCGACCGATCCTGTCGGCAGCGGTTCATAGGCCGGCTCACCGGACGCGCCGCGTCGAACCAGGCGGTCGAAACGCTGTTCCGCTTTAAGAGCCATAGCGGCTTCGCATTGCCTGACCATCTCAGTCCGGGGCAGTTCAAACTGCAGTACCGTCCGGGCCTGACGGACATCCCAGCCGGCTGAAACTTCATAACAGCCCGCTTCCAATACCCACGCGAAAGGAAAGCCGCTTTTACCTGAATCATCAAAGGCCGCACAGTCAGCCAGATCAAAGGTCAGTTGCAGCCGCTCCTGCCCCCCCACCGGCAGCAGCCCGGTTTTGGCAAAGGTCACCAGTTCCCGCCCGGGTCGCCCCAGCTGGCCTTGAGCTCCGCTCAGATATACCTGAATGACCTTGCGGCCCGGATAAGGGCCAGCGTTGCTGACCATACAGTCCAGCTCCACCTGCCTGCCGTTCAGTCTGGCTGAAGTCTGCTGGCTGAAATGGCTGTAGGAAAGACCAAAGCCAAAGGGAAACAGCACTTTTTGCGGTGCCAGGCTTTCAAAATATCGGTAGCCCACATAAATATCTTCCACATAATTGTTGTAGTCCTGGCGGCCAAAGTCAGCCGCTGAGGGCAAGTCACTGTAGCTCAGGGGAACTGTATCAGGCAGACAGCCGGAAGGATTGACCCGGCCGGTCAGGACAGCAGCCAGAGCTCGTCCACTTTCCATCCCGCCTTGCCAGGCATACAGGAGCGCGCCGATGTTCCACTTTTCAGTTACCAGCCAAGACAAATCAATCAGATTACCACAGTCCATTATCACCGCAAGGCGGTCAAAGTACTGGCTGACTTGCTCCAGCAACCGGCGCTCTGACTGAGTCAGATAATAGCTCCCCGCCTCCAGTACGTTTTCTCTATCCTCACCGGCGGCGCGGCCGATCACCAGCACGGCGGTGCGGCAGCGGCTGGCGGCAGCGGCAATGTCTGTTTCCGTCAGCGGCATTTCAGGCAGGCTCATGGGCCAGTTACCCCAGCTGCCTTCATCCGGCTGATTTTGTGGCCGGGCCAGCCAGGTTTCATACATTGTGGTCAGCGGCTGGTCCAGCGGCTGGTTCTGTTCACGCAGGCCCTGGATCAGATTGGTTTTATATGGGGCCCGCACATCGCCACCACTGCCATAGCCGACCGTAAAATAGTTCCAGGCACAGCGGCCAAATACCGCTACGGGTTCCCGAGGCGATAACGGCAGGATCTGTTCATTTTTCAGCAACACCAACCCGTCAGCTGCCATAGCGCGGCAGGCTGAAGCCAGCTCCGGCACCTTTAAGGGCTCTTGTCCCAGTCCCCTGCTGAGCTGCTGGGCAAGCTCTGCTGAGAGCGTTTCCGGAGTCTGCGGTGATCCTGATGGTGGCATATCTTTCTCCTTTATTCTGACATCCCGGCTTCCGGATTGCGACGAACGATCCGGTAAGAATGATTTCAGGGATAGCATAAAGCAGCCGTACCATTTGAGCAAGCGCTTTCAGGCAAGCGGCTTTCTCACCCGGTTATCTGGTCCGGCTGATTGAAAGGATATCAATTTCATAAAGCTGCAAGGTCAGTAACCAGCGCTTGTCCGACCAGTTTTGGTTCAATTGCTTGAAACAGCCATACAGGTTACAGCTTCCGCCCCTCGCATAAAAAGCAAAGACCGGAGAAATGCAGCGTTTCTGCACGGCTCCGGTCACAGCGGTTGTCAAGCTTAACCAAAATCTGATTAGTTTATGACATCATCTCTGGTCTTGGCAACCTCATTCGCATAGTCCAGGTATTTCTGGAACAATCCACCTTCTTGAGAGGTCAGGTAATCCTGATAATCTTCCAGAATAGAGCGGGCCTCGTCCTCAGTATCCGCAAAGAAAGCTCGCTGGGTATAATCGTTTTTGGTGGTGTCGTCAAAGGCATAGGTTTTCAGGGTATCGTAATCCTCAAAGCTCTGAGCCAGTTTATCGATCGGATAGCCGGCCAGCTGCTCTACCGGACGGGCTTCCTGATAGGCCACCAGTTCCGTGATCGCTACGTCAGCGTCACCGGCTCCGCGCTCACCCCACCAGGTCATACGCTTGTCCGCCTGAAGCGTTCTGCCTAGGATGTAACCAATTCCCTTTTCGCGAAGTTCATCGTCTACAGTTGTATCACCATTCTGCTTACGTTCCAGAATCGACTGCAGCAGACGGGGCTGACCTTCAGAATTCATCTCATAGGTGTCCCCTTCAATACCATATTGGCAAAGTCTGGCACCTTCCTCAGAATTGACATAGTCGAGGTAGGCCAGTGAGGCTTCCAGATTCTGATTGGACGTGGGGAAAATAATCGCCGGGGAGCCGTTACGACCCTTGAGTTCAACCTGTACGGATGCTTCTCCATCGGCGTAGTTCAGCGGGCCGACCGGTACATAGCGCATTTCAGGGTTGCTGTCATACAGACCGGTCAATTTGGTCGCGTTGATGACGGTGCTATATTGTGCTGCGGCAAACAAAGCGGTGCCGTTACCGACTTTCTGATTGGCCAGATCATCGCTCTGCTTAAAGCACTCTTTATCCAGAATACCCTCATTGACCAGCTTCCAGATGAACAGATTACTGTCAATCCAGTTATCTGTCAGGGTGTTATAAGTGTAGGTACCATCGTCTTGCTTGACAAAGCTGGTGGCTTGTTTGCTGTTAAAATTCATGGCGTACTGGCCGTAATCCCAGCCTTCGTGGAAGGTAGTGGCGGTGATAATATCATTGCCGTTAACATCCTTAAAGCCATAATCGCGCGCTTTGGTCATAAAATCCAGCAGCTGGTCAGTTGTCTTGATCGTGGTAGGATCAATCCCCAGGGTATCCGCCACATCACCACGGACAAAGACACCGTAAGCCCAATTGGTGATATCCGCGACATCACCAGGCGTTTCCTGCGGCAAAATATAGCGCGCGCCGCCAAAAGTCGGATCATCCAGATCGTTTTCCAGGAAAGCCTGAGAAACAATGCCTACATCATATGCATCAGATAAATTAGCATACTTGGGGAGTTCATCTTTGATATCCAGCAGCTGGCCTTCCCGGGCAGCTTTCTTTATGACAGCCGTCTCTCCGCCGTCGCCGCCCCAATACGGAGCATTGATCATATCCGGCATATCACCAGACGCAAATACCAGGTTAAGCTTTTCGGTCTCACTCATCATGATACCTTCATACTCAACGGTAACTCCGATTTTATCCCGGATTGCCTGAGCCACCTCATTGTTATACTGGTCAGAAGCGGTCTTAAAGCCACCATTCCAGCAGATCAGCATCTTGAGTTTGACATCATCATATTTCTGGGTGTCTGTTGCGGTGCTGCCGTCGATCGTTGAAGCTTCGCCGGCAGCAGCGGTGGTCTGGTTATCGCCCGCTGTCGAAGTCGCGGCACTGCTGCCTGAGGAGCAGCCAGCCAGCATCAGGGTGGTAGCCAGGCCCAGCGCCATCGCGCGGCCGGTCCATTTCAATTTGTACATCCTTCATTCCTCCTTTTTATGCTCATCAGCCTTTGATAGATCCGATCATGATGCCCTTGACGTAGTATTTTTGTAAGAAGGGATACACCACGACAATCGGCATGGTCAGAATCATGACAAAAGCCATTTGCAACGATTGAGATGTGTAGCTTTGCAGCGAGCCGGTAGAAGCGGTTTCCTGACCGACCTTAATGGTGGAGCTGGCCTCGTTAAGCAGCTTCTGCAGCAGGGTGGCCGCCGGGTACAAGTCAACCCGGCTCTGATAATAAGCTCCGGTAAACCAGTCATTCCAGTGGCCGACGCCGATGAATAAAGCAACGGTAGCCAGAATGGCGGTAGAAAGCGGAACATAAAGCTGAAAGAGTATGCGCGGCTCGCTGGCACCATCCAGCTGGGCTGATTCTCTTATTTCCAAAGGGACAGCCGCAAAGCTGGTCCGCATAATCAAAAAATTGAAAAAATTGTAGATACTGGGAATAACATAAAGCCAGAAACTTTTATTTAAGCCCAGATCCCGCAACAAAATATAGTAGGGCACCATACCGCCGCCAAAGATGGTCGTGAAGTAAAAGAAAAACGAAAAGAAGGATCTTCCCGGCAGTGTTTTGATACACAGCGCGTAGGCCATCAAAGCGGTGAAAAGCAAGCCCAGAATAACGCCCAGCACGGTCCGTCCGACTGAAATGGTCAAAGATTTAAAGATCTGGCTGTTTTGAAAGGCCAGGCTGTAATTCTCCAGGGTAAAATCACGCGGAATCAGGTAAACGCCTCCGCGGGCAAAGTCCCGGCCGGTATTGAGCGAAGCAATAAAAACATACCAGAAGGGGTAGAAGGTCACAAAAGCAAACAGCGTCATAAAAATATAGTTAAAGACCACAAATATTTTACGCGAACGAGTCTGATGAATGATCATATGTCCTCCTTAAAATATACTGACTTCCATGGTCCGCTTACTGACTTCATTAGCCAGCGTCATCAGGACCAGAGAGAGGACAGATTTAAACAGGCCGATAGCCGTTGCATATTCAAAGCGACCCTGACTCAGACCGGTTTTCAGGACAAAGGTATCCAGGATGTCTGAAATCAGCTGATTATCTGGTTGTTGCAGTAGTAAAATCTGATCAAAGCCAGCGTTCAGCAGGCCGCCTACCGCATTAATGAACATAATGCCAATTGTTCCCTTGATGCAGGGCAGCGTCACATAAAAGGTACTCTTAAGCCTGCCGGCGCCGTCAATGGCAGCCGCTTCATAAAGCTCCGGGCTGACTGAAGTCAGCGCGGAAAGATAAATAATGGTTCCCCAGCCGGCATTTTTCCAGATATCCGACAAAATAACCATGGGGTAAAAGTATTCCCGGCTACCCATAAAAAAGATCGTTTCCAGGCCGGCGTTTTTACGCAGGTCGTTGATTACACCGCCATAAGGCGAAAAGATAACATTCATTAATGAAACAACTACCACCCAGGAAACAAAATTGGGCAGGTAACTGAAAGTCTGCACGACCCGCTTAAATCTGACCGCCTGCACCTCATTCAGCAGTAACGCCAGCAAAATCGGGGCAGGAAAGCTGAACAGCAGCTTTAGACCGCTGATGACCAGCGTATTTTTAATGACCCGCCAGAAGTCCGGCGAATAGATGAACGCCCGGAAATGCTTCAGGCCTGCCCAGGGACTGTTGAGGATGCCAAGTTTATAACTGTAGTCCTTAAAGGCCAGAGTCGCTCCGTACATAGGGTAATAGCAGAACACCAGCAGCCAGATGACGCAGGGCAGAATAAACAGGTACAGCCAGCGGTGCTGCCAGATTCTCTTTTTTAGGTCAGCGCGTTTTTTTCCGAAAAAAGATCCGGTGGTCTGAGTTGTCAGGGCAGTTCCCAACATGTTTGTCACCTTTCTTTTGAGAGAATATCTCAGCATAATGTCTGTTTTCCGCAGTCTTATATATATAATTTACGGTTATTTCCCGGGATTATCTATGAACGATTAATTGATATCAGTGCACTATTTTTTGCAATCAGTCCGGCTTCTGGTTTAACTGGAGGATCACAGTACAATCGCGGCAATCCGCCTGATAGCTGAAGTACACAGTCCGGCTGGCCGCATCCCAGCTGAACGCCCGCTCCTCCGGGCGGCCGGTACGTTCCCTGATTATGGCGACAGGCTTCCGTGGCAGTCTGAGGCGGTTGACAACCGTCAGGTCAATAGCCGAAGACATCTGTAGTTTAATTTGCCGGGGTCTGACATCCATACTTAACACTCGGGCGCCGGATAAAATCAGCGCTAAGGCCTGATCCTTAATCTGCTCCAGATCATATAACAGGCACAGCTGACCAGGCTGGAGTTTGTAGTCGGTTACCAGGTCCAGACCATCACTGAGCAGATCGCAGTATTGACCCGGCAAGGTTTGCTCCGCTGCGGCCGCGGCTTCTGTCAGGCCTGCGCCTATAATATATGGCCCGCGCCGCAAGACCAGCTGACCGGACGGCTCCCAGGCCGGCTCCGTCACCTTCAAAGCCTGCCGGAGGGCAGCGAGGTAGGTCCGGAGCGCTGCGCCCCGCCAGGTCAGGCAGGCCGGCAGACAACGGAGCAGGTATACGGCGCCTTCACCCACCGTATAATGACCCGCCGGGTAAGGATCAGGCAGGCCCAGGCTGCGCAGCAGGGCTTGCGCCGGCGTCTGCCCGGCAGGCCAGCAACCGCGGATTGCCTGATAGGGATCCGTATCATCTCCAACATAAATCAAGTGGCCGCCCTGCCGGACCCAGTCCACCAGGATTTTCTGGATAGCTGCATCTTCCGGTTTGAAAAATTCATAACTTAGAACCAGAACCTTATAAGCTGACAGCAGTTGCGGCCGGCGGCTGAGCTGGTCATACACCAGCGGGCGGACCCAGATACCCTGCTTAAGCAAGGGCAAGGCTAAGCCATAAAAGTCCGGAAAAGCCGTACTTTGGCGGTAGGCCAGCAGCCTGGCCGGATTCTGTTCCAGTTGGGCCAGGTCCTGGCGGGTCAGTTCATAGGGCAGGGTCCGCTGCAACTCATTGTTCAGATTATAGGCTTTGCCATCCTTCAAGCCCCGCTGATACATGGCGCTGTTGCCTATCAGAATTCCGACTTCAGCCGCGTGCCCGGCATAGGACCAGTCACGGTAACGCATATCCCTCAGCAGCTGGAATATCTGACTCAATTTGCTGCGGTAAGCCTCCGGAACCGGCCTGGCTGAAGGAGCCGCATAGCTGCGCTCATCTTTTTGCTCAATATTCGGTTGGATCCGGGGATATACCCCCTCAACCACCCGGTGCGGCCAGGGACAGATTTCATAGCGCCAGACTTCCGGCTGCAATAAGGAAGCAATCAGGGTTTGCTGATACTGGGCTCTGAAATTATCCCAGTCGTAACCGGGATTGTCTTCAATCGGATCATGTAAAAACCAGAGCCGCTTGCCGCCGGCAGCGGCAAAGCTTTGCATCAGACTGTACTCCAGGAAGGCGGTGTCAAACGTGCGCTCGGCTAAAACGCCGGCATACACATTGGCCGTCCGGCTGGTCCCGGTCCAGATTTGCGCAATCAGGCCATCTACGGTATCAATATCCAGTAAATGGACTTCCGGACTGACGATTTTCCACTGGGTATAATTCAGCAGGCTGTGGGTAGGAACATAAAACTTCAAGTCCGCCTGCCCGACTGTCCTGGCATAGGCTTTCAGTCTGACTGACAGCAGGCGGATAGCCCGGGTGTACAGGTAAGCCTTGAGCGCGCCACAGCGGTAAGCTGCCTCCGGGGAACTGTCCGGTCTGATATAGGGTTCATGGTAGTAGGCTTCGTATTCTTTTATAAAGGCCGGCGAGTAGCCGCCACGGTCCCAGAATTCCGGTTCCTCTACATGGATCGCTATGATTCCCTGGTCAATAGCCCGTTCCAGCTTTTGCCCCAGATAGTCAATAAAGGACAGCGTCGGCACCATATAGGGCACCCGGGGATTATGAATAATCATCTGCCCCTGCCGGTCAGTCTGAGCCTCGTCCCAGTGCGGCTGACCGTCCCACAAACCATCCAGATAATCCTGATACTGTCCCCAGGAAATCCCGGTCATGAGGTGTACCCGGTAGCCCGCGGCCTGGTATTGCCGCAGGCGCAGCGGCAAGTCAGGTCCGAGCCCGTAAACCATGACAAAGTCACAGCGGAAGTCTATATTGCCGGCCAGCGGCGCGCTTTCCTGATAGCCGGTCCGTTCATCAATCTGATCTGTGATGCCAAACATAAGTCCTCCTAATAAGTCCGCCGGATCTGTCCAGCCTGATTCCAGCATAGTTAAAGGAGCAATCTGTTGAAATAAAGCATTTTTTGAGAGCGCATGCACTATCTTTAGCCGGCTTGACCGTCCGTAACACCGCTGTCAGGGCTGTGCTTAGCCGGTCCGGTGCCCTGACCTGGCTGGCTGCGGCTGGCGGCGCGAAACTCATTGGGTGTCTGCTGATAAAAGTCCTTAAACTGTCGCATAAAGTAGCTGGCGTGATTGAAGCCGCACAAGCCGGAAATCCTGGTCACTGGCAGGTCAGTATCCGTCAGTAACCGGCCGGCGTAGGTCAGGCGGCGGGCGATGATGTATTTTGAGATATTAATGTCATAGCGTTTTTTGAACATTGCGGACAGATAAGCCGGCGATACGCAGAAGCGCTGTGCCAGCTCGCCGGTGCTCATGTCCGGGCTGTTGAAATCCCGATCCAGTGTCTGCTTTACCTGACTGAGGATAAAATGAATGTCCTGCCGTTCCGGTATCCAGTGCTGAAAAATCGTATCAATGAGCTTACTCAGGCCTTGCTGCAGGGTCAGCAGATCCCTGCAATCATTCAGGACGCTGCCATTGACGTGTTCGCAACCCAGCAGCGGCAGAATCGTCAGGCCATTTTTATAGCAAATCGTAATCAGTTCCCGCACAATGTCCGTATAAGCTTCGCGGATACCCAGGGCCGGCTGCTGGCGGTAGCGCAGCAGCAAGGTACTGAGGCTGCGTTGAATCTGCGGTAAATTAAGCTCCGCTAAACTGTCCCGAAATACCTGGCGATCCTGGACAAAGGCCGGCAGACTCAGGTCGGCGGCATAAGATGAAAAGGACAGGATAGGCGGCAAGGCTTCCGGAGCGTAGGCGTAACGGAGATCCAACGCCTGAACCGCTTCCAGAAAGATGCTGGAACTCAAGGTTCTGTGTATTGCGCTGGAGCTGATGATCACGCCCGCCGGCGCGCACTGCGCGATTGCCTGACGCAGGCGCACCAGGTTTTTGGTCAGCCGCAGGCAGGCTGTTTCCTGCTCCGCGGAGCTGTCCCAAAGCAGCGCCAGTACCATATTCCGGCTGTCCTGACTGTTCACCGGTATGCATTGGTTTGCGCAGATTTCTGTCATCAGATTACGGATTGAAAAACGCAGCAGGTTCAGATCCTGCCGGAATGCCGGCGGCAGCTGTTCCTTGTCGGCCCGGATAATGCTCATCTGAAAATAGCAGGCTGACGCAGGAACATACTTTTTGATTTCGCTCAGCTCCGCCAATTGATTGCCCCGGACAAACGCCGTCATATCTTCCTGCAGCCGTTTTTCATCCAGTCTTGACGTCAGCTGATACTTATCCGCGGACAGGTCCTCCACCAGCTCCAGCCGGTTCCGGGCTGACTGCATTTTTTGCAGCATCAGGATCAGGGCTTCAGATTTGACCGGTTTCAGAACATAATCTACGGCCTGCAGGCGACAGGCTTTCTGAGCATACTCAAAATTCGCATAGCCGCTGATCACGCCGCAGATCAGCCGGGGCTGCAAAGCCCGGGCTTTTTCAATCAAAGTTAAGCCATTCATATCTTCCAGCTTAATGTCGGTAATCAGGAAATCCGGTCGGTTTGTCTTGATGATGTCTAAAGCTTCTTCGCCAGATGCGGCTTCCATAATCCAGGTAAAATTGATGCCGCTGGCGCTGAGCTGGAACAAAACATTTTCACGAGCCAGATCTTCATCGTCAACAATTAACATTCGGGTTGCTGCCATGGATATCCCTCCTCCTTCCGCGAGCTTTGATCCTGTCGGATCAGGATCAGCACGCCCGTGCCGCGCCCGCTGTGACTATAGATTTTCAGACCGCTTGCCGGGCCGTAGGCAAGTTTCAGGCGCCGGTGTACATTCAGCAGGCCAACGCATTTCTCCAGAGCGCCGGCGCTGGTTTCCGGGACAGCGTCTGCGGCAGCCAGCTGGAGGCGCAATTGTTTCAGCTGCTCCGCGGCTATACCCTCGCCGTTGTCCCTGACCCAGATTTTCAGGCAGGGTCCTGCCTGGAAAGCCTTGATGCTGATTTTAAAGGGTGCCTGCCGGCTGTGTCGCCGGCTGAGGCCATGTTTAAAGCAATTTTCAACCAGCGGCTGCAAGATCAGCTTGGGTACCAGCTGTCTTGAAACCGGCTCGCTCAGCCTGATGCTGTAGACAAAGCGATTTTTATAGCGAACCCCTTGGATATAAAGATAGGCTTTGACTGCTTCGACTTCCTCAGCTATTTTTACCTGCCGCGGGCCGGAATCAGACAGGTAGCGGAACAGATCACTTAAGGCCAGTATCATGCGGTCCGTGCTGTCCGCCCGCTCCAGCTTTGCCATACCTGAAATGGTGTTAAGCGTGTTGTAAAGATAATGCGGGTTGATATAGGCGCTTAAGGCCTCGTACTCAGCGTAAGCCGCCTGCAGCTTGATCTTATATTCTTCGCGGATGAGATGGACAATGCGGTTTTGCATCATTACCGTATGACGGGCAATCAGCTGGATTTCTTCTCCGGCGCCCGCTTCAGGCAGGGGTTGTTCACTTTGATTTTCAGAAAACCGGTCCAGGGAAGTTATCAGCCGGTCCACGCGTTTGCGGTAAATCAACAGCTCATACAGCAGACCGACTACCAGGATGACGGCGATGAAAAGGGCAATAAAAAAAAACTGATTCACGTTACCCAGCAGCCAGCCGACCGTCAGGCGGGGCACCAGCAAAATAAGGATCAGGTCGCTTTCAGGTTGCAGGTCTGCCACCGCGAAGCCTGCTTGCGCGGCATATACTTTTTTGCCAGGCTGCTGCTGGTACGCCGCCAGCGCCTGCCGGGCCGCGTCCAGGCTGCCGCTCTGGCTCTGGTACAGGCAGGTCCCGTCCTGGGTGAACAGGGAGATATCCGCGGACGCGTCCGGAAAGCGCAAAGAGGTTTCAGGCAACAGGCTGGCAACCTCCGCTTCAAAAACCGAGTAGCATACTTCAGTCGCTAAGCTGTCTGACGTATTAAAATTATTAATAGGATTGACCATAACCATCTTATACTTTTGCGCGATGGGGCTGTAATAATAAGCCAGGTTACCGCCATTTTCCAGACTGGCCTGATAAGCGGCGTACCAGGAAGCCTGCGGCAGCTGACTGAGCGGAAAAAAATACCGGCCGTCCCCGGGCAGGTAGGCATAAAAATACTGTTTGATATCACTGTCACCCCGGGTAACCGCGTAGGTGGTAGAGTTAATCATCCGGCCCAGTTCAGTACTCAGCTGTGACATTTCAATCAGAGAAACATCTTCATTAAAAAGCTTACTGCGGATCGAGGTATTCATTTCCGTCACTGCCATAGCGGTTTTATATTCAGACAGACGTTTGCTGACCGCCTGAGAATAATACTGAAACTCGCTCTTATAAAGGTAGTCGTTATATTCATCATTCGTTTCATTAAATAAATAGAAAAAAGTCACCGCAAACATGAGGACCAGCAGCGCCACGATGGTCAGGATTCTTTTCAGATTTCCGCGCCCGGCCAGCCAGTTGTGGCCCAGCCGGCGCAGCAGCCTTTTTAACATGCGTACCTTCCCCCCTCTTCTGAATCCGGCTGCCTCAGCCCTGTTCTGCTTATAACAGGTAATATATTAGATCAGTAATATTCCCATATTAAGGTTTTGGCAGCAGCAGTCTGTTATTTACTATAGGTATTATCCGGCTATATACTTGCCATTTTGACCACTATCCGTATAATAAATGCAACAGAGCTTAATTTATTATCAGGCTTGCGCCGGCAAATTAATATAATAGATCTGGCATTCTTAATACCATGAAAGGCTAGGTAATATGAAACGGCTTCCCATGTATCAGCTCATAGCCCGGCAGCTCACTCAGGAGCTTAATGAGGGACGCTATCAGCCCGGGATGCAGTTACCCTCAGAACAGGATATCTGCCAACAGTTTTCGGTCAGCCGCATTACGGCCCGGCACGCCTTAGATCAGCTGGAAAGCCAGGGCCTAATTAAGAAGGTTAAAGGGAAAGGCAGTCTGGTCTGCGGCCGGCCCTCAGCCGGTGCAGCGGCCGCTCAAGCTCTGAGCCGGCCGGCTGCTGGACTAAAGGTCACGGGCCGCGGTGAAAAGCTGATTGGTGTGATTGTTCCGGATTACAATGAGTATTTTGGGCTGGAGACCGTTCATGCCATTGAAGAGGCCTGTCAAAAGCAGGGCTATTTTTGTGTCATTCAGCGCTCTCATGGCAGTATGAGCGCGGAGGAAGCTGCGATCAGCCGGTTGAAGGATCTGGAAGTAGCAGGCTTCATCATCATGCCGGTTAATGGCGAATACTATAACCCCAGGCTTATACATCTCTTTTTGGACCATTTTCCGGTGGTCATTATAGACCGCCAGATCCGGGGATTTGCTGCCCCCTATATTGGTACGGATAACGTTACCGCAACCAAGGAGTTAATGAACTACCTCTTCTCTCTGGGGCACCGCAAAATTGCTTTGGTCGCACCGCCCACAGCGCACACCAGCTCACTGGAAGAGCGGCAGCAGGCTTATCAGGACGCCTTTTGGGAACAGCAGCTGATGACCAGGCCAAGTTGGTTTTTCACGGAGATGTGCTCGCCTCTGCCCAATTTAAGCTTTCAGGACTATGTAAAATCAGATATGAGTCATTTAAAAGATTTTTTATTGCAGCAGCCTGAAATCACCGCCATCTTTGCATCTGAGCACCTGGTAGCCCAGCTGGTGCTGCAGGCTGCAGCCGAGCTGGGGCTGCGGGTGCCGCAGGAGCTGTCAGTCGCGTTTTTTGACGCCCCGGACGTGCTGGCCAGGAGCGGCAATTACACGTATATCAGACAGGATGAGCAAGCCATCGGATCTGAGGCGGTGCGGCAGCTGATGTTATGCATCAACCGGGAGCCGCCGCAGGCGCAAAGCCCCGTTACGCTTATTCCCGGCCAGCTGATTATCGGCCGCAGCACCGCGGCCCCCCGGCAGGCCCCCCTGCCGGCCCCGGCTTGGCAGGTCTGAGCTATACTTCAAATCTGATTATCTCAAGGAAGGAACTTTTATGACTGAAAAAACAACCGTGTTTGATCCTTCACAGTTAACACCGCTGCCTGAGGAGTGGGCCGCCGCGCTGGACCAGTCTATAGAACCGGTCAGGCAAAGGCTGTCTGGCGCCGGCAAAGCCGGCCTGGCCGCCATGTTTGACGCCTGTTACCGCAGCACGCTGGAGACTGCCACTGAGATCTCCACTGATGGCAGTTTCTTTATTTTGACCGGGGATATCCCGGCTATGTGGCTGCGGGATTCCTCCGCTCAGGTGCGCCACTATCTGGCCGCAGCACCCGCGCAGCCGCTCTTTGCGCGGCTGGTTAAGGGAGTTTTGCATCGGCAGATGCACTGTATCCTGGCGGATCCTTACGCCAACGCCTTCAACCGCGAAGCTGATGGCAGCGGCTGGCAGGACGATCTGACCACTATGTCCCCGGCGGTCTGGGAACGGAAATATGAAATTGATTCGCTTTGCCACCCCTTTCACTTAGCCTGGGATTATTTTCAGGCGACCGGGGATAATCCGATGGCTGAGGTGGTTTTTCAGCAGGCTCTGCAGCAGGTTATCCGGGTCTGGCAGACTGAACAAGATCACAACCGCTCTCCCTATCACTTTCAGCGGCTCTCCGGTCCGCCGTCTGATTCTCTGCCTCATAATGGCCATGGCAACCCTGTCCAACCTGTCGGCATGACCTGGTCCGGTTTCAGGCCCAGTGATGATGCCTGTCAATATGGGTATCTGATCCCCTCCAATCTCTTTGCCGCCCAGGTGCTGCAAGAGTGCTATGACATGCTCCGGTACGCCAATGCGGAGCTGGCCGGCCGCTGTCAGAGCCTGCGGCAGCAAATCCTGACCGGGGTGCGCGAGCACGGCCATTATCAGCATCCGGTTTTTGGACCAATCTATGCTTACGAAACAGATGGAATGGGCCACTATAACCTGATGGATGACGCCAATGTCCCGAGCCTCCTGTCACTGCCCTATCTGGGCATCTGTGGTCCCGATGATGAGGTGTACCAAAACACCCGCCGGTTTGTCCTGAGCCGCCACAATCCGTATTATTTTGCCGGTACCGCCGCCCGCGGTGTGGGCAGTCCTCACACGCCAGGTCCTAATATCTGGCCCATATCCCTTTGTGTACAGGGGCTGACCACAAGCGACCCGAGCGAAGTCGAGGCCTTGCTGAATACCCTGGAGCAAACCACTGCCGGCACCGGCCTGATGCATGAGTCCTTTAACTGTAATCAGCCTTCAGATTATACCCGGCCCTGGTTTGCCTGGGCCAATTCCATTTTTGCTGAACTGATCCTGCATTATCTGAGACTGATAGCCTAGTCTTTATCTGACGCTGACAGCCTGATCGTCCGTGATCCTGGGATAGTCACAACGGCCGTCCGGGCGCTGCATGTGCCCGGACGGCCGTTTGATCCAGAAGGTTTGATCTTGGATGCTTTGCTTAAGCCCGCGGCAGCCGCCACGCGCTAGATGACCTCCAGCTGATCCGGACCGGGCAGTTGGGGAAAGGCTGCGGTAGGCAGCGTCTGATACCAGAAAGCCACTGAAGCCAGATCATCCTGTAAAGGCAGGTAGCGACCATCTTCCCTCCAGCCCAGCGCCTGAATGGTCACAGCAAGTTTCTGTCGAAAGCGAAGCGGATCCGTCAGGTGAAAACGGTACAGGCCAAAGCGGCGCTGGGAAGCGTAGAGCTGGTCGGTCTGCAGCGTATAAAAGCCGCTGTACGGCGTGCTGAAAGCGGCGTAGTGATCATGGGTATGGGGGTCTTCAAAATTGTACGAGCCGCAAAAATAATCCTCGGTCCCCGTCCCGCAGACGGTAGGATAGTCCGTATCATTGTCCATGTAAAACTTTATTTCGCCTTCGCCCCACCAGCCGCTGTTATTGGAGCCCCAGGCCATGTAGGTCCCCACATACTGGCCTTGTCCGGTCACGCCGTCAAGGATGGTGTACACGGATTTATAAGGCAGCGGGTTGACCCGCCTGAACTGGGCGTGGAAGTACGCCGCGTCCTCCGGGACCGCTGTCAGCACGTAGTCTATCTGGTAATAATAAGTTACCGGCTTAGCGGCCAGGTTTTCCAGGGTGATCCGGCAGTGTTTTTTAAAAGGCATGGTCCAGTAGCAGTTAAAAGCGCTGCCCGGATTGACACAGACCGGAAGGGCAGATATCTGGTGATATTGCTGCCAGCCGCTGCAGAAAAAGTCACCCACCGGCACTTCTACAGATGGCTGGGACTGACCGTCCCAGTAAATTCTCAGGATGCAGCTGCGCCACTGTCCGGTAGGGGTGAGCCAGATATGCTGCAAGGCTCCCGGTCCGTCCATATCAGCCAGGGTCAGGGTACTACCGGCGGTGATTTCAGTATAGGGATTGACCTTCCAGCCCCGTCCAAGATCCCGGGCGGCCCTGGCCGCCGAGCCTTCCTCCAGGGTAGACCTGGCTCCGCCGCCAGGCCGGCCATCCGGGTTTTCCGGGCTGATGGAGCGGCTTTGAGCGTCAGACAGTCTGAAAAGACTGTCCAGGCTATTGCTGATACCGTTAAATGACATCTCGCTTATCTCCTTATTGCTTTTCGGTTTCGTGCTTCCACGGTAATGATTGAGGCAAACAGCCGTCAGTCTGGCAGCAGCTCAGCCTTCAGTTTGCTGCTCCCTGAGTCTGTTGCCGGTACCACAGATACAGCGCCTGGGTGCCTTTCTGTCCCAGGCCTTCCTGCTCCAGCTGCTGATAAAGCCGGAGCGCCAGCTGGAGTCCGGGCAGCTCCAGCTTCATCCGCCGGGCTTCATCCAGAGCAATTTTCAGATCTTTGACAAAATGCTTGATAAAAAAGCCAGGCTCAAAATCGCCCTTAAGGATACGCGGCCCATAATTGGATAAGGACCAGCTGCCGGCGGCACCCTGGGTTATGACCGCCAGCACGGCCTCCGGATCCATGCCCGCGTGTTCAGCATAAGTAAGCGCCTCACACACCGCCAGCATACCTGGTGCGATGGCCAGCTGGTTACACATTTTGCAGTGCTGTCCTTGTCCTGCCTCACCCAGCCGGCTGATCTGTTTCCCCAGGAGCTTTAAATAGGGTAAAGCCCGGTCATAGGCCGCCTGGCTGCCGCCGCACATTATAGAAAGGCGGGCCTCACGAGCGCCTACATCCCCTCCTGAAACCGGCGCGTCCAGGGCCAGCGCCCCGCGGCGGGCAGCCTGCCGGGCGATAGCCGCCGCCAGTGTGGGTGTAGAGGTTGTACAGTCGATCAGCAGCGTATCCGGATTGACGTGGGGCAGCAGGCCGTTTTCAGGATCAAAGTAAACGGACTCCACATCTTCAGGATAGCCCAGCATCGTAAAAATAAGCGGGCAGGTTGCGGCGATCTCCGCCGGACCAGCTGCTTCTTCAGCCCCCCGGTCCAGCAAGGGTTTTAGTCTGGAACGGGTACGGTTATAAACCAGGAGCGGATACCCCGCCTTCTGCAGCTGTCCTGCCATGCTGGCGCCCATCACGCCGGTTCCGATAAAGCCTATTTTATCCATAAAGATTCTCCTTTGTGGCGGGCCGCTTGAGCCGCGGCCGATCAATTCATTCAAGCTTTTCAAAAATTCTTCAATCCGCCGGCCGCAGCGTGGAAGCAAGCTCCGGCAGATAGGCCAACACCCTCTCCAGGTCCGGCATGGCGCTCTGGGCACCGGCTTTCATAACCGACAGTTCCGCAGCCGCAGCCGCCAGCCGCATGGCGCGGTCCAGGGGCAGGTTCCGGGCTAAGCCTGCCGCCAGCGCGCCGCTGTAACAATCGCCAGCGCCGGTACTGTCCACCGCCTTAACGTTTGTCAGCGGCGGAACAAGGAAGGAACTGCCGTTTTGCCCCAGACAGACCGAGCCCTGGCTGCCGCGGGTTACCAATACCCACCTGCAGCCAAGCTCCAGCATCGATTCAGCTGCCTGCTCCAGCGTTAAGTGTTGCGGCAGATCCCCCGCCAGCTGATGCAGTTCCAATTCATTTGGTTTCAGGATATCTATATCCGGCCAAAGGTCAGGCGGTATATCCTGCCGTGCCGGCGCCGGATCCAGAATTACAGTTTTACCCAGCCCATGGGCCAGTCTGGCAGCCCGGCAGACAGTACTTAACGGAATCTCCAGCTGCAGCAATAAAATGTCACAATCCTGTACCAGTCGCTGTTGCAGATCCAGCCAGCTTTCATCCATGGCCAGATTTGCTCCGGGCAGGACCAGGATCCGGTTGCCGCCATCCGGAAACACCTCAATAAGCGCCATGGCCGTATAACTGTCCGGCACCTGACGGACGGCTGCCACGCCTACGCCGGCCTGACGGAGATTCTGCAGCAAGGCGGAACCATTACTATCACAGCCCACCGCACCGAGCATTTGGACCTGCGCCCCCAGACGGGCGGCGGCATAAGCTTGATTCGCTCCCTTGCCGCCGGGATTCAAGCTGACCTGAGCGGCCAGAGTGGTTTCACCTACCTGGGGCAGCCGCGGCAAAGCGGCCGCGTAATCCATATTCAGACTGCCGATTACCAGAATCTTTTTCATTGCAGCAGACTTCCTTTATTGATGGTCACCTGATCCAGCTCAGGTCCTGTGTACAATGTAACACACGCCATAGCCTAACTAAAGCCAGGCAGCCGTACTTAGGTCAATAAGCGCTGCCGGAATCGCGCGGCTGCGGTCAGCAGGCGGTGGCGAAGCCTCCGATAAACCAGGCTGGTTTCCCCGGCTCACAGCCAGACCCTGGCACCGATGCCACGGCAAGCTTTAGATTTCCTAAAGGCTCAAGCAGACGGCATTCAACCGGCAGAAAAACCTATATAATGGTGACAGCCATATATAGCTGGACATATTCAGGCGTCTCAAAAGCAGACGCGGCGGAGGTTTTGCCAATGATCATTGATACCTTGCCCCATTTACGTCGTTACACCGGGATACACCCTAATCTTGACCTGGCGCTGGATTGGCTGAGCCAGCAGGATCTGAGCAAGCTGACCGATGGGCGACATGAAATACTGAATACAAAAGTATTTATAACCGTCGCGACCACCCCACTCCGGCCGGCAGAAACTGCCGAGTTTGAGTGGCACCGGCAATATGCTGACCTGCAACTGGATCTGTCCGGCAGCGAAGCCTGGGAATACAGCAGCGAGCAAGCCGGCGAGCTTGACTTTGACCCGGTGCAGGACATCGGTTTTTTTAACGCCCGGCCGGAAGTCTTTGGCACCCTGTCCGGGCAACGTTTTGTCATCTTTTTTCCTGGCGAAGCGCACAAGCCGGCCTGCCTGCCGGAGGCTGAGGCTCAGACTCCAGACACTGCTCCGGCGGCTGCCTCAACAGTTCGCAAGGCCGTCCTGAAGATCAGTCTGGATCAGAGCCTGACTGGAACTGTCGACTAAAGCAAAGTGAGGAAAAAGGATGGATCTTTATCTGGGGATTGATATTGGCGGGACAGCGGTAAAGCTTGGGCTGATTGACTCTCAGGCCCGGCTCAGAGCCAGATATGAGGCCAGTGTCAGTTTTGACGCCTATAAGACCCCCATCAGTCAGACCGTGCAGACGCAAGCCAGGGCCTTTTTGCAGCAGGAGCAACTGGCGCCGGAGGACTTACGCGGCATCGGTGTCTCTGCCACCGGTCAGATTGACAGCGTGAACGGGGTGGTAGCCGGCACCTGCGGCAATCTGCCGGACTGGGAACAGACCCCTCTGAAGCAGCAGCTTGAGACATGCTTCAGGCGACCGGTCACCGTAGCAAATGACGCCAACTGCATGTGTCTGGGCGAAGGCTGGGCCGGCCGGGCCGTGGGTTGTCAGAATTACCTGGGCATTACCATAGGGACTGGTATTGGCGGCGGCATTGTCAGTGGAGGTCATTTGATTGAAGGCGCTCGCGGGCTGGGCGGAGAGATCGGCCATATCCAAACCCACGCAGTTACCGGCAGGCTATGCACCTGCGGCGGTCACGGCTGCTGGGAGCAATACGCCTCAGCGACCGCTTTAGTCAAGCAGGCTCAAGCTCTGGATCCTTTGCTGCAAAACGGGCGGCAGGTTTTTGCCGCCATACCGGCCAATCCCGCGCTGGGCCACTTGCTGGATGACTGGATCGGAGAAATCGCCGCCGGGATTGTCGGGCTGGTCCATATTTTTAACCCGGAGCTGATTTTAATTGGCGGGGGTGTCAGTCAGCAGGCAGAACGGCTGATCCTGCCTTTAGCGCGGCAGGTCAAGACTGCGGTCATGCCGGCTTTTGCCCGGGGACTGCGGCTGGAAGCCGCCAGCCTGCGCAATGACGCGGGCATGATGGGCGCCGTCCGCTACTTCATGCAGCAGGAGAGCCTATAAAGTCCTGCCTGGGCCCGGTCTCAGGCGCCGGTCCCGGGTGGTCCGTGTACTGATGATGGCTCATAGTGGCGCCAGCCCCAGGCCAAGGTGGTAACCGGAAGCATATGAGAGGTACTGAATTGAAACTGACACAAAAAAACCGGATCATCCTGGAAAACTGTCTCATCGCGGCGCTCAGCCTCCTGTCACTAAGTATGCTCATTGCCAGCTTCTTCCCTGCGCTGACCTTTTCCAGACGTCTGATGCATCTGCTGATACTGGAAAAAATGAGCGCCCGCATGTTCAGCGCGGCTTTGCTGATCCTCCAGTATTATCTGTACCAGCGCCGGCGGGTAGCCTGGTGGGGCACTTTGTTTTTATTAGGGCTGAGTCTGCTGCAGCATGTCTGGGCCCGCACCCCGCTGTTGATCGTCATCGCCTGTGTGGAGGCCCTGCTGATGACAGGTCTGATCTGTTCAGGCAAAGATTTTTGTATTCCCTCCGCCAGAGCCAGCCTGAAGCACAGTATCGGGTTGCTCCTGACCGTCAGCGCCGCTGTTTTTTTGAATGCTGGTATCAGTTACCATATGGCCCGCCACCACGTTCCGGCCCCCAGCCGGTCACAGGCGTTCGGCAGCAGCCTCCGACAGGCGGTTGGTCTGCTGTTGGGCCTGTATGAGGGCAGTCCGGCAGGGTCGCCTCTGGATCACTTTGAAACCGTCCTGTTCTGGTTCAGCTGGGGCCTGATCCTGCTGGCCCTGCTGCTGGCTTTACGGCCCTGGATTCAACAATTTTTATGGATGCGGGACCAGTTGGATCAGGCCAGGCAGCTGGTTTTGACTTATGGTCAAAACCCGGCTTCTTATCTGACCCTGGAAAAAGATAAGCTGCTGTATTTTGGCCGCAACTGCCGCGGTGTACTGCCCTATGGCATCGTCGGCAGTACCGTGGTGGTCAACGGTGATCCGGTATGCGCCCCGGAGGATTTCGCGACCTTTTTGACTGAATTCAGCCAGTTTTGCCGCAAAAGCAATCACAGGCTCATCCTGCTGAGCATTACGCCGGCATTTCTGGAAGTTTACCGCGCCCAGGGCTTTGGTCTGGCCAAGTGCGGCGAAGAAGCCCGTTTTGATCTGGCGGCCTATAACACAGCCGGGAAAAAGGGCGCCAAGATGCGGATGAACGTTAACCACGCTACAAAGGCCGGGGTAAGCGTTTCAGAGTATCGCCCGCTGCAAGAGCGGGAGCCTGAAGTAGAAGCTGCTTTTAACCGTATAACGGCCGAATGGCTGACGGGTAAAAAGAGCGGTCTGCTGACCTTCACCATGGGGACAGCCAGCCTGGACGAACCCCTGGACCGGCGCTACTTTTACGCCCGCGACCGGGGCGGAAAGATCTGCGCTTTCAATGTATATTGTCCTTATAAGGACAGCGGCGGTTCCGGTTATATGGCTGACATTACCCGTCGGACCCACGACGCACCCGGTGGCGTGACAGAAAAAATCATGTATGAGGCCTTTATGGTTTTTAAGCAGGAAGGCTGTCACTCCGTCAGTATGGGTATTGCCCCGCTGGCTAACCTGGCGCCGGCAGCTGACAGTCCGCGCCGCAACAGTGTGGAATGGCTGTTGAATCTGGTTTATGAACATCTTAACGGCTGCTATGGTTTTAAGGATCTCTACCGGGCTAAAGAAAACTATAATCCCACTGAGTGGATACCGGGTTATTATGCCTGGCTGCCCCGCCTCCCGGTCCCATCCATGTTTTACGCGGTAATCAGGATCCAGAACCCCCGGGGGCTGCTGGATTTTGCCTGGGGCTTGTGGCGCGCCCTGCGCCGCAGCCGTCGGACTGCCCATAATACAAGCGACAAAGCTGCCTGAACAGAAAGGAGTCATGATATGCTCGCCTTGGTTTTAACCGCTCCCCAAAAACTGGAATTACAAGAACTGCCCTGCCCCCAGCCGGGTCCCGAAGAGGTGCTGATTAAGGTAACCGCCTGCGGTGTGTGCGGTACGGATCTGCACTTATTCAACGGTGAAGGCGGAGCCTTTGCCAGTCAGTATCCGCTGATCATGGGACATGAGTTTGCCGGCACCGTCAGCCGGACCGGCCAGGCGGTTCACGACCTGAAGCCCGGTGACCGGGTCTGCGTTGACCCCAATCTTTATTGCGGCTGCTGTGAGCCCTGCCGCAGCGGATTTGTACAGTTTTGTGAACACATGACCGGTTACGGCACCACCGCGCCGGGGGGCTTTGCAGAATATTGCTGTGTAAACCAACGTTCCGTTTATAAAATACCGGATCAACTATGCCTGGATCATGCCGCACTGGCTGAGCCGGTCGCATGCTGCCTGCACGGGCTGGACCGGAGTGCGCTGAAGCCCGGTAACAGCGTCTTGCTGATAGGGTTTGGGCCGATTGGGAATATCCTGTCCCAGCTGGCAGGCCAGGCCGGCGCCAGCAGACTGGCCGTCATCGAGCCATTGGCGGAAAAGCGCGAGCAGGCCAGGCGCTTAGGAGCAGATCTGGTTCTTGATCCGTTCACCCAGGACCCCGCCGCTGAGCTGGCAACCTTTGGCCCGGTCAATACCGTTATCGACTGTGCGGGTAAGCCCGGTACCATGGCCCAGGCGGTAAGCCTGGCCAGCCGCGGGGCTACCGTCATGCTGTTTGGCTTAGGCCAGGCAAAAGATGAGCTGGTTCTGCATCCCTACACGGACATTTTTCAAAAAGAACTGACCCTGACCGGCTCCTTCATCAATCCGCTGGTGACCCGCAGGGTCATCAACCTGCTGGCCCGGGATCGGATTGACCTGGAACAGGTCATCACTGACCGGATCAGCCTGTCCGACGCCATACCTGTATTCACCGACAGCCGCTTCCGCCGCCGGGGCAAAATCCTGCTGTGCCCGGCAGGCCTGCCGCGGCCCGGCTCTTTATAAGCCTGAATCCGTTTCCAAAAAGGCCAGGTTCTGCGCGATCAGACGGCAACGTTGCCTGACACAATCCGGTGAGCGGTGTGGATCCTCCGGCGTATTAAACAAATAATCCTCCAGCCGGTCCACCGTTGTCGAAGCGACGTGCAGCCGGGTATCCGAGCTGGCATAATAGATATAGACCCGTCCGTCCGGTAAGGCCACTGCCCCATTTGTAAAGACTACATTGGAGACATCTCCTACCCGTTCTGAGCCAAGCGGTCCCAGCAGCATGCCGGAGGGCTGGGCCACCACCCGGGCCGGATCCTCCAGTGAGGTCCCGAAAGCATATAAAACGTAGCGTAAGCCAGCCGCGGTATTGCGTACCCCATGGGCGATATGAATCCAGCAGCGCTTCCCTTTGATGGGTACCGCTCCGGCTCCATTTTTAGCCTCAGTAATGGTGTGATAGACCCGCGGGCTGATGATCCGCTCCTGCTCAATCACCGCATGAGTGATATCCCGGGCCAGGCCAAAGCCGATGCCGCCGCCGCTGCCGGTTTCAATAAAACCATCCATCGGCCGGGTATAAAAAGCATACTGACCGTCCACAAATTCAGGATGAAGGACCACATTGCGCTGCTGGGGCGATTGCCGGGTTACAAGGTTATCCAGCCGCTCCCAGTGACGCAGGTCCCGTGTCCTCACGATACCTGCCGCGGCCACAGCCGCGGACAGGTCAGCATTGGTCTTATCTTTACTTTCTGAGCAGAAGATGCCGTAAATCCAGCCATCCTCATGCTGGGTCAGGCGCATATCATAGACGTTGGTTTCCTCCGGGCAGGTATCCGGCAATTGGACCGGGTAATTCCAAAAACGAAAGCCGTCAATGCCGCTGTCACTTTCCGCTACCGCAAAAAAAGACTTACGGTCCTGACCTTCAACCCGCGGCAGCAGATAGAACTTGCCGTTCATATACAGCGCGCCGGCGTTCAGCACCGCGTTTACACCCAGCCGCTCCAAAAAGAGCGGATTACTCTGGGGATTCAGGTCATACTTCCAGAACAGAGGAATATGCTGCCTCGTCAGAACCGGATAGCGGTAGCGGTCAAAAATCCCATTGTAGAATTCACTTTTAACATTTTTCCTTGCCAGCAGGCGCTCATAGCGTTCAGCTTCAACATAGTACTGCGGGTGCAACATAGCCAGACCTCCTCATGATTTCCAGACACATTCTGCCATTATGATAGGGACATTTCCAGGGCTCTACAATAGGCCTGGGCAGCGGCTGCCCCTTTTGATCCACTGCCCAAAACCATTCGCTGCCGGGTCTTTTGTCCAGCATATAGGTTTTTATATAATTCCAGGTCTCACGCGCGGCCTGCAGATACTGCAGCTGGGTCGTATCTTTTTGCCACAGATTAATCAGGCCGTTGACCGTTTCCGCCTGTACCCACCAGACTCTGGTCATATCCGGCCTGCCATCCTGAGCTTCCGCCCAGAGCGAGCCCTCATGCCAGCCGGTCTGATAGACCTGGCGGGCCAGGCTGCTGGTAACCGGCGCCAGCCGCGCCTGCCAGACCGGATCCCCCATCAGTTCCAGGGTGCGGTCCAGCAGCCAGGAGGTCTCTATATCATGGCCATAGGAATACAGATCCAGCAAGCTGTGCCAGTCCTGGTCAAAAAAGACTTCCTGCCTCTGTAAAGCGGGATTCCAGACCTTCTCCCAGAATAACGTCAGGATCCGCTCCAGGCTCTGCCGCAGCGAGTCCCGGGGATCTACCCGATATAATTCCGTGTAAGCCTCCAGTAAATGAAGCAGCGTATTCATGGTCCGGGCCGCTTCTACTCCGTTTTCAGACAGCTTATCATTTCCGGCCGGTTTAAAATCGCGGTCAAAGGCTTCCCTATAGCCCTGGCCGTCAAAGCTGACCGTTTCAAGCAAGTGGTAAAGTTCCCAGGCCAGGTCAAGCGCTTGGGGGTCACCTGAGGCGTCATAGTATGTTGCCAGCGCGTAGATGGCAAAGGCCTGGTTGTAGCTGTGTTTGGTCGTGTCAGCCGGTCGGCCTTGCGCTGTCACGGACCAGAACACCCCGCCTGCCACCTGATCCCGGCAGGACGTCTGTAAAAAGTCATAGGCCTGTCTGGCATCCTCCAGTAGCCGCGGCTGCCTGAGCTGTAAGTAAGCTGCAGAAAAAAACCATAAGATACGGCTGTTTAAGATACAACCCTTATCATAGTCCGGATCAAGCTTCAGATCAAAGCCCATATAACCATAATAGCCGCCGTTTTGCCGGTCCCGCAGGGACTGCCAGAAGGGGATCAGTTTTTCAGTCAGATGCGCTGCCATCTCCTGAGCCAATTGCTGCATTTTGATTCACCTGATTTCTCTTGAATTAGCCGGCGGAAGCCCAAGTCCGCTCCACCAGCTGGTGTGCTTGTCTCAAGCCAGTTTTCAGCTCATAGTATAACGGATCTGCGGTCTGGCTGCCTGGCCGGAGCTGTAATTTGAGCTGTTCCGTACCGCCGGCTAAAATGTTCATCATCTTTTTATAAAAGTTTTAAGCAAAGCTATTTACATAATACTAAGATGTAAAGAGTCAGCGGTCAGTTCAAGCGATTGATCCGCCAGGATTGTCTGGCCTGCTTGCCTGCAATCCGGAAAGAGGCTGTTATATGAAACAAGTCGTCATTATCGGGGCCGGTCCGGCCGGCATCACTGCGGGCTATGAGCTGCTGAGCCGGTCCCAGGATTATCAGGTAACGATTCTTGAAGCCAGTCGGCAGCTGGGTGGGATTTCCAGAACGGTCACGTATCGCGGCAACCGTATGGATATAGGTGGTCACCGTTTTTTTTCCAAAGATCCCCGGGTCAATGAATGGTGGCAGCACATCCTGCCTTTTCAGGGCCAGCCGGCTTATGATTATAAAAAGCTGCAGCGCGAGGTTACGCTTGACCCCGACGGCCCGGATCCCGAACAGGCTGACCGGGTTATGCTGCGGCGCAAGCGGGTTTCCCGGATTTATTACCAGCAGCATTTTTTTGATTACCCCGTGCGGCTGAACATCAGAACCCTGAAAAATATGGGGCCCGGGCAGACACTGGCCGCAGGCACTTCCTACCTGGCCGCCTGCGTGCATAAACTGCCGGAGGATTCCCTGGAAAACTTTTACATCAATCGCTTTGGCCGCAAACTCTATAGTATGTTTTTTGAAGGCTATACTGAAAAGCTCTGGGGACGGGCACCGCGGGATATTTCCGCTGACTGGGGTGCCCAGCGGGTCAAGGGGCTGTCTGTCACTGCAGTCTTAAAAGACATGCTGCGTAAGCTCAGGCCCTCCGCTGCCTCAGCCCCGGCGACTGAGACCTCCCTGATAGAAGAATTTGCCTATCCCAAATACGGACCGGGCCAGTTATGGTCCGAGGCCGCAGCTGACTTTATCAACATGGGCGGGCAAATCCTGTATGACCATGAAGTCACCGGTCTGGAAAACCGTGACAGCCGGATAGCAGCGCTGCGCTGGACCGGGTCAGACGGACAGGGCGGACGCATGCCGGCGGATATTGTCATTTCCTCCATGCCGCTGAAAGATCTGGCTGCGGGTCTGCAGCAGGTACCGGCAGAGATAGCCGCGATTGCCCGGGGCCTGCCTTACCGCGACTTTGTCACCGTAGGCCTGTTAGTGAGCCGGCTGAACCTCAAAAATGAAACGGCGATCCCTACGCTGGGCAATATCGTACCGGATAACTGGATCTACGTACAGGACACCGGCGTGAAACTGGGCCGCATTCAGATTTTTAACAACTGGTCGCCCTATATGGTTGAGCAGCCGGAAGATACCATCTGGATGGGGCTGGAGTATTTTTGTTCTGAAGGCGACCGTTACTGGCAGCAAAGCGACGCCGCCTGGAAGGAACAAGGCGTTCAGGAACTGCTCCGGATGGGGGTGCTGGACAACCCGGATGTCGTGCTGGATTATCATTGCGAAAGGGTCCGCAAGGCATATCCGGCCTATTTTGATACCTACGCCCAGATCGGCCGCTTGATTGCCTACCTGAATCAATGGGAAAATCTTTACTGCGTGGGGCGCAACGGCCAGCACCGTTACAACAACATGGATCACTCCATGGAAACCGCTTTTCAGGCGGTGGACAATATCCTCTGCGGGCGCCAGGATAAGGCCAACCTCTGGCAGGTCAATACGGATCAGGACTATCAGGAAAGTCCTGACCCTGAGGCGGAGGGCCGGGCATGAAAGCAAAGCCAGTCGCGTTGTGGCAGGAATCGCAGCAACGGGCCAGATTACTCCACCTGCTCTCTTATGCCGTTGTGGGCGTCGCCGCGACGTTGGTCGAGTGGCTGTTTTACTATCTCTTTGACCCGCTGCTGCACCTTAACACCTACATCGCGGTAGCCCTCGCTTTTATCGTTTCCACCCTGGCCAACTGGGCAGGCGGCAGGCTGCTGACCTTCCGTCACGCACCCCGGCAGAACGTGCTGCGGGAGCTAAGCAAGATTTACGCTGCATCAAGTATTGGCCTGCTGATGAACGAGCTGATCATGTGGCTGCTGATGCGCTGGTTTTTCAGCGCTGGTACCAACCTGCAAAAGATGCTGGCCAAAGTCATCGCCACGGCAGTGGTCTTTTTCTGGAACTACTTTATCCGGGAACGGGTCATTTATAAAACGCCCCCGGCGACAGACTGAGCGCCTGTCAGTAAGTCAGCAGACCGCTGTGCTGTAAGTAGGTCAGTTTACGGGTCATCTGCAGACTTTCCGCGCCGTCATGGCCGTTGAAGGGATAGACAGTTATCTCTTTGGGACTGTCTATGCGATTATACGTGGCAAAATACAGCTTTGCCGGACAAACCTGATCCCCCAGAGCAACTGATGCATAAACCGGACAGTTGATCCAGTCAGCCAGATTCATCGTATCAAAGTAACTGAGGGTGTTGTACACCTGCTCCAGGCGCTCCGGATAACGGCGAAGGTACTCCGTCACCGCGGCAAAGGAGCCATGCTGGCCTTCCACCCGTTTTTCCAGATTACTGTTACTGGGAACATCTGCCAGGGCCAGACAGGGGCGGTCATCCAGGGCGCTGACGGCCATGACCAGGGCGCCGCCCTGACTGCGGCCATGCAGAATCAGGCGGTCCGTGTCGATTTGCTCGCAGGAACTGGCAAAATCCAGGGCCTTGACACAGTCCATATATACCGCGCGGTAATAGTATTCATGCGGGTCCAGTATACCTTTGCTGGTCACATTACCTACCAGCCCGTTATGGTAGCTGGCGCTGTCGCCGCTGTCGCCGCCCTGATCCCGGCAGTCTACCGCCAGCACTGCCAGGCCCTGCATGACCCAGGGCAACAGTTCCCAGGGCTCGCCGCGGCTGCCGCTGAAACCGTGATACTGAATCAGACAGGGGAACTTCGCCAAGGACGTAAAGCGGGGCAGCAGCAGCCAGCCCCGGATGCGGGTTTGATCAAAGCCGTTATAGCTGATATCGTAAACACTGACATACGGTGACGGAAAGTCCACCGCTTTCAGGACAGGTTTCAGAGGAAGCGCGCGGGTCAGGGCCAGTGTCTCATCCCAGAAGGCGGCAAAATCAGCCTGCCGGGTCAAGGGCGGCAGATAAGTTTTATAAACTTTAATGGTATCCTCTAAAAAACTCATGCTAAGCTAACCTCTTTCTTCTGCCAGTTGCCGGGCGTAATTCAACATGGCTAAAACCGCCGGTCCGGCGGTTTCGGTTCTCAGGATGTACTTCCCCAGGCTGACGGTCTGAAAGCCTGCTGCCGACAGGCGCTCGATTTCAGCCGGGCTCAGCCCGCCCTCCGGACCGATCAGAAAACGGATATGCCGGGCCTGGGCCAGCCGGTCGGGGGATAAGCAGCCAGCCAGCGGCGCCCGGGGACCGGCGTCTTCCCAGGGGACAAACTGCAGCAGGCTGGCTGATCCAGCAGACCTGAGACCTTGCAGCGCCTGCGGCAGGGTCTCGGGGGCGGCTACCTCCGGAATGCGGGTGCGGCCGGACTGGCTGGCTGCCATCTGGCTGATGCGCTGCCAGCGCCCGACCTTTTTTAAGGCCTGGACGGGATCCGGCCGCGCTACGCTGCGTTCAGTCAGAATCGGTTTAATGAGATCGACCCCCAGCTCCACACTTTTCTGGATAATATCTTCCAGCTTGCTTCCCTTAGGATAGCCTTGCCACAGTTCAATAAACGGCGCCGGTTCCGCGGCCGTGCCACCCGGGCTGTCCAGGCGCCGCAGCAGCTTCACGCTGGCAGCGTCCGCTTGCCTGGTTTCCCGGCTGATTTCGGCCAAAAAAACCGCCGCGGTCGGATCCGCCAGCTCGATGCGCTCCCCGTCAGTCAGACGAAGAACCCTCAATAAATGATGCAGCTGCTCCGGGTCCAGCCTGACCTGCTCCTGCTCAGCTTTAATCTGCTCCTGGACAAAAACACGCGGTAAACTCATTTCGGCTGACTCCTCTGTATGGATGCGGCCAGATCCGGCAGCGGTCCGGCCCCGTTCTGTCCGCCGCTGCCAGAGGCCGGCCGGCGCCGGTTAAGGATGGCCCGAGCCAGATCAATATCTTCCGGAGTGGTCAGCTTTATATTTTCATAACTGCTGTCCACAATTTCCACCGTGGCCTGCTGCCACAAAGCCAGAGCGCTGTCATCTGTTACCTGCAGGCCCTGCAGCCTGGCCGCTTCATGCCAGGCCAGCAAATTCTGTAAAGGAAAACACTGCGGCGTCTGCAATTGTGCCAGCTGACTGCGGTCCAGCGGCCGGGCAAGCTGCTGTCCGGTCTGATCCAGCACCGCCAGGCTGTCTTTCGGTTTGACGGCGGCGACACAATTATGTCCCCGGAGGATCTGATCAGCGCAGGCCTTTACCAGGGATGGCTGCAGCAGACAGCGCGCGGCATCATGTACCATCACCACGGGCGGACTGACAGTACCGGGGCGCCCCGCTGCGGTGGTTTGCCGGCAATATTGCTGCAGCCAGCGCAAGCCGTAATAAACGGAGGTCTGCCGGTCCGCCCCGCCCACGGTTACGCCCAGTACCCGGGCGGCCAACGCCGGCGGCAGCAAGGTGTCCGCGGGTCGGTATTTTCCGGACTGATCAAGCAGCTCCGGCTGCCAGGCCTGCGGATCCGGACAGTGTGCTGCTTCTCTAACCAGCCGCTCCAGCAGCGGTTTCAGCTGCTCCGTGGTCACAAGCAGCGCGCCGGTGACCGCCGTGACGGACAACAGCGCTTCCAGCGTATAGCTGATTGCCGGGCGGCCGTTCAGCTCAATAAACAATTTGCCGGGCAGGCCCTGCCAGCCTGCCCGGTGCTGTCCCATGCGCAGGCCCTGACCACCGGCTGTCACCAGGGCCAGGCAGGCCGGTGCCTGTTTGACCGGTTCATCCATGTTTCCTGCCTCCGGCTGTCTGGCCAGGCGACCCCGCGCGGTCTTCCAGCAGTACGTCCAAAGCCTCTCCCAGCGTGTCAACATAAAGGATTTCCGGCCAGTCGCCGGTGTCTTTACCACGGCTTTGCCGTTCCAGATTTTTTTTATCTGAGCCCGGAAGCAGGCAAGTGGTAAAGCCCATCCGGCCGGCCTCCATAATTCTCTCAAGCGGAAAGCTCACCGGCCTCAGTTCCCCGGTTAAGCCCACCTCCCCGCACAGCAGGGTGTTGTCCCGCACCGCGCGGTCTCTGAAACTGGAGGCGATAGCTGCGGCGATTGCCAGATCCGCTGCCGGATCATCCACCCTGACTCCGCCCACGACATTTAAAAAGGCATCCATGGCGCCGACGGACAGCTGCAGGCGGTTTTCAAGAACAGCCAGCAGCAGGTTGAGCCGGTTGCGGTCCACCCCTTGAGCCTGGCGCTGGGAGGTCGGGTAAGCCGACGGATTAAGCAGGGCCTGGACTTCCACCAGTAAGGGCCTGGTACCTTCTATGGTGCAGGTCACCGCGGAACCGGGTACGTGTTCCGGCCGGCCGGTCAAAAACGCCGCAGACGCATTTTTGACTCCTTGCAGTCCCTCCTGGGTCATTTCAAAAATGCCCAGTTCATTCGTGGCGCCAAAGCGGTTTTTGGCCGAGCGCAGTACCCTGAGGCTGCTGTTTGCTTCGCCTTCAAAATACAGTACGGTGTCCACCATGTGCTCCAGCACCCGGGGTCCGGCCAGGCTCCCGTCCTTGGTCACATGGCCGACCAGGACAATGGTGGTGTTCAACGCCTTTGCCAGACGGAGCAGACCTGCGGTCACGTCCCGGACCTGGCTGACCGTGCCGGGCGCCGAGCTGAGGGATTCAGAATATACGGTTTGAATCGAATCCACAATACATAGCTCAGGCCTGACTTTGATGACGGCTTCCGCAATGCGCTCAAAAACGATCTCCGGCATCAGCTTGATACCGCTGCCTTTAATCCCCAGCCGTTCAGCCCGCAGCTTAACCTGCTGAGGGCTTTCTTCGCCGTTCACATATAGTACCGGCCGGGCAAACTGGCTGCGCGCCGCGACCTGCAGCAGGAGCGTTGATTTGCCGATACCGGGGTTGCCCCCTACCAGTACTAAGGAACCGGGGACAAACCCCTGCCCCAGGACGCGATCCAGCTCCTCCAGGCCGGAGGATACCCGGCCCTGCTCTGACGCCGCCACCCCGTCCAGATCCAGAAGCGCCAGGCTATTCTCCCGGCCCTGGCCCGCCGCCCCGTCCCTGGAGCCCGCGGTCCGGGCGGTCATACCGGCATCCTCCAGCAAACCGCTGAGCCAGCCGGAGGCCACGCCGGCCTGGATGGCGTTGCCTGAACCGGACGCCGGCTGCCGCCGCTGCTCTACAAAACTGTTCCAGGCTCCACAGTTGGGACAGCGCCCCAGCCAGCCGGAGCTTTCATGACCGCATTCACTGCAGTAAAAAACCGTTTTACTCTTAGCCATGCCTGAGTTCCTCTTCCGGCGGATCAAGATCCAGACTGACCGGGCAATGGTCGCTGCCCATAACCTCACTGAGAATTGCCGCGTCCTTGGTATAAGGAATTAAGCGCTGAGAAACAATAAAATAATCAATTCTCCAGCCGGCATTGCGCTTGCGGGCAGCGGTGCGGTAGGACCACCAGGAATAGGCGTCTTTTTGCTCCGGATATAAAAAGCGGAAGGTATCCACAAAGCCCGCGTCCAGCAGCGCGCTGAACTTGGCCCGCTCCTCATCACTGAAGCCGGCGCTCAGATGATTGGTATCCGGATTTTTCAGGTCAATTTCTTCATGAGCTACATTAAGGTCACCGCAGAGGATCAGCGGCTTATCCGCGTCCAGCGTACAGAGGTAGCCGCGGAAGCTGTCCTCCCAGGTTTCCCGATAGGGCAGGCGCAGCAAGCCGTCTTTGGAATTGGGGGTATAACAGGTGACCAGGTAAAACCCGGGGTATTCCAGGGTAATGACCCGGCCTTCCGTATCATGTTCCGGCAGGCCCATGCCGTAGCGGACACTGATTGGCTCGTGCCGGGTAAAAATGGCCGTGCCGGAATAGCCTTTACGTTCCGCGTAGTTCCAGTACTGATAGTAACCAGGCAGTTGCAGCTCCAGCTGGCCTGCCTGCAGTTTAGTCTCCTGCAGGCAGACCGCGTCTGCTTCAAAAGCCTCCAGCTGTTCCATAAAGCCTTTTTTCATCAGGGCGCGAAGGCCGTTAACGTTCCACGAAATAAAGCGCATATGCGGTTCTCCTTAATTTGCAGATGCTCCGGCAGCAGGGACTCCGTCAGTTTCATTGAGTCCCTGAGTCCGGCTGGCGGCGCAGGGCTTTCACAAGCAGTTGTCAGACCGGTTCCGGCAGACGGATCGTCAGGCAGCAAAAGCAAATCATGCCCTCCCCTGACCCGGCGGCACTGAGGCCTTCCCCGCTGGTGGCAGTCAGTCCGATCCGGTAAGGGCTTAATCCCAGCAACCTGGCCAGTTCCGCTCTGATCGGCCCAATATGCGGAGCCAGCCTGGGCCGGCTGGCTTCTATGCTCAGAGAGCAATGGCAGATGCTGGCACGGTCCTGGCTGACTGAAGCCAGATCCTGCAGCGCCATCTGTAAGTAGACGCGGCTGTCTTTCAGGCCCTTACGGCAGACCTCATCCGCCCGCTCGCCCAGAATATTTTGTCCGGTATAACCTGAAATGGCATTGGTAACCGCATGCAAAATCACATCCGCGTCACTGTTGCCGTCCAGGCCCGGACAATCCGGGATCAGACAGCCGCCTAACCGCAGGGGCCTGGACGGGTCTGCGGAAAAGCGGTGACTGTCCTGACCAATGACACTGATATATTGAAAGCCCATAGGTCGCCTCCCGTCTCAAGTATCAGCCGCCAACAGCTCCGTCAGGGTGTCGTTCAATTGCGCGCGGCTGCTGCTGTCCAGGCCATAGAATCTCAGTTTAATCTGACTCTCCCTGACCACAAAAAAAGCCGGATATTCTTCCACTGAAAACTGCTGCAAAAAGCTGTCCTGACTGTCTTTTTGAGCCAGAATCACCAGAACCTGGTCTCCCCAGTTTTCCGCCTGCTGTTCCATATAAGGGATAACCGTGCTGGCGGAACTGAGGCCGGTATCGTATACCGCCAGTAAAATCGGGCTGTCGGTATGGGAGATGGTGTACTCCAGGTCTGATATTTCATGATACACCACCCCTTCGCCTTCATCATCCGTCAGCGCTTCATAGCGAAGCGCGGCGACCTCCGCTTGATAGTTTTCCTCTCCCCAGCGGGTTTCTGTCTCCACGCTGTCTGACTGGCCGTCAGCAGTCTGGCTGGCTGTCAATCCGGCCTGAGCAGCGGCCTGGCGGCTGCAGCCGCTGACTAACGCTGCAATCAGCAGCAGGCTCAGGCAAAAATGCAGGCAAGTCACGGGTTTACCGCAGCTTGCCGCCCGCTGCAGTCTCCCGGCCTGATGCCCGCGTCTCAAGTCCATGTAAAGCCCCGGGTGATAGCCTGGACCGCGCCTTGTAAAACCGGTTCAGGCAAATACTCTACCCGGCCGGCATCTGCCAGGCCGGCATAGGCAGAATTAAGAGGCAGTTCATCCAATAACTGCGTGCCCAGCTTTTGCGCTGCGGCGGCTGTTTTGCCTTCACCGAACGGATAGCTTTTTTCACCGCAGTGCGGGCAGCTAAAATAGCTCATGTTTTCCACCAGGCCCAGCAGAGGCACCTTCATGACCGAGGCCATTTTGGCAGCCTTGGCTACTATCATGCTGACCAGATCCTGAGGCGTGGCCACCATGATCAGGCCGTCTACCGGCAGAGACTGAAACACCGTCAGCGGCACATCACCGGTGCCCGGCGGCATATCAATCAGCATAATATCAACCTTATCCCACCAGACCTCACTCCAAAACTGCTGAATGGCACCGGTAATCATAGGGCCGCGCCAGACTACCGGCGCAGTCGGGTCTTTAAGCATCAGATTGACAGACATGACCTGAATACCGGTGGCAGTCACTGCCGGCTGGATCAGCTTATCTGCCATCCCGCTCACCTTGGTCAGGCCCAGTGCCTGGGGAATGGATGGGCCGGTCATGTCAGCATCCAAAATAGCCGTCCGCAGACCCTGGCGCTGCAGCATGACAGCCAGTGCAGTGGTGACAAAAGACTTACCCACCCCGCCTTTACCGCTGGCCACCGCCACGACATGACGGATATGAGAAGCCGGATTCAGCTCAAATTTAGGGAATGCGTGGTCCATATATGATTTGCTCCTTTATCAGTCAACCAGGCTCAGGAAGTCCGTCTGGCTGTTACTGCATTTTATTATAGCAGGACAAGGCCCGGATAAGCTGGCCGGTTCCTGCCATCAGCGGACAAGGCTGCCCGTCAGGCATATTTGTCCGGTTGCTTAGTCAGGCTTAGGACAGGAATAGACAAAAAAGCCTTTATCTCTGGCCAGACAGTCACAGCGGCCGAAGGTTTCCTCCAGCTTGCGACGCGCTGAGGGCGCGCCTTGTTTTTTGCCGATCACAACATATAGTGTACCGCCCGGGTTCAGGGCTGCCGCGGCGCCGTCAAAGAAGTCATAAACGACCGCTTTGCCGGCACGGATCGGTGGATTCGTTACGATTAAATCAAAGCGCCGCCCGGTCAGATTCTGCCAGCCGTCTGAATCCACCACCTCCGCATAACGGATACCGTTTTCAGCCAGATTTTGCCGCGTCAGAGCTAGCGCCCGGTGATTGACATCAGACAGCGTCAGTTCCAGCTGCGGAAACAAGCGCTTGAGGACCACCCCTAAGACGCCGATTCCGCAGCCCAGATCCAGCAAACTTCCCGCGGCCTGGGGCCGGCCTTTCCTGAGGTCTGCAATAACCGTCTGCAGCAGCAAATCCGAACCAAAATCCAGACTGTGTCCAGAAAAGACGCCCCGGTCGGAATGAAAAGCAAACTGCCTGCCCTCAGCACTCAGCTGATAGGTAATGGGCCTGGAGGGCACTGTCGGATCAGTCGTGAAGTATTGTTGGGTCATAACGCTCTCCTTATTTGTTAACGTTTGACGGGTTCCTGAGCAGGATCTGCTATCAGGCCCGGCGCTCAAAAATCCGGCTCTTCTGCAGCGCGTCCAGCAACGGCAAGCCAATCAGGTAGAGTACGCCTGCTTCGCCCAGGCCGACAGTCAAAACAGACAGAGCCAGCGCGCCGGGGCTCACCTGCTCAAGCAGCAGGAAGGGTAAGTAAGAACCTACAATCAGCATATTGCAGATAATCGTGGGCAGCGGCAGCAGGAGCCGTCTCTTTTGCCATGGATGCCCGGCAGCCTTACTATCCTGCAGCAGTTTTCTGCCCAGCCGGCGGGTCAGCAGGCCGGCCAGCAAGGTCGCCAGAGTACCGCCCGCAATATCCACCGGGCCCAGATTCCCCGGGTTCAGCAGGTTTGCCAAAAAGCAGCCCAAACTCACGCCTATGACACCGGCCGGCGACAGCGCCGGGATCAGGGTAAAGGCTTCCGCCACCCTGAACTGAACGCTGCTGAAGCTGATAGGCGCCAGCAACAGCGATACAGCCAGATACAGGCCTGCAATGACGCCTGACAAGGTCAGGGTCCGTAACCAGTCTTGATGCTTATTCATTTTTTCCTTTCAGGTGAAGAACAGTCACCCTGCTGACTCTGACACCAATTGCGGCGGGCTTGCTGCCTGTAAGGTCACAAGGTGCGTCAGCCCCTGTACCGCGGTGTATCCTTTCCTATGTACGCCTGGATCCATTAACCGGAGGTGATCTGGCGAGGGGCCACTGCCCCGGGTGCCGCCGCTAAGCCTCAGACCTGGTCTGAGCGGATCCGGCTGAAGCCTTCCGGCGCCGGCAGGACCGGGAGATTTCATATGGCTCAAAAACAGTCAGCAAGAGCAGCAGGAACAAAGCCGTTACACCTATGCCCGCAAAAAAAGCGATCACACTGCCCCAGTTGCCCTGCCAGAAGTACAGCAGCGGCAGCAAGAGGTTCACCGCACTGCAGACAAAAAAGCCCAGCGCCGTCTGGCGGCTGGCCGCGGTCAGTTTCCTCTCAACGTCAGCTGCTGCCGTCTGACGCCTGAATTGAAAAACATTGTGCCGCCCCAGGCGGATCCACAGTCCCATCACCAGCAAAACGGCTGCCAGTAGCTCCTGAAGCAGCATGAGTAAGTACGGATATTCCATAGTTGACCTCCAGATGAATCTATAAGATTATACTATTTTGACAGCTGTTACGCAGCAACTGCCTGCTGCTGACCCAGTTTCTGTCCCAATCGCTCATATGCAGGAGGATTATATGCCAGATTATCACTTAACCGACGCGGCTGTCCGTCCGGATCCTTCAGCCTGGCACCAGGCACCGCGCCGTCTCTTGCTCCTGGCCACAGGCGGCACCATTGCGTCTCAGTCTTCAGCTAACGGGCTGGTCCCCACAGTCAATATTGACGCCCTGCTGAAATACTGCCGTTCGGCCTTGCAGCACTATGATGTCACCGCCCGCAGCATCCTGCAGCTGGACTCATCTAATATTCAGCCGGAGGAATGGCGCCTGATTGCCGGAGCCATAGTCCGTGAAGCAGACCAGTACGACGGCATTGTCATCACTCACGGGACTGATACCATGGCTTATACGGCCAGCGCGCTCAGCTTCATGCTGCCCGGCATTACCATCCCGGTAGTTTTAACCGGCGCGCAGCTGCCCATCAGCCATCCTTTATCCGATGCTACGGAAAACCTGGCTACCGCCCTGGCCATGGCGGCCAGGGGCCCGGCTGGCGTGTTTATCGCCTTTGACCGTCAGGTCATCCTGGGCACCCGGGCGGTCAAGGTCCGGACGACAGACTTTCACGCTTTTGAAAGCATCAACTATCCGCTGGTAGGCTATGTTAATGGCGACGGATTGCAGACGGACCCTGCCCTGGCGCCCCACAGCTCAGCACCCTTCAGACTGATGGATCAGCTGGATCCAGCGGTTTTTTTGCTCAAGCTGACACCGGGGCTGAATCCGGACTTTTTTGTGCTCCTGCAGCATCTGCAATATCGGGCTTTAGTTATAGAAGCCTTTGGTATAGGCGGCATCCATTATCTTCATCGTGATTTGCTGGAAGGCATCAGTCAGATTATCGCTCAGGGTATTGTGGTGGTCGTCACCAGTCAGTGTCTGTATGAACGGTCGGACTTTTCGCGCTATGAGACCGGGCAGCGGGTCCTGGATTCAGGCGCCATTCCCGCATTTGACATGACCTCAGAGGCTTGTGTAACCAAGCTGATCTGGATATTGGGACAAACCCGGGATCCCTGGCAGGTCGGGCGCTGGTTCAGGCAAAATCTGGCCGGGGAATTGGCCGGGCCGCTCACGGATCCGGCTCATTGGGGGCAGGCCGACTGAGCCGGCAGCCAGGCCTGCTGACGGTTAATCGGGAAACAGCAGCGGTTCCAGCTGGCCAAACAGCTTGCCTATGGACTCCCGGAAAACCAGATCCGCCTTTTGATCTGCAGGTGTCGGATCCCGGTTAATCAGTACCAGCCGGCCCTGCTGGCGGTAATCCAAAAGGCTGGCCGCCGGATAGACGGTCAGCGACGTACCGCCGATGATGATCAGATCACTGGCTAATATCTCCCTCAGAGCCGCGGTCATTTTGCTCTGGTTAAGACTTTCTTCATACAAAACGATATCCGGCCTGAGCATCCCGCCGCAGGCCGTACCATCCGGGCGTCTGGCTTCACAGTATGGCACACCGCTATGCGCGCGAACATAGTCCTCATCATAGACATGCCCGCAGCGCTGACAGCTGAAGCTCAGCCCGCTGCCGTGCAGTTCAATCACCCGTTTGCTCCCGGCCGCCTGATGCAGGCCATCCACGTTTTGGGTAATGATACAGGCCAGCAGACCTGCCTTTTCCATCCGGGCCAGGACTCGATGCGCGGGATTGGGTTCTACAGCATCCAGCAAAAAGTATTTTCGGTAGAAGTCATAAAAAGCCTGTGGCTGACTGTTCATAAAGCGGGGGGTTAAAATATCCGGACCGCTTTGCTCCTGGTTGTAAATTCCCTGAGCGCTGCGGAAGTCAGGCACGCCGGACTCTGTGGAGACTCCGGCACCGCCAAAAAAGACCACATGGCGGGCGGATTTTATCCACTCAGCCAGCATTGCCACGGCATTATTAGGTTTATGTTTATCTTGAATTCCCGGTCTGGTCATATCTGCACCTCCCACCGGCTGTAATCAACCATCAAGGACCGGCTGCCTCAGTCGTCCGGCGCCGGTCACTGTTAAAGCGAACGGTATCTACCGCCTGCTGCCAACGCGCCAGTTCATAGCTCCGCTGCCGGCGGTCCATCCGCGGCTTAAACTCCCGCTCGCAATGCCAAGCCTGCGACACTTCATCCAGACTGTTCCAGAAGCCGGTGCTGAGGCCGGCCAGATAGGCCGCGCCTAAAGCGGAGGTTTCCAGCACCGAAGATCGCTGAATGGTCAGGCCCAGAATGTCCGCCTGGAACTGCAGCATCAGATCGCTGCGGCTCACCCCGCCATCCACCCGGAGTGTCCTCAGAGGCTGCTGACTGTCAGCGGCCATAGCCAGACAGACATCAGCCGACTGAAAAGCGATGGCCTCCAAAGCCGCGCGACAGATATGCGCTTTATTGCTGCCGCGGGTCAGTCCCATTAAAACGCCGCGGGCGTTCATGTCCCAATATGGGGCGCCCAGGCCGGTAAATGACGGGACCAGGACCACGCCGCCACTGTCCTGAACAGAAGCCGCCAGGACATCGCAGTCGTGCGCGGTGCCGATCAGTCCCAGTTCATCTCTCAGCCATTGGATGGTGGAGCCGCAGTTAAAGACGCTGCCTTCCAGCGCATAGTTGACCGGGAACTGAGGGGTGGCTCCCTGATCCGGGCCCAGCTGCCAGGCCAGCGTGGTAACCAGCCGGTGGGTGCTGGGCACCGCGACTTTTCCGGTCTGCATCAGGATGAAGCCGCCGGTTCCATAGGTGTTTTTGACCATGCCAGGCTCAAAACAAGCCTGCCCAAACAGTGCCGCCATCTGATCACCGGCCAGGCCGGCTATCGGCACCGGCGTCATACTGCTGCCCCGGCCTTCCAGCAGGTCCGCGGTCAGCAGCTCCTGGCTGTCCAGCCAGGCCACGATTCCGCTGCTGGGTTTTACTGCCGGCAACAGCTCTGACGGAATATCCAGCAGTTGCAGCAGCCAGGGATCCCAGGCCAGCTCATGTATATTAAACAACATGGTCCGGGCGGCGTTCGTGACATCCGTCACATGACTGCGGCCGCCGCTGAGCTTCCAGACCAGCCAGCTATCTATGGTGCCGGCCAGCAGCTCACCCCGCCTGGCGCGTTCCCGTCCCTCAGGCAGCTGGTCCAATATCCAGGCAAGCTTGGTGGCACTGAAATACGCGTCCAGCTCCAGCCCGGTACGGCGGACAATTTCTGCCTGACAACCGCGGGCTTTAAGCCTCTCACATAGATCCTGTGTGCGCCTGCACTGCCATACGATAGCCCGGGATACCGGTTCCCCGGTACGAGCGTCCCAGACCACCACGGTCTCCCGCTGATTCGTCAGACCAATCGCCGCGATCTGCGGCCATCCCAGGCCGGTCTGCCGCAACAGGTTGCGGCAGACTGAAACCACGCTGGACCAGATTTCATCTGCGTCATGCTCTACCCAGCCGGCCTGCGGGTAATACTGGGTGATAGCTAATTGCTGCTGACTGACCGGCCGGCCGTCATGGTCAAACAGAATGGCCCGGCTGGAGGTCGTTCCCTGATCTATAGCCAGAATATATGGTTTTTCCCGATCGCTCTGAAGCGCCGGTATCTGCTGCGGCATGTAGCTTACCTCCAGGATAGAACCTGTCTGCTTTACAAGATCTATCAGTATCTTATTATATCTTACTCTACCACAGGCAAATTTCATCTGCTACACTGGTCATATCTGCAGACCGCAGGGTCAGGCAGCCAGTTAAGCCGGGTTGCCGGCAGGGTCTGCCAGGCTGATTACAGCGTTATTTTGAGGAAGGTATCGTGGCATATCCTGACTTAAATGAGGAGTGTCTATGTTTGATTGTACGATTATTGGCTGCGGCATAACGGGAGCCGCCGCAGCCTATCTGCTATCCCATTATGATCTCAAACTGCTGGTTCTGGAAGCGTCAAATGATGTGGCTAACGGCTCAACAAAAGCTAACAGCGCGATTTTGCACGCGGGTTTTGATCCGGAACCCGGCAGCCTGATGGCCCGCGCCAATGTCCGCGGAGTAGAGATGGCCGCGGAAATCTGTCGCCGGCTGGATGTGCCCAGACTGAACTGCGGCGCGCTGGTGCTGGCCTTCAGCCCGGATGATCTGCATACGATCCGGGAGCTATATGCCCGCGGTCTGGCTAACGCGGTCCCCGGGCTCAGGCTGCTGTCCGCGGTGGAAGCCCGCCAGCTGGAGCCTTATCTGGCGGATACCGTTACCGGCGCTTTGCTGGCGCCGTCGTCTTCTATTGTTGATCCGTGGGAATACGCCCTGGCCATGACTGAAACCGCGGTAAAAAACGGACTGGTGTTAGCCCTGGGCCGCGGCGTCAGGGAGATCAAACTTCCGGACGCGGCAGCCGGAAAGGACTATTTTGAATTAACCGACAGTCAGGGGCAGCGCCATCAAAGCCGCTATGTCATCAATGCCGCCGGCGTCCACAGTGACCAGGTCCATGCCATGATAGGCGGGCATAATTTCCGCATCCACCCTGTACGCGGACAGTATTTTTTGCTGGATAAAAATGCCGGTCATACCTGCCGGCACACCTTGTTTCAGTGTCCCACCGCGGCAGGTAAAGGCGTTCTGGTCTCCCCCACTGTGCATGGCAATCTGATCATCGGGCCGGACGCGGAAGCCGTAGCGGATCCGGACAACACCGCTACCACCGCGGAAGCCCTTGAATACGTGCGCCGCATGGCACTCCGATCACTGAATAACATTCCCTTTGGCGAAAACATCCGCAATTTTGCCGGCGTCCGGGCCCAATCTGACCGCCCTGATTTTATTGTGGAGGCTTCCCCGCAAAGCCCCAGGTTCATCAATCTGGCCGGTATAAAATCACCCGGCCTGTCCGCTGCTCCGGCCATAGCGGAAATGGCGCTGGACTTACTGGCCCAGGCGGGGCTTGCCCTGAAGCGCCGGGCTGATTATGATGACAGCCGCCGTCGGATCCGTTTCCGTTACCTGACGCCAGCGCAGCAAAGTGAGCTGATTGCCGCCGATCCTCGTTACGGCCACGTGGTCTGCCGCTGTGAAACCATTACGGAAGGCGAAATCGTCGCGGCGCTGCACGGGCCGGTCCCGCCCCGTTCGCTGGACGCGGTCAAGCGTCATTGTAACGCCGGCAGCGGCCGCTGTCAGGGCAGCTTCTGCGGTCCCCGGATCCATGAGATAATCGCGCGGGAGCTCGGCCTGCCTTATGATGCAGTCACTCAGAATGAGGACGGCAGCTACATTGTGACTGAACCTACCAAGGGGAACTCAGACAAGGGGGTGACGGTATGATGAAAGCCGTTAAGCAACTGCGGGATTGCTATGATGTGCTGATTATAGGCGGCGGGCCGGCGGGCCTGGCCGCGGCCAGGGCAGCCTGGAACGACGGCGCCCGGCAGGTGCTGATCATTGAGCGGGACAGCGTGCCTGGCGGCATCCTGAACCAATGCATACATAATGGCTTTGGTCTGCATTATTTTCATGAAGAACTGACCGGCCCGGAATATGCCGGCCGCTGTCTGGATGAACTGGCTGATACCGGCGTTGAACTGTTGCTGAATACCATGGTGTTAAGTCTGGATGAGCTGCCGCAGGAGCCGGGGCGGGAAGCACTGGGCGGTCTGCTGCCTGAGCCGGTCCAGGAAAGCCTCAGCCCGGACCTTCTGACCGGCCGTCCGCCCCACCGGGTATTTGCGGCCAGCCCTGAGCTGGGCAGCGTCTGCATTAAAAGCCGGGCGGTAATTCTGGCCATGGGCTGCCGGGAACGCAGCCGCGGCGCCATTCAGATCCCCGGCACCAGACCGGCCGGCGTCCTTACTGCCGGTGCGGCGCAACGCTATGTCAATCTTGAGGGCTGGCAGATCGGGCGCCGGGTCGTCATTCTGGGTTCAGGGGATATTGGCCTGATCATGGCTCGCAGACTGACGTTAGAAGGCGCCAGGGTCCTGGCTTGTGTGGAATTAATGCCCTATTCCAGCGGCTTACTTCGAAATCTGGTGCAGTGTCTGGATGACTTTGGCATCCCGCTGCTGCTCAGCCATACCGTCACGGATATCAGAGGCCGACGGAGGTTGACCGGCGTCACCGTCAGTCAGGTTGATGAAAACCGTCAACCTGTTTCGGGAAGCGAGCAGGATTTTGACTGTGACGCCCTGCTGCTGTCCGTAGGGTTGCTGCCGGAAAATGAACTGACCCGGGCAGCTCACATCCCCCTGGATCCACGGACCCGCGGTGCTTATGTTTATGAAAACATGGAGACCGCCTCTGCAGGTGTTTTTGCCTGTGGCAATGTCGCGCACGTCCATGATCTGGTGGATTATGTTTCTGAGGAAAGCCAGCGGGCAGGTCAGGCAGCCGCGGCCTATGCCCGGGGGCAGGGAATCAGCGGACGCGCCATCCCGATCCAGCACGGCTCCGGCATTTTATACACCGTACCGCAATCGATCCATATCAAAGCGGCCGGAGACGGCCAGGCTGATCGGGACGCTGCTTATAATCTTTTTTTCAGAGTCACAAGGCCGCAGCAGCAGGTCCGTATCGCGCTTTATGACGGAGACCGCTGTCTGAAGCGCTGGACAAAACCAAGCGTAGCGCCCGGGGAGATGGAGCGACTCAAACTGCCGCAGACGTTGCTGAAGGATTGCGGCAGCGGCAGTCTGACGCTGACCCTAGAACACCCGGCCGTAAAGGAGGCGACAGCAAATGCTTGAAGAAAATTCCGGTCAGTCAGCCCCGGCCAGAGAGCTGGTTTGTATTATCTGTCCGCGGGGCTGCCAGCTCAGCGTGCAGGAAAATCCTGACGGCAGTCTGGCCGTCCACGGCAATGCCTGCCCCCGGGGGCAGACCTACGCCATTAAGGAGCTGACCGCGCCCAGCCGGACGCTGACCACCACGGTCCGGATCAAATCAGCGGCGCTGCCAGTGGTACCGGTCAAATCGCAGGCAGAAATTCCAAAAGCCAAGCTATTTGAAGCCATGCAGCAGATTTCGCACCTGGTGCTGACCGCGCCGGTCAAGCGCGGCAGCGTAGCCTTAACCGACCTGGCAGGTACAGGTATTTCTTTAATTGTGACCCGGGATATGGAACGAGTATAATCAGCTGGTACCCATCCCAGCATCAGATTCCAGCAGCGGGCCCTCTGGCCTTACGGAGGTTTAAAATGAGCGAACAAGCAGATCAGCAAGCAGGCGGGACAGTTCCGACTGTCGAAAGCCATGACAGCACCTACAGCCAGACCCCGCCGGCTGGCGGCAGCGGCTACAATCAGACTGGCGCCGGCAGTCCGCCGCCCTACCAGGGGCCCCCGTCATCGGAGCCGGTCCTGGTCATGGGCTATCCGGGCGGGGAACGCCGTTATGTCCGGCTGGCCTCGCGCGGACGCAGAGTAGGCGCCGCGCTGATTGACCGGGTGATAGCCGGGATCCCCGTTACAATTATCGCAGTCATCCTGCTGTTCCGGCTTTTAATCCCCATGCTGAGTTACATCAGCCCTTACAGCCCTTACAATTATCAAAATCAGGCCGTTGATCCTTCTGCTTACAGTCTGACCAGCCAGGAACCAGCTGCAGACAGCAAGGTCGTCGGGGCTCAGCAATTGGGCTCGTACGATCCGTATGCGTACGATTTTGATTTTGATGATTTTTATCCTGAATCAGACAACGGCAGCGATTACCTGTACGCCAGTATGGGCAGCGCCGTCTTCCTGCTGCTGCTGAAGTACCTCTTTCAGGTTGCTTTGTGGTCCTGGGGCATCGACCTGATCTTCTATGTTGTGATCCCGCTGTTCACCGGCGGACGAACGCTGGGTAAGCTGATGCTCAACCTTCGACCGGTTAAAGCCCGCGGTCAACTGCTCACCCGCGGCGGTGTGCTGGGACGCCAGTTGCTGATGCTGGTTCTGTCAGCTTTTGTGAAATTAATCTCACTGCTGACCATCCTCTTTACTGAAAAATATCAGGCACTGCATGACTTTATCTGTGATACAGTGGTGATTGACGAGCGGCCTTTTTAACCGCCGTCCCATTAATCAGGAAGGGAAAGGGTAGATAAAATGAAAAAATGGCCCTTAGGTATTCAGGTTTATAATCTGCGGCAGGAAGCAGAACAGGACTTTGCCGGAACGATGCAGGCGGTTGCCCGCATGGGCTGGGATTTTGTGGAGCTGGCCGGTCTGTACGGCCTGCCTGCTGCGGAAGTCAGCCGGATCTTAGCCGCAAACGGTCTTAAGGCTTACTCGGCTCATGTGCCCTTTGCGGAGATGAAAGCGGATCTGGCTAAAGTCGTTCGCGATTATCAGACGATCGGCTGTGCGTATATTGCGATTCCTTATCTGCCTGAGGATCTGCGGCCGCTGACCCCTGGCTTTCAGACGGTGCTGGATTATATCCCCGAGATTGCTAAGGCGGTCAGCCAGGCCGGGATGCAATTGCTTTACCACAACCACGACTTTGAGTTTGTCCGTCTGCCAGACGGCCGCTATGCCCTGGATGCGCTGTACGAGGCTTTCAGTCCGCAGCAGCTGCAGATGGAAGGGGACACCTGCTGGTTCAATGTAGCCGGAGTTGATCCGGCGGCTTACCTGCGGCAGTATAGCGGCCGCGTGCCCCTGGTTCACCTGAAAGACTTTTTCAAAGCGGGTCAGACCAGTAACATGTATGAACTGATCGGCACTTCGGTCAGCCGGCAGGCGGATCAGGGCGGGCAGTTTGAATTCCGGCCCTTAGGTCAGGGACTGCAGGATTTTCCGGCCATTCTGGCCGCGGCGGAGGCAGCGGGCAGCCAGGCGCTGATCTATGAGCAGGATCAGTGCTATCAGCTTCCTCCCCTGGAGGCCGCGCGGCTAAGCCTGGCATTTCTGCGTAGCCTGGGGCTTTAGCTTCGCTGGCAGACAATTAGTTGTCCCGGCTACCAAGGCGGCTGTTTTTGCGGTCATTGGTAACCTCAGCCCGGTTCATTCGGACCGGGCTTTTTTATTATGGGAGCAAAGCCAGAAGGGACCTTGGTGTTTATGGATATTTATAATAGTGAAATTGTAGCAATCAAAGATATGGCAGGCGGGGTGCGCCGCTTTGATCTGGCCATCCCTCCGCAGGTTCAAAGCTGGGACGCGGGGGCTCATACCCATGTTGCGCTGCCGGATTTTATCCAGGCAGATGGACCGGACCGTGATTTAGTCCGGCACATGTCCATTTGCAGCCTGCCGGAAGAAGGCCAGCTTTCCTTTGTCACCCGGATGAACCGGCGGCCTTCGGTGTTTAAGGAGCGTCTGTTTCAGGCCGTCCCCGGAGATAAGCTGGCGCTGTTTAAGATCGGTTCCTGTCTGCCGCTGCCGCGGGATGGCCGGCCGTTAGTTATGCTGACCATGGGATTAGCCGCGGCGACCATTCGCCCGCTGCTGCTGGCAGCCAGTCACGACCGTCAGGGCATCCCGGAAATCATCAGTCTGACCGCAGCGACCCAGAGGCCTTTTGTTTTTGAGGAAGAGTTTGAGCAGCTGCAGCAGAAGGGAAACAACCTGAGTGCAGAAGCGGTATCAGGCCGCGCGGCCTTGCTGGACCGGCTGGCCAGACTGCCCCGGTTACAATCCGCCTGGATCTATGTTGTGGGCAGCGAGCTGTTCATAATGGACCAGATTGATAACCTGCGGCAGCTTGGCGTCCGTGATGAGCAGATCCTGCTGGACCGCAAACCGGCCAAAGCCGCCGTCTATTTTAAACTGGTTGTGTGATCCGGCGCCCGCAGGGTGGCTGAACTGGTGGCCAGGTCCGGCTGAACGCTGAACCCGGCTGAACGCTGAACCCGGCTGAACGCCAGGACTGGCTTATCTGCGCGGGGTGGTTCCGGCCCGGCAGGCGCCTCGCCCCTGCTCCGGACCGCAGTCAGCCGTCTGAGCTCACATAAGGCTGTGTGATGGCTATCTGAACCAGACAAACTGGCAAAACAGTAAAAACAACGCCATGAGGCCCAGGTATATACCGGCAATCAGCAGACCTGCCAGCACGGCATTCAGGGTCAGCCGCCGTGCTTCCCGGCGGCTTAAGGCCGGCGGCGCAGCCTGCAGCCGGGCGGCCTGATCCGCAGCCCGGGCTTCCGGTGGTAAATGCCGGCGCGGATCAAAGACCGAACCCTCCAGCCAGGAGCGGCGCTGTCCGCTCCTGGACAGACTGTCCGAATCCATAGGGGCTATGGTACGCCCGTCATCCTGTTCTTCCCAAAGCTTAAACCGGCTTGGTTTGTGGCGCCGCTCCTGCGGGATCGGGTTATTCACGGTATGCATCCTCCTTCCTGCTGAAGCCTGATGCTTCGGTCGGGTCAGTTCATTATAAATAAAGGCGGCAGTCTGCTGCCGCCTCACTGGTCACGGTGCTTACACCTTGAACCGCTTATTTTTCAGGAGAAGCGGGCGCCTCGGCTGACTCATCGCCAGCCGGAGCGGCCCCGGCCGCAGCCGGCTCAGCCTGACGCCGGTCTGCCTGCATCCGTTCCAGCTGCTGTTCACGCTCTTTCATCCATTCGCTGCTGCGGTCCAGTACCGCTTCCTGACTGTCAGTCCGGGCTTCCTCGCTCAGATTCTCCGACACAATATCGTCTACACTCAGCTGCCCGCGCGCGGCGGCCGCTCCGGCAGCACGGTCTTCCGCGGCTGCCAGTTTTTCCCGGGCCAGTTGTACTTCCATATCGTCGGAGCCGGTCAGATCATCCACCACGGGCGAGCCTTCATAAAGATGGCAGTTGACCACATGTCCGGGTTCCACTTCATAGGATGGCGGCACCTGCTGTTTACAGATTTCCATGCAGTAGCGGCAGCGGGTATGGAATTTGCAGCCCGCCGGGGGATTGGCCGGCGAGGGAATCGAGCCTTCCAGAATGATGCGGTTCATTTTATAATCCGGATCGGGTACCGGAATGGCGCTGAAGAGCGCCTGGGTATAAGGATGCAGCGGACGGGCAAACACTTCCTTTTTAGTGCCTCGTTCGACCAGATCGCCCAGATACATGACGCCAATCAGATCTGAAATATGCTCCACCACGGAGAGATCATGGGAAATAAAGAGGTAGGTGAGGTTATACTGGGCCTGCAGGTCCATCAGCAGATTAATGATCTGCGCCTGGATGGATACATCCAGGGCTGACACCGGTTCGTCACAGACGATAAACTTGGGATTGAGCGCCAGGGCGCGCGCAATACAGATACGCTGGCGCTGACCGCCGCTGAACTCATGCGGATAGCGATCCCGGTGGTAGGGCTGCAGGCCGCAGTCCTTCATGATTTTATCGATGTAGGTGTCAAACTGTTCTTTGGGCACGATGTGATGCTGGCGGGGGGCTTCAGCGATGATTTCGCCCACCGGCATGCGCGGAGACAGGCTGGAATAGGGATCCTGAAAAATCAGCTGCATCTGCGGGCGAAGGGCCCGCAGTTCCTGAGCGTCCAATTTATAGATATCTTTGCCCTCAAACACAACCTCGCCGGCAGATTTAGGGGTCAGGCGCAAAATCGTCCGCCCGGCTGTGGTCTTGCCGCAGCCGCTCTCCCCCACCAGACTCATCGTCTGGCCGGGATATAGCTTAAAACTGATGTCATCCACCGCTTTCACATAACCGGTGACGCGTTGTAAAACCCCGCTTTTGATAGGAAAGTAGGTCTTGAGATGGCTCACCGACAGCAGTTCCTGAGACGGCGGTGTTGTTTGACTGGGGTGGGATGTTGTATGCTTGGCCACGGATTTCACTCCTTTTTATCAGCGGGCTGCTGGTAGCAGTAGCAGGCGACTTTATGGGTAGGTGACAGACTGATCATGGGCGGGTATTCACCATAGCAGGGCTCAAAGGCCCGGTCGCAGCGGTCTCTGAAATAGCAATAGTCCGGCATTTCAATGGGATTGGGCACATTACCGGGTATGCTGTACAGCCGCTCAACATGACGGGATACAACCGGCTTGGATGCCATCAGGCCCAGGGTATACGGGTGACTGGGATGTTTGAATATCTCTTCAACCGTCCCCTTTTCCACGATCCGCCCTGCGTACATGACCACCACTTCATCAGCCATTTCCGCTATGACGCCCAGGTCGTGCGTAATCAAAACAATACTGCTGTTAATCTGATCCTTCAGGCGGCGCAGAATATCCAGAATCTGAGCCTGAATGGTGACGTCCAGCGCGGTGGTCGGTTCATCCGCAATAATGACCTTAGGGCTGCAGGCCAGAGCTATGGCAATCATGACCCGCTGGCGCATACCGCCGGACAGCTGATGGGGATACATGTCATAAACCGCGCCGCTGTTAGCAATACTGACCAGTTCCAGCATCTCTATGGTGCGCTTTTTCACCGCGTCCTTGTCCATGTCCGGATTATGCAGGCCAATAACTTCATCCAGCTGACTGCCGATCTTGAACACCGGATTCAGGCTGGTCATCGGCTCCTGAAAAATCATGGAAACATCTTTGCCGCGGATCTTTTCCATGGCGTGGATCGGCATTTTGGTGATATCCACCGCCTGGCCGTGATCCTGAGTCAGACGGATGGCGCCGCTGACAATCTGACCCTGCGGCCGCTGCAGCAGCTGCATGATGGACAGGCTGGTAACGGATTTGCCGCAGCCGCTTTCGCCCACCAGCCCGATGGTCTTGCCGCGCGGAACCTCAAAGGATACCCCATCCACGGCTTTAACCGTTCCGGCATCCGTAAAAAAGTAGGTTTTCAAATCTTCTACTTCCAAAACATTGGCCGGATCTTTCATGACAGTAGCATATTCAGACGGCGCGACATGCTTGCGATTCAGTTTTTGCTCAAATTGTCTGGTAATGCGGCGGTTCTCTTTAGCGGTTCGGCGAATGGTCCGCGCGGACAGATAATTTGCACTTTTTTTGGATTTTCTTGCCATTATGTTTATTCCTCACCGTTTCATCTTAGGGTCAAACGCATCGCGCAGTCCGTCGCCGATAAAGTTGAAGCCCAGCACTGTAATCAGGATGCAGAGGCCTGCCGGCAGCCAGACAAAAACGTAATTGGTCATCACGTACTGGGTGCTGACCGCATTGATGATGTTACCCCAGGAAGCAAAGGGGTATTTGACGCCCAGGCCAAGGAAGCTCAGCGTGGACTCCGTCAAAATGGTATCGCCCATGCTCATGGTCGCCATAACGATCAGCTGAGGGATGACATTGGGTACCAGGTGTTTAAAAATGCGCCGGCCTACTGTCAAACCGGTGGCTTCCGTCGCGATCATAAACTCCTGGTCCCGCAAGCCTAAGATCTGGCCACGGACCATCCGGGCCACGCCGGACCAGCCCAGCACCCCCAGCAGGAGCATCAGGAAATTCATGCGGGTCGCGGAATCCACTTTCAACTCATCCATAACCGCGCCAATGATGATCATGATCGGCCAGGTGGGGAGGCAGTAAAATATATCAACCAGACGCATGATGACAAAATCAACCCAGCCGCCAAAATAGCCGGACAGGCCGCCCAAGGTAATACCCAGGATCAGACTGATCAGCACCACCATAAAGCTGATCTGAATGGAGACGCGGCCGCCGTACATCAGGCGGGTCAGGATATCCATGCCATAACCATCCGTCCCCAGCCAATGCGCGCGGGAGGGAAAGGCGTAGGCGTCAAAAACTGTTTTGTCCTGCTGCAGCGTGAGTGTCCAGCGGTTGTTTTCACGGCTGATGTCATATTCATGACTGTCATAGGTCAGCTGACTTGTGCCTTGCTGGACCGCTTCCACGATCTTCTGGCGCAAGTCAATCCCAATATGCACATCAGATTGCACTGAGTTGACAATGTAATTACTGATGACAGCGTAAGGCGCGGTCTGGCCGGCCTGATAAATCAACGCGGCATCATCAGTTTTATTGTATTCAAGCGTATAAGCCTGACCCTCGGCTTCAAAGCTTACCGTCTGACCAGCAGCTGTGGCTGTATCTTCGGCCTGAAGTGCAGCGATCGTAAAGTCGGTACTGTTCTGGCTGTCGGCCGTATCAAAATCGATCAGTTTCATGGTGCCAACACCGATATACAATTCGGTCTTAGCATAATAGGTCTTGCGATCCCGCACGACCTGATAAGTTGTAGCTCCCAGCGTAAAGCTTTCTGCCCCGTCCTGGATAGCCTGAGTAAAGGCTTCAGCCAGCCCGTCCGGCAAGTCACCGCTGTTAGCGGAGGTAACCGTGGTCATGCCGCCCAGTGTCTCCGCCTTGGCGACAGAAGCCATCTGGGAGATACCATACCCCTCGCTGCTGATTTTTTCCAGCGTAAAGGTATCGTTGCCCGCCGTAAAAGTCGTTTCACCGTTCTTGATGGCCAGTTGAGCTTTGGCCTGGGAAGCGGTCGGAAAATCCTGTCCCTGAGCGATGATAAAACGATAGGTACTGCTCTGGGTCACGCCGGCAAACTCCTCCGACATTTCCGTAGTTTTATAAAAGCGCTGGGTTTCGCTGTAAGGCGAAAAGATCCCGCCCACATAAGAAAACAGCAGCATAACAATAAAAAAGATCAAGCCGGTTACCGCCAGGCGGTTGCGGATAAAGCGACGGAATACCAGCATGGAAGGCGACACCACTTTGACGCGCTGTTCATCATCCAATCTCTGCGCCGCTTGTCCGTGGTCCTCCGCTGATGGGTTAACAGGCTTATGCAGTTCCTCAGCCATTGGGACTTCTTCCTTTACATTCTTGTCTTGATTCATCTTGCCTACCCCCTAGCTCACTCGGACCCGCGGATCTACCACGGCATAAAGAACGTCAGATATCAAGGTTCCCAGCAAGGTCAGGATAGCCATGAAGGTCAGATAAAACATGGTAAAGGGGATATCTCCCGCCAGCATGGCCTCATAAGAGGTGTAGCCGATACCGGGGATTTTAAATAAGGTTTCAGTAATCAAAGCACCGGAAAACAAACCCGGCAAGGTACCGCCAATGATGGTCACCAGCGGAATCAGGGTGTTTCTGAAGGCATGGTGATTAATGACCCGGCGTTCCGATAAGCCCTCTGCACGCGCGGTACGAATATAATCGGAGTTGAGCACTTCAAGCATATTGGTACGGGTATAACGCAGCAAGGAACCGGTGCCGATAATCACCAGATTAAGGGTGGGCAAAACCATGTGCTGGCAGATATCCAGGAATTGACGGAAGGGTGAATAAGAGTCATGCATCCTGCCTACAATGCCGTTGAGATCAAACCAACCCAGATTGACTGCAAAAACCATCTTTAAAATCGTGATAAAAAAGAATCCCGGCAAAGAGATGCCGATTAACGCAAAAACAGTGGTAGCGTAATCCAGCGCACTGTATTGCTTGCGGGCTGACTGAATCCCCAGCGGGATAGCCAACGCTACCTGGAAAATCAGCGCGGCCGCGCCTAGCGCGAAGGAATACCAGATGACGGAACCAAATTTCTGGGTCACAGGCACGCCGTAATACCAGCTGTCACCAAAATGTCCCCGGATGGCCTGAGATAACCAGATAAAAAAACCCTGGAGCGGATTGACATTCAATCCGTAGAGCTCATTCAGGCGTTCCAGCCATTGCTTGTAACTGACCTGCGGATTGGACGCGGCTCTTTCCCGGGCCACGGTTTCCACGTAGGAAGATGGCAGCGAACGCATTAAAAGATAAATCAGGAATGAGACAAAAAACAAGATCAGAATGCTCCACAGCAATCGTTTAACAATGTACTTCCGCATGTTACTACCCTTCAAAATGTGCTTTGGCACCTGCAGCAGATCGCCCCGGCGACCGGATCAGGCCGGCGGACAGGAATCAGCCAGGCTACAAACATGGGCCCCCTTGAAGAGGGCCCATGCCGGTCCGCCTGTCTCCGCCATCCCTGGCAGTCAGGCGGCAGACGCCTTTAGATTTAATTCAGCTCCAGCTTTTCAATCTCGCTCATCCAGCCCCAGAAGGTGGTGATATCAGGCGTCAGCGTGCTGATATTCACCCGCTCGGTGCTGAAGATGTTACAGTTGAGTCTCTGATATACCGGAACCTCAACCGCCCAGTCCAGAATAATATCCAGAGCAGCTTTATAGGTAGTTTTACGGAAAGTCTGATCATCACTGGTACGGGCTTCCATAATCAGCGAATCCAGATCAGAATCAGTGATGTGGTAATGGTTCGACTCTGAAGAGCCTTCCACACCCGGGATATTGCTGCTGTAGTAAATCTGATACATATCCGGATCAATCGTGGCGCCCCAGGCAGCGCACCAGAAATCCTGGGTACCGGCATCCAGGGTATCCCACAGGACGGAGGAATTGCTCAGGTCGTTGACCACGAAGTTGATGCCGATGGTCGCCAGCGCGGCGCTGGTATCACTGACAATATTAAAGGAAGGATGGTTTCCTTCTCCGTCAGCCGGAATCAGGACTTCATACTCAAGGCGAGCGCCTTCAGGAGCCGCCGTAAATTTGCCCGTGGCGTCATCAAAGGTATAACCGGCAGCCTTGAAATAACCGATGGCGGCCTGCAAAGCGGCAGCCTGTTTTTCTTCATCCGTCATAGACGAGGTATAAATCGGATTGCCGTCCACATCAACAGAATAGGCCAGCTGATAGCCTTCATCAGACTCCTGCGGCGCGGCCCAGCTGGTATTGGAAATGGGGTAGTTGATCACGGTAGCCGCGTCTCCATAGTAGCTGTTGATGGAGACATCACGATAAGCGGCCAGTACCGTGGCGAAGGCCTTGCGCAGATCTTTGCTTTGCTCAGAAGCAGGATCGTCGCCTACCTTGACATTCGCCGCGTTAGCGCCGATGTAGCCATAGCCCAGATTATCGACCGTATACGTGGTGATTTTGTCACCGACTAATTCACCGTTGCTGTTGTCCTGCTTGATCTCATTGGCCGCATCCAGCGTAAAGCTCGGGTCGCTGCCGTCAATGGTACCGGTGATGACACCGGAGATCTTATCAGAATCGTTCATTTCACGGAACTGGATATATTTGATCTTGGGTTCGCCCTTGTAGTAGTTAGGATTGGCCTCAAAATAGACAATCTTGTTTTCATAGCGGTCAAAGGTATACGCGCCGGCGCCTAATGGCTGAGCCGTTTTATCCTGCACGGAGGACAGATCGCCAAAGTCAAAGCCAAACTGGTTGTTGTCATAGTCGTACTTGGCCGTATCTCCATAATAATGCAGCGGCGCTACCTGGATAGCCAGCTGATAGATGGCAGCGGCGTCAAAGCCGTCCGTGGTCACGGTCATTTCATAATCGTTAACCTTTTTAATGCCGGAAATATTGGCTACGCCGCCACCGTTATCCGGATCAGCGGAGCCCGCAGCGACAATAAAGTTTTCCTTGGCGACTGACACAACCGAGGAGTCATCGGCAGCCTCAGTATCCCAGTAAGCCTCCGGATCGCCCTTATATGCCTCATACGCAGCTGCATACATATCATCAATGGTGGGGTAGGTACCGCCAGCCAGATCAAAGTTGGTATTGTTGGCGGTATAGGTCAGGCCGGTGCTCTCATCATAGGTAGCAAAGTTCCACATGACAGAGGCGAACGCCACCTGCAGACCCGGATCATTCGTGATCTGATCCACGGTGAAGCCAGGCATGGCTGTATTGACGTAATCATCGGTCAGATAGTCAGAAATGACACTGTCCACAATGGCCTGAAGATCGGCCTTCCACTCGGTAGTGATGCCATCCCAGACGGCTGTGTGCTGTTCTTCCGTAAAGCCGTCACCGGAAGTTGCGTCAGCGCCGGCCGCGTAAGCCGCATCCCAGACGGCGGCATATTTATCATAAAGCTCATCCGAGGTCTGAGTGCGGTAAGCCTGCAGGCCCTGAATGTTCAGGGAACTCAGCGTTGCTGAGCCGGAATAAGTCGGATCCAGTAAAACATACATAGAGAAGATAACATCATCAATGGTCACCGGTTCCCCGTCGCTGAACTTAAGGTCATCCCGGATCTTGATGTCATAGGTAGTCTCCGTATCCGAACGCTCAATGGAGAAGTCGGCCGGTCCGGTATAAGTGTATTCCGTGCCGTTATAAGTAGTGGTTTCTCCCTCAATGGCATTCATGATGATGGCGCCGGCGCGGTCGGTGGTCAGCAACTGGATATTCACCATAGAGGACACATCCTGATCATAAGCAGTATCAGCGTAAAACGGGCTGAATTTTTCACTGAACTGGGAATAGCCGATAACTAAGGGCGTCTCCCCATCAGTTGTTTCACGGCTGGTTTGCTCAGCCTCAGCTGTTGTGCCCTCACTGACAGCCGTTTCACTGGCCGCGGCACTGGTCTCCTCCCCTTGACTGGCCGCCGCGGTAGTTGTATCTGTACCGCCCGCAGTAGTCGTGGCCGTTCCGCCCGATGAGCAAGCCGTAAGCAGCGTGCCGGTCATGGCCAGAGAAACAGCAAAAGACAACAGTCTTGCAGATTTCTTCATTCTTAAATTCCTCCTCATTAAACTAATGGACGATTTGCGCCGGGAATGACGCCTGTCCCCCCTCCGGATTGAAAGGTTTTGTTAATTATATGAAAGCTATACTAACAATTTCAATCAAAGTCGTTACCAAATATGAATACTGTGACCCTGAGGCGGCCCCCCAAAGCCTCACGGAGGGTTTTTATAAAAACATATTCAATCATTCCTGCATAGTTTTGTCTGCCTGCAGGTAAATGTCAGCACAGATTAATAATTAAGCACGTTTCTTCACTTCAATCAGGAATGGAATGAAATATGCAGCACCTAAAAATGCTTAACATTCTTTTTTCGTTCATGTTTAAGAACGTTTTCTCATATTATTTGACATTTCGCTTTGAGCGGCTAGCTTTAGGATAATTATTCAAAGTATAAAAGCAACAAAAAGCAGGCTGTTAAAGCATTATTATTCAGCCTGCTTTTTCTATTATATATATAAAATTAGGTGCACGGGTGAACATTCACCCTCCGAAGCCTGATCAGCTCGTCGCCTTGGAGCTGTAGTCGCGTTTTATTTTGTGTTCGGTATTCTTGTTAAATTCCGTGTCCCTGACCCTGACCTGCCTGATATACTGGTAGGGTTGCAGCTGCGCGTTAACGTCTCTGACTCTGGCCTTTAACTGCGCTTCAGCCTGCTGCGGGGTATAATTCTTATTATTCAGGACAGCAGCCATGTCCTCCTTACTGGGAAAAATCTCCGCGGTAACCATCACGTCTCCCCGTCCGTCCGGCTCACCTGATACGACTGACTCCGCTACTTCCGGATAGCGGTTAAGCAGAGCTTCCAGTTCTTCCGGATATATGTTTTTACCATTTTGGGTGACAATCAGGTTCTTTTTACGGCCGGTAATCACGACAAAGCCATTATCATCTATAAAGCCCAGATCCCCGGTGTGGTACCAGCCGTCTACGATAGCCTGAGCGGTAAGTTCCGGAGCGTTATAATAGCCCAGCATCATATTGGGTCCCTGGGCGATAAATTCACCGATACCGTTTTCATCCTGATTGATGACCCGCACCTGATCCCCGGGCAAGGGCAGGCCGGCGGCGTCAATGCGGTAATAATTCTCCCGGTTCAAAGCCAAGATCGGTCCGAACTCTGTCAGGCCGTAGCCCTGGACAGCGTAGAAGCCAAAATCAATAAAAGCCTGGATAATCTCCGGATCAATCGCCGCTCCGCCACTGATAAACAAGCGCATATGGCCGCCAAAGGTATCATGTATACTCTTGAACACAACCTTGCGCAGGTCGAGACCCACCCGGCGCAGCGCACGGGTCACTTTGATCATGCGGCGGACCAGTTTTTCCTTGCCCTGGGCGCGGATCTGACGCCAGATCTGTTTGTGAACCGCCTCCATCAAGAGCGGCACCATCAGGATACAGGTGCATTTTGACTCTTTCATATTATCGACAATAAAGCGCAGGCCTTCACACTGAGCGACTGTGTCACCTGCGTAGACCTGATATAAAAAGCCGCAGGTACATTCATAAGTATGATGCAATGGCAGGACGGACAGCAACACATCATCCTGGTGAATGCCCACAAACAAAATCCGGCCCATCGTTTTGATATTGGAACTGATCGTCCCGTGAGAATGCATCACGATTTTGGATTTATCGGTCGTGCCGGAGGTAAATAGAAAAATACGCGGTTCTTCTGGATCAATGGCGCAATCTAAAAAGCAGCGGTTACCGGACGCAAGCTGCCGCCGTCCTTCCCGGAGCAGATCATTCCACAGATAGACCGGAACCGGTTCAGCCTGCCCTTCCACTGTGATCTGGTCCGCGCCTTGATAGGCCTCCGCCGGATCATCAACCGTGGTCAGCCCGCTGGCAAACTTGACATCGTTCATGCGGATCAGATGTCTTAAAGACGACAGCTGCGGCGCTATGGACTCAACCACCGGAGCCAGTTTTTGAGAGTATATAATGATATCCACCTGAACCTGCTGAAGATGATTGAGCAGTTCATAAGGCGGCAGCTCTTTATCCGTCGGCACCACCACCGCCGGGCCGTTGGTTACGGCTAAATATGACACATACCACTCGTAACGCGTCTCCGACACAATCGCGATCCGGCTCCGGGGGCCCGCGCCTAAGGCCATCAGAGCGGTCCCCAGCGCGTTAACCTGTTCACCGTACTGCTTAAAAGAAACAGGATGGTATGGCTGTCCCTTGACCGGCTTGGTCAGAAACGCGGTCTTATCACCATACCTCTGCACTGACTGCTGCAGTAGATCCTTAAGATCCCGGATCTCGTGATTTGGGTATAAATCAAGTTGCTTTACTGGCATGCTATCGCTCCTCCTGTGTCTGGTTTGCTGTTTCATAAACCATAACTATGAACAAATTTTAGCAGAAAAAGTTTGAATTTCAAACAATACCCACACAAAAGCAATTGCATTTAATTCAGATCGGAGGTTAACGCATGCCGGGCGGGGCTTCCCATTCATAAATCCGGCCGTTCGTTTCAGGTTTGCGCCAAATCAAAACAAAATTGGCGCCTAAAGTCAGCAAGCCCAGTAGCGCAACTAAAAGGCGGTAATCATAATATTGTCCCAAAAAACCGCCAGCATAGTAGAACAGCAGTCCCCCTCCAGACAGAATGCTGTTAAGCAGGGCATTGACTTTGGCTCTCATATCCGGCCGCAGATAGGTCTGAACAGCCGCCTCTCTGACCGTCGCGCTGCTGATGCCTAAATAGCCGCAAATAAAGCGGTTCAGCAGCATCAGGGGAAAGGGCAGCAACAGCAGGCTCGCGTCAAAGCTGTCGTAAATCGTATAGATCCATTTGCTGAAACGGTAGCGCCAGCCACGGCTGACAGGCTGATGATAACGACGCCAGCCGCCCAGCAGCCGGCCGGCTGTTTCAGCACTTTTCAACCAGCCGAAACGCGCGCTACCTAAATAGGCCCGGCTTTGAAAAAAGGCCTGGGTGAGTACCGCGATCGAGTTGCTGACGCCGTTGGTTATACTCATATACAGATATATGTTTTTCAATCCGGCTTCGTGTCTCAGATAGACCAATGCTTGTTTGAAATCTGAGCAGTTATGTCTGAATAACTGCCACCAGATAGCTGGCAGCTGCAGGTAAAGCGGTAAACCGAGGTATGCTGCAGGCGTTTTTGCCGTATTCGTTTCGGGTCTGGGGTCAGGCCTGATCTGGATCTCCAGCAGCACTGACAAAAGGCTTAATCCAGCAGTTAAAGCAAAGATCCGGCTGATCGGGACAGCCTGATAAAGCCAGGTGCCCAGCGGAGCCATAATCAGGACGACCGACGGATAAATCAAACCGGATACAGAAAACGCCTGCTGTTCACAGCCAGGGGTTATGAGATCGGGATACCAGGCTTGATAAGCTACCTGATACACGGAAGAAAGGCTGGCTACCGCAACCGTAAAAACATAATAACGGCTCAGCGAGAACGGCTGGAAAGCGGCTGACAGCGCCATGATCAGGTAGGCCAGGCTCTGGAGAAGATTGAGTACCACCAGCCATGGTTTTTTGCACTGCCGGTCCAGGGCCGGCGCCAGAAACAGCGGCAAAATGAGGTCAGGCAGCAAGCCCAGGATTGCCACCCCGGCCGTATCCAGCGTTGACCCGGTCTGATCAAATACCAGCAGGCTGACGGGGAGATTCAGTGCTTCGCCTCCTATGGCAGCCAGGATGGTAGAAGCAGTCATGAAGGAAAAGTCACGAGTCCACAACTTATGCCGGGCGGACGGCGGCTGAGCAGTTCTTCGCTTCGCTCTATCAGCACGAGGTTTTACCGACATACAAGCCTCCTGTTTCCGTGGTTTACGGCTTTACTGCACTCAGGCGTTCAGTATACAGCCGGGACGCGGATCAGGGAGGCTTTGAATTGGGACATATCTGTGCTGAGTCCGGGGTTAAACCAGGTAAGGACGGGCTGAAGCAGTCAACTATGCAGCATCCGCAACCGCCAGCCCGGCAGTCAGCTGTTAGAACATCATTGATAGCGGTTTGCTGATGACAGTAGCTCCAGCGCTTCTTTATACTTCCGTTGCCGGCGCAAGGCCTGCAGCATCAGAGACTGGTAAAACAGCACAAATCCTGGATGCTTGTCGCTCTGGAGGCGTTGCAGCAGCACCGTCATCAGGTCAAGAAAAGCCGGCAGCTTAAGGCCATCGGCCAGACTCTCCCAAAGACAGGCTTCATACATCAGTGCTTCCACGCTGAGCGCTGCCAGTCGTTTTGAGTCAGTCAGCCAGCCCGGCGGCGCGGAAGCCGGCTGCAGGTCCGCTGCTGTTAAAAGGCGACCGGTTGCAGATTGATTTTCCATCGGCTCAAACTGCTGCTGCATTTGTCGGATACAAGGCCTTGCCAGCTCCGGGCGACCACTGCGCAAATAGCAAAGAGCCTGTTTATGATATAGTAAAAACTGGTCCTGAACGTGTATCTGGCCGGAATTTAACGCCGCTAGCCGGTCGGCCGCTTTATTTAAATAGCACTCAGCCAGTTTCCAGTCTTCTAATATAAGATAGGTCGCACCAATATTGTAGTACAGAATAAACGATTGCTCCGCAAAGCAGCTGTCGCGCAGCAGGTTCAGCGCTCTGGTATAGCAAGGCAGCATCATTTCCTTATTATTCAGACAAGCATAAGCTGACCCCTGCAGTATATAAACCTGCGTCAGCCGGCAGATGTTACCTTCCTCCAAGGCCTGGTTGACCGCCCGCTGTATCCAGGGTTGCAACATAGCGTAGCGTCCATTATCAAAAAGATAGCGCATATAAGTTAGAAGACTGAGGCTGCAGCCTTGCGTTTGCGCGACCAGAAGCAGGCGTGATTCCTGGTTCTGAAGCCAGTGAGTATAGCAGTAATCCTGATTCAGGATAGCTTTCACCGGCTCAGGCAGCACGTGCCGGAGCGCTAAGGATAGCTTAATCTGTTGCTGTGAGCTGAAACCTGAGCTGCTTCGGAGCAAGTCCAGGATTTCCTGCGCGATAGCCGCCGCCAGCGGTCCGGCAGACCAGTCCCGGCCAGCTGGTTCAGCCGGGGCTGGAGACCGCGGCCTGACATAAGCCAGCCGGAGGTGTTCACCTTGCTGCCGCAGCAAGTCTAATTGGTAATCCAGCCTGATCAGCCGCCAATCTATATTCAGACGACTGTACATCAGACTATCGGCCTGACTGTTAAGTAATTCATAAGATTGCCCGGTCGGGCGACCATATAATCTGGCTTCCTCATAGGCAGTCATGAGCTCCCGGGCGTGTTCTAAAAAAACCGGCCCTGATTCCAGACGCAGATGCAGGCGGCTGAACAGCGCCTGCATCAGTTCCGGCGCCGGCTGACACCGACCGGTTTCAATTTTACTCAAATATGATGGCGTGCAAATCCCCCGGCATAGCTCCTGCTGCGACCAACCTGCCTTCCGGCGGCGCGAGCGCAGCAGCTGTCCGACCTCAACGAAATCCGGTCTGGGTTCAGGCATACGCTGGTTCCTTTCGTAAGCCTTTGCGCCAGGCACTTTACAGGAAGTGCCTGACAGGCAGTTTATTTCAGTTTGATCATACCTGCTTCAAGGAACCTGCACAAGCCGCTGCCAGCACAACGGGCGGCTGATCAAAGCTGCTTCAGCTGAGCAAACGCCGGCTGCAACAGCGGATATAGCTGGTCATAGAGCCGGTAAGTCTTTTGATAAGCTTGCGTTAAAGCAGGATCCGGCTGGCTGGATTCACCCAGCTGCACAGTCTTGGCACAGGCCGTAGGGACATCTGGATAGATTCCGGCGCCAACCGCGGCAAGGATCGCGGCGCCCAGTGCCGGGCCCCCGTTTGGTTCCAGGCGGCTGACCGGGCAGTCATAAATATCTGCCAGCATCTGCCGCCAGAACGGACTGGCGCCGCCGCCGGTCGCCCGCATATCCTCCACGTTCAGGTCAAGACCGCGCATAATGTTCAGGCCGTCCAGCTGAGAAAAGGTCACGCCTTCCATCACCGCCCGGATCAGGTGCGCCTGGGTGTGCATGGCGGACAGGCCAAAAAAAACGCCGCGGCAATCCGGATCCAGCCAGGGGGTCCGCTCGCCCATCAAATAGGGCAGATAAATCAGACGATCACTGCCTGCCGGTATCCGCGCTGCCAGGTCATCCATCAGTCTGTAGACTGATTCTCCTTTTTGAGCCGCTTCCGCGCTCAGATTCTGGCAGAACTGGTCTCTGAACCAGGACAAGGACAGACCCGCCCCCTGAGTGACTGACATAATGTGCCAGGCGCCGGGGACTGCGCAGCAGAAGGTATGCACCCGTCCCCTGGGATCAACTTTCATCTGGTTGGTATGGGCAAAGACCACGCCGGAGGTACCAATTGTCGTAAAAGCCCGGCCCTCTGTCACCACCCCGGTGCCGACGGCTGCCGCGGCATTATCCCCGGCGCCGCCGACGACCGGCGTACCGACAAGCAGGCCGCAGGCCTGAGCGCCGGCCTGGTCGACCCGGGCTGAGACCACTGGCGATTCATAAACCGGTGCCAGCCAGGCCGGATCAATATCCAGCTGCTTTAACAGCGGCAAGGACCAGTCACGCCGGCTGACATCCAGCAGCTGCATGCCTGAGGCGTCGGAAACCTCTGTGGCAAATTGCCCGGTCAGGCGGAAGCGGATGTAGTCTTTGGGCAATAGTATTTTTCTGCAGCGAGCGTAATGATCCGGTTCATTTCTGCGCACCCAGAGCAATTTGGCCAGGGTAAAGCCTGTCACCGGTGGATTAGCGGTCAGTTCAATCAGCCGGTCGCGACCAACGTGCTCATTGAGCCAGGTTACTTCTTCGCCAGTCCGCTGATCACACCAGATAATACTGGGACGAATAACCTGGTTATGTTCGTCCAGCATGACCAGACCGTGCATCTGCCCTGACATCCCTACGCCCGCGACCGCGGCAGCCGGCACACCGGATTGTTTCAGCACCTCCCGGATGGTTTTGGCCACAGCCTCCCACCAGTCCTCCGGATCTTGCTCCGCCCAGCCATTCTGCGGCTGGTATAAAGGATACGCCGCAGAGGCCTGAGCAACTTCTGTACCATCCTCCCGGTAAAGTCCCGTTTTGGTGGCAGATGTTCCTATATCAATTCCTAATACATAACGCATAAGTCCCCTCCTACCGGGACAGCCGCCTGCCTCAGGAGCAGATACTGCCTGGGACAGACGGCTGTAAAGATGTCAGGCAACCAACTCTGGTCTCAGCCAAACATAAGCTGATTTAAAATGGATTCCAGATACTCCTGACGTCCGCTCTGTGGTTTCACCTCACCCTTCTCCAGGGCGTAAGCCTCAAGTTCCGGCAGACTGGTCCGGCCCTCCAGGATTTTTTGGCCGATACCGCTCTGGAAGGAGCTGTAGCGCTCAGCCACAAATTTGTCCAGCCGGCCGTCCTGCTGAATCTTATCCGCCAGGCGAAGGCCCAGCGCAAAGGCGTCCATGCCGGCGATATAGCTATAAAAGATATCCTCAACGGTATTGGAAGCGCGGCGGGCCTTGGCGTCAAAATTCAGGCCGCCATTCGTAAAGCCGCCGGCTTTGAGGATCTCCAGCATGGCCAGGGTGGTGTCATAGACATTGGTGGGGAACTGGTCGGTGTCCCAGCCTAAGAGCAGATCGCCCTGATTTGCGTCAACTGAGCCAAAGGCGCCGTTGACCGCGGCGGTTCTCAGCTCATGCTGGAAGGTGTGCTGGGCCAAAGTCGCGTGATTCGCTTCAATATTCAGTTTGAAGTCACCCAGCAGATCATGGGCGCGCAGGAAATTCAACGCAGTGGCCGCGTCAAAGTCATATTGATGTTTCATGGGTTCCTTGGGCTTAGGCTCAATATAGAAGTCACCTTTAAAGCCAATGCTGCGGGCGTAGTCCACCACCATGTGCATCAACCGGGCCATGTTATCCAGTTCAAAGGCCATGTCCGTATTCAGCAGAGTTTCATAGCCTTCCCGGCCGCCCCAGAATACATAGCCGTTACCGCCCAGCTCTACTGTGATCTCCACAGCCTTTTTCAGCTGGGCCGCGGCGAACGCGTAAACATCAGCTGACGGAGATGTTCCCGCGCCGTTCATGTAACGGGGATTGCCAAAGAGGTTAGCGGTACCCCACAGTAGTTTTTTGTTGTAGTCCTTCATCAGCTGCTTCAGTAAAGCTGTGATTTTGTCCAGCCGGGCGTCGGTCTCCTTCAGGTTATCTGCTTCCGGAGAAATGTCCCGGTCATGGAAGCAGAAAAAGTCCAGATCCAGCTTGTCCATCAGTTCAAAAGCCGCCTGCGCTTTATGCTCGGCCTGAGTCATGGGATCCGTGGAACCGTAGCTCTTATCCATGGTATTGACACCAAACATATCTGTGCCGGCCGCCACCATGGTGTGCCAGTAGCTCATGGCAAAGCGCAGTTGCTCACGCATGGACTTGCCGGCAACAATCGCTTCAGGATCATAGTACTTGAATGCCAGCGGATTGTCTGATCTGGCACCCTCATAACGGATCTTGGGAATTGTAGGATAGTATGCTTGCATATAACTGCCTCCTTGGGGGCCTGCTTTGCCCCTGTTTAATGATCAAAATATAAGCCAATCAATTTGTTAGTCAGATTAACTAATTCAATTCGATTTTATCAGGATGTATCTAGTTGTCAAGGTATTTTTGTGTTATAAATTGTGAAGATTGAGGCCGATCTTGCTTTGACGGCCAAAAATTCCCGCTGATATCACCCAGGGCAGCAGCCGGTCAGGTCTGAAAGGCCGGCTGGCATACAGACGGACGGGAAACAGGTGGTATACTCATACAAAATGAAGGCATAAATGGTTAAGCAAAAAGATGAATAAACATAGCCAGGCTCAAATACGCGCGCACAATGAATCGCTGGTGCTGGAAACGCTGCTGCTGCAGCAACCCCTGTCCCGGGCCCAGTTATCCCGGCGCACCCATTTAAACAAGGTCACCATCTCTGAGATTGTGAGTCACCTCATGGCGCAGCAGCTGGTAATTGAAAGCGGCAGCGGACCAAGCCGCTCCGGCCGCCGCCCTACCCTGCTAGAAATCAATGCCCAGACCGGACTGGCGCTGGCTATAGACCTGCGGCCGGATGAATGGGTTTTTTATGCCGCCTGGCTGGACGGCAGTCACTGCGGTCAGCCTATGGTGCTGCCGGCCCCGGTATACCAGCGAACAGCCTTTCTGCCGGCACTCCAGCTGGCTCTGCAGCAATTTTTGCAACAGCTGCCTGACCGGCCGCCGGCCGGTCTTTGCGTCGGGATACATGGCAACGTTTATGAAAACCGGATTTTATTTACCCCTTATTACCACTTGGCTGAACTGGATCTGGCCGGTCCGCTGCAGGAGCGTCTGAACTGCCCGGTATATCTGATGAATGAAGCCAATCTATGTGCCCTGGGAGATTTAGGCTTGGGTCTGGCGCAGGATAACTTTATCAGCATCAGCATCCACAGCGGTATCGGAGCCGGCCTGATCCAGAATGGACGACTGCAGAGCGGTCAGCAGGGCTTCAGCGGTGAGATCGGCCACCTGATCGCGGTGCCTGGCGGCAAGCCCTGCCCCTGCGGCAATCATGGCTGCGTGGAGCAATATGCCTCTGAGCGGGCATTGCTGGATCAGTACCGGGAGTTCAGCGGTGATACGGAAGCCAGCTTTGACCAGTTTCTCAACGCCTGCCGGGCGGATCAACCGGCCGCGGCAGACTGTCTGAATCAGTTTGTTACCTACATGGGTATCCTGCTCAATAATGTCTGCCGTCTGACCGACCCGGCGGCAGTGGTCCTGCACAGCCGGCTGGCCGCAGTGTTACCCAATCTTTTGCCGCGGATTGCCGCGGCGCCGCGCTGCCGCATCCCTAACGGCCGGCTGCTGCAGCCCTCCCAGCACGATATGGACAGCACCGGCGCCGGCGGCATCTATCTGGTATTGCAACAGTTTTTCGGAGTGGAACGGCTGAAGCTCAAACGCTGACCGGCCCGCGGTAGGTCCAGCTGCGGTCAGCAGCCAGCGGCAAACCGCCCTCCCGCTGAAGCCGGATATACTCATAGGCTCCATAAGTGCCGCCATGCTCCGCATCGTGCAGGCACAGCTGGCTTTGAGCCAGACCGTTTTGCTTGATCTCCAGCTGACCATCCTGCAGGGTGTAGCCTGCCTGACCGCAGGCCGCGCCGGAACTGTCCGATATGGTCAGGTCAGCGGCACAAACGGACGGATCTGCAAAGACATGCAGTTCACTGCCGACACTGTAATCATAATCCGGATGTCCGCTTTCCCGGCCTAACAGCAGGAGACTGCCCGGCCTTACATATAAGGGCAGCCAGTCGGCGGCGCAGTAGCGGCTGTACCAGCGGCCGCCCTGCAGGCGTTCGCCGGTCAGCAGATGGGTCCAGATACCTGGCCCGGGCAGATAAAAGCTGACCCGGCTGTCACTGCTGAACACCGGTGCCACCAGGAGGGACGGTCCCAGCATATACTGGCGGTCCAGGTAGCGGCAGTTTTCATCCTCCTGGAACTCCAGTACCATGGCGCGCAGCATCGGCAGCCCCTTTTGCCAGGCCTCCGACGCGGTCTGCATCAGGTACGGCATGAGTCTCAGTTTCAATTTGGTATAGAGTCTGGTATTGTCCACCGCTTCCTGACCGTAAAGCCAGGGCACCTTGTACATGCCGCTGCCGTGATAGCGGCTGTGCGAAGACAGCAGGCCAAACTGAGTCCAGCGCCGGTAAAGATCCGGTTCACAGCCATCCTCAAAGCCGCCGATATCGTGACTCCAGTAACCAAAGCCGCTCAGCCCAAAGGACAGGCCGGCGCGCAGGCTCTCAGCCATTGAGACATATTCCGCCGTACAGTCACCGCCCCAATGCACCGGGAACTGCTGACCGCCGACCGTTGCGGAACGGGCAAACAGGACAGCCTGACCCTCGCCCTGCTGCTCACGCAGCAGGTCAAAGACGGTTTTATTGTAAAGGTAGCTGTAATAATTATGCATGCGTTGGGGATCTGATCCGTCATAGTAAACACAGTCGGTCGGGATCCGTTCGCCAAAATCAGTCTTGAAGCAGTCCACCCCCATATCGGTCAGCTGTTTCAGCAGGCCCTGATACCAGCGCACGGCTTCCGGATTGGTGAAATCCACTATGCCCATGCCTGCCACCCACAGATCCCATTGCCAGACGCTGCCATCCGGCCGCTTGATAAAGTAGCCGTTGTCCCTGCCTTCTTTAAACAGCGGGGACTTCTGACCAATGTAGGGGTTGATCCAGACGCAGACCTTGAGCCCCTTTTCATGCAGGCGCCGCAGCATCCGCTCCGGATCCGGGAATTTCGCCTCATCCCACAAAAAGTTGCACCACTCAAAAGATTTCATCCAGCGGCAGTCAAAATGAAAAACCTCCAGCGGAATATCCCGCTCAGCCATGCCGTCCACAAAATCCAGGACGGTTTTTTCATCATAGTCGGTCAGGAAAGACGTACTGAGCCAGAGGCCAAAGGACCAGGCCGGCAGCTTTGCCGGGTGTCCGGTCAGGTCACTGTAGCGGCTGAGTACGGCCTTCATATCGCTGCCGCCAATAAAGCAATAACTCAATGCCTCACCGGGGACAGAAAACTGAATATCAGAAACCTTTTCACTGGCTATCTCAAATGAAACCCGGTCAGGGCTGTCTACCAGCACGCCGTAACTGCGGCTGCTGATATAAAAAGGAATACATTTATAGGCCTGGGTTGTACCCGTACCGCCGTCACGGTTCCAGGTATCCATAGCCTGCCCGTTTTTAACCAGAGCGGAAAAGCGCTCGCCCAGGCCATAAATCTGTTCGCCAACCTCAAGGCTCAGCCGGGCGGCCGAGTGCGCCTGCCCCTTGGGATCAGTTAAATAGACCTGACCGCGCGGCTTAATCTGCGTGCGGGTTTCATCATCATAGCAGAAGCGCCAGGTCAACGGCGGCCCTGCCTGGATGACCAGGGTAGCTTTGCCGCTGCGAAAACGCCAGGTCCGGCCATCCTGACTGATCTCAACCGGCACGCTCTCCCGATGGCACAAAAAAGCCGGACGGGTTTTGACCGCGCCCAGGTGATGATACTGCCGCACCCGGATGATGTCCTCAAGCGGAGAAGAAATCTCCACGGTGAGCAGGCCGTTATTCAATACCCCTCCTTCATTTTCCACCTTTTGAAACGGAGCATACAGCGTCAGCTGCTGGCCCTCCGGTCCCTCTTCAATCAGCGCATCATAGATTTGCTGCGCAAAGTCTACTTTATACCCTTTGTTCATAAGCCAAACACCATCAAGATATTGCATGTGCCGACCCAACCTTTCCATTTTATCTGCTGCTTTTCACCTGTCTGGAGCTGCCGACGGCCCGGATCGGTCTGATTCAGCAACCGCTGCCGGCGGCTTTGGACAAAGCGCTTATGGGAAGATTAGCAGCTTGGCCATCAGGCTTCAAGCGATTGCAGGATTTTCGTAAAAGTTGCGTCCGCCTGGCTCATTAACCGGCGTTAAGCCGAGGGACTGCACTTATCCGGCAGCAGTTACTCACATCAAGTGTTTCTCCAGCTGTGTTCCTCCACCTGAGCTGTCTTTATGCACAGATCTGAGCAAGTCACGCCACAAATAAATCCAAATTTATCAATTGCCTTTTTTGCGAAAATGGTATATTTTATTACCGATGCCTGAATCTCTTTGCGTCAAGCATGCAGAGGCCCGGCGGCAACAGCGGCCGCGGCTGGCAGTTTCAGCGCTTACCCCGCAAAAGCCCCAGGCAAAAATGTGACGGCATAATACAGGAGGTTAATTATGGCTGACATCAATGCAATCGCACTAAAAAAACATGAGGAATGGAAAGGCAAAATTGAAGTAATCGCCAAAGCGCCCGTAGGCACTCCGGAAGAGCTTTCAATTGCTTATACCCCTGGCGTGGCTGCGCCTTGCCTGGAGATCCAAAAAGATGTCGATTTATCCTATAAGTATACCCGCCGCTGGAATCTGGTGGCGGTTGTGACAGACGGCTCCGCAGTACTGGGCCTGGGTGACATCGGTCCTGAGGCCGGCATGCCGGTTATGGAAGGCAAATGCGCTCTTTTTAAAGCGTTTGGTGATGTTGACGCCTTTCCGCTTTGCGTCCGCAGTCATGATGTAGATGAAATCGTGCGCACGGTTGAGCTGCTGCAGGGATCTTTTGGCGGGGTCAACCTGGAGGACATTTCTGCGCCGCGCTGCTTTGAGATTGAAAAGCGGTTAAAAGCAGTCTGTGACATCCCCATTTTCCATGACGACCAGCACGGCACCGCGGTGGTGACCATGGCGGCTATGCTCAACGCTTTGCGTCTGACCGGCCGTAAGCTGGATGATATCAGCATTGTCGTGAACGGCGCCGGCGCCGCGGCTATTGCCATCACTAAACTGCTGATTTCCCGCGGACTGAATGATGTGGTGCTTTGTGATCGCAAGGGCGCTATTTATGAGGGACGGGACGGGCTGAATCCGGCCAAGGAAGAAATGGCCAAGATCACCAACCAGAAGGGCAAAAAAGGCGGCCTGGCCGATGTGATCAAAGGCGCTGATGTCTTTATTGGTGTGTCTGCGCCTGGTGTTATGACGCAGGATATGGTTCGTACTATGGCTAAGGACCCCATCATTTTTGCCTGTGCCAACCCCACACCTGAAATTTTCCCGGATGACGCTAAAGCAGCCGGTGCGGCCATTGTAGCTACAGGGCGTTCCGACTTTGCAAACCAGATCAACAACGTACTGGCCTTCCCCGGTATCTTCCGCGGCGCGCTGGATGTCCGTGCCCGCGACATTAATGATGACATGAAGATTGCCGCGGCTGAGGCGATCGCCAGCCTGGTCAGTGACGCAGAACTGCGCCCTGATTATATTATGCCGGCGGCGTTTGATAAACGCGTCAAGGACACGGTAGCCTCCGCGGTCGCTGACGCTGCGCGTAAAAGCGGCGTAGCCCGTATCTGAGCGTAAAGAGCCGGGTAAATGGCGTGTTTACCGCGTTGAGTCGTATCAACACCCAGACGGCCGGCTGACGCCTGACCTTGCGACGGATCAAATCAGAAAGCTGTTCTCCACCCCTCAGTCTGAGGCCGGAGGACAGCTTTTTTCAGTCAGGTACTGGCCAGTGTTCGGCGGTCGCCGGTTTAGATAGCACCGGCCAAAGCTTTCCTGCCGGCAGGCCTCACTGCTGTATGTCCTGGCCGGGTCCTGTGATTTAAATCGCGCGGAAGTTTTTACCGATCGTTTCGCTGGAATTGACAATGGTGATAAAAGCCTGCGGATCAGTCCGGCGGATAAAATTGCGCAGCAGGACCGCCTCGCGCCGGGTCAGAACCGTACTGATCACTTGCTCAGGCTTCCGGGAGAATGCGCCGGAAGCCTGATAAACCGTAGCACCGCGCTGCAGTTGCCGGATGATATAATGCTGTACGGCTTCAGGATCAGAGCACACAATATTCACCAGTTTCCGGGAGTTGATGCCATCTATGACGCCATCTACCACAAAGGCCTTGGCCAGCAGACCTAAGACACAATACAGTCCGGTTCTGACCCCATACAGCCCGCCGGCGAACAGGGCGATACAGAAGTCTGATACCAGCAGAGCCTTACCGATTTCAAGGCTGGTATATTTAGCCAGAATCATAGCCAGGATATCCGTGCCACCGCTGGTAGAACCTAAGTTAAATATGATAGCGCTGCCAGCGGCAGGTAAGATCACGGCATAGCAAAGCTCCAGTAAAGTGTCACCGGTAAAGGGTGCGGTCATAGGCCAGAGACGGTCAAGCAGCCAGACAAAGAATGAGAGCATCAGAGACGAGTACAGGGTGGCGCCGATGATCTTTTTGCCCAAAAAGATAAAGCCCAGCAGCAGTAAGGCGCCATTTACGATGAACATAAAGGTGCCGACATCGATCCCGGGCACGAGCGTCGAGGCAATAATAGACAAGCCGGAGGTACCGCCCATAGCAAAATGATTCGGCGCTTTGAAAAAATGGATACCGGCTGCCAGCAAAATCAAGCCGCAGTTTTGCAGCAAGAGCCAGGTCAGGCGCGGCCGGTTCAGCCAGCGTGATCTGCTCTGAGGCGTCTTCTCATCCGTTTGCATAAATATCCCCCCGCTACTCAATACGTACCGTCTATAATAACTACTCCGCCTGCGGGCAGCTGTATCCGCTGTCGCTTACCGTTATAGGTCTTGCGCAGACGATTTTTACCGTTTTCATTATAGGTATATAAAGTTCCTTTGCCATCCCATACGCCGGCATCCAGGGTACACGACTGCTGCTGGTCACTCAGATTCATGATCACCACCTTCTCCTGATCTCCCAGGCGAAAAGCGGCACAGCGAATATCCGTCAGCTCCTGAACTGTACTGTCCAGCCGCAGGCCGTTCAGGGTTAAAGCCTGCTGCAACTGCCACCAAGCCGTCGGTGACTGATTCTGAAGGCTGCCAGCCGTATCCAGTCGCACCGTCAGCAGGCTGGCAGCGTTGTCGTTGCCCAGTCCCGCCAGTGAGCTCCAGGTAAGTGACGCCAGGCTCAGCGAAGCGCTTGAAGTCAGTTCAGCCGAAGTCTCAATATTGAGCTTGGTGTTAAGGTCAGCTGCCTGGGCCTGGGCAGTAACCGTCGGGGTCAGCGCCCGGTCCGGATCTGCGGCCTGGATGCTTAAGGCGCTTAAGAGCTCCGGAATCCAGGTGCCGGGTAAATTGACATGCCGGGGACTGCTGCCCGCATAGGTATTGTATGCGCTATCAATCTGTTCGGCCAGGCTGTTTTGGGTATCCGCCTGGTTGAGGCTCAGGTCCAGCCTGCTGCTGTGGTAGTCCGCAACTGACAACATGACCCCTTCGGTATAATTCATCCCATCCACAAAAATGAGCTGATTTTTTATCTGCGAATAGTACGAAGAGGCCTGGACAGCACTGATTAACTGGTCAACAAAAGCTGCTCTTTCGCTGTCGGAACGGCATAAACCCTGACTATCCGTAAATTCAAAAATGAAACGGCTTAAGGTACTGGTCCAGGGGACCGGCGAGCCGTTTTTCAGCCGTTTTTCACCAATGGGTTCAGATACCGGCCCGGCCAGGTACTCCATAACCTCAGCCATATCTTCCGGCGTGCTCAAGCTGTCAAATACCAGCCAGGGGGCTGACCTGGCAGCGGCAGCCTGGCGGAGCGCGCTTTCCAGGCTCAGGCCCTGTTTGTCTGTCCAGCCGGTTTGATCCCAGTTTGCCACGGTATTGCCGCGATTAAGCGACCAATAGCCGGAAGGAACAGCAGCTTGCCCGATAGCCGCATAGCTGAAGCGAAGGAGGTCAGGACGGACGGAAGCCAGCTGCTGAGACAGCAGGGCGTCGCCGCGGTCTTCAGCCAAAGCCAGACCCAGATAGCAGTCATCCAGATACAAGTCTCCCTTGCCACTCCAGTTAAGAGTAAGCCAAAGGTCATCCTGAACATTATTTTCCGGAGCGATAAAGGTCAGCTGATAGCGCCGCCAGGTCTGGTCCATCCGCTCCAGGCTGGCTTCTGCCAGAACGGTTTTACCGCCAAGCGTCAGGGTCAGTTTACCATGATCATCTGGCTGTCCGGTCCGCAGATAAACAGAAAAACTATACACTTGCTGGTCCTGTAATAAATCCTGATCCTGGCCTTGCATAGTCTGTTTCAACTGGGGCCAGTCCGGCGAAAGGCAAACATACTGTCTGCCCTGGGGCAGGGAGCTGTCATAGTTTGAAGCCGTCTGGACAGCTTCATCCTGTGTTCTGAACTGCAATCCGTCCGGATCAGTTCCGCCCTGCCGGTCCTGCTGCTGCCAGGGGTAAGCCTGATCGGCGGACTGGTTGGTGCTATCCGTTTTAAGGTAGCCTTGTCCCAACGGGTCATTGACCCACGCCTGCAGCAGTAACCGATCTCCTGCAGTCGCGGCGGTGTCCGCCCGGCTCCAGTTGATCAGCATTTGAGTGTTCAGCGGCAGCAGCGTCAGACCGGCGTCACCGATCAGGCACAGCCGGCTGTTTCCCAGCCAGGCCAGACGCCGGGTGATCCCGGTCTGGCTGGATGAGCCGGCCTCAAGGAGCTCCCGGGTGTCCAGCAGTTCCCAGCTGCTGCCTTGATTGCGGGTGATGTATATCGTACCCTGCAGGGTCAGAGCTAGCCAGTCGTTGCCGGTCAGCGGCAGCAGCTGCTGCCAGCCGGAGGCCGCAGGCAGAGCCGTGGTCTGACTGATTTCAAAAGGTTCGGCCTGATCAGTCGCAGCCTTGAGGCTTATAACCCGGCCGGCCTGGCTGCGCAGGAAATAGCTTCCGGTTTGATCGGCGGCCACCTCCGCCCACAGCTCCTGATCAGATCGATCTTTGATGTTGTCTCCCCAGAGGCTCCGGGTGGCTGTAGCCGGGTCCTGACTGGCCGGCTGGACAGTGAGCTCGACCTCCCGGCCGGTACTGACAAAGTGGAGTTCGTCCAACTGATCCAGATAGGCTGTGCTGATACGCCGGTCTTCATTAATGATCAAGAGTCTGCCGGCTGCAGATAACAACAGCACATCTTCCTGGCCAGACGCGGCGGCAATCCAGCTGTCATCTGCAGGCAGGCTGTAACTGTCAGCCACCCAGGACCAGCCATCCTCCTCCAGGCGCAGTAAGCCCTGGCTGCCCCAGACATAGATCTGCTCATCCAGATTAACAAAGCCCTGCCAGCTGCCCTCCTCCGGCAGCCGGACAATGCCACCGCCTGCGCTGCTGTCACTCAGCTCAGCCGGGCCCAGCCGTTCCCATTGACTGAAGTCAAGGCTGCCGCGCCACAAATCCCCCTCCGCTGACAGCAGGTAAACGGCAGCAGTCGTCAGGGTCACCGCCTGCTCATCCGCTCTGGCCGCAGCTGATTCAGACAGCTGAGGCGCAGAATCAAGGCTGGATATATCTCCTGTCAGGGAATCCAGCACATAAGCGTTCATACTGCCGCCCTGCAGCGTGCGCAGCAGGAGACCGCCGTTGCCGCAGGCTACACTGCCGGTAACATGGCCTTCCGTATCATAGCTCAGCGCTATGTCATTGATCTGCTGCAAATCTGCGGCCTCCAGCCCGGCCGGATCGTAACTCTGACCGGGCCAGACTTGCTGCAGCTGATCAAAGACCGGTTCCCAGTTGGTCTGACTGAGGACCGTACCCTGATCCAGCTGGCTGCGGCTGCCGTCCTCATTCACATGTAACAGCGTGACCTCAGCCTGATCAAAAAAGCCGCTGGCATATAAATCAGACTGGGCTTCCGCGGGGGTTACCCACAGGCCTTCTGAATTGGTCAGATTGACTGTCATGGCGGCGGTTAAATATGTCGGTTCAAATGAAGGATCCTGCAAGAGATTACTGCTGACAGGCTGCAGCAAATTCAAGCCGCTGCCCAGAATTGATACCTGAGTATCATCCGGATCGGTCTTAACGGTAATCAGTCCGGAGGTCTCCTGTCCGGCCAGCGCAGAGACAAGCGCAAGGATGCCCCAGCCCAGCATAAAAAAAGCCAGAATCAAGGCGAGTAAACCAAGGTATGATTTGTGTCTCAAATACAGGATAGCCAGCCAGGATGCGGTCTGGCGGCGGCCGCCCTTGCGCTTATGCCGGGACAGCATCATGACACCGCCCGGGACTCCTGTCTGCGAGCTTTATAATGTCGGTAAATTATAAATAAAGCGACGGCGGACAGCGGCATGATCCCCACCTCAATCCAGCTCAGTACATTAACCGCGGATTCCTGATTTTGCAACAGACCCGGCAGTACACTCCCAAAGAAATTAAAGATACCATGCATCACAATGGTAAGCGGTAAAGATTCCGACCAGATATAGGCAGCACTGAGCACCAGGGCCGGGATCAGCACATAAGAGGACTGGACCCAATTCATATGAAAAGCCGCAAAGGCCAGAGCGGTCAGGATAATAGCCAGCGGATCTGAAAAGGCCCGTTTCAGCTGGCCGGCCACGATCCCCCTGAACAGCATTTCTTCCGCTATTGGCACCAGTATACACAGGGTCACAATCTGCACCAGCAGTCCGGATTGGTCGGTAAACGCGGTGGCCAGATCCTCATAGCTTTGCATATTCTGTTGCCAGAAGCTGTTGTGTTCAGCCAGCCAGGAGAGCAACAGCATGACCAGATTGGCACTGCCAACTGCTCCCAGAATAGCCACGGTTCCCAGCCCCAAGGCCGGAGCCGCCGGTTTCCTGAACCAGACAAAGTCCGGATCATGACGGCGCATCACGGTCAGCGCGGCGCTGTAGACAGCTATGGATAACAGAGACGAAAACAGAATAATCAGGTTCTGATGACTCATCAGTTCATCGTAGCTGAAACTGCCGCCCGAGCGAGCCATTATAATAAAGGTTGCGGCTACCATGCAGATATTTTGAATCACAATATGCACCAGCATGAATGCCAGCGGGATCAGCACCGCCGTGATCTTAAAGTGCCGGTTTGGGTCCCGCTGGCGGCTGGCTGCCGGAGCGGCAGCCAGTCCGCGGCTGTTCTGATTCACCGGATATATCGGCTGGCTCCCGGGTTCAAAAGCGGCGGCCTGCCCTGGCGCTCCGCCGGTTTGGGTCGGTCCGGGCTGCTTCCTCAGTCCATACCAGGTCCCGGGAGGCGGCAGCTGCGGCTCCCGGGGCTGAGGCGGATCGGTGCCGGGATTTACGGGCGGGGCTGAGGGCTCCTGATTCCAATCATCATTCATACTTGTATGCTCAACTTTCTTTACAGATCCCGGTCGGTACAAAGCCTGGTCTAGCTCAAGCGCGCAGCTGACGGACATACCGTTCAAAAAACACATCAAAAACCCGGTTAAGTTCCTTACGGTTCCGGATTGATTGATAATAATGCTCCCCCTGAGGACCGACGTCAAAACGCATCAGCACAAACTCAGGTTCCCGGTGAGCCCCGTCATCCGGCTCATAAGAACTCATAGCCACATACTCATGGCCGTCCACCGTAAACGAATCTACGATGGACAGATAATACTCATTACCATTGTCTACATCTTCCAGCACGGCCAGGACTTCATCATTTTCATCATGCAGCGGTTCATCCTCCCGGCTCTTAAAACGTTCCCGTTCCTGGCGGTGCCGGTTAATGGTATCTCTTAATTGGGACATGCTGTCACCTCAAGTCCTTCACCTCATAAGTCAGCCGGACGCTTTGGAAAAACAAGACCCGCCGGCCATTGCTTGACAATGGTTAGCGGGCCCCGGGCGCCGGTGAGTTTGAGGCAGACCCCTCTTAAGCGGGTATCACTCCTGATCGTCCTCAGACTCGTCATCCAGGTCGTCCGCCTCAGAAAAGCTCTCCTCACAAATGCGGTCATACTCAGCGGAAACTCTGGCAAACGTCTCATCATCCAGGGTTTCAAAGCCCTCTGAATCATCATCCAGGGTCACCACCCGGGCAATCATGATCTCAGGATCATCACCGGTAGAAACCAGCACCGCATAAACCTCATCTTCAAAGTCAAAGTCATCCGCAATGACAAAGCGATGGGACTCATTCGTTTCCTCATCAATCATGGTAACCGTGCGGTCGGCCAATTCCTCTTCACTCATATCCGCAAAGAGATCCGCCAGATTAAAGTCATCAGAATCCAGACTGTGGTCATGACCGCAGCCGCAGCTGTCCTCACCGCAGTCGCACTGATCAGTCTCACAGTCACAGCCAGCATCCTGACAATCACAATCCTTATCGTGCCCGGTACTGCCATCACCGCTGCCTGCTTCAGCAGCCCATAAGCGCTTAAATCTATCCATATACATGGGTTTATCCTCCGTTATTTAGTGAACTTCAGTCAGTTCAAGCCATTATAGCATAGGATAACAGTAAATCCGCCGCATCTGGCCGCCCAGTCGTACCCGGTGTGTAAATATTTTTGTAATTTATCATGTCAATCAGCCGCAGTCCGCTGTTTATCCAGGTACTCCTGCAAAATAATCTCCGCCGCTACCTGATCAATCACGTCCCGCTTGTTTTTGCGATAGCCTACTTCAAGCAAGGTCCGCTGGGCCAGCACCGTGGTGTAACGCTCATCCCAAAGTATCGGGTCAAGGCCCAGGCTCTCCTTGAGTCGCTCCGAAAAAGCCCGGGCGGCCTCCGCAGACTCACTGGCTTTACCGTCTGTCCGCCGGGGCAGGCCGATCACCACTGCGATAACCTGCTGCTCGCGGGCCAGTTCACAGATACGAGCCACCGCGTCCGCCGGGTCCCGTCCGTTCCAGCGGACCGTCTCAAGGCCGCGGGCAGTGATGCCCAAAGGATCGCTGACGGCTACGCCAATGCGGGAGCGGCCATAATCAATCCCCAGGATGCGGCCGGCTGGTCTGGCGCTCAATTAAGCTTATCCAGATAATCGCGGATGATAACCTCAAGCAGCTCATCCCGCTCCATACGCCGGATCACGCCGCGCGCACCTTTATGATTGGTTATATATGTAGGGTCTCCTGAAAGGAAATAACCTACCAGCTGGCTGATCGGGTTGTAGCCCTTTTCACGCAGGGCTACCAGAACTTCAGACATAATGGCTCTGACTTCATCTGATTTATCCAGATTCATTTCAAAACGAGTCGTTTCATTGTTATCCACGATCATTCCTCCTGTTACGATGTTGTTTATAGTATTTATTCTAGCATATGCTAAATGGCCTGTCACGAACATTCGTTCAGATAATTGACGGATCCGATTGCGGCACTGCCAGCAAAGCCTGACGATTGTAGCCGGTCAGACAGACTGGCAGGATTTGTCCATTCGCGCCCATCCGGCCGTCCGCCAGGCGAACATTGGTGTTTTCATAGCACCTGGTATAACCCTGCCACTCATTAGGAGCCAGCTGCTGTTCCAGCAGGACCTCCTCAGTCTGTCCCACTCTGCCGGCCGCCCGTCTGCTCCACAAAGCCTGACTGAGCGCTTGAAAATCCCGACTGCGAGCAGCTGCGACTTCCGGACTTACCTGATCCGGAAACGAGGCGGCCCGGGTGCCAGCCCTGGCCGAATAGCGGAAGACATGAATTTTCCCAAAGCCGATCCCGCGGCAAAAAGCCAGACTATCCTGGTGATCCGCCTCCGTCTCTCCTGGAAAGCCCACAATAATATCCGTCGTCAGGTTAAGTCCGGGCAAGGCCTGAGCCAGTCTGGCGGCGCTGGCTTCATAAGTGAGGGCATCATACTTGCGGTTCATCCGGCGTAAGGTCCGGCTGCTGCCGCTCTGCAGGGACAGATGCACATGCGGACAGAGTTTGGGGACGCTGGCCAGAACCTCTGCAAAAGAAGGGGTGACCGAATACGGTTCAACGGAACCCAGACGGAGGCGTTTCACGCCGGGGATATCCGCCAGTTTTAAGAGCAGGCGGGGCAGGGCGGTTTCATCCAGACCAAGGTCCAGGCCATAAGAGCAGATATGTATGCCCGTCAGGACAATTTCCTGAAACCCGGCGTCCGCCAGATGTTCTGCCTCCGCCAGAATCGCGGTTTCCAAACGACTGCGTGAACGGCCGCGGGCCAGCGGGATAGCGCAGTAGCTGCAGAAATTGTTACAGCCATCCTGTATTTTCAACACGGCCCTGGTCTCTTCCTGCCTGCCCCAGGTACCCAGTTCTTCGTAAATCGGATTGTTTCCGTTGGAAGCGCCGTTATCCGGCAGATAAGCTGAATCCGGCAGTCCTGCCAGATGAGCCGCCAGGGCCTCTGCCACCTTGCTCTTCCCCTGCGTCCCGATCAACAGATCAGCCGCTTCCAGATTAGCCCCGCTTTCCACCTGACAGCCCAGCGCGGCAATAACCGCCCGGGCGTTGCGGCGCCGTGCCTGTCGGACCATCTGACCGGATTTGCGGCCAGCCTCACCGGTTACCGTACATGTATTGATCAGATAGATATCCGCCGGCTGATCAAAGGGAACTTCCCGGCAGCCCAGCGCACGCAATCTGGCCAGAATGGCCTGGGTTTCATAGTAATTTGTTTTACAGCCCAGTGTCTGCGCCGCCACGGTCCGGCCCCGCAGCAGTTCTCGCAGCCGTGCTTCCGGCTGTTGATCTTGAGTCTCTGTCTTCATTACTGTCATATTGCTTTCTAATATTACTTATCCGCTTGCAGGGCAGCCGGTTCAGCCAGCCCTTTCTATCAGCCTGATAATAAGTGTTTTACAAAAACCGCCTGCTAGCATTACAATAGCGCTGATGGTCCGTCCACCTGATAGCCGTCCTGGCAGCTGGTGCTTCAGACCGCCTTATATAAGGAGATGCTTGCCATGACAACACTGACTATAATGCTGAAGTCCATTAATGATGTTAAAGAATTTGTCCGGACTGTCAATGATTTTTCCTATGATGTGGACCTGGCTTCCGGGCGCTATGTGGTGGACGCTAAGTCAATTATGGGGATCTTCAGCCTGGACCTGGCTAAACCGATTAAAGTGAATATCCACAGTGACAGTTGCGACGACTTAAAGCAGCGTCTGGCCGCCTTTGTCATCGGCTGAGGTCCGACCGGTTTCAGGCAGCCGCTCCTTATGACCTGACGTTTATCGCGGGGTTAGCCGGAGACGGCTGACCCCGGCTATCCAGCGCCAAAATGAGGATAAGCTATTTCTTCTTTTTGCGTTTATGCTTCTTATTCTTTTTGGCTTTAAAGCCCCGGTCCGGACCGTTCACGGCAGCTGGCCAGCGGTCCTTTTTCTTCTTTTTCTTTTTCGCTGCTTTTTCCGTTTCCTGCTGGCCGGCAGCCGCTCCCGGCAGGGTCTCCGCAGCCGGAGCCAAAGTCTTTACGTCAGCTGCCGCCTGAACGGTCTGTTTCACCTGGCTTTTCAGCTTCAGGCCCAGCTGCTGGGACAGCGCGCTCTTTTGCCAGTCCGCCGGCAGCATAAAATCAATCTGCCGCCGCTCCAGACTGACATTAGCCACCACCACCTCAACCGGCTGGCCCAGTTTATACACTTTGCCATTATGCCGGCCGCGGGCGGTCAGTGTCTGTTCATCAAAGACATAATAGTCATCCATGGTCCGGAAGGGGATCATCCCCTCCACCGTATTGTCCAGCTGAATAAACATGCCGGCGGATATCATCCCGCTGACATGAGCCAGATAATGTTCGCCCAAATGCGCCTGCATATACTCGGCTGCTTTGCGGTCCACACTGTCAAACTCCGCGTACATGGCCTCACGTTCCGTATCCGAACAATGCAGAGCCACTTCCGGCGCTCGCTTGCGCCACTTGCGGTTATGGGGCTGCTCATGCAGATATCCCTTGATGACCCGGTGAATAAACAAATCCGGATAGCGGCGAATCGGCGAAGTAAAATGACAATAATCTGCTATGGCCAGGCCAAAATGGCCCAGGCACTCCGCGTCGTACCGGGCTTTGGCCAGGGACTGCAGCAGCAGCTGGCCTAAGATAGCCTCTTCCGCCGTGCCCTGAATCTGATCCAGGATCTCTCCCAGTTGCCGGGTCGTCGGCTTACCCTTGATTTTGAAGCGCAGGCCCAGCAATTTTGCCGTATTCAGGAAACGCTGCAGCTTTTCCGGATCTGGATCTTCATGCACCCGGTATATAAACGGCGCCTTTTTGGCCCGGTACAGTCTGGCCACCGTGCGGTTCGCCGCGATCATGAACTCCTCAATGATTTCATTTGCCTCATTTATGGGATACGGATAGATGGCGACCGGGTGCCCCTCCGCATCCAAATCCACATGGGTTTCCGGGAAATTAAAATTCAGGTTGCCGGCCTGGCTCCGGTTTTTTCGCAGCAGGCGGGCGCAAGTTTCCATATGCCGCAGTAAATCCAGGAAGGGTTTGTACTCCGGCAGCACAGCCACGCCCTGCAGCGCTGCGAACACATCCACATAATTTGCTCTCAGATCAGAACGGATGACGCTTTCATAGACATCGCCGCCGCCTAACTCACCTTCAGCGCTGACCGTCATTTCACAGGTCAGAGTCAGCCGGTCTTTGGCGGGATTCAGGCTGCAGATCCCATTGGACAGGCGTGGCGGCAGCATCGGCAGGACCCGATCCACCAGATATACTGAATTACCCCTGAGTAAAGCCTCCCGGTCCAGAGCTGCATCCTCTTTGACATAGTGTGTGACATCCGCGATATGAACCCACAGGCGAAAGCTACCGTTATTCATGGCTTCAATGGAAATCGCGTCATCCAGGTCCTTGGCTTCCTTGCCGTCAATCGTCAGAGTGGCAAGCTCACGAAGGTCACGGCGGCCCAGCCTGATTTCATCCGCCACAGTCTCATCCGGCAGCTCCGCCGGTATCCTGGCCGCGGCGCGCATAACACCATCCGGAAAACCTTCGTGCAGTCCGTGTTCACGGATAATCGCCTTGATTGCCACATCAGAGCGGCCCGGATCTCCCAGCACTTCCAGAATTTTGCCGCGCGGGCTCAGGGCATCCGGCGGGGTCAGCAGCTGAGCTACGACCAGCATACCATACGGTGCGCCGTTTAAATCCTGCGCCGAGACGCTGACCGGGGCCAGGCGGTTTTTGCCGCTGGACTCTACCACGCCTCCGCGTCCGTTATCCCGTAATATACCGACTACTGTATCCATTTGTGTGAGGTTCCTTTCCCCTGCAGGCAACCGCGACCGGCGCGGCAGTCAAGCGGCCTCCGCCGCAGTCTCTGGGGCTGCGGTACGCGGAGCCGGCTTTAGTCCTGTCCCCATTATAGCCTTAAGGCAGGGCAGCTGTCCCGGTCCCAGGTTATGCTCTGGTAAAAAACAATAATCATCCGGCTTGTGCACCGCCCGATCACCGCCAAAGGAACGACGTAAATGCCGGAGGATTCCGGGAGCGGACAGGCCGATGCAACGGTCACAGACAAAAAAACGGAGACCGGGCCGTCCTGTACCGGGGCCGCGGTCTCCGTCCTGCTGATCAGGACAATTTCACTTGATCACAACATAAAGAACAATCGTCATCACGACAAAAACGATAGAAAGGATGGTCGTAATCCGTTTCAGTTTACCGTCAATCGCCCGCCCCTTGTTATGGCCAAAAAAGGTATCCGCTCCGCCGGCAATGGAGCCCAGGCCTTCAGAGTTGCCCTCCTGCATGATGACCAGCGTCACCAAAACGATGCACAACAACACATCCAGAACTGCTAAAACAATAGCCAAGGCTGTCATAAATATCTCCTCCGGAGCCATGATTTAAAATGCAATTTATTGTAGCACCATTCTGGTGGGATCACAAGCCCGCCTGGCGCTGCCGGACCGCATCATTGTCCTTGCGGTAATAAATCACCTTGAAGAGCTCACCGATAATAAACGGCACCAGCATCAAGGGAATCATGATCCCCCAGTCTTTTAACGTAGGCGGTACAGTATTAAAAATCGGTTCCAGGAATGGCACATACAACACCACCATAACCAGCGCAAAAGACAGCAGCGTCGCCTTCACCAGGGTTTGATTGCTGAAGAAACCCATGCTGAAGACCGAATGGCGGTCAGACCGGCAACTGAACGCTCTCAGCAGCTCCGCCATAATCAGGACCACAAAGGCGTAGGTTTCCGCTCCGTTTGAAGGGGCGGCGTTACCGTGGCCAAAGAATTCAAAGGTCTCCTGCAGCTGCGGGGTTTCATTGCCCTCCGCGTCGGTCACGTAAACGACCTCGCCGCGGTCATCCGTCACATAATCCGGATAAACATAACGGCCGATATTAAAGGCGGCAAAGACAGCTAAGAAAATAGCCAGCGATTGAACCACAATTTGCAGCACCATGGGTTTATTGATGATGTGCTCGCTGCGCGGCCGGGGAGGCCGGTCCATGATATCCGTTTCAGCTTTTTCATTGCCCAGCGCCAAAGCCGGGAAGCTGTCCGTCACCAGGTTCAGCCAGAGTAGCTGGATGGGCGTCAGCGGCGCAAATGTCGGTCCCAAAATCATGGAGGACAGGAAAATGACCAGAATTTCGCCCACGTTACAGGATAGCAGGAACGCGACAAACTTGCGGATATTGGCAAAGATAACCCGGCCTTCCGAGACCGCGCTGACTATGGTGGCAAAGTTATCATCCGTCAGGATCATGTCCGCCGCGCCTTTTGCTACCTCAGTACCGGTAATGCCCATAGCCACGCCGATATCAGCCTGTTTTAATGCCGGCGCGTCGTTAACCCCGTCACCGGTCATAGAAGCAATATGGCCGGTGTCTCTCAAAGCCGCCACAATTCTCACTTTATGCTCAGGCGAAACCCGGGCATACACCGCGGTGTGATCCACAATCCTGCGCAGGTCTTCATCTGACATCTCATCCAGCTGAGCCCCGGTCACGGCCTCATCCTCAGGGCGCATGAGGCCCAGATCCTTAGCTATGGCCACGGCCGTATCCTTGTGGTCGCCGGTAATCATGACAGCCCGGATACCTGCGCGCGTGCACAGGGCAATGGCGTCACGGGCTTCCGGACGGGCCGGGTCAATCATGCCCATCAGACCGACAAAGGTCAGGTGCTGCTCGGCTTCATCCAGTTTTACCTCTGTATGCGTGCGGTAGGCAAAAGCCAGGACCCGCAGGGCCGTCTGGGCAAAAGCAGTATTGGCGGACATGATCTCAGCCCGTCTGGCGGTCGTTAATTCCTGCACGCCAGCAGCGGTCATTTCACGGTCGCAGCGGGCCAGGATGATATCTGGCGCGCCCTTGGTCAGGGACAGCAGTGAATCGGGGCCCTCTATCCCCTTATGAAAGACCGTCATCATTTTACGATCAGAGTCAAAGGGCATTTCATCCAGCTTCGGATACTGAGCTTCAAGCTGCTCCTTGGTCAGGCCGGCTTTGCCAGCGGCCGTCAGCATGGCTCCTTCTGTCGGATCACCCAGCATGGTATAGCTGCCATCCGCTTTTGCCTGTAGCTGCGCGTCATTACACAAAGTCGCTACGGTCAGCAGACGTTGTACCACCGGCGGCAGACTGTCAACCGCTTTGCCTTTCAGCTTGATCTCTCCTTTGGGCGCGTAACCGACGCCTTCAAGATCATAGATTTCCTGGCCGGCGTAAAATTTGGTAACGGTCATTTCATTTTGGGTCAGCGTACCGGTTTTATCAGAGCAGATGACATCGACTGAGCCCAGTGTTTCCACCGCTAACAGCCGTTTGACAATCGCATTGCGGTCTGCCATCCGCTTCATCCCCAACGCCAGAACAATGGTGACGACGACATTCAGACCTTCAGGGATCGCCGCGACGGCCAGGGAAACTGCGGTCATGAACATCTTCATGACTTCCCCGCCGCTGATAACACCAACAATAAAGACAATCGCCGAAACAATCAGGCAGATGGTGCCCAGGATTTTACCCAGGCCATTGAGGTTTTGCTGCAAGGGCGTTTCTTCATCCTGAATACCCTGAATGCGGTCGGCAATCCGGCCGATTTCAGTGTGGGCGCCGGTCATTCCGACCACAGCTTTGCCCTTGCCATATGTGACATTGGTACTGGAGAACATGGCGTTCTGCCGGTCGCCTATACCGATTTTTCCGCTGGCAGCAAAAGCAGCGTCCTTATCCACCGGCACGGACTCGCCGGTCAGCGAGGCCTCCTCCGCCTTCAAATTGACGCTGCTGAGAAGACGAACATCCGCGGGGACTACATCACCTGCCTCCAGCAGAACAACGTCGCCGGGGACCAGTTCAGCGGAATCCACCATTTGCTGGCGGCCGTCACGTAAGACCCTGGCCCGTGGAGAGGCCATTTTTTGCAGCGCTTCCACCGCTTTTTCTGCCTTGCCTTCCTGATAGACTCCCAGGATAGCATTGACAATGACAATGGCGATAATAACCAGTGCCTCAATCCAGTCGCCCAAAAAGCCGGAAATGATGCTGGCGACAATCAGGATTAGCGTCATGTAATCCATGAACTGACGCAACAATTTTTTAATGAACGGTTCCTTTTTAGTCTCTTTCAGACGATTGGGGCCATAGCTTTCCAGTCTGGCGCTTGCTTCCGTCGCTGACAATCCCCGTTCCGGGTCACTGGCTAATCTGGTCAGCAACTCTGCTGTGCTTCCCTGGTACAGCTCTTCAGCGCTGATCTGACGCTTCTGAGTTTCCTCTTGCATGGGTATGATACCTCCCTTATCACTGGCAAGTCGGGCTTCCGTTCTATAGCCGGCCGCCTCGCCCATCTTAGGGAGAGGCCGGTAGAAAAAATTCCGGCAACTCTGGTCGTAGGGAAGCGACGGCTCATAGTTTTGGGCTATTCTCGGAAGGTTTGCCACAGAAAGTATACCATACCGTCCGGCAGCTGAACGGTTTACGTAAAATTTATCAGGCATGCTAATTATTTTTATGATTAACCGAATTTGCTGTCCGCTGATCCGATCTCCGCTGGGTAACCAGGTTGGTACGCCCATGAAATAGAGGCCAGTTTTCAATCATGAACCTGGCCTTCATTTTTGTAGACATCTCAGGCATGCGCACGGTGTCGCCACCGTTGTAGGTAACCTGAGCCGCATTCGGCTCCATCCAGCCGGATGTCAGACCGCGCTTAGCAGCCTGGTCAAGCTTCGCCATCATAATTTTCGAGTATTCAAGTGTGTTAATCGGCATTATCTAACCTTCCTTTTACAATCCCAGCATCGCGTTTATTTGCGCTTCCATGCCGGTTGCCCCTTTGCCCGTGACTCCATCTGAGCCGTCTGCGGGGTTCGCTCCTTTGATCTCTGGCTTACAGTCTCCAAATAGGTACGGGTAGCTCTTTTGGATGCCCTTCAGGCCAAGGCCGTCTACAGTGCCGTCATCCTTGAGCTTCAATCCCTCACGGTTGAGCAGGGCCTTGATAGCCTTCGGGTTCTTGCCGTGTGCAGCCGTGATAGCTGCATCCAGTGCGCTGTCCAGTCGCTGAGCGTGCAACTTCTCGGTCAGGCCTTCGGTGTCAGTCTTGTACTTGGTCTGCAAGTCTGTCAGCTGCTTCTGCAGTTCTTATGCACTGCCTTTGGCTGCCTGTAAGGCTTTGATATCCTTGTCACGGTCTGCAAGTTGGGTCTTTAACCCATCTTTTTCCGTCGTGACTTCATCAAGCCTCGATCTTGGCACATAGCCCTTCATGTCCTCTGTCTGAGCATCTATGACCTTAGTCACCTGCTCGTCCGTCAAGCCCATTGCCTTAAGTGCATCCTTGCTAATCATCCTGTGCTCCTTTCCCGTTCGCCTTGATGTCGCAGCCATGCCCTGCGTTGCGGGGCCTGTTTGGTGTCGCTGTCAGGCACAGCGAAATTAGTGCCCGCCCCGGCTCTTGCGCCTGCGGACGGGCATATAAAAAGCGCCTGGGGTTTCCAGACGCCTTGAACGTTAAACATTAATTGGCTAAATCAGCGTAATATCAGGAAGAATTTGCCGAAGTGGACGCCCCTGAATCATCCAGTTATCAAGCAGGTCATCCAAAGACTCAAACACGAAGTTTATATCGCTGGGATGGTCTGATGCGGTCACATGGTACTGATTATCAGGCCAACAAATTGAATACTCTTCATCGTGATACGCAAAAGCCGGCTCATTTATCATCATCATGTTTTTAAAATCATTCACCGTCATCACGATCACTCCTTTCTAGAATATCTTTGTTTTGCACTTGTTCCTCACCGCTCAGGTCTCGTATCGTGCGCGCCGGTTTTTCCTGACCTTCCGGCCACTTGTAATCATGTCCGTGTTCTCCGTGTTCTCCGAATGGATGTAGGTCTGGCCGTCCATGATCTCCACTATGCATTTGCTTCTGTATTTTACCATTTTCATCGTAAAAAGTCCTGTCTATTTGGTCTTTGGTCTTAGTTTCTATAACATCGAAAGGTTCCGCATTCTGCGGGATACTCTTGTGTTGCCCCTTCCAATCTTTTGTTGGCATCACAGTCCCGTTCTCACTAAGCTTATAGTCAGTCTTATCTTTTCTTCGTGGTTTTATCAGCTCTGCATCTTTCATGTCCGGCGTCCTTACTTGGTTTCCGGGCACTAAATCAATCTCAGGTATTTCCGATTTATCGTTCCGCTCTATCTTGACAGGATCAGCCTTTTGAGGTTCTTGCGTAGGCTTTCCTCTCCGTATTCCCTCCTCCTTGGCTTCCGCTTCTTGGTTATCCTCAACATACTTCTTGTGCCATTCCTTGTACGTCATGTCAGACGGCACTTGATAAGTCTTGCCGTCTGCGCCGCGTGCTGCTCTTGTGCTACCCAGATCTTCGAAGTAGGGTGCTGTTGACGTGCGGCAGTTCGGGTGGAACGGTGGGGCGGTTACACCCACCGCGTAATCCTTCTGCTCAAACACCTGCTTGTCCATGTCCTGACAGATCACAGACGTTCTCAGGTCTAGCGTGGCAACAATCTCGTACTTCTCGACATCTAGCTCGTCATAGGCTTCCTGTCGCGCCTCAGACGCGATGATAAAGTTCTTATAGTTGGTGTAAATTCAAAATGAGAGATGAGCCACATCTCGCCTTTCGGTACAATCGGTTTTGAAGGACAAAATCATACGGAAGGATGGCAGGACATGGCTCAACTCAATATGACTCTGGATGAGACAACCCTGAAAGAACTCATGCAAAGCGATCGTGATCAGGCGGTCACAAAGCTTCTGGAGGAGGGATTCAACGCGGTGCTACGAAGCCAGTGAGCAATTAGGGGCACAGCGAACAGGCTTTGCTGCTAAGCTGAATGGAAAGGGTGCTTCAGGGAGTGTCGACGCGGAAAGTGAGCCAGATAACTGAAACTTTGTGTGGGACCAGCTTCTCCAACAGCACTGTGTCGGCTTTGTGTCAGCAGTCAGATCCGGCGGTGCAGGCCTTTCGCGAAAGGCCGCTAAGCCGGGCATATCCATTGATCATCGTAGACGCGATCTACACCAAGTCACGTGAAGCAGGGGCTGTACGGAGTAAGGGCCTGCTGATTGCAATGTGCGTAAACGAGCATGAATTGCGGGAAGTGTTGGGCTTCGTGACTGGCGACGGCGAAAGCTACGAGACCTGGTCGATCTTTTTTCAGCCGCTGAAGCAGCGAGGGCTGAACGATGTGGATCTGGTGGTCTCCGACAACCACAGCGGACGGGTCAGGGCGATCAAAGAGCACGTCCATGGTGCTATGCGGCAGCGTTGCCAGACTCATTTTTCACGTAATCTGCTGGATAAAGTTTCAGCCAGGCAACGGTCGGACATTAAGACCCGTCTGAAAGATCTCTATAATAGCCCTGACTTGGAAGAAGCCTGGCGGCGCCACGAATCCCTGCTGGATCTGTTGGAACCAGTAGCTCCTGAAGCGGCAGCGGTACTGGATTCAGGCTTTGACGACATTACTGCGGTTTTCAACCTGCCTGAAGCTTATCGCAAACGCCTGCGTACTTCGAATAGCATTGAACGGCTAAACGAAGAAATTCGGCGCAGGGAGCGTGTAATCCGGATATTTCCTAATGAAGCAAGCATCAATTGCCTGATCGGAAGCCTCCTGCTTGAACAGCATGAATGCTGGATTAGCGGCAAAGCCTACTTCACAATGGATGGATATTATCTAGATAAGAACAAGGCGAGGGCAGCAGCGGTAATGATCCGACAGAAACAAGGAAAGGTAGCGTAGTTGGTGGACAGCCGAAAGATGAAATTACACCAACATCATGGACTCGACTGTGACGGAAATGGACGAGAACTTCAGGCGGACATTAGTGAACGTGTTTCTGAACAATGTGATTCTGTTCCCTGATCACGCAGACCTTAATTTCAACTACACCCAAAATAACAACAAGGTCACGTTCATTCACGAACATGACCTTGTTGCTGTTGACCCGTGTTCGAGTCAGTCTGACTTGGTGCCCAGAGTCGGAATCGAACCAACGACACGGGGATTTTCAGTCCCCTGCTCTACCGACTGAGCTATCTGGGCAAACAGAAAACCGATTCTTATTGGGAATCGGTTTTTGGCGACGCAGAAGGGGCTCGAACCCTCGACCTCCAGCGTGACAGGCTGGCATTCTAACCAACTGAACTACTGCGCCGTATTTGTTTGGTGGGAACTACAGGGCTCGAACCTGTGACCCTCTGCTTGTAAGGCAGATGCTCTCCCAGCTGAGCTAAGCTCCCGAGGTGCGTGTTGCTTTAGTATCAGTACCTTGGCTTTCTCAAGCGCAAGTGAAAGTATACTGGATGGATAAAACCTTGTCAACACCAAATTCAGAGAAATCTTGCAGC
>JAAVLZ010000069.1 GCA_012034405.1 Oscillospiraceae bacterium HV4-5-C5C | reverse complement strand
CTTCAAATGAAAAAGTAAATGCGATGGGCAGTAGCAGCATGCATTGCATTTTATATTGCAAAGCAACCATATGCAGTTAGTCTTACAAATGGCATACTAAAGCAACGGCGAGTTTTTGTCTGGACGGAAAGGAGAAAATATGTCTACACAAAAACATTTAACCAAAGACGAACGGCGCTCCATTGAAGTGCAATTAAATCAGAACCGCTCCTTCCGAAGCATTGCCCGCAGCCTGGATAAACATCCTTCAACCATCTCCCGTGAGGTTCAAGCCCATCGTATCTCCGGTTTGCAGAAAGGCTACCGGCGGCACCAGCCTAACGCC
>JAAVLZ010000068.1 GCA_012034405.1 Oscillospiraceae bacterium HV4-5-C5C | reverse complement strand
AATCGCTGAAATGAAAAAGTAAATGCAAACGGGTAAAGAATTAGCAAGAGTAACTTAGATAGCATCAAAAGTGCGATAAAAAGGGGCAAAACCCGGCCCATAAAGCCTGAGAAAAAACAACGTAGACAAGCGACTGACGTGTGATATGATGGATTTAAGCACAGCGGACAGGGCCAAAAGGGCACAGCAAACAGTCCTGCTACAGGAACGTATTTTTTTGAAATACGAAATGCAGCAGGACGGGATAGCGGGTAACGGCGAGTGTATCTGGACGATCCATGAGTCCTGAGACGGATGGATCAAATCGTGTCGGATGAATGGATGCCTCTAAGAA
>JAAVLZ010000067.1 GCA_012034405.1 Oscillospiraceae bacterium HV4-5-C5C | reverse complement strand
CGATCTCTATGAGATCCTCTCCACGCTGCTTTATACCCGGATGCTCTATCCCGGCTCCAAGCAGGCAGCACTGGCGGATGCCCAGAGCTTTCTGGAAGCCCCGCGGTTTCAAGCCCATCAGATCTACCGGGCTTTAGATGTGCTGGCTCAATCATCTGACTTCATCCAGGCCAAACTCTATCAAAACAGTCTGAAACTCAGGCCCCGCAATCACCGGGTCCTTTACTACGACTGCACTAACTATTACTTTGAGATTGAACAGGAAAGCGGGGATCGCCAGTACGGTCACAGTAAAGAACACCGCCCCAATCCCCTCCTGCAGATGGGCCTGTTTATC
>JAAVLZ010000066.1 GCA_012034405.1 Oscillospiraceae bacterium HV4-5-C5C | reverse complement strand
TGATCTCTATGAGATCCTCTCCACGCTGCTTTATACCCGGATGCTCTATCCGGGCTCCAAGCAGGCAGCACTGGCGGATGCCCAGACCTTTCTGGAAGCCCCGCGGTTTCAAGCCCATCAGATCTACCGGGCTTTAGATGTGCTGGCTCAGTCATCTGACTTCATCCAGGCCAAACTCTATCAAAACAGTCTGAAACTCAGGCCCCGCAATCACCGGGTCCTTTACTACGACTGCACCAACTATTACTTTGAGATTGAACAGGAAAGCGGGGATCGTCAGTACGGTCACAGTAAAGAACACCGCCCCAATCCCCTCCTGCAGATGGGCCTGTTTATT
>JAAVLZ010000065.1 GCA_012034405.1 Oscillospiraceae bacterium HV4-5-C5C | reverse complement strand
TGTGGCCAAGCAGCTGAGTGTCAGGGAAACGGAAAAACTGATCAGAAGGCTTTTAGATCCGGCTCAGCAAAAGAACCCGGCGGAAGAAGCCGCAGCGATACCGGACGCGTATAAGCTCAGTGTGACCGCGGTAGAAACCAAACTATCTCAGGCGCTGGGCACAAAAGTCAGTCTGAAGGCATCGCCGCAACGTAAAAAAGGAAAAATAATTATTGATTACTATTCTATGGAAGATCTGGATCGCCTGACGGAGCTAATGAGTCAGCAGGAAAATAACCGGACCGCGCCGGGTAGCGTGGATATTTAAGGTAGTATTAAGGAAAGTAACGGAATATATT
>JAAVLZ010000064.1 GCA_012034405.1 Oscillospiraceae bacterium HV4-5-C5C | reverse complement strand
CGCGTCTTGTCGGAGTCCAGGTCGAACACAGAGCAATCTGTGAACTTGGACTTGGTTCATGTCAAACTTATCGTTCTCTGTTCAATTTCCAAGGCCTGGCAGCCTTGACGTGGGACACCAACGGGGGCATAGCTCAGCTGGGAGAGCGCCTGCCTTGCAAGCAGGAGGTCACGAGTTCGAGCCTCGTTGTCTCCACCAGCGCGAAAGCGCTAACCTGTTGCCGAGCAACAGGGGATGTACCTTGAAAACCGCATAGAGAAAAGAAGACTGAGTAAAGACAAAAGATTGAAGCAAAGAAATTAAGGTCTTGCATTAGACACAACAAACACTGGAGTGTTG
>JAAVLZ010000063.1 GCA_012034405.1 Oscillospiraceae bacterium HV4-5-C5C | reverse complement strand
GGGGGTGCGGACAAAAAGTTGGACAGTACAGGACTGCAGCAGGAGGGGAAATATGTATACCAAGGAGCAGTATGACAGAGCACTTGCGCGATACGATGAATGTGGTTCCGTCACCAAAACAATAACGCAGCTGGGGTATCCAGCCAGACGGCAAACGCTATACAATTGGATCACAAGGCGAAAGCATCTGCCGCCAGAACGCTCGACCTTCTGTGGTGTCAATACGCCAGAACACCCAAGGCACCCTGCACTGGAGCTTAAGTTAGAGGTCCTTCACCGTTGCTTTGAAATGGGAGAGACGGTACAATCCGTGTCAGATGAGATCGGTTATAGCACCGCCAGCATC
>JAAVLZ010000062.1 GCA_012034405.1 Oscillospiraceae bacterium HV4-5-C5C | reverse complement strand
TGCGTCTTGTCGGAGTCCAGGTCGAACACAGAGGAATCTGTGAACTTGGACTTGGTTCATGTCAAACTTATCGTTCTCTGTTCAATTTCCAAGGCCTGGCGTCTTGGAGCGAAGTCATGGGCTCATAGCTCAGCTGGTTAGAGCGTACGCCTGATAAGCGTAAGGTCGATGGTTCGAGTCCATTTGAGCCCACCACCACTTGCTCAAACCTGTGAGTGGCACATGATGAGGCAACCGGTTCAGACCGGCGTTGTACCTTGAAAACCGCATAGAGAAAAGAAGACTGAGTAAAGACAAAAGATTGAAGCAAAGAAATTAAGGTCTTGCATTAGACACAACAAACACTGGAGTGTTGA
>JAAVLZ010000061.1 GCA_012034405.1 Oscillospiraceae bacterium HV4-5-C5C | reverse complement strand
CTTTTTGACAATCTGCGGTTCATACTCGCCGTTGCGATCTCGGGGAACGGTCAATTCGATGTCGCCCTGACTGCTGCTGACGGTTTTCTTGTAACTGCCATTGCGGCTGTTATCCGTCTGCTTGTTCCTGTAATCGTACTTGCTGTACCCGAGTTCTTCCTCCAGCTCCGCATCCATGGCTTCCTGTATCAGCCCAGCTGTCAGTTCTTTCACCAACGCCTGAACGCCGGCGACATCTTTTATGCCTCGCTCTTCGATGAGCTGCCTCATCAAGCTCTTTTCCCGTCTTGCCATTTATTAAACCTCCGTTGTTTTTATGTTATCTGACATCCGAGGTTTACACAATTTTTTCAGCAGTCTC
>JAAVLZ010000060.1 GCA_012034405.1 Oscillospiraceae bacterium HV4-5-C5C | reverse complement strand
TCTGGGTGCTCAAGCAGGCTCCTGCTCTGAATCTTGATGCTCATTCAGAGCGAGCCACGGATTTACTGCTAGGATCATTATTAATAATGTTTAGGGATGGTTCTCAACAGAGGAATAAGGTTTTCGCAGACTGGATTTTAGCCATTCGTCGGAGTGGCTCTCTGCAGCAGATTGGGTGGCTCAATTTATCCGGAATACTCAGCTACAACCAATCTCTTCTGACACGGATGGTACCGTCTCTCCCAGCTCAAAGCAACGGTGAAGGACCTTTAACTTAAGCTCCAGTGCAGGGTGCCTTGGGTGTTCTGGCGTATTGACATATCAGAAGGTGATAGCGCCGAAAACTTTGTGTATTCTCTGAAAGCCAGATAATT
>JAAVLZ010000006.1 GCA_012034405.1 Oscillospiraceae bacterium HV4-5-C5C | reverse complement strand
CAATTTGCGCAACTTATTGTACCTTATCCCTAAAGCTTCCGGCCTTCCCCGCCTCCAGCGTGAGCTGTTTACAGTCCAATATGGACCAATTAAAACGAAAAATTTTTTTAGTCACGTGATTGTGAGTGTGGTGTTTACAGTCCAATATGGACCAATTAAAACTGTTTAAAAGCGCAGAAAAGCATGAGCCTGTGGTGGGTTTACAGTCCAATATGGACCAATTAAAACATCCCTATGCTGGCCACAACGGCCTTGACAGCAATAGTTTACAGTCCAATATGGACCAATTAAAACCAAGCTTAAGAAGGTGCCGAGCCGGGCGGCTGAACCCGTTTACAGTCCAATATGGACCAATTAAAACTTTTGCCGTCCGGCGACTATATCGCTGACATTGGACGTTTACAGTCCAATATGGACCAATTAAAACCTGGTCCTTGACGCCGATCACGTCCAGCAGCGTTTGTTTACAGTCCAATATGGACCAATTAAAACCCAGTGCCACGCGCAATCGCTGGACGTTACTTCCGTGTTTACAGTCCAATATGGACCAATTAAAACTTGCTAACCTGATCGACACGCAGGTCATTAAAAGGTTTACAGTCCAATATGGACCAATTAAAACTTATCAAACTGGCGCTTGCCGATCTGCTGTCCATCGTTTACAGTCCAATATGGACCAATTAAAACCCACCATATTGAAATTAGCCCGCAGATAGGCCGTCTGGTTTACAGTCCAATATGGACCAATTAAAACTGCCGGCAAAGCTCAAAGACGCGCTGGCTCAACTTAGTTTACAGTCCAATATGGACCAATTAAAACTAATAAAAAACCCGCAGCAAAAGCCGCGGGTCCAATTGTTTACAGTCCAATATGGACCAATTAAAACCTCATCTATTGCCTGACAAGGCGTTTCGGTACAAGTTTACAGTCCAATATGGACCAATTAAAACTCGTTGAGATAAGCCATTTCGCCCTCGCAAGTGATCGTTTACAGTCCAATATGGACCAATTAAAACGTCCGCCAGCATGCCGCTGTCGTCCAGCGGGTGCGTGTTTACAGTCCAATATGGACCAATTAAAACGAACGCTGAGACCGTTCGCGGCTGGCGGTTTAAATGTTTACAGTCCAATATGGACCAATTAAAACTGTCTTTAAGCTTGCTTCAGGTCCGCGATATACTCGGTTTACAGTCCAATATGGACCAATTAAAACGAGGTGTCATTTACATTGACAGCCTCAAGGGGCATGGTTTACAGTCCAATATGGACCAATTAAAACTCGATGGTCTTAGTCTTTTCGTCGCTTTCTTTCTTCAGTTTACAGTCCAATATGGACCAATTAAAACGGCCTTTTCCGGTCACTTTGGCGGTCCGGCTGATGAGTTTACAGTCCAATATGGACCAATTAAAACGATCAGCACATCATTATGCGTCCCGCCCTCAACCAGGTTTACAGTCCAATATGGACCAATTAAAACTTCGCGCAACGACCGTTCACCATGAGTTCCCGCTAAGTTTACAGTCCAATATGGACCAATTAAAACAGCCTGCCTGCTTGGCCAGCGCGATAATCGTGCCGCGTTTACAGTCCAATATGGACCAATTAAAACCATTTGAGTTTTTAAATCAATGGGTCACTCAATTATGTTTACAGTCCAATATGGACCAATTAAAACCATGTACAGCACGGCAACGATGATGATCCACAACATGGTTTACAGTCCAATATGGACCAATTAAAACGACTTTAAGTGCATTCTATTTTTAATTGTTTCCAAATGTTTACAGTCCAATATGGACCAATTAAAACTTGGCCGCAGCGCTTGAAACAACACCGGCTTATTTGATGTTTACAGTCCAATATGGACCAATTAAAACTGGGTGCCCTAAAATGTACCGTGATTTCATTTACTCGTTTACAGTCCAATATGGACCAATTAAAACCGACGTCCTTTACACCCGGCTGAATCAGGAGAGCATCGTTTACAGTCCAATATGGACCAATTAAAACAGCCTCTGGTGACAGATTTTGATCGGCTGGTGTTTGGTTTACAGTCCAATATGGACCAATTAAAACTAGTCTCCTTTTTTGCATAAAAATAGCCGCAGTTAGGTTTACAGTCCAATATGGACCAATTAAAACGGCTGGTCGCGTCGTTGACACCGGTCCATGTTGCAAGTTTACAGTCCAATATGGACCAATTAAAACCCAAATTTGCCCCCCTAAATCCAACCCGGGATTTTCGTTTACAGTCCAATATGGACCAATTAAAACACAGTTGCAGGACACCATAACTGCCCGTCTCGTTTGTTTACAGTCCAATATGGACCAATTAAAACTGTACGATATAATGAGATATAATAATGACATAAAGCGGTTTACAGTCCAATATGGACCAATTAAAACGCCTGCTTGCTGTTGAGCTGAGCCACGATTGCATCAAGTTTACAGTCCAATATGGACCAATTAAAACGCCTGCTTGCTGTTGAGCTGAGCCACGATTGCATCAAGTTTACAGTCCAATATGGACCAATTAAAACCTTAAACGATTCTTGCAAGCCGTCCAGTGTATCTCGTTTACAGTCCAATATGGACCAATTAAAACTGCCGCCTTAAGCATATAAGTTGCAGACACAGCCCAGTTTACAGTCCAATATGGACCAATTAAAACTCAGCGACGGGATCACGGTCAGCAGACTTTTAACGACGTTTACAGTCCAATATGGACCAATTAAAACCCCGCTAGATAGTCCAGATAATTGACGTCGTCTTCCGTTTACAGTCCAATATGGACCAATTAAAACTTTAGCGGCCCCGGACCATCAAGCGATATCTTCCACGTTTACAGTCCAATATGGACCAATTAAAACTTCCAATCACGCCTGCATCTTCGCACTTCAGCAGCGGTTTACAGTCCAATATGGACCAATTAAAACCCCTACAGGGCTTGAGATACTTATTTCTGATTCTGCCGTTTACAGTCCAATATGGACCAATTAAAACCGATCATCGAGGTCTATAAGGACGCCCGGCTGATCGTTTACAGTCCAATATGGACCAATTAAAACTACTTTTCAGCCTCCATCTACACCCGGCACTGGAATGTTTACAGTCCAATATGGACCAATTAAAACCAGATTTTTAAGTGTTTGAACCGTAAGGAGAATTTATGTTTACAGTCCAATATGGACCAATTAAAACTTGCCCCAAACTGTCTGATATTGGCTCCCAATTAAAGTTTACAGTCCAATATGGACCAATTAAAACTTTATCCGGGGATTGTCGCGTGGGTCCGCGAACATGTTTACAGTCCAATATGGACCAATTAAAACGCAAGGTCGAGGCCCGGCGAGTGTTGGAGAATGGCCGTTTACAGTCCAATATGGACCAATTAAAACAGTAGGCTACCTCCGCACCGCCGCTCTTGATTGACGTTTACAGTCCAATATGGACCAATTAAAACCCTCATAGTCGTCTATCCCGATATCGCCATTAGCTAATGTTTACAGTCCAATATGGACCAATTAAAACTCCGCGCATTTGGCTGACAGCGTTGACCATGTTGAGTTTACAGTCCAATATGGACCAATTAAAACAGGTCAGCCGATTGACTTTGCCGTATAGCGGATTGCCGTTTACAGTCCAATATGGACCAATTAAAACTATACTCGTCCAGCGCGGACTTGGTCGAGTAAGTGTGTTTACAGTCCAATATGGACCAATTAAAACAGCTTTGTCTGACGTCAAGCGGCGGCACGCACCGCAGTTTACAGTCCAATATGGACCAATTAAAACGCAGGCGCGTCCAGTTTTTTGTGCTGATACAGGAGTTTACAGTCCAATATGGACCAATTAAAACTCCCATGCACTTAACAAAAAAGTCCCTCGGCAGGTGTTTACAGTCCAATATGGACCAATTAAAACGGTCGCCCTTGGCGGCGCGACTCTGGCACTGGCCGCGTTTACAGTCCAATATGGACCAATTAAAACTCTGATGCTAGCGGTAACTGCAGAACTTTAGTCATTGTTTACAGTCCAATATGGACCAATTAAAACCTGTGCCTCAACGCCGGTCGTTAACAGATAATTAGGTTTACAGTCCAATATGGACCAATTAAAACACATGAGCTTTTACGGCGAAAACGAGCAAGATTATGAGTTTACAGTCCAATATGGACCAATTAAAACGTTACGGGGGTGGGGGCACGGTTGCTTGGCTTCCCGAGTTTACAGTCCAATATGGACCAATTAAAACCTGTGCCCTTGGATTTTGTTTCCTTTTCTCTGCCTTTGTTTACAGTCCAATATGGACCAATTAAAACTCATCCACCACCGGCCCTGATACTTCATCCTCCCAGGTTTACAGTCCAATATGGACCAATTAAAACTGAGCAGGTCCGGCACAACTACAGCTCGCTGGTTAACGTTTACAGTCCAATATGGACCAATTAAAACCAGTTGTAGTGATTGCAATTGTCTACAACATGGGCAAGTTTACAGTCCAATATGGACCAATTAAAACCAAACCGATATTTGTTGTATTTGAAGTAACCTGAGCTGTTTACAGTCCAATATGGACCAATTAAAACATCCACCTATCCCCGGCTGACGTGCGGGTCAGCAGTGTTTACAGTCCAATATGGACCAATTAAAACTTCTGCCCGGGACCAGATCCCCGCTGCCGTGGTGGTGTTTACAGTCCAATATGGACCAATTAAAACTTGGCTAGCTGCTGTTGATAACAATGGGGAGATAATGTTTACAGTCCAATATGGACCAATTAAAACTCAGTGTGAAAACCGGCATGGTGGTCATGCGGTCATGTTTACAGTCCAATATGGACCAATTAAAACCCGGGCAAACAGGTCAGACGCTTTGACCGCCATTGTGTTTACAGTCCAATATGGACCAATTAAAACGTTCCAGTGCCGGCTGTATATAGATCCCGCATTGTAGTTTACAGTCCAATATGGACCAATTAAAACGGATGACCTCGTGGGTGATCCAGCGCTTGAAGGCTTGTTTACAGTCCAATATGGACCAATTAAAACGTACAAAGAAATCAAGGAGGACAAGAAAAATGTTGGTTTACAGTCCAATATGGACCAATTAAAACTCAACGGATCCCGGGACCTTTATCGCCGGGCCGTAGGTGTTTACAGTCCAATATGGACCAATTAAAACTGGTAATGAAAACGCACAAAGACATTTACGATCGCGAGTTTACAGTCCAATATGGACCAATTAAAACCATGCGGAAACTGTTGATCTGCCGTAGCCGGTGATGGTTTACAGTCCAATATGGACCAATTAAAACTCATCCACCACCGGCCCTGATACTTCATCCTCCCAGGTTTACAGTCCAATATGGACCAATTAAAACTCAACCGCGGCGATCAGTACATCCTGGGTGCATTGTTTACAGTCCAATATGGACCAATTAAAACTCCAGCGCCGCCATCTTGACGGCCTCTATCATCTTGTTTACAGTCCAATATGGACCAATTAAAACTCTTCTGCCGAGGGGACGCATAACCGGCTCAACTGCGTTTACAGTCCAATATGGACCAATTAAAACGCATGACCGCCAGCTGCGGCGGAGGGCTCGCCAGTGTTTACAGTCCAATATGGACCAATTAAAACGCAAGGGCCATCATTAGCCGACTGGCCGCCAATAGTGGTTTACAGTCCAATATGGACCAATTAAAACGTCAACGAGATCATCACCGCGGGCGTGACAGGCATTGTTTACAGTCCAATATGGACCAATTAAAACGCCATCCCCGGGACCGGCGGAAGTGCCTTTTTAGCAAGTTTACAGTCCAATATGGACCAATTAAAACTCATGTCAGGCGTGGCCGCGATATATCCGCCTGTCTTGGTTTACAGTCCAATATGGACCAATTAAAACCAGTATACACACGGGCTGATTTTTTGGTCAGCAACAGTTTACAGTCCAATATGGACCAATTAAAACTGCAAAACAGTTCCAGGATTCTTCGGCGTGAAGAAGTTTACAGTCCAATATGGACCAATTAAAACGTCCGTCCTCTTCGACCGGGTCTATGACCTCAAACGTTTACAGTCCAATATGGACCAATTAAAACCGTAAGCAAGCCGTCACTATATGCGTCCAGATCCAGTTTACAGTCCAATATGGACCAATTAAAACCATACCGCCATAGCCCGCGAGATGCATAAAGCGATGTTTACAGTCCAATATGGACCAATTAAAACCACTAGAGAACATCTCTAGTATAATGATGACATCTTAGTTTACAGTCCAATATGGACCAATTAAAACTCGACGTTAGCCGATTGACCTGGTCATATAGCGGATTGCTGTTTACAGTCCAATATGGACCAATTAAAACCCGATACGGCGCGCACGTCGCCTCGATGGTGATCAGTTTACAGTCCAATATGGACCAATTAAAACTGTCTGTGTAAGGATAATCGCTGTTGAGTGTAGAGCGTTTACAGTCCAATATGGACCAATTAAAACCGACAAGGACAAGGCGGACACGCTGCTGCAAGTGTTGTTTACAGTCCAATATGGACCAATTAAAACCGGGGCTAAGCGTCGATAACGGCCGTCTGCTGTATCAGTTTACAGTCCAATATGGACCAATTAAAACAGGTAATAATATAAGCCTGCTATTCATCGTAGTTTCATTAGTGTTTTTTGTCAATTATTAATCTTAAGCCTTCAGACCTTTATTGACATTTAGTGATAAGTTGGTCCCAGGGCCATTTTACAGTTCGTTTCTCATAGTCTCGAAATCGTTTTTTTTGCATTAATGTTGATCGACAACAGAAAGATGTAACAATTCACAGAAATTGAGATGTTTGATCAATAGCTTGACCCCAAAACTCTTTGCTCAGCCACTTTTCATTTCTGGTATAGAAGAATATGACTGAGTCTTGTCGTTTATCAATTAAAGACTTTAATTCCGCTAATAACGCCATCTTTTGACTTTCAGACAATTCCCCCTCAAATACCGAATTTTGCACATGATTCAGATATTTTTTACAAACTTTGAAAATCTTCGGAAGGCGCTTCTTCCCGCCATTTTCTTGGCCAATATCATAGACTAAAACAGAATACATGCATTACCACCATATCTCAAACCCTTCATATGCTTTTTCTCCTAGTAAATGCTTAATCAGCTTGTATAATTCCAGCCTGATAAGATACTGATATGATACGTTTTTCCCAAGCTCTCTATGGCGAATCGTTGTATTTAGTCTTTCTTCTAAGTTGGCCACGATTGTCTGTGAAGCGGACTTAGTCAAATGAAGCATATTCAGGTCTTTAGTAAAACTCTTTTCACTGATTTGATTTCGGTTAAGCATAGAAAATATTAATCGGTCACCTAATAACGGTTTGAATATCTCAGATATATCTAAACATAGTGAATACCTGCGCACTCCAGGTTCATGTAAAAAACTGATCGTCGGATCAAGCTGTGTTTTATATACCTCAGAAAGGCACTTTGAATAAATGAGCGAATTGACATATGATATCAAACTATTTATTTCATTATCCGGTGGATGTTTAACCCTCCGATCAAAGTCAAGCTTTTGATTGATGATGAGCGGCCAACAGTCGTAATATATTTTCCTGATGTTCCCCTCAATGCCCATCAGCTCATCGATCGTCTTTGTATTGAGTATGCTTTTTCTTAAACTCTCTATTATTTTCATTGCGGCTGAAAAATCGCAGGATCGTGAATTATAGTAACGAAGATTGCGGTAGATGTTCGCGGATGCTGCCCGTATAATCCGTTGGGCTATATCAAGTCGCTTGGCGGTATCCAGATAATGTTGTACTTGTTTGACTAACATCTGCCCTGACAGCAGGTGTTCTTTAGGGTAAAACGAGCCGGTATAAAAGCTATAATAATTATAGAAATGAGCAGCAATACCATGATGAGACAAAAATGTAAATAGCTGTGTATTAAATGTTATTTCTGACATAAAATAAATATCTGAAACTTGCTCAATAGGTATATCTCTTTTGGAACCATCTTGAGAAGCGAACTGTAGCGTATTATCTTTTTTGTTAATGGACCCCCCACTATACATGTAATAGCTCTTTTTCACAGTTTATCCCCCCGGTATCAGATAAAACACAAGTCATGATATGCGCATTTCTTACAGATGGATTTTTCCTCAAGGATTGGAACAACAGAGGCTTGGTTAATAAGTTTGATCTTATCTAGGACGGTTTGAAGATCTTCTTCATCGTTGTTGGTGAGTTCTACATCTACTTGCTTTCTTAGTAAAGGATAGTCGATTCTGCCACTAATGCCATTAACGCCATGGTTCTTCAAATAAAACAAGTAATACTTCAGCTGCCAAACGCTTGCTTCTTCTATGGCTCTGCTCTTCTTTACTTCATGTAAAACATGTTGGCTATCAATATAATCAAGGTTAATAACTTGATCAATCTCAAGATGCTTTTTCTCTCGGCTATAGGTATGCTCATCTACCTGTTTACCAATCTGTACTAATTCGCTCTGATCTTCCAGATTAATCTGATGCGTGAAGTACCAAAGTTTTCTTTGGCAAACGAAATAATAGTAAACCATTAGTCCAGTAATGTTTTTTTCCAGAATCATATAAGTGCCTCTATAGCTTTATAAGAACTGTTCTTCCTCAGAAAAACCGTTTGTATTTTTTCTCATTGCTATAAACCCTTCGCCTGTCTGAGTCGATTCATCAAAATCATAACCGCTTTGGCAGACGAAAAAGCCGCATTCTGGATGGTATATTTTATCCAGATTTCGATAATTACTGATACTGACCGTATAGTCTTGCAAGCGATTCTTAGCCTTAAAGCGTTGCTCATAGCTGTCTGCATGACTTGATATCGTAATGAGCCGTTGAATGTCGTCCTGATACTTATCCCACACCGGTTGTGGCACTACTGTTATGGCATCAATATTCCTCAGCATCTGTCCAGCTGTTTTCTGTTTAATATGATAAAATTGCTGCTTTCTTAAAATCTCAAGATTTTCCTTAATTGTTTTGTAGTAGGCTGTTCTCTTGATTGACTCGCCATACACTTGTTGAATTAGCTCTTGCTTCATGTCATGGCCTGGGTACTCATCTAGCAATATGCTCTGCTGGGTGTTCAGGCAATGCTTAATTGCCTGTAGGCTTAAGTCATAAACTTCATAATTAATGACACCGTAATCCTTATCTGAATATTTTAAGCCATTTTTCGAATCACAGATGATGATATTGGGCTGATCATCAGTATATTCGCGATTACGATAAACTCTGCCCATTCTTTGTAATAACTGGTCTATGGTACACATATCTGTTATAAGCAAATCAAAGTCTATATCCAAGCTAGCTTCAACAACCTGAGTAGTTACCCATATGCCACAAGCGGCAGGTCGGTGTGCTTGATTTGGTGCAAAATTCTGAATAGCTGCTTCCAACAACCTTCGATCCCGTTTAATATACCGGCTGTGTAATAAATGCACATCAGCATTTTGCTGCTTGAGCATTCTATAAATCTTTTGAGCTGAGCTTACCGTATTTAGCATAACCAGAACCCGCTTTTGCTTGCCTGCTTCTAAAACGGTTTCAAGCGGAATGCCGCTATCTTGCATCAGGGTAATCCGGTGGCGGTGTCTGAGTGGGCCATAAAAATAATTACCATTGCAAGCCGGGCTCAAATATGGAATTTCTAGTTTATCCATAAAATCATACAGTACCGGTGGAAAAGTTGCTGTAATAATCGCAAATTTGCCGCCCATTTTGGTAATCAACTTCAATCCAAATAGAATGATTGCAATTAAGTCCGGGCTATAGGCTTGTATTTCGTCAATAATCAATTTACTGTAGCTTAGTGTAGCTAGCTGTATCTCCGACCCATTGTATAGGAATACAAAACGAAACAACTGATCGATCGTACATACAGTTAAAGGTTCCGCAAATAACCTGCTTAACTGATATTTCTGCATCGGTGGTAATTGATCATCACCCTGATTCTGTTTCTCCCGCTCAAAATATATGGATAAAGCATTGGAATGGAGAATCGCAGCTTGCTTATAGTGAATCTGATCCTTTATCCGTTGATAGATGGCATTAATAGAAACAACTAACGGCAAAGTATAAAAAGCCTTCGACTGATTAATCCAGAGTAAAGCTGCTTCAGTCTTTCCTGATCCGGTTGCCGCAACGACGACCAGATTATCCTCAAGATGATCCTGCATATAAACCTGTGCCGGTCTAAGTGGTAGCTTGTGGGTTGCCTTCATGTAATGTAACGTTTGTTCACCTATCTGCTGACTTGATAGGGATTCCATATTTATATGAGCAGAGGCTGCATAGTCAACCCGGTTTAAAAAGCCCTTCACTTTTATATAAGAAGATAAAACTTCCATGGGTACTGGCAATAAGTCATCATGCTTGTTGTACTTCAGTATGAGATTTTGGCTCAGATACCTGAGGCGGAATTTATCCGGTCTAATATAACTCACGCCTGGTACTGTTGGAGCCTGAAATAGATCCATTTGTAATTGGACACAACTATTCAGATATTCCAGTAGATATTGTCTCAAATCCGGATCTTCTGGTCTGTCATGATGATAATAAATAGCAGTGTATAAAATCTCACGTGAGGAAGCATCCGGAACAGTCTTGAGAAGCCAGCCTTCATTGATGAATGCACCGCTGAGAAAATTATGGGGAATATCCCGTTCTCCTGGATTCAAAATTAAAAGCTTTTCTCCCAGCGCTTTTCTGATCTTATTCTGAAAGGATACCGTCAGCTTACCAAAATCATGATAATAGACCGCCCAAAAAACAAGGCCCCATTCTTGTTCATTCATTACTTTTGGATATGCTGTCTTGAAGTTTTCTAATGTTTGCAAAGCAGCTAACGTATGTTCCTGAATGGATTCCGGTGGATTAGACTTTGCATAGAATTTCATTTTATTCACCCAAGCTAGGGGGTCCTCCAATTTGTTTAAGAAGGGCCCCCATGTAAATACCTCTATCAGGCCAAAAAAACCGGTATTAGCTGTTCGTCAATCTTATCAGCTAGGATTGTTGTTCCTGTTTGACCGCCGATCGGATTATTTTGGGCAACAAAGGCGACTTCTATTGATTCATCCCATATCCGTTTACCTGATTCCGGATCAACATGAAAAACTTTGTGTAAATTGTAGCGTGTCGAACTGTCCTGCTTAACCAGGTTTTCGTACTGATATAGTAATGCTAAGGGTACATAGGCGTCATTAGGCAATGCCAAGTCGTCATCCAGCTCGACTTGTTCCAGGTCCGTCAAAGCAACCTCATCTATACGCAATAAATCTTCCCATCTGCCTAAGGCTGGATATAGCACAGGATCATTCAATCTGGTTTCAATAATTTCAGTCATCTGGGAGTCATCTGGAACAACATGAAAGAGCAAATTCATATCTACCATAAGTTGAACATTGCCCAGGCCTCTGGTTATTCCAAATGGCTTGTCATCACCACTTGGGACAGCTAGCTGATGGCGCCCACTTTCAAAGGGTATCCCTGCTCCAAATTCATACTTAATATATGCATCGCTGAGAGAAGAAAAGTAGGAGCCTTGGATAGATATCTTCATAGGCACATAACTAGTAAATCCGCAAGCCATATGGATCATGCCGATAACGCTGGAATAAGGTGGCAAAGGATAGGATTCTTTAAGTACGAAACTCGTAGGCTTCCGATAGTTCGCTAAATTCTGATACGCTTTCACTCGAATTGCTTTCATGCAAAGCGCTCCCTTACCTGCCCGGTCAGCCAATTAAAGAACTCCGCTACAGTAACAGGCTGGAAAGAATCTTTTATCTCCTTGTCATTAGCAAAGGTTCCTGAAATATATCCGACTTTGCTTTCAGTTTTAACCGGCTCCGCTGCATCTAAAAGCATTCTCGTATTGAGATTGCCCTTATTCAGTTGAATCCGGTTTTCAAAATAGGGGTTTTTCCTCTCGTAGAGTCCTCCAATTACAAATAGAGGAGATAGATTTTCCCGGCGACCTTTAATGTCACGATATAGAAACTCAAAACCGCGCAACAAGGTTTCTGTCCGTTGTGCTTTTTCTGAATCTGGAATTGACACTTCACCATCTTCTCCAACCCGATCCAGATCTATGGTAATGCTGTAGGCGTAAAACGATTTATGAATTTCACTCTGAGCAATAGCATTATCTGCGTCAATACGGCGGGCCAGACCCATATTTGTCAAGAAATCCAAGTCTGAGGTATAGGGTTCCAATGAAATAGCATTACTGAGCCGGCAAACAGCCGATCTAGTGGCCGCATTTTTCTTTTTTTCTGTCTTCATGTAACCAAAAAAGTCAATTTCCGGGTAATCGGCAATGCTGGCTGACGGTTGAAACTGGACAACCGTTTTATCACCAGATCCAGACTTTTCTACTGGGGTGTTGTCCCATTCCAGTTGCTGTATCAGACTATAACGCAATGCTTGCCGTGATATATAAGTATAACCGTCACCGGCGCCGCGGTTAAGTTTTTTCAGGGTCGTAATATTGCCCATGCCCTCACCATAGTTAGCACTTTCAGCCTCAAAGACCGCTGTCATGGTTAATCCGTTTTTCATCGTTGTAGCCTCCCTTTATCTTATTATTGAATTAGTTCTCAATTGCTGCCGTAAGCGGTTTTAGCGCTATCAGTCACGCCTTCACTATCTTTTTCATAGCCATTTAAACCGGCTATAAAGCCATATCCATAAGTCAGAAATTTATCTTCATCTCCAAAAGCGTTCAAGGCGTCCTGGGGAACAGGTTTGCCCAGAGCCATATACTGCCTTAGGAGTGTGTCGGAAAATGTATAAGCATTTTTCGACTTTAAAGCATTTATGAGCTTAAATGAAAGACCTTTTATCTTATTCTCATTTCGCTCACCTGAACTCATTTCCTTTTTTAGATAATAGCCTTGCTTTCTGCCCTGCTTCGCCAGTTCCATCATTTTACTGTCCTCCTCTAATCCATTATTTTTATTAAAAAACTCAATTTGTATCATAATCAAAAGCCAAATAAAGCTCAGTGATGATCCGCTTTGTAAACAAGATAAAGCAGCGTCAGAGATATAGTTAAACAGGCGTTCGTTTCTCATAAGTCGGTCCATGGTTTCATCAAACACCCGGATGTACTCACCGTTTCGCATATAGAATATTGGGATGAGCGTTTTGAGATTGGCCTGACATGATGCCAGTCCTTTCAGCATATCCCGGGAAAAGTCATGCGTATAATAGCGATTGTTCTTCCGGCGAATCACCTGGATATTCATCAAGGATTTTTTACTGTTGAGATCTTCATAATTCAGAATCAGGCGGCTTAGTAATCGATAGAAAGGTTCATCTCGGTGAGTTTTTTCATTTTGAATTTGTTCAGTTTTTAAACCCACGTAGTTAGTCTCTAAAGCGTGCAGAGAACGGTTATCATTGATAAAAATGCCTTGATTACCAGAGTAATGGAAACCTAAGGGCAGGCAAGTATAAATCATGGCACAAAGCGGACAGAGATAGCTATCCGGATTATGGTTCCAGTAATAAGATGTTTTTCTGGCAATATCCACTCCTTCGTCGTTTATCCAGGACATGCTCTTTGCTTCTGATTTCCTTACCGAACTATTACATTGGCAGCAATGAATGGCATGTTTTGGTGGCTTATATTCTGGAGAAATAAAAGCACTTACATCATCTATAAATGATTTTTGATATGCTGCTTCAAAATCAGTTGTATTCTCTGTTTTCAGCAAAAATGACATATTTTGCCAAAAAGGTTGAATTCTGGTATAGGCAATATCCTTCATCAAAAAAACGTCTCGGTGTTCCACCATATGCTGAATGAGCTCGATGGCTAAAGCTCGTTTTTCCTCGTTGTCTTTAAGTGCTTTTAGATTTTTAAGTAGTTCTTCATAAGGATAAGGATCACCGTATTTATTTATAATAGCGTATCCTGATACATATGATGCCCGCAACCCTTTTTCTGCCAGAAATTTAGTCATCTCTGTAATCGCTTGTTCCTGGCTATCTGTGTATGGCTTCTGCATGCTCAATAGCTGCGGGAGGTAGTTCTCTATTGTGTAAAAAATACAATCCTTTTCAAAGGTATGGATCAAGGTCTTGAAATAGGCTTGATTAAAATTATCTAAATCCTTAGCATTAAAAACCAGATCCGCTCCCTGATAAAATGAATCCGCTTGCCTTCCAGTAGCAGTCTGAAGGACATATGCAAAGCCTAATAAGGCTGCATTGAATAATCCATCATTTAAAGAACGTCTTAATGTCATCGTATCTGCAGTAGCGTTATCTTGTGACACGTACCCACCTCCTACGCTTCACCCTGACCAATTACATCAAAGGTTCCAAAGCCAGCAGATCGCCGGCTGCCCATGCCCTCATTAGCTAAGTAGTTCAACAATTCCGGCTGGCCACAAAGCCTAAAGATTCCCAAGCTTCCGGGAATAAGCTGGCCATAATGTTTAGTAAAACTTTTTTTCATTTGTACAGGTGCAAAGCTGAATCCTGCTATCCAATTTGGATCAACGCCTTGCCTCAATTTCAGCTGGGCTTCAATGATGCATTTTAGCTGTTGTTCAAAGCCAAGGTCCGTAAACGTAAAGTACTGATCCTTATTTTGTTCTGGGTCGTGAAGGCGCACGCATAAAGGCATGCTCAGTTTTCCTATGATACAGCTTTGGCGAACAATCGTTTCTTTGGCTGCGCGTATCCTGGTTAGTTTCATTGAGTTATGATCATCTAAAGGTAATAACCTGAATTTAAGTCCCGTAAAGGCGTTATATAAAATCAACGAGGTTTTAACATCTAAGGAAGAGAAATTAACGTCAATCCAGGGTTCTTGTAAATCAAACTGATTATTTCTGACTTGGGCTGGGGGCAGGCAAACAGCAAAACAATATGGTTTACTGCCACTGCCGTGAAAAAACTCATCATAATACTGGCCAGAGGCATATTCAGTCAATGCCTTTTTGATAAAGCTGAGTACAGTTCTTCGATAATTGACTGTCAGAACCGGCTTATCCAGCTGGAAATGCAATTGATACTTCACAGTCACAACCCACCTTTCAGTATTTTTTGGTTGATATGGTCATTATACAAAGCACTTTCAAGATTGTCAACGCCTAATAGTCGAGAATTTAAGCTGAACGCATTAGATGATGAATTTGAATCCGTGAGGATCAAGCAGTTTTTCAATTTGATCAGCAACCCTCATTGTGCTTAAATATGAAAAGCATCTGATTGCCAGATTGGAATTTAAATAATAGTCGAGAATTTAATGACAGGTGCTTTTACTAATTGGGCCATAGTGGATGATGGAGAGAAGGTTCTGAACTTTCTCTTTTTCTTCATCATAGTTATATCGCTTTTCTTCAGATTAGTCATTAAAGCACATCATCATTTATAATTTAATCAGATTATCGCCATATTTCGTTCTTTTATCATTTATCTGCTACATTCATTAATACACATTTATTCATCCCACTCTCCTGTCAGCCAAAAAGAACTGCAGTCTGTCTAAACAGTTGCAGTTCATATTGAATCCCCCTCTGCCCCACTTAGCAGCCGGGCCAGTCCCGTTCCGCCTCCCTGGCCAGATCCTGCCGCAGCCGGGCCACAGTCCCGATATTATATCCGGCCAGCCAGTCAATGCATTCACCTGACGGGTTGCACAACAGCACCAGGGGGCGTTGCCCTTGCAGATGATACGGCTGCTCAACCCCATCTGGCTGAGCCACTGCCTGGCGGATCACTTGCTCCAGGCGACGGCTATAAGCTTCTCCACTGCCCAGGTAGACCTGACTGCTGTGGCTCTTAGCCAGCAAGGCGCGAAACTTAGGATTATCCATATCATCCCGCTGCCGCAGCAGCCAGTGAATGGCCAGGCTGTCCGGCCCCGGTCCCAAAAGCGACTCGGCTGCCAGCTCCTGGTCCTGTCCCAGCTCATTCAATAAATGGATACTCGGCTCGCTGCCCGGGTCCAGCCAGACAAAGAGCTGGTAACGCCCGTCAAAAACATCGCGGCTGACCCGGACTTCGCCCGCCTCATTAATCGCGTCAAATTCTGGCAGCTGAAAGCGCGGATGTGGCTGAGCGCGCTGGGCCAGGCAGGCATTTTCTTCCCAGCTTGAAGGAAATTCCAGCTGTAAGGTCAGGTGCTCGCCTGCCTGCAGGCTGAAATCTGTCTGCCTCACCAGGAGATCCCCGCCGTTCACGCGCCGGAGACAAAGCAGGCGGTAACGACCTTCTGGAGGGCGGAGTTCAATTTGCTCTGACGCCTTTTGCTTTGGCCAGTTCTGGTCCGGCGTGCGGCTCAGTGCTTCCAGCCTCGGATCCGCGGCTGGAAGAGGCAGCTGAAGGGACGCCGTGCTGCTGCGTGCGCGAGCTGTTTGCCGGGATCCGCGGGAGGACTGGGCTTGCGAAGCCGCTTCCAGCTGAGGCAGCAGATTAACCGGCCAATCGCTGCTATCGCAGCCCAGGCGCGTAATACTCCAATTCTGGCCGTAGGCAGGCTGACTGAAGGCGGTGCTGGTCTCTGCGGGGAAAACCAGCGTTAAGCGGGTGCTGAGGTCACGCTCAGCCCGCTGCCACTGCCCCCGCAGCCAGAATTCCGGCACTGCGTCTGATGAAGCCAGCCTTGCCGGTACGCCCAGGCAGCGCAGGACCGCAACAAACAGGATATCCAGGCTCTTGCTATCTGCCAGCTTATACCGCCAGGCAAGATCAGGCGTGAAATAGAGATTCTGCATGGCCCGGGCCGCCGGGTCCAGCCTGATCTCCTGCTTCAGTAAACGCCAGATCTGAGCCGGATCCCGGCGAGCCAGCCTGGCCCAGGCCGGCGGCAACGAGGCTTGTATCAAGCTGCGCCAGGGTCGGATGTTTTCATAGGCTACCCAGGGGCAGAGCACATATTGGGTAAAGCGGCACTGGGCAGGCGTATCTTTTTCCCAGTGGTCGCGGCTGGGTTGTTTGCCGCGCCAGGCAGCAGCAGCAAGTAAGTGGTCGTGCAGCGCTTCAGGTGTAATATCCCGCAAATCCTTATGCCGCAGGCTCAGCAGCAGGCGCAAGGCCCAGGGATTAGACTGATGCTCTGCCCAAAAAGCCGCTATAACACCGGCATGGCTGCGCGCTGCCAGCAACAACTCCCGGACTGGCAGATAGAGCGGATCATCAGGAACCGCAAAATCCCGCAGGGTAGCCAGTCGCTGCTGCCGCCGTTCCTGCGTTTGCTGCAGCAGCTGCTCCGCCTCATTTGTTTCCTGCTGATCCTGTATCACCACATTGCGGCCGCAGTCTTCCGGAGCCTTGACTAAAAATTGCTGCTGCTGAAGCTTGGCCGGATCAGCTGAGTCAGCAGCCTTGTCCGGACTGGTCTGCAGCAAAGCGGCCTGATCCAGTTCCAGCAGCAGCTGCGGCTCTTCGGTCACATCCACCAGGCGCTCGGTAATCAGGTCCTGCCAACACACCCGCAGTCTGAAGCTGCCCCGCCCCAGATGAATGGCTATCTGTCCGTTTTCATCACAGCGCAGCCGGGCTACGGTGGTTTCATGGGCAAAATTCAGCAGCCGGATGTCTGCCAGCGCGCCGGCGGCCGGCTTTCCGCTTTTTTGTACAGTCAGGCGCCAGTAGCGGCTGTCAGCGTAGCGGGGCAGTTGATTATAAAAATACTGACCAGCTTCACTGCCAATAGGCAAGCCATCAAAGCCGGTTTGCTCCGGACCAAAGAGCCGGGAATGCACCAGCATGGCCCGGCTGGCCGCCCGGTTGAACCAGCCCAGATTGAGGCGGGTCTGAGGTTCGCAGGCGCCGGTAAAAAACCATTCGCCCCGGCAGAGAATCTCTGTCCAGGCATGGTTGTCATCACAGTGAGACCAGCGGGGAACATAGACCTGACGGGCCGGTATGCCGACAGACCGCAGCGCCGCAACTAAAAAGGTGCTTTCTTCCCCGCAGCGGCCGCCGCCATTCTCATAGACAGTCAAGGCTGAGGCGGTGCGGGCATCCTGCGTTTCATAACCGGTATTTTCTGCCGCCCAGCGATTGACCTCCTGGATTGCCGGTTCCAGTTCCAGGCCTTGGATTCGCGGATAAATCTCATTAAAAAACGTAGTGTGATAATAGCTCAGCTCTTCATTATTAATCCGCGGGCAAAGAATGTAGGCCTTAAAGACCGCGTCGTCCAGGGCGGCTACCCGGTGAAAATTATCTCTGAGGTACAGCGCGTGACGAACGACTTTATAAAAGTAGGAGAACGGCTGTTCCAGGCAATCAGCGATCGGAAGGGTCTGGTACAGGTAGGACAAGTAGGGCTGCATTTCCTCCGGCGAAGCGCAGATCTGTCTGCTCCAGCGCTGGGCCACGTCTGCCACGGCCGCAGGCTGCGGCACGGCTGCTTTTGTCTTCATCATCCCTTTGTCCTTTCCCCCCGCCTATCCTGGCGCCAGTCCGGCCTGCCGCCAGGAGCAGCGGGCCGGGAACCGGAGCTATAAGGGGCGTTGATTCCGGTAAGCTCAACGGTCTTGTAAGGTAATATCCAGAACGGTGTCATCCGGGTCATCCAGAATCGGATTGCTGCCCAGATCAGCAAAGACCATATCCGGATAGTTACTGCTCATCCAGGCATGACTGACCGGGATCTCCCGGCCATCTGCCAGCAGCCGGATCTGCCTGATCTCTGATTCCTTCAGGCCCGGCAGGGGCATGGGTCCGACCGCGTTTTCATACAGGTGATAGTACAGGTGCTGGCCCTTACGGGTGTAGCGGCCAAAATCAGGCTTGGGCAGTCCAGCAGCCTGGCCGCAGCCATAAATGCTGGCTGCGTTCCGGTCCATCCAGGCGCCGATATGGCGAAGGATCTCTTCTGACCGGGCAGGAATGCGGCCATTGGCGTCCGGTCCGACATTGAGCAGCAGGTTGCCGCCTTTGGAGACACACTCCACCAGTTTTCGGATCAGCATGCCAGCCGGTTTGAACGCCAGGTCAGTCCCGCAGTAGCCCCAGTGGTTATTCATGGTAATGCAGGCTTCCCAATATAGCGGGTTGCCATAAACGTCGCTGATTCCGTCTGGCGGGATGATTTGTTCCGGGCTGACAAAGTCGCCGTGATAAGGGGTGGGGTGGCCGCTGGCCAGGGAACCGAAGCCTTCTCCGCTGGCTTCCAGCCGGTTGTCAATAATGACCTGCGGCTGCAGCGAGCGCACCATTTCCACCAGTTGGGTGGCGCCCCATTTTTCGCCGACCAGATCGTCATAGGAAAAGTCAAACCACAGCACGTCTATCTGGCCGTAACGGCTGCACAGCTCGCGGACCTGTTCATGCATATAGGCCACATAACGCTCCCAAACCCGTCCCTCATTGCCGCATTCAGGGTGGTTGCGCAGGGGGTGCTGCCGATCTTTATAGTGCGGATAATCCTCATGGTACCAATCAAGCAGCGAATAATACAGGCCGACTTTGAGACCCTCCGCCCGGACCGCTTCAACATATTCTTTGATGAGATCGCGGCCGCAGCGGGTGTTTGTCGCTTTGAAATCAGTCGTATCCGTGTCCCAGAGGCAGAAGCCGTCATGGTGCTTGGCGGTGAGCACCATGTATTTCATCCCGGCGGCTTTGGCCTGCCGCGCCCAGTCGCGGGGATGATAGGCGGTGGGATTAAACTCCTCAAAATACCGCATATAGTCTTCACGGGTAATTTCCTCCTGGCTGCGGATCCACTCTCCTCGCGCGGGTATGGCATAGAGCCCCCAGTGGATAAACATGCCGAAGCGGGCGGCATTGTACCAGCTCATGCGGGCCTCATAGGCCTCACGATCCAATTTATAGTTCATAGGCGCCTTCTCCTTTTTTGCCCCTGGCATGTTCCTGCCAGGTTAGCTGGCGGGCTGCCGCAGCAGTCCTGATTTGATCTGCATCTATTTTAATGCAGCAAAAACCTTACGGCCAGTGGCGTCTTAAGGTCAGGCTCTGCTACAATGTGGCAGATAGGCTGCGGTTCCTTCTGTCTGTATCAGACGGCCGGGGCGGCAGGCTCAGCGTCAGAGCGCACAGAAAGGGCACGCAGTATGCAGATTGCCAATCACTGGAAAGATTTTGAACTCCTGGATACCGGTCTGGGAATGAAACGGGAGCGTTGGGGTAAATATATCCTGGAGCGGCCGGATCCTCAGGCTATCTGGCCGCATGATCCCTGGGCCCGCCCGGACGCGCGCTATATCCGCAGCGACCGTGGCGGTGGCAACTGGGATATCCTGGGACGGCTGCCTCAGCAGTGGACGGTGTCTTATGATTCAGTAGCAGGCCGGCTGACGTTTGTGATTAATCCGACCGGCTTTAAACATACCGGTCTGTTTCCTGAACAGGCCGTAAACTGGGATCTGATGGAGCAGAAGATTCTCAACGCCCGGGCCGCGGGGCAGACTGAGCTGAGGATGCTGAATCTTTTTGCCTATACCGGGGCCGCCACCTGCGCATTAGCTAAGGCGGGCGCATCTGAAGTCGTCCATGTGGATGCGTCAAAGGGTATGGTAGCCAAAGCCAAGGACAATATTCACCTGTCCGGCTGTGATCAGGCTTATGTGCGCTTTATAGTAGATGATGTCCAGAAATTTGTCCGCCGGGAAATCCGGCGGGGCCGGCAATATGAGGGGATCATCCTGGATCCGCCCGCTTATGGCCGCGGTCCCTCTGGCGAACTTTGGCAGCTGGAGGATGCCTTGTACCCGCTGCTGGATGAGTGCCGGCAGCTGCTGAGTCCCTCGGCTCTGTTTTTCATTGTCAATGTCTATGCCAGCAATCTGGCGCCCGGCGTGATAAAAACATTGCTGCAGCTGACGCTGGGGCAGGAAGCGCGCCAGGGCGTTATAGACTGCCAGGAGCTGGGGTTACCATCAAATCAGCGGGGGATTGTGCTGCCTTGCGGCGTCAGCGGGCGCTGGCTGGCGTCCTGAAGCGGCAGGGCTTCCCCCTCTCCGCCACAACGCTGGTATCTGCCCGGCGGCCAACGGTGCCGGCCTTCCCTGGCCTGCGCCCAGCCGCGCTTCAGGTCCGGGCACAGCCCGTACGGCACGCCGGGACTGCCGTACGCCGGGTCCGGTCCGGTTATTCCAGATCCGCAGCCGGCAGGTAACCTGCCGTTCCGTCTGCCACGACCAGGCAGATGCCCGGCTGTTGCGGCAGGCTGAAGCTGGTAACGGCTGTACCCTGACTTAATGTAGTCCGGACTGCGGCGTCAGCTGACGGCGCGGCTAAAACCGCGGCGCTTTCAGCACGGACGGTTTTGGTCTCAGGCTGGCCCAGCGCCTGACTCAGGCCATTGAGTGCCGTTATCAGGCTGCTATCTCCGGCCTCGGTGGTTTTACCGGTTAAAGCATAGCCGCTGACCGTAACCGCTTCGTCAAACGACCAGTGCTGCTTTGCCGTATAAGTCGGGTCACTGAAGAACAGGACGCCGGATGGCCAGCCTGATGCGCTCAGCGTCACAGTGGAAGGCGTCACGCTGTCTGCAGTGATGCCGATAGGCGTGCCTTGATTCAGGATCAGATAGTAACCCGGGGCCGCGCCGGAACCGCTATGATATTCAAAATACAAATCATAGCCCAGCAATTGATAACTGCTCTGCGCAGCATGAACCTCTGTGGCAATAAAACGGCGCTGCGAATAGGCTCCGCTGGCCGTAGCTGTCCGCGGCGCGCTGTAGTGCAGATGGTCAGTCGTGTCAAAAAGCTCTGCCATCAGGCTGTCGGTCACACCGCTAACATTCAAAGCCGGACTGATATAGTTGAGTAAAAAGCTCTGCATTTCAGCAGCCGTTACGTAAGACCGATTGCTGTCGGCCGGATCAGTCTGACCGGTAGCGGCCATGAGTTGTCCGCCGTACAAGCGAAGCAACGTTGCGGCATCCAGTGAGGAGGCCTGGCTGAAGTCCGGCAAGCTCTCCGCCGCGCTGCCCTGTTTACTGCTGCCGCCCAGATTCAGCGGCAAACTGCTGTTATCGCCAAAATAGCTCTGGATATAATTCAGCGCGTTCTGGCCTTCGCCGGATTGCAGGCCGATATCCGGCAGCGGGTTGGTGGTTGGCTGGGGCGGATTGGCTGGTGGCAGGACGGCATAGGCCTGGTCGGGCCAGGCAGGCGTGGGTTTGACGGTCGGTTGCGGTGTCGGGCTGGCCGCCGCGGTCGGCGCGGTGGTGGGCGAAACCGCTGCTGTCGGCGCGGTGGTGGGCGAAACCGCTGCTGTCGGCGCGGTGGTGGGCGAAACCGCTGCCGTCGGCGCGGTGGTGGGTTTGACGGTCGGTTGCGGTGTCGGGCTGACCGCCGCGGTCGGCGCTGTGGTGGGCTTGACGGTCGGTTGCGGAGTCGGGCTGACCGCCGCGGTCGGCGCGGTCGTCGGCGAAACCGCTGCGGTCGGCGCGGTGGTGGGCTTGACGCTCGGAGTGGCCGTGGGTGCTGGCGTTGCGGTAGCTTCCGGTGTCGCGGTGGGCTCCGGTGTCGCGGTAGCCTCCGGCGTCGCGGTGGGCTCCGGCGTCGCGGTGGGCTCCGGTGTCGCGGTGGGCTCCGGCGTCGCGGTGGGCTCCGGTGTCGCGGTCGCTTCCGGCTCCGGTGTGCTGGTTGGCGCGGCGGTCACCACCGCAACTGCCGGGCTGTCCGTGGTGGGCGTCCACGGTGCGGCGGGCGTCAGCCAGAAGTCATCCGGCAAGGTCAGATGGGTGCTGTCATCACTTTGGCTGGGATCCGTTGTCTGGCCGCTGCCCGGGGTGGGGGCAGGCGTAGCCGATATGGCCACTTGAGCCGAATCACTGGTATCCGAGCCCACAATATTGCTGTTAAAGCCAAATTTCAGGACCCGGCCAATCAGCAGCACCGCCACAACCAAAATCAGCGCAAACAGTAAAAATGCCATGATCGGCAAGTAGAGGCCGGATTTGCGGTCATCCTTATCTGAATCATCTGCTTCGCCTGTATCGGAGGATCCATCAGCCTGGCTATACAGCGGTCCAGCCGGGTCATAGCCTGAGCCGGCTGGCGGAATTGCGGTATCCTCCGCGGCAGAATTGCCAGTCTCCGCCCCCTTTTCTGCTCCTGCAGCCGCCGCCGGGGCCGGGGCGGGATTAACCGCCCCGCAATAAGGGCAGGTTATAAGACTGTCATCATACTCAAACTGACAATTAGGACAGATCATGGTTTCTCCTTTCGCTTGTGGCTGCTTTGGCAAGCAGTGAGCGCAGGGTTCAAGGCTGGCCTTATTATAGCTAATACCCGGGTCCGGCGGCACCTACCGGTCCGGCTTCCTGTGACTGGTTTATCTTTCCTTAATAAATACGCAGTTGCCCGGTAAAGTGTTGCACGGACCGGGCTGATTAATCCGCAAGCGATTCAAAAGCCACGGCAGCGGCATAACCGCAGGCCTTCTGGCTGATAATCAGGCATAAACCATCGCTGCGGTCTTCAAGCGGAATCATCAAAGCCTCTTCTCCCTCCGCCAGGGTGGCCCGTAGCGGCGCATCGGCTGACGGTCGGGCCAGCAGGTCAGCGCCACTGTCTTTAACCGTAACCAGCTCTGCCGCTTCAACGGCCGCGGTAAGCTTGGTCAAGGCAGCGTTTACCTCCGTATCCCCGCTGACTTTGTGCCGGCTCTGGATGGCAAAACCTGAGCTGGTAGCAGCAGAAGCCTGAATCGTATATGAGACCTGGTCGGTATAGGCCGGATCAGTCAGATATATAAATTGTTCCGCCGCGGGGTTATCCGGATCGGCACTGCCGCAGGCCACGGCCACAGGATATTCGCCATTATAAATGATGTACCAGCCAGTCAGCCCGCCAGCCAGATCCGTGTCGGTTGCCTCCGAGCTCTGTGCAGGGGTTTGATAGTCCCAATAGAGCTCTAAGGTCTGAGCTGTATAAGTCGTTTCATCAATAGCTTCCTGCAGGGTCAGGCTGGTCAGGCTGCTGACCAGGCGGGAATAGGGCTGGCTGCTCTCCTGATTAAGCGAGGTGCTGAAATGCTCCCCATCGGTACTGTCAAACAGCCAGCTCATATATTCCGGGGTAATCTCTGAAACATCCAGTTCCGGATTGATAACGGCCTGCAAATAGGCCTGCATATCGGCCGCGGTTACGTAAGTCCGGCTGCTGTCCTCAGGGTCGGTCAGTCCGGTCCCCGCCATGTAACGGCCGCCGTAACGGCGCAGGAGTTCCTTGGCGCCAAGTTTGGTGATATCGTCAAAATAGGGCAGGCGTTCCTGTGGCGCCGCCTCTCTGGTCCCGCCATTCAACGCCAGCGGCAAGCCGCGGTCCCCGCCAAAATAGCTGCCCAGATAAGTCTGCAGACCAACGGCCTGGTCTGAATCCAAGGCCAGAGCCTGCCTGGTTGCGGTATCAGTCGGTTGTGTCCCCCCGTCTGTTGCGACCGGGGTCGGGCTGGCCGGCACAGCTGCCGGACTGGGAGTGGGCGGAGCAACTAGATACAGCTGCTCGGCAGTCGTTGTCGTTGCCGGCTCTGCGGTCGGGGCAGCCGATGGAACGGCCGGTGTGGTCGGCACGGCGGTAGCGGCCGGCGTTGCCACCGGTGTCACCATAGTAGTGGGTCCAGAGGTGGGCGTGGGCTCAGGCGTGGGCGTGGGCTCAGGCGTAGGGCTTGGTGTCGGCGCGGCGGTTACATAAACCGGCTCCGGCAGCGGAGTGGGTTCAGGGGTGGCCGTAGGGAGCACGGTCGGCTCAGGTGTGGCGGAGGGAGTCAGCCATATAAGCGCTGATTCAGCCGCGGTTTCCGTATCTGTCTGCTCAGCCTGACGGGAATTCTCCACTACCTGACTGGCAAAGCCGCGGCTTAATGCGCGCCACAGCAGCCAGATCACCAGGACGAGCAGCAGCACTAAAGCGATAATCAGAATAATCTGGCCGCGCAGAGATAGATGGCGCTTGTCCGGTTCACGGTCCGGCGGTAAAGGCATATCAGATCCCGGGTTCTGGCGGTCAGGCCAGGGCGGTTGGGGTGAATTTTCAGATGGTTTGGACATGGTTCCTCCAGAACAGGCTTGCGGTCAGGCCCTTTGAAGCCTGACCGGGGACATACCGGCGGAACACGGGTTACGGCCTGGGCAGACCAGCCCGTAGCCCCGCCAGCGGTTGTCCCATTATACCGTAAAGCCGTCCGCTCTGCTCAAAGCGCGCGACCACCGCCTCCGGAGGTATGCCGGAACACGCCCGTCCGTCTCAGGCTTAACCCGACCCGGTCTGGAGCAAGCAGGTAAGGCCGGGTAAATAAAAAGCGCCGCCGGATTCAGGTACCGCGCGTCACAGCCCTTAAATCCAACAGCGCCGATACGATGGCGCCCGAGCCTGCCGCCAGGCAAAAGCGGTCCGGTTACGGCAATGCGGAGGACAGCACAAGGCTGTCTCCGGGAGCCTGCTGCCTCAGCCCTTTACCCCCGCATGAGCCACGCCTTCAATAAACTGTTTTTGGAAAACAATAAATAGAATCAGCATGGGGATGACGGCCAGCACCGCCCCGGCCATCTGGGCCGGGTAGTTATTGACATGCACTCCGGACAGGGTGGAAAGCGCCGGCCCCAGGGTCATCTTGGACGGCGTCGTGGTAATGATAAGGGGCCACATAAAGTTATTCCAGCCGTATTTGGCGGTAAAGATTACCAGGGTCACAATCCCTGGCTGGACCAGCGGCACCATGACTCTGGTAAAAATCTGCCAGCGATTGGCGCCGTCCAGGATAGCCGCCTCCTCCATTTCCGCCGGGATAGACAAAAAGAACTGCCGCAGCAAAAAGGTACCGAAAGCACTGAACAGGCTGGGCAGGACCAGGCCGCCCATCGTATCCAGTAAATGCAGCTTCTGCACAATCAGATACTGGGGAATCAGGAAGATCTGACCTGGCACCATGAGCACCGACAGAACCAGAATAAAGATCAGCTGCCGGCCGGGGAATTTGATCCGGGCAAAACCGTAGGCCGCCATGGTGCAGAATAAAACCTGCCCCAGCACAATCAGCACGGTTGAAATGACAGAATTCAGCAGGACAGAGCGGAACGGAATGACGTCAAACACCTGCTGATAGGCTTGCAGTGAGGGATGCTGCGGCAGGATAGTCGGCGGTACCTGTACCGCTTCGCCATCCAGCTTAAAGGAAGTCAGCACCATCCAGATAAAGGGAAAGACCGTCAGCAATACGCCGGAACATAACACAACATATAAAATGACCCGGGAGGTCCTGTGTCCGTTATTCATAATGCACCCACTTTTTTTGTGCGACAAACTGGATCAGTGTAAAGAGCAGAATGATCACAAAGATATAGATGGAAACGGCGGAAGCGTAGCCCTTGTAGCCATAGTCAAAGGCGTTGCGGTAGAACAGCATGACCAGTGACTGGGTAGACTCATAAGCCAGACTGGTTTTGCCGATCATCATATAGATGGTGTCAAAGACCTGAAAGCCGCTGATCAAGGAGGTAATCAGGACAAAAAAGATGGAGGGGCTGAGCATGGGAATGGTGATGTGGAAAAAGCAGGCCAGCGCCCCCGCCCCGTCAATCTGCGCGGCTTCATAATAGCTGGGAGAAATTCCCTGCATGCCGGCCAGCAGAATCACCATGTTGTAGCCTACCATGCTCCAGATACCGACCACGGCTACGGCGATCATGGCTGTAGCGGATTCATTCAGCCAGTTGCGGCCACTGATACCAAAAAGCTTGAGAAATTCATTCAATACGCCGTAATTGCCGTTATAGATCCATTTCCATACCATGGCAATGGCGGCGGGCATTGTGATGGCCGGCAGATAATACAGGGTCCGGAAAGCGGACTGGCCGCGGGCTTTGCTGTTCAGCAAGGCAGCTACGATCATCGCCAGAAAAATACCCAGCGGCACGGTCAGGAGCACATACAAAAAAGTATTGCCGGTGCTTTGATATAACTCGGCGGAGCCAAACATCTCCCGGTAGTTATCCAGGCCAATGAAGCTGGACCGGTTAAAGCGATCCACTTCGCAAAAGCTGAAATAGATATTTTGCAGAAACGGGAAGGCATAGAATACAGCTAAGCCGATGACAACGGGGGCAACAAAAAAGTAACCCCACATTGCATCGGCCAGCTTATATCCTGATCCCGGTCTGCGCGTCAGAGCGCTTTTCATGGATCAAAGACTCCTCACTTGTTCATCTTAGCCAGCAGGGCGTCGCTTTGCTCCGCGGCTTGCGCACAGGCATCGGCCAGGCTCATCTCACCACCGTAGGCCAGTTTCAAAGAATTGGCTTCAACGTCATACATTTCAGAAGCGACCTTGGATACCGGCAGAGCGGTAGCGATGGCTGCCTTATCTGTGTAGGCCTTGAGGTTCAGGCTGGGCTGGCTGGCGGCAAAATACTGCTGCGCGTCATTGCGGGCGGAAATCACCACGCCGCTTTCCCCCTGGATCTTCATGGCTTCAGCTCCGCCCATCCAGGCAGCAAAGGCTTCTGCGGCTTCCAGGTTTTTAGAGCCGGAATAAACTGAGTAGCCCAGGCCGTTAATAACATTGGCCTCGTTGCCATCGTACGTGGGGAGCTCAACCAGATCGATCTTATCCTTGATCACTTCATTATCCAGATATTCAGGAGTCATATAAGAGCCGGCCCAGATCATGGCCAGCTTGCCTGATTCAAACATGGCATCGGCTGAGGTATCGGTCAGCGAAGCCAAAGATGGGGACAGGCCTTCGTTAATCAGATCAATCCAGATCTGGATGCCCTCCTGGGTTTTCGGATCGTTATAACCGCTCTGTGTCTTGTCATCGTTCAGGATCCAGCCGCCGGCCGCAAAAACGGTGTTGTAATAGCAGGTCTGGAAATCCAGCGGAGCCGCAATGCCATAAACGCCATTGTCCGGATCATTCAACTGTTTGGCTAAATCAACCATATCATCCCAGGTCCAGCCGGCCTCAGGATAGGCTACGCCCTTGGCGTCAAACAGTTCTTTGTTATACCAGACCGCGTTGGTGTCAAAGTCCTTGGGAATACCATACATCTGGTCATTAATCTTATACATGCTGACCAGAGCCTCCGGGAAATCCGCAGCCAGATCCAGGCCAGCGGTCTTGGCTGCGTCATCCAGCGGCGCCAGCATATCCGCATCAACATAGTTTTCTACATGCAGAGTATTCATCCAGAAGACATCCGGCGCGTTGCCGCCGGCCATACCGGCTTCAAGCTTGGTCCAGTACTCACCGCCCTTGTACGCGGTCAGCTGAATATCTATCGACACATCCGGATTCTCTTTGGTATAGGCTGCAGCCATCGCTTCCATGACCGGCTGCTGATTGGCGTCCCAGATCATAAAGCTGAGTTTAGTAGTGGCATTGCTGTTACCGGCTGTCGTGTCCGCAGCGCTGGTCCCGGCGTTGCTGCTGTCACTGCTGTTGGCAGCGGCCGTTGTACCCGCGGTTGTAGTGGCAGCCTGACCGCTGCTGCTGCAGGCGCTGGTCATAACCAGCGTGCCCGCTAAGGCCGCGGTCAGAAGTTTTGCATTTACATGCTGAAATCTTTTCATCTGTTTCCCCCTGTTCATCTGCGAAGCGGTTGCCCGATTCAATTGTACCCTCTGGATACGGTTAACCTGATCCGGTTAACCATGGCGTCATTCTAAATCCACTCAATCCTGGTGCAATATCCGTTTATCCGGTTCATTTGCAGGATTGTCCGGATAATCTTATAATATATGAAATCGCCCACAAAAGCGACAGTTTTTGAACAACTAAAGGCATCAAAAGCAACGATTTTTGCAAGTTATGTTTTTGTGTCCTGCAAAGTAGTCTCTGACCGGGCAGCTTGCCGCTGTCCCTGCCTGGAGGTAAATATGGCCTATATTGAAACCCGGTTACGCCGCGATCTGGTGATAGACAGTCTGATCACCATCCACTATTGTGAATACACCTCTGATCTGGTCTTTCATGGCGAAGCGCATAACTTTTGGGAACTGGTATACGTGGATTCCGGCGCGGTGGAAATCGGAGCCGACCAGCGCCACTTCACCCTGCAGACCGGAGAGATCGCCTTTCACTATCCAATGGAATTTCATCAGCTGCGTGCCGCCCAGGGCCAGGCACCCTGCCTGCTCATCTTATCCTTCCAGACCTACTCCGCGGTTATGGAATACTTTCGCGGCCGGGTCCTGCATTTACAATGGGACGAGCGGGAGTGGCTGTCCCGGATTCTGTCTGAATCACGCCTGGCCTTTGCCTCTCCGCTCAATGATCCTTCCGTAGAAGTCATGACCCGCAGCCGCTTAGCGCCCATTGGCGCGGAGCAGCTGATCGGCCATTATCTGGAAATCCTGCTGCTGAGCTTGCTGCGCCGGGCACCGGATCCGGTCCGGATTCAGAGCCAGGCCCGGCTGCATCCGCCGGGTCTGCCCGGCCTGCAAAGTCTCAGCCTGCCTGAGCCGGCCCAGGCAGAAGCGCCGGCCGCCGCAGGGGCTATCTCCGCCCCGCTCCCGTCAGCCGCCGGCACTCAGGTACAGATTCCTGCCGGCAGCGCCGAACACCACAACGCGCCCGAACTCCGCCGGGTCCTGGAATATCTGGATCAACGCCTGGGAGAACGCCTGACGGTCCGGCAAATTGCCGCGGATAATCTGCTAGGCCGCTCCCAGATGCAGGCTATGTTCCATGATGCTTTTGGCGAAGGGGTCATCGCCCACTTCAACCGGCTCAAAATTGAGGCAGCTAAACGACTGATCCGGGAAGGCAGATTCAGTCTGGCCGATATAGCCGATCGCCTGCGATTCTGCTCGCTGGCCTACTTTTCCAGGCAGTTCAAGCAATTAACCGGACAGACCCCTTCTGAGTACGTCGTCTCCGTGCGTCAGCTGGCCGAGCGAGTGGCCGCGATAGAGCCCAGAATCCGCAGCCACAGACCAGCCGGCCATTGACTCAGAGCCCCATAATCAGTATGATTTCAATCAAACAGCTTGGGTCTTCGTCTTTTGTCTCCAGTCTGAGACGGAGGACGTTTTTTATATGCCAGCAAGGGAAAGGAAGCTTTGGAATGAACGCTTATGACTTTAGCGCAATTGAAAAAAAATGGCAGCAGCGCTGGGAAGACAGCGGGGTGTTTCACGCCCTGCAGCCCGATCAGACTGACAAGCCCAAATATTACTGTCTGGTAGAGTTTCCCTACCCCTCCGGTCAAGGACTGCACGTGGGTCATCCGCGCAGCTATACCGCGCTGGATATTGTAGCGCGCAAAAAGCGGCTGCAGGGCTACAATGTGCTGTATCCCATGGGCTGGGACGCGTTTGGTTTACCGACTGAAAACTATGCCATCAAGCACCACATCCATCCGGCCAAAGTTACCCATGACAATATCCGGCACTTCAAGCAGCAGCTGCAGATGCTGGGCTTCTCCTTTGACTGGAGCCGGGAAATCAACACCACCGATCCGGAATATTACCGCTGGACTCAGTGGATTTTTCTGCAACTGTATAAAAAAGGTCTGGCTTATAAAAAGGAGATGCGGGTCAACTGGTGCACCTCCTGCAAAGTCGTCCTGGCCAATGAAGAGGTGGTCAACGGCCGCTGCGAGCGTTGCGGTTCTGAGGTTATTCACAAGGTCAAAAGTCAGTGGATGCTGAAAATCACCGCTTACGCGGAGCGGCTGATCGACGATCTGGATGAGCTGGACTACATTGACCGGGTCAAAATTCAGCAAAAGAACTGGATCGGCAAATCGGTAGGCGCTAACGTCATTTTTGGCACCACCGCGGGGGATCCGCTGACCGTCTTCACCACCCGGCCGGACACGCTGTTTGGCGCCACTTACATGGTGCTTTCGCCTGAACACGCTTTGCTGGAGGACTGGATCAGCCGCGGCCTGATCAAAAATGCCGGGGCGGTCCGCGATTACCAGGCGGAAGCCAGCCGCAAGTCTGACTTTGAGCGGACGGAGCTGAATAAAGCAAAGACCGGTGTTTGTCTGGAGGGTGTGAGCGGAATCAATCCCGTCAACGACCGGGAGATCCCCATTTTTATCGCGGACTATGTCCTGTCCACCTACGGGACCGGCGCCATCATGGCCGTGCCCGCGCATGATACCCGCGACTGGGAGTTTGCCCGGGTTTTTGACCTGCCGATCATTGAAGTCGTTCGCGGCGGCGATGTGCAGAAGGCAGCCTACACAGATATTGCGCAGGGTACCATGGTCAACTCCGGCTTTATGGACGGCATGACGGTTAAGGCAGCCAAGGCGGCCGTGATTGCCTGGCTGGAGGAACAGCATAAGGGTGAAAAGCAGATCAATTTCAAGCTGCGTGACTGGGTCTTCAGCCGCCAGCGCTATTGGGGCGAACCCATCCCTATGGTTTACTGCGAGGTCTGCGGCTGGGTACCGCTGCCGGAGGACCAGCTGCCGCTGCGGCTGCCGGAAGTGGAGTCTTACGAGCCTACGGATAACGGCGAATCACCGCTGGCCTCGCTCACCGACTGGGTCAGCACCACGTGCCCGCATTGCGGCCGTCCGGCCCGCCGGGAGACGGACACCATGCCTCAGTGGGCCGGTTCTTCCTGGTATTTTTTACGCTACACGGATCCGCATGATCAGCAATACCTGGCTTCGCCTGAAGCGCTGCAGTACTGGATGCCGGTAGATTGGTACAACGGCGGCATGGAGCATACCACGCTGCACCTGCTTTACTCCCGCTTCTGGCACAAATTCCTGTATGATCTGGGGGTGGTGCCCACCAAAGAGCCCTATCAAAAACGGACCAGCCACGGCATGATCTTGGGCGAAAACGGTGAAAAAATGTCCAAGTCCCGCGGCAATGTGGTCAATCCGGATGATATCGTACGGGATTACGGCGCAGACACCATGCGTCTTTATGAGATGTTTATCGGTGACTTTGAAAAGCCTGCTCCCTGGAATCCCAAGAGCATCAGGGGCTGCCAGCGGTTCCTGGAGCGGGTCTGGGCGCTGCAGGAGCTGGTGACCCCGGACCCGGCTTACCGGCCGGAGCTGGAAACGCCCTTCCACCAGACCATTAAAAAGGTTACGGAAGATATTGATAATCTAAAAGACAATACGGCGATCGCGGCTCTGATGACCTTGCTCAACCGCCTGTATGAAAGCGGCTCGGTCACCCGCGGTGAGTTTGCAACGTTCCTGCTGCTCCTGAATCCCATGGCCCCCCATATTACGGAGGAGCTCTGGGAACTGCTGCAATTTGGTGGCCGGGTTACCGATCAGAGCTGGCCGGTTTATGATGAAGCCAGGACGATAGAGGATACGGTAGAAATCGCGCTGCAGATCAACGGTAAGGTCCGCAGCCGCATGACGATTGCCCGGGAGGCAGATAAAACAGCAGCGCTGTCCCTGGCCCGGCAAGACGACAAAATCGCGCAGGAAATCGCGGGGCAGCAAGTCGTCAAGGAGATCTACGTGCCCGGTCGTCTGGTCAATATAGTGCTTCGCAAATAGGCGCGGTCCGCAGCAGGTTAACAGTCTGGCCCGCCCGGAGATCCCGTAATCGGGGTCGCGGGGGGCCAGTTTCATTCCGGGCGGCACAGGCTGCCCGGGGGTGCATCTTGTGGAGGTGGAGGCGAAGGCAAGACGCCTGAGGCAGCAGCGGCGCCGGGGTCAGCCGGAGCAGGCTAAAAGCTATCCGAACTTAAGGCTGCCACAAAGAAGACGCGGGGACAGAGCCCTTGTCCACACTGACGACAGCTGTCTCCTGCTGCTGTTCCTCCGCCGAATCCATGACATCCAGGACCGAGCCATCCTCCTGACTTTGAAAAACCAGCGTAACCTGGATACTGTCGGGCTCAACGCCGTTATAAAGCTGATACAGACTGGCCAGTGTCTGAATAGCCGGCACGTCATATTTATCCCCTTCAACAAACGTCGCCGGGTCAACCGTAATATATACGTCGCCGACCTCCAGCTCAGTACCCAGGCTTTGCCAGGATGCCGGGGTCAGTCCCAGCTCAATCAGCTCGTTGTATTGCTGCAGGATTTCATCCTGCAGCGCGCTGAGCATTTCCCAATAACTTGCCGGGGTCAGGACCAGGGTCAGGGCGCCGCTTTCGTCATAGACTTTTTTACTGACATAGCGGCCTATACCGGTGTGGTCGGGCTCTGATCGGTCGTCCGGCGGGTTGACATAAGTCAGGAGCACCTCCCGGTCTAAAACGGTGACCCGGACCTCGCCCAGGTGGTTAAGGCTGTAAATGACAGGGAAATCAGCTGCCAGGCTTTCAATAGCGTGGTCTGAGGAGCCTTGGGCAGCCGCGTCTGTACTGCTCTCGCTAGCTTCCGCGGCGCTGTCCAGATCAGGGTTGACGGCCGCCTGGTAGGCGCCGCCAGCTGCAGTGCTGACGGCGACGCCGGGTTCCTGGCCGGCAAGCGTGAGGTCGGCGGAAGCCGCCGGGTCAGTAGCGGTCTCCTCAGCGCCAGCGTTCAGCCAGTCGTCCGCTGCTAACCCGGTAGCAGTCTGATCTGCTGGTTGCAAAACCTGCACCCAAGTGGTGGTCTGACTGTCGAGCTCCAGTGACTGCCGGACATGGCAACCGGTCATCAAGGCCGCGGACAAGCAGCCTGCGGTCACGACACTCATTATGCCTATGCGCTTTAATACCATATGACCTTCCCCGGGGTACCCCCTGTCCGCCGGACGCCCGGCGGCTTGGCCTGAACTTATCCGGGTTACCTGAACCCTAACATAGCCTCCAGACTGAGCCAGACTCTGACTGGCAGCAGCCGTGACGCCGCGCCGATCAGGCGGCCCCAGACGCTGCTCACGGACAGGTCCTTGCCCTTAAAGCCCCGCCGCAGTGCCAGCCTGACCACACGTGACGGTTCCTCCGCCGTCAGCCGCTTCAGTCCCTGTACCGGTCCGTCCAGACCCTGCGCTTTAAAAAAGTCCGTGTGCCGCAGCGGATTGGGGCAGACTGCCGTGACCCCAATCCCCCGGGGCTTGAGCTCCGCGTTCAGCGCGCGCGAAAAGCTCAGGAGCATAGCCTTGACCGCGGCATACAGCGCAAAGCCAGGCTGCGGCGAAAAGGCGGACACTGAGGCGACATTCCAGATCCGGCTGCCGTTTTTGAGGTACGGCAAAACCAGGTGGCACAGCCTGACCGGCGCTTCCGCATCCAGCCGCAGCATTTGCAGCTGCAGCGCTTCAGGCTGGCCGGCAAAATGGCCCGGCCGGCCGATACCCGCGGCATTGACCAGCCCGGCCACCGGCCGGGCTGCCTGCTCCAGCAATTGCCCCAGTTCCTGCCAGGCTGACTCAGTCAGCAGATCCAAAGCCAGGATCCGGCAGGTACCAAAAGGCCGGAGCTGTGCCTGCAGCTGCTGCAGCAGCGGCTCACGTCTGGCCAGCAGCCATAGCTCCCCGCAAAAGTCCGGATAATCCCGGATCAGCTGACAGGCAAACTCCCGGCCCAGACCTGAAGAAGCACCTGTAACAATGACGATACCAGGGTTAACTCCGGTGGCGGTCCTGGCCTGATTTTGGCGGATAACTGGCACTTTGAATCCTCCTGCCCACGGTTTTGACGTCTGGTCTCAATCCCCGGGAACCAGGCGCTGCCGGCGCCATACCTGACGGCATTGTTTCCAATCAGCATTCATTATATCAAACCTCACGGATAAGCAAGGCGGCCCGGATCCCTTTTCTGCTTCAGCCTCCGCGGTTCACCTCAATTTGCTATAATAACGGCAGAAAAACCACCACTGAAACGGAGGGTGTCTGGCATGGAGCGTTACCGTACCTACAGTCGTATACTGTTGTCCTTAGCCCTGAGCTGTGCCGCGCTGACACTGCTGCTGGCTGGCCGCAGCGTGATGAAGCTCGGCTGGGATGAGTCGATTGACCGCAGTTTTATCATCCAGGAGCTCCTCAGGCTGGCGCCCTTGTTTGTGCTGCTGCTGGCCTTACTTATCAGCGGTCTGGTGTTTGCGCAGCTCTGCCGCAAAGCCGCCCGCCAGCAGGATCAGGCCGCGGCGGAGTGGCAGCGCCGGCAGCAGCTGCGCCAGACCCGCCGCGCGGCGCAACAGCAGCCGCAGCTTAAACCTGCCGCGGCTCAATTTGATCAGCTGACGGCCAGGCAGCCCGGGGACCGGCCACAGCCAGCCGGGTCAGACAACCCGCCGCCTGCGGCTCAGTCTTCCGGCGCTTCTCCGTCCGGTCCGCAGGTCTCCCGGAACGCTAATAAATAGGCCTTAAAAGCGCCGCCCCGGGCAGCAAGCGCTTCCCGGGTCAGTCCCTGCCATACCAGCAGGCGGTCACAAAAAAGCTGTAGCGGGTAGCAGCTGCCCAGACTACCTGCCTCCAGCTGGGCTAACCCGCTGCCGGTATCAAGCGTAAGATGCAGCTGACCGGCTTGCGGATCCAGGTCTGGCGCCGGCAGCTGCAGCCCGTAGAGCGCCACATCGTGATACAGCTGCTCCGTAGCCGGATTGAACGGTAGCCGCAGGCTCAGCAAGGAGATGGCCTGATCGGCCGGGTCGTCCCGGCCATATAAAGCCCTGATCCGGTTTCGCAGTTCGTCTGCCGCCGGCTGGCGCAAGTCTTCGGGCACCGCTCCGTAATCCTCCTGCAAATGGGTCAGCAAGGCCTTACCGTTGCGCCGCTGATCCGCAGGCTTTATTCTTTCCACATAGTAATCTAAGAGGCTGCCGCTGTTTGCTGTCACTGTCATATAAGTCAATCCTTCTTTCCCTGAATACTGTCCGTAGTTTCCTCCGAGTCAGCGGCCACCGCCCCCTGCAGATAGCGCTCAACCGGGCCGCTCAGCCGGCGGTCCAGGCCAAAGCTTAAGACCGCGCCGCTTTCCGTATACTGTTCTTCCAGCCTCGCCGCGTGATTTTTAATGTAGGCCAGCAACGCGCTCTCCCTGAACGGCAGCGTCAGACGGTAGTTCAGCATCTGGTGGCCGGCCAGCTGAGCCAGCGCTTCCCTGAGCTCCGGCAGGCCCTGACCGGTCTTGACTGACAGGGGAATGACGACCCGGTCAACTCCGTGCCGGTCCGGCGTCAGCAAATAAGACGGAACCGGTTTATCCAGTAAATCAATCTTATTCAGGACCTGAACCCGCGGTTTTTCCTGCGCATCCAGACGCTTCAGCTGCTGCTCCACCACCTCTGCCTCCGCCACAGCGTCCGGATCAGCCAGATCTGTCACCTGTAAAATAAGGTCCGCATCGCGCAGCTCCTCCAGGGTAGATTTAAATGCTTCAACCAGCTGATGCGGCAATTTGCGGATAAAACCTACGGTATCAACCAGAATCAGCACCTGCCCGTCTGGCAGTTCCATGCGGCGGGCCGCCGGGTCCAGCGTGGCAAAAACCTGATCCATCGCCACCAGATCCGTACCGGCCAGGGCATTGATCAAGCTGGTTTTGCCGGCGTTGGTGTAGCCTACGACAGCCACAATCGCCGCGCCGGCCTCGCTGCGTTTATCCCGCACCCGGCTGCGGCGCTGGCCCAGTTCCTCCAGTTCCCGCTTCAATTTGCTGATGCGAAGGCGGATATGGCGGCGATCGGTTTCCAGCTGACTCTCACCCGGACCTCTGGTACCAATCCCTCCGCCCAGGCGGCTCATCGCTTCATTAATCAGAAAGACCCGGCTGAGCCGATACTCATACTGTGCCAGTTCCACCTGCAGTTTTCCCTCCCTGCTGCGGGCTCGCCGGGCAAAAATATCCAGGATGACTGCCGTCCGGTCCAAAATCTTCAGGCCGCTTTGCTCCTGTATATTGCGGGTCTGGCTCCCACTCAGTTCTTCATCAAATACCAGCAGGTTGGCCTCCAGCTGCCGGGCCTGCTCGCAGATTTCCTCCAGCTTGCCCCGGCCGATATAGGTGGCCGGATCCGGTTTATCCCTGAACTGCACGGCCCGGCCTTCCACCTGTGCGCCACAAGCCCGGACCAATTCCGTCAATTCATCTAAGGAAGCGGCCGCCCGTTCCTCCGCCTGATGGTCCCGCTCCGTCACTAATCCAATGACGATCGCCCGCTCTTGCGGGCCCTGATTGCCGGTCATACTGTGTCCTGTATCCTGATTCATTCGGCCTCCTGCCTCGATATATCCGCGTCGTTCAAAACGCCCTTCGGTTCCCTCTATTGTAGCCAAAGCCCTGCCGGGCGGCTGTATCCCCGGAGAGCAGCGCTGTCCGGACCATCAGCCATGGTACAGATAAAACAGCAGCGTTAAAGCTAAGCCGGCCGTGCTCAGCAAGGACGCAGCCACCGCCAGCCTCCTGGTCCGGCGGGCTTCCGGCGCGCGCCAGGCCTCTGCCGCGGCAGTTAAGAACAGCAGCACCGCCACCCCCGCGCCGGCTCCGGCTTTGCTGCCCAGCAACGGAGACAGGAGTACCAGCAGCAGCGCGGCCAGCAAGCCCGGCCAGCCGCTGCGGCGCGGGGCAGCTGACGGCGGCAGGGGCAGCCGCGGTACCTCCGGATCGACATCCGCCACCCGGACCTGCAGGCCGGGTGTTTCTGCCCGCAGCTGCTCAGCCCGCTGCCGGGCCTGCTCCAGATCTCTGAATGGCCGCAGGCCGGCCGGCTGTATATCCCGGTCATCATGGCTGTCCAGATAGCTGATCTCCCCCTGCGGCGGCGCCAGCAGGAGCAGGTAGGAAGGAATGTCAGAGGCCTGCCGCGCTTCAAGTCCGGTATACAACTCCAGCAAGGTAACCAGCGTCTGCCAGGAGGCGTCATCTGCCAGCGTCCAGCTGAGTTTATACCGTTGTTCCGGCCGGCGGTCATTGATTGCGCGCAGGCCCCGGCTGCGGAAAACCCGGGCCGCGGCACCGGAAGCCAGCAACGTCACTTTGTGCTGCGCTTCATCCACCCTCAGATCCTTAACCGCCGCCAGCGGCAGCTCCTGATAATCCTGCCAGCTGTCCGGCAGCTGAGTCCAGCTGTAAAGATAATGAGCGGTTACCGCCGCAAGGGTCTCCCGGCGTACCGGCTGATTGAGCTGATTCAGATAAATCACGGGATAATGAGCGGATTCACGCGGCACTTCTCTCAAGCCCCGGACCTGTATTAAACTGGGATAATAGTCACTCTCCCGGCTGAGCTGCTTCCAGCGGATGCCGATCAGCAGCAGCGCCAGCTGCAGCAAAATGCCCAGATACATCAGCACGACCGCGGCCGGACTCATGCCCATCCCCAGCCAGAAAAACCCGGCGGCCAGCAAAAAAAGGCTGAGGAGCAGGAAAGGACTAAACCGCGCCTGTTTCCAGCACATAATCAGGCTGGCCGAGTCTCCCAGGCCGAGGAAGAACCAGTACCAGAGCGTATACGGACGCAGGCTGTGCAGCAGATAGCTGGCCGGGCCCGTAGCCGGCAGCTGCTCCAGCGGCAGCGGGTCCGTCGTAAAAGCCACCGCCAGCCAGCCTGCCAGCAGCAGCAGCAGCAACAGCACATGCAACAAGAAACCTGTGCGAAGCAGGCGGCGGTGCTGCCGGTTTTTACGCGGCAGGTCGGGATCATCTGAACGGACACGCTCCAGCGCGCGGGCCTCTGCCGCGGCGCCCGGGTGCCGTGCCGTCTCAGCAGCCCCTGTCTGCGGCTCTCCGAGCTGACGACTATTTAATGGCAAGCAGCTAAAGCCTCCCTTAGTTTATCTATAAACTATATTATAGCATTTCAGCGTGGTCGTATGATTGCAGCGGTCCGGGACATAAAGCTGAGGTGCGCTTTACCTGTCGGAACCGGCCGCAAAGGTTTCCTGGTCACCTGCTCAGCAGCCATATGCAACCAGTTGCCTGATGAATGAAATCAGCTTTGTGTTATTTACAGTAAATGGACCGCTGCCCCGCGAAGGTAGCGAAAGCCTGGCTCAGAATGGAACGAATGTTTATAATCAGATCTGACAGCCCGGGATGCAGCCTATATCCCCCGGGGTTCAAGGAAGCAATATCAATGGATGATTTTTTTACCACTCGCCGCAGTATCCGCCATTTCAGCCAGCAGATCATAGCGGAAGCTCAGCTCATAGCCTGTGCAGACGCAGCCCGGCTGGCACCGCAGTCAGCTAACCTGCAGCCGGTGCGGCAGGTACTGATCAACCGGCCGGAGCTTTGCCGCGAGATCTTTCCGCTGCTGCGTTTTGCTGCGTATCTGTATCCCAGGTACACACCCGCCCCTGAGCAGGCGCCCACCGCTTACCTTTTGCTGCTGAATGATCTCCGACTCAAGCCGCAGGGCTCAGATAATGACTGCGCCGCTCAGGCAGTCGCCTTTATTTATAAAGCCTGGCAACAGGGCATCGGCAGTTGCTGGATGGGCGCCATTGATCGCCCTGCTATCCTGAAGCTGCTGAAGATAGATCCCGCCTGCTATCAGTTACATAGTCTCATCGCGCTGGGCTATCCGGCAGAAACACCGCAGGCAGAAGACAGCCCGCTGGCTCAGCAGCGTTACTACCTGGATCAGGCAGGGCTGCTGCATGTGCCCAAGCGGCCGCTCCGGCAGGTCCTGAGCCTGAATCAGGCACCGGCGGAGATCTTAAGCGAGCAAGACTAATCCGACGGCTCTGGGGCCAGCTGATCTGAGCCAAACTGATAGGGCAGCAGCTGCCCCAGCGTCAGCATGACATAATCCGTTGCTGATCTGGCCACATAAACCGGTAAATCCGGTCCGGAAAACTCACTGAGGACCTGGCGGCAGATACCACAGGGCCAGGCCAGCGGCCGGTCAGCCGGCCTGACGCAGCTGCTAAAGCCAACCACGGCTACCGCTGAAAAGTACCGCTCACCGGCGGATACAGCCTGGGCCACTGCTGCGCGTTCCGCACAGATAGTCGCGCCGTAGCTGGCGTTTTCAATATTACAGCCAGTGTAAATCTTGCCGCTGACGGCCAGGATAGCTGCTCCGACCCCAAAACCTGAATAAGGCGCCCAGGCCCTTTGCCGCGCCTGCAGCGCGGCCTGGATTAACCGGTCTGGGTCCATCTCGCCCGCACGGCCAGCTTCGCTTTGTTTCATGCTTTACCTCTGTCCTTTTTCCGGTACTCCGTAGGGCTCACGCCTTCCGCCTGCCATTCTGTTAATATACTTGCTATATCTCTGACGATACCATTCGCAACATTATGATGTATTTTTACGGTATTACATAATTTATTATAAATGATAGTTTGTTTAAGTGCCTGCACCGGCTAAGCTACTTGCTTCCAGGTAAACGGACATTCGGTTGCTTGCGCAACGGTTATCACGTATATCGTATTCCGTTGTGAATTTATCGATATTTTTATATTGTATTATTGGGGTTTTACGGCTATCCTAAGCACATCAGTCCGCGCGGTAACGCTCAAGTAGCCGCGCAATGATTGCATATAAGAAAGGCAGGTCTATTTATGAAGGGTTTTGCAATGCTTAAGATTGGCCAGACTGGCTGGATTGAAAAGAATCGCCCGGTCTGTGGCCCTATGGATGCCATCGTCCGTCCCCTGGCTCTGGCACCTTGTACCTCTGACGTGCACACGGTCTGGGAGGGCGCGCTGGGACCAAAAGAGAATCTGATCCTGGGTCATGAAGGTTGCGGCGAAATTGTAGAAGTCGGCTCCCTGGTCAAAGACTTTAAGCCAGGCGACAAAGTGCTGGTGCCGGCTATCACCCCGGACTGGAATTCAGTAGAAGCTCAGGCCGGTTATTCTATGCATTCCGGCGGCATGCTCTGTGGCTGGAAGTTTTCCAACTTTAAAGATGGCGTTTTTGGCGAATATTTTCATGTGAACGATGCCGACGGCAACCTGGCGCTGCTCCCTGAAAATATCCAGCCAGCTGAGGCCTGTATGCTCTCTGATATGGTTCCCACCGGTTTTCATGGTGCGGAGCTGGCCGATGTCCAGTTTGGTGACACGGTTCTGGTTATCGGGATTGGACCGGTCGGTCTGATGTCAGTGGCCGGCGCCAATCTGCATGGCGCGTCTGAGATCATTGCCGTCGGCACCCGGCAGGTGTGCCGGGACGCGGCTAAATACTACGGAGCTACCCAGTTTATCGGCTACAAAGACGGCTCCATTGATGAACAGGTGATGGATCTGACCGGCGGCAAGGGCGTTGACAAGGTCATCATTGCCGGCGGTACCGTCGACACCTTTGAACCGGCTGTAAAATGTGTCAAAGCCGGCGGCCGGATTGGCAACGTCAATTACCTGGGCAGCGGCGAATACATCAAGATCCCCCGGGTTGAGTGGGGTGTCGGTATGGGCCATAAGACGATTGCCGGCGGTTTAATGCCAGGCGGCCGTCTGCGCATGGAAAAGCTGGGCAGCCTGGTAGCCTGCGGTAAACTTGATGTTTCCCGTCTGATCACCCATCGCTTTACGGGCTTTGAACACGTTGAAGACGCGCTCATGCTGATGAAAGATAAACCCGCGGATCTGATCAAACCGGTGGTCGTAATCTGAAGCTAACGTTTCCCCCTCCCCTGAAGGGATAGGAGAAAGGATATCATCTGACAGCACTGGCTGCGGAAGCCCGCTATGAGCAGACGTACCGGTGCTGTTTTGTATAATTGTGTTATGGATATATTATTGATTTCAGGTTTTCTGGGTGCCGGCAAAACCACCTTCATCCGAGCACTGAGCCGAGCCTGCGGCCGCGAATTTGTTATTCTTGAAAATGAATATGGCCCGCTTTCGGTGGACGGACCCCGGTTGGATCCGGACAACCGTTCGGCAGACCCTCCTGAGCCGGCCGTTCCTGACCCGGCCGCGGTTCAGGCCAGTAACCCGACCCGGTCTGCCCCCTTGCGGGAACGGGCCCAGTCCGCTCTGCCCCAGGCCCGGCGCATCTGGGAACTGACAGAAGGCTGCATCTGTTGCTCTATGTCCCTGAGCTTTGCCCATTCAGTCCTGACCATAGCCAATGCTCTGAATCCGGATTATCTGGTTGTTGAGCCCAGCGGCGTAGCTTACCCCGGCCGTATCCTGGAAGAATTACAGAAAATCTGTTACGGCGATCAGATCCGGCTGCTGGCGCCAGTGTCCATAGTGGACGCACGTTCAGCGGACCGGCAGCTGGCCGATTACCCGGAGCTGACCCGGAATCTTTTGGTCAGCTGTGGCTGGTTGCTGCTGTCTCACAGTGAGGCTTTCAGCGAAGCTGATTTTGATCGCTGCATAAACCTGTTGCGGCCGGAGGGCAATTTACCAGCTGCCATGCATTTCCCGCGGCAGCACTACAGCCGTTGGTCAGAAGCAGCGTGGCTGAACCTGTTGCGGACCCGGTGGATCGCCGGCCAGCCTGTCTCGGCAGCCGGCTCTGCGCAGACGGAGTCTGACCTGACCTCGGAACTGGAAAATCTGGGTGTTTATCTTGATACGCCGGCAGCGGACCCCGCCCGCCTGACGCTGCTGCTCAGCAGCCTTTGCGAAGGCCGGTTTGGCGCCATCGTACGAGCGAAGGGTTTTTGCCGGAGCCTGGCCGGTCCGCTGGCTTTTGATGTGACCAACCAACGGTTTGAAGTCAAAGCCAGTGAAAAAACCACAGCCCGTGGACGGGCTGTGGTTATCGGACACGGGCTGGACCCGGCAGGTATCATAACCGCGTTCAGTCACCTGGGCAAGGTGGAGCGCTGCCTTGATCCAGATAAGCTGACCCCGGAAGATATTGACGGAAATCACGAATGCGATGGAAAGTTGAATAGTTAGCGTCATGCATATTGCGAGCATGATTCAAGGCGGTTCGGCATAAGTAAAGGATATCCTTACCATCAATCAGAAAACTGACATACTGAAAGCCCACGCAGGCCGGGTCCTCCTGCCTGAAGTCAAGCAGTCTCCGCACGATCCTGAAGCGTTTCAGATCCGTGGAACAGGCCAGCGACAGGACATTGCGCTGGGCCGGATGCTCAGACTCCACCACCTCGCTGACGATGGCCCAGTAAGCTTTGGATGGCGGATCATAAAGCAGGTCGAATTTGGAATTGCTGCCGCCGTTAAAGTCAGCAAACCAGGCAAACTGCAGTCTGTCTTCCGGCTGTCGCCAGGAGCCGCGGAGGACCAAGGCACGCCCATAGGCTGGGTGGCTGCCCGCCATCTGGTAGCGCAGCACATTGTAGATTTCTCCGTCCGGCCCCACTACGGCATTGCCCTCCAGTCCGCCCATACAGGGCCCCTGACAGGCACCTGGCCAGGCTGGATCATAGGCCAGGAAGTCTGAGCAGGTCCAGTTTGATGCTTGCATGAGATCCGCGGAGACGTCAATGGACAGCAGGGCGTGTTTAAAGCCGCCTGAACCCCAGGAGCCGTAATCAATGGCGGTAAACAGCCGGCCCTGGTGCTCAATCACCGGCATAGGCGCCTTGTGCGGACCCTGATCCTGAGAACCCCCGCCGGGCAGGATGATAACCGGTGCCGACCAGGTCAGACCTTCATCTTCTGAACAACCGATCAGCAGATGCCCGTACTCCGTGCTGTGAGCTAACAGGTAGGTGCGGCCGCGATGATAAAACAGCTTGCCCCAAAAGCAGGGCAGCAGGTCAGTCAGATAATGCCAGCTTTGTCCCTGATCATCAGAGGCAAAAAGCAAGCTGAGATTTTGCGGACGGCCGCCCGCAAAGACATCCATAGAAGCCAGCAGGCGACCTGACGGTAGTTTCAACAACGACGGACTGCACAGGCTATGGCCGGAAAAGCTGTAAACCGGATCTTCCGGATGCAGGTAATTGACAATCTGTCCCACCGCTTCGCCGGTGCGAAAACGACGGCTCGGGCTGCGGCGGCGCTCCGGCTGGCGCTCTATATAAAGCTCATAATCCCGGCCAGCTGTCAGCCCCTCCAGCTTAGCATCCGTGCAGGTCGGATCCAGCGGCTGGCTGTGATAATCACTGCCGGAGCCCCAGATCCGCCAATACGCAGTGTAGCCAGGGGCCGCAGCCGCAGCCGCTGCCAGCCCATCTGCGCCGGCCATGGCAGCCGCCTGCTCCGCGGCTGGGTCCAGCCACTCAAAGCACAGTGTCTGAGCATGCGGCTCCAGACGGCAGATAAACGGATTGATCCGGCGCTCGGGATCGGTGATCCGGCTGTAAGGCCGGTAGTTCCAGTTGGCATGACCTAACATGATTTTTTCACCCCTTGACTGATCCTATCATAATGCCTTTCGCAAAATACTTCTGCAAAAACGGATAAATACACATAATTGGCAAGGTGGATACAATAATGATAGCGTAGCGCATAGATTCCACCAGGTAGACCTGCGCCGCGGCGTCCCCACCAACGGTCGCGGCTTCTGTACTGCTGCTCATGGCCGACTGGATGACAATCAGATCCCGCAATACCATCTGTAAGGGCATCTGATTATCGTCCTTCAGATAGATCATGGCGTTATACCAGGAATTCCACTGACCAACCGCAGCAAAAAGAACCAGTACCGCCAGTAAGGCTTTGGACAGTGGCAGGACAATTTTAAAGAAATAGCCGGTATAGCTGCAGCCATCAATGCTGGCCGCCTCAAATAATTCACCAGGAATGGTCGATTTAATAAAGGTGCGGGCAATGATGATGTTATTGACGCTCACCGCGCCCATCAGGATAATGATCAGCGGATTACCGTAGAGGCCGATATCTTTCATCAACAGGTAAGTCGGAATCAAGCCCCCGTTAAAAAACATGGTAAAGATAAAAAGGCCGGTAAAAAGGTTAACCCCGGGCAATTTGCGCTGCCCCAGCGCAAAGCCGGTCAGCATGCTGACCATGACAGAGACAAAGGTATAGCCCAGGGTGTAAAGGATGGTATTGCGGTAACCGACCCAGATCGGTGAATACTGAATGACCTTTTTGTAACCTTCCAGATTAAAGCTTTTCGGAAGGAAAAGCACCCGGCCAGTCGCGACCAGCTTCGGATCACTGATGGACGCGATCACCACAAAATACAGCGGATAGGCGACCAATAGTAATAAGAGGGTCAAAATCAGGATATTAATCAGATCGAAAGCCCGGTCACTTCCGGAGGCCTTGATTTTTTGACGATTTGTTTTCATATTAGCTTCCTTCCCCTCAGTTACCACAGCGAACCCTGATCCAGGCGTTTGCTCAACTGGTTAACCAAAATAATCATGATAAAGTTCACCACAGAGTTAAACAGCCCGATTGCGGCAGACAAACTGTATTGAGCTTCCTTTATACCGATTTTATAAACATAGGTGTTGATGACCTCGCTCATTGAAGTATTAAAGGAGTTCTGCATCAGAAAGACTTTTTCAAAGCCGACATTCATGATAGAGCCTGAGTTCAGAATCATAAGAATGACAATTGTCGGCAGAATGCTAGGGAAATCAATGTGGATCACCCGCTGCAGCTTGCTGGCGCCATCTACGATTGCGGCCTCGTGCAGCGAAGCATCCACCCCGGATAATGCGCCTAAGTAGATAATGCTGTTCCAGCCGATACTCTGCCAGACGCCGCTCCAGACATAGAGATGCGGAAAGGCTCCGGCGGTCATCAGGACTTCCAGATTGCCGCTCATCAAGCCCAACTTATGTAAAATGTTGACGATGATGCCGGTGGAGGGTGAAAAGAAGATATTGATCATACCGACAATAATGACAATAGAGATAAAGTGCGGTGCGTAGGTTATCGTCTGCACAATCTTTTTGTAATGCTTTCCCGGACTGCTGTTGATCAGCAGGGCCAGGATGATCGGTAGCGGAAAGCCTGCCAGCAGGGAGTAGAAGCTGAGAATCAGGGTGTTGCGCAGGATAACCGGAAACATGGGCATACTGAAGAGGCGATTAAAGTACTTCAGCACCGGCTCACTCCAGGGGCTGCCCAGGATACCTAGCTTGACCTTAAAATCCTTGAACGCGATCAAAATACCGTATAGTGGCAGATAATTAAACAGAATCAGCAGTAATACGCCTGGCAACAGGAACAGGTAGAGTTCACGGAATTGAATGATCCGTCTGCCCAGGCTGAGTGGCTGACCGGATGCCTGCAGCTTTGTCTTTGTTTTCATGTCTTTCTCCTTCACTCCGCCTGAAGCTTAAGCGGGCAGATAATACTGAGTAACCTGCCGCAGGGCCGACCCCCGCTAACGTGCCGGGGTAAACTGCGGCAGGTATTCAATCAGGTTTCAGGACGGCAATCGCTCATGGCAAACTTATTTAACCATGATGTCATAGGCCTTCTGACGCAGCGCCACAAAATCGTCCAGACCAATCGATTTCATCTGAGCTACATAGCTGTCCCAGTTAGCATCAATATCCTGCTTGCCGGTAATAAAATCAGCAAAGGTAGCTTTGCGATAGGTAGACAGATCGGTCGCATACTGGCTGGCCATATTGGTATCGTCTTGATCCAGTGAGCCGCCAACATAGACCATGTCGTTGGGCATGACACTATCCTCATAAACGTTGTAGTAAGACCATGACCTGGAATTCACCTGGTCTTTATAAACGTCAGTGTAGTTATTGGCATAAAAGCTCTTGTCAAACAACCCGACAAAGCTATTCTGCGTACCCAGTTCCTTCGAATTCTCGGTCCATTTTTCGGTATTTTCTTCCCAAAACTTGAGATAAGCTTTTCCGCTGTCATCATAATCCCAAACGATGCCTTTGGTACCACGGCCGACTTCCATTCTCAGGTCATTGTCTGAGGCAATCGCTTCAAACAGACGCGTAGTCGCAATGGGATATTTGTTTTCCGTGGTAATGATAGCGGTATTGGACGGAGCCGGGGTATAGGCCTGGCTGCGCATCAGTGGCGTGCTGCCATTGCCACTGTCCAGTGGCTTCATAGCGGTTGCGGTATCAAGTTGTCTGATAGCATAAGAAAAGTACGAACCGACCACAGCCGGATCAGAGGATATTTTGGACGCGTAGGTATTCCAGTCATCCGTGAAGACCTCTGGCGGTATCACACCCAACGCATAAAGATCCCGGAGATATTTAAGCGGTTCTTTGATATCCGGATTGGTAGACTGATCCTTAACCACCCCGTTATCCACCACCAGATAGTCGCCCGAGGTAATGTAGACTCCAAAGGAGCCGTAAATATCAAACTGACCGCCAATGTAGTTGTCAAAGAAGAAATAGAACGGAATAACATCCTCCGGGATGCTGCCTTTACCGGCATTCTCCTTAATGGCCACCAAAGCATCCTTAAACTCCTCAGTGGTGGTCGGCACCGCCAGGTTCAGCTCATCCAGCCAGCTTTGCATGATGACCCATTGATCCCGCAGGTTGCGGGAGGTAGGATCCTCTTCAACATAGGGTAAGCCATACAGCTTACCGTCAGTAGCTAAAGACGAATTGTACATCATGGGATTATTTTGCAGATAGGTATACCAAGTCGGAGCATACTGTTCCAGCAGTGGCTCCAGTTCAACAAAGTAACCGCTATCTACCGCTGTCGTCAACTGATTGGCAGAAGGATCTGTTCTCATCATGATGTCCGGGAAGTCGCCGCTGGCATACATCAGATCAATTTTGTCCCGGTCACTCAGGACTTCAATATCCAAGGTAATGCCGGTCTTATCCGCCACTGCTTGCCAAACATTTGAGTCAGCCATGTCAGGCAAGAGTGAATTAGCCTGCACTGCAGCCGTCAGGGTAATGGGCTCATTGGTGATTGGGAAACCGGTGGCGTTGGTCACGCCGCCTTCATCCAGTCCGCCTTCACCGGCCGCGGCACTGCTGCTTTCCCCCGCCGCCTGGCTGCTGCCTGAACTGTCCTGGTTACTGGCTTCAACTGTAGTTTCCGCCTTGGTCGTGCTGGCGGAACCGGTCCCGCTGCTGCAGCCGGCTAAGGCTCCAAAAACCATAGATCCGGCCAGGCTGACTTGAATCAGCCGTCGCAATGTTTGCTTCATTTTACTTTCCTCCTCTTGATTTCCGTGCCGGGGGGCGCGGATAGGCCAATACGTTTTATGCCAAACCCAGCCAGCCGCGGGCCAGCCGCGACAGCTCGGTCAACTGCTGCATTTCAAGCCGCTGGCTGGGTTTGAATCCATGGGAGTCCTTGGTCCGGCTATCAAGGCCAATGTGGACGCCCTGCAAAGCCAGACTGTACTTGGCGTTGACCGGATAATACTGGTATTCCGCCATAGAGGCCGCGCCAACAAACTGCTGCACCCGTTCCGCCCCGGCTGGATCTGCCGCGAAATGGCGGTATAGCCAGACATAGAATTCAGGATGGATGTTCGCCATAACGCCGCAATAACCGTGAGCGCCCAGTCTCAGACTGTCTAGCAACGTGGCGCTGTTCGCGTTGAAAAGTTTGAAGTCGCTGCCGCTGATCAGCTCCAGTTTTTGCTGGATCTGCTCAAGGTCACAACTGGTGTCTTTTAAAAAGATAAAGCGTCCGCTCTCCAAGCAATAAGCTAATACCTTGGGCGATACCAGTCGCTTGTACGGATAGGGGCACTCATAAATCCCCAACGGGATATCCGGTACCGCCCGGACAAAGTGATCCAAGCGCTCCAGCAGAACGTCATCCGATTCCGTCTCCGCGGCAAAGCGATTTGGTAAAACCACATAAGCGGCCAGCTCTGGTCTGACCAAAGCCCGGGCTTCATCAATTTGTTGTTGCAGCCCGTCCGCCACATGACCGGATGCTATGATCTGCTGGCCGGGGTAACGATGTTCACAAATAAAACCCAACAAAGCTTGCCGTTCTTGCAACGAAAGGTAAAACATCTCGCTGGACTGGCAAAGTGCAAAAAGGCCGTCCACCTGACGTTCCGCATAAAATCTGAGTAGTTCTTCCACCCCTGGATAATCAATCGCACCAGATCGGGTAAAGGGTGTCAGCATGGTTGGCCAGACGCCATTGTGAATGGATTGCATGTGTTGCCTCTTTCATTGCCGATTATTGTTCTTTATTTGAGAACGTCATTCTGTTTTTTGTTTACAAGCTGACTTTAACACGCGCCTTTGTTCTTGTCAATAACGAGACGGGATATGATTAACATCAGGTATTATGCAGCGTTATAGCTAACTCATTCAATCTTTCCGTAATCATTTTGGCCGTTCATCAGCGATTGAGCTGAATTTACCAGCTCGTGCCCGGTATGGTTCTCTGATTAAGAACCTGTTTATATTTATCATAGTAAACCATTGTTTATCCCTTGACCTCAAAATGTGCTATGATTGTTCTGTCATATGGAATTTATATTATTTATAGATAAAGGCGGGCAAGAAATGGAAACAGAAGCCAAGGTTAAATCCTTGAAAAAAGCACTGGATATCCTGGACTGCTTTAATATTCAGGAGCAGGAGCTGGGCATTACAGAAATCAGTCAAAAACTGAGTCTGTATAAAAGTAATGTGCACAATCTGGTCAGCACCCTGGAACAGAGTGGTTATCTGCAAAAAAATCCGGTCAGCGGCAAATACCACCTGGGTATGAAGTTTCTCGAAAAGGCATTTTTAGTTAACGCCAATATGGGTATCCACGCGCTGGTTCACCCTTACCTCAAACAGTTATCTGATGATATTGTCGAAGTGGTGTACTTTGCCATTCCCAAAGGCCCGCAGATCCTGTATCTGGAAGGTGTATATCCGGCCACCAATTACAGCGCGCGCTCCATTGTGGGAGAAACCGCGGAAATGTACTGTACCGCCCTGGGCAAGTCCATTCTGGCTTTTTTACCGCCGGACCAGCAGGCCGTGGCGCTGGCTGGTCAAAGTATGCGAGCCTATACGCCTCAAACCCTGGTCAGTAAAGAAGCCCTGCTGCGGGAACTGGATCAGATCCGCCGGCAGGGCTATGGTATAGATAACATGGAACATGAATATGGTATCAAGTGCGTCAGTGTACCGGTTTTTAAGCATGATGGCAGCCTGATGGGAGCAATCAGTATCTCTGGGCCCTCCCTGCGGATTGAAAACCGGGTGGAGAAATTAGCTGGGCGACTGAGATTATGCAGTCAGCAGATCAGTCTGCATTTATAAGAGCCGTACAAGCTATCTCCGCCTCCCCTTAAGCTCCGGCCTTGGGTCAGGCCTGCGCTGGCAGGGCAGACAGCTCCAGCAGCGCATTTTCATACAGATCTTCCAGTTCAATCCGGCGGTGCTCCGCGGCACTGCGATAGCTTGCTTCCAGCATCAGCATGACTTCCAGCGCATCCGCCGCAGACACATAGCGGCAGTCGTCCGGCAGCTGGCCGGCCAGTACAGTCATTGGTTGCGTTTCCACCGCCTTATAAAACCGTTCGATCATTAAGGCATGACTGTCGCCGTAACAGGTTTTGCCGATTCTGGCCGGGCGGTCTGCCGCCAGGAGTCTCAGTCCGTCCTGATCATCCGCATAGACACCTTGCTGCCGCTGCAGGATTTTGCCTTTTTCTGCCTGAATATCAAAGGTCACCGCCTCATCCAGGCCATTAGCCACACTGGCCTGCAGCAGGCCGGTGCTGCCATTAGCAAAGCGCAAAGCTATGGTGGCCGTATCTTCTACCTCATTGGCATAGTCCAGCGTCTGTCCGCAAACCGCTTTGAGAGAAACCACCGGTGAGTCCAGCAAGTACGGCAGCAGATCCATCGTATGCAAGGCCTGATTGATCAGACAACCGCCGCCGGCCTTCGCCAGCCAGGACCGCCAGGGACTGTCCTGATAATATGCTTCGGGCCGATGCCAGGACAGATTGGCGCGGATATTCAGCACCTTGCCATATTTTCCTGACGCCAGCAGATCCCGCATCGTTTCCGTCGTCCGGTTGAGACGGTTCTGCAGACAAACGGCGGTACGGACCCCGTACTGTTGCTCCAATCCGGCCATCTGCAGGGCTTCCTGCAGATTAAGCCCGCTTGGTTTTTCACAAAAGACATGGCAGCCGGCGGCTGCCGCTTGCCGGGCCGCCCATAAATGCAGGTAATGCGGCAGGCAGATATGCAGCACATCCGGGCGGACCTCTTTCAGCAGCTGATTCAGATCCGTATAAAATGGGAGCGTGGGCCGCTGTTTTGATTTAGCGGGATCTGTATCACACAAAGCGACCAGCTGAGCCCGGGGGCAGGCGTCTATAACCGCCATATGAACCTGAGCAATATTACCGATACCAACAACTGCTGCCTTTAACACCGTTTTTCCTCTTTTCCATCCAGCTGTCGCCACATCAGGATCCGTAGCTGTCACGTGTATCAAACGTCACATCAACCGCCTGCTTGTGCCGGCTGCCGGCCCGGCGTTTGTTTAACTCTCGCAGGAACAAATCCTCATCAATGGGCAGATCTACGGTCTGTTCCAGCCAGCTGGATAAATGCATCGCATTGGACAGCATCAGGCCGTGAATACCTTCACGGCCATCGGCAACCAGCGGTGTCCCGTTCAGTATACGCCCGGCAAAGGCTTTCAGCACCCCCACGTGCTGTTCATTTTGTCCGTCCGTCTCCACCTGGATTTCCTGGCAGCCCGGCGTATCAAAACCGCCCTTGGCGGTGTAACAGAATTCGCGCTCATTCTGATCCAGCAGGAATAAGCTGAGCCGGTCATTTTCGCAGACCAGCTTGCCCATCTCCAGGGTGATTTCCAGCCGGTTGGTGCCCGGCGCATCCGCGGTGGTCGTAACAAACACACCTGTCGCGCCGTTCGCGTATTTCAGGTAAGCCGTCACATCATCTTCCACTTCTATATCATGCCAGTGGCCATTCAGACAAAAGGCTCTTACCTGCTGCGGCATCCCGCAGATCCACTGAAGCAGATCCAGCTGGTGGGGGCATTGATTGAGCAGGACACCGCCGCCTTCTCCGTCCCAGGTCGCCCGCCAGTCGCCGGAGTCATAGTAGGCCTGGGTCCGGTACCAGTTAGTAATAATCCAGTTCACCCGCTTAATAGCGCCAAATTTTCCGGACTGAACCATCTCATGCATTTTGCGGTAAACACAGTTGGTCCGTTGGTTGAACATCATGCCAAAAACCCGGTCGCTGTGGTCGGCCGCGGCGATCATCTCCCGCACCTGCTTGGTATAGACTCCGGCAGGTTTTTCGCACATGACGTGCAGGTTATTCGCAAACGCCTCAATCGCCAGAGGCGGGTGCTGGTAATGCGGGACCGCAATGATGACAGCATCGCAGCTGCCACTCTTGATCAGGTCATCGCCTTCCGCAAAAATGGTCACATCAGCTGCCAGGGTTTCTCTGGCCCATTGGCGCCGGCTTTCGCGCCGGTCGGCCACAGCCGTCAGCCGCAGGCCTGGAACTTTGCCTTCAGTAATATTCTGCGCGTGGCTGGATCCCATGTTGCCAATGCCTATGATGCCTATTCTGACTGTTTCCATCGTCTCTCATGCCTCCTCGTACTCAGGGCAGTTGTTTAAGCTTAGTTTGCAGAGCCAGGGTTTGGCAGGCTCGGATTCCTTAATCATAGGATAGTTTAAGCAAATTTCCTGCTGTTTGCAGCAAGCCCCCTAAACTTTGCAGATATCCCGGACATGCCGGCCGCGCTTATCACAAAGCTGTTACCGGAGACTATGATGAAAGCAGATCTTGAACGGACCACCGGCACAGCTGCTGCCGGATCAGAGAGGAGCTTGATATGATTCTCGGAGCACAGCTTTATACCCTTAGATCATTTACGCAGACAGCCGCGGATCTGGATCTCAGCATGGAGCGGGTGGCGGCCATGGGCTACACCACGGTCCAGATATCCGCCATCGGCGACATCCCTCCCCAGCAGGTGCGTGACATCTGTGACCGGCACGGGCTGAAAATCGTCCTGACCCACACCAATCCGGACCGTATTTTAAATGAGACCGAGCAGGTTATTGCCGAGCACGAAATCCTGGGTTGCGATTACATCGGCATTGGCATGATGCCGGAGCGCTACCGCTATGCCGGCTGGCTGGATCGGTTTGCCAAAGACTATCGCGAAGCCGCCAAAAAGATTGCCGCGGCCGGCAAACTGCTGATGTATCACAATCATCATCTGGAATTTGCCAAGCTGAACGGCGAACGCATCATCCTGCAATTGCTGGACGCCTTTAAAGCAGATGAGCTGGGTTTTACCCTGGATACCTACTGGGTGCAGGCCGCCGGCGGCGATGTCTGCAGCTGGATCAAGACCCTGGCCGGCCGGATTCCCTGTATTCATCTGAAAGACATGGATGTGCTGATCCGTCCTGAAGGTGTCAGCGCGGTGATGGCGCCCGTGCTGGAAGGGAATATGAACTTCCAGGCGATTCTCCCCGCCCTGGAACAAGCCGGGACGCGTTATGCTCTGGTGGAGCAGGATGTCTGCCAGGAAGACCCATTTGTCTGCCTGCAAAAGAGCTATGACAACCTGGCTGAACTAGGCTACAAATAGGCTGCTGGTGATCCTGCGTCCCCCGCGGGTCCGCTGCCGCGGCTTTAGCTAACGAGCGGCGTCATGTTACTTTCTGAATCAGGCTGTCCGGAACCTGCCGCGAGCTTTTGGCGGCACGGTTTCCGACAGCTTTTATTTTACCTTCGCGGGCTCCTGGCGCCCCTGTTCCAGTCGCCAAAACCAACGAAGCCGCAGGCTGAGGCAGTCCCCATACACACATTGCAAAAATCCCGATTTGACCTATACTTGAGGCAACCGCTTCGCCTGCCGGCTGTCCCCGGCGGCAGACTAACAAGGAGGGCCGTGCCACGGCCGTCTGATTTGCCAAACGGCCGTGGCCAGTCACAATCATGCTAATTGATGAGCTAACTTATTTGTCCGGTTCCCTGGTTGATGACCAGATTAATTGCGCGGCTTCATTAAGCACTGAACCCAGCCCGGATTTTATTCTGCACTGCCACCCGTTCTATGAGATCTATTACTATGAAGAAGGCGATGTAACCTATCGCGTTGAAGGTCAGGAATTCCGCTTTGACAGCCCCTGTGTCCTTTTGATCGCGCCGAATACCTTTCACGGCGTCCTGGTGAACAACCAGTCCCCCTACCGGCGCGCTTCAGTGCATTTTATGTCGTCTCTGCTGGAGCCGGACAGCCGGCGCCTGCTGACCGGAGCCTTCCGCGGCGCTAACATCTGCTACAGTCTGCCGCCGGAGCATCAGCTGAAACATTTCATTCAGGATCTGCTGGCGGTGTCAAAGCTGCCGGCAGAGATCCGCTCGATTGCCATTCGCAGCCGGCTGACCGCCCTGCTCTGTGAAATCTACGCGCTGCACAGCGGAGCCTCCGTGCCGCAGACAGCTCAAAGTCCGCAGATCAGCCGCATTCTGGACTATCTTAACCACCACCTGGCTGATACCCTAACGCTGGATCAGCTGTCCCAGCGTTTTTATGTCAGTAAAAATCACCTGAACGTACTGTTTCGCGAGGCCACCGGCACCACCGTCATGCAGTATCTTCGCTTAAAGCGCCTGGCCGTGGCGCAAAAAGCGATCTACAGCGGGCAGGCGCTCAACGAGGCCGCTCAAAACGCGGGCTTTGGATCCTACTCCAATTTTTTCCGCGCCTACAAACAGAGCTATGGCTGCTCCCCTTCCCTGAGCCTGAATGATCTCTCTCGTCCGGTATCCGTGGTCAAGGCCCGGCGCACGGATATGCCCCTCCCATCGGCTGAGCAGCGGCAAGAACAGGAGCGGACCTTAGGCTTAAGTCTGTCGCCACGATCTGAAGCGGACCGCTAACCTGCTGCAAGCTAGCTCTTCATCCGGGCCGCTGTCTGAAAAATCAGCCTCAGGTCGCGGAATACGCCTGCTTCTTGCTGATAATCCAGGGCCAGACAGAGTTTTGCCGGCAGCACCTCTTCCAGATAGCTGCGTTCCGGATCGGGGCTTTGTTCCAGTACCTGATTTTCATCCCGGTAAACCAGGGACGCGCGATCCGTAATGCCGGGCCTGGTTAACAGCAGCACCCGGAAGACCTCCGGATAGGCCGCCACATAGCGAGGCACCTCCGGTCTTGGCCCCACAATGGACATGTCGCCCTTCAGCACATTAATAAACTGCGGCAGTTCATCCAGCTTATACCGGCGAAGCACCGCGCCGGTCCTGGTAATGCGGCGGTCAGCTCCCACCGTTATCTGCCGGCCCCGCTGCTCCGCGTCCGCGGTCATGGTCCGGAATTTCAAGATGGCAAACGGCTTGAGATCCCGGCCCATCCGCTGCTGCTTGAAAAAAACCGGGCCGGGCGAATCCAGCTTGACCGTCAGCGCGATGATGGCAAACGGAATCAAGAGTAACAGCAACAGTAACAGCGACAGGATCAGGTCGCCCAGGCGTTTTATTATAAGAAAGCCCCGGCGGCGCTTTTGCCGCGCCAGTCCGGCCCGATAGGCCGCCTGCCAGTCTGTCTGTTTGATCCGTGCCCTGAATCTGGCATAATCCGCGGCGGTAAATGACATGGAAGCGGTTTCCTGGGCAGACACGTTAAGATCCTTCTTTCCTGTTACCGGTTGCAGGCCGAGCCGCCGGCGTTTTGATTTGCGCGCTGCCGGCCATTTGCTGAATTCAGCACAGCCACGGCCAGGGCTCCTCATACCTGAGTCAGCATCCCTGCAGCCGTGTCCTGAGTCCCGGCAGTCAAGCAGTTTATTTTAGCATAAAGCAGCCGGTAAATTGGTCCGGCAGTTCTGAAAACAGCAGCCAGGCAGCAAAACCCGGGGCTTGACAAAGCCCTGGCTTCGCCGTATGCTTCATCCATATATTTCATACATGTATTATATGTTATTGTATGATTGTCAGGAGGCCGTTATGAGTCAGGTTGCTACCTCTGAATCCGCCCATGAAATTTCTGCCCAGGGCGCCTTTGTCCGCCAAAAAAATGCTTTTTCTACTCCTTTTGGTTCTGAGCCAGGACAGTTACCGGTGGAAGCCGGCCGTTACCGGCTGCTGTGGGCACCCATCTGTCCCTGGGCGCACCGCCAGATCATCGCCTTTAAGCTGTTAGGCTTAGATCAGGTTATCAGCACAGGCAAGGCCAGCCCCGTCCGCACTGAGCAGGGATGGGAATTCTCACTGGATCCGGGCGGGGTAGACCCTGTCCTGGGCATTCGCTATCTGCCTGAAATTTACGCCGCAACGGATCCCGCCTATAACGGCCGCGCCACCGTCCCCTGTGTGGTTGATGTTAAGACTCGTCGGGTCGTGAACAATGATTATCATCATCTGACGAATTACTGGGAGACCGTCTGGAAGCCCTTTCATCGCGAAGGCGCGCCGGAGCTATACCCGGTAGCGCTCCGCCCGCAGATTGATCAGCTGAACGAAGTCATATTTGATGAAGTCAATAACGGCGTATATAAGGCCGGTTTTGCCGAGTCCCAGGCTGAATATGAAAAAGCCTATGATCGCTTGTTCGCGCGCCTGGATTGGCTGGAACAACGCCTGGGCCAGAGCCGGTATCTGTTCGGGGATCAGCTGACTGACTCAGATATAAGGCTTTATGTGACCCTGGCCCGTTTTGACGCCGCGTACTATCTGGTCTTTAAAACCAACCGGAACCGGCTGGTGGATTTCCCTAATCTCTGGGCCTACGCCCGTGATCTGTATCAGACCCCGGGCTTTGGTGATACGACGGATTTTGACGCGATCAAGCGTGGTTATCAATTAGGTAATCATGCCAATAATCCCTATCAGATTGTAGCCAAGGGACCGGATTTATCTATCTGGCAGCAGCCGCATGGCCGGGGCTGAAAGGGTGTTTGACAGGACTTAGTGAATACGGGGGTATTGGTATGGGTAAGATATATGATGATATGAGTCAATGGATCGGACACACGCCGCTGCAGCGGCTGCACCGGATTGAGACAGCCTGTCAGCTGCAGTCCCGCTTGCTGGCCAAGATTGAATTTGTCAATCCGGCCGGCAGTGTCAAGGACCGCATAGCCCGGCAAATGCTGGATAAAGCAGAAGCCAGCGGACAATTACAGCCAGGCGCTACAATTGTAGAAGCTACCAGCGGCAATACCGGCATTGGCCTGGCGGCCCTGGGCGCCAGCCGCGGTTACAAGGTCATTCTGGTGATGCCGGACTATGTCAGTCAGGAGCGGATCCTGATGCTGCGAGGCTACGGAGCGGACATTGTGCTGACGCCAGGTGAGCTGAACATGCCGGGAGCCGGTCAGAAAGCAGCCGCCATTGCTGCCGGTATCCCTGGGTCCTTTGTTCCGGGTCAGGGAGCCAATCCGCAGAATGTCGCGGCACATTACCAGACTACCGGACCGGAAATCTGGCAGGATACTGAGGGTGATATCGATGTATTTGTTGCCTGCGTCGGCACCGGCGGAACGCTGACCGGAGCCGGCAGCTATCTGCGGGAAAAGAAACCGGCGCTGGAAATTGTGGCCGTTGAACCGGCCGGCTGTCCGGTTTTGTCCGGGGGACAGGCCGGTCCGCATAAAATTCAGGGAATTGGCGGCGGCATGATCCCGCCTATTTTACAGCAAGACTTATACCGGGAGATCCTGCAGGTGACGGACGAGGCTGCGTTTTACTACGCCCGTTTAGCTGCCCGGCTGGAAGGCCTGTCCGTCGGGTTGTCCTCCGGAGCCGCGCTGGCGGCGCTGGTCCATCTGGCCAGGCGGGCAGAAAACCGCGGGCGCACGCTCCTGACGCTCTTTCCCGATTCCGGCGAACGATATCTGTCCGCAGATATCTATCCCCAGGAGCCAGATCTCGTTACCACCACGGCGCAGCCTGAAACCGCCGGTGTAATAGGAGGCGTACAGTGACTGATTCTGTTTCACAGCGGCAGCATGACCTGCACATCCGCACGGATAAAAATCATATTGACTGGCAGCAGGTGGCTGATTTGCTGGCAGGTTTCGGCCTGAGTCATAATAATGCTCAATTACAGCAGCAAGCCTTTGAAAACAGTTATGCCGTTGCCTTTGTTTATGACGGACCGGTCCTTGTTGGCTGTGCCCGCGCGCTGTCAGATGGAGTTTGTCAGGCAGCGATCTATAACGTGGCGGTGAATGAAGCCTATCACGGACGGCAATTGGGGCGCCGGCTGATTGAGGCCTTGCTGGAGCAGGTCCCCAATTGCACCGTCATTTTATACACCCATCCTCAGACGATTGAATTTTATGAACGGCTGGGATTCCGGCGTCAGAAAACCGGCTTTGTCCGCCTGGCCGATGCTGCTGAAAAGCAGGATTGGATGGAGGAAACCGGCTTTCTGCTGCCTGAGCATTACCGGTTTGCGGACAACAGCTATGAAAAGCGGCCATTTGGCAGCTATCGCGCCGGCGAACAAAAAACCGATCTGCCGCCGGAGGTCCAGACATCAGCTACCGTGTAGCGTGAACTGATAGAAAGTCAGCACAGCAAACAACCGCCGGGTATAAGCTAAGCCCGGCGGTTGTTCTGAAGGGTCTAGTAAATGGCGTATCATGACCGGATGGTTAACGTGCACATGCCGGAAGATTACACACAGGGCCATGATGATGCAGTAATCAGATATATACCTGATGATCCCGGCCGGACGGTTGCTGCCAGCCGGATAAATCCGGTCCTTTTGGCAGCACCCTGAAGCCGCTGTTTTCCTCATCAATCGTAATTGAGGTAAAGTAGTGCTGCTTGATGGCTAAAAAGTCCGTTGTGTCACCAAAGCCCGGGGTCTGATAAAGGTCTCTGGCATAAGCCCAAAGATTGGGGAAGTCAATCAACCGGTTGCGGTTCATGCGGAACGCGGTATGGTAGGCGGCGTCAAAGCGGGCCAGGGTCACATAAAGCCTTATGTCAGCATCGGTCAGGTGACTGCCAAATAAATAGCGGCTGTGAGCCAGCCGCATTTCCAGTTCATCCAGCATACTAAAGACATCATCATACGCCTCTTCATAAGCTGACTGAGACTCGGCAAACCCACCCCTGTATACGCCGTTATTCAGTTGGGTAAAGATTTTACGGCTTAAGGCCCGGATATCCGCCTCCAGGTCTACCGGCAGCAGGTCTGGCGCCCCGGCACCGTGATAGGGCTTCCATTTACGCTCCAGCTCATAAGTCAGTTCGTGGTAGTCGTTATAAACGACTTTGCCACTGCTGAGGTCTACCAGCGCCGGAACAGTCGGGCGGCCCTGATAGGCGGGATCAGCCTTCAGATAAGCTTCACTGAGATAGCGGATACCCAGCACGGGATCCACCCCGCCCTTATCTAAGGTAAAAGCCCAATCAACCCGCGGCACATCAGTCGGTCGCAGCGGATCCAGCGTGCCTAAACTGATGACTGACTCCAGGCCCAGCAGACGGCGGACAATCACAGCGCGATGTGCCCAGGGGCAGACCGGCGCCCAAAGCAGGCGGTAGCGGTTGGCGGCAACCGGCAGGTCACCCGCACCGCTGCCAAATGGCGTGGCGAAAGCGTTTTCCTGGCGTTGAAAGGCGCCCGTTGCATCTACTTCTGCGACATGACTCATGGTAATCGTCCTCATTTCATTGTTTTCAGACTGATTTTATATGTATTATATTATTCATATACTTCCCACTTGTCAATCAGGATGCAGCCTTCGGGCCGGTCAGCCAGAGTTATCAATGGTTATCGGCAGCCTGCGCGCCAAAGTGATCCGGCAGCCAGCCCTTGTTTACCGCTCTGCGGAAGTCCCAGCCTTCAGGCTCAGATATAAGCTTGTAGCTCCAAAAGAAGAAACCGGCTACACTATCCCAGGCACTTAATTGAGCGTCTGCTATCAGTCGATACGATAGCTGCTTTTGCCATGGAGACAATCGTTCTAAATCACTCCGGTTATGAGACAGGCACCATTCGCCAACCACTACCGGGAAATAACGCGCCATTTCCTTGATTTGGCTGCGATGCTGGTCCAGAATTTCTGCCACAATCATGGCATCAGTCCGTTCACCTGCAACGGGCAGCATTCCAACATAAATATGCGTATCCAGCCAGACATTTTGAAAGGCTTCTGTCTGCATAAATTCTTTCCAGGCAGTCAATCTGAAGCCATCATGAAACATAATAACTTTATCTTCTTTCAGCCAGTGTCTTAGCTCCTGATAGGCTCGGGTATAAAAATCGTATAAAAAGTTCAGCGAAACATAGGTGCTACCTTGCGCCCGCTCGGGATCCCTAGCCGGATACCTGGCCTGAATATACGGCCACAGGTCTCCGGAAACCGGCTCATTGAGGATCTCAATCCCCCATAGCGCCGGGCTGGCAGCATAACGCTGCGCCAGCATACCCAGAACTTTAATGACTCGCTCAACATTTTCCGACTTTTGCGCAAATTTGCACACCCCACAAATGCCGCCGTTGTCAAAACCGTTCTGGCTATCCGGCGCAGTATGCAAATCAATCAGGATTTTCAATCCAACCCCTTCAGCCCAATCAAAGGCTCTGTCCAGATATTCAATGCAGCCCACATATGGCGAGCAAAATACAGGATCGTCCCCAAATATGAAGTGCGGCACCGGGATGCGCAGGGTATTGATTCCCCGTTCCTTAATCCATTCAAAATCTTTCCTGGTAATGTAGCTATCCCGGTGTTTTTGGAGGCGGTTGAGTAATGTTTGACGGGGCAGCATATTGCACAGATCTGTCTCATCCTCGGCATCAGTCCCTTCAAACAAGCCCGGATCCATCCATTTTTCCAAAACCAACCAGTTACCCAAGTTAACGCCATATATTTTTTCCATAATTTATCCCCTCCTATATTCAAAGCAAGAATGTCACTATGCTATGTGGACTGACCTGATAATCAGCCAGACGTTTTTTCCATCGGAGAGTCAGCGGCAGCGTCTGTGAACTGCGGTTCAACACAATTGCAGTTACACTACCATCCGGATTCATAAAGGCCGCTGTTTCAAGTAATGGAGAATAGCAGCTTGAGCCAATCCGCCGAGCCGAGCGTTGAATGTACTTGCTGAAATGCCCCAGATAATAGTAAGAAGAACTAAATGATAAGGTCTGGCTACGGCGATCCAGCATAACCGGAGCTTCTCCCACCCAGATTTCCGCTTCAGTTTTTAATGGTGTTTGCCTCCATGCCTCCCAGGCTTCCGGATTCGCTTCTTGCCAGTCCTTCCAATGGTCAGGTCCACCCTGATCATCCAGCAGCATATTCCAATCCGTCCAGGCAGCGGCCCAGTTGTTAAGATTACCCAGAATATCATGTGCGTAAGCTTCACCTGAGGCATAGGGAATATCCGGTTCAGCGTGGGTACACTGTTCAGAGGCAATAATGATTTTCTCTGGATATAATCGATGGAAAACATCCAGGGCGGTAAAGTGATCGCCAGAATACCAGTGAACGGCAACACCGTCAAAGGCAGCTCTGGAACGTTCGTTGCAAAGAGTTTCCAATCCACGTTCTACTACCCGCTCTTTGTTATGATCCCAAAAGAAGACCTTAACATCACCTAAACCGGCTTGTTCATAAGCTGGTTTCAAGAAGCCCGTCACAAAATCCCTTTCTTCTCCGGCAGAGTATACGCAAGACTCCCAGCCTTGTGCTGCTTTAGCCTCATTTTGTACGGTAACTCCCCAGATTGGAACACCCTCCGCCTGATAAGCTTGAATAAATCGGGCAGTATATCGGGCCCAGACATCCCGGCACTCCGGTCTCAGGGAGCCGCCATGATCCATGCGGTGATTCGTTTTCATCCAGGCTGGCGGACTCCAAGGACTGCAAAACAGTCTCAAATCCTCATTATTTTCGCGCGCGGCTTTAATCATCGGGATAATTGCCTGTCGGTCATGTTCAATATTAAAATCGCTTAAGTTGTAATCATCTTCTGTGTCATCATAGGTATAAAAGTCAGCGGAAAAGTCACAACTATTTATTGTGCTGCGGCAAAAATTATAGCCCAAACCAAGTTCAGGATCAAAATAAGCCTCCATAAGCAGGGCTTGGTTTTTTGGATCCAGTTGGGCGAAGTTCAGCGCGCTGGCTTCCGTAAAAGCTCCGCCAAAGCCTAGAATTTCCTGATATTGCACCTGCTCGTAGATGTTAAGCAGTTGCCCTTCCTGGCCATTGCTACCCGGCTGGTCATCACGGACAGTCAGGCTTTTTTGTTCAGCCAGACGTTTCCCCTGATTGAGATCGGTTTCAATAACTCTGATTACTTGCAGTTTAGTGGATGCTGACATTTTTCGCTTCCTCCTCAAAAATTCTGACCGCCCAAGGTTCCAGCTGCAGTAGCTCACCGGTTTTAACCAGATGTTGACTTAATAACTCACAGCCGGAAGGGTGAAGGTAAGGTTGAGCTACACTCTGAGCGGAGGCATTAAAATAGTAGTGTAAGGTATGGCCTTCCAGATTGATGCCGCTGCGAATCACAATCGGAAAACGGGCACCTGGTATAAGGGACTTTACGTCTTGCCCTGTTCTCTCAGCGGTCTCTTTGATCAGCTGGCAAAGCAAGGCTTTCAGATAGGCGGGTTGCGGACGGCAACCTACATACCAGACCTGACCGTTGCCATAGTCGTTTTTTGTAACGGCTGCATATTTACCCCAGGCCGGATGATCGTAATGACTGACAACCGTAGCCTGATCCGGAATTATGAGCTCCATCCAATCGGTAATAACCCGGTCCACTTTGGACAAATCATAGGCGTCACCGGTTAAGGAAACCTGCCGGGGCAAGGTAAACTGATCATAATGCATCCCGCAGGCTTCACTTAACAGATGCGGCTGCAAGTCTTTGGCTACTGTCAGTTCTGGAGAGCTAAAGCCACATTTAAAGCTAATGAGCAGGCAGCCTCCCTGTCGGGCGTAATCCTTGAGTGACTCAAGCAAATCATCTGCTGCGCTATAAAGTACAGGGACCACAATCAACTCGTACTGCGAAAACAAGCTGACTTGCTGCGGATAAAGGAGATCGTATTCCAGATTCAGGTCATATAAAGCATCCGCAAAAAGGCGCAAAATATCATTATAAAAGCCGCAGCCGGGTATGGGAGAAAATATGTTTAATCCGGTCAGCGCATCCTGACTGACCAGGATCGCTACTTTATTCATTTTTTTAAGTTGCCTTAATTTTGGTCCAAGCCGCTCCAAATCAGCGCCTAACCCGGCTATTTCATAGTAGGTGGCATTGGGTCTTAGATCATGGCTGAGGATACCCTTCCAGTAAGTTTCAACCGCGTTATGAATTGAATGCCAATGCCAGTACATAACGCTGTCCGAACCATTAGCCAGGTGATTGAAAGCTTGTAAACGCAATTGACCCGGATATGGCGTCCAGTCTGGCTGGCCTTGGGCCTGAGTTTCCAAAACAAGATAATTGCTACGTTTCAATGACCAGCAGGCAGCTGAGCAAAAAGCCGTTTCCCGACCGCTGAACTGATCCTGGCTAGGATGATAGATATCACAGCCAGCTATATCCAAGCAGCTCGCAGCCTGGTAGTGATCCGTCTCTGCTTGCAATCCGTAAGAATAGCCTCTCCACTCATAATCAAAATTGTGTGTAACAAATTGGTCCGGCCGCAAATATTCCCGTACAATTTCTGCCTGCCAGGCTAAAAATTCCGTCACCAGACTGCGCTGAAACCGCGCAAACAAGGCAGCCAGGCTGCCGTTGATTGTTCCGGTCACATCTGGCAGATTTTCCCAAGCATCTACGCTGTTACTCCAATATGATAAGCCCAGTGCCTGATTCAAAGCTTGTACATCGCCATATTGATTACGGAGCCAGTGGATAAATTGGCGCTGGACATTGGGCCCTGCAGTGTGGTAAGGCTTGGTTTCATTATCCAGCTGAACTGCCAGTACTGCTTTATAAGGCTGAACCGCAGCCATTAAGCGACGGATGATCCGTTCAGAAAAAAAACGATATGTCGGATGGCTGATGTCCATGTTTTGACGAGATCCATATTGGTTTCGCCCTTTATCTGTGATTGCCAGCACTTCTGGATATGCGGCTGCCATCCAGGGAGGGATGGCATAGGTTGGCGTTCCGATCATGACAGCAATATCCCACCGATTTGCCGCTTCAAGCACCCGCAGGATCTGGCTGAAGTCAAAATGACCTTCGCTGGGTTCTGCAGTTGACCAGGTTGACTCAGCAATCCGGATCAGATTAATATGGGCAGCTTTCATCAATTTGAAGTCTGTTTCCAGGCGATCAGCCGGTAAATATTCAGCATAATAGGCCGTACCAAAAAGAATATGATCCGGATATGTCATCCCTACCCTCCCGTAATGTATGGACTAGCAAACAGGCAGCTGATCCGGACGGGTCCTCCTGGTCCCCGAGCTGACCTGCCGCCTGCTCTTTGCGGTTAAGGTAGGCTATCAGAACCATCCCTTAATCACGTTGTTTTACCTCCACCCTATCAGCCTTTTTGAGCAGTCAAATAATCATTCAGCTGGGTTTGTAAGGTCTCAATCACTTTTTCGATGCCAGCAGCTTCCATTTTGTCCTTGTACTCTTGTAAACCACTCACCGGATCGGTGTAGCCCAGTTCCAGCGGCCACCAATACTGTTGATGTACATTCTGACAAGCAGCATATTCTGTCTCAATACTGGAGATATCCAGTACAAATGAACGGTATTTTTGCGAGCCTTCACCATCTACTATCGCTTGGTCAAAGCTGTCTTTCCAGGTTTGAAGATCCGCTGGTGAGCCATATGTTGGTAGGTTGAATTCAGTCGTTCGGGCTGCCCACATTGAAGAGCCGGGATAGGTCGTCAGATCCAGCATCGACAACTGATCGTCTTTGATTTCATATGATGTGCCCTCAATACCCCACATAAAGGCGCGGTATACTTCTTCGTCATTCGTAATCAGATCATAAAGCGCCAAAGCTCGTTCAGGATTTTCAGAGGTATTAGAAATGACCATGGCGTCCTGCGTAAAAGACATGTTGGATACATCAGATACAAAGTTGGCAAACTTGAAGCCCCATTCTGGATGCTCAATGAACCGGCTTTGATAGGTATCAATATTATGCAGAGTTGAAGCCGCCACCCCATTCTGAACTTTGCTGCTGTCCGTATCTGACAAGGCAGACTTAGGGAAATATCCTGCTTGGTTCCAGCGGTTCATCATTTCCAGAAAATCCGCGGTTTTGTCATATTCATAATAAGTGAAGATTTTCGGATTTTCTTCTGCCGGATCAATCCAGAGGAAGTCATTGGTTGAGCCTTTTAGTGCATACAAGCCATTGTTGTACATAAAGATATCATCCATCTCTGAACCAGAAGAGTATACATCGTAAGGTTCTAGAGTTGTATTATCCTTTACATACTGCAAGTAGGTTTCATAATCGGCTATGGTTTCCATTTTACCGTCCCAGTCGGTGCCTTCCAATATATCGGTACGATATATTGGACCATAGGCGGAATAAGTCGCCAATAAGGTCGGGACACAATAATAATGGCCATCAACGGTTGCCTGCTGTAAGGCTGTTTCAGATTGTCTGGCAAAGTTTTTAGGAGCATAGGTTGGCCAGAGTTCATCCAGGCTTTTGAAAGCACCTTTTCTTGCCAGAGCGGCAAAATTAAGCCAGGTAGCTGCGTAAGCCATGTCAAAAACTTCGCCCGATGAGAAAAGCAAAGGGTACTTATTGGCATATTCTGACCAGGCAATCCATTCGGTCTTAAGTGTTGTATTCATTTTTTCTTTAAGTAGTTTATTGAGATTTTCATCTAACACGTCCTGACCAGCCGGACGGTCACTAACCACATACAAGGATAGCTCAACTTCCTTGGACAGATCTAAAGCGGCAGCTGTCGTACTGTCCGTTTCCCCCTCAACCGCGCTGCTCTGATTGGTACTCGCTGTGGTGCTGCCCTTAGTGGCAGAACTGCCACAGGACATCAGCAAGCCAGCAGTCATACTGATACTTATAGCCGCAGCCATAAAACGACTTATCTTGTTCATATCAACCTCCAAAAATCATTGATGGTAAACCTACTTAATGGGTCTGTCTGGCTAAGGTCAGCCAAACAATGTACAGGCGGCTTAGATAGTCATACTCCTTTCTTTTACTTCCGCAGTTCCGCCTTTGACCTGCTGCCGGAACCACAGGTCAGCCTTTGACTGATCCGATGGTAATGCCTTTGACAAAGAATTTCTGAACAAAGGGATAAAGTAAAATAATTGGTCCGGTAGTAACGACAGCCATGGCCAGTTTTAGAGAGTTAGTGGGCATATTTTCCACCCGGATACCAACCTGGCTGGCAATTTGACTTAATGCCTGGTTTTTCATCAGCATGTTATACATCATATATTGCAGCGGGTATTTTTCCGTTGAATTAATATAAAGCATGGCGTTATACCAGTCATTCCAGTATCCCAGAGCCATAAACAAGCCAATGGTAGCTAACCCGGACTTTAATAACGGAAAGACAATCTGAATGAATATTCTGAATTCTTTAGCTCCATCTATCTTGGCTGATTCAATCAGCGCCGTGGGGATAGCCGCAACAAAGGTCCTCATGATGAGCAAATAAAAAACATTAAACAAGCCCGGTAAAATTAAAGCCAGAATGTTATCTTTCAAATGCAGATACTGAATATAAAAGATATAGGTACTGATCATTCCTCCATTAAACAGGGTTGTAAAGTAAAAGAAGAAAGAAAAGCCATTACGATATTTAAAGTCCTTGCGGCTGATGACATAAGCAGTCATGGTCAGTAAAAACAAGCCTAAACTGGTTCCCACTGCCGTCACAAAAATGGTCACGCCGTAGGCTCGGATCACAGTCGATGGATCTTTAAAAATGACACTGTAGGCTTCAAGAGTTACATCTCTGGGGAAAATGCTGTAACCATACAAGCGAATGGTTTGTTCGGCTGTAAAAGAACCAGATATCAGCATAACTAAGGGTATCAGACAGACTACTGCCACCAAGGTGACCAGGGTATATCCGATCAGGTCAAATACAATTCTTGAGGTATTGGGTTTTATTCTTGCAGATCGCCCCAGCGTTGCTGCAGCAGACGTGGACAGACCTGACCTGGAGACAAGATTATGAGCCATATAAACCTCCTTAAGCCTCAGAATAATGCGTAGTCCGGGTCTGCCCTTTTTACCAGCGCATTTACAATTATTATGATGACAAAGCACAATACCGATTGGTAGAATGTGGCAGCAGCCGTCATGCCCATATTTGAGTTTTGTTGCAGAGATCTGAATACATAAGTATCAATGACATCAGTCGCATTATAAAGTTGCCCGTTATTACCCACGATTTGATAAAACATTTCAAAGTCCCCTCTGAGGATACGGCCGACTTGCAGTAGCAACATGGTAATAATGGTTGGCTTGATTGAGGGAAATGTAATGTACCAGATCTTTTGAAAAATGTTGGCACCATCAATTTCTGCTGCTTCCAAACACTGTTCATCAATCCCGGTAATGGAGGCAATATAAATAATGGAATTATAACCAGACCATTTCCAGGCATTAAACGCACAAATAATCCAGGGCCAGACGGCCGGCAGGGCATATACATTAATTTTTTCCTTACCCAGTGCGGTCAGTAAATTATTCATGACCCCGGTTTCATAATTAAAGATGTTATACACAAAGGTTCCAACGATAACCCATGAAACAAAATAGGGAAAGAAAATAACTGATTGGACGACTCGTTTATACAGCCGCGCTCGCATTTCTGAAATAATCACGGCTAAAATAATCGACAAGGCCTGGGAGGTGATCAGGTTTAGTAAGTTATATAGGATAGTATTTTTGGTAATAAGCCAGCCGGTACCTGAGGAGAAAAGATAGCGAAAATTTTCCAAACCATTCCAGTCACTGCCAAATACGCCTTTATCAAAGCGATAATTTTTAAAAGCTAATACTAATCCGGACATGGGAATATACGACATGACAAAAACCAGAATAACTGCCGGCAGAAGCATAATAAATAGTGGATGGTTTTTTTTGATTTCATGTAGAAAGCCCTGCTTCATCTTTTCCCTCCTTACATATGTTCAATCATGGCTGCCTTCATCTGACAGTCTTATTGTATTATTCACTAAAGATCATAGTTCAGGACGTTTCTACGATTCCAAAGACAAAACCCTGTTTTTGTTCTTTTTGTCATGTATCAGCTTATTTTATTAGCATTGAATGTGCACAAATCCAATCATACAATCTGATTATCTCAGTCAGTCATTTTCCAATTTATATCCTTTTATTATATTTTCGCATGTTTGGACATCCAAAGCCGGAATGGTCAGCAAGACCCTGGTTCCTACCCCTAACTGACTTTGATAGGCCACTAAGGCTTTAGCGCCAAAACATAGCTGCAACCTGGATCTGACATTATATACGCCGTAACCACCGTCAGATTTATGCTCCTGCGCGAGTTGCTTGACCTGTTGGGGCGTCATGCCTTTTCCATCATCCTGTATTTCAAATTGTACTTGGTCAGCTTTCCTTTTTACCCTAATGTCAATTGCCAGCTGGTGGCCGCCCAGAGGACCAGATATACCATGAACAATAGCGTTCTCAACAAAGGGTTGCAGGATTAAATTTATGCAAGCTAAATTCAGTACCGTTTCATCCGCGTCAATTTTTAACTGCAGGCCTTGGTCCAAGTGATGTCGCTGGATATTAACGTAGGCTTTGACCAGAATTAATTCGTCGCCAATGGTGGTGACCTGCTGACCGCGATTCAGACTCAACCGGTAAAATTGAGCAAGATTCCGGGTTGTCTCTGCGATTTCAGGTGCATTATGGTCCAAAGCCTGCCAGTTAATCCAATCCAATGTATTGTATAAAAAATGCGGGTTAATCTGAGCCTGCAGCGCTCGTAAATCCGCTGCTTTAAGGGCTTGTCCGGACCGGTAACGTTCTGCCATCAACGCTCGTAATTGTTTTGTCATATAGTTAAAGCTGTCAAACAAACTGCCAATTTCATCCTGTGCACTGGATGCCAGGCTCAAATTCAAATCACCTTTTTGAACTCTTTGCATCGTTTTAGACAGAGTATCAATGCGATTGACATAAAAACGTGCCAGAGCATAGGAGATTAACACAATGAGAAAAATGGCCAGTAAGCTGAGAAAAAAGATGATAAGACCTATTTCCTTGCTTTGCGCGTAAATTTCCGCTTCCGGTAAAAGTGCCACTAACATCCAGCCAGCAGCTGCTAGTGTCTGTTTGCGATAAAAATAGCTTTGATCCCATAAACTGATTTGATTCCATGTACCAGTATCTGCACCTAAACTAAGATCAATTCCGCTCTGAGATAGCTTACTAGCTGTAGCATCGTCTGTATAGCTAATCAGATCCTTTTTATTATTCAACAAATAGACAAAACCACTGTGAGTGATGTCGGACTGTTCCAGAACCTGGTCAATTAAGTCCTGGCGTATGCTAATCTGCTCTACGCCCAGACTGATATTGGTTCCATCTGTCGTTATAACATCTCTTAGCAAAGAAACCACTTGAACGGTCTGGGTTTCTCCCTGCAGACTAACTGCCTCCGGCAGAGTAAAATAGGGTAAACCATTGTGGCTTGCGGCGACAAAATCCTGATAATCTTCTCGCATTTCTAATTTTGAAACCGCATCAAAGTGTTTCGTGTTGCTTGAATAAATAATGTCGTCCGGTATGTAGATTTTGGCACGGTAGATGATGTCGTTGCTTTCTGCAGAAGAAAATATGGCATCCAAATCCCAAAACTCGCGAAATTGGATATCGTAAGGCCTTTGCCCATTAAAAGTCACGGCCGACAGCGTGTTTTGCAGCTCGCCGTCATAGCAGATCTTATCAGAAGCATAAACCATAGTACTGATATAACTATCCAGCACAGTGTAAGCCTGGTCGTAAGATTTGTCGGAGCTCGACATGATTTGCCGACGGTAATCGCCTGACAGTCTAATGAAAATAACCGTCATTAATACTGCAAAAATCAAGACAACCGGGACAGAGAAGGATACCAGAAGCTTTACGCGCATTGACTTATTGGAGAACCAGTCAATCAGCTTTTTGACCAAGGGGGAGCAGTTTTTATTGAAGCCGCTCATACCAGCTGACTCTCTCTGTATTCTGAGGGAGACAGACCCGTTTGCTTTTTAAAAATCCGGGCAAAATAATTTGAATCCTCATAACCGACCTGTCGTGCAACTTGATAGAGCTTAAAGCTTTCATCTCTCAACAGTAAGCGCGCCTTCTCAATCCGATACTCAGTCAGATATTGCCCAACTGTCCGCCCGGTTTTCCGTTTAAACAAGCTGGAAAAGTAAGTAGGTGTTAAATAGCAATAATCCGCAAGCGCCCTGACTGAAAGATCCGGCTCATTATAATGATGCTGAATAAAGCGCAGAACCTTAGCAACCACCGCATTGCCGTTCTCTTCCCGTTTTTTGAGTGCTATCACTTCTCTGGCTTTATTTAGCAGATATTTCTGCAAATCATCCAGCGTATCTGATCTATCAATAACCTGCAGATGTTGATTTTGCACTGCCTCCTGCTGTTCCCGGGAGCACAGGCAGAGCGTCTCCCTGGCCACATTGATCTGATGGTTCAGTTGATAATAAATGCTGCGGATCCAATCATCTTGCTGCAATCTGGCTTGGCGTAGTGTCCAGCTCAATTGATCCAGCAAAAGCTTGATCTCATTTTCATCCTGCCCCAGTAGAGCGCGATAAAAATGATCGAAAAGCAGGGTATCTAAATCAGGATGCGGGCAAGCAGGCATCACCGATCTAGCCTGAACTATCGTGCCATAGCCGCTATAAAATAAAGCGGTCAGGGCCAGCTTAGCATCCTGATAAGCCCGACCTAGCATATCATCGCCTGCAATGGGGCGTCCTACTGCCAGAAAAAGCCGGTACTCTGCCAGCCCGACTTTCAGTAAGTCTGACAGGACACCCAAATCCAACGCACTGGCATTTAATGCAGGCAGGCGTCCGCCCAGCAAGATAACCAGACTCCTGTCGTCAATAAAGTCCTGATATAGCAGCAAAGATAGACTGCCGGCTGAAAGGTGCGTCTGCATCCATTGTTTGAGCCTGACTGTAAAGCTTTCACTATTTGCTACGGCCTGATCAGTGTACAAAATCAGAATCTGAACCGCCGGCAAGTCATGTACCGTCAGCTGCAACAGCTGGAATTGTCGCTGCTGTTCCGCTATGCTACCTTGTCCGTTAAGCAAAGCTAGCCAGGCCCGCCTTTTTAAGTACGGTAAGCTTTGACTTAGGTACTGCTCCCGATGCATATTAGTTTGCCGTTGACTGCAGGCAGCAACTGCTTTGGCTAAAGCCTTTTCCAGTTCTGCCGGGTCAACCGGTTTTTCTACAAAAGACACTGCTGCCAGTTCAATAGCAGCTTTAAGATAAGGTTTATCTGCAAAACCGCTCAAAAATATAAGCTGGCAATCAGGGCTTTTCCGTCTGATTTGGCGACACATCTCAACCCCGTCCATCTCATACATCCGGATATCTGAAACAACAATGTCCGGTTGAACGGAGAGGCTGAGCTTGAGCCCCTCCTCTCCTGATGCCGCCGTCAGCACCGTCTCAATCCCCAAAGCCGTCCAGTTAAGGTGGCGCATCAAGCCGTTTCTGACCGTTGATTCATCATCAACCAGCAATGCTTTGTACACAAAAATCCCTCCAGCCGTCAAGGTTTACAGGTCATCGTTCTGCGCAAAATCCCGCACCTGTCGCGCTCAGGGTTCCAGTCTCAACCCAGCAAGCTGAACAAGAGGAACATGCCGGACGCCACTGACGCCACCAGCGAAACCACTGTTATCTGGGTGTTAAGCGAAGGACCGGCGGTATCTTTAAACGGATCACCCACAGTATCGCCCACCACAGCCGCCTTATGCGCCTGACTGTTTTTACCGCCGCAGTGTCCGGCTTCAACGTACTTTTTAGCATTATCCCACAGGCCGCCGGAATTAGACATAAAGATAGCCAGCAGCAAGCCGGACACAATATTGCCGGTCAGGAAGCCCCCGATCGCTTTGACCCCGCCGATAAAACCAACCAGGAGGGTCACGACTATGACCATCAGACCGGCCGGGATTAGTTCACGCAACGCGCCGACCGTAGCAATTGAAATGCAACGATCATATTCAGGCACAACCTCCGCTTTCCCCTCCTTCAACCCGGGGATCTCCTTAAATTGCCGGTGTATTTCCGCTACCATGCGGTCAGCGTTGCGATTAACGCCCCGCATCAGCATGGCAGAAAACATGGCGGGGATAGCCGCGCCAATCAGCAGTCCAAAAAAGACCAGCGGATCCAGAATATCAAACCCTTGCAGATAACGTTCGCCCTCCACCGCTAAGCCGGCCGCCACTGCGCTTTCATTTACCTCCGTCATGAATGCGCCCAATAGCGAAATAACGGTCAAGCCGGCAGCCGCGATGGAAAAGCCTTTGGTGATAGCCTTAACAGTGTTACCGGCCGAATCCAACTCATCCGTCCGTTCCAGTGCCTCCTCTCCCAGCTCCGCCATTTCTACCAGGCCCCGGGCATTATCCACAATCGGTCCGTAAGCATCGTTTGAAATAATTGTCCCGACAATTGAGAGCATGCCCAAAGCAGACATCGCAATGCCAAAGAGGGCGTACTCTGTGCCCAGTGAAGCGCAGAGCTGATACGCCACCAGCGCCGCAGCGGCAATGCCGACCAGCGCCGGCAAAACGCTCATCAAGCCATAGGACATCCCGGACAAAATCGTAAAGGCCGGACCGCTCTGGCTTAGTTTTGCGACCCGGCGAACGGGGCTGCGGTTATCATTGGTAAAAAAATCACTGGTAATCCCGATCAGGATACCGGCAGCGAGGCCCACAATAGCCGCACCCCAGATCTGCCACGAAAAATTCAGCAAAGCCGTAGCCGCTGCGGTCAGCAGCAAAAATACGCCGCCGGTCACGTAAGTACTGAGATTCAGCGCGCGCGATGGGTCTTCCTTTTTGCCCATTCGAGCCGAGGCCACCCCAATGATCGAGGCCAGCAAGCCAAGCGTGGTGTACAGAAAAACCATCTGGCTGTTGGGGCCCCTGGCACCGCCGTCCAGGGCCATGGCAATCACCAAAGCGGCAGCCATGCTGGCAACATTGGAGTCAAACAGGTCTGCGCCCATGCCGGCTACATCGCCAACGTTGTCCCCGACATTATCCGCAATCACCGCCGGATTGCGCGGGTCGTCCTCCGGGATACCCAGTTCCACCTTACCGACCAGGTCGGCTGAAATATCCGCGGTTTTTGTAAAGATGCCTCCGCCGGCCTTGGCAAAGAGCGCCAGGGAGCTGGCGCCAAAGCTAAAGCCCAAGATGACCGAACCATCCGCAAAGAGCCAAAACACCAGGGCTACCCCCAGCAGGCTTGACCCCACCACCGCCATGCCCATCACCGCGCCGCCACGGAAGCCGGCCAAAAAGGATTGGCGCAGACTGCTGCGGGCAGCCAGAGCGGCCCGGGCATTGGCCTGGGTGGCCACTTGTACCCCGATTTTTCCGGCTATGGCTGAAAACACGGTGCCGGCTACATAAGCCAGCGCCATATTTAGATTAGTCAACGCTGAGCCCTGCCAGATTGGTTGCGGTAAAAAAAGGAGAATCAGAACTGTCATGCCGGCGGCAAATAAGGCCAGCAGTTTGTACTCGCGCCGCAGGAAGGTATGGGCGCCTTTGGCAATATACCCGCGGATCCTTTCGACCTGTGGGTGGTCAACTCTTTCCCGCATAATCCAATGATAGAGCCACCAGGCTACGGCAAAGGCCGCCAGGGAGACCAGGATGGCGGCAACTAAGAAGATTGAGCTGTCTAAACGGGTTTTTGTCAACAAAAAAGTCATTCTGTTACCTCCTGACAGTTATTTGCTTTCATTATTAGCCATTTAACCATATAACACAAGATATTTCTTTGTGTTTATATGCAGTTTACGATCATTCATTCAGCGTCATGGTTATATATCTGATTATCCTGACCAATGCAGGCCAGTCAAAAGCTCAACCGGGTCAAGAGCGGTCTTGGGCTCAGGCCCGTAAATGCCTATGACTATGAAACCTGCGGCACTATGCTTTAGAGCAGTCGGCAGTATACTCAAAACTGTATTCAGCGATGACCTTGCAGGTCTCAGCATACAAAGGAGCAAAAACTATGTTATTGTTGGAGCCTTGGGAAATTGAGTCGATCCACTTAAAAAACCGCGTGGTCATGCCGCCCATGTGTATGTATTCAGCCGGCCAGGATGGCTGGGCTACCGATTTTCATGATCAGCATTATGTAAGCCGGGCGGTGGGCGGTGTCGGTTTAATCATCATGGAAGCGACTGCCGTCCTGCCGGAAGGCCGAATCAGTGATCATGATCTGGGACTGTGGGAGGATAGTCAGATTGAACCACTGCAAAAAATCGTAGCTGGCTGTCACGCCTATGGTGTCAAAGTTGCCTTGCAATTGGCTCACGCGGGGCGTAAATCCACCTGCGCCGATCTGCCTAAATATGCACCCTCCGCGATTGATTTTAACCCGGCAGAATACGCCTGTCCGTCCGCTATGACGACAGCAGATATTAAAAAGGCAGTCAAAGCTTTCGGCCAGGCCGCCGCCCGGGCCGCCCAAGCGGGCTTTGACGCCGTGGAAATCCACGCTGCTCACGGTTACTTGATTCATGAGTTCCTTTCGCCGCTCAGCAATACCCGCACGGATGCCTACGGCGGCAGCCCGGAGAACCGGCGCCGCTTTTTGCAGGAGGTCGTCCGGGAAGTCAGGCAGAACTGGCCAGCGGACCGCGCGCTCTGGGCACGGTTTTCCGCCACTGACTGGCTGGAAGGCGGATTGACCCCTGCGGATACAGTTGAGAATATCAATCAGCTGCAGCAGGATCCCAGCAGTCGCCTGGATTTGGCGCATATCAGCAGCGGCGGCTTATTGAACGCCCCGATCAAAGCGTTTCCTGGTTACCAGGTCGGGTTTGCGGAAGAAATCCGCCGAGGCTGCGGCATTCCGGTCATTGCCGTTGGTTTGCTCAGTGACAGCGGGATGGCCGAAGAGATCGTGCAACATGGCCGGGCTGATTTGGTAGCCTTGGGCCGCGAGCTGTTGCGGAATCCGTACTGGGTGCTGCAGACGGCACATCAGCGCGGAGCGGATGAGCTGATACCTGAAGCTTACCGGCGAGGATTTTGAGCCAGGGCAGCTGGGCATATATTTACTTGCATATAGAATAAGGGTTACCGGATACGCTGAGTTCAATATCCGGTAACCCCTATAGTTATGGTAGTATCATTTTCAAATCTACTTGCTGATGTAGCGATCGTAAACGCCCTGATAGATTTCCATGGCCCGATTTATACCCATATCATCTACCTGCTGCAGTAAAGCTGGAATATCATCCACTGACTTTGTGCCCAGAATCACACTCAAGTACAGCTCGCTGATTGCCGTGTTAACATCGGTCATAATCTGATTGTACTCTTCTGCTTCGCTCTGGTTCATCATCAGTGGCGGCATTAACAAGCCTGTATCAGCTTTCCAGTAGTTTTCATGTGCCTGTTGCTGCGATGCGGTCGTGGCTTCAATTGAAGCCCAAGCATCATAACTCATAACTTTTGGAAAGCCGCCCCAGGTTGGCAGTGCATACTCAAACACTTTATCAGAGAATGAGTACTCCGAATCGTTAGTAACAGCATCAGTCCATTGATTCTTGCCGTCTGCATCTTTTGTATAGGAGACACCTTCTTCTCCCCAATTAATGATTTCACTGCCTTCATCAGTATACATATAATCAAACAACTTCAGAATAGCTTCAATGGTTCCATCTTTTACTGAAGAGCTAGTTACGCAAGTCCCTTCATTAGAGGCTGCATAACGGACATGAGCATCATTAGCAGTATAAGCTTTACCTGCAGGTCCCACCACCGGGACCATGCCATAAATATCTATTTTATCTGCTATAGACGGAAAGTTCTCCGCTAGTGCATCTGTCCAGGTAGCATAGTTACCGGTCCAGGCAAAGGTAAAGCCAACCTGATCATTGGTTATTTTAGCCTCTTTGGCGCTGCTGTCCTGAGATGCAAATTCCGGGTCGATCAGACCTTCCTCATACCACTGATGTAAGGTAGTCAGAAAATCAGTAAAAGCTTCTCCGTCCTTATACTGTGTCCAGTAGGTCATTTTTTGTGTATCCGGATCCAGATAGGGGGTGTTAACCCGCAGGCCCCAGGCAGGGGCCAGATATGAGATCAGGTTATGGTCACTATCATCTGACATGGGTATTTCATCAGTATTATCGCCATTGCCATTAGCATCCTCAGTCTTGAACTTGGAAAGGACATTATATAGTTCATCGACTGTAGTCGGTACCTGCAAGCCTAGATTATCCAGCCAGTCTTTTCTAATACCATATCCAGCATAAGCTCCCCGCTTGAGGTTATTTTCAATGTGACAGAATAACGCAGATGTACCGTCATCCAGCGTAACCGCCCGTCTCAGGTTTTCATTTTCATCCAGATCACCAAACCAGGTTGGCATCAGGCTTTTATACGTTTCATTGGCACTGACATCCACAACAATACCATCATCAATTGCCGCGCGCAGACCTCCATTATAATTATTCCAGTTCATGTAGACCGCATCCGGGTAATCACCTGAGGCAAGCACAATATTAACAGCCTGGTTGTAGTCATCACCAGAAGCCGGGCCCATGAACTCAATTTTTACATTCATTTTCTTTTCCAATTCCTGGACCCAGAGCGTGTCAGAATAACTGGTAATATTATTCCGGTTCAGGCCAGGTCGGTAATAAGTAAAGGTAGTCACTTCACCTTGTCCGCTTTGATCTGAACCTTCGCTCGCGCTGCTTTCACTCTCAGCCTGAGCGGCAGTCGTCTCAGCGGTTGAACTTGTTTTCTGTGTAGCCGCTGAAGAACCTTCACTGCTGCTCCCGCCTTTGGATGCACAGCCACCGGTGACTACTGCTGTGGTTAACAGCAACGCCAATAGTTTTCCACGTACTTTCATCTTTCCATCTCCTTTTAATGATTTCAGCCTTTTAGAGCCCCAATCATGACTCCCTTAGTAAAGTACTTTTGAATAAAGGGGTAGACACAGATAATTGGAATAATTGATACCATAATGGTTGAATATTTGAGCAGCATCCTAGCCGCGTGATCTTCCCCACCCTGATAGGCGGTACCTGACACGCCTGCCTGAGTGTCATTCTGAATAAGAATAGCTCTCAGGACCAATTGCAGCGGAAATTTCTCTGGTGTACGAATATAGATCAGCGCGTCAGACCAGGAATTCCAATGTCCGACCATATAAAACAGGGTTACAGCGGCAATTGAAGGAATAATCACCGGAACAATGATTTTGCTTAGAATCCTCAGCTCACCTGCGCCATCCAGACGGGCAGACTCTTCAAGTTCTGGCGGGACGCTGGCAATGGCCGTTCTGAGGATAATGACATTGTAGGTGTTAATCAGACCCGGCAGAATCAAAGACCACAGACTGTCAACTAAGCCCAGGCTGTTAACAACAATGTAAGTCGGAATCATACCGCCGCCAAAAAACATGGTAAATACAGCTAACATGGTAATGAGGCCATGCCAGCGCATATCCTTTTTTGACAGGACGTAGGCAAAAGCAATCGAAGCGATCATGTTTATCAGAGTTCCGACTACCGTGACAAAGATGGTAACCAGAAAGCCCTGCACCACCCCTGAATTCCTGAAGACCATGCTGTAACCTTTGAATGTAAATCCCAGCGGAGCCAACAACAGCCCTCTGTGCGCCATCAGTTTCAATGGGTTGCTGAATGAGGCAAATAGTACATACAAGAAGGGATAAAGCGTTATCACAATCAGGAAAAGCATAATAATAATGTTTATGACATCAAACACTTTACTGCCGGCACTCTTTTTTCCATAATTCCACTCAGCTTTTTTGCCCATCTCTATTCTCCTTTACCATATTGAAATACTGCTGACCTTTTTGCTTATCTGGTTGACTATGATCAGCAAGGCAAAATTTATCAAGGAGTTAAAAAGACCCACAGCTGTGCTGTAACTGTAATTACCCTGCAAAATCCCATAACGATATACAAAGCTGGATATAACATCAGAAGTTTCATAAATTGATTCATTATAAAGCAGGATGACTTTCTCAAAGCCAACATTCATCATGCTGCCCAAGCGCAAAATCAGCATGATAATAATAGTTGGAGCTATCCCCGGTAATGTTACATGCCAGATCCTCTGGAATCTGTTGCAGCCATCCACTGCAGATGCATCAAGCAGTTGGGTGTCAATGGCGGATAACGCAGCCAGATATATTATTGAACCGTAGCCAACATTTTGCCATATTCCTGAAACCACATATATTGTCCGGAAGTATTTTGGGTTTTGTAAGAACACAACTGTTGAGCCACCAAAAAAGTCAATGATCTGGTTAACCAGTCCATCAACTGACAAAAAATCCAGAATAATGCCACAGACTACGACTAATGAAATAAAGTAAGGTAAATAAGTAATTGTCTGAACAGTTTTTTTAAACCTCTGAGAAGTGAGCTCATTCAGTAATAGAGCTAGAATAATTGGAGCGGGAAAGCCAAACAAAACGTCATACACATTAATCAGGAGAGTATTTCTGATCAGTCTATAAAAGTAATGGCTCGAAAAAAACTGCTTAAAGTACCTCAGTCCGACCCAATCGCTTCCCCAAATACCTCTAGCGGGACGATAATTCTTAAACGCTATTAAGATTCCACCCATCGGTGCGTAACAGAAAATGAAGTAATACAGCAGGCAAATGAGAGCTATCAGATAAACACTTTTGTACTTCTGAAAGTCTTTTTTGTAGCTGATTTTAGTCGTCATAACCTTGCTGCTGCCAGTGTACTGTTTGGCCGCTTGCTTCATATCTATTCGTTCCCCCTCAACTTTTGTTTGACGAAATATTTGGAAGCTAAATAACATTCGAAAAAGAATCATAAAACCTTCGAGCATTTTCACTTGATTTATGTATTCTCAGCTATCTGCTTTGGGGCAATCGTCATGCAACGACTATATATCCATTCGGATATTTTGTCAATGGTAATTTACCCATTTGGATATCTTTGCTTATATCTCATGCTATAAACAAACTTATGAAAAAGGATGAGAATGATGGGATCAAATCTTTCTGGCACCGGGTTGACCATCAGATGAATCTATTATCCATGGACCAGAAAACACTATGGCAGGAGATTAGCGTCTCCACCAGTACAGGGGCTGGCTGGCGGTCCAAGCACCGCATGCCCCCGACCTTAAGCTGTCTGAAAATCTCTCAGGTGCTAGGTGTCAGTCTGGAATATCTGCTGACGGGTCAGGAGATCCTGGTTTCTGACGATTCAGCCTATCAGCCCGTCCCCGCCAGGTTACCTGTGGCAGAGTTCCATACTCCGCTTAATCAATTTGCCGCAAGCCGGGATTTGCCAGCTGTTTTACTGGAAAGGCTGATCCACTGTTCTGACTCAGATTATTTAAAAGTGCTACAACTCTTAAAAATATCCTTGCCTCCCCATCCCTGACCCTGGAAACATGGTTTTTTGTCTATAATTGAATCAATGACCCAATTTTTAGCAGGCAGGTACCAAACTTATGGAGATTAAACCGCCGCAGCCTCAGCTGATCATTTTTGATTATGGTGAAACCGTACTAAGCGAAACCCCTCTGAACCTGATCCGCGCATATGCGGCCTTGCGCCCCTATATCAGGAAGAACCCCCACGGCCTGTCAATTGAACAGCTGGCGGCAGCGGATCAGGAGCTTTTTGATTTTTTTGTTCACGCCCGGGGAGATAAGCTGGAATTTCAAGAACGGGTCTTGTTGCGGTTGTTATTTGAGCGCCTGGATATTGATCTGTCCATCACCCTGCTGCAAGCAGAACAGATTATCTGGGAGGCCGGGGCGCCTGCCAGGCCGACTCCCGGGATTATTTCGCTGCTGGCTCAGCTTCGCCGCAGGGGGATACCGAGCGGAATTATCAGCAATCTGCCCTGGTCTGGTTGTTTACTGGAAGCGCGCCTGCAAAAGAGCCTGCCGGAGCATTCGTTTGATTTTGTTATCACTTCCAGCGAATACGGCGTCCGCAAACCTTCTCCGCTGCTGTTTGAGCTGGCGCTGCAAAAAGTCAAGGTATCTCAGCATGTCAGCTGGTTTTGCGGTGACAATGTCAGAGCAGATATTGAGGGTGCATATAGGACCGGTATAACACCGGTGTGGTACGATCCGGCTCCCAGGACAGTGCAGTCAGGTGAGCCGGATCGACGGCTGCAGCCCCAATGTCCGCACTGGCATATCCGGCACTGGGCTGAGCTCAGCGCCAAGCTCGATGAACTGAGCTGCTAAGCTGCGGAAACCAGCTGGCGCCTGGCGTGACAATCCGCGGGGCCACCGACTAACAAAATAAGCCGGCACAGGCTAAACTGTACCGGCTTATTGATACCATCAGGGCAAAAGGCTCAGCCGACGGAATTAGACATATCCAGCTTCATCAATTGATTCAGTTCAATAGCGTACTCCATGGGCAGCTCCCGGGTGAAAGGCTCAATAAAGCCCATGATAATCATTTCCGTCGCTTTTTCTTCAGGGATGCCCCGGCTCATCAGATAAAATAGCTTCTCCTCAGAGATTTTTGAGACCGTGGCCTCATGCTCAAACTGGCCGCTGCCGTTTTTAATCCGGTTTGTGGGCAAAGTATCTGATTTGGACTGTTCGTCCAGGATCAGTGTATCGCATTCAACATGCGCCTTGGCCCGCAAAGCTGAAGGTTCAAAGTTGACCGTGCCGCGGTATGTCGCGTTGCCGCCATTACGGGCAATGGATTTAGAAATAATGGTAGAGGACGTATCCGGTCCGATATGAATCATCCGGGAGCCCGCGTCCTGCGTCTGATTTTTCCCGGCAACGGCAATGGAAATCGTGGTACCTTTAGAGCGGGCGCCGCGCAGGAAAACGGCCGGATACTTCATGGTCAGGTGACTGCCGATATTACCGTCAATCCATTCCACCTGAGCATCTTCGCCCGCGACCGCGCGTTTGGTTACCAGGTTGAACACATTATCCGACCAGTTCTGGATAGTGGTGTAGCGGCAGCGGCCGCCCTTTTCTACAAAAATTTCCACAATGGCCGCGTGCAGTGAGTTCGTGGTGTAGTTAGGCGCGGTACAACCTTCCACATAGTGAAGGTCCGCTCCTTCATCCACTATAATCAGGGTGCGTTCAAACTGACCCATTTTTTCACTGTTGATGCGGAAATAGGACTGCAGGGGCTGAGGAACCTTGACGCCCTTGGGTACGTAGATAAAGGATCCTCCAGACCAGACCGCGCTGTTTAAAGCAGCAAATTTGTTGTCCGTAGCCGGAACCAGCTTGCCAAAGTACTTTTTAAAAATGTCCGGATGCTCTTTCAGGGCCGTATCCGTGTCGGTAAAAATCACGCCCAGCTCATCCAGTTCTTTGTGCACCTTATGGTACACCACTTCGGATTCATATTGAGTCGTCACCCCTGCCAGATATTCCCGTTCGGCCTGAGGTATCCCCAGCTTTTCAAAGGTATCTTTAATCTGTTCAGGTACATCATCCCAGCTGGTCTCGGCTTCTTCCGTCGCCTTGACGTAATAATACATATCCTGAAAATCAACTTTACCGATGTGCCCAAAACTGGGCATGGGCATGGCCGCAAAGGTCCGGTAGGACTTTACTCTGAAATCGGTCATCCATTCAGGTTCATTTTTGAGCCGGCTGATTTCACGGACGACATCTTCATTAATACCCTTGGGCAGTTTTTTATAATTCTGGATCTCATCGCGAAAGCCATATTTATAGCCTTCATCCAGCTGGCGGGTAATTTCTTCCGGCGAAACCAGGTTTTCCTGCTCCGCGTCAGCCACTGTGTTGTCCATGGCAGCCTTAACTTGATTTTTATCTATATCCATTAGCTTGTCCTCGTTTCATCCTGACCGGCCGGCCGCTGAGGAGCTGCCGCGGCTGCGGGCTGCCGGGTCAGCTGCTCATCTGCTTGCTGCGCATCTCGGCGGATGGCTGTTTCCGCAGCGATCCAGGCCAGTGTGGCGCATTTAACCCGCGCCGGCAGTTCGGCTACCCCGTGCAGGCTGACCGCCTCTTTCAATAAATCCGCGTCATACGGTTCCGCGGAAGCCATATGCTTAAATGCTTCAATGGTGGCCAGCGCCTGTTCCACCGTCTCACCTTTGAGCAGCTCACTCATCATGGAGCTGCTGGAGCAGCAGATGGAGCAGCCATCGCCAATATGGCGGACATCCGCCACCCGGTCGCCGTCCAGTCTGACTTGCACGGACAGGTCATCCCCGCAGGACGGATTTTTCAGATGTACCGTAAAGTAAGCCGGATCTCCTGTCAGCCCCTTGTTGCGGGGATGCTGGTAGTGATCCATGATAATCTGGCGGTACAGCAGGTTCATATGTTCATCAGAAGAAGACATCTAGAAAATCACCTGCCTTTTTGGTGGCCGTGACTAAGCGGTCAGCCTCTTCCTCATTGTTGTAAAAAGCAAACGATGCCCGCAGCGTCGCGTTCTGCCGCAGCCAGCGCATGGCCGGCTGGGCGCAGTGATGGCCGGCTCGGACCTGAATCCCCTCCCGGTCATAGATGCTGGCAGCATCATGGGGATGGACTCCCTTAACATTAAAGCTCACAATACCGGAAAAATAGTTGTCCGGATTATAGATTTCGACATTAGGGTTCTGCTGCAGACCGCGCACGGCTCGTTTACACAGCTGCAGGGTTTTCTGCTGCATGCAGCAATAACCCAGGCTGTTGATATAGTCCAGCGCCGCGCCTAATCCAATGACTTCCGCAATCGGCGGGGTCCCGCCTTCAAAGCGGTAGGGCGGGTCTCTGAATGTGGTATCCGCCACATCCACCACATCTATCATTTCGCCGCCGTAGATCATGGGCGGCATGCTCTCCAGCAGGTCATATTTACCGTACAGCACGCCGACACCGGTTGGTCCGTAGATCTTATGCGCGGAAAACGCGTAAAAATCGACATCCCAGTCAGCTACTTCCGGGCGCTCATGCACAATGCCCTGCGCTCCGTCTGCTACCAGGTAGGCGCCGTGCCGGTGAGCAATCGCTGCCAGCGCCTTCAGGTCATTGACCGCGCCCATCACATTGCTCATATGGCAGACGGCAACCAGGCGCGTTTTGTCCGTCATCACTGACTCCAGCAGCTCCGGTGTTACTTCCCCCCGCTCATTGTTGGGAGCCAGCACCAGCCGCGCCCCTTTTTGCTTGCACAGCTGCTGCCAGGGTACGTAGTTAGCGTGGTGCTCCGTGGCGCCAACCACCAGCTCATCCCCGGGCTGCAGACGCGCGGCGGCAAAGCTGTGGCAGACCAGATTCAGGCCCGCAGTCGCTCCGGAGGTAAAGACAATGGATTCAGCCTGTTTGGCGCCAATAAAGTCCTTAACTTTGTAGCGGGTGGCTTCAAAGGCCTGGGTCGCTTTATAGGCAATGCTGTCCACTCCGCGGAAAACACTGCTGCCATACTCCTGATAATAGCGGGCCATCGCTTCCAGTACCGGCTTGGGTTTGAGCGAAGTAGCCGCATTATTCAGATACGCAAACGGTTGCCCGTGACTCTTGACTGCCAGCATCGGGAAATCCAGGCGGACGGCCGGATCAATACTCTTGCAGGTCAGGATTTCTTTTAATTTATCCTCATTCATAAGCTCACCTTTTCAATGACACGCTGCTGCAGATAAGCCACGGTTTGTTTCAGGGCCGGCACACAGCGGGCCATATCGTGCAGGATGGGAAAGAGGTAGCCTGCGGTGATCAGGCTGTGCGCCTCATCCAGGGTCAGGCCGCGGCTTTGCAGATAAAACAATGATTCCGCATCCATCTGACCCACACTGCCGGCGTGACCGGCCTCCACATCATATTCATCAATAATCAGGACCGGGTAGGCCTCAGCTTTGGCAGCGGGATCCAGCGCTAAAAAGCGGCTGTCCTGATCTGCCTTTGATCCATAAGCGCCCTTGATAATCACGCCGCGGCCGGCAAAGCAGCCAAAGCCTTCCGCCATGATGACGCCATGATTAAACATGTCTGAAACCGTATGCGGTACCTCATGGCGAATGGTCATATCAAAGCGCTGCGACTCAAAGCTGTTCACAAAAGCGGCCGTCTGCGTCCTGGCCTCCGCGCCTTCCCCGCGCAGAAAGACCTGTCCGGCCTGATAAACCGAGCTGTCCAGATTTACGGCGTGCTGGCGCAGGCTCGCGCCTGTCGCCACGGCCACGCGGTAAGACAGCAGCTGCCAGGAAATATAGCCCGGCATCTTGATCAGATTGAGATCCAGTCGGCTGTTTTCCTCCAGACTGATGTTTAAAAAGATTGGTTCTTCCGTTTTGGCCGTCACCAGGGTGATGGCTGCCTCAGCGCCGGGCTCCAGCGTGATATCCAGATAAGTCGCGGCCGGGCGTTCACCTGCCAGATATACAGGCAAATTAACCTGATGGCCAACCGGCGAGATGCGCAGCCGGTAGGCCTGCGTCTCACAATCCACCGGTAACGGACGGTTCAGTTCCTTTTTTTTCTGCTCTATCTCCACGGGACGGAACAGGGCCAGCTCCTCTGGTTCCGGCGAGGCGATCGGTTCAAGGCTCATGCCGTCACGCTGACAGCTTGCGGTCAGCGGATCACATTTAGGATCAGCGGCCCGGCCGCCCGGACGATCCTGGCGCTGCAGCGGCATTAAACTGCTCAGGCCTTTATGAGAAAAGTACAGACCGTATATATTATCCAACCCCAATGAGGTCCTGATTTTATCAATGTTACGCACAATATGGCTCCTTCCTGAAATAGCTGTCGCCAAGACTCCGCGCCGCCAGGTTACAGCGGCAGTCCGGACAGTAAATCAGCAGCCGTCTCAGAGCCTGAAGGTTCCGCTTCCAGACCGGCCTCCTGCCGCAGCCATTCATAACCGTCACGCTCCAGTTTTTCCGCCAGTTCCTTGTCACCGGTGCGAACGACCCGGCCATTCATAATGACATGTACATAATCCGGCACAATATAATCCAGCAGGCGCTGGTAATGCGTGATCAGCAGCAGTCCCATCTCCTCGCCGCGATCCTGCGCCATCCGGGTCACGTTCTGGCCCACAATGCGCAGGGCGTCAATATCCAGCCCGGAGTCAATCTCATCCAGAATGGCGACAGCCGGTTTCAGCAGCTTCATCTGCAAAATTTCATTGCGCTTTTTTTCGCCTCCGGAAAAGCCTTCATTCAGGTAGCGGTCCGGCAGGCTGGCATCCATTTCCAGCTCTGAAACGGCCTGATTCAAGGCCTTACGGAATGGGAAAACACCGATCTGGTGATCTGCGGGCAGTTTGGCATTCATAGCCGTGCGCATAAAATCCGCATTGGTTACGCCCTGAATTTCCGCCGGGTACTGCATGGCCAGAAACAAGCCCTTGCGCGCCCGCTCATCCACCGGCATGGCCAGCAGATCCTCACCGTTCAGCAGCGCCTGTCCACCGTTGACCTTGTAGCTGGGATGTCCCATCAGGGTTGAAGCCAGAGTCGACTTGCCTGTCCCGTTTGGCCCCATGATGACATGAATTTCACCGCCGCGCACGGTCAGGTTAATACCGTGCAATATCTCTTTATGGTCAACTGAACAAGACAGATTTTTAATCTCCAGAACCGGTCTACTCATATATTTAATCCATATCCTTTCTTTTCTTGAGCGAAAGCCCCTGGTAAATATTTACATCGGCAATATCAGGTTCCGACCCGGGCTGGCTGTCCGGGCAGCCACATCAAACTGCTGCTGCAGCCTGCCGCCGGTCGTCAAAGATGCGGTCTGAACCGACCGCTGCCGTTTTCCTGCTTAGCTATTATAAGCTGTAAAAGCTGATTTACTAAATAGTTATGTTACCAATTGCCTGCCGGGATTGCCGGATTAACCGGCAGCGTCTGCCGTAACCGAATTTCAGTAGCAGCTGCGACCTTGGATACCGCTTTGGTTTACCTGTGTGGTACAATAAAGCACTAAAGCAACCAGTTCAGTCAGCACTAGCGCCGGCGGACCGGTCAAGGGGGAAAACTTGTCATGAAAGTCGCAATCGTTGACTATGGACGCGGCAATTTGGCCAGTGTCGCTAACAGTCTGCATTATCTTGGAGCAGACTATCTGATTGCCACCAAGCCGCAGGATCTGGAAACTGCGGGGGCGGTTATCCTGCCCGGCGTTGGCGCGTTTGATGACGCGGCCAATAGCCTCCGGGCCAGCGGGCTGGCCCCGGCGCTCATTTGCCTGGCCCAGGACGGCCGCCTGCCGTTTTTAGGCATCTGCCTGGGGCTACAGCTGCTGTTTGAGGGCAGTGATGAAGGGCGGCAGCCCGGACTGGGCCTGCTGCCGGGTCGGGTCCGCCGCTTCCCTGAAAACCTGAGCAGTGCGGATGGTTCCCGCCTGAAGGTTCCCCATATGGGCTGGAACACCATCAAAGTCAATCCCCTCAATCCGGATGACATCCTCCAGGACCAGTCACAGGTGTATTTTGTACACTCCTATTATGCTGATCCTGTTGATTCCGCCGTGATCAGCGCGAGCTGTGATTACGGTCAGCCGTTCTGCGCCGCCATCCGGCGGGGCAACCTGCACGCAGTCCAGTTTCACCCGGAAAAGAGCGGGGTCACAGGACTGGCCATCCTGCAGGCCTTTTTGCGGGATGCCGGCATTCAAGAAAGCGAGGGACTGTAAGATGCTTTCCAAACGTGTCATACCCTGTCTGGATGTCAAAGATGGCCGGGTGGTCAAAGGAATCAATTTTGTCTCCCTCCGCGACGCGGGAGATCCGGTTGAATGCGCGGCCCGGTATAACGCCGCCGGCGCGGATGAGCTGGTCTTCTTGGACATCACCGCCACCCTGGAAGGCCGCGATACCATGGCTGAGGTCGTCCGGCAGGTCGCAGCTCAGGTTTTTATCCCCTTTACGGTGGGGGGCGGAATCCGGCAGCTCAGCGATATCCGTCGTCTGCTGCTGGCCGGCGCGGATAAAGTCAGCCTCAACTCCGCGGCGGTTCACCGCCCGGAGCTGCTGCGGGAGGCCAGCGCGGAATTTGGCAGTCAGTGTGTCGTACTGGCGATTGACGCGCGCTGGAACCCAGCGTCAGATATGTACGAAGTCTATACCGCCGGCGGCAGCCAGTCGACCGGGATCAACGCCCTGGAATGGGCGCGGGAGGGCGTCCGGCTGGGCGCCGGAGAGATCCTGCTCACTTCTATGGACCGCGACGGCACGCGCAGCGGCTTTGATAATCAGCTCAACCGGCTGATCAGCCAGGCTGTGGATGTCCCCCTGATCGCGTCCGGCGGAGCCGGCCGGCTGGAGGATTTTGCCGACGCGATCCTGACAGGCGGGGCAGACGCCGTGCTGGCTGCCAGTCTGTTTCATTATGGAGAGGTCAACATCAAGGATTTGAAAAACTATCTGCAAAGCCGCCGGATTCCTGTACATCGGTAAAGGCGGCGGCTGGCGCGCCGGGCCGTCACCGGCCGGTCCGGCGTCTCACTCTACCGTGACCGACTTGGCCAGGTTGCGGGGCTTATCCACATCATTGCCATTCAGGGCTGCTACATAATAAGCAAAGAGCTGCAGCGGTATGATCCCGGCAATCGGCTCCAGATCCGGGGAAACATGCGGAATCCGGATCACGTAATCCGCGGTATCGGCAATCGCGCTGTCATCCTCCAGCGCTACAGCCAGCACCACGGCTCCGCGGGCTTTCACCTCCCGGATATTGCTGATCATCTTTTCCCGCAGCCGCGGCTGAGTCACCAGCGCAATGACCAGGGTGCCTTTCTGGATCAGAGAGATCGTGCCGTGCTTCAGTTCGCCGGCGGCGGAAGCCTCCGAATGGATGTAGGAGATCTCCTTGAGCTTCAGCGATCCTTCCAGGGTCAGGGAGTAATCCAGAGCCCGGCCGATAAAAAAGATATCCTTGCAGTTAAAAAACTGCGAAGCGAGGTACTGTACATCCTCCGGCCGTTCCAGCTGGTCCTTGAGCAGGACCGGCAGCGACAGCAGATCTGCCTGCAGGCGCTGCAGCTGGTCGTCACTCAGGCGGCCGGTCTCCTGTCCCAGATAGGCGGTCAGGATTTCCAGCGCCGCGATCTGGCAGGTATATGCTTTGGTGGTAGCCACCGCGATTTCCGGGCCGGCCCAGGTATATAGGACATAATCCGCTTCCCGGGCAATGGAGGAGCCCACCACATTGACGATGCCCAGCGTCCTGGCTCCGTGTTTTTTGGCTTCACGCAGGGCGGCCAGCGTGTCCGCGGTCTCTCCGGACTGGCTGATAATAATGACCAGCTGATCCGGCCCCAGCAGCGGGTTGCGGTAGCGGAATTCAGAGGCTATATCCACTTCAACCGGGATAGACAGCATTTTTTCAATCAGATCCTTGCCGATCCGGCCGGCATGATAAGCCGAGCCGCAGCCCACAATATAAATCCGGCCAAGCGAATTCAACCAGTCTGCGTCAAATTTCAGATCATCCAGCACAAAGCGGCCATTTTTGATCCGCGGCTTTATGGTATCACGCAGGGCCTTGGGCTGCTCCATGATTTCTTTCATCATGAAGTGCTCATAACCGCCCTTTTCCGCAGCGGAGACATCCCATTCCACGTGATAGATATCTTTTTCGACTTCTTCCGCGTCCATGTTGAAAAAGCGGACGCCGTCTGCTGCCACGACCGCAATTTCATTGTCACCCATCAGGTAGACATCCCGGGTGCGGTTGAGCACGGCCGGAATATCTGAGGCAATAAAGTTCTCGCCCTCGCCCCGGCCCACAATCAAGGGACTATCCTTGCGAACAGCCACAAAATGGTCAGGCTCCGCCACACTGAGGACGCCCAGCGCGTAGGAACCTTCCAGCCGGTGCAGCACCTTGATGAGCGTCTGTACCAGATCCCCCTGGTCGTAATACTCTATCATATTGGCTATGACTTCTGTATCGGTCTCAGAATGAAAGGTGTAACCGCGGCTGATCAGTTTGTCCTTGAGAGCCTGGTAGTTTTCAATAATGCCATTGTGGACAATCGCAAAGCGGCCGCTGTTAGACAGGTGGGGATGACTGTTCTCATCCGACGGTTCCCCGTGGGTAGCCCAGCGGGTGTGGCCGATGCCGATATGACCAGGCATATCCTGCCCGTCATGCGTGAGATTAGACAGCAGCTGCAGGCGGCCGCGGCACTTCTTAACCTCAATACTGCCGTCATTTAGCACCGCCATACCGGCAGAATCATAACCGCGGTACTCCAGCTTTCTGAGGCCGTCCAGCAAAATCGGCGCGGCCTGCTCCGGCCCCGCGTATCCCATTACGCCACACATCTTACAGCCTGTCCTCCTTTTATCTGATTATCAGCCAGTCTGTCTGTCAGCCGCGGCGGATAATGGCGTCGCGCTCTGCTCCCACAGAGATATAGGTAACCGGGCAGCTCATCAGCTGTTCGATTTTGAGGACATAATCCCGCGCGGCCTGGGGCAGATCCGCAAAGGTCCGCACGCCGCTGATGTCGCAGTTCCAGCCGTCCCAGTATTCCACCACCGGCTCACAGTCATCCAGGATACCTGGGAAGGGGAAATCATGCAGCAGCTCACCTTTGTACTTATACGCGGTACAGACCGGAATCTGTTTCATGGGAGAAAGGATATCCAGCTTGGTCAAAGCCAGCTCGGTCGCCGCCTGAACGCGCACACCATAACGGCTGGCTACCACATCAAAGCCACCGACTCTGCGGGGGCGGCCGGTCGCCGCACCGTACTCCGCGCCGCTTTGCCGCAGCTGATCCGCGGCTTCACCAAACATTTCACAGGTAAAGGGGCCTTCTCCGACACAAGATGAATACGCTTTGATGATACCCAGCACACTGTCCAGTTTAGCGCCCGGGATACCCGCGCCAATCGGGGCGTAGGCCGCGATCGGCAGTGAACTGGAGGTGTAGGGGTAAATACCAAACTCCACATCCCTCAGCGCGCCCAGCTGGGCCTCAAACAGCACCGATTTGCCGTTCGCGATAGCCTGGGCTAGGATCAGGCCGGTATCCTTAATGAAAGGCTTCAGTTTGCCGCCGTAGTTCAGCGCCCATTGCACCATTTCTTCCGCATCCACCGGCTGGCCGCCGTAGACCTTTTCAATCAGGAGATTTTTTTCTTCCACCAAGGGGATAATCCGGCTGCGCAGATGCGCTTCACCCAGCAGCAGTTCACCCATCTGAATGCCCTTTTTCATGTACTTATCCCCGTAAACAAAGGCAATTCCGCGGCGGGTGGAGCCAAATTTGCGGCCGCCCAGGCTGTCCTCCTGGAGTTCATCCAGCAGCCGGTGGAAGGGGAAGCAGATAATGGCGCGGTCTGAGATCAGCAGCCGACTGTCGTCTACCTTGAAGCCTGCCTCTTCCAGCTTCTGATGCTCATGCACCAGATGCTCAATGTCAATGACCATGCCATTGCCCAGGACATTCGTCACACCGGGATTAAAGATGCCGGACGGAAAGAGGTTCAGTACAAACTTACCGTAAGGATTGACCACGGTGTGTCCGGCATTGTTGCCGCCCTGGTAACGGACCACATAATCGTAATCTCCGGCAATCAGATCCACCATGCGACCTTTGCCTTCATCTCCCCAGTTAATCCCTACTATTGCTCTAGTACTCAAGGTTGGTTCTCCTCTCAAAAAGGCCGGCCCGGGGTAAGTTTGGCCCCGGTAAACTCATGCCGGCAGAATCACAGTCGCTTCCCCGGTCAGCCCTAGCGGCCGCCCGGGGAAGCTGCAGACTGTGTCCCCCTGTCGCTTTAACAAAATGATTATACTGATTTACGATCTTGCAGGCAAGAAAAGCCGCTTCAGTCAAGCTCCGCTTTGCCCACATTCAATTCATAGTAGCGTCCCTTTTCGGCCATCAGACTGTCATGTTCGCCGCGTTCAATGATTTCGCCGTGCTCCAGCACCAGGATAGCATCAGAATGGCGAACCGTGCTGAGACGGTGGGCAATGGCAAAAACCGTGCGCCCTTCCATTAACCGATTCATACCCAGTTCAATCAGGCGTTCTGTCCGGGTATCAATGGAGGAGGTAGCTTCGTCCAGGATCAAAATCAGGGGATCGGCCACGGCGGCGCGGGCAATGGAAACCAGCTGTCGCTGGCCCTGTGACAGGTTGCTGCCATCAGCTGTCAGGACCGTGTTATAACCTTCTGGCAGATGGCGGATAAAGGTATCTGCGTTCGCTATTCTGGCCGCCTGGTGGATTTCCTCATCTGTCGCGTCCAGTTTGCCATAGCGGATGTTGTCCGCGATACTCCCCCGGAACAAATGGACATCCTGCAGTACCATCCCCAGCAGCTGCCGCAGATCAGATTTGCGGATGCGGCGGATATCAATCCCGTCAAAGAGAACTTCGCCTTCCCTGATGTCGTAAAACCGGTTGAGCAGATTGGTGATGGTGGTTTTTCCTGCGCCGGTTGAACCGACAAAGGCGATTTTCTGCCCCGGCCTGGCGTACAGACTGATGTGCTTAAGTACCGTCTGTCCGGGCACATAACCAAAGCTCACGTCACTCAACCGGATGTCGCCGTAAATCGGCCGGATGGCCGCCGGCTGGTCTGCCCGAGCCGGCACCCGCCAGAAAGCCGGGGTTTTGCCGTTATGCTGTTCCGGGGTCCAGCCAGTAGCCTGCAGTTGCTGCCGCTCTGCCTCCGTCAGCTCCTGATAGGTCACCCGGCGGACATCTCCGTCATCTTGTTCCGCCGGCTGGTCCATGATCTTAAATACCCGCTCCGCACCGGCCAGCGCTGCAATCAGCATGTTGAACTGGTTAGAAATCTGTGTGATGGGCTGACTGAAGCTGCGGGTATACTGCAGATAGGCTCCGATTGTACCGATATCCATCCGGCCATTGATAGCCAGGATAGCGCCCAGGACCGCGGTTATCCCGTACTGCACATAGGACAGGTTGCCCATAATGGGCATCAGGATGACCGCAAAAGTCTGCGCGTTGGTGCTGGCCTGCCGCAGCGCCTCATTTTTGGTCTCAAAATCCCGGCGGGCCTCAGCTTCATGATTGAAAACCTTGATGACCTTCTGGCCCTCCGTCATTTCCTCAATATAGCCGTTCAGATCAGCCAGTTCCGCCTGTTGGGCCCGGAAGTAGCGGGCGGAGCGGGAAGTAATGACTTTCACCAGCAGCAGCATGACCGCCAGCATGGCTACCACCGTGAGGGTCAGCAGCGGACTTAAGTACAGCATCATGGCAAAGGTGCCGATAAAGCTGATGGCACCGGTAAAGATCTGCACCAGGCTTTGGTCCAGCGCCTGACTGATGTTGTCCACATCGTTGGTGAAGCTGCTCATCAGATCGCCGTGGTTATGGGTATCAAAAAACTGAATGGGCATATCTTCCAGTTTGTCAAAAAGATGACGGCGAAGGTTATGCACCGTATTCTGCGACAGATGGACCATCAGATTGCTGCTGACATATTGAAATAAGCCGCTGCACAGGAAGATGACCGCCATACCGGCAATCATTGGCAGGGCTTTGGCCATGGTGCCGCCGTAGACCAATGCGTTCAGGATCGGTTTGAGCAGATAATTGGCCGCCACGGAGCCTGCCGAGGACAGGCCTGCAAAGAGCAGCCCTAAAATCAGCATGTAATAATGGCCCTTCATATAGTATGCCAGGCGCCACAGAGTTTCCAGCGGTTTCTCCGGCCGGGCAAATTTAGGCCGCCCGCCACCGGGGCCGCCGCCCTGCGTGTCAGACGCGTATTTGGTGCGGCGGGCCGGCTGGCCGGCCTTCACGGGGGGAACCGGGACTGATTTTGCGGTCTGATTCATTCTCCAATCACCCCTTTCTGCTGGGATTCGTAGACTTCACGGTAGATCTGGCTGCTCCTGAGCAGTTCCTCCGGCCTCCCGACTCCGTCAATACGACCGTCATCCAGTACAATGACCTCATCGGCATCCGCTATTGAAGCGATCCGCTGAGCGATGATGATGATGGTAAGGTCAGGCAGCTCATGGGTAAAGGCGTACCGTAGTTTGGCGTCAGTCGCCATATCTACCGCTGAGGTGGAATCGTCCAGAATCAGGACTTTGGGGTTTTTCAGCAGGGAGCGGGCAATACACAGCCGCTGGCGCTGCCCCCCTGAAAAGTTGCTGCCGCCCTGCTCAACCGGCGCGTCCAGCCCTCCGTCCAGGTCTTTGATAAATTCCCAGGCCTGCGCCAGCTTGAGCACCCGGATGATCTCCTGATCACTGGCCTCAGGATTACCCCACTGCATGTTTTCACGCAGCGTTCCTGAAAACAGGGTATTTTTTTGTAAAACCACGGATACTTCGTCGCGCAGGAAGCGCAGGTCATATTTCCGCACGTCTACGCCGCCGATTTTGACCGCGCCGGCGCTTACATCATAAAGGCGGGGAATCAGCTGGACCAGTGAGGTTTTGGCTGAGCCGGTGGAACCGATCACCCCAACCGTGCTGCCAGACTGAATCCGCAGATTGATATCACTCAGACTGTCCCCGGGGTTGCCGGGATATCTGAAGGACACATGCTCAAAGACGACTTCGCCATCCTTCATCGTTTTCAGTCCGTCAGGCGGTGAAGTCAGATCCACGTCTGCTTCAATCACCTCCAGGACCCGGTCAGCAGAGGCTTTGGCGCGGGTGAACTGCAGGAAAAGCATGGACAGCATCATCAGGCTGATGAGGATCTGAGTCACGTAGGTCAGAAAGCTCATGATATCACCAGCCTGCATGCGGCCGGTCGTGATGCCCACGCCCCCGAACCAGATAATGGCAATCATACAGACTGACATCACCAGGGTCATGATCGGGCCCATCCAGATCACCAGCGTGATGGCATAAAGGCCTGCCTGGCGCAGTTCATCATTGGCCTTTTTGAAGCGCTGTTTTTCAAACGGCTGGCGGACAAAGGATTTGACAATGCGGATAGCGGTCAGATTTTCCTGCACAATGGCATTCAGGTCATCAATCCGGCGCTGGAACTGGGAGAACCTGGGGCCGGCAGATTTCATGATCAGGAACACCAGCACGCCCATGACCGGTATAGCCAGACCCAGGATAGCGGCGAGTTCCCGATTGACGGAAAAGGCCATAACAAAGGCAAAAATCAGCATGAAAGGCGCGCGGAAGCCCATGCGGACTGCCATCATGCCGGACTGGGACAGATTGTTGCAGTCATTGGTCAGGCGGGTGATCAGGCTGGGGACGCTGAAACGGTCCAGGTTAGCAAAGCTGAAGGTCTGGACTTTGGCGTACATGGCCTTCCGCAGATTGGCGCCAAAGCCAAAGCCAGCCGTTGCTCCCATGCGGGAAGAGGTCGCGCCGGCGAACAGACCGATTACAGCGCTCAGCAGCATTTTAAGGCCCAGCGTTACCACCAGGCTAACGTCTTTCTGAGCAATGCCGACATTGATGATATCCCGCATCAGCAGGGGAATGTAGACATCCGTCATGACCTCAATAATCATCAGGATCGGACTGAGGATGGCGTATTTGGTATAGGGCGGCACAAAATGCAGCAGGCGGCGCAACAGCGATTTTTTATCAGGAGCGCTGGCCGGTTGGTGCAAGGGCGCGGCGGCAACGGCGGATTCACTCATTTGACAGATTCCTCGTTTCTTCAAGTTATTCATTCAGGTTGATTCATTGAAGGGATAAGACGTCCCGTTTTCACGAGCCAGATTACTGCAAATCTGGTTGAGATAGATCTTCATTTGCTGACGGTCCGCCTCGGCCAGGCCGCTGAGCATATTTTCATGCATTTGCTCAATATCATGGATACAGGCCAGATTGACCTGTTCGCCCGCTTCAGTTAAATACAGGCGATGGCTGCGCAGGTCCTGCTCGGTCACAGTCTTGCTGACCCAGTCATTTTTGACCAGGCGCTTGAGCGAAGCGGACAGTGCTGCCGGAGAAATATGCATGCGGGCAGCTAATTCCCGCTGAGTGATACCGGGGTAGCGCCGGATCAGGTCCAGCGTGCGGGGCTGCCCGACAAAGAGATTATATTGCTGCAGCACCGTGTTTAAGCGGATCAGGATCATGTTATGGATATCTCTCAATAACCAGGCGATTTCCCGGGAAGGATCCGCAGGGAGCGTATTTTTGTCAGGTTTAATTGGGCCCACCTCCTGTTGCGATATGCTTAATGGCTTTATAGTTAACAGGTTAACTATATCAGATGCTCAAGCAGATGCAAGAGGAAGTCTGCCGGCGGCGGGCAGCTCCGGCGGTTCAGCTTTTGCCGGCAGCCTGACAGAATCTGGCAGTCCGGTCTGATATCGTTCGGCCTGATATCAAAACAGCTGCTTTGCGGTCACGGTTTGCCGTGCCCGCAAAGCAGCCAGTCTTAAGCAATATTGGAGTTGGAGGAGCAGGATCAGAGGCTCAGGGCTTGTTCTACTTATCCGCGCCCAGTGTCACGGAGCGCTGCCTGGCGTTGATAACAGCACCAAGCTCATCCCATTGCGCTTCCATATCCCTCACCAGTTTGAACTGGGTGCGGGCCCGGATCAGGTTATGCTCCGGATAGCTGGTCTTAAAATAATGGTCTCCGTCCAGGAAGTCGGTCAAAAAGCGTATCCCGGTTTCAAGCGTAATCACTCTGGCTCCCCAGGGCAGCGATTGCAATTCATCAGCCGTCAGACAGGATCCGACCGCTTCCAGGTAGCCCCGGCAATATGCGGCGTACAAGTCAAAATCCAGCTTGACCAGACTGAGATCGGTCTCATCTTCAGCGGCAGTTGACGCGCCAAAGCGGATGGCGTCTCCAAAATCATAGGCGGAAAGGCCCGGCATGACCGTATCCAGATCCACCACGCAAAGCGCGTCTCCGCTGAGGGCATCAAACAGGACGTTGTTGAGTTTTGTATCATTGTGGGTCACCCGCAGCGGCAAACGTTGCTGACGCAGTAAGTCAGTCAGGTGATGACAGTCCTCAGCCCGGCTGAGCACAAATTCGATTTCCTCAGCCGCCGCGGCCGCCCGGTCCAGGGCATCAACGGCCAGCGTCTGACGGAAGGTCTCCATCCGCTTGGGGGTATCATGGAAATGCGGGATGCTCTCATACAGGCTGTCCGCCGGATAGTCCAGCAAACGGCGCTGAAAGGTGCCAAATGCCAGGGCCGCGCGGTAAAAGTCTTCAGGACTGCGGCAGTACTGCAAGGTCAGGCTGTCAGGCACAAAGCTGTAGGCCCGCCAGACCGTGCCGTCCGGCTGCCGCTTGTAGTTGCCGCCGTCCTGCGTGTGGATCAGTTCCATGGTTTCCCGGTCAGGATCACCGCCCTCCTGGCTGATCTTGTGCCGGAGGTAATCGGTCACTGCGGAAATATTAGCCATCACCTGCTCCGGATGGTGGAAAACTCTGCAGTTAATTTGCTGGAGAATGTATTCATGGCGGCCGCCCTGGCTGTCCGCCGTGACGACTTTGGCCGTATCATTGATATGGCCTTCACCATAGGGGAAAACGACCTCAGTCACCTCACCATTGAGACAAAAAGCCTGAGCCAGACTGAAATCAAACGCGCTGTTATGCTGTGCCATGTTCCTGGATTTCTCCTTGTCCTGACAGCCAGAACCACCTGCGCAGTCCGGTCCGCCGTATTTGGGCAGCCATAGTTAGGGAGTCTCAAGGGGGGGTAGAGGCGGGCTGCCGGGGGGTGCCGCCAGAAGCAAAGCTGCCGGCCCGGAGTCCAGAACGCCGGATCGCCGGCAGCCGGGATCTGGCTGCGACCTGTCTACGCGATTATAACATAATCTTAATGTCCATCTGAAGGACCCGGTCAGCCACCTGCTGCCGGGTCAGCCGGACTGGCCGGCGGCACAGGCGGTGCTGCCACCGCGGCCGGGGCCGCAGGGTCGCCGGTCGCGGCGTGCGCCGGGTCGCCGGCAGGCGCGGGCATAGCAGCCGGCAGGGCCGTATCTGCTCCGCTGGCCGGCGCCCCATGCTCCAGGATTTCCATAAATTCCGCCCCGGTAATCGTTTCTTTTTCCAGCAGGAAGCGGGCGATCTCATGCAGCTTACTTTCGTTTTCCCGCAATATCTTTACCGCATTTTCATGGCAGCGAGCAATCATCACTGAAACCATGCGGTCAATCTGCGCGGCAGTCTCATCCGAGCAGGACAGCTGACTGTCGCCGCCCAGATAAATATTGGTTTTGCTCCCCAGCGCCATCATGCCAAACTCATCACTCATACCGTACTCGGTGACCATGGCTTTGGCTATCTTGGTCGCCTTTTCAATGTCATTTGAGGCACCGGTGGTGGCTTTGCCAAACACGACCTCTTCCGCCGAGCGCCCGCCGGTCAGGGTGGTGATGTTGTTCAGCAAGTCCTCCCGGCTGTACAGATACTTGTCCCCGGTCTCCGCCTGCATGGTAAAGCCCAACGCGCCGGAGGTACGCGGAACAATCGTAATCTTTTGTACCGGAGCGGAATGGCTGAGGCTGGCCGCCACCAGAGCGTGGCCAACTTCATGGTACGCGATCACCTGTTTTTCATCCGCGCTGATAACCGCGCTGGTTTTGGCATTGCCGGCCAGCACCACATCCACGCTCTCCTCAATATCCTTCTGATTGACGCGGCTGCGGCCGGAGCGGACGGCGCGCAGCGCGGCTTCATTGATCATATTTGCCAATTCAGCACCGGAACAACCGGCGGTCTGGCGGGCTATAGACGCAAAGTCCAAGCCCGGATCGGTCTTAACCCCGCGGGCGTGCACCCGCAGAATAGCCTCACGGCCCTTCAGATCAGGCAGTTCCACGACCACCCGGCGGTCAAAGCGGCCCGGGCGCAGCAACGCGCGGTCCAGGGAATCAGGGCGGTTAGTAGCCGCCAGGATGACCACCCCCTTGTTAGGGGCAAAGCCATCCATCTCCGTCAGCAACTGATTGAGTGTCTGCTCACGTTCATCGTTGCTGCCCTGAATCATGCCCCCGTCCCGTTTTTTACCAATGGTATCAATTTCGTCAATAAAGACAATACAGGGAGCTTTGGCGCTGGCCTGTTCAAAAAGGTCTCTCACTTTGGCCGCGCCCATCCCGACAAACATCTGCACAAACTCAGAACCGGAGATAGAAAAGAACGGCACATTGGCCTCACCAGCGACAGCCTTGGCCAGCAGCGTTTTACCGGTACCAGGAGGGCCCACCAGCAAAACACCCTTGGGGCATTTGGCCCCGATCTGCTCATAGCGCTTGGGGTTATGCAAAAAATCCACTACCTCATTCAGTGAAGCCTTGGCTTCTTCCTGACCGGCAACGTCCGCGAAGGTCTTGTGGTCACCCTCTTCCGGAACGTAGATTTTTGCGGTGGACTTGCCAAATTTAAGCGAGCTGCCCCCCAGGCCTCCACCACCCATGCGTTTGCTGATCTGGCGGCTCATGAAATAGTAGAAAGCCATGATCAGGATAAAGGGGAAGAACGACATCAGCAGCGTGGTAAATAAACTGGGTGAACTGGCTTTAACGCCCTGGGTTTTAACTCCGGCGGCCAGCAGCCGGCTGGCCAGATCCGGATCATCAATCCTGGTGGTCTCATAAACTGTGACATTGGACGGCAGGCTGACCTCAGTGGAGGAGGTATCAAAATCCGCCGGCAGATCTTTGGTCAGGACATAATCAATCGTGTCACTGCCAACCTCCGCGTAGGCGACCTCCTTATTGTCAACTTGCTGTAAAAAGCTGACGTAATCTGTCGTGACGACTTTCGTTTCCGTCAGCATGGGCAGGACATATGCGTTAATCAAAAAAATGATCAGCAGCAATATGAGCGAAAATAAAATAAACGGCTTTTGGTTCTGCTTTTTTGTATTCACAAACTATTCTCCCGGGCAGTTGCCGCTGCCCCCTTACCGGCTACCGGACCGGCGGCCTGACATCTCCCGGTCCGGCCGGATTCCGCCAGCACCGCCTGACTGAAATCAAGACGCCGGTGATGATTGACTATGCTAAAAAAGGTCTGCCCTGGAACGCCGGACAGCTCTCTCCCCATAATAGTAAAAAATCTGCTGATAAAAGGTATCAACTGTTATAAGATTACCATGATTAGCTGGTTTTTATGAATCTGACTTGTAAGAAAATTAAGAACAAATCCGTTTACAGCCGGTCTGTTCCAAAATCTGCTGAATAAACAAAGGAGATTCGCTCATGGCCTTAATGACAAGCACTGCCGCCATCACCCCGATTGCGGATTACCGGGCCAGCCACCGGGGCCGCTTGATTGCGGACCGGCGATTCCTGCTGACCTTGTGGCAGCTGGCCTGGCCGATCGCGCTGCAGAATTTTTTAACCTACTCAGTTGGTCTGGCCGACAATCTCATGATCGGTGTTCTGGGCGAAGTCGCGCTGTCCGCCATTTTTTTAGTCAATCAGATTACCAATTTACTCCAGATGTTAACCACCGGCATGTCCGCCGCCCTGCTGATCCTGAGTTCCCAGTACTGGGGCCGGCGGCAGTCAGAGCCGGTGCGGCAGCTGGTCGCTGTCTGTATGCGGATGAGTCTGGCGGTCACGATTGTGCTGCTGCTGCTGGCTGAGCTCAATCCCCGCCTGCTGCTGCGGTGCTTTACTGATGAAAGTACAGTGATTGAAGCAGCTGTCCCGTTTTTAAGAATTGTGGCGGCAGGGTATCCTCTCTTTGTCCTTTCAGGCGTCCTGATTACCGCCATGCGCGTGATCGGCCAGGTCAAGCTTGGTATGGTGGTATCCGTACTGGCGCTGTTGACTAATCTGGGGCTGGATTTTGTTTTGATTAACGGTTACCTGGGTTTTCCGGCTTTAGGCATCACCGGCTCGGCTATTGGCACTTTACTGGCCTATATCCTGGAATTTGGCATTGTCGCTGCTTATGCGCTGACTAAGGACAGGATATTGCGGCTGCGGCCCGGTATCCTGCGGCAGTTTAACGTTAAACTCAGCCGGGATTTTATCCGCTACGGCAGCCCGATTGTACTGGGAGACGTCTTGTGGGGAGTTAATCTGGCCGTGCAGGGCGCAATTGTAGGAAGGCTGGGGGTAGCGGCCATCGCTGCCGTCACCATTTCCAATAATCTTTTTCAGCTGTTCAGCGTCCTCTGCTACGGGATGCGGGATGCGTCTTCCATGCTGGTCGGTCAGGCCGTCGGTCAGGGTGACAGCACTGCCTTGAAGCGACTGACCCGAACCCTGCAGCTGATCTTCCTGGCTGTCGGACTGGTAACCGGCGGCCTGATGTTCAGCCTTCGCCGGCCTGTCTTATCGCTGTACCAGACGCTGGACGCGGCGACCATCCGGCTTTGCCTGCAGTTTTTAAGTATCCTGTCGGTGACCGTCATCGGCACCGCCTATCAGATGTCCGCGCTGACCGGCATTGTGCGTGCCGGTGGCGCTACCCGTTTTGTATTGATCAACGATCTGATTTTTGTCTGGCTGTGGGTGCTGCCGTCCTCAGCTCTGGCGGCTTTTGTTTTCAAGGCGCCGCCTACGGTGGTTTTTGCCTTGCTGAAGAGTGATCAAATATTAAAGTGCCTGGTCGCGGTGGTTAAAACCAACCGCTATACCTGGGTGCACCGGCTGACCCGGGACTAGAGCCTGGCCAGCCGCCGGACAACATCGTCGCACCACCGGTCAAACTCAGGATCTGCCTGACAGGCTTCCGGATGACGGCTGAGCCAGTCCCAGACCCGGACCGCACCTTGTTCAAAGCGCACGGCTGGCCGGAAGGCAGGCACGAAACGGCGGATTTTGCGGTTGTCAAAAAACGTACAGACAGCCTTATCACCCAGCAGCGGGCCCTCCAGTCCAGGCCGCAGTCGGATGAGCGTATCTGATGCCACATGCACCGGTTCAGGCCTGACTCCCAGCGCCCGGCCGATCGCGGCGTATATTTCATTCCAGGTCAGCACTTCATCTGAAGTGATATGAAAGGCTTCGCCCAGAGCGGCAGTCTGCCCCAGCAGGCCGACCAAGCCCACGGCAAAATCATCTGCCCAGGTCAACGTCCATAAAGTCTCTCCGTCTCCGGGCACGATCACCGGCCGGCCCTGCTGCATTCGTATAAGATTCTGGTAACTGCCCTTAGCTCCGTGCAGCGCCATGGGCATACTGCGCGGGCCGTAGGTGTGACTGGGCCGGACGATCGTCACCGGGAAGGCCTGTTCCCTCCAGGCAGACAGCAGGCAGGTTTCAGCTGCCTGTTTGGCGCGCGAATAGGCCCAGTAAGGGTTATTCAGCGGGACGCTTTCATCAATAGGCAACCGGCGGACCGGTTTATGGTAGGCCGATGCCGAGCTGATAAAAATATACTGCCGGCAGCAATCTTGCAGCAGCCGGATGTCGCGGCCGGCGTCTACTTCATTAAAGACCACAAAGTCCACCGCGGCATCAAAGCGGCGGCCCTGCAGCAGTTGCCGGACGTTAGCTTCATCCCGGATATCCGCGGTCAGGGTCTCTACCGGCGGACTGCCCGGCAGCTGTGCTGCCGGATGGCGCTGCAGCACGGTCACCTGGTGGCCCGCGGCCAGAGCCTGCCGCAGGACCGCCGAGCTGATTGTACCGCTGGCGCCGATCATCAATAGGCTTGACATATACTCGTACCTCCCCTTAAGGTTATGCTTTTTGGCAGCTGCGGCCGCCGTCAGCCGGTCTGCGGACGGTCAGGACAGGTCCGGTTCAGCGATTCAGCAAATACAGGTAGTTATCGCTCAGCAGCTGCTGGTAGCTGTATAAAATCAGGCAATCCGCCTCCGTCCCGGCGGCTGATTCTGTTTGCAGCAGACTGCGGACAGAATCACGGTCATACCGCAGGTCAATCATAATAATCCGGGCGTAATGCGGCAGCAAAAACGGCAGCAGGCTGTTGGCATAGCTGTCCTTAAACAGGATCAGGGTCCGCTGGCGGTCGGCTCCGGGATTCTCAATCGTCAGGCGGGCATGATTACCGCCTAAAAAGTATTCATAAGCGTCACCATCAAGCTTGCTGTCATCATAAAGGCTGACCGGCTGACCATCCTGATCCGTAATACTGATTGCAGCCAAATCAAAGGCAGCCGCGGTTGGGTACCAGACCTGCAGGGCATCGCCCGGCTGGGTAAAGAGCTGCGCCTTGGCATATGTCGTGCCCAAAAACTGCTCCGTCACGGTCTTGACCGCATAGGCCGAAGGCTCGCGCGGCGCCAGCCCAACCGACTCAGCCCAGGTCCGGTAGGCTATATAAGCCCCTGACTGCGTCCAGTGATGATCACTGCGAAAATACAGGCGCTGATCTGAATCAGCCGGATACAGGGAACTGGCCTGTTGCAAGGCTGCGGTCACGTCCGGCTGCAGCAGGTCCGGCGCCAGTTGAACAAGCGCAGCCGCGGCCAGGCTCAGGTCCTGAGCGCCCTCTGCCTGGGTGGCATAAGCCGGCAGCAGCTCCGGCAGGACCGAAGAAGCCGCGGGAGCCAGCAGCAGGCTGCAGCTGGTTCCGGGAAAATCATCCGGCAGGGTAGTTTCCGCAAACTCAGCCAGATCCTGCAGGTTCAGCTGCAGTTGTTTTGGGGTCTGTTCCTGCTCTGAATCTGACATTAAGAACAGGTAGTGCTCCCGGCCAAAATAGACCTTGCCATTATCCCGGCTGCCCGCCGCCAGGCGCAGACCGGTAGCCAGGCCGGTCCAGAAGCGCCGGAAGGGAAACTGGTCCTGGACAAAGTCAGTGAAGGCGGTGGTATAGCTGCCGTCCAGCCAGCCACTCCAGGTCAGAACCGGCCTAGTAGTTAAGGCGCGGTTTTCTGCTGTGGAAAAGCTTTGCTGCGGAAAAACCAGCTGCCAGAGCGGCAGCAGCAGCAGCAGCAGGGGCAACAGAAAAGCTAATCTCAGCGGCCGGCGCCGGGGAGCGGGGGGGTGTTTTGTATCAGGCTGAGTTGATTGCAGCCTATCGCTTGATTTCATCATACCAGGCTCCATTTACGGGTGGCGGCAGCTGTCAGGCTCCGGCCGGCTGCCCCGGGATCCGGACGGTACCGGATCAGCTAGAACTGAAAATACAAAAAGGTGCTGAAACTGGATTCCACGCTGAAAGCCAAGGAAGCCAGCAGCAACAGCAGCAGGCCTGTCACCTGGAGCCAGGCGGCCAGGCGTTTTTGCGGCCGCCAAAAAGCCGCCGTGCTCTCTGTTGCCGGTGCCTGAACGCAGGCAAACCCTGTTTGCGGTGTCAAACCGCGTTCCGCGCTCTCCGGGCAGGCTGATAGCCCCGCCAGGCGCTGCCACCACTGCCGCGGATACGGTGTGGCGGCAATAAAGCCCAGCAGGATCAGCAGACCGTGGGTGAGCAGCAGATACAACCCCTGCTGGTCGGCCGCCCCCGCCTGCCCCAGGCCCAGCATAGCACTAAAATAAGCTGGAATCTCCGGCAGACTGGGGTGAGCAAAAAAGACCCAGCCCAGAATGTTGAGCAGCAGCACCACCAGTCTGGCAGGCCACAGGGGCAGTTTCAGCCGCGGCGCCAGCTGTTTTTCAAGCAGCAGTAAGGCAGCATAATAAAGCCCCCACAGCACGTAATTCCAGGCCGCCCCATGCCACAGGCCGGTGAGCGCCCAGACCGCCAGGATATTCAGCCACTGTCTCAGCCTGCCGCGGCGGTTTCCTCCCAGAGGGATATAGACATAGCGGCGGAACCAAAAAGACAGGCTGATGTGCCAGCGCCGCCAAAAATCCGTCACTGAACAGGCTACATAGGGATAAAGGAAGTTTTCCGGCGAATCATAGCCCAGCAGCTGAGTTAAACCAATCGCCATATCTGAGTAAGCGGAAAAATCAAAGTAAATCTGCAAACTGAAGCAGATCGCCCCAATCCAGGCTGTCAGGGCCGAAAGGTTCCCGGGATTAACCTGATGGACCGTCTGCCAGACCGCAGCCAGCCGGTCTGCCAGCAGCAGTTTTTTTGCCAGGCCGATCACCATGCGCCGGCAGCCGTTTTGCAGCCGCAGCCAGGTCAGCGCCTGTGGCCTGAGGTTCTGCTGCTGCCACCAGCTGTAACGGACAATCGGCCCGGACAGGAGCTGAGGAAAAAATGCCAGGTAGACGGCCAGGTCCAGGAATGAAGCAGCAGGCTTGCTGTCAGCCCGCCAGACATCCACCAGATAAGAGATACTGCGGAAGGTATAGAACGATAAGCCCAGGGGCTGGACCCAGTCCGGCACACTCAGGCTGAGACCGGTCAGCTGGCTGACTGAGTCTGCCATGAACGCGCTGTACTTAAATAACAGTAAGGGCAGCAAATTCAATAGAATGGCCGCGCCCAGAAGCAGGCGCTGCCTGGCGCGCCGCCGGCCCGGAGCCAGATACCGGCCCAGGAGCAGGTCCAGGCCGATCAGCGCCAGCAGCAAAAGCATACCCCGGGGACTGCCCCAGGCACAGAAAAACAAGCTGCCGGCCAACAGCGCCGCCTGACGCCAGCTTGCCGGCAGCAGATAATACAGTAAGAAGAAAAGCGGCAGAAAATAAAAAATAAAGGGCAGGCTGCTGAACGTCATCTGTACCGGCCTCCGCGCAGGCAGTAAGCGCTGCTCACTTCAGATATTGATCCATGATTTCCTGGGCTTTGCTGTCATCCCCGCTGATGCACATGCCCACATAAACGCCGCTGCGCACAATAACCGGGGACTGGAGTTTCGTTAACTCAGCCGGAACATAATCTTCAAAGGCTTTTTTCTGATTTTCAACCCGCTCCTGCATGGCGGCCTCAATCGTCTTGGCAGCAGTCTCATCCGCGGCCTGAAACAGCGCGATCTCTTCTACCGTCCAGCCGTTACTGACCACTACATACTTCTCCACCGCCAGCGACGGATCAAAGCTGTAATAGCGATCAAACAAAGCGTCATCCAGCGGTGTCATCTCGCTCTCAAAGCTGATATCCGCCAGCAGTTCATCTTTCAGCGCGGCCAGGTCAACCGAGCCGGCGGCTTTACCGCTGTCCGCCGAACCGCAGCCGGTCAGCAGCAGTGCAAAAGAGCCCAGGACCATGATAACTGCCATTAATAAAGCTAAAAACCGGGCTATCTGTCTGGCACGATGATGCCGGTTATACGTTGTCTGTTTCATGGCGCAGCCTCCTTGGTAAACGTCTGAGTGGATTTTGAGTCCCTATGTTATCACAAAGCCCCGGGCGGGCTCAAGCCAAAGTAAGCGCCCCCTGCCAGGGGTTCCCGGCTATGCTCAGCTGTCACCGGCCGGACTGCGGCGCCGGTATGCTTAACCGCCGCGGCCTCACGGCACCGTATGCGTCTTAAGGTAGGCCGTCCACTTTTCCAGATATGCCGAGGTCAGATGCACCCCGTCACTGCTGGCTTCAGCCGGCAGGCGGCCGTACTCATCGCTGAGGCTTCGGGCTACATCCAGATAGTACGTGCCGGTATTCTGGCAAAGCTGCATTAACAGGGCGTTCAGGTCTGCCAGCGTCTGATTGGCCCCGCTGTGTTCCTGCTCATAAGCATAGGTGACCGGCAGAATCGATTGAATGTAAATCACGGCGTCCGGTTGCATCCCCTGCAGGTACTCCACAATCCGCAGATACTCCCGGATAAATTCGCTTTTATCCGGCCAATCATATTCATTCATGCCAAACGCCAGATAGATCTTGTCATATGGCTGCGCTTTTAAGGCGTCCGCAATCGTACTCTCAGTTCCGCTGCCCAGATCAATGGTCTCAGTAAAAAACTTGCTGACATTCATGCCCACGCTGGCTAAAAACGTCGCCTGAGACAGGCGGCCGGAAATCATCAGGCCGACCGTACGGGAATCCCCGATAAACGCTGTGCTGGCAAAGTAACTGTCGTCCACCTCAGTGGAAGCAGCAACCGCTACCTCTGCCGGAACCGCGGCCTGGGTAATCACCGCGGGCGGGGGCGAAGGCGTTGCCGTGGCGCCGCCGGCCGGGGTCAGCACCGACGCTGTGGTTTCCGTCTGACCGGCCGTACCGTCCCCTTCTGCGGTGCTGTCTCCCTCAGTCGTATTAAGGGTGACCACCGCGCCATCCGCGCCGGTCTGACCGGACTGATCAGCGGCCGTATGACTTGCGTCCAGCAGCGCTTCCGGCGGGTAATAGGCCTGCTGCGGTTCCGCCGGCACCTGAGGCAGGCCGGGAGACAGCAACAGAGCTACCGCCGCGGCCGCAGCAAGTATTATAGCCAGCAGCAGGAAGACAAATTGGCGCTTCCTGACTCTGGCCCGGCGGCTGTTTTTTTCAGAAACCGGAGTGGGGTTAGTTGGGTTATCCACGTTTATATCACACTTCACTTATGCTGCGGCAACTGCTTCAATAAAAAGTATTGTAGCAGACTTGAGTCCGCCTGCCGCTATGCAATTACATCGCTTTCCATGGCCTTGTCTGACCCGGAGCGGTCCGCTCCCCCATAGGCTGACGTCAGCTGCCGCAGCGCGGCCAGCAGCGGGCCGTCATCAGTCAGCGCGGCCAGGTTCCCCAGCAAAGACTGCGCCTGTTCCAGCGCCTGGCGCTGCGCCAGGTCAGCCGGTGGCGGCAGTTTTTTAACCTGGCGGCGCAGCCTGACAAAAGCGGCGGTGACGCAGTGTTCCCGCCCTAACTCGCGGGCTAGCGCCTGCACCGGCCAGTCCAGATTATGCTCCGTCGCCACCGCTTTAAGGGTCAGTCCGGTTAATTTCTGTTCCCGCAGCTGGTCCAGTGTCTGATTCAGACCCGCCCGGTCCAGCCCGGCCATAATCAGCAGGCCCCGGGGCAGCTTTGGTGCCAGCGCCGCATCATAGGGAGCGGCTGGCTCCGGGAGGGCAGCCGGGTCTGTCGCCGTCTTATATGCGGTCAGCCGGCTTCGCCCGTAATCGAGCTCCCGGAGGCTGCAGGACAGGTCCTTTTGGCTCAGCAAGTAGACCTCAAACCCAAGCGCTGCCAGGCTATCCAGCAGCTCCTGCTCCTGCTGCACCCGGGGATTTATGCCGGCTAAAAAAGCCCGCCTGACCGTTCCGTCAGCTGCCTCCCCTGAGGGTACTTCCGCAGAACCGCTGACCTGTTGATTATCCTGCATGCTGTGATCTCCATCGTATTATTTCAGCCGCGGCTGCCGCAACCTGAGCTGTCCTGATCTGGTATTAAGTATATCAGGAAAATCCAAGACGCAAAGGAAGCGACGGAGGAAGACTCATGAAAAAACGACCTCACTTCAACAATGCCCGACCCGCTCTGCTCCAAAGTGCCGGACTGGTCTGCCTGCTGCTCCTGTCTGCCGGCCTCTATGCCTGCAGCGGCAGTTCAGCCGCTCGCTCTGACAACAGCGCTTACCAGACTGCTGACGGCTCCACCCTGCTGGAAAACGCAACCATGGACGCTGCCAGCGCCAATGACACTGCCGGCAACAGCGGCGCGCCGGCAACCGATCCTGACCAGGCCAAACGGATTATCACCCAGAATCTGGATCTGGAAACCGCTCAGGTCGGTCAGGCAGTGGATGGCCTGGCTGCGGCCGCTTTACAGCTGCAGGGCTATGTAAGCAACCGTTCGCTGTATGAATCAGACGGCAGTTACTATGGCAGTATTACCGTCCGCCTCCCGGCAGGACAAGAAGAGCTTTTTGCCACGACAGCCGCTGAATTTGGCGCCATCCGCCGTCAGGACAGCAGTATAGAAGATATCAGTGATACTTACTATGACGCCCGGGCCAGATTAGACAACGCCAGGGTGCAGGAGGCCCGTCTGCTGGAGATGTATGCTCAGGCAGAAAATGTGGATGATATGGTAGCGATTCAGCTGCAGCTTGATGCCGTCCAGGAACGCATTGAAGTCCTGGAGGGCTCGTTGCGCTTATGGGATAACCAGGTGGCGTATTCAACTGTTAATGTCAATGTTTATACGGACAGTGATCTGATCAGCAGCGGCAGTGACGTCCCGCGTTTTGTTGACCGCGGCAAAGTCTGGGAGCGGCTTCAGTCAGGGATCCGGACATCAGCCGTGCGGCTGGTCAATCAGAGCGCCAATCTGCTGATCTGGCTGGCTGCCCATCTGCTGCAGCTGCTCCTGCTGGCGCTGTTCCTGACCGTCCTTATTCTGCTGCTTCGCCGTCATAAAGTTCGGTTTCCGGGCCGCTCTGAAACCCGAGCAGCTAACTTGTCAGCCCCGCAAGACCCGGCAGGTCAGGCTGCTGCAGATAAAGGCGAAGGCGCCCGCGCCAGCCAGGTCGCTGCGGCCGGTGAGACGGCCGCGGCAAGTCTCAAGCCGGAGGCTGAACCGGAGCCTGCGCCTGAGGCAGGGGCAGCGGAAGATAAACCGTAAAGACCGAGCCTTCGTCCGGCCGGCTTTCCAGCTGGACGGAGCCGCCGTATAGCTGAGCGATGTGTTTGACAATTGACAGGCCCAGTCCGGTTCCGCCCAGTGCGCGGCTGCGTTCTTTGTAGACCCGGTAAAAGCGTTCAAAAATGCGGGCCTGATGCTCCGCAGGGATGCCGATGCCATTATCACGGACCCGCAAAAAAAAGTGGTCCCTGGCCCGGCCGGCCGTAACCCAGACGGCTCCGCCGGGTTTGTTATATAAAATCGCATTGCTCATGAGGTTGGTCAGCAGCTGCCGCATGCGGCGGTGCGCCGCGGGGGCGCGCAAGGATGGTTCCGGCAGTTCCAGATGCAGCGTCACCTGGTGTTCATCCGCAATCGGCTGCAGCTGAGCCAGCACCTCCCGGCTCACTTCAGCCAGATCGCAGCCTTCCGCCGCTTCCTGCCGGTCCAGGGCAGGGCGGTTCTCAATTTCAGACAATTCCAGCATATCCGTAATCAGATGCATCAGCCGGTCGGCTTCAATATCAATGATTTCATAAAACTGCTGCCGGGTTTCTTCGTCCCGCTGTGAGCTCTTGAGCAGCTCCAGATACCCGCGAATTGAGGTCAGCGGGGTTTTCAGCTCATGCGTGACATTGGCCATGAATTCCTGCCGGAGATTTTCCAGCTGTTTCAGACGCGTGACGTCCTTTATGACCAGAATTGCGCCAGGCTCTTCTTGCTGGCGGATGGGGCCGGTATAGATGTCCAGGATCCGTGGCTGCGGATAGGACAGGTGCAGGGTTTCCTGGCTGGCCTGGCCGCTTTCCATGGCCTGTCTGGCCAGCCGCGCGACCTTAGTATAGTTGGCGCCGTACGTATCCAGCCGCTTCAGCCGCGGATTGACCGGTCCCAGCAGCTCCTTGGCCCGGTCGGTCAGCAGCAGGACCTGACTGTGATCATCTACCGCGGCCACGCCGTCCTGCATTCCTTCCAGGATCCCGGTGAGCTGGGCGTTCTTGTCCTCGGTCTCCCGCTGTTTTTGCTGCAGCTGATCCGTCATGAGATTAAAGGCTGTACTCAGTTCGCCCAGTTCGTGTTCAAATGGTGGCACCCGCCGCTTGGTATCACCGGTCGCAATTGCGGTCGCCGTGGCGGTCAGTTCCTCCACCGGTTCAACGGTTTTTTTAGCAGTCCGCCGGGCCAGCACCCAGGCCGCCAGAGCGCCAACCGCAAAACAGGCAATAAAAAAGAGCGGCAGCAGCTGAAAGTAAATCCGGTAGCTTTGCTGCGGTAAGGCAATGCGGATAATATAGTCGCCGCTTAAATAGGCAGCGTACATGTAACGGGTGTGGTTGGTCTGACTGCGGCGGCTGTCAAAGCCAAAGCCGCCCTGACGCGCCTCCTGTATTTCATTGCGGTCGCCGCGTTCCTCCCCGCTTTGCGCGCCGCTGCTGCTGCTGTCAGCCAGCACCGTCCCATCCTGGTCCAGCACGGCGATCCGCAGCGGTTCATTAGCTGCGGCCAGCTGATCAGACAGCGTGCTGACAAAGTCGGCCAGGTCATTCGCATCTGTGGGAGCAGCGGAAGCCAGAAGGACCAGGGTGGCCTTCATGCGGTCTTTCAGGGCGTTGGTGTATATCTGCCCGGAAAGAAAGGCCGCCAGCAGCAAGGCTGCCAGCAGGCCCGCGGATAGCGTCAGCAAATAACCTCGGATCAGTTCCTTTTTCATAGGCCGGGACATACTCTCCTCTGCTTAATACCGGGGCGTTGTTCTCCCGCCGGATCCGGCGTCCCGGATGCAGCGCGGCGTCAAGCGAACCTGGCAATCCGGGCGGACCGGCGCGCCGTTACGGCGCGGACGGCGGTGAATCCGTAAAGCAATAGCCCACGCCGCGTACGGTCAGAATCAGCTGGGGTTGCTCCGGATGGTCCTCCAGCTTCTGGCGCAGATAACGGACATGCACATCCACGGTTCGGGTATCTCCAAAGTAATTGGTTTTCCAGACGCGGTCAAGCAGCTGATCGCGGCTGAAGACCTGACCGGGATAGGTCATCAGCAGCTGGAGCAGGTCAAACTCCCGCAGGGTCAGATCCACGACCAGTCCGTTTTTAGTCACGCGGCGCCGTTTGACATCCAGGGTCAGCCCGCCGGACTGCAAAAGCACCTGATCGCTGCTGCCGCCAAAACTGCGGCGTCTCAGCAGCGCCCGCACCCGCGCGGCCAGCTCCCTGACCCCGAACGGCTTGCTGATATAGTCATCAGCCCCAAGTTCCAGGCCCAGGACCCGGTCAGTCTCATCTGATTTAGCAGTCAGGATGATGATGGGCAGCTGGGCGGTTGGCGCCTCCTGCCGCAGTCTCCGGCAAAGCTCCAGACCGTCGGGCGGCGGCATCATCCAGTCCAGGATGGCCGCATCCGGCACCTTATGCCTCACGGCCGCCATAAACTCGGTTCCGTTGGCAAAGGTTTCCGTATCCATCCCATAGTCTTTCAGCGCTTCCGCCGCCAGCCGGCGGATATGAGGTTCATCGTCAACAATATATATTAATGGCATCTTCTCTCCTGCTTCTGCTTTTCTGCCGTCCAATACCGCTTGTCAGCCCAGCGGCTTGCTGTGTCCGGCCTGATCTTCTGCCATCGCTTTACGGTTGCCGGTGATGGCATAAAGGGTCCATTCCGCGATGTTCGTGGCGTGATCACCCATCCGTTCAATGTATTTGGCGACAAACATATAGTCCGTGGCCTGCGAAACCTGGGTGCGGTCTTCTTGCAGCAGCTGGCTCATTTCCAGAATAACATTGGAAAACTGAGTGTCTACCTCATCATCGCGGTGCCGAACCTGATTGGCCAGCGCCGCATCCCGGCGCATAAAGGAGTCAATGGCTGCAGAAAACATCTCCCGGGCTACTTCAAACATGCGCAGCACCGGCGCGGGTGTCGGCATGTTCACAAATTCCGGATAGGTAGACATGATTTCACAGATGTCCGCGCACTGATCGGCGATCCGTTCAATATCAGTCAGCATTTTCAGCGTGGCCGTGATGCCGCGCAGATCGCTGGCAATCGGCTGCTGCAGGGCAATCAGGTTGACACAGAACTGCTCAATATTGTTCTGAGCGGCGTTGATGTCCGGGTCCTGGGTAAAAATCCGCCGGGCCAGGTCCACATCATGGATTCTCAGTGCCCGGATGGTGTCGTCCATGATCTGCTCCACTTTGGCGCCCAAGGCGCCGATACTGCTGAATAACGATTCCAGTTCTTTATCAAAAGCCTGTCTGCTCATGGTACTGCTCCTCACATATCAGAATTGCCGGCACCGCAATCGCGGCTGCCCGCGGGTCATGCTCCGGTCCGGGTTAAGCCAGAGGGTAACCGTCCCGATCAGCCAAAACGGCCTGAAATATAATCCTCCGTGCGCTTATCCGACGGATTGTTGAACATGGTGACGGTGTCGTCAAATTCGACCACTTCTCCCAGCAGGAAAAAGGCGGTTTTATCGCTGATTCTGGCTGCCTGCTGCATAGAGTGGGTCACAATGACTATGGTGTACTCCTTTTTCAGGTCATTCATCAGTTCCTCTATTTTCAGCGTAGCGATGGGGTCCAGCGCGGAGGTCGGCTCATCCATCAAGATGACCTGAGGCTGGAGCGCGATGGCCCGGGCGATACAAAGCCGCTGCTGCTGGCCGCCGGACAGCTTGGTGGCATTTTTGTCCAGTTCGTCCTTGACTTCGTCATACAGCGCCGCTTTTTTAAGCGAGGTCTCCACCACCTGGCGCAGGTAGACCCGGTCTTTGATCCCCTGACAGCGCAACCCGTAAGCTACATTGTCAAAGATGCTCATAGGAAAGGGATTAGGCTGTTGAAATACCATGCCGACCTTGGTTCTCAACTCCACCACATCAGTCTGCGGACCTCGCAGGTCACGGCCATCCATCAGAATCCGGCCATCTATCCGAACTTCTTCCAGCAGATCATTCATGCGGTTAAAGCAGCGCAGCAAGGTGGATTTTCCGCAGCCGGAAGGGCCGATAAACGCGGTGACCTGATGAGCCGGTATGGTCAGATTGATATGCTTGAGCGCTTGAAATTTACTGTAGTATAGATTCAGATCCTGTACCTCAAACATGGGCTTCAGATCCGGCAGTCCCGCCGCAGGCTTCAGCCCCGCGGCAACCTGGGTCCGGGCGCGGGCAACCGGTCCGCTGCCCCGGCTCATATAGCGGTCAGCGGCCTCCGCCGTCTGACTGCCGGGATCCAGGTCCGGTGTTGCCGCGCTTGCCATGGGTTCCTGACTCCGCTTGATTTTTTTATCCGCTAGTAAATTCATATATGTATCCTCCGTCTCCGGTTCAGGCCCAGCGCCGGCTGAGCCGCCTGGTGATCAGCTTAACAGTCAGATTCAGCAGCAGCACCATCATCAGGATAATCAGGGAGACCGCTGAAGCCAGCTTAAAGTCTGGCTGTTCTGAACTCATGATCTGCCAGATCTGCACCGCCAGGCTGGTAGCCGGCTGCAATATTTTGGGATTGTCCGTCACCACGGTGCTCATGGTATATATCAGCGCGGCAGACTCGCCGATTACCCGGCTGACTGACAGCAAGGTGGCCGTCAGGATACCGGGCAGCGCGTTAGGCAGCACCACCTTGAAAATCGTTTGCGAACGGGTCGCTCCTAAAGCCAGGGAACCCATCCTCAGGCTTTGAGGCACCACAATCAGCGCCTCCTCCGTCTGCCTGATCACGACCGGCAGCAAGATGACCGCCATGGTCAGGGCGCCCAGCAAAATGCTCTGACCGCTGGCGCCAAACAGCTGAGTCACCGGAAACAGCATCACTACGCCGCTGAGGCCAAAGATAATAGACGGTACACCGTTCAGGGTTTCAATTGCCTGCCGGAGCAAAGCAGTCAGGCGGTTGCGGCCGGCCACCTCATTAAGGTATACGGCGGCCAGGATTCCTATGGGCAGCACAATCACCAGGGTCAGCCCGATCAGTAAAAGGGTGGCCAGAATGGAGCCGCGGATACCGCCGCCTGCAGTCTGGTAGTACATGGACTGGATGCTGACGGAGCCGGTGTCCAGTTTTTGAACCAGACTGGCGGCATCGTCACCGGCCAGCAGGCCGGCTAAAACCTGCTGCCCGTCCTCGTCCTGATAGTAGAGCATCTGGACACTGGCGTCCTCATGAATAGCCTGGTTCAGGCCTTGCTGACTGCCGGCGGTGGTAATATAGGCTGACTCCAGCGGCGAATCCGGATCCACATAGGTGATGATCAGGGTTTTTGCTTTCTTGGTATCAGTCGCGTCCCGCAAGGCAAAGCCGTAAAGAGTGCTGAAGCTGTCCCCTGCCGCCAGATCGGCCGGCGCCGTGTAAGCTCCTGCTTCGCCCTGCCGGAATGCCACGTTCAGATTCTGCGGCCAGTAATCTGTAGTGATCAAGTCCCAGCTGAGATCAGACCAGCCGCGGCGGAACATAAAGATAAATACCAGCAGCAACACGGCTACCGCCACCGCGGTGCTGAGCCAGGTCAGTCCGTTGAGTATACCGTCTTTAAGCCGGCGGGATTTATTCATGGTCCACACCTCCGATTTTCCGTTTAATCAGATGAATCAGGGCATTGGTCAGCAAAATGACGGCCATCAATACCAGGCCCGCGGAAAAGCGGATATCATAATCCAGTCCGCTGGTTTCATGCATCCCTGACAGCATGGTGGTCGTCAGGGTCCGGGTGGTATCAAACAGGTTCCATGAAGGGCCGGACATGGCATTACCCGCCACCATGGTAACCGCGGTTGCTTCGCCAAAGGCCCGTCCCAGGCCCAGGACCAGACCGGCAAAAATCCCGGACTTAGCCGCGCTCAGGACGACTTTAAAGTTGGTCTGGGTCTGGCTGGCGCCTAAGGCCAGCGAACCCCACTCCAGACTTTTACCGACTGCCTGGATAGCAACAATAGCCATGGAGCAGATGGTGGGGAAGATCATGATCGCCAGAAGCAGGATAACTGATAAAGCAGAGATACCGGCCGCGCTGGTCTGGCCAAAAAAAGCCGCCAGCTGCTGCACCAGTTTGGTAATAGCGCCGCTGGCAAACACGCCGTAGACCACCGAGGGGATGGCAGCCAGCAGCTCGATCACGGTGGTAAAGGCGACGCGCAGTCGTTCCGGCGCGATTTTTACGATAAACAAGGCGGTCAGAGTCGCAACAGGAAAAGACAGGAGCGCGGCGAAGGCCGCCGTGGTAAAGGTGTTGATCACGATGAAGCCGACGCCGTAGGTTTTGGAGTCCTGCCGCCAGGTCATACCGGTCAGAAAGTCCCAGAAGTTCTGCTGACCATATTCATAACCCGGCAGGAATACCCGGATCCCCTTGACCGCTATGAAGATAATGATTAAGACAATCATCAGGGCTGACAAGACACAGCTTATCAGAAACAAAGCCCGCCATATTTTATCGCTGATTTTCCGCCGCTGCCGGTTATGCTGCAGCATCAGGGCATTGGGCTGTCTGTCATTCATAACTGCTTTGTACTCCTCCCCCGCCGGGGTTCTCCGGCGGGCTGCTTATCAGGCCGCTGTTCAAATTGCGGTTCAGTTCAATTCAGACCAGGTGCTGATGTTGCCGGTAAAGATACCGCGAACCAGGTCCATTCCAAGGTCAGACAGGCTGTTGCTGCTTTCTACCACCACCACCACCGCGTCCTGCGCGTAGGTTCCGGTAGCCATAGCGGCGGATACATCCTCGTCCGATTTGAAGCTGCGGGAAGCAAAACCGATTTCAGCCGCGTTGGTTCCGTCTTTGCCGTCACCCAATACTGACTTCTGTCCATCGCCTGAGCCGGTCTGATTCATGGAAAACTGGAAGTTTCCGGCCAGCGGCTGAAAGGATTGCAGCGCGGCCTGAATAGTGGACTCAACTGAAGTCGAGCCGGCGGTGCGGATGGTCAGACTGCTGTTATCCTGCTGCGTGATGGGGTAATCCGCCGCCATGTCCGCCCAGGGAGTGCCGCTGGCCGGATCCGTGATGCCGCCCTGAGCACGGACCACCGTCCTGCCCTCTACAGACTCAGTCAGATAGGCAATAAAGGCCTGCACCAGCTGCTGCAGTTCATCGCTGGAAAAATCCCCTTCCGCGCGGGTAACATAATTAAATGGACGGGCCAGCTCGTAAGAACCGTTCAGCACGTTGGCTTCTGTTGGCTCCACCCCGTCAAAACTCAGGGCTTTCAGATTATTGGCCGCCAGATCAGTGGTCAGGGATACATAGCCGATGCCGTTGACATCCTGGCCGACCTTGGTCGCCATGTCGCCGTTGTTAGCTACTTCAATGGCGCTGCTGGTCAGGGCTTCCTGATCCTTATCCGTATCGCCAAAGCCCACAATAGACTGGAACGCTTCCCGTGTGCCGCTGGCGCTGTCCCGGGTATAGACTACAATGTTGCCCAGGCTGCTGCCGCTGCCATCTGACTGGCTGGCAGTCGTCCCGGTAGTCCCGGCTGCGGTCTCAGTACCCTCAGTGGTGGCCGCAGTGGTCCCGGCCGCAGTCGTTCCCGTAGTGGCTGTGGCAGCCGTGCTGCTGCTGCCGGTTTCAGTCGTGCCGCCGCAGGCGCCTAAAAGGCTCAGACCTAATGCAGCACTCAAAGCTACAGTCAGTAATTTTTTCATGAATAAATCTCCTCTCGGTTCCGCTCAAATTCACATCGTCCCCGGTTTCCGGGTCAGCTGCACTTTACTCAAGCTTAACTTATAGTCTCATCTTAAGCACGTCATGTTAAGCCTGTGTTAAGGCCAGCTAAAGCTTTGAACCACTGAGCCGGTAAACCGGGCCAGCTGATCGGTGTTTCAGAGAACGGTCTTCTGGGTTTCCGGCGGCAAAATTGCTATAATAACGGGGTATATCAGGCAGCCCCAGCCAGCAGACCAGGAAGCGAGCGACGATTCATGAAAATTTCTGTCATCATCCCTTTCTATAATGAAGAAAAACAAGTTAATCTGACGGTGGACACGGTTCTGACCGTCTTGAATCAGAAGCTGCCTGACATGGAGAAAGAATTGCTTTTGATCGATGACGGATCCAGGGACTCCACCTGGATACAGATTCAGAATCAGGCCCTGCGGCATCCTCAGGAAATACGGGCTTTCGGCTTTGCCCGTAATTTTGGCAAAGAAGCGGCGATCTGCGCCGGCCTGGACCAATGCAGCGGAGACTGTACGGTTTTGATGGATGGCGACCTGCAGCATCCGCCTGAATATATTCCGGAGATGGTCCGGCTCTGGCAGGAAGGTTATGAGGTCGTAGACGGCGTCAAAGTAGCCCGGCAGCATGAAAGCTGGCTGGCCCGAGCCCTGGCCCGGACTTTTTATAAGCTTTTCCGCAAGTTTTCCGGCTTTGACCTGCAGAATGCTTCTGACTTCAAGCTGCTGGACCGCAAGGTGGTAACAGCCTGGCGCGCGCTGGGAGAACGGGATACCTTTTTCAGGGGACTGTCTGCCTGGCTGGGTTACCGGCGGGTTGCCCTGCCGTTTGAGGTGGCCGACCGCACCACCGGTCACAGCCATTGGTCACTTTCCAGTCTCTGGAAACTCTCCCTGAGCGCCATCACCGGCTTTTCCTCCGCTCCGCTTTCGCTTATTACCATGATGGGCGCAGTCTTCTGGATTTTTGCGCTGATCCTGATCATCCAGACCCTGATAAACAAAATCATCGGCCATGCCGACTCCGGCTTTACCACGGTCATTTTACTGCTCCTATTAATTGGCGGCGCCATATTGCTGGCCCTGGGTCTGGTCGGGACATATATCGGCAAAATTTACGATGAGATTAAAGGAAGGCCTCGCTATCTGATTTCCCGCCACTGTGACCAGAGCGGCCTGCCGGTTCAGGATATCGGCGCAGCCGCGGCTATCCTGGCAGCCCAGTCCGCGGCCCGGGCTGCCGGCCAGGTCCCGCCGGCGCCACTGGCGTCTGACCCGGCCAGACCAGAAGCGTAAGCCCTATGCCAGCCATTTTGTACCTGTTACTGGCGATCGCTCTTGGAGCCAGTTTTTGCCGCTTTGCCGGCCTGACCCCGGCCCGGCTCTTTCGCGGCAGCCGCAAGGGCAGTCAGGCGCCGGATCTGTTTTTTTATTTTTCAGCAGCGCTGACCACCGGGCTGCTGCCGCTGACCGTTCTGACCTACACGCTGGCCTGCTGGTCTGACCTGATCTTTCCGGAGACAGTCTACCCCTTGCTGCCGGCTAATCTGGCCGCAGCCGCACTGAGCCTGGGGCTGATCATCATCCTGAACCGCCATCCGGCCAGACCGGCCCCCGCATTGACCCCGGCGCTGATCCGCAGACCCCGGACGGCCCGGCGGGTTTCTGCCTGGCTGCCTTATGTTGCAGGCACCGTCTTTATTTTGCTGGTTGCCTGGCTGCTGAGCTTTGCGGTTTTTAAAATGAAAGATGGCTGGCTGGGAGCCGGTTACAGTGTTTTCAGCGACTACGCTCCCCATACCGCCCTGATTTCTTCATTCAGCCAGGGCCGCAATTTTAGTCCCACCACTTATCCGCACTTTGCCGGAGACGGTATCCGCTATCACTTTTTCTTTTTTTTCCTGTGCGGCAACCTTCAGTATCTGGGCCTGCCTATAGATTGGGCTATGAATCTGCCCTCTTTTTTGGGCAGCGTCGCCGCTTTGTCGCTGTTAGGCTGGCTGGCCGTACGGCTCTCCGGGCGCTCCGCCGCTTTTATACTTACGCCTTTTCTTGTTATTTTCCGCAGCAGCCTGGCTGGCTGGTCCTACTTCAGTCAGCTGGCGGACAGCGCCCGTAGCCAGGGCCTGACAGTCTGGCAGGCCTTGTGGCAAAATCAGGTCTTTCCCGGGACCCAGCTGCATGATGACTGGGGCCTGTGGAATCTGAATGTTTTTGCTAATCAGCGTCATCTCCTGCTGGCCTTCACCGCCGGACTGATCGTACTGCTGAGTTTCCTGCCGCTGATGCAGCCGGAGGCGCCGTTTGTCTGGCGCGGGCTTAAGGCGGCCTGGGCCGGTCCGGATCGGGCAACCAGACAGCAGACGATCCGGCGTCTGGTTCCGGCTTTTCTGATCCTGCTTTGTCTGCCTTTCTGGCACGGCTCCGTGCTGGTCATGGTTTTGCTGCTGCTCTTCGTCATGGCCTTATTTTCCCGCGGTAAGCTTTTTTACCTGGCCGCGGCGGTCTTGTCACTCAGTTCAGGCATTCTGACGGCCAGGATTTTTTCCGGGGCCGGCAGCAGCCTTGCGCCCAGTTTCTACTGGGGCTTTCTGGCCGAGGACAAAAGCATCGGAGGCGTGCTTTCCTATCTGTTGTACCTATGGGGGCTGGCCGGTCTGCTCTATATCCTGCAGATTTTCTTCCAGCCTACCCGGTTGCGCCGGGTCCTGGCTGTTGCCGTGCTGTTACCGGTCATCCCCACCTTTACTTTATCGCTCACCCCGGATATTACGGTCAATCATAAGTACCTCATTATGAGCTCACTGCTGGCGACCGTCTTTCTCAGTGATCTCCTGCTGCGCCTGGAAGCTCGCCTGCGCGCCGGGTTAAGAGCCCCTGCGCTTTACCGGCGTGGGCTGGCTGGGGCCGGCGCGGCGGGCGAACTGCTCCTGTTCCTGGCTCTTACCTGCACCGGTCTGCCTGACTTAACCGCCTATATCAATAAAAACCGCTCCGTCTTTTGGATTAACAGTCAAAGCCATCTGACCCTGTTTGCGGAAACCCAAACCGATCCCCGGGACATCTTTCTCACGCCCGCCTGGCACTACAACGCGTTTTTCCTCAGTGGCCGTCAGGTCTGGTACGGGCACAGCTATTATGCGTCTTCTGCCGGGCATGATACCGCCGCGCGCTGGCAGGCGGTCCTGTGGCTGTGGCGCGGGGCTGACGGGGACTTAGCGGCTTTTAATGATTATGTCAAAGCCAATGGCATCCGCTACTGCGTGATCAATGATGAGCTGCGTCAGGATCAGGAAATCACCTTGAATGAAAGCTTATTTGCAGACAACTTTGAGCTGGCCGCGTCTTATCCTGAGGACGGCAATATGCTGGTATATAAGCTCTGGTAATAAACCGCGGGTTCCGGCACAGGGCCAAAGCCTGAGCGCCGGCCGGCGGGTAAGCCGCCGGGCTGAAGTTGTGGTGTCAGGCTCGGGACAGGCTTGAGGGTCAGAGCAGATACAGACTGAAATCGTTATCCGAACGGAAAATATAGGGCAGCAGACGCTGTGTCTGAGAATCGTGATAATCACTGCCGGCCGTCCTCAATAAGCCCAGCTGACGGGCGGCCTGAGCCGTTTCACTCATTTGCTGAGGGGTAGCCCTCCCGTGTACGGTCTCCACGCCCACCAGCCCCACGGCCTGCAGCTGCTTTAAGTGCCGCAGCAGAAGCGTATCCCCGCTCTGAGGATCCGGCTGCTCGCCGCACCAGCCATAATCAGCCGGATGAGCCAGCACCGGCACCCCGCCGCAGGCCCGGATAGCCTGTATAGCCTCGGCGGCAGGAACCAGCGCGCGCGGCCGGTAAGCCTGGCGGCCGTCGCCCAGCCACTTATCAAAGCATTCATGGACCGAAGCGGCGTAGCCCTTGCGAATCAGGATATTGGCCATGTGCACGCGGCCCACCACATAACCGCCCTGAGAGCTGAGTTCATGATCGTCAATTAAAAAACCCAGTTCCTGCAAGGCTTCACACATGGCGCGGTTGCGCTCCGCCCGGCTGGCCCGGCAGCGGCGCAGAAACGGCTCCAGCTGTTCAAAGCCCTCATCTAAAAAATAGCCCAGCAGGTGTATCTCACCGCCATCATAAGCGGTAATGATCTCAACCCCGGCCACAAAATGCGGCAGGCTCAGGCCGACTTGCTGCAGCTTATCCAAAATCATGATGACATCCCGGTCACCCTGCACCGTATCATGATCCGTCACGCTGAAACCGCCCAGGCCGCGGTGCAATGCTTGTACCACCACCTGAGACGGACTCTCAAAACCATCCGACGCGTTTGTATGGATATGCAGGTCACAGACCGCTTCACGGATATAGCGGCCCAGCCGGTCTGCCGTACGCGCGACCTGCTCCGCTGCCGCCGCCGTCTCCTCCGGTACTGACTGCTGCTGCGCCCCTGCCGCGGCCCGGCCGGCGGCTGACTGATCCGTTCTGCTTGCCTCATCTGTATTCATGCTTGAAAGCTGGCCTTTCCGCAGCTTAGGGCTGCCGCTTACTCTACCCCCTATTATAATGCAAAAAATCCGCTTAATAAGCCCCTTTCCCGGGGCCGCAGCGGCTGAGCGGTAGCAGCGGCGGCTTATATTATAAGGGGCGGTCTCCTGGCCGTATGCCGGAAACCGCCCTCTTACCGCGGACTGCTGTATCTTTCCATCCCTATATCAAGGTAAAACCTTCCGCTTAAAAACTCAGGCCTTTTCTTCCTCCGCCAGTCGCTTTGCTTCCGCGATCACCTTATCTGCCACCGGTGGCGGCGCCTGCTCATAACGGGCAAACTCCGTCTGATACCAGCCGCGGCCCTGTGTGATCTGCCGCAGGTCGGTAGCATAGGTTGACATTTCAGACGCGGGAATCTCCGCAGTCACCATCTGCATGTTGGCCTTGGGTTCAATCCCCATAATCCGGCCGCGTTTCTGGTTGACATCACTCATAATGTCGCCCAGCTGCTGCTCCGGCGTAAAGATCTTCACCAGATCAATCGGCTCCAGCAAAACCGGAGAGGCCTGGGGGATGCCGTTTTTATAAGCCAGGTGAGCGGCCAGCTTGAAAGCCATTTCTGAAGAATCCACATCATGATAGGACCCGTCCACCAGCGTCGCTTTCAGATTAACCATAGGATAACCTGCCAGCACACCGTGTTCTACCGCCTCCAGCAGACCTTTTTCAACCGCCGGGTGATAGGCTTTGGGCACCGAGCCGCCAAAGATCTGAACCTCAAAGGTCAGTTTTTCACTGTCGCCCGGCTCAAAGACCACCCAGACATCACCATACTGGCCATGGCCGCCCGATTGCTTTTTATGCTTGCCCTGCACCTTAACCTGTTTACGGATGGTCTCCCGGTAGGGCACCCGCGGTTCCTCCAGGGTCGAGTTGACCTTAAAGCGGGAAGCAAGCTTAGCCCGCAGCACATCAATCTGTAAAGCACCCAGGCCAGAGATCACCATCTGCCGGGTTTCCGGCCGGTTCTCAATGGTGAAAGTCGGATCCTCATCCTTCAGGCGGTTAAGGCCGCTCATGATCTTTTCCTCATCGCCCTTATTCTCAGGCAGAATGGCCATGGCAAAGCAGGCGACCGGGAAATCTATGGCTTCCAGCTTCAGCGGCTGCTCCTTGCGGCACAGAGTATCACCGGTCAGCGTGGCCGTCAGTTTTGTCATGGCGCCGATATCGCCGGCAGCCAGCTCCGTCACTGAATCAGACTTTTTGCCGATCATGACCGTCAGATTATTGACCCGCTCCTCTTTTTCACGCTGGGTATTATAGAGCGTTTCCCCGTTTTTCAGCGTGCCAGAATATACCCGGAACAACGAAATCCGGCCCACAAAAGGGTCAGACAGCGTCTTAAAGACTAAAGCCGCCAGCGGTCCGTCTGCCCGGCAGGGCAGCTCCTGCAGGGAGCCATCGTCCAGCTCAGCTGTCTGAGGGGCCAGATCTTCCGGCGAAGGCGAATGTTCCGCTATATAATCCAAAACGCAGCTGACGCCCAGGTTTTCCGTAGCCGACACAGCAAATACAGGTTGTATCGTCCCCCGGTGCAAGACCTGCTTCAGCCCGCGATTAAACTCTTCATCCGTAAAGGGCTCTTCGGAAAAATATTTCTCCATTAAAGCCTCGTCTGTTTCCGCAATCGCTTCCGTTATGCGGTCACAGGCGCTTTGCAGTGTTTCCTCCAGCTCCGCCGGAATCTCTGCTTTGACGGTGCCGGCTTTCTCAAAACGATAAGCCTGATGAGACAGGACATCCACATAGCCGGTCAGACGGCCATCCTCACGGACCGGTAAAGAAAACGGCACCACCGTGTCCCCGACATACCCGGCCAGCTGGGCCAGCGTTTTATCAAAGTCCGCGTTGGCATCATCCATTTTGTTAATCAGGAAAGCAAAGGGAATGTTTTGTTTGCGGGAATAACGAATGCCTTTCTCAGCACCTACGCTCATACCACTGCGACCGGAAACCAGAATAAAACTTGCGTCGGCCACCCGGACTCCGCTCATGACTTCACCGATAAAATCAAAGTCACCCGGCGTATCAATGAGATTAATTTTACAAGCCTTCCAGGTGAAGGCGGCCATGGCAGTATTGATACTGATGTGGCGGCGTATTTCCTCGGGGTCGAAGTCCAGTACCGTGTTGCCGTCATTACTGCGGCCGATACGGTCTGTTACCTTGGCGTCAAACAGCATAGCCTCAGCCAACGATGTCTTGCCTGATCCGCTGTGGCCAAGGATAGCGACATTACGGATCTGCGATGCGGGATACGATTTCATATCCAATTCCCCCTATCTCATTTGTTCCGGGGCGCCACCGTCTGGTCCGGGATTCAGGATATTTGCAGGCGCGTTCCCGGTTGTTTCCCCATTATACTATGCAATTTATCCATCCACCACCAGACTTATATAAAATTCGCTGTGCATTTGTTCGAGGAAGCCGGCTATGTCCTCTGACTTTGTGCACAATTGCCAAGCAGCAGCTTTTGTTCCTGTGCGGCCTGACCAAAGTCGCCGCGGCCACCGCTCCGGTCCGCCAAAAAAGCCCGCCGGAGCCGGTCCGTATCAGACCAGCTCCGGCAGGCTCTTTATGCTGCCGGGACAGAAGATGGACGGCGGTGCCGGCGCTCAAAACTCCAGCTGCCGCAGCAACCGGGGCGCCTGACGCCGTAGCAGCCAAATCAGCAGGATATTAGCCAGCAGCAGGTACAGCAAACCTGCCAGCAGCAGCCACAGCGCGGCCAGATGCAGCCACAGGAACAACAGCAGCTGCAGGCCGACCCCGATGCCGGCCAGCAGGATAATCAAGAGGTTGGCCAGCAGGACGCCCAGATTATTTTTAACCGCCTGGGTCTCATTATCCCAGGTCAGCCGCGGGCGATACAGGTCCAATAAAATCCCTGCGCTGCTGGACAGCCCAGACCAGCTCAGCATGACCAGAATGCCATACAAGCTGAGATAAAAAGGCAGGCGCAGCAAAATTGCGGCAGCCACTATCAGCAGCAGCCCCGGCAGCAGGGTCACCAGCGTGGCGTTGATCCACTTAGCCAGAACCTGCCGGTTATAGCTGGCCGGCAGCAGTTTCATGTAGTAGGCATTCTGACCTTCGCGGGACAGGGCGCTGGGAGCCATGCCATTGATACTACTGAGGAAAGCCAGCACGCCATTAACCGCAATAACAACAATTCCAAGAACAAAGGCTTCCGTATGCGCCTGTCCGGAGGTTACAGGTGAAGTCCGGCCCAGATAGCGGCCGGCCTGGGCCAGCCAGCTCAGACTGAAGTCCTGCCCCAGACCGCCGATCAGGCCGGCTATGCCGGAGATCAAAAATACGATCGGCACGATCAGCGTACCCAGGACGCAATTCATCAGAAAAGCGGGGGTGCGGACGGTCTGTTTCCAATCTAAGCTCATCAGACTGAGCAAGGCGGCGCGTGGCTTCAAGGCCCGGCCCAGACGGCTGCGGCTGAGCCGGCGACGGTGCCCCCCCTGATTCATGGCCGTGAGCCCGCTGATATATAAGCCTTGCCCCAGCAGCAGCATAACGGCCAGCGTCAGCAGCGCCAGCAATACAAAGAGCACAAAGTCAGCCACCGCCGGCCAGACCCGGGACTGTGCCAGGGATTTTACCAGCAGGGGCAGTCCGGGAAAAAGATACAGCGCCCGGTTGAGTTTGCTGCCAGCCAGCCCGCTCAGGTCGACCCCTCCAGTGATGCTGCTGGCACTGCTGTTCTGGCTGTTAAGGGAAAAAAACATGGATCCGGCCAGGACTAAAACCAGGATCACGATGCTGCTGATGGTATTAAAGCGATCTTTATTTTTGGCAAAGGGCGCAAACCGCATCAGCAGAACCACCAGGAAGGTCATTACCGCCAGCGGCGCCACCGGCATAAAGAACTGAGCCAGCAGAACCAGCACATAATAATGGGCGCCAAAACCCGCGCCGATCCCGCCGGCAATAAAAGCCGGCAGCAAAAAAGCGGCATTCATCACATACTCATAGATTAAGGTGACCGCAAACTTGCCGATCATGATTTCAGCAGGTTTAAACGGCAGATAGAGCAGGGTGGTGAGGTCATCCGAGTGATAGAAAACACTGATAACATAAAAAAAGCCAAAGACCAGCGCCAGCATGGCTGAGGCCGTCGTCAGGACGGCCGGCAGCAGCTCAGCCTGGCCGGTGAAGCTCAGGGAGCGGCCGCTGACATAACCCATCGCCGCGGAGATAAAGGCCAGATAGCCAAATAAAAAGACATACAGGATAATCATTCCCCAGCGATTGGGTTTTTTAGCGGTTTCCAGACCCGGCCGGCCGGTCAGACGGCTGGCCAGGCGATGTTGCCGCCGGGGACTTTTCAGGTCAATGACCGGGGTATTTTTCAACAGCATCCGGACTAAAACCCGCACGCGTCTGAGGCTCAGGGTATACTTATCCATGCTTAGCTTCCTCCTGCAGGTTTTCAGCCGCGGCCTGGCTGCCGGCCTGCTGCTCCTGCTGCTCAAACCCTTCGGTCAGCTGCAGGAACATTGCTTCCAGAGAACTGTTTTCGCTATAATGCTGCCGCAACTCAGCAATAGCGCCGCAGAACAGAATACTGCCCTTATCAATAATCGCTACCCGGTCGCAGACCTTCTCCGCCACTTCCAGCACATGGGTTGAAAACAGTACGGTATGGCCGTGATCGGCGTGCTCCCGCATCATCTGCTTGAGCTCAAAAGAAGATTTGGGATCCAGACCCGTCATCGGTTCATCCAGGATCCAGACCGGCGGCTCATGCAGCAAGGCGCCGGCCAGAATCATTTTCTGCCGCATGCCATGAGAGTAACTCTGCAAGGTGTCTCCCAGGACGTCGGTCAGGCCAAAGGTATCCGCCAGGCGGGTGACACGGTCTTCGCGAACTGCTGCCGGTACGTCATATATATCCGCAATAAAGCGAAGATACTCCACCCCCTTAAGCCGCAGGAAGATATTGGGATCATCTGGCACAAAGCCAAAGCTGCGCTTGGCTTCCAGCGGATCCTGGACAATGTCATGACCGTCCAGCAGGATGCGTCCGCTGTCTGGTTGCAGGATGCCGGTAATCATTTTGAGCGTGGTGGTCTTGCCGGCGCCGTTAGGACCCAGGAAGCCAAAGATTTCACCGGAACGGATTTCCAGCTGCATGGGCTTTACCGCCAGGGTCTTGCCATCATAGGACTTACTGACATTCTCTATTTGTATCATTCATTTAACTCCTCTACATATCAGGGGGCAGTTTGCAGCCAGCGGGGAGCGGCAGCTCCAGCGGGCGACAGGTTGCGGCAGCTCGCGGTCAGGGTTGCTCAGGACTCCTGAAACCAGCCTAAAAACTTCAGATCCTGGACTTCCTGACTTAACTGGTACAGCACCGCCAGCGCCTGCCGGTCTCCGGAGGGTGCGGCGATATCCAGGTAGAAATGATATTCCCAGGGGCGCTGGGGCACCGGCAGGGACTGGATCTTGGTCAGGTTCAGATCAGCTTCTCCAAACAGGTTCAGCAAGCGGGCCAGCGAACCGCTCTGATGGGCCAGGCTCAAAATCAGGGCAATCCGGTTAGCGTCTTTTGTAATGACTGGCTGCCGGCTCACCGCGATAAAACGGGTCTGGTTATCCTTGTTATTTGTAATTTCACTGCTGATCACAGCCAGGCCATACGCTGCCGCCGCGTCTTCAGAAGCGATGGCCGCGACAGTCGGATCGTTTAACAGCGCGACATGCTCCGCGGCAAAGGCGGTATTCCCGCTTTCTTCCGTCTCCCAGCCCATACCTTTAATAATTGTGGAGCATTGCGCCAGCGCCTGCGGATGGGAAACCACCCGGCGGATTTTAGTCAGGCTGCTGCCGGAAGGAGCCAGCAGCATATGATGAATGCTTTGGGTATTGCTGGCAATAATATACAGCTTATACTGATCAAGCAGATGATAGACATCCCCCACGGTGCCCGCGGTTGAATTTTCCAGCGGCAGGACGGCTACCGGTACATTATCATCCACCACCTGGCGGCAGGTCTCCGCAAAGGTGCGGACCGGCAGCGCGGTAGCTCCCGGAAACAGTACCGCCGCGGCCTGGGAGGTATAAGAGCCAAAGCTGCCTTGACAGGCCACCACCTTGTACGCCGGCAGCTGGTTAGCCGCGCGGCGGATCAGACCGCCGGGTTCCCAGTCCGGGTTGTGCCGCAAAGCACTGCGATACTGCAGGGAGCGCTCCGTGCGCATTAACGTCTGCAGCAGCGAACGGGCCATATAACGGCAGTCAGCCTGCTGCGGCGGCAGCTGCTCGGTCAGTTCATCTACTTTGCGCTGCTCCTGGACAATGTCCCGGATGCTGCTGCCCTGGGCCTGCTTGGCCTGATAAATCGCGTCTGCCAGTGACCAGCGTCTAGCCGCTCGGTCCAGGATCTCCTGATCCAGCTCATTCAGCTCCGTCCGCAGCTGCTCCAGAGAAAGCTGATCCGGCGCTGCGGCGGCTGCCGCCGCAGCCGCTGAAGCAGCTTTGAGCGTTTCTGCCGTTTTATCTGATTCATTTATTGATTCGCTTTTAACTTTATCCATTTTTCTCCATCCTCCGCGCCTGAAATCTGCTGCCAGTGTCTGCCTGCCGCCTTCTGCCGCCTACTTAAAGTGACCGGAGGTCAGGTAGCGGTCCAGCAGACAGACGGCCACGGCACTTTCCGCCACCGGCAGCGCGCGCGGCACAATACAGGGATCATGACGGCCCCGGACTACCAGCCGGGTATTCTCCTCCCGGGTCAGGTCTATGCTGTCCTGCTCCCGGCCAATTGATGCGGTCGGTTTGACAGCTATGCGAATGCACAGGGGCATGCCGTTTGAAATACCGCCATCCGCTCCGCCCCCGTGATTGGTGCGCAGGCGGATCTGCTTCTGGCCATCTTGGTCGACAAAAGCCGGCGAATCATTGTTCTGGGACCCTCTGCGGCGCGCCGCGGCAAAGCCATCTCCAAACTCGACGCCCTTAACCGCCGGTATAGCCATCAGTATAGACGCCAGCTGCGGCTCCAGCCCGCCAAACATAGGATCCCCTATGCCGGCGGGAAAGCCGGTGACGATGACCTGGATGACCCCGCCCACGGAATCCGTATCCATCCGCGCCGCTTCAATGGCGGCCTTCATGGCCTCGCCGGCAGCGTCATCCAGCACCGGAAACAGTTTATCCCTGACTTTTTGCAGCGCCGGCAGATCCGGCGCCGCCGGGTCCGGCTGGCGGTCGGGAATCCCGGCAATTTCCGCTATATGCGCGCAGATCGCTACGCCGCGCCGGGCCAGGATCTGGGCACAGACCGCGCCGGCAAAGGTCAGCGGGGCCGTGATGCGGCCTGAAAAATGGCCGCCGCCGCGCGGGTCCCCCGCGCCGTCATAGCGCATCAGGCCGGTCAGATCAGCGTGGCCGGGTCGGGGGATGGTTTCCAGATTACGGTAGTCCTCAGAACGGGTATCCTTATTGCGGATTATGGCGGCCAGGGGGGTCCCGGTGGTGCGCCCCTGCCAGAAGCCTGATAAAATTTCCGGCACATCAAACTCACTGCGCGGCGTGGACCAGATCTCTCTGCCCGGGCGTCTGCGATCCAGCTGGCCGCGAATCGCCGCCTCATCCAAAGGTTCTCCCGGAGGTAAATTATCCAGTACCACCCCGATCCCGCGACCGTGCGATTCTCCAAAAAGGCTGATTTTCAGCGTCTGTCCCCAGATTGATCCCATCCGTTCTTCCTCCGTCAGTCATATATATAAAGCCTGTCCTGGTAAATCAGGCTTACCCGGTCAGTGACCAATATCTTACACTACTTTACGTCGGTTCACCGTGCAGCAGGTGACCGCCCAGGCTTTCCCAGTCAGACCAGAAGTCCGGGTAAGACTTGGCCACCGCGGCGGGATCGTCAAGACTGATCGGTGCTGCAGCTACAGTAGCTGCCACACTGAGCATCATGGCCAGGCGGTGATCATGATGGCAATAGCCGACCTGTCCCTTCAGTTTCTGGCCGGGTTCAAGGCCTGCAATCCGCAGGGCCGCCGGTCCTGTCTGCGGACTGCCTGAGCCTGTGACCTCCGGCGTAAAATCAGGCTGACTGCCGCCGCAGGGCTGCCAGTCCAGGCTCATCCGGCCGGGCTGAAGGCTGGCCCCCAGGACATTCAGGCTTTGGCAGGTAGCTGCCAGCCGGTCACTTTCCTTATAACGAAGCCGGTCCAGGCCGCAAAGATAGTGACAGCCGGGCGTCAGGGCCGCGGCCAGGGCCACAATCGGGACCAGGTCCGGCACCTCCTGACAATTTACCCAGATACCCTGTCCCCAGTTCAGACAGGCAGCCGCAGGCTGCGCCGGCAGCGGGCCGTAAGGCAGCGCGGGCAAGGGAGCGGAGGCTGAGGTGCCGGCCGCCAGCGGGGTCCAGTCAGGATCCAGGCCGTTTTCAGTCAGCCACGCCCGTCTCCATGCAGCCAGCGCCGTCAGGATGCTGCTGATGGAGCTGTCGCCCTGCAAGGAAGGATATGGGAGGCGCAGGATACGCAGCGGGTGGCCGATATATACCGCGGTCAGCCAGAATGCCGCCTGACTGCAGTCTGTCTCCAGCAAGGCCGTCACCGCCGCCGGGTCCCCGGGACAGCAGTAACGCTGCCCGCCCGGGATGGTCCAGCTGCCGCCCGCTCCGTCCCGGGAATCAAAGGAAAAGCTGATGCCATAGCAGCGCAGTACCGCCTCAGTCATCCTCACATAGCCGGAGGATTCCAGCGCCGTGCTTAAACGCAGGCGGCTCGTGCCAGGCAACAGCGGCAGAGCAAATAGCAAGCCGCTGATATATTGAGAGCTGATATTGCCCGGCAAGGTAAAGGTACCGGCGTTCAGGCCAGCCGCAACGGCCAGCGGCAGCACCCGCGAACGGTCTCGCAGGGCCTCGCCGGCAGGCTCAAGCCTGGCGCCGGCCGCCCGCAGCGCGGTCTGGAGATCCGTCAGGGGCCGGAAAGGCAGGCGGCCGTGGCCGGTCAGGCAGACCGGCGTGCCGGGGCCGCTGCCCGGCAGGCTCTGCAGGGCAGCAAATACCGGCAGCAGCAGGCGCAGGGTCGTGCCGGACTCTCCCATGTCCACTTCAGGCCAGCCTGAAGCCGTCCCGGCAGCAGGCGCCGCTCCGCCTGATTCCGGGCGGCAGCCAAGTCTGGCCCAGTCCGCCAGCGCGCCCGCGGTAGCCGCTAAATCTTCAGAGGCGGGGCGGGTCAGCCGGAGCCGGTCCAGTCCGTCAGCAGTGCAGCTGTATGGCTCTGCCAGCCAGGAAGCTATTAAAACCCGGTGAGCCAGACTTTTTGAAACCGGCGGCTCCAGGCTGCCCTGCAGGCAGCCCGGACAGACCTGCCAATCTGTTGCCGGGGTCACTGGACGCTTCCGCCGCCCGCTGACGCCGCCGCGGCCGTCCTGCCGTCAGCCGCTGTCTCCGCCAGCGCTTCTGTCCAGACCTCAGCGATCAACGGCTCATATTCTTCGCGAGTCAGCGGCCGGATCACGGCCTCACCGATCTGAGTCAGTAAAATCAGGTTCAGTTTATCTCCCAGATGCTTTTTATCCGCCCCCACTGCCGCCAGGATCCTGGACAGTTCAACCGGGGGCACGTGCAGCGGCAGCCGCCACTGTTTCAGCAGGCGGGTCAGGCGGGGCCGCACAGCTTCCGGGGTCACACCCAGTTTTTCGCCCAGCCGGCAGGCCAGACGCATGCCGATAGCCACGGCCTCACCATGCGTATACTGAGTATATTCGGTCGCCCTTTCAATCGCGTGTCCCAGGGTATGGCCAAAGTTCAGCAGCATGCGCTCACCGGTATCATATTCATCCTGTCTGACCACCGCCGCTTTAATCCTGACTGAACGGTCGACCATCCACTCCAGGTCAGCCCGCTGCTGTTCGATTTTACTAAAAAGCTCCGCATCCTTGATGCAGCCGTATTTAATAACTTCCGCCATGCCGTCTGCCAGCCGCTCCCGCGGCAGGGTGCGCAAAGCCAGCGGGTCTATCAGCACTGCCTGTGGCTGATAAAACGCGCCTACCATGTTTTTGCCAAAAGGCATGTCAATGGCGGTTTTCCCCCCGACGGAGGAATCTACCTGGGCCATCAGGGAGGTAGGCATCTGCAGCAGCCTCACCCCGCGCTGGTAGGTAGCCGCGGCAAAACCCGCCAGGTCCCCGACTACCCCGCCGCCCAGGGCCACCACCAGATCTTTACGGGTGAGTTCAGCGGCGTACAGCGCTTCATAAACCCGTTCCAGCGTCCGTATATTTTTGTGAGCCTCACCCGCGGGCATAGCAAATGAAGCTGTCTTGAAACCAGCCTGATAAAAACTTTTGAGCACCGGGCTTAAATAAAGCTCCGCCACGGTCTCGTCAGAGATGACCGCCACGCGGCGGCCGGAGATCAGTCTGGCGGCATAACGGCCGGGCTGTTCCAGCAAGCCATTCTGGATGCGGATGCTGTAGTCTTTACTGCTGGTCCTCACAATAATTTCAGACATGGATTGATCCTCCCTAAAACTAGCCCCAGCCAGGGGCGGCAGTACTGATATCGTTAATTATACACGCGCTCCGGCAGGCGGTCAGAGGTCTGCCAGATTCAGCTGCTGTAATATACTGCCGTCCTGCAGGCTCCGGAGCGCCAGCTGGCCATCAATCAAGGTCATGTAACTATGCTGGCTGCCCCCTTTGGGGATAGCTACAGAACCTGGATTAAGATACCAGACGCCATCGGCTTGCTTTTGCAGGGCCGGAATATGGGTGTGTCCATGCAGTATAATGCTGCCCGGAACCAAATAGGGGTGGCGGTTTTCATCATACACGTGGCCGTGGGTCATAAAGATACTGTGACCGGCTGCTTCCAGCATGACATAGTCTGACATGAGCGGGAAATTCAGCACCATCTGATCCACTTCCGCATCACAGTTGCCGCGGCAGGCTAAGATCACCTCAGACAGGCGGTTCAGCTGTTCAATGACACGCTTGGGCGCGTAAACCTCCGGCAGGTCATTGCGGGGACCGTGATATAGCAGATCACCCAGCAGCAGCAGCCGGTCAGCCGGGGTCTGCTCCCAACGCTCCAGGAGCAGCTCAGTATAATACGCCGAACCGTGCAGATCAGACGCGATTAAATAGTTCATGGTATACCTCTCTGTTCAAGCAACTGACCAGCCGGTCGCCGGGGTTCCGGGGCGAAAGCACGCGCCGCTGCAGGAGACAGCAGACTGCCGCTTCCGCCAGACCTGACCTGCTGGGGCCGCAGTTCAGGTTCAGATCTCCCGGTCCACGGCCGCCGCCACCCGGCGAAGATCCTTGACCAGGCTGTCAAAAGCTGCCGGGGTCAGGGATTGCTGTCCGTCAGACAGCGCGTGTGGCGGATCGTTATGAACTTCAATAATCAGACCGTCGGCGCCGGCAGCTACCGCCGCTCGGCTCAGGGCCGGTACCAGCCAGGCCTGACCGCCGGCATGAGAGGGGTCCACAATAACCGGCAGATGCGACAGGCGCTTCAAGACCGGAACCGCGCTGATATCAAGTGTATTGCGCGTAGCGGTTTCAAAAGTACGGATGCCGCGTTCGCACAGGATCACCTGATCATTGCCACCGCTCATGATATACTCAGCCGACATCAGCAGTTCCTCAATGGTGTTGGCAAAGCCGCGCTTCAGTAAAATCGGCTTGCGGGTCTGGCCCAGCAGTTTCAGCATTTCAAAGTTCTGCATGTTGCGGGTACCGACCTGAAACACATCAACAAATTCCTCAAACATCTCAATCTGAGACGGATTGGTAATCTCTGATACCAGCGGCAGACCGCTGACCTCGCGGGCGTGGCGCATATACATCAGGCCCTCAGCCTTAAGGCCCTGAAAGGAGTAGGGCGAGGTGCGGGGCTTAAACGCGCCGCCGCGCAGCATGGCCGCTCCTGACTGCCTGACCGCCTGAGCGATGCCGGTGATCTGCTCCTGACTTTCTACTGAACAGGGCCCGGCGATCAGCGCGATTTCAGGTCCGCCAATCTCAACCTGCCCGACTTTAATAATGGAGTCTTCCGGATGAAACTTGCGGTTGGCCCGTTTATATGGCTCAGCCACTTTCATGACCTTCTCTACAATTGTATGTTGGCTGATCTGGTCAATATCCAGCACGGATGTATCCCCGACCAGACCAATGATGCTGGTATGTTCACCAATGATCGGGTTTGTTTCAACCCCGAATTTTTCCAGCCAGGTACAAAGGTCCTGACGCTCTTCCTCACTGGTGCCTTGTTTCAATACAATGATCATCTCTGTCTGCTGCCCTCTTTTTCTATTTTCAATTTGGTTATGCTGAAATGACAGCGGCCGGTCCTGATCAGGGGTTAGCGCGGCCGTGCAATGGCATTATATACATTATCGGTTAGCCGTGCCGTACACTTACAGTCCAAAAACTTCCGCAATCCGTACAGCGGCTTGTTCCGGCTGTCCGGCCGGACAGTATAAGTCCGCCCCCTGCGGCAGCCACAACGCTTTTCTGCCGGGCTCCGGCGTTCCGGGGTCCAGCCGGATATTCAGGCAGTCCGGATCAGACCCCGCCGGCCCCCAGGTCAGCCGGCTGAACCCTCTTTGCTCCAGCAGCCGGGAGAGCAGCTGCCGCCAGGCCGCGGATCCGGCCGGGTCTTGCTCCGGCTCCGGGCGGTCCTCGCCGATTGTCAGGACCAGCCTGGGGGGCTGGCGCCGCCACAGCTCCGCGGCTAAACGGCCGGGCAGTGTCTGCTGCAGATTCTGGCGCAGGGACAGGGTAATCCGTTCCGGGCCAAGCCAGATCCCGCAGGCCTCCAGCGCCTGAGCAATCAGCATCGCCAGCCCATTATGGCAGTCCCAGCCATAACTTGCCGCCAGGAGCAGCAGCCGCGTGGCCGTCGGATTATAAATGGCGTCAAACACCACCGGCGGCCGCCAGTCCCGACCGGCCGCCTGCGCCGGACAGCCGCCTGCCAGCAGCTGCCTCAGCAGCGGCTCAGGCAGCGGCAAGCTGCGGCAGTCAGGCCACATGCCGGCCGGGGTGGCGTTCAGGATGACCGTGGGTCCGGTCTCTGACCGGTCCTGAGCCCAGGCCTGCAGCTGCGGCAGCTCCAGAACCCGGATCCGCGCCGGAGCAATGTCCGGCTGCCGCCGCAGCAGCTCGGCCCGGAAATGCCGGCCGCGCTCAGCATGGCGGCTCCATACGCTTAACCTCCGGCAGCCTCCCTCCAGCGCTGCCTGAGCCATCACCCTGGCCGCGCCGCCTGAACCCAGGAGCAGGACCTCCCGGTCCCGGTACGGCAGCCCCAGACTGCGCACCCCTATGATATCGGTGTTATAGCCACGCCGCTTAGCACAGTCCACTGTGTTGACCGCCCCGCAGGCCTGGGCGGATAAATCCAGAGAAGTCAGCCAGTCCATCACTTTTTCCTTATAGGGAATGGTGATGTTAAAGCCGTCCAGGGAAGGAAACAGCTGCGGTAGCAGGACCGGCAGCCTGTCCTCAGGGGTATCCAGCAAGTCGTAAACTGCCTTGACCCCAGCCGCCTGATAAATGGCCTGATGGATCTGCGGCGAAAGACTGTGCCCCAGCGGATGACCTAGTAAGGCAAAATGATATTGGCGGGTCATGAATCCTCCTTCTTGGGCGGCACCGTTCCGGCTTGCCGGCGGTCCTGCTGCCGCTGTTCTATTCCTTCGCTCTCATCCTGATAGATGACATTTTTATACCAATCGCTCTTCATCAGAATAATAAAGAAAATCAGCGCGGCCATATAGTTAGAAAAAACATTGCCCCAAAAGACGGAGTAAACCCCCATCAGATGGCGGAAGGCCAGGATAAAGACATAACGGAACAGCCAGATGCGCAGGAAGCCAGCCAGCAAAGGAATCCTGGTTTTGGCCAGTCCGATAAACGCGCCCTGCACCACGCTGAAAATTCCGAACCCTACGATAGACACGGTATAAATGTTCAGCGCCGGCACAGCAATGTTGTATATCTGCTGTTTGAGCGCCTCACTTTGCTCCGGATTATTCAGGAACAAGCGGACCAGCGCGGGCGAAAAGACGCGAAACAGGCCGATCAGCAGCAAGGCAATGACCGAGCTGACAACAACCCCTGAAAAGAAAGCGCGCCGGGCCTTTTTTTCACTGCGGGCAGCAATGTTGATGCTGACCATCGTCGTCACGGTGGTCCCGATGGAAGAGGGCAGCGTGAAGGCCATGGAGTTAATGTTGCTGGAGATGGTCTGGGCGTTGAGTACCACGGTGCCGTAGCTGGCCACTTCTGTATTGATCAAAAAGAAGCCCAGATTGATCATCATGCTGCTCAGCATGGTCGGTATGCCCAGTTTCATCAGTTGGCGGATACTCTCCCGATCAAAGCGAAAGTGCTTCAGCGTCAGCCGCATTTCACCGCGGCGGACAAAGAGATCCACATACATCCAGACCACGACCATAATATACGCGGAGAGCGAGGCCAGCGCCGCGCCGACAATCCCCATCTTCAGGATTGTGAGATATAGCGTGTTAAAGCTGACCTTCAGAGCCAGCAGCACGATCATGCGGTAAAAGGTTGATTCCGGCTGACCGGTCCCGTTTTTGATGGCGTTATAAATCGCGGACATAAACAGGAACGGCAATACCAGGGTATAAAGGCTCATGTAGATCAGGATGTTATGCCCCAGCTCCGGCTCCTGGGTACCGGACACAATAAAAGCCGTCAGTAAAGACAGCGGCATCATGACGATACCGGCCAGAAAGCCAAAGACCACAATCTGGGCGGACAGGCGCCGCACGCCTGCCAGGTCACCGCGGCCGTTCATCTGGCCGATCATTGCCATGGCGGCCGTTGCAATACCCTGGGACAGCGCGTTCAGCATGTTGATGATCGGATTACAAAAGCCCACGGCCGCCGCCACTACATAACCGGCCTCATTGTTTAAAAACAAGCCGTCGGTCAGCGGAATCAAAGACTGCACCAAGGCCATCATGATCGTTGGCAGAGACAGCATCAACAGCACCCGCACCGGATTGCCGTTGATGATCAGCTCCCGGCGGGCGCGCACGTCTTGCTTGGGGAATAGTTTTGCCATTTAATAACCCTGCTTCCTGAATTGTCACAGTGCTTTTATCATAACACCTGTGCCAGCTGTGGCAAGGTTGCGGCGCGCCTTCCCGCGGCCGCGGCCGATAATTCTCAGCTTGCGCGCCCGCTCGGGCTCAGGGGGTACTCACGGTCACGCGCTACTCGCAATCATAGCCCGCCTGTCTAAGCAGGGCGCTGGCCCGCCTGAGGTCAGCCGGATCGGCCAGATAGACACTCAGCCGGCCGCCTTCATACGGCCTGGCGTGGCGGATTCCCATATTGCGGATACTGATGCCGGCCTCGCCCAGCAGGGTTGCCAGCCGCCCCAGCTCTCCGGGGCGGTCGCTGATCTCTGCGGTTAACAGTGCTTCAGCCTGCAGCGAGCCGCGGCTGTCCGTATCCGGCAGACGGTCCCGGCTGTCGCGGGCCTGCGCAAAGTAGCGGCTGAGAGCCTCGGCGTCGCGCTCAGTCAGCGCGTGCCGGAAATCATCCAGCTGTCTGATACAGGCGGCCAGCTGGCGCAGCAGGGGGCCGCGGTTTTGCAGACAGATACCGCTCCACAGTTCAGGATCACTGGAAGCAATGCGCGTGATATCTCTGAAGCCGCCGGCGGCCAGACGCTGCCGCAGGTCATCCTGGCGGCCGACGGCGGTATTAACCAGACCGGACGCCACCACATGCGGCAGATGGCTGATGGCCGCCACCGCTTCATCATGCCGTTCGGCTGCCAGTACCAGCGGACTGGCTCCGATAGCTGCCGCTAAAGCACTGAGCCAGGCGGTATCTGCCAGGACCTGCGGGTCCTGCTCCCGCCCGGCCGGCGGGCAAAAGACATAGATAGCATCTTCAAACAGGCTGGCGCGGCCGCAGGCGTAGCCCACCCGTTCTGACCCGGCCATGGGGTGGCCGCCGATATATCTCAGGCCCTCCAGCTGAGTCAGCAAAGGCGCCTTGACGCTGCCGACATCAGTAATCAGGGCTGCGGTTCTGGCGGCAACCGCCTGCGCCAGCCTGGGAATCACGGCCACCGGGGTGCAGATAAACACAGCTCCGCAATCTTTCAGCGGGGTGAAATCCGTGCCGGCTGAGTCCATCTGATCCAGCTGATAGGCCTCATCCGCACTGCCGTCAGCCAATGCCTGCCGCAGCACTTCCGGCTTGCGGTCATAGACAATAACCCGCCCGGTCAGCTCTGCCGCGCGCTGCTTAAAGGCCCGGGCCAGCGAAGAGCCAATCAGGCCCAGCCCCAATATAGCCGTCGCCTGACTCATACCTGCGGCACTCCGTTCAGCTGCGGCCGCGCCTGTGCCAGCGCAGCAGTCAGCGCCGCCTCATCCGCCGCGGGGTAGCTGCGCCCGACCACCTGGCAGATAGCCGCCACCTGGCGGCTGAGCCCGGCATATTGCTCCGGTGTCAGCTGCTGGGCCGCGTCAGACAACGCGCACTTGGGATTAGGATGGACCTCAATAATCAGGCCGTCTGCCCCGGCGGCGGCCGCAGCCAGCGCCAGCGGGCCAACCAGGCTGGCCTTTCCGGCAGCATGCGACGGGTCCACGATAACCGGCAGATGGGTCTTTTCCTTAAGGACCGGAACGGCGCTGAGGTCCAGCGTGCTGCGCGTGGCGGTCTCAAAGGTCCGGATCCCGCGTTCGCACAGCATCAGCTGGCTGTTGTTTTCACTGAGGATATACTCCGTTGAGGTCAGCAGCTCATCAATGGTTTCCGCAAAGCCCCGCTTAAGCAGACAGGGTAAACCGGAACGGCCCACGGCTGACAGCAGCCGGAAGTTTTGTGAATTACGGGCGCCAATCTGGACAATATCGATATATTGAGCGGCGTTTTCAAGATCGATCTCTGAGGTAATCTCTGAAATAACCAGCATGCCGTAATGATCAGCCACTTCCCTCAGCATCCTGAGCCCTTCCTGCTCCAGGCCCTGGAAGGAATACGGCGAAGTCCTGGGCTTGTAAGCCCCGCCCCTGAGGATGCGGACGCCGCAGGCGCGCACGGATCTGGCTACGGTGTCCAGCTGCTCGTAGCTTTCCACTGAGCAGGGACCGGCCATCTGGGTAAATTCCTGGCCGCCGATTTTAATTCCTTTTATATCCAGAACGGTATTGGCCGGATGAAAGGTGCGGCTGGCCAGCTTATAAGGCGCCATGATGGGCACCAGCTTTTCCACGCCCGGCATCATCAGCAGCGCCTCCTGGTTTAAGCGGGTCTTATCACCCACTACGCCGATAATGGTGCGTTCCGTTCCTTCAGAAATGTGTGCCTGTAAGCCTTTGGCTTCCAGGACCTGCTTAATTCCCGCAATATCTGCTGAACCGACATGCGGCTTCATAACAATAATCATATGTCACTAGACCTCCGTGTGGTTGTATACTACCACAATCCCGCTTTTAGTTGCTATCAGATTAGCAGATTATCAGTAACCGGGTTCAGCAATAGCTTACGCCTGCCGCTCAGGTCAGGCAAAGCAGGAGCAGCCAGAGCAGCAGCAAGGCAACCGGCGCGGCCTTATACCGCAGCATAATGGCCAGATACTCCCGGACAAAAGCGTTGGGCCAGTAGTAAAGCGCTGTCGCGCTGCCCACGCCCTGAGCCTTCAGCTTCAGCTGGCGCGCCAGCAGCGCGGTCCTGAAAACATGGTAGTCACTGGTGACAAACACGCAGTTATAACCCTGAGGACGCTGGCGGTCCATCAGTTGCTGGCAAAACTGCAGGTTTTCCCGGGTATTGCGAGAGCGGTCTTCACAGACAATCTGCCGCTCCGCTACGCCTGACCTCAGCAGGTACTCCCGCATGGCCCAGGCCTCCGGCCGCCGTTCATCTTCGCCCTGGCCGCCGGAAACAATGATGGTAGGCCGGGAGCCGGCGCGCCGGAAAACCTTCAGGGCCTTTTTGATCCGGCCGGCCAGCAGCGGGGTGACAGCCCAGCCGTCTTGCAGACCGGCGCCCAGAACCAGAATGTAATCACAGGCGGTGTTTTTGGGCAGGTAAAGGTAAAAAAGCACGTACAGGAACAAAGCCAGAAAAGTGAACAGAATGTAAAGCGCCAGGATGAGCAGTAATTCTTCCAGAGCCTGCAGCAGCGCCGGCTGACCCGGGATCAGGACCAGCGCGCAGGCTGCAAAAAACGACGTCCAGATCCCTATACTGAAGGCCAGCGACAGGAAATGGGCCAGGGACCAGCCATCCCTTTTTATTGAAATGACGCCGGCCGCGGCAAAGGTCAGCGACAGCAGCAGCAATCCGGCGGGCAGACCGATCAGCACGCTCAGGAGCAGCAGACGGTTGAGCCAGGTCCCGCCGCTGAAATCCAGGATAAGCAACAGCAGGCAGAGCAGGCTTAAAAACAGCAGGACCGCATTGCGGAAGCGGCGCCGTTCTTTAAAAAATGACCACAAAAACAGCGCCGTAAATATTAAACAGCAGATCGCGAATACCATGATGATCGCCTCTTTCAAATGGCCCGGCAGTCAGTGACGTCTGAACCAACCACTCCAGGCCGGCAGCCGGCCCCAGGCCACGCCCTGAGCGGTCCCGGCTTTGTTTACAAATGCTTTACGAAAGGTAAATGTCAGCTTTATTAGCCATTCCTAAACCTATGATAGAATAAGCCTGAACTTAAAGGCAATCCCCCGGTAAGTCAGGGCAGTGATCTCTGTTTTCTGCCGGCGAACTGATTGTCAAAAGCTGCGGCTTGAGCAACTTAAAAGTCTCAGGTAAACAGCGGGGAAGGGCTTTCCACATGGCGCGCTATTGTTTTTATTGCAACAAAGAACTTAAACCTGGTGAACGCTGCACCTGCCGGGCTTCTGTTGAGGCCCGTTCCAAGGCTGAGGCCGCTCGTCAGGGCAATCAGACCCAGACCGGGCCGGCCGCGGCAGCTGCGGCTTCCGGAGCCGCTCAGGCAGCTGGCACCAAGGCCAGGACGGGTCAGAGCGCGCGGCAGGAGCGCCGCGAGCAGCGGGCTCAGGCCAAAGCGGAACGGAGCCGGCAAAAGCAAGCCCGCACCCAGAGTAGCAGCCGCAGCAGCAAGCAGGAGCGGGTGCACGCCTGGCAGCGCCATTCATATACCAACGCTTATGAAACCGGCGGGCCGGAATACAGCCGGACCGGCCAGCGCGGGAGCAGTGCCGGCTCCGGACCGGCTTCCGCCTATGACCGGTTTCAGCAATATGTCAGAACAGCCGGTAAAGCCACCGCTTTTATCAATGACTACATCACGCATCCGACCCAGGGCATCCAGAAGCTGGGTCACAGCCGTTTACGCGTGTCTGTCGCGGTGCTGGCCGTGCAGTTACTGCTCATGGGACTGCTGACCGCGGCACTGACCAGCTTCAGCAGCCTGGGACGGTTACTGCTTTACAGCAGCTTGGCCAGCGGTGAATCGGTCCCTCTGACCTGGGTGGCGGAATATGTGCTGCAGGCAGTCTTTTTGGGCCTGGTCGCTTTTGGAATCAAGTGGTTGCTGACCCACATCTCCTTCCGGATTTCCCAGGTGGCGCAGCTAAGCTGGCGGGAAAGCTTTCAATTACTGACTCCCGGCCTGGTCTATACCCTCCCGTTCCTGTTACTGGCCCTGTGCTTTACCAATGGCAGCGGTCTGCAGGCACTGGCGCTGGCTTTAGCCGGTCTGGCCTTTTCTGCCGCCGCGGATTTCCTGTCCTTCCGCCTCAATCTCAACTTAAGTTCAGATCAGAGTCTGCGCTATCTGGCTATCATCCTGGCTTTGCTGTCCATTTTTATGGGGATTGTCTTATCCCTGTTCCTTCCCAGTTTAA
>JAAVLZ010000059.1 GCA_012034405.1 Oscillospiraceae bacterium HV4-5-C5C | reverse complement strand
GTCTACCGATATCATCAGGATATCCTGAACGCCCCGGTTTTTCAGCCCATTCAGTACGCCGAGCCAGTATTTTGAGCTTTCCGTTGCGCCAACCCATAGCCCCAGGACGTCCTTCTTACCGTCCAAATCCGTCCCAATGGCGATATAGACAGCCTTTTTGACAACGGTGCCTTCTTCGCGCACCTTGTAGTGAATTGCATCCAGCAGCACCATCGCATAGACACTCTCCAGCGACCGATTTTGCCACTCGCGAATCATGGGCAGCAGTTTATCTGTGATCTTGGATACACGGGTCGCGTCTACCTCGATGCCGTACAGCTCCTGCATCGTTTTCTCAATATCCCGGGTGGATGTCCCTTGTGAATAGAGGAATATGATCTTGTCCTCAATGGCGGAGATATCCATCTGATG
>JAAVLZ010000058.1 GCA_012034405.1 Oscillospiraceae bacterium HV4-5-C5C | reverse complement strand
CGGTAAGCAGAATTTTAGGTGCATCGGTAGGCAGAATTTTAGATGGTACGGTAAGCAGTTTTTTATGTTGCACGGTAAGCAGAATTTTAGATGCAGTGGCGGGTCGGTAAAGAGGCGGTATCTGGAAGTTAGCCGAAGAGCTCAGGGTGTTTCAGGCGGTAAGACTCGCCTTTGAGAGAGTAACAGGCAGCGTGATGCAAGATGCGATCCAGCATGGCAGTGGTCAGCACAGGATCCCCCATCATCTCAGCCCATTCAGTGATCTCCTTATTGGTGGTGAAGATAATAGCCGTATGCTCGTAGCTGTCACTAATGAAGGTGAAGAAGCGGTTGGCCTGGCTGCGGGTAATGGGGGTATAGCCAATCTCATCCAGAATCACCAGTTGAGCCTTGCGAATCTTCTTAAGCCGGTAGCCGG
>JAAVLZ010000057.1 GCA_012034405.1 Oscillospiraceae bacterium HV4-5-C5C | reverse complement strand
TTTTTTGACAATCTGCGGTTCATACTCGCCGTTGCGATCTCGGGGAACAGTCAACTCGACGTCGCTTTGACTGCTGCTGACGGTTTTCCTGTAACTGCCATTGCAGCTGTTATCCGTCTGCTTGTTCCTGCAATCGTACTTGCCGTACCCGAGTTCTTCCTCCAGCTCCGCATCCATGGCTTCCTATATCAGCCTGGCCCTCAGTTCTTTCACCAACGCCTGAACGCCGGCGACATCTTTTATGCCTCGCTCCTCGATGAGCTGCCTCATCAAGCTCTTTTCCCGTCTTGCCATTTATTAAACCTCCGTTGTTTTTATGTTATCTGACATCCGAGGTTTACACAATTTTTTCAGCAGTCTCATAAAAGGAACAGGCTTTTTTAGAGCGGGAGATTGATAACTCCTTAATGCACACCTCCGCTACAATATTTCCATACATTACTATATATAACATTACAATATCTTGGCAAAAAATGAGCCCTAACCGGCTTGTTTAGCACCTATTCAGCTTCTCCCCTTTTTTATAACTGTCAAACTCCTGGACTAATCCGGCGGCGA
>JAAVLZ010000056.1 GCA_012034405.1 Oscillospiraceae bacterium HV4-5-C5C | reverse complement strand
GATCAATGGCGAAGGAAGTTCATTCATGAAGGTCGTGTAGCACTCATGAAACCAACTAACGAAAGAGGAAAGATCACTGCTACATTACAACGAGAAGGGCTTAGTCTCTCTGAAAAGGTTGTGCGGTATAGCCTGCGTGAGAACCCATTCATCGTGAAATGCAGGAAAATGCGTAAGTACAACTCTAATCCTGGTGAGATCAACCTTGCGGTTACAAATGTCGTGGCACGGAACTTCAAAGCGAAAAAACAACCAGAAGTAGCTTACTGACATCACTGAGTTTTCGATTTCAGCAGGAATGGTTTACCGATCTCCCTGTGATTGATTGCTTTGATGGCCTGCCAGTATCATGGAAAATCGGCACAGCCCCGGATGCGCAGCTTGTGAATACCATGCTTGATGCTGCCATTGCGACCCTGCCTGATACGGCGCACCCGCTTGTGCACACGGACCGCGGCTGCCAGTACCGTTGGCCGGGGTGGATTGAGAGGATGGATCGGGCGCAATGGGTTCGCTCCATGTCAAAGAAGGGGTGTTCGCCAGACAATGCTGCCTGTGAAGGCTTTTGTTTAGAGTAAAGTAAAAATCCCAGAAGAGATCAAGTAAAAATCCCGGTTGCGATCAAGAGG
>JAAVLZ010000055.1 GCA_012034405.1 Oscillospiraceae bacterium HV4-5-C5C | reverse complement strand
CATTTTGTTTTGTCGATCGCCAGCATTGCGATTAGCCGTTTACAGTCCAATATGGACCAATTAAAACTTGAAGAAGAGTTGATGGCGGCCCGCAGGCTGATCTCGTTTACAGTCCAATATGGACCAATTAAAACAACTCCTTTTTTGTGAATTCCGCCTTTTCCTGCTTTGTTTACAGTCCAATATGGACCAATTAAAACTGGTTTAGATAGTTCTTCACATCCGCCATCAGCGGAGTTTACAGTCCAATATGGACCAATTAAAACCAAGATCGACAACCGCCGGTTCCCGGACTTCAAGGCCGTTTACAGTCCAATATGGACCAATTAAAACGACAATCTGCCACCGCTAGCGCCGCCGCTTATCAAGTTTACAGTCCAATATGGACCAATTAAAACCAAAGACGGCATGCAGTCTTACACCTACCGAACAGGTTTACAGTCCAATATGGACCAATTAAAACCTTCAAACATGAGCACCTCCTCGCTATTTTTAGCAGGTTTACAGTCCAATATGGACCAATTAAAACCCACTTTGGAATCAATTAACCTTAACTTACTCCAGCGTTTACAGTCCAATATGGACCAATTAAAACCAACAATCGCATTCCGGTCAGGCATGCGATCAGCCAG
>JAAVLZ010000054.1 GCA_012034405.1 Oscillospiraceae bacterium HV4-5-C5C | reverse complement strand
GGCGCAAACCAGCATCAGCGCAGAGTTCCCATCAGGGAAGCACCCCACGACCCGCGTCCGCCGGCGGATCTCCCGGTTCAGCCGCTCAATGATGTTGTTGGTGCGGATTCGTGTCCAGTGCTCCGACGGGAAGTCCGCATAGGTCAGTGTCTCGTCTACACCGTCCTCAACCTTCCTGGCAGCCTCCTTCAGTTTCATAGCGCTTAGCTCTGCCACCACAGCTTTGGCCTTTTCTCGGGCGGCTTTCTTGCTTTCCTAGGCATGGATCGCCTTGAGCATCTTGGCCACCAGCCTGACCTTGGACTTGGGTACTACAGAGAATACGTTGCGGTAAAAATGCACCACGCAGCGCTGGTACCTGGCGTCCGGGAACACGTCTCCCACCGCTTCCAGCATCCCCAGGCACTTGTCGCCAACAATGAGCTTTACGCCATCCAGTCCGCGGCTTTTCAGCCACTTGAAGAACTCAACCCAGCTGGCTTTGTCCTCTTTCATCCCCTCGGCAGCGCCCAAAACCTCCCGGTAGCCGTCTTCATTGACCGCAATCGCCACCAGAATCGCCACATTTTCGTACTCACCGCCCCAGTTGCGGCGCAGGTAGATGCCATCTACATAGACATATGGATAGCGTCCGCCCTGCAGGGG
>JAAVLZ010000053.1 GCA_012034405.1 Oscillospiraceae bacterium HV4-5-C5C | reverse complement strand
CTGCTGGGACTCGGTGCACAGAAAAAGCGTGTAACACTAAATGCCAGTTGGGAAAGCCCTCAATTTGATCCAATCGCTGCTTGCCCGGTGGTGCGGGACCTACCGAAATGCCTTGAGTAACTCAGGCTTCAACATGACCTCATCGTTGGGGATGAGGTGCAGGCCAAAGTGGCTGAGTCTGTTATATAGCGCCGGAAAGAGGAAGTGAGTCACTTCCAGCGGACATCGACCGCCTAAACTTTCAACCGACGCAGAGTTGATGTGACTAAGCGCCAGATTCAAGGCAGCCTGGCAAGTCAAGCCAAGCGCGCGGAGATCGGTTGCTTTAGGCAGGATGTAGCGGAGTTCAATGTGGTTGTTTTCTAGCGAACCCTTTTGCCCCGCTGCCATCGAATTACAGTAAAAGACGTGTGCGCGTTGGGACCCATCCTGAGCGGTTTCCATAGCGACCGGCGCCTCAAATTCAGAGCCGCGGTCGGTCAGGAGGATCCCGGCATAGGTCTGGAAGAGCGAGCGGCCCAGGATGACTTCAAGTAGGTTGAGGCCATCCACCATGGCCGCCGTTGTTCTGTTTGGCTGTAAGAGCGCAAAGAGAAGACCGGATTTCAGGAACTTGAAGGTCTGGATGAAGGGGCCGTTCACCACATCGTTATAAACGGTATCCATCTGCATGACGAAGACATCTGGATGGGCCTGGCAGAAGGCCTGG
>JAAVLZ010000052.1 GCA_012034405.1 Oscillospiraceae bacterium HV4-5-C5C | reverse complement strand
TTAATCTTAATTAAAAAATAACTAAAAATAAAGGAGTTTTAATTGGTCCATATTGGACTGTAAACTTAGTTGCAAGTCATTTTGTTCTGCTACGCTTTTCGCGTTTTAATTGGTCCATATTGGACTGTAAACCTGTCTGATCGTCACTGGTCAAGTCATTGCTTAACGTGTTTTAATTGGTCCATATTGGACTGTAAACTTGAGGTTGTCCTGCATGGTCGCGGCCATTTCAGCAGTTTTAATTGGTCCATATTGGACTGTAAACATTCTTGTTCGCTAACCGCCTTGCCCCGATTAGTGTGTTTTAATTGGTCCATATTGGACTGTAAACTAAATTCGCGTCCGCAGGCAGCTCATCTACCTTCACGTTTTAATTGGTCCATATTGGACTGTAAACGCCGGACGAAATCGAGTGCGCAGGCAAGGCTGCCAGGTTTTAATTGGTCCATATTGGACTGTAAACCTTCGTTTGGCTCTGGCTTAGGCGGCTCGGTGCTCGTTTTAATTGGTCCATATTGGACTGTAAACGATGTCAGCAGGCCGACTTTTTTGCCTAGTTTTTCGTTTTAATTGGTCCATATTGGACTGTAAACGTAGCTTTTGGCTGACTGATCTTGCAAGCAACAGAAGTTTTAATTGGTCCATATTGGACTGTAAACACTATGACGATCTGGAAAAGCAGGGATAAGGTACAATAAGTTGCGCAAATTGA
>JAAVLZ010000051.1 GCA_012034405.1 Oscillospiraceae bacterium HV4-5-C5C | reverse complement strand
TCCTGAAGTGAAAAGTTTATTTCCAGTTCAAGCCTGAGGGAATGGCAATTAGTCTTACAGATTTGGCCATTGCAAAAAGCAAGCAATTAGTCTTACCGTAAGGAGGATCCAATCACTGTCATCACAAGAGGTGATAGTTATGAAACCCAAGCATACTACGTTCAAACATCTCACTCTGGAAGACAGGTGCACTATCCTGTCCGGCATTAACCAAGGCGACACCTACCGGTCCATGGCCAAGGCCATCGGCAAGGATCCATCCACCGTTGCCAAAGAAATCCGGCTGCATCGCACCCTGGTTTCCCGTTGTCAGCTTCCTCTGGCTTGTGCCGCCTATCGGCGTTGTCAGCGGGGTCGGACCTGTTCGTTGTCCTGCTCCGACTACCGACCCTTCACCTGCACCCGCAGAGATCACTCTCCGGGTGCCTGTAATGGTTGTTCTAACTGGTCCCATTGCCGCTTTGACAAATTCCGTTATGTCCCAGAAAGGGCCGATGCGAATTACCACAACACCTTGAAAGATTCACGATCTGGCGTGAATCTCACCAGTTCCGAGGCCCAGCGCCTGGTTGACATCATCCAGCCCCTCATCCATCAAGGTCAGTCTATTTATCACATTGTCACTCACCATCCAGAACTGGGGGTCTGTGAGAAAACCTTGTACAACTACATTGAAGGGGGTGTCTTCAGTGCGATGTCTGACCTGGCGGCCATCAGTCTACGCCGGCAGGTGTCCAGAAAGTTGCCTAAACGGCGGGCGGTTCTCTATAAGAAACGTCAGGATCACCGCTACCTTCAAGGACGACTGTTCAGTGATTA
>JAAVLZ010000050.1 GCA_012034405.1 Oscillospiraceae bacterium HV4-5-C5C | reverse complement strand
GTTTACAGTCCAATATGGACCAATTAAAACACAACGAGTTTTTTGAACACGATCAGGATCATGAGCCAGTTTACAGTCCAATATGGACCAATTAAAACTTGATTTTGTCGCGCTGAAAGACACAGATCAATATCGTTTACAGTCCAATATGGACCAATTAAAACAGGCGCTGGCGCCGATCACGCACGGAGAGTTTTTAGGTTTACAGTCCAATATGGACCAATTAAAACCTGCTGGCAGCAGCGCAAGCGCATCCGCAATCCTGAGCGTTTACAGTCCAATATGGACCAATTAAAACTCAATTGCCGCCCGGGCCTCCTGTTGGTACGGCCTCGTTTACAGTCCAATATGGACCAATTAAAACATAGCCGCCATGTTCGCTGATTCGCCGCCTAACTGTCGTTTACAGTCCAATATGGACCAATTAAAACTCACAGCCTTTTCCTCCGGCGATAGCTCTGGTTCTGGTTTACAGTCCAATATGGACCAATTAAAACATTCTTGCCGGTCAGCTGGGCCCATTTGTATTTTGAGTTTACAGTCCAATATGGACCAATTAAAACTCGAAACCGCCGGCATTGAAATTGCGGACTTGTCAAAGTTTACAGTCCAATATGGACCAATTAAAACATGGGGGTGCGGACATTTTCTTGGACTAGGAAATCAACCCCAGACTCTTTCTAAATTCAATCGGGCTCAAATTCCCAAGGGATCGTTTGATTCGTTTATCTCGATACCAAATCATATACTGATTCACTTCCTGAATAAACTCGCTCAAGGTATAGCCTAACCATGATCTAGGATAAAACAGTTCGTTTTTCAGTCTGCCGAAAAAGCCTTCACAG
>JAAVLZ010000005.1 GCA_012034405.1 Oscillospiraceae bacterium HV4-5-C5C | reverse complement strand
CAGGAACATGGATGGAACAATGAAAGCAGCTATTATGACCGGCAGAGGCCGGATGGATTTTACAACCCGGCCCATACCTGGTCCGGCAGCGGACGAAGTCCTGGTCAAGATAGAGTATGTCGGGATCTGTGGCAGTGACCTGCACTATTATGAGCACGGCGCAATTGGTAATTATATTGTCCGTCCGCCTTTTGTGCTGGGGCATGAAGCCGGCGGAACCGTGGTTGAAGCGGGCCCGGCCGTCACCTCACTGCGACCGGGCGACCGGGTGGCCCTGGAGCCTGGCAAGACCTGCGGTCACTGTGAGTTTTGCAAGAGCGGCCGCTATAACCTCTGTCCGGATGTAGCCTTTTTTGCGACCCCGCCGGTAGACGGGGTGTTTCAGGAATATGTGGCCCATCCGGCAGACCTTTGCTTTAAGCTGCCGGAACAGGTCAGTACCATGGAAGGCGCGCTGATTGAGCCGCTGGCGGTTGGCTTTCACGCGGCCAATCAGGGCGGAGCCCATCTGGGTCAGACCTGTGTGGTCATGGGCTCCGGCTGTATCGGCCTGGTGTCCATGATGGCGCTAAAAGCCATGGGGGTTACCCGGGTATATGTGGTAGATATTATGGAAAAGCGGCTGAACAAAGCGCTTGAACTAGGAGCGACGGCTGTCATCAACAGTGCCGATACGCCGGCCGGGGAAGCCATTGCCAAGCTGACGGACGGGAAGGGGGCAGACCTGATTATTGAAACTGCCGGGACGGAAATCACCACCCGTCAAGCCATAGAGGTGGCAAAAAAGGGCGCTACTATTGTGCTGGTCGGTTACAGTAAAAGCGGTGAACTGACCCTGCCCGTCAGTCTGGCTCTGGATAAGGAATTAACGTTCAAAACCGTGTTCCGCTACCGCCATATATATCCCCTGGCAATAGACGCTGTAGCGGCGGGCCTGGTCAATCTGAAAGCCCTGCCTACCCATTTCTTCAGATTTGAGGATATTCAGACCGCTATGGACCGCAGCGTGAAGGAGAAGGCAGAGATTGTCAAGTCAGTCATCCGGATCGGGTAGCTGACCGGACCGGGCGGATCAGCAGCCAAGGCAGATCAATCTCCTTCATATCTGACCGTCACATAGGGGCTGGTCATGGCCCGCATGATCGCAAAGTACCCCAGTTCAAACCGGACCACCTCCCCCACCTGATAAGACCGGGCACTCCGGGTCAGATCCAGCACCACATAATCACTGCTGGCTCCAAGAATCTCTATCCCCGGATCCTCGGGCCACATTGTTTCAATGTCGCAGTCCTGCCGGCCCACGGCCACAATCCCGCGCAGCCGCAGCCCACGGTCAGCCGGCCGGGGCGGGATCCGGCCGTAACTGTCCGTGCCGGTTTCTCCCCAGGGGACTGAGGGCTTGATTTTTAACTCGACCAGCTCCGCGGCCAGGATAAAGGTATCATGGCGGGTACCCGGCAGGTACTGATAGTGACTGCGTTCGCGGCCCAGCAGCAGGCTTTCGCCCAGCCGGAGATTATTGACGCCCGCCGGAAAACCGGCTGTCAGCAGCAGATCCAGACTGGCTGAATTGCCTGCGGATACAATGGGGGCGCGGTTCATGGGCAGTCGCTGCGCCAGGTCCTGCAGCTGCGCCATTTTAGCCTCGTCCGGATGAATGAAAGACAGGCAGGTGAGGTTGGTTCCTACACCGCGCAGTTCCACGCCCCTGAGCCGGGCTGCCCGGGAGGCCAGCCGCAGGACTTTTTCCGGATCGGTTTCGCCCTCGCGAAGATCTCCCAGATCGCTCATCAAAATGACGCCGTGACGACGGCCGGCCTTTTGAGCGGCCCGGTCCAGCGCACAGATTGTATCCCACTCCGAGTTGAGGGAAATATCAGCACATTGCACGACCTGTTCCGCCTCGCTGGGTAGTGGCAGCCGGATCAGCCATTTTTCCGCCTTCAGGCCGGAAAACTTCTGCAGGTTCTGCACTCTGGCATCCGCCAGGACCGTAAGCCCGGCCGCCAGGTAGTCTCCGGCAATGCGGACACTGCCGGAGACGCCTTTGGTCACCCCGGCAATAAAGATCCCGCGTTCCCGGCATAGCTGATTCAGGATCCGGACATTCTGGCGGATACCCGCCAGCGCGATCGTAAGTCTGGGCAGCCCCATATGAATCACCTTCTCATTTTTGTAGCGGGGGGCAGACATAACGTACTTCTGAAGCCGGCGGGGGGAGCGGCTTCCGGTCATCAGCTCAGCAGGGCTTTCAGGATAGCCTGATTGCCCTGTACGGCCTGGCGCAGCTGACTCAGCTCAATGTATTCATCGACCGTATGGGCCAGCTTTTCCTGGGAAGGGCCGTAGCCCAGGGTGGGAACGCCTTTAAAGCCGGCATAATAACTGCCATTGGTGCAGAATTCATAGGCGGATATATCCGCGTGCAGCCCGGCCTCGTCCAGTGCCGCCAGACTGCGGCTCACAAACGCGTCCTCGGGACTGAAAAGCCAGGCTGGAAAGTATTTTTCTACCTCATAGGTCATACCGGTATAGCTGCAGCCGTGCCCGCGGGCGTAGGACACGGTGGCTTTCACCTGGGGATCCCGGGCCGCCAGCTCGTCCAGACAGGCTTGCAGCGGCGCCAAAATGCTCTCCCGGGTTTCTCCGGTGAGGGTGCGGCGGTCAAAGGTCGCGCGGCAGCCGGCCGGTACGCAGCTGCTGCCAGGATAGGGCTCAGACTTGATATCGGTCAGGACCAGGAGGCTTTCCTTCAGCAGAGGGTGACGGGTCAAGGGCAGGCTGGTCAGAGCCTGGATGGCTTTACACATGGAATAAACCGCGTTGTTGCCTTGCTCCGGGTGCGCGCTATGCGCGGTGGTGCCGGTGGTTTCCAGGACAATCTCCGCCCGGCCGCGCTGGCCGATTTTCAGATTGAGCTCTGAGGCCTCCGCAATAATGACATAGTCAGGGCGGAACGCCTGCCAGATATAGCTGGAAGCCAGGCCTTCGCAGAGCTCCTCATACACCGTGCCGGCTACCACAATCCGGCCGCTAAACCGGCGCCGGGTTGCCTGGGCAAAGGCCGCTGCGCCGGCAGCAGCTGCTGCCAGCCCGCCTTTCATATCTGAGGTGCCCCGGCCGTACAGGCGGTCTCCTGCGATCCTGGCCCCAAAAGGCTCCTGGGTCCAAAGCGCTGGATCCGGCACCGGGACCGTGTCCATATGACCGTCAAACACCAGGGTCGGGCCGGGATGGCTGCCGTTGATCACCCCGATCGCGTTGCCAAATTCATCCAGGTAGGCCTGATCGTAGCCTGACTGCTCAAAAAATTGCTTCAGGATCCGGGCCACGCCCTCTTCCTGGCCGGAATAACTGCGGCATTGAACCATAGCCTGACATAAAGCGATGGCTTTGTCTTGCATAGACATTTCAATCTCCTCCATAAAGCGCTTTGCTGCGAGCCTGAACGGCGGCCAGAATCACGCTGACACAGCCATCAATGCCCAGCGTTGCCCGGTTCAGCAGCAGATCTCTTTCGGCCGCCTGTGGCCACTTGCCGCCGGAATAGTAGCGACAGTAGCTTTGCCGCATTTCATCCCGGCGCCTGACCTGAGCTTTGGCGACGCTCTCAGAGAGACCGTATTTACTCTGAATGTTATGTATGCGGAAGTCCCTGGGCGCAAAGACGGCGACCTTTATCGCGTGGGGTTCCTGGCGCAGCAGGTAGTCAGACAGGCGGCCGACGATGACACAGGATTCGCTGGCGGCCAGGTCGCGGATGATGGCTTCTTCAGCTAAAAAGAGGTCGTCATTGCGGTTGGTCGTACCCATGCGCCAGAGCAGAAACGGATCGCTGAAGCGGGGGGCTACCCGCTCGTCAACGGCGTTGATCAGGTTCTTTTCTGTCCCCTGTTTTTGGGCCGCCAGACCCAGGATATCTTTGTCATAAAGCTTTACACCCAACCTTAAAGACAGCGCTTTGCCGATTTCATGGCCTTCCGCGCCGTATTCCCGGCTGATGGTGACGACGATCTGACCGTTCATACACCACCTCCTACTGTACGCTGGATAAAAATGCCTGGCAGCGCTCGGTCCGGGGGTGCTCAAAGAGCTCGCGGGGCGTACCTTCTTCGACAATGTAACCGTTGTCCATAAAAATGACCCGGTCAGCCACATCACGGGCAAAGCCCATTTCATGGGTTACCACGACCATGGTCATTCCCTGCTGTGCCAGCTTCCTCATGACATCCAGCACTTCGCCGACCATCTCCGGATCCAGCGCGCTGGTGGGTTCATCAAACAGCATGATTTTAGGATTCATCTCCAGGGCGCGGGCAATGGCGACCCGCTGCTTCTGACCGCCGGACAAGGTAACCGGATATACATCCCGTTTGTCTGACAGCCCAACCTGCAGCAGCAGCTCTTCAGCCTTTTTGACCGCTTCCTGCCGACGGTATTTTTTCAAGGTCACCGGGGCCAGGGTCATATTGCCCAGAACGCTGTAGTTGGGAAAGAGATTAAAATGCTGAAACACCATGCCGATATTTGCCCGGAACCGGTTGACCTCCTTAATGGCGGAGATATCTTCGCCCAGCACTTTGATCGTGCCGCCCTGAATGTTTTCCAGCCGGTTCAGACAGCGCAGAAAGGTTGATTTGCCGGAACCGGACGGTCCGATCAGGCAGACAACTTCACCTTCCTCAACCGTGACGGACATGTCCCGCAGGACTTCCAGATCACCGAATAATTTACGGATATGCAGGGCTTCAATGATAGCTGACATAAGAGACCCTCCTTTCAGCGTTTGTCATAACTCAGCTTACGCTCGACCCGCTTGGAAAGGTAGGTGAGCAGGGCAATGACAATGAGGTAGATGATCGCTGCATATGAATACAATTCAAAGGCATTGTAATTCCGGGCAATGATGACCTTGGCGGTCATGGTCAGCTCGTTGACGCTGATGGCCGACAGGATGGCCGTGTCCTTCAGACTGCTGATGAACTGGTTCATCAAGGACGGAATCATGATTTTGAAGGCCTGGGGCAGGATGATCTTATACATAGCCTGAAAGTAGGACAGGCCCAGGCTGCGGGCGGCTTCAGTCTGACCAAAGTCAATCGCCTGAATGCCGGCCCGGAAAATTTCTGCCATATAAGCCGAGGCATTGATGGCCAGTATGATGATGGCGCTGGGCAACAGGTCCAATGAATTTTTAATGACGCCAAAATACATAAACAAAGCCAGGATCATCAGCGGAATGCCGCGCACCACCGTAATATAAATACCGGCTATTTTTTCCAGAACAAAAATGCCGCTGATGGAAAAAGCGCAGAGGAGGATGCCGAGTACGATAGCCAGCGCTATACCGACGACCGCGATAATAAGGGTGAGCTTCAGGCCGCCCAGCAGTGACGGCAGGTATTTCCAGCAATCGGAAAAGTAGTCAAGCATGGCGAAAACTCCTTTTAAATAGGGGGAAGCGCCTGAATGCACCTCCCCCTTGCCACAGCTGTGATAGGACCTGGAAAAAGTCAGTCAGAGATGAACTCAGCGATGATCTTGTCATAGGTGCCGTTTTCGCGGATGGCGGCCAGCCCTTCATTAAACATGGCCAGCAGGGTGGCATTTTTGCCTTTAGCTACGGCAAACCCGTTCTGCGGGACCTCGCCGATGGCATCAATCGCGACCTTGAGGTCAGCTTGTTCGCCGATGTTAATCTGATAGCTGATAACCGGGTAATCTTCAATCAGGAAATCAGCCTGACCGTTGGCGACTGCCAGCATCATACTGGCTGAATCAGGATAGACCGTGACGGTAAAGCCGTATTTGTCCGCATTGTCCTGGCTCCAGGTCATGCCGGTGGTCCCCTCCTTGCAGGCGGCAACTTTGCCGTTCAGGTCCTCAAAGGAGCTGATATCGGTGTTGTCCTTATTCACCACCAGCGCGCTGCCTGAGGCATAATAGCCGTCAGAAAAGTCTACCTTTTCCTTGCGCTCGTCCGTTATGTTCATACCGGCGATGGAACCATCAATGGTGCCGGAGATCAGGGCGGGGATGATGGCAGAAAAATCCATGGGGGTCAGCTCATACTGAAAGCCCTCATATTCAGCAATGGCATCCAGCAGTTCGACATCGATGCCGTAGTAATCCCCCATATCGTTGGCTGTCGTAACTACTTTGCCGGGAGCGGTGGTACCGGCCTCCAGCTGGATGGAAAACGGTGCATAGGCGGCGTCACAGGCTATCTTGTAGACGGTGCCGTCATAAGCCTGGTTGGCGGAGGTTCCGGCTTCTGCGGAGGTCCCGGCCTCAGCCGTCGTTTCAGCAGGCGTCGTCACAGCTTCAGTCGCGGCCGCGGTAGTGGTTGCGGCGGTGGTGCCGGCTGTGGTCGTTGCGGCGGTGGTACTGGAGCTTGAAGCGCTGCAGCCTGCCAGCACAGAGACAATCAGCGTCGGAGCCAAAATCAGGCTCATCAGTTTACGTGCGTTTTTCATAATAGTCCCCCTGTGAATATCAATGTGGAAATCAATATGTACTTGTAAGTGCTTGGGCACATTATAGTCACTGGCACGGAAGCCTGTCAACGCCAAAATGAAAGAAAAACGATCACAAGTTGCAAAAAGAGGCGTATACGTTCATAAAACCATAGAAATGAGCATTGAAATGAAATTACATGTGCTGATGTATTCATATTCTCCGGATCAGTAGGCCGTAGCACAAGGCAGAGGCAATGATGAGCGGCGGGATGCACAGCATAAAAGCCACCGGACGGTTCAGCGCTGGGCGCCGGTTTAAGATCACAGCTTTCCTAATCGGGCGCTGACCGGTAAAATAGGCAGAGAAAATTCCAGAATGCAGCCTGCAGCAGCCGTCCGTCATTTGGCTGCACGTGTCAGGCTGAGCCAGGCAGAGGAGTTGACATGAAGATCAGTCAGGCATCAAAAGACCGGGCCCAGGCCTTACTGGGGCAGTTGACCTTGCGGGAAAAAGCCGGACAGCTTAATCAGCGTCTGCTGGGCTTTCAATGCTATGACCGCTCAGACGGGCAGTTCAGCCTGACCCGGGAATTTAAGCAGGAGGTCAACCGCTGCGGTGGTCTGGGCGTACTCTATGGCTTGTTCAGAGCGGATCCGTGGTCTGGCCGCGGCCTGGCCAATGGCTTAGCGGGAGCTGAGGCGATGCAGGCCTATAATCTCACTCAGCATTATGTGATAGAGCATTCCCGTCTGCGTATCCCTCTGTTACTGAGCAGTGAGAGTCCTCACGGCCACCAGGCAGCCGGGGGGTATTTACTGCCGGTCAACCTGGCGGTGGGGGCCACCTTTAATCCTGAACTGCTCCGCCGGGCCGGCCGGATTGTCGGGCGGCAGCTGGCGCGACAGGGGGTGGATCTGGCGCTGATCTCCATGCTGGATATCCTCCGGGATCCGCGCTGGGGCCGCAGTGAGGAGTGTTTCGGCGAAGACCCCTATATGGCAGCCTGCTTCGCCGCCGCTATCACTGAAGCGGTAGAGTCAGAAAAGGTAGGCGTGGTGGCCAAGCATTTTTGTGCCCAGGGTGAGACCACCGGCGGGATCAATGGTTCCGCGGCCCGGATAGGCGACCGGGAACTGCATGAAATTCATCTGCCCGCGGCAGTCAGCTGCTGTCAGCTACAGGTGACCGGGATCATGGCCGCTTACAATGAAATTGACGGAGCTTATTGTCACGCCAATCCGGATCTGCTCATCCGTATCCTGCGGGAGGAGCTGGGCTTTGACGGTCTGGTGATGGCTGACGGCGAGGCCATTGACCGCCTGGACAGTCTGACCGGTAACAGCGTCCGCTCGGCTGCCCTGGCCTTAGCCTCCGGTGTGACTGTGGGCTTATGGGATCAGGCTTATACCCATTTAGAAGAGGCGGTCACACAGGGACTGGTCCGTCCGGCGGTGCTTGACGCAGCGGTGCTGCGCGTCCTGAGCCTCAAGTATGAGCTGGGCCTCTTTGACCGGCCCTATCTGGACGCCCGGGGGCGGCGCACTGACCAATTCAGCACGGAACTGGCTGATTTCCATCCGTTTGACCCGACTGCCTGTCCTGAAAGCAAAGCCTTGTCTGACCAGGTGCCGGTGCTGCTGAAAAATCAGGCCGATATCCTGCCCTTGTCGCCGCTGACCCGGCAGAAAATCGCGGTCATCGGTCCGGATGGGGATGACATTTACCGGCAGCTCGGAGATTATTCGCCGGAGCTGGCGCCCGGAACCTACTGCACTTTGCTGCAGGGGTTAAGACAGGTGTTTGCTCAGGCCAGCATTACGTTTTGCGACGGTCAGTCTCAGACTGAGGCTCTGGCCCTGGCTCAGGACAGTGATCTGCTGATCCTGGCGCTGGGCGGCTCATCCAGCCGGTTTGACGGTGTTGAGTTTGCCAGCAATGGCGCGGCACAAAGCGGCGGCAACGTCATGATGGACTGCGGCGAAGGTATGGATTCCAGCAGCTTGCGCCTGCCGGGCCGGCAAGAGGCGCTGTTTAAGGCCTTACATCAGCTCAACAAACCTGTCATTACGGTCATTATTGCCGGCCGGCCCTATTGCCTGGAGGAAATTGCCGAGGGCTCTGACGCGTTGCTCTATGCGTTTTACCCCGGCCCCTGGGGCGGTTTGTCTATTGCGCAGATCCTGGCCGGGCTGGTGCAGCCCTCCGGCAGATTGCCGGTATCTCTGCCCCGTTCGGTCGGGATGCTGCCGGTTTATTACAACCAGAAACCTTCCGGCCGGGTCATGACCTATCAGGACACCCAGCCTGGCCCGCTGTTCGCGTTTGGCGCCGGCCAGGGCTATTCAGAGCTGCTGTACCGGGACTTCAGGCTGCGGCAGGGCCCGGCCGGTACCAACCACCTGGAAGGCGTGATCATTAATCAAGGCAAGTATAAGGCTTGCGCGGTTTTACAGTGCTACCGCCGCTGCCTGACAGCCGGCTTTGCCGCCAGAACCAGGGAACTGATCGCCTGTGAAAAGGTCTGGGTCCAGGCAGGGCAAAGTCTGCCGGTCCGCCTGGATCTGGGGGACCGGGTCAGTCTGGTATATAGCCTTCGCAGGCGCTATGAGCACGCCGCCGGCCGCTATCAGTTGAGTCTGATGGATCAGGACCGCCTGCTGTGGCGCGGTGAGCTGGACATAGATCAGACTGCTGAACCCGTGGCAGACCTGGTTCAGTAAAAAGCAGCTGCTGTAACACTGCTATCGACCGCTCTGATGAACTGACTGGTTCGTCAGGGCGGTCTGTTCCCTGTGCCGGGATGAACAGCGGCTGCTGCTCCCGCTGCCCCTGCTGCTCTGGTGATATGTTCCAAATTAAACATTAAATTTCAAGGACGATTGAAAAATATTCTATGTAAAATGCTTATAGACTGCCCTATATTGTATATATCGCCAATAACACAGGTGACATAGATCAAAACGGGAGGAAATATCTATGAAGCACAAACTTGCAGCAATGGCTATGGCCGGTTTGCTGACCTTCTCATTAGCAGCCTGCAGCAGCGGCAGCAGCACGCAGACCACCGCGGGCAGCACGACCGCGGCAGCGACGACCAAAGGTGAGGACACGACCACGGCCGCCGCAACCGAAGGCGCAGAAACCACAGCTGCCGCTACAACAACCCAGAGCAGTGGTGAAGTTGCCAATAAGGATAAGCCGCTGGTGTGGTTTAACCGCCAGCCGTCCAACAGCTCTACCGGTGAATTGGATACGGCAGCTCTGAACTACAATGCCAACACCTATTATGTCGGCTTTGATGCTAATCAGGGTGCTGAAGTTCAGGGCACCATGATCAAGGAATATATTGAAAAGAACATTGATACCATCGACCGTAACGGTGACGGCATTATCGGCTATGTGCTGGCCATTGGTGACATCGGGCACAACGATTCCATCGCCCGTACCAGAGGCGTGCGCAAAGCCCTGGGTACCGGGGTGGAAAAAGACGGCGCCATTAACAGTGATCCGATCGGCACCAACACAGACGGCTCTTCCAGTATTGTGCAGGACGGCACGCTGGAGGTAAACGGCAAAACCTATATCGTCCGTGAGCTGGCCTCGCAGGAAATGAAGAACTCTGCCGGCGCTACCTGGGACGCGGCGACTGCCGGTAACAACATTGGAACCTGGTCCTCTTCTTTTGGCGATCAGATTGATGTTGTGGCTTCTAACAATGACGGCATGGGCATGTCCATGTTTAATGCCTGGTCAAAAGAGAACAGTGTACCGACCTTTGGCTATGACGCTAACAGTGACGCGGTGGCCGCTATTGCAGAGGGCTATGGCGGAACTATCAGCCAGCATGCTGACGTTCAGGCCTATTTGACCCTGCGGGTACTGCGCAACGCGCTGGACGGTGTGGATATTGATACCGGTATCGGCACCGCAGATGCAGCGGGTAACGTCCTTTCCAGTGATGTTTATACCTATAATGCCGACGAGCGTTCCTACTATGCTTTGAACGTCGCGGTCACCGCGGACAATTATAAAGACTTCACCGATTCTACCAAGGTTTATGAGCCGGTCTCAAATCAGCTGGATGCGTCTACCTCTCCGACTAAAAAGGTCTGGCTGGATATCTATAACGCGGCAGACAATTTCCTGAGCTCAACCTACCAGCCGTTACTGCAGAAGTACGATGATCTGCTCAATCTGGATGTTGAATATATCGGCGGCGACGGCCAGACTGAATCCAACATCACCAACCGTCTGGGCAACCCCAGCCAGTATGACGCCTTCGCGATCAACATGGTGAAGACGGATAACGCGGCTTCTTACACCTCCATTCTGGATCAGTAAGTTTGCCTGACCGGGCCGGACTGATACGGTGGATAACCCCGGGCCAGTCGACTGCCCATAGCTTCTGATTCAAAGTACAGCACGAGGGGAAGGGGAGAAGCAATTCTCCCTTTCCCTCTCTATTGTTACCAGCGGGGAGTATATAAGATGACAGATAAGCAGGACGACATTGTCTTATCTATCCGGGGGCTGAGTAAATCCTTTGGACGCAACCGGGTTCTTGATCACGTTAACTTGGATCTGCAGCGCGGCACCGTGATGGGCCTGATGGGCGAAAACGGAGCCGGCAAGTCTACCATGATGAAATGCCTGTTTGGAACGTATCAAAAGGATGAGGGCGAAATCTTTCTGGAAGGAAAAGAAGTGAGCTTTTCCGGTCCTAAAGACGCTCTTGAGAATGGTATAGCCATGGTCCACCAGGAACTCAACCAATGCCTGGAGCGGGATGTGGTAGATAATTTGTTTTTAGGCCGCTATCCCTATAACGCCTTGGGCATTGTGGATGAAGGCCGGATGAAAAAGGAAGCTTCAGATTTGTTCCGTAAACTGGGTATGACTGTCAATCTGACCCAGCCCATGCGGACGATGTCCGTTTCACAGCGGCAAATGTGTGAGATTGCCAAGGCCATTTCATATAAGTCAAAAGTCATTGTGCTGGATGAGCCTACGTCTTCTCTGACGGTACAAGAAGTAGAAAAGCTCTTTGATATGATGCGGATGCTGAAAGCACAGGGTATTTCATTAATCTATATATCCCATAAAATGGACGAGATATTTTCCATCTGTGATGATGTGTCCGTGCTGCGTGACGGGCATCTGGTGATGAGCAAGCACGTGGCGGACACCAATATGAATGAGCTGATCTCCGCTATGGTCGGGCGATCCCTGGAGAATCGTTTTCCAAAGGTGGACAATCAGCCGGGCGACGTGGTTTTGTCGGTTCAGCACCTGTCAACTAAGTTTGAGCCTCATTTGCAGGACATCAGCTTTGATGTGCGAAAAGGCGAAATTTTTGGCCTGTATGGGCTGGTTGGCGCCGGAAGGACCGAGCTGCTGGAAACCATCTTTGGGGTGAGGACCAGAGCCGCCGGGCGGGTCTATTTCAAGCAGCAGCTGATGAATTTTAACAGCGCCAGAGAAGCGATGGACCACGGCTTTGCCTTGATAACTGAGGAACGAAAGGCTAATGGTCTGTTTTTAAAAAGCGATCTCATTTTCAATACCACCATCACGAACCTGGATCAATATAAATCGGGGGTAGCTTTATCAGAGACCAAAATGACCAAGGCAACCTCAGATGAAATCCGGGTTATGCGGACCAAATGTACCGGACCCAAGGACATGATTACCAGCCTGTCAGGCGGCAATCAGCAAAAGGTTATTTTTGGCAAATGGCTGGAACGGGCTCCGCAGGTCTTTATGATGGATGAGCCAACCCGCGGTATTGATGTCGGCGCCAAATATGAAATCTATGAGCTGATCATCCGGATGGCGAAACAAGGCAAGACGATTTTAGTGGTGTCATCGGAAATGCCGGAAATCCTGGGTATCACCAACCGCATCGGGGTCATGTCAAACGGCCGTCTGTCCGGCATTGTCAATACGACGGAAACCAATCAGGAAGAGCTGCTTAAGCTCAGCGCCAAATATCTGTAGTGAGGGAGATGAAGAGAGATGGGGAAAGCAATCAGCGGCATCCTGACCGTGGAACAGGAAAAAGAGCTGCGGCAGCCGATCAGTGATTATGTCGGTGCCCTTCAAAAACAAATCGATCATCTGAGGCGGGACGGTACGGACCGCGTGCTGGCTATACAAAGCGAACTGGACAGTCTGAAACGCGACCGCACCATTCCTAAAGAAGAAAAAAGAAATGAGATGGCGGCCGCCCGCAGCGAGCTGGAGCAGGCAAAGGCGGTTGAAGCCCGGCACAAGAGCGAAGTTGATACCCTGATTAAGCAGGCCGTCACCTACCTGAACGATCATTTTGATCAGGATTATTATCAGGCGGTCAAACAAAGCTGCGTGGAAGAAAAGAAAGCCGCAAAGCTGAATTATCAGCAAAAAGTCGAGCAGCTGGAGCAGGAGCATCGCCAGACGCTGACTGAGCTGAGCGACCGTCAGGAACGAAAGGACGTGAATTACGTCCACAAAAACCGGCTCTTTGACGCTAAGCTGCAGTGGGAAAAGGATACCCAACAGATCAAGGAGCGGCGTCATGCCGCCTATGCGTATAAATATCACCTGATTGATCTGCTGAGATTGTCCCGCTTTACCGTATCTGAAACCTATGCGCAAAAGGTGGAAAACTATAAATACACCTTTAACCGCCGGGATTTCTTTTTGCGCAATGGCTTATATATAGCCATTCTGATCATTTTTATCGCGTTATGTATTATTACGCCCATCTTGAAGGGCTCGTCGCTGCTGACCTATAACAATGTCCTGAACGTCCTGCAGCAGGCCAGCCCCCGGCTGTTCCTGGCTTTAGGTGTGGCAGGCCTGATCTTACTGGCCGGAACGGATTTGTCCATCGGCCGCATGGTCGGCATGGGCATGACCACCGCTACCATCATCATGCACCGGGGCATCAATACCGGCGGCGTCTTTGGGCATGTGTTTGATCTGACGGGGATACCGGTAGCCGGCCGGGTCATTTTAGCCCTCCTGACCTGTATTATCCTCAGCACGCTCTTTACGACAATAGCTGGCTTTTTTACCGCCAAGTTCAAAATGCACCCGTTTATTTCAACCATGGCCAACATGCTGGTGATTTTTGGCCTGGTGACCTATGCCACCAAGGGTGTCTCCTTTGGCGCGATTGAGTCGGCCATCCCCAGCATGGTGATTCCCAAAATCAATGGTTTCCCCACCATTATTTTATGGGCTCTGGCCGCGGTCATTATTGTCTGGTTTATCTGGAACAAAACCACCTTTGGCAAAAATCTGTACGCCGTGGGCGGTAACCCGGAAGCGGCGGCAGTATCCGGTATTTCCGTATTTGCGGTTACGGTCGGCGCCTTTATCCTGGCCGGTATCCTTTATGGCTTTGGAGCCTGGCTGGAGACCCTACGTATGGTCGGATCCGGGTCAGCCGCTTACGGACAAGGCTGGGAAATGGACGCCATCGCGGCCTGCGTGGTCGGCGGCGTATCCTTTACCGGCGGTATCGGCAAAATTTCCGGCGTGGTGGTAGGCGTGTTCATTTTTACCGCCCTGACTTACGCGCTCACGATTCTGGGCATTGATACCAATCTGCAGTTTGTCTTTTCCGGCATTATCATTCTGGTAGCCGTGACGCTGGACTGCCTGAAGTACGTCCAAAAAACCTGAGCCCCTTAGCACCGCAGGCACCTGGCCTCCGGATTTCAGGAATACCAGCTTCCACGCTATCTGGAGGCTGGTATTCGTTATCCTGTGGTCAGGGCCAGGCCGCAAGCAGCCTCGGTTATTGTTATAATAACCTGATAAGCCCCCTTTAAATCCGGAGCCAGGCTGGCAAAATGGAGAGACGGATGGAAACCTACACAATCCTGTTAGTAGATGATGAAGAAGCGGTTATTCAGACCATTATGAGTAAAATACCCTGGCAGGAGCTGGGGTTCAGCATTATTGGTTATGCCAATAACGGCGCCAAGGCACTGGAAATGATCAAGGAAGTTCAGCCGGATGTCATCATGACGGATATTCGTATGCCTTATATGGACGGGATGGAACTGGCAGATCAGGTACGCAGGTTATATCCTGACACCAAGATCCTCTTTTTTACCGGCTTTGATGAATTTGAATACGCCAAGGAGGCTGTCCATCTGGAGGCGGAGGAATACATTCTGAAGCCGGTTAACGCGGTGGAGCTGACCAGGATTTTTACCCGGGTTAAAACGAAACTGGATCAGGCAATCAGTGCCAAACGGAATATTGAGACACTGCGTCATGCCTACCAGGCTTCCTTGCCGCAGCTGCAGGCTAACTTTTTTGTCACCTTGATTGAAGGCCGCCTGCATCCGGATGATATCGAGCGGCAGATGGAAGATTATCAGCTTGAGCTCAACGGCCCCTATCTTTGCTGCCTGGTGGTGCATACGTCCTCAAGTTACCTTCCTAAAGACATGACCCCGGCTTTACTGGCCACATTTGTACAAAAACAGGCCGAAGAGCAATTAGCCCGGGACTGGCAGGCACAGGTGTTTACCTATCTGGAAAACACAATCCTGATTGCCCAGCTGCAGCGGGAGCATGATATTTCTGAGCTGACGGATCAAAGCGATCGTTTTTGCCATTATGTACAGCGCATCAGCGGCGCGGTGGTGACGATTGGTCTGGGCGAAGTCTGCCGCAGTTTACCGGAGCTGGCCCAGTCCTATAAAAGCGCGCGGCTAGCTGTAACCAGCCGGGTTATTTACGGACGCTCCCGTTCGATTAATTTGCAGGAGATGGAACCGCAGGAGCAGTCGCAGTTTGTCTCAGCCAATGAGTCTGAACTGCCGCAGCTCATCAAAATTATCCGCATCGGGACCGAAGAAGAACTGACCCAGGCTGTGGATGCCTATATGCAGACGGTTTTCTACCCGGAAACCTCCCTGCCGCATCATCAGATATACACGATGGAGCTGCTGTGCGGCCTCTATCGTTTTGCCCAGACCAATGATCTGAACGCAGCTGCCTTTTCCGGCGATATCCGGACCCTCAGTGACCGGCTGCTGGAGTTAGAGGCCGAGGATCTGCGGGACTGGCTGCTGAAGATCTGCCAGTCAATGCGCCTGCAGCTCGTCCATGCCCGCTGCCGCTCCACCCAGACCTATGTCAGCCGGGCCCGGGATTTTGTGGCCCAGCATTATATGGATGAAAGCCTGTCGCTGGATCAGGTATGTGAAGCTCTGGGGGTTTCTAATTCCTATTTTTCTACGATCTTCAAAAAGGAGACCGGCAATTCTTTCATTGGCTACTTAACCGAATACCGCATGCAGCATGCCGCCAGGCTGCTGTCTGAAACAGCGGAAAAGAGCTATATCATTGCCCGTCAGGTCGGCTATTCCGATCCAAATTACTTCAGCTATGTGTTTAAGCGTCAATTCGGGGTGGCCCCTTCCCGTTACCGGACAGAGGCAGGTGCGCCTTGAAACACCGGTTGCTGACTTCGCTCAGGAAAATAGCTCCCCGGGGGATACAGACCACTTTGATGCTGGCTTTTTCGCTCATCGCGATCTCCCTGATGTTTGTGATGGGAATCGTGATGTATCTGCGCTTTTATGCCAGCTCCAGACAGGATATTGTCAGCAGCACGCAAAAGCTGCTGGAGCAAAGCGGCGAAAACCTGGAGGATTATCTGGTCAGCATGCGCCAGATTTCCGACGCGGTTTACTATAATGTCATTAAAGAGTACGACCTGACGGATCAGGAACAAAACCTGCAGACAGGTATGAACCTGATCTATGAAGCCAACAATGAGCGTCTGCGCGGTATTGCGCTGTATAACAGCTCAGGCAGTCTCCTGACCGCGGAGCCGGTGGCCTCACAAAAAGAGGATCCCAATGTGACCCGCCAGGACTGGTATGAGCAGGCGGTCGGGGAGATGGAAAATATGCATTTTTCCACGCCGCACATTCAGAACTTATTTGATGACGGCACGCTGCGCTATTATTGGGTCATTTCGCTCAGCCGGGTGGTGGAAGTCACCCAGGATGGGGTGCCCCAGACGGGCGTCCTTTTAGTGGATATGGATTATGCCAGCATTTCGCGCATGATGAAACAGATCAATGAAACCAGCAACGGGCAATATTACTATTTATGCGATGAAAGCGGCCAGATTATCTATCACAGCCGCCAGGTTCAGATCAGCCGCGGCCTGTATGAGGAATCCAATGAAAAGGTTGCCGCTTATAAAGACGGCATTTACGATGACCTGCTGAACGGCGTCCGGCGCAAGGTGATTGTCAATACGATCAGTTACACCGGCTGGAAGCTGGTTGGCGTGATCCCACAACCGGCTTTTACGCAGGGCATGGGCAGCATCCGTTACTTTTTTGCGATCCTGATTTTACTGATGGCCATGATGCTGGTTATTATCAATCGCTTGGTCTCCTTGAGAATTTCGCGACCGATCCTGAAATTAAACGATTCGGTTCTGGCCTATGAGGCCGGTCAGAAACCCCGGATCTATATCAGCGGCTCGTCGGAAATCCGCCATCTGGGTCGTTCGATTGAGGCATCATATGAGCAGATTGACGAACTGATGAAAAAAATTGTTCAGGAACAGACAGACCGGCGGAAGTCAGAGCTGGATGCCTTGCAAAGCCAGATTAATCCCCACTTTTTATATAATGCGCTGGACTCGATTGTCTGGATGGTCGAAGGCGGCCGAAATGACGAAGCAGCTTTCATGATTTCAGAGCTGGCCCGGTTTTTCCGTATCAGCTTATCCAAAGGCAAAACCATCATCCGTGTGAAAGATGAATTGCAGCATGCTAAAAGCTATATGCATATTCAAAAAATCCGTTATAAAAATGCTTTCAGTGTCAGCTTTGATATTGAGCCGGACATTGAAGACTGCTGCACCGTCAAACTGATTCTGCAGCCCATCCTGGAAAACGCGATCAATTACGGCGTAGGAGATGCTGATGACGGCCAGATTGTGGTCAGCGGCAGGAAGAAGGGAGAGGATCTGGTGCTGTCCGTGCAGGATAACGGGCTGGGTATGTCAGAGGAGACGGTCCGGTATCTGCTGACCGACAGTACCCGGGTGCGGAGCCATGGCTCCGGTGTGGGGCTGATGAACGTCAATCAGCGGATCAAGCTGCTTTTTGGCCCGGCTTATGGTCTGGAAATTGTCAGTGAGCCGGACGTCGGCACGCAGGTCATTGTGCATTTGCCGGCTATTCCGTATACGGAAGAGAACCGGCAGATCCTGGAGCAGGGCCAGGCGGCAAAACTGCTGGACCGACCGCCCATTGACGCGGCAGCGACCGGCCGGCTGCCGGCAGCGTCAGCGGACGGGAAGACGGAAGCGGACGGGAAGACGGAAGCGGACGGGAAGGAGCCTGCGGATGAAGGATGATCGGAAGCTCTTCATTATTATTGAGCTGCTGCTGGCCGTCGTCACAGTGATCCTGGCCGTGATCCTGTTTGAAGAGCAGCAGCCGCAGACGCCCAAGCGTATATCCCTGGTTATCCAGGATTCAGACGCCAGCCAGTGGGCGGCGCTGAAATACGGTATGCAGATGGCAGCAGAGGACCAGGATATGACGCTCTTTGTCGTCAATACCAGCGCCAGTCTGACTGTTGCTGATGAACTGGACACAATAAAAGATGAAATCAGCCGCGGCAGCGCGGGTATCATTGTGCAGCCGTTGCCGGGTAGCCAGCTGCAAGATCAGCTGCGCCAGTATGCCGCAAAAGTGCCGCTCATTTTAATCGAAAGTCAGACGACAGGCACCTCCGCTGATGAGCAGACCGCGACTGATGAAACAGCCGCCGCCGTCAGTCCCGCAGAGTCTCTGCCGGTGGTCGAAGCGGATCATACAGGACTGGGTCAGGCCTTAGCGCAGACCATCCTGAGTGATTACAATGGTAAGCTTACCGGTAAAACCATCGGTCTGGTGATCAGCAACGCCGGCTCGGCGGCGGCTCAAGCCCGCGAAGCCGGCTTCAGACAGGCCCTGCAAACATCCGGCGCTGATATCAGCTGGACGGTGGCAGAAACCGATACAGACCGGCTGGAGGCCGCTTTGCCGGCCCAGCCTCAGGCGGATATTGTGGCCGCGCTGGATAGCCGGAGTCTGACAACGGCCGGTAGCTGCGCGGCTGATAAAAATCTGCACGGCGCGGTTTTGTACGGAATCGGCAACTCAACCGAAGCCATTTATTACCTGGATACCGGGCTGGTGAAAACCCTGATTGTGCCGGATGAATTTAAGATTGGCTATCAAAGCCTGACGGAGATCGCCAAAAGTATCAAACGCTTATTATATCAGCCGCAAAGCCAGCTGGTGAGTTTCAGCCTGTTGAAGCGTGACAACCTGTTTGCTAAAGAGAATCAGGATTTGTTTTATGCTTTGAGCCAATAAGGCTTGAGGAGAGGTGCGAATGGGCCGTATGAGAAGATCCTGGCTGCTGTCAGGGATATGCTGTGCAATCTTTTTGTTATTGACCGGCTGCGCCAGCCAGTCCGATAGCGAACGCTATACGCTGCAATTAGGCGTGGCTTGTTATAATCAGAGCGATACCTTTTTAAGCCAGCTGATCGACCGCTTGAAGACGGATCTGGCCGCGGCGGAGACCGACAGCTTTCAGACTCACATTATGGTGCGGGACGCAGCCGGTTCTCAGCGGACCCAGGATGATCAGGTTAAGGAATTGCTGGATGCCGGCGCTAATGTGCTTTGTGTCAACCTGGTGGACCGGGCTGATCCCTCTGAAATCATTGATCTGGCCCGCGAACGGAATGTCCCGATCATCTTTTTTAACCGGGAGCCGGTGGCCGAAGATATGCGGCAGTGGGATCAATTATACTATGTCGGCGCGGACGCCAAGCAGTCCGGTCAGCTGCAGGGAGAATTAGCGGCTGACTATATCACCCAGCATCCGCAGATCGACCGGAACAAAGACGGCAAAATCCAGTATGTTGTGCTGGAAGGCGAACCGGGGCATCAGGACGCCATTATCAGGACTGAGACAGCGGTAGATACCCTGAAATCCCTGGGGGTCAGCCTGGATAAACTTGGGTCTGGCATAGCAAACTGGAACCGGGCTCAGGCACAAAATCGCATGCTGCAACTGATCAGCCAGCACCAGAGCGGGATTGAACTGGTCCTGGCTAACAACGATGACATGGCGCTGGGGGCAATTGCGGCCTATCAAAAATTGAACTATACCGAGTCCGCTATGCCGGTGGTGCTGGGTATTGACGGGACAGATGTGGGTCTGGAAGCGATTTTAAATCATACCCTGGCGGCTACGGTTTACAATGACAAGGAGGGGCAGACCGCAGCCATCCTGCAGCTGGCGCAGGCCCTGGTCACCGGCCAGGGAATGGACCAGATTCAGTTCGCTAAAGACCATTATATTTATTTACCTTATACCAAGGTGACCGCTGAGAACGCGGCGGCTTATCTGGCTAAAAGCGACTGAGCCGCCTGACCGGGGCTGCCCGGGGCGGGCCTGATTGGCCTGGCCGGAAGCGACAAACGCGGCGAGCTTGTTTATACTGACTATAGCAACAAAGCCGGTGAACATAGGAGGGACCAGCCGGGACGGCTGCTTCCGCTACATTAAGGTGAGACGATGTCACAAATAACCAAACGTGCGTTGGAGGCTTCGCTGAAAAACCTCTTGCTGCAGAAACCACTGGAAAAAATAACCATCAACGATATTGCGGAAGACTGCGGTATCAGCCGGATGACCTTTTACTATCATTTTAAAGATATCTATGACCTGATCGAATGGTCCTGTGTCGAGGATGCATCCCAGGCGCTGGAAGGCCATAAGACCTATGATACCTGGCAAGAAGGTTTTCTGGCCATTTTTGAAGCGGTGGCGGCCAATAAACCATTCATCATGAATGTCTATCATTCGGTCAGCCGCGAACAGGTGGAGCGTTATCTGTACCGCCTGACCTATGAACTGCTGATAGCGGTCGTAGAAGAAAAAGCGCGCGGCATGCTGGTGTCAGCAGCAGATAAAAAATTTATAGCGGATTTTTATAAGTACGGTTTTGTCGGCCTGATGCTGGATTGGATCCGCCAGGATATGCGGGAGGATCCGCAGCTGATTATAGACCGGCTGGCGGCCTTAATGCAGGGAAATATCGGCCGCGCCCTGGCAGTCTGCCGCCTGGACCCACCCCTTACAAATAACCCGGATTGATTAAATATAAATCAATCGGTGCCGGCTGTTCAGATCCTGTACAGTCACCTGAGACTGTTTATAGCATGACCAGGAGCCTTAGCTTATGGTTAGACCATACGGATTCCAAACCAATATTGAGGATCCAAGGAGGTCTGACTATGTATTATTCAAGTGGTAATTATGAGGCGTTTGCCCGGCCGGAAAAGCCGGAGGGTATAGAGCACAAATCAGCCTATTTAATCGGAACAGGCCTGGCCGCGTTATCGGCCGCCTGCTTTATGGTCCGCGACGCTCAATTGCCCGGCAGTCATATTCATTTTTTTGAAAAGGATGCCTTACCCGGGGGCGCCTGCGACGGTTATCAGTATCCCGGTGTAGGCTATGTCATGCGGGGCGGGCGTGAGATGGACAATCACTTTGAAGTGATGTGGGACCTGTTCCGCTCCATTCCGTCTATAGAAACCCCAGGCATCACGGTGCTGGATGAATACTATTGGCTGAACAAAAAGGATCCCAATTATTCGCTGTGCCGCGCCACGGAAAAACAAGGTCAGGATGCGCATACGGACGGCAAATTTGGCCTGAGTGATCAGGGTGCTGAAGAAATCTTAAAACTTTACTTTACGCCTGACGAAGACCTGTATGACAAACGGATCACGGATTATTTTGATGATGAAGTGCTGAACTCAAACTTCTGGCTTTACTGGCGGACCATGTTTGCCTTTGCCAACTGGCATTCCGCGCTGGAAATGAAGCTGTATCTGAAACGCTTTGTCCATCATGTGGGCGGACTGCCGGACTTTAAAGCCCTGCGCTTTACCCGCTACAATCAGTATGAATCCATGATCTTACCTATGGTCAAATATCTGGAAAGCCATGGTGTGCAGTTTCATTACAATACCAAGGTCGTGGACATCCGTTTTGACTTGAAGCCTGGTAGAAAGCTGGCTAAGCGGCTGGAACTGGATCATGACGGCGAACAGGAGTTTGTTGATCTGACCGAAGACGACTATCTCTTCATCACCAACGGCGGCAACGTAGAGAACGCTACGATTGGCGGGCAAAATGAACCTTGTGTCTATGACCCGGCCATCAAACCCGGCGGCGGCTGGGATTTATGGCGGCGCATTGCCGCGCAGGATCCGGCCTTTGGCCATCCGGATAAATTCTGCGGCAACCCGGAACAGTGCAATTGGATGGGGGTCACAGTTAATACCCTGGACCAGAAAATTCTGCCCTATATCAAGAAAATCAGTAAACGGGATCCCCTGAGCGGCCGGGTGGTAACCGGCGGCATTGTGACTGTGAGAGATTCGTCCTGGCTGCTGAGCTGGACAGTCAACCGTCAACCGCAGTTCAAGACGCAACCTCATGACCAGTGCCTGGTCTGGATTTACGGCCTGTTTACCGATAGGCCGGGCGACTATATCAAAAAACCCATGCGCGACTGCAGCGGCAAGGAAATCTGCGAAGAATGGCTGTACCATCTGGGCGTGCCGCGTGAGCAGATTGAAGATTTAGCCAGCAATTCCGCCAATACCGTTCCGACCATGATGCCGTATGTCAGCTCTTTCTTTATGCCTCGCGCCAAGGGTGACCGGCCTGAGGTGGTACCGGAAGGTGCGGTGAACTTTGCCTTTATCGGTCAGTTTGCGGAAACACCCCGCGATACAATTTTTACCACTGAATATTCTATGCGGACCGGTATGGAGTCGGTATATACCTTATTTAAGGTGGACCGCGGCGTGCCGGAGGTCTGGGGCAGTACCTATGATGTACGTGATCTGCTGAGAGCCACGGTGGAACTCAGAGATGGTCATCCGCTGACAGAAATGAAACTTGATCTCAAACAGCGACTGGCTCTGAAAGAAGTGCTAAAAAAGGTGGAAGGTACCGATATTGAAAAATTGCTGAAGACCTATCAGGTGATCTGAAACGTTCCGTAGCCAGGGGCCGCTTTGGTCTATCAGCTAAGCTGCAGGCATCGTATTTAAATCTGAACCAGCTTGTCCGATCCAGGACCGGCTGGTTTGTTTTAATGGCATAATAGCAGCTTTGTTTAGACCTGACCGCAGAATCAAAGCTATGTTCAAAATGCCTTGGATGGTATCCTCACCCATCCCGCAGGTGGCAGAACCGTCCGCATTTTTACATGAGGTGGTCTGGACGGGCCAAGCTGATGGTTAGCCCGGTATGCTGTCCTTTGTCTTTCTATTTTCTTCCTGGGGGTACTCTCAGATGAGGGTGACAAAATCGAGATTGAAGATTTCCTTTACGTTCCCGTGAGTTCCGCAAGTGAAACGGAGCAAAGGCCTTTCTCGAAAGCACTACAAGCGCACTGAAGGGACTTGCCCATACCGCAATACCTGCCGGTCTGCCTGCCAGGCCTGCTACCTGCTATGCGTTATGGATCTGAACCATAACACCAAACAGACTCCATAAGCTGCCCTGATGCTGCGAAACAGCTGCTTTATCCTGAGGCGGTATATTTGCTATGATATATCTAGTAGCTGGAGATCGCAGCTACTAATCCAGATAACGGGGAAATGCCATGGCGTACTATCTTCAGGTACTGATCAAACTGCTTGTGACGGTGGTCCTGCTGCTGATCTACATCAAAATTTCCGGCCGTAGCCAGCTGTCCCCCATGTCGTCCTTCGATCAGATCGGCAATATGGTCGTCGGCGCAATCGGCGGCTCTACCTTGCTGAATCCTGAAATCAGCGTGCTGGATTCCTCTGTTTTTATCACTATCTGGATCGCGATCCTGCTGCTGCTTCGCTATGCCAAGGGTAAAAATCTGAACATCAAGGCACTGATTGACGGCCAGCGTATTCAGCTGATCCGTCAGGGACAGCTGCGGACGGCGGGATTTCAGAAAGCTCGTGTTTCAGTCCGGGATGTCGAGACGCTGCTGCACAATGAGGGGATACAGGGCTTCCATGAACTGGATAATCTCTGGTTCGAAACCAATGGTCAGTTGACTTACAATAAAAAAGGGGAGCAGAAACTGTCTCTGATACTCATAGAAGAAGGGATTATTAATCAGGCCATGCTGGAATATATCGGCAAAGATGAAGCCTGGCTGCAGCAGGAAATCAAGCAGCGGGGGCTGCCAGACGCAGCCGCCGTTTTCTGTGCGGAATGGGCCTCAGATAAGCTTTGGATCTATCCCTATCTGAATGACAACCATCCATGACGCCACATTAAAAGGAGGCTATACAGGATGCCTGCACTACCTAAACCGTTTTATCAGGACCCTATTTATGGCAGCCCTACAGATCCGGTGCTGCTCTGGTTCCCTCAGGAACACTTATGGTACCTCTTCTACACGCAGCGGCGGGCTACAGACCAATACGTCGGCGTGTCCTGGGTCCACGGCACCAGAATCGGTGTGGCAACCAGCCCGGACGGACATAAGTGGCTGTACCGCGGCACCTTGCCAGACCTGGATATTGAACCTGGCTGTAATACCTTCTGGGCGCCGGAGATGATCCTGGCCGCGGACGGCTTTCATATGTTTGTCAGCTATGTTCAGGGTGTACCTGCAGACTGGGACTATGAGCGAAAAATCCTCCATTATACATCCAATGATTTGTGGCACTGGACGTTTCAGGCAGTGGTGGACTTACAGTCAGACCGGGTAATCGATGCCTGTATTTATCAGGTAAAACCGGACTTATACAAAATGTGGTACAAGGACGAAGCCCATAGCAGTCTGACCACCGCCGCCATCAGCCAGGACCTGTATCATTGGACGGTTCTGGGCCCGGAAATCACCGATTGCCATCAGGAAGGCCCGAATGTATTTGAATTTGCCGGCCATAAATGGCTGATTGCTGATGCCTGGCAAGGCCTGGCCGTTTACCGCTCCGAAGATTTTTGCCATTGGGAGCGTTGCCAGGATATTTTAGCGGATGCAGGGACCGACCCCAGCGATTGCGCCATCGGCCATCATGCGGACATTCTGGTCAAGGAAGGCCGGGCCTTTATTGTTTACTTCGTAACCCCCTATCTGGACAGTCAGACAGCTTTGGATAAAGCTGACCGTTCTCAGCAGGCCCGGTTACCGGGGTCAATTCTGAATCAGGCCACCGTGCAGATCGCGGAACTTCTGTACCGGGATGGACAGTTAGCGTGTCGGCGGAATGACCCTGTTTATTGGTGATGCAGGTGGCCTGAACCGGGGCCCTGCCGGGAAACGGCTGCAGACCTTTCAGCTTTTTTGTGCCGCCAAACAGATTAATTCGGATTTTGTGAAACCAGGGTAATATATGTGAAATAGTCCTTGCCAGCTGCGCCCGGACAGGCAATAATCAGGCTGATTCCAAGCTGATTACAGCCAAGAGAGGTGCGCAAATGGAAAGACTACCTGCTTATCCGCTGATTACCTGTGATCCTTATTTTTCTCTGTGGTCCTTTTCAGACCGGCTGACTGACGAGGACAGCCGCCACTGGACCGGACAGGTTAAGCCTTTGACCGGAGACCTGGTCATAGATGGGACGGCCTATCGCTTTATGGGGACCGGCGGGCGGCCGCTGGCTCAGCAAACGGTCTGTGTCAGTCCGACTCGTACCCAATATCACTTTTCCAATGAGCTGGTGGAGTTAACCCTCAGCTTTATTACCCCGCTGCTGCCCCAGGACCTGGATTTAATGTCCAGCCCGCTGAGCTTTGCAGATCTGACCGTTATTAACCGTGACCATAAACCCCATCGGATCGATATTCGCTGGCAGGCCAGCCCGCGCTTTTGCTACAACGCTGAAGCTGCTCAGCCGGATCAGGAGACGAGGGAACTGCTACAACCGGCTATGATGGGAGGCCAGCTAAAATATGCGAGCGGCAAAGCGGCCTGGATGGGCCGGCGTCAGCAACCGGTTCTGAGCCACAGCGGAGATTATGTGACCATAGACTGGGGCTATCTGTACCTGGCTGTGCCGGAAGCCGCCGCGACCGGCGCGGATGAAACTGAGACCACTTATGGGTCAGACGAGACCCCGGGCCTGGAAGCAAGACTGAGCTGGAAGGCTCTGGCTGCCAGGCAATCAGCAACAGGCTTTCTGCTGCTGGCGTACGATGATATCGCTTCCCTGAACTATTACGGAGACCTCTGCCGCGGTTACTGGGCCAGAAATGGCAAGACCGTTATGCAGCTGATTGAGGCGGGTATACGGGAGCACGACACGATCATATCCCGCTGTCAGGTTTTTGACCAGGATCTCAGCGCACTGGCGCGGCAGGCCGGAGGGGAGGATTATGCCCTGATCTGTGCCGCTGCCTTCAGGCAGAGTATAGCGGCCCATAAACTGATTGCCGATCGTCAGGGAAACCCGATCTTTGTGTCCAAGGAGTGCTTCTCAAACGGCTGCGCCGCTACCGTGGATGTCAGCTATCCATCCATTCCACTCTACCTGATCTATAATCCCGAGCTGGTCGTCGGGATGCTGCGCCCCATTCTTCATTTTGCCCGCCAGCCTGTCTGGCCATATCAATTCGCTCCCCACGACGCCGGGCGCTATCCGCAGCTCTGCGGCAACGTCTACGGGCTGTCGGCGGCGGAAAAGGCCGTGCGGCCCGCCAATGGCGAGTGCTTTCCGCCTTACTATGCCTATCCGGCCGGACAGGATATCTATGATCTGCATGAGCAGATGCCGGTGGAAGAGTGCGGCAATCTGCTGATCATGGCCGCGGCCGCTGCCAGAGGCCTGGATCTGACCGGTTTTATTGAAGAGAACATGGATCTGTTTACCCAATGGGTGGCTTATCTTATCCGTTATGGCGAAGACCCGGGAGAACAACTCTGTACAGATGATTTTGCCGGTCACCTGGCTCATAATGTTAATCTGGCGGCTAAAGCTGTCATGGGCGTGGAAGCTTACGCTTACCTTTGCCGGCAACTTGGCCGGACCCGGGATGCGGACGCTTATCACCGAATGGCCCAGCAGCAGGCAAAATCATGGCTGGAACGGGCAGACCGCGGCGACCATACCGCGCTGGTTTTTGACCGGGAGACTGGCTGGAGCCTGAAGTATAATCTGGTCTGGGATCTGATCTGGGACAGCCGGCTCTTTCCGGCGGCTTTATATGAAAAGGAAACGCAATGGTATTTACATCAGAGCAATCCCTATGGTGTCCCTTTGGATTCACGGGCGACCTACACTAAGTCTGACTGGCTGGCATGGGCGGCGACCCTGGCACCGGATGCCCGGACCCGCCAGGAAATCCTACGGCCAATCAAGAATTTTTTGGCGTCCAGTCCGGATCGCGTGCCTTTTGGAGACTGGTATGATACTAAAACGGCTCAGGCGCTGCATTTTAGGGCCCGCAGTGTCCAGGGCGGTGTGTTTATGCCGCTGCTGCTGGAGCAAAGCCGGCAGTAGCCTGCGTCAGGAGCTCATGGCTGGTCCGGACAGGGCGAGGCAGTAGAATCCCGCTGGAGCAGCTCTACATCCAGAATAATATTTTCCGCCGGGGCGTAGGGGTCCTGAATATGTCTGAACAGCAGTTCCGTCGCGACCTGAGCTTTTTGCTTCAGGTCCTGACGGATGGTGGTCAGGCGGGGGGTTACCATCCGCGCCAGAGGCAGATCGTCAAAGCCAATCACTGACAGGTCTTCAGGAACCCGAAGTCCGTTCTGTTTCAGATCCTGAATCAGCTCAACTGCCTGCAGGTCTGCCGCGACCAGGATGGCAGTAGGTCGCGGCTGCAAAGCCATGACAGCTTGAGCTGGCGACAATGGGGATACGGACATATCCAGTATATAATTATCTGGTAGGGCCAGACCGGCTTTCTCCAAGGTGTCACGATAACCATCCAGACGATTGTTTACGACAGAAGACAGTTGCTGCTGATTTAGTGAGGTACCCATAAAGGCGACCGTTTGATGACCTGATTGTATAAAGTGTTCTGCTGCCAGTACACCTCCTTTGTAATCATCCAGTCCCACATTCGTTACCTGACGGACGTGAGTATATGAATCTGTAAAAACCAGCGCTATTCGGTTATCAAACATTATCTTTTGAATATCTTGATCAAACGTACCAAAAAAGATCGCTCCTTCAGCATTCCACGCCCGTAAACGCTGAGTAATGTCCTCATAGTGACTGATGAAATGAACCATAACGTAGTAGCCTTGCTTTTGCACTCGTTCAATGACTTCTCCGGCCAGAATAGCGTTATAAGGATTGGAGAGCTGATTGCTCTCACCACTGATCACTAATGCCACAATATGCGATGATCTGGAAGACAATGATCGGGCGGAGGAGTTAGGCACATAGTGGGTTTCCTCAATGATCTTCTGTATTTTGTCAATGTTTTCTTTTGAAACTTTTGACAGCTGACCGTTTACGACTCGTGAAACAGTCATTACGCTGACCCCGGCTTGGCGGGCAATATCTTTTAAGGTTACCATGGCTTGTCCTCCGTATAACTAAGCTGCGTTGTTATATTGGTATGATAACGATAACACGGCTTAAGAGCCTTTATTATAAACCCAAAACTGCAAAAAGCCAATAAAATGGCCAAATATATGCGAACTGATCAAAAAACTGTTGACATACTAGAGGCGAGATAGTATATTGACGATGAAAACAGTTTGATAACGATAACACTAAGATCAGCTTGCAAAGAGACTTGAAAGAGAGAAAAATATAATATAATTAAATAAAATAGTAAAAATAAAACATAATATGCCGAACTACATACAGATCAACAGGCTAATTGCTGAACAAGCAAACGCATGCCCATAGCAATCCGAAAGGTTAACGATAACAAAGCACAGCTGCAGAATATAACAAATCTGGAGAGAGCAGGGGAAATATGATGAAGACAAACCCATTAAATCAAAGCCGCAGTCATCGAGTTATGCTGTCTATCCGCAAAAACTGGGGCCTGTATCTGCTGTTATTACCCGCACTGGTGTTAACGATTTGCTTTGCATACATTCCAATGTACGGTGTCATTATCGCTTTTAAAGATTTTAAGCCGGCACAGGGGATACTGGGCAGTCGCTGGGCAGATCCGTGGTTTAAATACTTTCTGAAGTTCTTTAAATCCTATCAGTTCAAAACAACCATCAGTAATACCTTGCTAATCAATATTTACAGCTTACTGGTGGGATTTCCGTTGCCGGTAGTCCTGGCCCTGATGATCAATCAGCTCAGTAACCAGCGCTTTCGAAAAGGTTTTCAAACGATTACCTGTATGCCGCATTTTATCTCAACTGTGGTGATGGTTGGTATGATCATGCTCTTCCTGTCTCCCGGCAGCGGCATCTTAGGCAATCTTTACCGCCTTGCCGGTAAAGAAGCTCCCAACCTGATGGCCAGCGCCACAGCCTTTCCCAGTATCTATGTTTGGTCCGATATCTGGCAGCATGTTGGTTGGGACAGTATCATCTATATTGCTGCTCTTTCAGCTGTAGATCCTACTTTATATGAAGCGGCTACGGTGGATGGCGCCTCCCGCTGGCAAAAGGTGGTTGCGATTGACCTGCCCATGTTGATTCCTACCATGATTATTTTGATGATCCTGCGAATGGGTAATTTAATGGGACTGGGGTTTGAAAAGGTATATCTGATGCAGAATGACATGAATATCCGTGCCAGTGAAGTCATCTCTACCTATGTTTACAAAATCGGTATTCTTAGTGCTCAATACAGCTATTCTGCAGCCATAAATATGTTTAACACGATCATCAATTTTATTCTGCTGCTGGCGGTCAACCAGATCTCCAAACGATTAAGCAGCACCAGCTTGCTTTAAGGAGGAAAGACCCATGCATGTAAAGAAGCCCGCCAAACATCGTACGGTGAAATTGTCCGGAGCGGATCTGGCCTTCAGTTTGATTGTCTATACGGTTGCGATCATCTTCCTGCTGCTGATCCTATATCCTATTTATTTCATTATTATTGCTTCTTTTAGCAATCCTTATGCTGTCTCTGGAGGAAATGTCTGGTTCTGGCCGGTAGGCTTCACGCTGGACGGATATAAGGAGTTATTTAAATATGGTGATATCTGGACAGGATACCTGAATACCATTATCTATACCGCGCTGGGAACCTTTATAGGATTGGCTGTCAATATACCGGCTGCCTATGCCCTGTCCCGTAAAGACTTATGGGGACGTCGGTTTTTAACGTTTATCTTTATCTTTACCATGTTTTTCAACGGAGGCTTGATACCGACCTATCTGACCATTCAGGACTTTAATCTCTATAATACCATCTGGGTCATGGTGCTGCCGTTTTCAGTCTCTGTTTACAACATCCTGGTCGCCCGTACCTTTTTTGACAGCAGTCTGCCCAGGGATCTCTGGGACGCAGCTCAGATAGATGGCTGCGGCAATCTGCGTAACTTTTTTGGCATTGTATTGCCGCTTTCCAAAGCCGTCATCGCGGTGATCGCTTTATGGACGGCAGTGGGTCAGTGGAACTCCTACTTCAACGCCCTGATCTACTTGAAAGATCGGCAGCTGTACCCTTTACAGCTAATTCTCAGGGATATTCTGATCACTAACAACGTACAAAGCGCTTTGGGGACCGGCGAAGCTGCACAGATTGCGCTGCGCCTGGCCGCTCTGATGCGCTATTCGGTCATCATCGTTTCCACCCTGCCGGTGATGCTGATGTACCCCTTTGTACAAAAATACTTTAACCAGGGTGTCATGATCGGAGCTGTCAAAGGCTAGAGACCTGGCGCGCATATCTTCAGCCTTTGCCGCAATATACTTAGGAGGAAATGAGAATGAAATTAGGGAAGTATGCAAACCGCAGCTTGTTGACGGTGCTGCTGGCCGCAGGCGTGGCCACAGTGCCGCTGGCAGCCTGCTCCGGTAGCAGCTCAGCCACCACCAGCAAAAGCACGGAGGCTGAGACGGTTGCTGCAACCAGTCAAGCAGCGTCCGACAGCCAGACTGTAAGTGACAGCAACGCCTCAGACAGCAGCAATGAACCATTGTCTGAGGAGCCCGTAACCTTACAGATTCTGACCACCCGCTGGGGCAGCATGGGGGATTCCTTTACACAGAACCAATGGCTGAAAGATCTGGAGGCCAGTACCAACGTGACCCCGGAGTGGCAGGTTCAGTCTCTGAATGACTGGGGTGAACAGAAGTCTATTATGTTAGCCAGCGGCGAACTGCCAGAAGTCATCCTGGGCAGCCAGACCTTTAATGACTCAGACATTCTGAATAATTCAGAAATGTTTCTGGATCTGACGGATCTGATTGATCAGCATATGCCAAATCTGAAAGCCGCTATGGAGGAAACGCCGGAGCTTAAGCAGACGATTACCTTTACTGATGGCAAGATCTATTCTTTGCCGCGTAAATTGCCCAGCCGACCGGAAACATGTAATCAACCGATCATTAACAAAACCTGGCTGGATAATCTGGGACTGGAGGAACCAACTACCATTGATGAACTGACCACTGTCCTGAAAGCCTTTAAGGAGCAAGACGCCAACGGTAATGGTGATACCACTGATGAGTATCCTATCAGTGGCGCCAAGGGCTTATCCATGGATCTGCTCAATCCGTTTGGCATTACTGATCTGAATGGCAATCACATGATGGTTGAATCAGATGGTTCGCTGGTTTACTATCCGACGGCGGAAAACTATAAGGAAGGCCTGAAGTGGCTCAACGAGCTTTATCAAGAGGGCATAATTGATCCGGAATCCTTTACGCAGGACCAGACCATGCTGGATGCCAAGCGCAAAAACGAATCTGTCGCACTGGTAGGTTTTGATTATGCCTGGACGCCGGACTCCCTGTTTGGTCAATGGTCGGCTGAGTATGAAGCCCTTGCGCCCATTATCGGGCCGGACGGCAAACAGTATGCCGGCGGTGATGCCAACGGTGTTTCCAGCATCGTCAGAAACGAAGCTGAAATTACGACATCCTGTCAGAATCCTGAACTGGCCGCCGCCTGGCTGGACCGTTTCTATACGGGTGAAGCCAGTATCCAGAATTTCTGGGGAGCGATTGGTACGGTTATAACCCAAAATAATGACGGAACATATACGCTGAACGATCCGCCGGAAGGCACCAGTGCGGATGCCTGGTACTGGGATCAGAGCCTGCGTGACTTTGGACCTAAATATGTCAGCAGTGAATTCCAGGAGAAGATCAAGCTCTCAAGCACCAGCGGTGATGGCCTGAAAATGGAGCTCAGCAAACTGGGTGATGCCTATATAACTACCCCGTTCCCTAACGTGATCTATACAGCAGAGGAAAGCGAACAGCTGGCTACCTTGACAACTGATATCGACAAATATGTTGAATCAACCCGCGCCGAATGGGTCAGTAACGGTGGGATTGATGAGGGTTGGGACGCATATGTGGCTCAGCTGAAGGATCTGGGTCTGGATGACATGATCCAGATTTATACAGATGCATACAACCGCTATATAGCACAAGCCAAATAAGAGACCGGAAACTGCTTGCAGGAGCGGGATGGGGCTTTGGCCTGATCCCGCTTCTATTATCCGGCCGGTATTACATATCAGGCAGATTGCCGGCAGCAATAACCGGCAGAGACTGTGGAGGCATTTTACATGACGAATCCGCTTTATCAACTGAAAACCGACCCGCAGCCCAGACCGGAAGCGGTCATCCGCGGCCAGCATTATCGCCTTACTGTTCTGACAGCTGAACTGATCCGCCTGGAGTTCAGCCGGAGCGGGAGCTTTGATGATCGTGCTACCCAGACGGTACTGAACCGGAGATTTCCCCTTCCATACTTTGAGACTAAAAAAGAAGACGGATGGTTCAGGCTTAGTACGCCAAGCCTCAGATTAAGCTATCGTATGGAGGAGCCTTTTACTGCTCAGAGTCTGCAAATCACGGTTACCGGTCATATGCCGGGACAGCAGGGCGTCTGGTTTTACGGCCAGTCCGTTGAAAACCTGGGCGGGACGGCACGGACACTGGACCAGGCAGACGGTAGCATTCCGCTGGAATCAGGCCTGATGTCCAGATCCGGTTACACGGTACTGGATGATAGCCATACCATGAGGCTGACGCCGCAGGGGTGGGTAGAGCCAAGATCGGAAAACGCCGGGCCAGATCTGTACTTTTTTGGCTATGGCCACAATTATACAGCCTGTCTGCAAGCCTTCTACCAGCTGACCGGACCACAGCCGCTGCTGCCGCGCTGGACATTCGGCAACTGGTGGAGCCGGTACTATCCTTATACCCAGAAAGGCTATGAAAGCCTCATGGAGCGGTTTGAATGTGAAAAGATTCCGCTTTCTGTGGCGGTTATTGACATGGATTGGCACAAGGTAGAGGTTCCGGCCCGCTTTGGCAGCGGCTGGACCGGTTATAGCTGGAACCGGGCGTTGTTTCCGGATCCGCCGGCCTTCCTCAAGTGGCTACACCAGCACGGCTTGAAGGTAACACTGAATGTGCACCCTGCAGAAGGGGTGCGGGCGTATGAAGACGCCTATCCGCAGATGGCCAAAGCCATGGGAATTGACCCTGCTACGGAAGAACCAGTTGCTTTTGATGCGGCTGATCCGAACTTTATGACTGCTTATTTCCGCTGTCTGCACCATCCGCTGGAACAGGAGGGCGTCGATTTCTGGTGGATTGACTGGCAGCAGGGGCGCGTCAGTCATATGCCTGGCCTGGATCCCCTGTGGATTCTGAACCATTTTCATTATCTGGATAATGGCCGGGGTCGCAGTCGGGCCCTGACCTTTTCACGATATGCCGGACCAGGAAGCCATCGCTATCCGGTGGGCTTTTCAGGTGATACCATCATCAGCTGGGCTTCACTGGCCTTTCAGCCGTATTTTACGGCTACAGCATCAAATATTGGCTATGGCTGGTGGAGTCATGATATAGGTGGCCATATGCGAGGCGTTCGAGATAATGAATTAACCACCCGCTGGGTGCAATTGGGCGCTTTTTCGCCCATCCTTCGACTTCACAGCAGCCGCAGCCCTTTCATTCATAAGGAACCCTGGGAGTATCCAGAACCCTATCGCCAGATTATTACCCGGTATCTGCAGTTAAGACAACGCTTGATTCCCTATTTGTACAGCATGAATTACCGCGCCGCGGCCAAGGGCCAACCGCTCATTCAACCCCTCTACTATTCGGAACCGGAGTGTCCGGAAGCCTATGATCAACCCAATGAATACTATTTTGGATCGGCGTTTTTAGCTGGACCAGTAACCTGTCCCTGTGAACGGGATTTGGGTCTGGCGGCTGTCAGGATGTGGTTGCCGGAAGGCCGCTGGTATGATTTCTTTACGGGTATGGTCTATGACGGCGGCAGATTGCTCACGCTGTGGCGCCCACTCCAGTATTTCCCCTTGCTGCTGCGAGCGGGCAGTCTGGTCCCACTGGGGCCCCAGGACTGCTCGGCAGAACAGAATCCGGACCAGCTGGAACTCCATCTATTTCCCGGAGCGGATGGTCGATTCACCTTGTGGGAAGATCAGGGCGAAGGTCAGTCTGTAGCATGTACAGATTGGGCGGCGTCAACATTTGACCTGAGCTGGGGAGCGCAGCCCTGCCTGAAGATAACAGCCGGACAAGGCTTGCTGACCTGCCTGCCGGATCTCCGCTATTACAAAGTGGTGTGCCATGCTGTCATGGAACCGGCGAGCCTGTATCTGAAACTCGATGGGCAGGTGGTTCAGCCCGGCACGACTCATTATGATGCTGACCGCGGCCTGCTGGAGATCAGTCTGCCTCCCTTGCGCCCGGCTCAGGTCCTGACGCTGAGTTTCAACCAGGGCCTCGTCTGCCGATCCAATCCAATCCAGGATTTCGCCTATCAATGTCTGGATCAGGCAGAGCTTGACTATGAGATGAAAGAGGCCGCCGGGCGTATTATCCGGCAACAAGGGACCCGGTCGCTGGCAAGTCTGGCCGCCAGCGGGCTACCGGGGACGCTGCTATCTGCTTTAACTGAAATCTTATCAGCTGAACAACCAAAAGGAGAGACTTATGCTTATTCATCATCCTGCGGGGAATAATCCGTATGCTGCCTGTGGTTATGATCGCCTGCCCTACCGGCCGGCAGCGAATGAAGCCGTGACCATCTTTGCCTTGTCCAGTAGTCAGGATAACACTGACCGGACCACAGCGCTGCTCCTGACCACAGATGGACATACCCGGCGTATTCAAGGGCGGCCGGCGCCGGATATACAAGCGGATTGCCTTCGCTTTGACCTGGGCGCGTTTGCCGCAGGCAGCAAGGTCAGTTATCGTTTTGATCAAGCTGGTGACCCGGCTACCTATTGCTTCGAGGTCCGGCAGAAACTCCGTGTAAGCGCATATCTGGGTCATGTTCAGCCGGATCCGGCTCAACTGTACCTATACTTCCGGCTCTCAGATGATCGCTGTCTGATGCTGACGCTGACAGCTGAAGAAGCGGGCTGCCGCCTGTTGCCGCAACTGACTGATCCTCGTCCGGAAACCCACAGTCAGGCTTCCTTGAATTTGACGCTATCAGATACTGATGCCGCTGCTGGCGGCAGTAAGGTGCTGGTTTCCTTGGAACCCAAACCTTTCAGGTTTGCGCTGGGCGATTCTGAAAAGCCAACAGCTCCTGCGCTGTGTTGTGCCGGTCTGGAAAGCATCAGCCTGACGGCCCAACCGGATGGTTTGATCACAGACTTTTTTATCCCACTGGAACTGAGCGGACAGGGCTTTTTTGGTTGCGGCGAAAAATTTGACCGGGTCAATCAGCGGGGATTGCAGCCCCGGAATCTGGTTTATGAAAACTATACCAAACAGGGGCGTCACACTTATCTGCCGGTGCCCTGGCTCTTTTCAAACCAACACTGGGGCTTATTTGCTGAGACGCAGGCAGAAACCCGCTGGGATCTTTCTCATTACGCTGGAGCGAGGGTGAGTGGTAGCTTTTCCGGGCAGACAGATGACGGCCGCTTTCATCCACTGCACCTGTGGCTGGGAGAGCCGGCTTGTCTCCTTAAGCGCTTGACCCATCATCAGGGGACGCCCGCTCTGCCGCCACCATGGGTGTTTGGCCCTTGGATGTCTGCTAATGGCTGGGCAACCCAGCAGGAAGCAGAGGAACAATTAAGGCTGACCCGGGAACTGAATATTCCTGCAACTGTTATGGTTCTTGAAGCCTGGAGTGATGAAGAAACCTTCTACATCTGGAACGGCGCCGGTTACATACCCAGACGTAAAGCTTTCACATATAAGGATTTCAGTTTTCCTGCTGATGGTCCCTGGCCTGATCCGCGCGCCTTCACTCAGAGCCTGGCTCAGGCAGGTATGCATCTGGTACTGTGGCAGATTCCCATCATTCGCCCCACCCGTGATAATCATAACCAACAACTGCGTCTGGATGAGCAGGAAGCCATTTCGCAGGGTTACTGTGTTCAAAATCCGGATGGCACACCATACCGTATTCCGGATAAATGGTTTACCGGAAGCCTGCTGCTGGATTTCAGTAACCCCCAGGCTGTTTCCTGGTGGCTTGAAAAGCGACGTTATCTTTGTGAGGAGCTTAACGTTGAAGGCTTTAAAACTGACGGCGGTGAATTTATATATCTGCCTGAGACCCGCTTTTCCAATCACAAAACCGGGATCAGCATGCGGAATCTCTATCCGGCGCTCTACACCCAGGCGTATTATGATTTCCTGAATAAGGAAGGGCGCCACGGCGTGACCTTCTCCCGGGCGGGCTACAGTGGCTCCCAGTACAGGCCTCTCCATTGGGCTGGCGATCAGCTTTCGCAATATTCCGAGCTGCGGGGCCAGCTGACCGCAGGTCTGTCAGCCGGCTTATCAGGGGTTCTATTTTGGGGCTTTGATATCGGCGGGTTTGCCGGAGAACTGCCAGATACGGATTTTTATCTGCGATCAGCGGCGATGGGGTGCTTCAGCCCAATTATGCAATTTCATTCAGAACCGCGAAGCGGTCAATATGGGGACAGCCGGCGGCGTGACTGGATCAATGATCGCAGCCCCTGGAACATGGCCAGGGTCAACGAAGCGCCGGAAATCATTGCTGCCTACCGCCGTCTGGCTAAACTGCGCATGCAATTATTGCCATATCTGTATGATGAAGCCCGCCATGCGGTGGCTAGCGGCCGGCCTTTGATGGCCCACCTGATTTACGATTATCCAGACTGCCAGCAAAGTCTGCTCTGCGAAGATCAATATATGCTGGGTCGAAACCTGCTGGTGGCGCCTGTCCTGGAAGCTGCAGCGACGGGCCGTGAAGTCTGGTTGCCGGAAGGGCAGTGGTTTGATTTCTGGAGCGGACAACCATTTGTTGGTGGTATGACCGTGCAGGTGCAAAGTCCGCTGGGCGAAATCCCGGTGTTCAGCAAAATTGAGGAGCTTTGTTATCCCAGATTACTGCAAACAGAAGGAGGCAAGTCAGATGTCTGTTAATGCCCATCATTGGTGGCAGGAGGCTGTGATCTATCAGGTATATCCCCGCAGCTTTCAGGATTCTAATGGAGATGGGGTGGGAGACCTTCCTGGCCTGATCCGGCGGCTGGACTATCTACGGCGGCTGGGGGTTGACGCAATCTGGCTCTCTCCGGTATATCGTTCGCCTCAGGAAGACAATGGCTATGATATTTCTGATTACCAGGATATAGATCCAATGTTTGGCAGCCTGGCTGATATGGACCGCTTGATTGCGGAGGCCAGGCTTCGCGGTATCCGTATCATCATGGATTTAGTTCTGAATCATACCTCAGACCGGCATCGTTGGTTTCAGGAAGCCTTGAAAGGTCGGGACAATCCCTATCATGACTTTTACATCTGGCGTGACGGTCAGCCTGGTCAACCACCTAATGATATGAGGGCTTGTTTTGGTGGTTCCGCCTGGCAATGGGTCCCTCAGCTGCAGCAGTATTATTTTCATCAGTTTGCAGTCGCCCAGCCGGATCTGAACTGGGATAACCCTGCCGTGCGGGAAGCCCTGTATGACATGATCCGTTGGTGGATGAAACGGGGGGTAGGCGGTTTCAGACTGGATGTGATTGACCAGATAGCTAAGGACCCGGATTTGGGTATCACTAATAATGGCCCCAGACTGCATGAATTGATCAGGGAGATGAACCAGGCGACATTTGGCAACGGTGATTACGTGACCGTTGGCGAAACCTGGGGGGCCACTCCACAAATTGCCCGGCTTTTCAGCCAGCCGGATGGCAGTGAATTCTCTATGGTTTTCCAATTTGAGCATATCGGTCTGGACCAAAAACCAGGTGGACAAAAATGGGATTTAGCTCCGCTGGATCTTGTCAGATTAAAACAAGTTCTGTCCGGATGGCAGCGCCAGCTGTATGGTTGTGGTTGGAACAGCTTGTTCTGGAATAATCATGATCTGCCGCGCATTGTATCTCGTTGGGGTAGTGATAAACCGGCCTATCGGGAGGTTTCTGCTAAAATGCTGGCCACCCTGCTGTATGGATTCCAGGGTACCCCTTATATTTATCAGGGCGAAGAGCTGGGGATGACGAATGCATACCTTTCTCTTGAGGATTGCCGGGACATTGAAAGTCTGAACCTGTATCGGGAAAGACTGGAGGAAGGCTATGCGCCGGCTGATATTCTGCGTTCGATTCAGGCCCGTGGACGCGATAACGCCCGGACCCCCATGCAATGGGACGATAGTCCTCAGGCGGGTTTCAGTAGCGGTGAACCCTGGATAAAAGTCAATCCCAATTATAGCTACATTAACGCGGCTGCTCAGGTAGACGATCCGGATTCGGTTTTTTGCTACTACCAGAAGCTGATAAACCTGCGGAAGCAGGAAACAACCCTGATAGATGGCTCATATACGCTGCTGGCAGAGTCTGATCCTGATCTGTTTATGTACGTACGTGAGTGGGATTCAGAACAAATATTAACGGTCGTGAACTTTCACGCCCAGGAAAGACCGCAATTTTTACCGGAACACTGGAAGCAAGCTAACTGCCTAATTCACAATTATCCAGGACCAGTGGGTGAAACCTTGCGTCCGTTTGAGGCCTTTATGCTGAAACATTGGTGAACTGCTGGCCTTTCATTAATCGTCGTGAAAAAGAAATCCGGGATTGGTCTCAAGTCGCGCTTAATTGCGGGAAGAGACCGGTCCCGGTTTTAAAAAGCAGCCGGTGGCTTAGCTTCATGCTAAAATAGACATAAATCAGGCAGAAAAGCTGAGGAGGGCCATATGGAGACAAAGGATGTGCTTTACATCGTCATCCCCGCATACAATGAAGAAGACAATATCAGACAGCTTCTTCAAGACTGGTATCCCGTGATTCAACGTCATGACGGGGATCGTCATTCACGCTTACTGCTGATTAATGATGGCAGCCGGGATCGGACCGCTGAAGTCGCGCTGGCTATGCAGGCACAGTATCCTTTGCTGGAGGTCCGGACAAAACCCAATCAAGGGCACGGACCCAGCCTGATCTATGGATACCAATATGCGCTGGAGCAGGGGGCACAGTATATTTTTCAGACAGATGCCGATGGGCAGACCTTGCCGGAAGAGTTTGAGGCTTTCTGGCGGCAACGACAGACCCACGCCGCAATCTTTGGTAATCGGGTCAAGCGCGGCGACGGCGCGGCCAGGGCTTGGGTTGAAAAGGTACTTTGTCTGATTGTCCGCGGCTACTTTAAGGTTAAAGTGCCGGATACCAATGCCCCTTTTCGGTTAATGCAGTCAGACTACCTTAAACGCTACCTGCCGCTGCTGCCGCAAGATTACAACTTACCCAATGTGATGCTGGTGGTACTGGGAGAATTTTATAAAGATCCGATCCTGTTTTTACCCATTACATTCAGGGCAAGACAAGGTGGCAGCAATACGATCAACCTGAAAAAAATCTTCAGAATCGGCTGGCAAGCGCTGCGCGATTTTTCTGCCTTCAGATCCAGCTTACATAAATCCGGCGGATAACTGGATGGCCGGAGGTTTTGTCTGACGCTGAGCTGAGCTATATTATTAAGGTCTCACTTAGCAGACTTTAGCTGCAGGAGCTGGTAAGTATGCTTAAATCTTCTGGTAGAGCCGAAAAGCAACTGCCTGTCGCGATTTTCTTTTTGATTTTTATTTCTGAAGCAGCTTGGGGGATTTATCTGGGCTATGGTCAGAATTTACTCCTGGGTGATGCCGTCAGCCGGACAGCAAATGCCTTTTATGTTCTGTTTATTAAGCCATATCGCTTAACGTCCATGGGATTGGTGTGGAATCCGCTGCCAAGTCTGCTGCAACTACCATTTGTTGCGCTGGCCAAGCTGTGGCGGCCCTTTGTTACCAGGGGCGTCGGCGCAGCGATTATTACGGCTTTGATGGCAGGCTGGATGGGGCAAACACTGCTGTCTACTTTTCAGAAATTGAAGGTGCCCTCTCTGATCAGTCTTACCCTTACCTTGCTGAGCTGCTTTAATCCCTACGTGTTTTTTTATGGCGCTAATGGTATGAGCGAGATTTTCTATTATGCTTTTGCCGTCAGTATCATTTGCTGTCTGTCACAATGGCTGGATAATGGCTCAGCCAAACACCTGATTAAAATGGGCTTCAGCTTTGTCGGCTTATTCCTGAGCCGCTATGAAGCCATCCCATTTGCCCTTGCTGTAGCATTCGTGATGTGCATCCACATGAGTACAAGCACCAGTGAAAAACAGCTTTGGGCTGATCAGCCTGAAAAAGAGTTGTTTTTCTACATGGAAAGCACGCTGTGGGTTACCTTTCTCCCAATGATATATACAGTTCTGGTCTGGATCGTCTATAACTTGGCGATAACCGGTAATCCGATCTATTTTATGAACTCAGGCTATTCTATGAATGCGACCTCCAGTTACTACATGGATTACGGTGGATTCTGGGGAGCCCTGAGCTATGAATGGATCCGGGTCTGGCCTTTCCTGTTTATGTTTGCTGCCCTGTTAATCGTCAGGGTCACGGATAGAAGTCTGGCTACACTGGACAGCCTGAAAATCAGCATCACGACTCTGGCCCTTACCGCTTTTCAACTGCTGATGATCAGCCGGCAGAAATCAGAAGGTTATGTTCGCTATCTAAGCTATCCCTTAGTAATTGCTATGGCTTGGATTCCCTATCTGTTAAAGCGTCTGCGCCGGCTTACACTCAGAACCGCTGCCGTTATTCTGGCGCTGGCTCTAGTGATTAATGGGCTGTATTTTGGCTGGGCGCTGCAGCATGATTCGATTATGAAGGAGGATACAACTCTCTCAGTGCCGCCTCGCTCACTGGAATTAGCTTATTACATCAACTCGGAGCTTAAGCATGAAACCATCCTGATGGATTCATTCAGAACCTACTATACCATCATGAATCTGGACCGTTTTGATGATCTTATCACCAGCTGCAGTGTGAATTATGAGGAAGCTTTAGAGGATCCGATCGGTAACCAAGTAGATTATCTGGTGGTGCCGCAGCCGGGTGGATACGGCAATATGGACGCTCTGAACATCCAATTTCCCGGCTTATATGAGGGTCAGCTGGACTGGTGCGAAGAAGTTGCCAGCTTTGGCGAATTTAAGGTGTTTAACGTTCAGCATTGAACTTGCATAGAATCTGAAGCAGCTGTAATATGCTTCGCATTTCTTAGCGATGTTGCTGATAAAAACATCGATTGCTTGCAGCAGTTGATACTTACTGAATTATGATATAATATGAGGAAATCTTGGAGGGTATATCTATTAAACGATTACGAACGTTGCTGTGAACAACAAAGCCTGAAGCTCTTCAACTGATTCAGGCTGATAGCCATGAGCGAAGAAAGCAGGTCTGATATGAAAACCTATGCCGCCAAACCCTTAGCCGCCCTGATCCAGGAACGGCGGAAAAAGCTTAATCTGACGCAACAACAGGTCGCCCAGCTGGCCGGTATAAACCGGAGTATGCTAAGCCGTCTGGAGGCTGGCAGCTATGTACCGTCCCTGCCACAACTGGAGCGCTTAAGTCAGGTACTGAGCTTCGACCCCGCTGCTGCTTTTCAGGAAACCCCAACAGCGGCAGAGGCGAAAGCGGTTACGCCGCCTCAGCGGCGGGTGGCAGTCGCAGGAACCGGATATGTCGGTTTGTCGGCCGCTGTTTTGCTGGCTCAGCACCATCTGGTGACGGCGGTAGATATCGTCCCTGAAAAGGTCAGGTTGATTAACCAGAAAAAATCTCCCATTCAGGATGATTATCTGGAAAAATATCTGGCGGAAAGACCGTTGCAGCTCACCGCTACCTTGGACGGAAGCGCGGCTTACCGGCAGGCTGATTATGTTATTATTGCCGCACCGACTAACTACGACCCGCAAAAAGACTATTTTGATACCAGCGCGGTTGAGGCTGTGATTAAATTAGTTGCAGAGGTCAATCCTCAGGCGGTAATGGTCATCAAATCAACGGTTCCGGTTGGCTTTACGGCGGCGGCCAGCCAGAAGTATCACACAGATAAGCTTTTGTTCAGTCCGGAGTTCTTACGGGAATCAAAAGCGCTTTATGATAATTTGTATCCGTCACGGATCATTGTCGGGGTAAACGCCGCTGATTCCCAGATGCTGGCGTCAGCCCATGAGTTTGCGGTACTTTTGCAGCAGGGCGCGCTGAAAACGGATATCGAAACATTGTTTATGGGCTTTTCAGAGGCGGAGGCAGTCAAGCTTTTCGCCAATACTTATCTGGCGCTGCGCGTTTCGTTCTTTAATGAATTAGACACCTATGCAGAGAGTAAACAGCTTGATACAAGGGAAATCATTGAGGGAGTGTGCCTGGATCCGCGGATCGGCACCCACTATAACAATCCTTCATTTGGTTATGGTGGCTACTGTCTGCCCAAAGATACCAAACAGCTGCTGGCTAATTACCGCGATGTGCCGGAAAATCTGATCGCTGCCATTGTTGAATCCAACCGGACGCGCAAGGACTATATTGCCGACCGGGTGCTTGAACTAGCCGGCGCCTATGGTCCGTCAGCAGTATACTCGGCAGATAAAGAGCATGAAGTGGTGATTGGCGTGTACCGGCTGACCATGAAATCTAACTCTGATAACTTCCGTCAATCCTCAATCCAGGGAGTTATGAAGCGGATCAAAGCAAAAGGCGCCACCGTGATTATTTATGAACCATCTCTGCCAGATGGGAGTACTTTTTTTGGCAGCCGGGTGGTTAATGATCTGACGGCTTTTAAACAAAAAAGCCAGGCTATTATTGCGAATCGCTATGACCGCTGTCTGGATGATGTGAAGCAGAAGGTCTATACTCGGGATATCTTCCGGCGTGACTGACTGTGGTCTTGCTGTAGAAAATTTCTGACTGAGGGTTTGGACAATGCGGCAGGGTGAGCATAACCGCCGGCTGGTATATAGCGTATTTATGCTTCTGATGCTGGGCCTAGGCAGCAGTGACAGCCTCAGGGGGATCTTTTCAGCCGTCTTTCAGAAGCAGTTTCAACTGGATAATACACAGCTGGGACTGATTGTCACAGTGAGTTATGCCGGGAACCTGGTTTTCCTGTTACTGGGCAGCCGGTTCAGCAATCAATTCCGGCCTAAGCGGGTCCGGCAGGTCCTGATCTGGATGCTGGCGCTGGCGATCTTTACCCTGACCAGGAATTATATCTGGCTGCTGGTCGGAATGCTGCTGGTGATGGGATCATCAACCCTGCTTAATACTCTGATCAACCTCTTTACGCCGATCTTATTTACTGCTTCGCCAGGCTTTTTTGTCAGTTTTCTTTTCTTTATTCAAGGTATAGGAACCAGCGGCAGTCAGTCTTTGATGGGAATACGGGCAGATAACTATAATTTTTGGCAGCAAGTCAATCTGGGGCTGCTGTTGTTAGGCGCGCTGTCTTTTTTTCTGTTACTGGGCTGTCAATTGCCTGCGACTCAGTATGACCGTACTGCTAAACCCGGCTGCTCACTGAGCTGGCGCCTGCTCCTGCCGTTAATCCTTATCTTTGGTTTCTACTGTATCGCTGAACACCGGGTGCTGAATTGGATGGTGGTGTATGCTACCCGGTATCTGAATTTAAGTCAGGCGGCTGCGGCTCGTTATCTGGCACTGTTTTTCCTGGGCGTCATGGCTGGACGGCTGCTGCTGTCTCCGTTAATTGATAAGCTGGGATTGCTGCGTTGCCTGCGCCTGTTTGCTTTATTGGGCAGTGCTTTTTATGTTGTGGGAGCCTGGGGCGGCGCCAGAACTATCCTGATCTGGTCGGTCAGCGGCTTTTTCATTGCCATCATTTATCCCACGCTGGTTATGATGATCCGCTTGTATTTCAGGCCGGAACAGGTTAACCGCGCTGCCGGCCTTATCATCAGCATGGGATCATTGGCAGATATACTCTTCAATTTATTGTTCGGTCAGCTGATTGATAAATTCGGTTATGGCAGTAGTATTCGTTTTCTGCCGCTATCTATGTTGCTGTTCCTGGGCTCGTTTTATGCGTTTACTACCAGGGTCAGACCATTGGAGGTCAAGCCGGTCTGACTACAGCGGTACGGTATTTTTGTACTGCCCCTTCTCTTCTTCGCAGAGCAGGTAGGACTTGTTTTTTCGGTATTCACTGGGGCTGACTCCGTATTTTTTCTTGAAGCTTTTAGAGAATGTCAAGGCATCCTCATACCCGGACTGCGTCGCTATTTCAGATACAGCATGATTCCCACAGCTGAGCTGGTGCGCCGCGCTCTCCATGCGAAGATTGATCAGAAAATCCTGCGGTGACATATGGGTTATGGCTTTGAACTCCTGTGTCAGGTAGGAACGGCTGATTCCAATTTCATCGGCCAGGTCGCTGATTTTGAATTTCTTCTGAAAATTGTGCCGCATGTAATCAATCGCAAACTTGACGTATATATTGTTTTTACAGGTTTCAGAAGGCTGGTCGTCGGAATTGCCTTTGATGAGAATCCCCAGGATTGCCAGCAAGCCACTCATCCTGAATAATTCATCAGCTGGACAGAGGCTACCGGCATCAAGGATCTGGAGAATAACTGTCTGAATCCGATTGTATTCATCAACGTTAATAACCGGGTTAAATTCGGTAAAGCCCATACTATTCAGATATTCCTTGCTTCTGTAGCCATGAAAGCCAATCCAGCAGTACTGCCAGGGCACACTGTGATCTGCCTGATAAACGGTTGACTCATTCGGGCGGATGAGAAAAGCCTGCCCCTGCCTCAGCGTGAAACTTCCACACTGATTGGTGAATTTACCGCTACCGTTCAGGACCACGTGGATCACATAGTTTTTGCGAATGTAAGGACCAAAATGATGTCCGGGAGCGCATTGCTCGAGACCACAGTAATCCAGCACAACTGATTCAAAAGAACTGAAAGTATTGGAATGCGCTAGATCTTCAAGACAAATATATTCTTTACTTTTTGTGAAACCTACACATTTATCCATATCAGCCACATCCTTTGTGCTCTTGTCATAAAACAGGATAAGATATCTGCATAATGTCTGCAAGGCATAATTTGTGAATATAAATCTCATTTAAAATACGGTTAAATAAGTAACCTATAATAATAATGCTGTTGATTGACATAAAAAAAAGAACTGATAAAAATATATATTATAAATAGTAAAAAAGATATGGAGCAGTGCCAGTATAATACTCTATGTGGAATCTGACATTGAACCATATCAAAAACACATTAATCCATTTACAAAAAGTCAGCTCGACCTTAGCCTGTAGATACATTAAATATGCATATGGTCGAGGATCTTTGATCTACAGCCAATGCAAATAAATGAGGAGGACGCCAAATGAAAACGAAAGGAATTATGGCTGCGCTTCTGGCTGGAGCTATGACTCTGACAATGACTGCATGTGGATCTTCAGACAGTTCGAGCAGTGCCACCACCACGACAACTGCAGCTGCTGCAGCCACCAGTGCTGACAACTCAGATACAGCGACTGAGACGACAGGAGCTGATACAACTGAAACAACAGAAGACTCTCTGACCCCGTCTGGCTCATCTGACGCGCTGGAAGTACTGATATGGGATACCAACCAGCAGCCGGGTATTCAAGAAATTCTGGATGAATTCACTGAAAAAACCGGTATCAAAACAGACTTACAGGTAAAAAGCTGGGACAGTTACTGGACCTTGCTTGAAGCGGCAGCTCAGGCGGGCGAATTACCTGATGTCATGTGGATGCACTCAAATGTCTCACAGATGTATATGAAAAACGGCTTGCTCTTAAAATTGGATGATTATATTGCTGATAGTACAGAAATAGATCTGAGCAATTATATGAGCGAGATAACCGATCTTTATACTTATGACGGATCCACATACGGTATCCCCAAAGATTATGACACGATTGCTCTGTGGTATAACAAGACTATGTTTGACGAAGCCGGCTTATCTTATCCGGATGATACCTGGACATGGGATGACTTATATGAAAACGCTAAAAAACTGACCAAATCTGATGGTTCTCAATACGGATTCACGCTGAGTCCCAGTAATAACCAGGCCGGTTACTACAATGTTATTTATTCCATGGGTGGTAAGGTTTTGTCTGATGACAAGAAAACCTCTGCTTATGATGATCCTACAACAATTGAAGCTATGGAACTGGTGGGCAAAATTGTGGCGGATACCTGCCCTGACGTGACGACCATGTCTGAAACCGGTGATGATGTGCTGTTTGAATCTGGTACCGTAGCCATGACAACTCAAGGTTCCTGGATGGTTCCTGCTTTCAAGAGCAATGAATACGTTGCGGAAAATTGCGATGTGGCGGTTATACCATATGCTGCTTCCACTAACACGAGAGCATCTATTTGCAATGGCTTAGGATGGACTGCATCTGCTACCAGTAAACGACCGGATGACTGCTGGAAATTACTGGAGTGGCTGGGCAGTAAGGACATGCAATTAAAACAGGCTGAATTGGGCGTCACTATGTCAGCTTATCTGAATACTTCTGATGCCTGGGCCCAAAACACAGATCTGTTTAACCTTCAAGCTTACCTTGACGTAACAACTGAAAAGACTGGCGATGCTACCAACGAATTGATCTTGCGTCCGTATACCTATAAAACAACGGTGTGGGAAGATGCTGCCAATCAGGCCTTTGTGACTGCCTGGACAGATACCTCCCAGATGGAAAGTGTCTGCAAATCAGTAGCCGAAGAAATGAATACAGCTATCTCTCAGGAGAACAGCTGACCTGTGCCGGGCTGCCTCACATTTTGTGGGGCAGCTTTTGCTATTTTATACGAAGGGAATGCTTGAATGATGAATAAAAACGACTTTGCTATTTCAGGCAATCACCGCCGCCCCGGAATGACTTATTGGGAAAAGAGTCAAAATCTGTGGGGGTGGCTTTTTATAATTCCTACCATGCTTGGTTTAGTTATCCTGAATATCTGGCCGATGCTGCAATCCTTCTACCAGACGTTTTTCCGGACCGGAGACTTTGGCAGAGGGAATATTTACATAGGCGGGCAGAACTATGTTCAATTGTTTAAGGATTCAGAGGTCTGGCAGGCTTTATGGAATACCCTTAAACTCACCCTCCTGCAGGTTCCGGTCTCAATTGCCCTCGCACTGGTATTAGCTGTATTCCTGAATCGTAAAATGCGTGGCCGCGCTGTTTACCGGGCTATTTTCTTCCTTCCGATGATCGCAGCGCCGGCGGCAGTAGCTATGGTTTGGAAGTGGTTGTATAATTCACAGTTCGGACTGCTCAATCACCTTTTTCATACTAAGATAGAGTGGATATCAAACCCTGCTATCGCCTGGATCAGCATTGCTGTGATAGGCATATGGTCCAGCATTGGTTACAACATGGTTCTTTTTTTAGCAGGGCTACAGGATATTCCCAAGGAATATTATGAAGCTGGCGCCATTGACGGCGCGACCGGCCCCGCTGCCTTTTTCAAAATTACACTGCCCTTGCTATCACCAATGATCTTTTTTGTCCTGGTTACCAGTGTTATCAGCGGACTGCAGATCTTTGACTCTATCTACATGATTATGTCCAAGAGCAATCCGGCTCTCCCCAAAACCCAGACGATTGTCTATCTGTTCTACCAATACTCTTTTGTGAACGGGAATAAAGGCTATGGTTCTACCATTGTAATTCTGCTGCTGGTTGTCATCATACTGATTACGGCTTTACAGATGAAACTGCAGAAGAAATGGGTCTTTTATAATTAAGGGGGGACGATAGAATGCGGTCATCTAAGAATTTGCTTACGATACTGTTGATTCATCTGATTCTGATCATATTTTCTGTTATTATGATTGTTCCATTTGCGTGGATGATTCTTACCGCCTTTAAGACGGTTACAGAATCAACCAGTGTCAATCCTTTTGTGATTTTTCCTTCCAAGTGGCGGTCAGACGCCTTTATTACCGTCTGGAAAAACATGAACTTTCTCTTGCTTTACAAAAATACACTGCTGCTGATCTTCTGGCGGGTAGTTTGTGCTTGCTTGACCTCGACATTTGCGGGTTATGCATTTGCTCGTCTGAACTTCAAGGGCAAAAACCTGATGTTTTCTCTGGTTCTGTTCCAGATGATGATTCCCAGCCAGATTTTTATCATTCCGCAATATTTGATGGTGAGCGCGATTAAGATGACCAACACAATCTTTGCCCTGGTTTTTCCAGGTCTGGTCAGTGCGTTTGGTACGTTTTTAATGAAACAGGCATATATGAGCTTGCCCAAAGATCTGGAAGAAGCAGCTCGCCTGGATGGCTGCAACATCCTGCAGACCTTCTTATTTATCATGGCTCCGCTGACAAGGTCGACTTTGGCGGCTCTGGCTATCTTTACGGCCTTGTTTGCCTATAAGGATCTGATGTGGCCGTTGGTTATCAATACCAGCAATAAAATGATGCCATTGTCAGCCGCCCTGGCAACAATGCAAGGACAGTACAGCTCCAATTATCCTGAATTGATGGCTGCTTCGCTGATTGCCAGTCTGCCCATGATTGTTCTTTATCTGTTTTTTCAGAAACAGTTTATTCAGGGTATTGCGACCTCGGGCGGCAAACTCTGAACCGCAGCTCAGGTTACGGCTGGCAGGCCGGCCAAATCAGCCTGCATTACTGCTTATTCCGGAAAACCGGGTTGCGTCAAAGCACCCGGTTTTTATCTGCTTTTGCATATGTAGCCTGAGAAGCTTGCAATTCATACCGCAGTATGTTAATTAATGAAATAAAAGGAGGTCTGCTTTGAGCTTCACCAGATATCAGATTGAATCAAAGTTAAGTGACCAGAAACTCCCTAACCTGATCTACGTCAGTTATTCTAAGTATGAAAATGATTGGCCTAGCTTTCCGCACGCCCACCCATTCACAGAGTTCTACTATATTATGAGCGGCAAGGGTGAATTTATGATCGATAACGAGCTTTATGACGTGGAAAAGGGCAACTTTGCGATTATCAATCCGAATACCGTGCACACTGAGCGTTCCAGTCCGGATCAGCCGATGGAGTATTTCATTTTGGGGGTTGAGAACTTTAATTATCTGTACCAAGGTGAACGGGAATACCTGATTCTCAAAAACCAGGCCTTTCTGCCTGAATTAGCTGCCTACATGTCTCTTATGTATAAAGAAGTCAGCCGTATGGCTGACCAATATCAACGGATCTGTCAGAACTTGCTGGAGAATCTGACCATCAGCCTGAGTCGCCAGGCGGAATTTCTGCTCAGCAAATTGGAAACGATCAGCTATGATCGGGAATGTATGCAGATCCGCCGGTACATTGATAATAACTATACCACCGGCATCAATCTGGAGACCTTGTCCCATCATTTCAACCTGAGCAAGTCCTACATCGTCAGGTTATTTTCCCAGACCTTTGGATTCTCGCCCATCAGTTATCTGAACCGAGTCCGGATCCAGGCCAGCCGGGAGCTGCTGGTAACGACGGATCACAGCATCACGGAAATCGCGGCCCTGACGGGCTTCTCTTCGCAGAGCTACTTTGCCCAGAGCTTTCAAAAGCATTGCCATATGTCGCCCAGCTCCTATAGGGAAGCCTATGTAAGCAAAAATCAGAGCCCGCATATTGTCATTTGTCCTTAACATGGAAGTCTGCGGGGCCCTGGATCTGCAGGCCCCGGCAGCAGCTGATATTATCCAGAATGATAAGCCTGGCAAGCGGGTTATATAAGTCTTGCTACAAGAAAAATAAATAGGTCAATATTTCTAAAGAACAAGTCAACAATCAAAATGTTTGACCCTAATGTTGGTGATACGATACAGTTGCGTTACATGAATACGTCCTGAATTTGGCGATTACGGCTGATTATCCGGGGCGACATGAACGCAATGTGAAGGAGGATGGAACATGAAAAACTTGTAAGCTTGACACTTGCTGCTGTGATGACCTTGTCACTGGCAGGCTGTGCCAGCGGCAGTACTCAAACCACCACGGCTGCTGCAAGCACAACAACAGCCGCGGGTACAACAGCCGCTGCAACTGATTCTGCCACCACTACTGAGGGTGCCGCTGCAGCAAGTGACGCGACCACAGCTGGCAGTGACAGTGAGTCAGCCGATTCGACTGACTTTGCCACCGGTGATTACAGTAGTGTGACCTTGAACTACTGGTCCATGTGGAACTCTAATGAACCGCAGGGAGAGGTTGTGGCAGCGGTTGCCAAAGCTTTTGAAGAAAAAACCGGTGCTACAATCAATATTGAGTTTAAGGGGCGCGACCTGTCCCAGGTTATCCAGACTTCTCTGGAAGCCCAGGATGAGGTGGATCTGTTTGAAAGCAGCTACCAGAATATCAGCAAGAACTTTAAAGATTATGTTTATGACCTGACAGACATGGCGACGGCGGCTGATTATGATAGCCGCAGCTACGCCGCATTGAACCAGCAGGTAATTGATTGGGCTGGTTTCCTGGCCTGTATTACTGAGCAGCCCCAGGTTGGTGGTGTCTTCTATAATAAAGACATTTTTGAAGCCAGTGGTATTACGGAGACCCCGGAAACCTGGACAGAGTTCCTGGACGCCTGCCAAAAGATGGTGGATAACGGCTATCAGCCGTTGGCACTGGACAGCGCATATCTGGATCTGGCCTTTGGTTCTCATCTGGAGCGGGTCATAGGGCAAGACGCTATTATCAATTTGGCTGAAAACGGCGGCTGGAGCGCTAATGCTGGCGTGATCAGCGCGGCTGATCAGATTATTGATTTTGTTAAAGCTGGTTATCTGGCTGATGGAGCACCCGATGAGTATCCTTCCAGTCAAAACAAGATTGGTCTGACTGGCAAGGTCGCCATGGTCATCTGTGCGGATTATGTGGTGTCAGAGGTCAATAACAACACCGGTACGGAAGTTAACTGGGGTCTGTTTAATTATCCTTCTGTAGAAGGTGGCGTTAACTCCATGAACGCTTATGCCGGCGCGAACTCTCTGGCTATTACCAAATACAGTCAAAATGCGCAGGCTGCGTTTGATTTCATCATGTATCTGACATCTGGTACCAATGACCAGACGATGGCGGATACGGCTACGCAGATTCCGGCTGATCCTCACAATTCTGAGCCCGCTATCAAAGCCGGCTCAATCGCGACGCTTGAGGCCACCACCACACCGCTGATCTGGGGCATGGGTATTGATTATAACTCAGACAAACAAACCGGTATTGTGGACGTTATTGCTCAACTGTATGAAGGTAAATTTGCGTCTGGCGAGGATTTTGCCAAGGCTTTGGATGCTTTGTACTGATTAATTACAAAAGGAAAGAAGAGTTGGTACCATGAAAAAACACAGGGCGACAATTATACTGTTCATCTTACCATGTGTATTGTCCTTGTTCGTTATGTATCTGTATCCGGTTGTCAGGACCGTTATTATGAGCTTCTTTTCCATTGAGAGCGTTACCGCACCGGCCCGGAGCTGGACCTTCAATGGATTGGCCAATTACATCAGCCTGTTTACCAGCAGTGCATTTCTGACAGCCCTGTGGAACATGGTCCGAATCTGGTTACTGGGCGGTGTTGTTACGCTGGCACTGGCGCTGCTATTTGCAGTTATCCTGTGCAGCGGTGTCCGCTTTAAAAAGTTCTTCCGGGCAGCTATTTATCTGCCCAATATCATCAGCGCGGTGGCTCTGGCCACCATGTGGATTCAGTATGTATTTAACTATGATTTTGGTTTGCTGAACGGCATCCTGAAAGAATTTGGTGTGAGCAATGTAAAGTGGCTGGGAACAGACATGAAGTTTTGGTCCATGCTGATCGCCTATATCTTTGGCGCGACCGGCTACTTTATGCTGATCTTTATCAGCGGCATTGAGAGAATCCCCGCAGATCTGTATGAGGCTTCCACGATTGACGGAGCGGGAAAGGTCCGGCAGTTCTTCAGCATCACCATGCCCTTACTCAAGGGGATTACCAAAACCAATATAACTTTCTGGACCATAACCACCACGTCCTTTTTCCTCTGGTCCAAAATGTTTTCTCCGGTTTCGTCAGAAAACTCTACCCTGGTGCCGGTTATCTATATTTATGACCGGGTCTTTGGTACCGCTTCCAACACGACCAGAAACGCCGGACTCGGTGCGGCCGCAGGCGTCTTCCTTTCGGTGGTTGTCCTGCTGGTCTACATTTTGTTGGAAAAAGTCATAAAAAATGATGATCTTGAATTCTGAAGGGAGCGCCGGAAACATGTCCAAGAAAAACAAACAGTTCAGAGAACGCATCAACTGGAAAAAGGAATTATCTCTGCTGCCCGGTTATCTGATCCTGATCATCTGGATCGGCTTTACTGCTGTCATTTTGTTCTGGATTTTAGCCGCCAGTTTGTCTACCTCTAAGGAGATATTCAGCGGTACGGTTCTGAAATTTGCCAGCGGCCTGCATTTTGAAAACTACAAGGATGCCTGGCAGGTGCAAAATGTTTCCAGGTATTTTGCCAACTCCGTGCTTTACTCGGTGGTGGCCTGCGTGGCGGTTCTGCTGATTTCGGCTCCCGCTTCCTACGCTCTGTCTCGCTTTGAGTTTGCCGGGAATAAGGCGCTCCGCTTCTTTATGATTATTGCCATGAGTCTCCCGGCGGTCATGATCGTACTGCCCATTTATGCTTTCACCGCGTCTATGCATATCAAGGGCAGGATCATTCTGATCCTGTTGTATACCTTTATGAACGTACCTTATACCACCATTTATCTGCTCAATTTTTTTGGCACCCTTTCCAAAACCTATGAAGAAGCTGCCATGATTGATGGCTGTTCGCTGGGCCGGGCTTTCTGGACCATTATGTTACCCCTGGTGCAGCCGGCTATTATCACCGTGACTGTTTTTAACTTCCTGGGCGTCTGGAATGAATTCTTTATGGCCCTGATTTTTGCGACCACGGAGGATACCACCCCGGTTGGCGTCGGCCTGCTGCAGATCGTTAACTCCATGAAGTACACCGGCAATTACGGCGGATTGTTTGCCGCCGTTATCATTGTCTTCCTGCCAACCTTTATCCTTTATCTGTTTATGTCAGAGCGGATCATCTCCGGGGTTACCGGCGGCGGTATCAAAGGCTGATCAGTCTGACCTGGCAGCCCAGGCTGACACCTGCGCTGATGTATTGATATCTCAGATTCACTTCCCAAAGCAGTCAAATTGCGCTAACCTGGCGCAGCTTGACTGCTTTTTTGTGGATAGCGTCTGAACGGGCCGGACATAGCGTGGCAACTGTTATCTGAAGAGCAGCAGCTCAGCATAAATGGACAGACCTTGATCAGCCATATGGGTGATAGCGTGAAAAAGTGGAGACGCAGCTGCCGGAAGTGGCCGATATAAGCAAGACGAGCTGCGTCTGATCAAATCGGAGCAGGAGCGCCTATGGCAGCAGCAAGGGTGGATCATCACGGTCGTAGCAGCATAGCACCAGGGGCACCGGCGGCAAAACCACCTTGGTCTGGGTCCGCTGGAGCTATCTGGTCTGAGCTCAGGTCAGGGGGCGGGGCTTAAGATTTGCCGCCGGGGTATCGAGCGTCCGGGGGTGAGAACAAAGTCCTGACGCATGAAAATAACCTGCTGAAAAGGGCGTGCCCGGCAGTTTAACCGCCGGGCACGCCCTTTATTCAGTCTGGTAGGGTTAATTGCTGAAGCTTACCTGAAGCTGACCGTTTATTGGCAGCAAACGATCTATCCTGGCGACGCGGGTATCCGGACCGCCGGCCCTGCGACTGCCTGTCACCCGGCCATGGTAAACGATCCAGTACTGGTCTCCTTCTTTAATGACTGAGTTATGTCCCGTTCCTTCCATCTGGTCAGTTTTATATAAGACCGGGGCAAACTGACCATCCTCACCGTTCTTTTTCCAGGGTAAGAAGCGCAGGTCAGCAGCTTGCGGACCGGGAGCAGAAGCGTAGCCCACAAAATAACTGTCATTGGTATGGTTACCACCTGAATAAGTCAGGTAATGCCAGCCTTCATGGTAAAAGTAAAAAGGCCCTTCAACGGTGTACCAGTCTTTGCCATCACCAAAGCGATCACGCTCATAGATTTCCTGCTGCAAACTGGGCCTGATCACACAAACTGGCTGATCCTCCGCATGCAACGGATCGGTCAGGCGGTCGCAGAAAATGTAGGTACCGACACATTCCTGATCTAATACGTTCTGGCAGTAGAACAGATATAAACCGGAGGGTGTCTGCACGACATGCGCATCAATGGAAAAGGGGGCTTTGACAACATTGATGGGTTTAAAGGGGCCCTCCGGCTGCCTGGCTGTCGCGACATAAAGTGTTTGCTGATGATCATCGTGAGCCTGACGCGGTTCGCTGGAGTAGTACATATAGTAAAGGTCGTCAATCTGGATTACTGAGGGTGCCCAAAACTTATGCTGACCGGGTACCTCCAGACATCTGCCGTCATAATGCCATCCGCTGAAGAGGTCAGAGCTGGAGAACAGCTCGACCCCCTCCACTCCGGTAGCATAAAGATACCACTTGCCCCCGGCCTCTATCATATAAGGGTCAGGCTGTGCCAGCGGCGCTGAATCCGTAGCTGATCGTTTATAAAGTAACATGCATACCTCGCTTACTTAACTGAACTGTCGATTTGGCCTTCAATAATATATTTCTGCATGGCCAGATACAGAATAATGATAGGCAGCATGCCTAAAACACACATAGCCGCGGCTTCCGGCAGATTACCCAGACCGCCTTTGGAGTCAAAAGCCGACTTGATCATCAAAATGATGGTGAATTTGGACTTTTTTTGCAGCAGGAAGACCGGCATCAGATAGTTGTTCCAGGACCCCACCGCGGTCATGATGATCTGAGTAATGGTAATGGCTTTCAGCTGCGGCATGATAATGGAAAAGTAGGTCCTGAAGACATTAGCTCCGTCTATGGAAGCCGCGTCATCCAGCGCGGTTGGTATCGATACGATAAAATTCATATACATAAAGACCGTACCGGGGATGCCGCCGGCAGCGGAGAGCAGGATGAGCCCCCACAAAGAGTTAACCGCATGGATTTTAACCATCAGCGAGTAGGTGCCGACCAGCAAGGCCAAGCCTGGTATCATCATGATACCCATGTTCAGACTGCTGATTTTTTTGGATAAGCGGTTATGACTGCGCGTCAGACCATAGGCTGCCATAGAGCCAAAACCGAGCTGAAAAATAACCGTACCGGCCATCAGAATCAGGGAATTTTTTATAGCATTAAAGAACTGCGAATCAAGAACATTGGGGTAGTTAGTGAAATTAAAATGTTCAGGCAAATAAAGCCTGGAGCCAATATCCGTTACATCCCGGAGCGACATATTGAGCAGGACATAGATCGGCAGCAGATAGATAACCAGGATCACAACTGAGACCAGGTACTTCCACCAATGGTGAGTCTTTTTCTTCTTCATGGATAGCGCGACAGACATCAGTATTCCACCTCCTTCTTTTTCAGGAACTGGTTAATCGGCCAGGAAATGATGAAAATGATGAAGAACAGCAAAACCCCGATGGCGGCGGCATAGCCGGCTTTTTCATCGTTAAAGTACAGCAGCTGTATGTAATAGGAGAGCGAAAGCGACTTCCGGTTTGGTCCGCCCCCGGACAGGGAGACAATCACGTCATACAGCTTGAACCCGCCGATCAGGTTGGTGATCACCGCGGTGGTGACTGACGGCATTAAGAGGGGCAACGTTATGTGGAAGAATTCACCCAATTTCCCGACACCGTCAATCTGAGCGGCTTCCAGATACATCTTGGGAATGTTCTGCAGGCCAGCTAAATAGATGATCATACACAAGCCTAAGTACTGCCAGCTGTTTACCAGCGTAATGATTGCGGTTGCTCTGGCACCGGTTTTCATCCAGTAAATCGGGCCGGCACCAATGAGCGCCAGCAGATCATTCCAGACACCGCCATCCAGCTGGACACAATAGTACAAGATCAAACCCATGATGAAACCGGAGATCATGATGGGCATATAGACAATGGTCCGGACAGCATTTCTGCCCCTGAATTTCTGATTGACTAAAAGGGCAATCAACAGACCAAAGACATTCTGAAGTAAGGTTGAACCAAAACCGTATATTAAGGTATTGATTAAGGACCGCCAGAAATAAGTATCCTGGAATGCCGACAAATAGTTACTCAGGCCGATAAATCTGCGGGTCTGAGAATAGCCATTCCATTTATAGAATGAGGTTAAAATACCGTTGACCAGCGGAAAGGCAATAAAGGCAACTACCATGACAATGGCGGGGATGGTCAGCAGGATATAGGCGCGCTTGCTCTTCTGCATCTGAGATCAGCCTCCTTTTTGAGGATATACCGGGATAAAACAGGAAGGCCATCTCTCAACTGCGGTCTCGAGACAGCCTTGCTGATTTGTCTATTTGTTAGTCAAGCTTAATCACTCTGAGCTGCTTCATAAAGATCTTTATAGTTTTCACTTAAATACTCTTTGACAGCTGTCTGTCCGTCCGCACTGTGGTCTTCAAAAAGCATTTGAGCAGCATTCCCAAAGATCGGCCACATACCTGACGGCATGTACTTGCGGTCCCACAGATTCTCATAAAAGACATTGGGGTACTTGGATTGCATGGTAGCAAATAACTGCTGACCGTAGCTGTCATCCGTTTCAGTTGCCGTGGTTATCGCACCAATTTTACCGGTAACATTATTAATCTTGGTGCAGACTTCCGTACGGGTCAGATAATTCAGAAATACTTTGGCAGCGTCCGTCTCTTTGCTATCTTTCCAGATACCAAACGCGTCACCTTCACCAATGCCGACAAACTGAGCGCCGTCCGTGGTAGAAGCAAAAGACGGCAGGAAAGCGTAATTGCCATCCGCATTTAGCTGCTTGGCGGAAATTAACCATGATGGGTCGTTGCCCAGGTAGAAGGCGATCTCATTGTTGGCAAAACGCTCTTGCAGATCCGTGTCAGAAACTGTAGCTACATCATCAGGATAAAAACCTTTATCCATCCAGTCGGATAAATACTTCAGGACCGTATCCTGATAGCTGGTCCAGTCATAAGTGCCGTCCAGCATAGCAGCAGAGTCATTAGAGGTTTCATTTTCATAGCTGAGCCAGGTCCCGGCATAATTGCACATGGTGCCGGCATTATCAGCAGTGGTGGCAATAGGGGTTATGCCGGCATCTTTCAGTTTTTGGCAAGCTTCGGTAAAATCATCCCAGTCATAAATTGAATAGGGGTCGACACCCGCTTTTTCACAGGCATCCAGATTAACCAGGGTCCCGTTGGCCAGCTCGGAAATCATCAGCACATAAATGGAGCCATCCGTGTCCTGAATAACGCCCAACGCAGAGGGATCATAAGTACTGACCCAGGATTCGTTGCGCAGATCCTGCAGATACTCTTTATAGCGAAGGATGGACCAGCCGTGGGTAACAAAAATATCCGGTAATTCATTGGAGGCCATCCGGGTCTTTAAGGTGCTTTCATAATCATCGCCGTAAGCAGCTAATTCAACCGTGGCACCCGTTTCGTTCTGAAAATCATCCACAACCTCTTCAAAGGTGGTGAGGGACTGGCCGGTATAATTGACCGCGACTTCAATGGTCTTGCCCTTGATATCGGTGGTCTCGGCACTGGTGGTCCCGGCACTGCTGCTGCCGGCTGCGTCCGAAGTGGCCTGGCCGCCTGCAGCTGTGGTTGTGGCTGCTGCGGTGGTGGATGAACTGCTGCTACCTGAACTGCAGGCAGCCAGGGTCAGCAGCAAGCTGCTGGCCAGGACAACACTGATCAATTTTTTCATATCTTCCTCCTAAGAACTGTTAATACTTCTGAAAATTTGCAGCTATTAATAAAATCGAAAATCAAACCTCCTTTCACCGCAGAATATCTTGGGAATATACTTTATATTAATAGCAATATCAATATATTGACGTATCTGAAGCGGATACATCAGATTACATTATTCATTTTAACACCTTTTATACGGCCTTCAACCTGATTTTGTATATTTTATGTATTTCATCTGTCAATCACCATTTACTTCAGAAAAATTGAATGATATGATCAAAAAGGAGGTGAGAAGCTATGCTAAGTATTAGTGGTAAAGAAAAAATAAATCTGAATCTGGATAACGTAGAATATTCCGCGCAGATTTGTAAAGCTATTGCTTCTGAGGTGCGTTTGAGTATTCTGAAGCTGTTAGTGGATCACGCCATGACCATCAGTGAACTGGCGGCAGCTCTCATGCTGCCCCTGTCAACTGTTTCCATGCACACCAAAATCCTGCAGCAGGCGCACATCATAACGATTACTGCCAAACCGGGTATGCGCGGCACTAAAAAACTCTGCGGCATTGCCGCGTCAGATATCTGGCTGGATATATTTGAGCATGTCGCGGCCAAGCGCATGCTGGTTGAACAGCGGGTTTATATACCGATTGGTCAATATGTCAGCTGTGAGGTCTCCGCCCCTTGCGGACTGGTTTCCAGTACGTCATTTATTGAGCTGGAGGACAATGTTGATAGCTTTTATTCAACCAAGCATATTAATGCGCAGCTGATCTGGCTATCCAAAGGCTATCTTGAATATCATATTCCCAATGCGATTATCAGGGACCATCAGCTGGCTGAAATTGAGTTCAGCTTTGAGATCTGCGCGGAAGCGCCTGGCTACAATAATGACTGGCCCTCTGATATCGGGATCGATATCAACGGCTGCAAAGTAGCGTCTTTCCGTCTGAAAGGCGATTACGGCGGGCGCAGAGGCTATCAGAATCCTCTGTGGTGGGGCAGCAGCTCGACACAATTTGGAGAGATAAAGCGGCTGATCATTAATCATAAAGGCTGCTATATTAATGACCAGCTGGTTTCGCAGTTTAAACTGAAAGATCTGGGGGTGGACCGGGGTTACTATCTGGCCTTCCGTATCTATACGGATGCGAGTCAGACTTATATAGGCGGGTTAAATCTCTTTGGCAAAAATTTCGGTGATTATCCGCAGGATATCATCATGAAAGTAGCCTATGCCAATGAATGATCGTTTGCAGTGAATGGCGCTTCCCCTCCGGTTCAATCCAGGCAGACACCCTGCTGGGCCAGAGCGGTCCGTAATAAACGAACATCCAGGTTGCGGGGACTGACCGCGCTCCGGGCGCACAAAGCAGCTGCGGCTCCGGCTGCCTGCCCGGTAGCCATGCAAATTCCCATCACCCGGTAGGAAGCATGCGCCCGGTGGGTCCCGGATATACAGCGCCCGGCCAGGAGCAACTGCTCAATCCCCCGTGGAAGCAAGGCCCGGTAAGGAATGTCATACGGCTGGGCTTTGGGCGGGCAGCCCTCAGATTCAGCCTGTCCGCCACCGTTTGGATTATGAATATCCAGCGGAAAGCTTGCCTGATGGACGATGGCATCCTCAAACTGCCGCCCCTGAAGCAAATCCTCCGCGGTCAGGATATAGTCGCCCTCGATTCTGCGGGTTTCACGGATGCCAATACCGTCTGAACTGCTCCGGATCCGGCTGCTTTCAAAGCCCGGAACCGTATCCTTAAGAAATTGGTGCACCTGCCGCATCTGCCGGCGCAGATTAACCTGCGCCGGGGCCAGCGCCCGGGGATCCAGACCATTAACAAAGTTTGCCTGGGTCGCGTTCACCATCCGTTCTCCCGGATTGACGGTACGGTATAGCCGGACGATAGAGACATTTGCCGGCAACCGCCCATCTCTCTCCGCCTGCCGGCATAATCCAAGATAAGATGTTCCGTTTATCAAGGAATCATCTTCTTCATGCCGGCACTGCAGGCTAACAGCCGGATCAATATGATCCAGGGTGAACATGAGGGTAGCCGGCTGGGTCAGACCATCGGCTTCCCGGCCCTGCTGCCAGGCGGCGCCGGCCAGCGCTGCTAAGGTACCATCGCCGGTGGCGTCAATAAAGACCTTTCCGGCCAGCTGGATGAGGCCACCAGGCGTTACAATTTGCACTTGCGTCAAGCTGGAACCTTGTTTTTGCGCTGAAATGAGCGTACTTAAAAGATAGACATCAACGCTGGTTTCAGCCAGCCATTCAATCAAGCTGATTTTCATTTGTTCACAGTCGTAGTATAAATCGTCCTGCTGGCTGCCTGACAGCTCCAGAATCTCCTCACGGATACTGCCGGAAGAGACCGAACCCATGACCGGACCGACATAACCGGACGTCAGATTGCCGCCAATGATCCCGTTGCGTTCAAGCAGCGCCACGCTGCAGCCCATACGACTGGCGGTTACGGCAGCGCTTAAGCCTGCCGGTCCGCTTCCTGCAATGACGACATCATAGGTTTCAATCATGACCAGCTCCTTTAACTTACCCGGAGGTAAGACGATCCTTATCTTCCGACTCATATTAGCAGCAGACATTCAGATATCAAGCTCATCAGGATTGCTGCAGCTATCCTGTACGCAAACCGGAAAACCCTGCAGGATATACAGTGTTATCAGGCCGGTCAGACGTTCAGATACACCTGGCTTCAGATTGTCTGAGCCTGCCGCAGATCAAGCAACATTGGTAGTTATAGGTCAGCAGAGATCTCAATCTTTATATTGGACCGTCGCCTGGGAGATCATTTGAGCTAAGTCTCAGCCGGTCCGGCAGCCGGCTGCGGGTCAGGGTCCAGCCCGGTGGACCTATTAATAAGGAAGCGGGGACGGTGTTTACTTTCCAGGTAAGTTTTACCGACGTACTCTCCCACTACACCGAGACTGAGCAGGTTCAGGCCGCCCAAAAACCAAATGCTGATCATCAGGCTGGTCCAGCCGGGCTGGGTGTTGCCGGCCGCATGCTGCACAAATGAATAAATCAACATGACAAGGCTGACCAGCAAACTGAAAAAACCGACCAGGCCGATCAGGCGGATCGGCCTTATACTCATGGAAGTTATGCCATCCACCGCCAGCCCCAGCATTTTAGATAAGGTGTATTTACTGGTCCCCGCTGCTCGCTCTTTCCGTTCGTAATATACATAATCCGCGGAATAACCGACCAGAGGGACCAGGCCGCGGAGAAAAATATTGACCTCTTTGAATTCAGCCAGACCATTCAGCGCTTTTTGGCTCATCAGCCTGAAATCCGCATGATTAAAGACCGTATGAGCACCCAGCAGGTTCATAAACTTATAAAACAGTTCAGCGGTAAAGCGTTTGGCAAAAGTATCCTGCTGGCGGGAACTCCTGACCCCATATACAACATCAATCCCCTGCTTGAATCTGGCGAGCATTTCATCAACCGCGTTCAGGTCATCCTGCAAATCCGCGTCCATTGAGATGACGGCGTCCGCGGCGTCCTTTACGGTCATTAAACCGGCCAACAGCGCGTTTTGATGGCCGCGGTTCCGGGATAAATCAATGCCGGCTACCAGGGCTGACTCCCGGGAATAGCGTTGGATCAGCTGCCAGGTCTGGTCTTTGGAACCATCATTAACATAAACGATTTTACTCACAGGGGAAATCTGTCCGCTTTGAATTAACTGCTCCACTTTAAGCAGCAACCGCTGGTTGGTAAGCGGGAGCACAGCTTCTTCGTTGTAACAGGGGAGTACAAAATATAGACAGCACATACATGACTCCTTAAAGATGATCAATCTGCTTTGGCTTTTATAGAATGAACGAACTTTTTCTTATCTTACCGCAAAAAACCGCTGTCTGCCGCAGACATTGATCAAAATGTTTACATCTTAAATACAAAGAAGATTAATAATATCGTATAATATAAAATGTGCGATAATAATCGCATTCGTTCGTTTATCGTGCGTGTTGGCACTGGAAATTCGTGAAAAGTCAGGGAGGGGGGCGCATGTATTCGGTTATTTTATCCGGCGGGTCGGGTACCAGGTTATGGCCATTATCGGTCGCCAGCAGAGCTAAGCAATTTATCCCGATTTTTGCCTCTCCGGATACAGACCGGCCCCTATCCATGCTGCAGCTGGCCTGGCGGGGTCTTGCTTCTGCCGGCCTGGAGCAGCGCTGCCTCATTTGCGCAGGCGAAAATCAGCTGACTGAAATGCATCAACAGCTTCCTGGAGCACAGGTGGTGACAGAACCGTTTTCGCATGATACCTTTGCCGCGATTGCGCTGACCTGCACCTATATATATTCCGTTCTGGACCGCCCGCTGGAGGAAATCGTCTGCTTTATCCCGGTTGATACCTGTGCGGGCCCGGCTTATTATCAGCTGATCAGCCGTTTACCGGGGTATCTTGAGGATAGCGGGGCAGAGGTTGTCCTGATGGGGATCAAGCCTGATTCTGCCAGCTCCAGTTATGGCTACCTTGTTCCGCAGTCGCCTGTGCTGTCACCGGCAGAGCAGGCCGGTGACATGAGCCGCGGTAAATCGGCCTCGGGCTGGCAGCCGGTTTTACGCTTTGTGGAGAAGCCGGATCAGGACCTGGCCGCAGACTTGCTGGCTGCCGGAGCGCTCTGGAACGCCGGTGTCTTCTGCTTTAAACTGCAGTTTATGCTGAACTTGCTGCAGGATCGCGCGCTGCCCGGCAGCTATACCAGCTTACGGACACTCTATGCACAGCTACCCCGGCAAAGTTTTGATTATGAGGTGCTGCAATACCAGCCTGCTCTGGCCGTCGCGCCTTATACCGGCACCTGGACGGATACCGGATCCTGGCAATCGGTCCGCACTTATTACCGCAAGGCCCAGGAGCTGACGGCGGAAGAGATGGTTGAATCGGTGAATACGGATTCAGACAAGGGCCCGGAGCCGGCTTTGGTTATCAATCAGACCCATATCCCGGTGATTGTAAATCATTTGCATGATCTGCTGCTGATTGCCAGCTATGACGGCATCTACCTGTCAGATAATCCGGATGACAGCAAGTTGAAGGAATGTGTCCGCCAACTGCCGCATCGGCCTACCTTCATCCAGGCTTCCTGGGGCAGTTCCACCGTTATCTACACAAGCCAGGCGGCACCGACGGCGCATATTCAAGCCGGAAAGGTGAGCTGGGATCATCACAGGCCTCAAGCCGACCACCCTGATTTATCAACCGGCGGCTATGCTTTACGCTTGCTGAAAATAAACCCGCAGCAACTGGCCCAGACTTACGTGGATTCAGACACCGCTATAACCATCCTGGTCTTAACGGGTCAAATTCAGTTCTGGCAGGATCGAGAATCCAAATTGCTGAGTCAAGGCGAAACCTGTAGCTTTATGGCCGGTCAACAGCCAGATTTATTTGGCTGCCGGGCTGGCGCAGAGCTGCTGCTGTTTCAGCGGTCTGATTGAGTAATCAGGTAAGGATGCATATATGACCGCGCGCGACAGTAATCACACCAAAGCTACCCGGCTGGCCTGGCTTCTGGCGGTGCTGGTTTTTGCCTTAGAAGCAGCCTGGGGCATATACCTGGGTTATGGCCGGGGCTTTTTACTGGGAGATGCCTCCAGCCGGACAGCCAATGCTTTCTATGTCTTGTTCTGCAAGCCCTATCGCCTAACCTCCATGGGCCTGGTCTGGAATCCGCTGCCAAGCTTCCTGCAGCTGCCCTTTATAGCCCTGGCTAAACTGTGGCGCCCCTTTGCTACCAAAGGTATTGGCGCGGCCATCATGACGGCCTTCTTTGCCGGTTGGTCAGTCAAGAAGCTCCTGACCACCTTTCAGGCCTTTCAGGTCAGTCGCTTCTGGTCGGTGACCCTGACGCTGCTGTATGCCTTTAACCCATATGTCTTCTTTTATGGTGCTAACGGCATGAGCGAAATGCTGTTCATTTGTTTTGGCATCCTTGTGATTTGTGACTTAACCCGCTGGATGAAAGATGGCCGCGCGCGCTGGCTGCTTAGTATGGGCGGCGGTTTTGTGGGGATGTTTCTGACCCGGTATGAAGCAATACCCTTTGCGTTGTCCATAGGCCTGGCTATGGCGGTACAGATCCTTTTCAGTAAACGTGAGAAAGAATTCTATATCGGCCAGAAAAAACGAGAGATATTTTACTACCTTGAAGCGACCATGTGGGTGACGTTTCTGCCCATCATATATACCTTGCTGGTGTGGATCCTTTATAACTGGTCTATCACCGGTAATCCGCTGTATTTTATGAATTCCGGCTATTCCATGAATGCTTATTCCGCCTACTACTCTGATTACGGCGGCTGGGCTGGCGCGGTCAGTTTTGTCTGGGTGAGATCCTGGCCGTTTCTGCTCCTGCCGGCAGGCATTTTGCTGGTCAGAACAGTCGTCAGAGAGCTTTGGTCACCGGATACGCTGATGCTTTTCCTGTCGGTTTTTGGTCTCTATGCGTTTCAGTTTTTTATGATCGCCAAGGGAAAATCCGGCGGATATGTCCGATATCTGTGCTATACTTTTATGCTGGCCACGGCTTGGATCCCCTATCTGCTGGGCAGCTTGGCCCCCAAACGGCGCCGGGGCGCCGCGGCTTTTCTGATGGCTATCCTGTGCAGCTGCGGTCTGTATTTTGGCTGGGCCTTCCAGTACAGCAGTCAGATGCGTGAAGATCTGCTGTTGTCTGTTCCGGCTCAGTCTGAGCAGCTGGCAGACTACATCAATTCAAATCTGCGCGGGCAAACCGTTTTAATGGATTCTTACCGGACCTATTATGCGATCATGAACATAGAAGACCAGGATTCCTTAGTCATCAGCTGCAGCCTGAATTTTGAGGCGGCCGTCCAAGACCCTCAGGCTAACCAGATAGATTATGTGGTGGTGCCTCAGATCGGCAGCTATGGCAATATGGATGCGCTGAACATTCAGTATCCGGATTTGTATAATCATGGTGCCGCCTGGTGTACAGAAGTCGCCACAATTGGTGAATTTAAGATTTTTAAAGTCTTAAAATGAGGAAGCTGCTATGGAGATAAAAGTCAAGAAACTGGGCGAACGTCTGGTGGAAGCCGGCCTCATCACGACAGACCAGTTAACTGAAGCCCTGCTGTTTCAAAAGCAAGATGGCATATTACTGGGGGAGGCGCTGATAAAGCTGCATTATCTGACACAAGAGCAGTTAAAGAGCTTTATCATTCAATCCAAAACGGTCAAACTGGGTGAACTGCTGCTGGAACGGAAACTGCTCACCCCGGTGCAATTTTCCCAGGTCAGGGCTTACCAGCAGCAGTATGGCGGCCGGCTGGGAAGAATCTGCGTCAGTAAGGGTTTTTTATCTGAAGCGGATCTGGAACAAGCGCTGAAAGATCTGGATAAACTGCGTAACCGTGACCGCCTGGGTGAGGTCCTTATTAATCAGGGCCTGATCAATGAAGCCCAGTTGCAGGAAGCCCTGACTTTGCAGGCCCGCAGCGGTGGCCGCCTGGGTGAAGTCCTGGTTTTTCTGGGCTATATCAGTCAGGATACGCTGTATCAGATTCTAGCGGAACAAAAACAACTGGGCCGCCTGGGCCGGGAGGTTGATCTGGGCGATGCCAAAGCACTGCCCTACAAATTAGCTCGTCGCCTGGGCGCCGTAGTCCTCAGAGAGGAAGCGGACTGTGTGGTTGTTGCCGTGGAGGATACGCTGACTGCTGCGCAAGTTCAGGAGCTGAAGTCCTATTATAATGGCAAGGCGATTGATCAGGTGCTGGTCAGCCCGCACGAAGCACTGGATTTCTGGGAATCCCTGTACTACAAGGAAGAAGTAAGAAGCAGTGTATTTGGTTTGTATGAGTCCCAACCGGAAAACTCAGCGATTTCTACCTTTACCAAGGGGCAGCTCCTGACCCTGCTGATTTTTGCGATTCTGATTATTGTGGCCATCGTCATCAATTGGCAAAAGACCTTTTTGATTTTTGTCATCATCGCGGAGATCATTTACCTGCTGATGGCGGTGGCTAAATTCTGGATCGTCCTGAAAGGTGTAAATGATAACGCTCAAATGCGCTTTTCAGATCAGGAAATCGCCGCCATTGACGAAAGCCGGCTCCCGGTGTATACCCTGCTGATTCCGGTATATAAGGAAAAAGAGGTGCTCCTGCAGCTGATTGAGCGTATTCAAAAAATGGATTATCCCAAGTATAAAATGGACGTTCGCATTCTGCTGGAACAAGATGACACAGAGACGATCGCGTTAGTCAGGTCACTGCATTTACCTCCTTATTTTACGCCTTTGGTCGTGCCGGCTTCAAAGCCGCAGACAAAACCCAAAGCCTGCAACTACGGGCTTCTTCAGGCCAAGGGTGAGTACGTGGTGATTTATGATGCAGAAGACCGGCCGGAAGCGGATCAACTGAAGAAAGCATACCTGGCTTTCAAAAAGCTGCCTGAGACCTACGTCTGTGTCCAGGCTAAGCTTAATTATTTTAACAGCCAGCAAAACATCCTGACCAAGATGTTTACTCAGGAGTACAGCATGTGGTTTGAAATGCTCTTAGTCGGCATCATGCAGGTGGATGTGCCGATACCGCTGGGCGGAACCTCCAACCACTTCAAGATGAGCTTTTTGCGGCAGGTTGGGGGCTGGGATCCCTTTAATGTGACTGAAGACGCTGACCTGGGCATAAGACTGTACAAATACCGGTATAAGACTGCGATCATCGATTCCAGAACCTGGGAAGAGGCCAACAGTAAGCTGGGAAACTGGATCAGACAGCGGTCCAGGTGGATTAAAGGCTATATGCAGACCTTCTTTGTTCATATGAGACGACCGATTCACTTTGTCCGGCAATTGGGCTTTAAAGGCTTTTTGGGCTATCTGGCGATGATTTTCGGTACGCCCTTTTTACCGTTGATCAATCCGATCTTCTGGGGACTTATGATATACTGGTTGCTGACACAAGCCGCCTGGGTGCAGGCGCTGTTTCCAGGCTTGCTTTATTACATCGCGTTAGTTCAGTTAGTAATCGGGAATTTTCTGTTCATCTATATGAATATGGTGGGCACATATTATGTCATCCGTGATTGCGCGCTTAAAAAACGGCAGCCATTTTCTTATAATCTCATCCATTATGGATTATTAACCCCGGTATACTGGGTGTTGATGAGTATTGCGGCTTATAAAGCTTTAGGACAATTGATATCCAAACCCTATTATTGGGAAAAAACATTGCATGGGCTGGATCAAGCAGCTGCGGCAGAGGGTACACCTGACGCCGGCCAGGGGAGGTAACGATGAGACTGAAAAAAAAGATACCGGCTATACTGTCAGGGCTGTTGGGTGCTTTGCTGCTGCTGCCCGTATCGCCGTTGCTGGCGGAGGAGACCGCTCAGACCAGCCCGGCAGTGAGTGAGTCCGCGGAGCGTTCCCCGGCGGCAAGCGCAGCTGCCACGCCGGCCGCAACTGAGCAGGCTGCTTCGGATGTAAGTACGGTAGCCACAGCGGCAACGGATACGCCGCTGTATTCGCTGCAACTATTTGATGAAGATCAGGTCCTGCTCCTGCCCAGAAACACCACTTCCTATTGGTTCAGACTGCCAACCGCTGCCCAATTAGGTGATAACAATATCCTGACGCTGAAGATCACAGCTACCGAGACGCTGCTGGACAGCTATTCAAGCCTGACCCTGCAGCTGAACGGCACCCCCGTATCCAGCACGTGGATTAAACCTTTACTCAGTGATTCTGCGGGCAGCTGGACGGTCAGTCTGCCTGCGGATCTGTTCCGGCTTGACGGCAGCCTGAATGAACTGCAGATAATCAGCGCTCAGCGGTCTATTGAAGGAGACTGTGCGGATATTGATGATCCGGCTAACTGGCTGACCTTGAGCCAGGATTCCAGCCTTAGCCTTGACGTGCTGAGCTATGGCCAGCTGCCTTTGAATCTGGTGATGAATCAGCTCTTTGATACGGCCGGCTTAACCGCAAATCCAGCCGTGACGGTGGTACTGCCCCAGGATCCGGCGGTCAGCGAGGTCAATGCCTTATTGAATTTCAATATGGGAGCCGGGAGCCAGTACACCGCGCTCAATAACCTGGATGAAACGGTCCTGACCGGCAGTTTGCCAGATAGCTCAGGCCCGACGGTTTATATGGGTCAGGCAGGGGCCTTAAGCGCGCTGGGGATAACTGTTCCGGACCTGGCTGCTGAACAAGGCTACCTCGCCGTAGCCGGGAACGCTCAGGATACCAGCTTTACAGTCAGTGGCGCGGATGCTGCCGGACTGCAAAAGGCCGTTGCCTTTACCACCAATGGTGACAAGCTGGCTCAGCTGAGCGGACAGGATTCCGTTATTTCCACGACCCTGAATCAAAACACCAAGCGCGCTGACGCTCACGATGACGGCTACTATACCCTGGCCGATTTTGACTACAGTAACATATTATTAGCCGGGGCCTTTCATCAAAGCACTACGCTGCAACTGAGTCAGCCTGAATCAGTGGTCAGCGGCAGTGATTCCTATGTGGAGGTGCATTTCAGGCATTCTGAAGCTTTACTGGCTGACTATTCGCTCATGACGGCTTACATTAACGGCGAAGCGATCACCAGTATTCAGCTTTCTGACTCCAATGCGGAAAACGGCACGCTGAAGGTAAAGATCCCTGCAGCTGCCCTGCAGGATAATCCGATTGAACTGAAGCTTGAGGTCTATAATTACATTGGCAAAATAGATTGTTCTAAAGATTATTCAGATACCGCCTGGACTCAGATCAATCAGGATAGCCTGGTATATTTTGCTGATGGCTCCAATGCGCTTCAGCCGACCCTGGCCTCATTTCCAAGCTTTGATTTACCAGATACGCTGCAGGCGGATGATCCTCAGATTGCCCTGATCAGTACAGCAGAGCTGACAGCCAGCCAGCTGAGCTCAGCGGCGCTGACCGCTTTCCGGGCCGGTCAGAATACCGGTGCTGCCTTACAGTGGGAGTATGTGAACAGTGTGGCTGAGGTCAGTCAGAAAGATTCGGAAAACCTGTTTTTCCTGACCGACAATGAGGCGGCTGCAGATTGGCCGGAGGCTCTCACTGCTGCTTTACCGGTGGTACCGCTGGGTAACGGTCAGTTCAGTATTCAGTCTGGTGCGGGGGTGACTGCGGAAGGCCTGGCCGACAAGATTGTCCTTGAGGTCATTGCGTCTCCCTGGAATTACAGCAAAAAGGTATATGTGGTGATCTGTCCGGATCGTTTAAACGAGCAGCTGTATCAGCTGTTAAGCGACCGGGATCAACTGGCCAAATTGGAAAATCAGGTCGCCTTGCTGGACAGCGCCGGTCAACTGGTCAATGTTGAGCCGGACGTCACAGCGGTCAGCAGTACAAAGGTTCCGCTGACGCCTGAGCGGGTGGTGGATCAGGTGGTCAGGAAAACCGGCTTCCCCAAGCTGGCCCTGCTGCTGATTGGCATTCTCCTGGCTTTACTGATTCTCTTAGGCATCAAGGTGGTAAGGAGCAAGAACCGCTTTGAAAAAGCCAAAGAAAAAATGGAAACAATTAACCAGGAGCATATTTCTGCCGAAGAAGAGCAGGACAAACCGGTCACAGGATCAGCTGTGGAGAAAAAGGATGTCTCTGCTGACAGCCATGATCCGGATCATTTTGATCTGAACTGAAAGGTGTATCTGGGTCTGGTGTGTATGCTGAAGCAGTCTCCAAAGGAAAGGGGCCCAGCTGAAAACTGTCGTCTTCGCTTGCCTTCGCGCCGGCGTTTCTGGCTGTATTTGAGTTTGACTGTGGCCCAGCTGCTCTTCATTACGCTGATGTCGGCTCAAGCAGGGGAGCAGTCCCAGGCCTTGAGCGACTGGGTGGCACAATTACTGGGTATTTACCTGAAGCAACCGGCCGCGTCTGAAACGGCTCTGCTGTTTGGTCTGCCTTTAAGAAAATACGCGCACCTCACCGAGTACGCAGTTCTGGCGTGCTTCCTGCTGCTGACTCTGCGGGCTGGAAGCCGCTGGCCGCTAGCCCGGCTGACCGCACTGGCTTTTGCCGGCAGCTACCTGTTTGCCTGTCTGGATGAACTGCACCAGCGATTTGTCCCCGGGCGGACGGGCCAGTTCAGGGATACGCTGATTGATGGCGCCGGTATCTGCCTGGGCCTTGCCATCACGGCGAGTCTCCTTTGGTTAAAGCAAAAAAAAACGGAATGAGAAGGCACGGCCCGGTTGCGGCCGTGCCCCTTGAGTCTAAACCGAAAGATACTGCTGAATGATCCGATCATCTAAGTCAGCCATTGGCCCTGTGACCGCAATCGCGCCCTTCTGCATAATCAGAAAATCATCTGCTACCCGCCGGGCAAATTTCAGATTCTGCTCCACTAATAATATAGTGATGCCGGTTTCCGCGGCAATCTTTTTCAGCGTGAGGGCCAGATCTGCCACAATGTTGGGCTGTATCCCTTCCGTCGGTTCATCCAGCAGGATGATCCGCGGCTCGCAGATCAAACAGCGGGCTAAGGCCAGCTGTTGCTGCAGCCCGCCCGACAGCACGCCGCCGGCCCGGTTCAGGTGATCCCGCAGCATGGGAAAGTAGCCAAGCGCCCAATCTTTCTTGGCCCGGACCGGGATATTCCTGCGGGTGAGGGCGCCTAATTCCAGATTTTCACCGACCGTCAGCTGGGGGATGATATCTCGCCCCTGCGGGACATAACCGATTCCGGCAAGGGATCGCTGATACGTTTTCAGCTTGGCCAAGGGCTGATCCTGATAGGACATTTGTCCGGCGGAAAGCGGCAGGATACCCATGATGCTTTTGAGCAGCGTTGTCTTTCCAACCCCGTTGCGGCCTAAAATGGCGGTGCGGCTGCCGGCGGCCACTGAAAAAGACAGATCCTGGATGACCAGGCTTTTGCCGTAGGCAACCGTTATATGAGACACATCCAGCAACATTCAGTCTGCCTCCTTAAGATATACGGCCTGCACCTCAGGGTCCTGCTGCACCGCTTCCAAGGTTCCTTCAACTAATCGTTTTCCGAGATTGAACACGGTTACGTAGTCTGCGACCTGGCGGACAAAATCCATATCGTGCTCCACAACCAATATGGTATGCTCGCCCTTAAGCTTTTTAATCATGTCGCCGGTTTTCCTGGTTTCATCCGCAGTCATTCCTGAAGTAGGTTCATCCAGGATGATCAGTTTGGGATCCTGGGCAAACACCATGCCGATTTCCAGCCACTGACGCTGGCCATGGGACAGATCCGTCGCCATAAAGCTGCGATAGTCGGCCAGTTCTATCTGCTCCAGAATCTCAGTGACCCGGTGCCGGAACCTGGCTGAGGCTCTGAAAAAAAGGCTCTGCGTCAGGCCCTCATAACCTGCTACAGCCAGCTCGATATTTTCAGCTACAGTCATATTATCAAAGACATTCGGCCCCTGAAACTTACGGCCGATTTTGTAGCGGCGGGCGATTTCAGCGGCTGATTTGCCGGTGATATCCTGGCCCTCAAACAGGACTTGTCCTGCGGTCGGTTTGGCTTTGCCGGTAATTAAATCCATAAAAGTAGTTTTGCCGGCACCGTTGGGGCCGATGATCACTCTCAGTTCACCCTGACGAATGCTCAGACTGATATCACTTAAGGCTTGAAAGCCGTTGAAGCTCACGCTGAGACCGCGGGTCTCCAATAATACAGGAGCTGCTTCAGCCTTATCTGCTGGCTTATGGGTTGGCGTCATGGCTGTGAACCTCCTTGCGCATGATAGCGGCTTTCCGGTCCCGTCCCTGCCGGCTCTGCTGCTGCTCCAGCAAGACCCCGATCAGACCCTTGGGGATGACAAAAACGATCAGCAGCAAGAGCAAACCTAAAACCAGTTTCCAGTACTGGGCAAAGTCAGCAGATATGCCGGAAAAAACTGAATTGAGTTTGGTTTCGGAAAATTGCAGCAAGAGCGTACCGATCAAGGCGCCGGTCAGGTTCCCCCGGCCGCCTACCGCTACCCAGACCAGAACTAACGTTGCCAGGTTAATGCCGATCGCGCTGTGATTGATACTCCCCTGTACGCGCACAAAAAGCATGCCGGCCAGGCCGGCCATCATACCGGAAAGCATAAAAATGAACAGCTTGAAGGCCGCGGGCTTGTAGCCCAGATAAGTCAGGCGGCTTTCGTTTTCTCTGATCCCTTGCAGGACTTTGCCGGTGCGCGTGTTGACCAGCCATAGGCAAAGCAGGTAGGAACCCAGTAAAAAAGCCAGAACCACAAAATAAAATTGCTGATCGGTCAGGCGCTGACTGTCCGAGTTGCTGAACAGGGTGCGTGAGGTGACCGTGATCCCGCTGTCACCGTGGGTGTAGCGGCTCTGATTGATAACAAACAGCTCGGAGATGCCAGCCAGGGCCAGCGTTATCAGGGAGAAAAAAACCCCGCGGATTTTACCGGAAAACATAAACAGGCCAATAAATAAGGCAATCAGACCGGGGAGGAAGAGCGCGGCTAAAAAAGCGCCCAGGGGTTGGGAGAGAATGGCCAGAAACCAGGGGAGCTGATCAAACTTAATCCAATCAGCCTGATTGGCCCAGGCTGAAGCGATGCCGATCATGTAGCCGCCGGCTCCAAAAAGGACACTGTGCCCCATGCTCATCAGTCCAGTATAGCCCCACAGCAGATCCAGGGAGAGCGCAAAAATCATATAGGCCATAATGCCGGACATGATGTACACCCAATAGGTATTCTGCCAGATGGGAAAAGTCAGCAGGAACAAAAACAAAGCCAGATCGATCCAACGGTTAACGGGCAGTTGGCGGACCTTCGTTAAAAGGGGCATACAGTTACCTTCTTTCCTTAGCGGTAAACAGGCCGTCGGGCTTCAGCCGCACAACTACAATAACCACCAGTAATACGATGATCTGAGCGGTCACGCTGTTGGATAAACCGCTGATGACAGAAACAGATTCCTGAATCAGCACCGAGGAGGCAAAGGTCCCAAACAAGGAACTGACGCCGCCCATGACGACATTCATAAAGGTGTTCGTCAGCCAGCTTTCGCCCAATGTGTAAGTGACCGTGGACAGCGGCGCGATGATCGCGCCGGCCAGACCGGCCAGCCCCATGCCATAAGCAAAGGTGATCGTGTCTATCTTTTTCGTGTTGATGCCCAGGCTTTCAGTCATGCTGCGATTTTGCATGGCTGCCCGGATCATCCGGCCGGTTTTGGTCTTGTATATAAATAAGAGGGTCAGGAGTAAGCTTAAAATAGCCAGGCCGGCCACCACTAATTTATAGCTTTCCAGGTAGACTGGACCCCACTGAAAAACCGTTTTTACCGGGTAGTCTACCTTTTTATAATTCTTACCCAGCAGCAACAGCGCTGCTTGCTTAAGCAAGATGGAAAGCGCGTAAGTAGCCAGCAAGGTTTCTGACATCTTGCCGTAGAAGTGGCAGATGATCAGGCGCTCAACGAGCGCGCCAAACAGAAACGAAACCGCGAAGGCTACCAGCAGGGCTACAATAAAGGGCAGCCCTGCTGCTTGATACACATAGTAGCAAATGAATGCGCCGGACATGAGCATTTCAGTGTGGGCGAGGTTTACGACTTTCATATACCCCAGGATAATAACCAGCCCCAGGGAGGTCAGCAGTAAGACAAAGGAACTGGCCAGGCCGGACACTAAAAGCTGCAGCAGCATGGATGGAGACAAAGCGCTCACCTCACTTACCTGGTCGGCTCTGGTTTGATTACATCATCCGTTTCATAGACGACTTTGATGCTGCCATCCGACTGCACTAAACCGATGCGGGCTTTGCAATAAATATGATGCGTTTCCGGATCAACTTTAATGGTGCCCTGAGGCGCGTCAAAGGTCAGATTGTCAAAATTAGCCAGAATGGTATCGGCAGATAAATCTGAACCGCTCTTTTCCAGTGCCTGAGCCAGCAGGTTAACGGCGTCATAGGTTGACTCACCCACGGCGGTTACGGCTTTGGCCTGATCCTCACCAAATTCAGCTGCGTAGCTTTTCAGATAAGCTGAGTTAGCGGGTGTATCAATGGAATTAAAATAGTTTACGCAGGCGTAGGTTCCGACTGCCGCGTCACCCAGAGCGGTAGAAAAGGACTCATCCATGATGAAGGAGGCTATGGTGTAGTTATCGGCTAAGCCGGCCGCGTGAAACTGGGTATAAAAAGCCGTACCGCTGTCACCGTTTAAATTGGCGTAGATGACGCAACCCTCGTCTCCGGTCTGATTGCGGATTTTGGCGATGACATCGGAAAAGTCTGTGGTGTCAGATGAAACCAGCTCTTCACCGACCAGGTTTCCGCCCAGCTCAGCCAGCTTGACTTTGGCCTGTTCGTTAATGGTGGCGGCATAAGTGGTGTCCGTACCGATGAGGTAAAAATTCCTGGACACATTATCCATCAGATAGGGTATAAAGTAATCACCCTGCTGGTTGGGCACCGCACCGGTGTAAATAACATAGGGATTGGGGGTTTCGCCCTCGTAGAAGGTCGGGTAGACCAGCGGCACCTTGTATTCTTCCAGCACGGGTTCTACTGCCACGCGCGAAGCTGAGGTATATAATCCTACAATAGCGCTGACCTGATCCTGCAGAATCAGGTCCTTGACGACTTTAACCGCTGTATCCGCGTCCGTGGCGTAGTCTTTGACAATATAGTCTATCTGACGCCCGCCAATGCCGCCGGCTGCGTTGATTTCATCCAGAGCCAGGATAGCGGAGTTATACATACATTGCTCAGAGATAGCGGTTGCTCCGGTCAGAGAAAAGACCAGGCCGATTTTGATACGGTCCCCATCCGCGGTTGTACTGCCGGCCGCTGTGGTTTGCTCTCCGGCAGCACTGCTCTCCGCCAGATCGCTGCCCGCGGCAGTGCTGCCGCCAGCTGTAGTTGTTACTCCGGCGGTCGTACTGCTGCTGCCGGCAGAGCAGGCGCCCATGCCCAGAGCGGTTACCAAGGCCACCAGGGTCAAAGCCAGCTGTTTGAATTTTGTCATGATGATTTCCCCCCATCAGTTAATGAAATGCAGTCTCAATCACGCTGAAACTGCTGCCTCAAATATCATAAACAGCTGCGCGGGCAGGCTGTTTTTGAGCCAGAATTTTACCGTTATGAACGGATAATAAAACCGGACTTAAGAAGCGGAGCGCCTCATAGTCATCTTTGGCGTCCAGCAGAATAAAATCAGCCGGCCGGCCTTCCATAATTCCGTACTGGTCGCCCAGACATAAGTTTCTGGCGCCATTGACGGAGATGAAATCCAGCGCATGAGAAATATCCTGATAGCCTAATAAGTGTCCGACATGCAGTCCCATATCCAGCACCCTGAGCGGATTGCCGGTCCCGATGGGATACCACGGATCCGCTATGGAGTCCTGCCCTAAAGCGACATTCAGTCCGGCGCTGCTTAATTCCTTTATGCGCGTAATGCCGCGGCGCTTGGGATACGGTTCCGTCCGCCCCTGTAAATGAATACTTTCAGTCGGGCAGGCGTTAAAATGAATGCCGGAGGCCTGCAGGACCCGCAGCAGTTTGTTGTAGTAACTGTCGTTGTATGAACCCATCGCACAGGTATGGGCGGCCACGGTGCGCGGTCCCCAGCCGCGTTCCCAGGCTTCAGTGGCCAGGACCTCCAGATATCGTGATTGTTCGTCGTCCATTTCATCGCAGTGAACGTCAACCATGGCATCGTATTTTTCAGCCAGATCAAAAATGAATTTCAAAGAATCCACGCCGTAATCACGGCTGAATTCATAATGGGGTATACCGCCGACACAATCGACGCCCATTTCCATTGCCCTGATCATCAGTTCTTTACCGCCGCGGGTTGACAGAATGCCGTTTTGCGGAAAGGCAACCAGCTGGATTTCCATGGTGCCCCGCAGTTCTTCGCGGAGCTCCAGCAAAGCCTGGACGCCTTTGAACGAGGCTTCGGTCACATCAACATGCGAACGGACAAACTGAACGCCATATTCCGCCATCAGCCTTAAGGCCTGCCGCGCGCGGTCTTTGATGGCAGCTACTTCCAGCGGCACCTGCGTTTTGTACTCATCCCAGGTGCTGATACCTTCAAACAAGGTGCCGGACATATTATAGTGAGGCTGGCCTGCGGTGAGCACACAGTCCAGATGGATATGCGGCTCGACAAAGGGTGGCAGGAGAAGACGCCCCTGCGCATTGATACAATCCTGATCGGAGCGGGCAAAAATCTGATCAGCCGGGACCGCTGTCGCGAGCTCAGCCGGGGCCTGCTGCGGCCGTATCTTTTGAAAGCGTCCGTCTGAAATCTCAAGCTCCCAAAGTCCTTCTTTGCCACGAATCCGACATTGCTGAATATGCATGCTGATTGTTGCTTCCTTTCTTTCCGCTGCCCTAAAGCCGCGGCCGCATCCCGGATTTGCAGGACGCGATTGAACTGCGTTATGAGGATTATATGATTAGAACTTGCAGAATACAACTTAAGAATGAAGGAAAAAATAAAATATGACAGAAATATGGAAACAATCTGCAAGAATAAGGAATAAAGAATGCAACATTGCCACAACGATTAATGACCGGGCCGCCATGGGAGCCGGACAAGGATCATCATAAAAACGGCAATAATTGGCAGGCCAGGCGGCTTAAATGCTGCTAAGCTTAAACTGGAAAGAAAATGCAGGCGCACCGTGCCTGTGCATGAGGTGACAGATGCGGGACAATCAGAGCAGAGTGGATGTAAAGCAGCTGAGGCTTCAGCTGGCGGCTAATTTGCGGCAGGGGGTTAATCCTTATCTGCCAGGCTGGGAATATGTGCCGGACGGGGAGCCCTATGTTTATGACGACCGGGTCTATGTATATGGGTCGCATGACCATTTTGGCGGTTATGAGTATTGCCAGAATGACTATGTCTGCTGGTCCGCGCCCACAGCTGATTTAGGTAACTGGCGCTATGAGGGGGTTATCTATCCTCGCGACGCTGATCCGCTGAATCCGGACGGTGATATGCTGCTGTTTGCGCCGGATGTGACCCGGGGCGCGGACGGGCGTTATTATTTATTTTATGTGCTGGACAAGCTGGGCGTGGTGTCTGTAGCGGTCAGCCCGCAGCCGGCCGGCCCGTTTGAGTTTTATGGCCATGTTCATTATCCGGACGGTTCATTACTGGGTGAGACCGCTGCTGATGAGCCTCAGTTTGATCCGGGTGTCCTGTTTGAGCACGGCAAGCTATACTTGTACACTGGCTTTTGTATGCCGGATAATCCCCGGCGCCACGGCGCTATGGTGACCGTTCTGGATCCGGACCTGCTGACGGTGGCCGTCAAGCCGGCTTTTGTGGTGCCTTCGGCGTCTTATGCCGATGGTACCGGCTTTGAGGGACATGCTTTTTTTGAGGCTTCATCTATCCGGAAAATAAACGGAGCGTATTATTTTGTCTATTCATCCGTCCTGAGTCATGAGCTTTGCTATGCGGTGAGCGCCTCGCCGCTGGGTCCATTTAAATATATGGGCACCCTGGTCAGCAACTGTGATCTGTTTATTGACAGCTATAAACCAGCTGCCCGGCCCATGTATTATGGTGGTAACAATCACGGCAGTCTGGTACAGGTGAACGACGATTGGTATGTGTTTTATCACCGCCATACCAACGGCTGCAATTTCAGCCGCCAGGGCTGTATTGAAAAAGTGCGGATCCTGCCTGACGGTAGTATCCCGCAAGTCTCCATGACTTCCTGCGGACCACAGGCTGAACCACTGCGCGGTGAGGGCGCCTATCCGGCGTATATAGCCTGCAGCTTATATTGCGCGACTGAGGCCATGACCGTCGGTAAGCCCGGCGACTGGATGGACTGCCGTTTTCCCCGCATCACCCAGGATCAGCCGGATGGACAGGAAGGTCTGAGCTACATCGCTAATATGAGAGCCGGCGCAGTGGCAGGCTTTCGCTTCTTTGACTGCCAGGGAATCAGGCGCCTGACAGTCTGCACGCGTGGAGGAAAGGGAGAGCTGCTGGTTAAAACTGCCTGGGATGGGAAAGCCTTGGGTGGCGTTGCGGTAGGCGGAAACAACGAATGGCGGGCTTTTACCGCTGGGATTCAGATTCCGGATGGGCTTCAATCGCTGTATTTTGAGTACCAGGGCAGCGGAAACTTGTCCTTCGCGGCTTTTTCGCTGGAAACGGACTGACCGGGACCGGGCGGCGCGGCGTAAAACCTGCCTCAGCTTGCGCCTGAGGTTTGAAACTGCGGCTCACTTTGCTTAAGATAGGTAGATAATTGAGTCCAGGCGGCTGAGCCTTGGCTTGGTAAAGTAGGAAAGAGGTTAAGTAAGTGAGTTTGAAGTTTGTGACTTTTAATATCCGCTGCGATTACGGACAAGATGGCAGCAATAATTTTTGCTTCCGTCAACCCCTGATTCTGGCTGAACTGGCGCGTCAGCAACCCGATATTGTGGCGTTTCAGGAGGTTTTACCCCATGTGGCGGCCTGGTTGAAGGCTTCGCTGCCGGATTATTACCTGATTGGTTGTCCGCGCAGCGCGACGCTGTCGGATGAACAGGTTCCGGTTGCCTTTAAAAAAGAGCGTTTTAATCTCCTGCAAATGGAGACTTTCTGGCTGTCTCCCCAGCCTTATGAACCTGGCAGCCGTTATGCGGTCCAGTCTACCTGTCCCCGGGTCTGTACCGCGGCTTTATTTCAGGATTTAAGCTGCGGGCAGATCTTCCGGGTCCTGAATCTGCATCTGGATCATGAGGGCAGCCCGGCGCGTGAGTTGGGCCTGCGGCAGGTCCTGCAGTATCTGAAAACCGTACCCTTATTGCCTCAGGCCCCGGTATTGCTGGCCGGAGATTTTAATGCTCAGCCGGACAGCCCGGAACTGCGGCTGCTGCAGCAGAATCCGGATTTCCTCAATCTCACGGAAGGTATCGGCATTACCTTTCACTCCTTTTCGCCGGCAGATCCGCCCTGCAGTATTGATTACATCTTTTTAAAACAGGGCTCCACCGCGGCGCGGGCAGGATCAGCTGCGCTGTACAGTCCGAAGCAGCTATATTGCAGCCATGTCAGCAAATGGGAGACTGAAGTTGATGGTGTCTGGTTGTCTGACCATTATCCGATCTGCGCTGAGCTGGATTGGCAGGCTTAACCGATTACCAATCATGATAAAATAAGAACAGTCCTCCGTTTTCAGTTATCTTACGGGCTCAGGATTTGCCTGTTTCAGGCAGATATAGGGAGGCTTTATGAGCATTATTAACACCATCCTGATTGTGCTGATTGCACTGGAGTTTCTGTTTATTTTTTACCTGGAAACCATTGCGACCCGGTCCGCCCTGACCGCCAGGACTTTCGCGATGGAAGAGGAAGAACTGAAACGACCTTCAGTCAACCTGCTGTTTAAAAATCAAGGTGTCTACAACGCTTTGATTGCGGTATTGCTGCTGCTTACCCGTTTTGCCCTGCGCTCCCGCAGCGCGGTTTTACTGCTGCTGGGCTATATCATTCTGGTGGCAGTTTACGGCGGCATCAGCAGCCAGCCCAAGCTGATCCTTAAGCAAGGCGGGCTGGCCATGCTGGCCTTTGTTCTTATTTCAATTTTTGGCCTCTGACCGGTCAATCATGACCGGTTTTCAGCACAGCATCAGGGAGACAGATGGCTTAGCTTATGAATCATGACCCAAACCCCGGCCTGCGCATCCGGACGGCGGATCCGGCGGACGCGCCGGCGCTGCTGGCAGTCTACGCGCCGTATGTTACAGATACGGCCATAACCTTTGAAACCCGCGTCCCGACCGTCCAGACGTTTGCGGAACGGATAAAGCAAACGCTGCGGCGCTATCCCTATATACTGGTGTCAGAGGGGAGCAAGGTATTAGGCTATGCCTATGCGGGCCCCTTTAAAGAGCGGGCCGCATATACCTGGGCGGTGGAAACCACTGTATATCTGGCTGAGGAGGCTCAAGGCAGAGGCCTGGGCCGGCAATTATATACTGTACTGGAGGCATTGCTGCGCCGGCAGGGAATTTTGAACCTGAATGCCTGCATCAGTTTTCCTGCTGCGCCGGATCCCTATCTGACCTGTCGTAGCGCGGATTTTCATGAGCATATGGGCTTCCGGCAAGCGGCGTACTTCCATCAATGCGGCTGCAAGTTTAACCGCTGGTACGATATGATCTGGATGGAGAAAATATTAGGACCGCATCCACTCCCTCCGCCGGTCTTTTGCCCTTTCCCGGAACTGAGACCGGCCTTTGAAGGCAGCTCAGGAGCGTGAGACTGGCTCTGCCTGAAGCTCTTGTGATGCCACTTCCCGCTTTTGATTCATAAAACCGCCTTGCATGAAAGCTATAGCAGAAAGGTCCGGACAGATGGGACAGCAGACCGTGGTGGAACTGACAAATATGTGCATGATTACCCAGGGAGATAAGGTGCTGGTGCAAGACCGGCTGGATCCTGACTGGCGGGGACTTACCTTCCCCGGCGGACACGTTGAGGCAGGCGAAAGCCTGGTAGAATCAGTGATCCGTGAGGTAAAGGAGGAAACGGGCTTACTGATCCGTCACCCGGCACTTTGCGGCATTAAGCAGTGGGAGTTTGATAACGGCAAGCGTTATATGGTGCTGCTATATCAGACCGCTCAATTCAGCGGTGAACTACGCGGCTCCGCTGAAGGCAGGGTGTTCTGGATGCGGCGGGCCGACCTGGACCCTGCGGCCACCACCCCGGACTTTGCGGATATGCTGAAGCTCTATTCAGATGAGCGCTTCAGCGAGCTGACCTATAAGCCGGCCCGGAACGGTTTGCTTAAGTGCTTTTTTTAGCGCCCCGCTTACTTAGTCTGATGCTGGCCGCATCTGCCCCGCTGAACCGTCCGCGTGCTCGTGCTGTGAGCAGCCTGCGTCCAGATCCTGCAAGTGACCGTTCAGATATTGCTCTGCTGCCAGTCTGGCCGGGCCGCTGGCACCCGTAATTACCGTAAACCCCTGCGCTGTCAATCCCTGACGGGCGCCGGCTCCCATGCCGCCGCTGATGATGACCGTGACACCCTGCCTGGCTAAATATTCCGGCAGGGACTGGCATGCCTGAGCCCGGTTAGGCACGACGGCAGCGCCGGTAATCTGCCGGTCAGAGACCGTAAAAATATGAAACTGGCTGCAGTGTCCAAAATGGGCTGATACCTGATCTTTTTCAGCTGCTACTGCGATCTTATCCATGTCCATCTCCTTTATATCTGAGAGCTCCGCCTGGCATCTTTTACCGCTTGCCTGCCGGGGGCAGGCAGACTTGTACAGCCTCCGGCAACGCCCGGATGTGGCTTCACAAAGCTGATACCGGCCGCCTTCAATCTGAATCATCCGGCCCTCAACTAAGGCCAGGGCTAATTTGCGGCGCGCGCCATCATAGATACCCTGGACCGTCGTCCGGGCTACTGCCATCTGCATCGCGCAATCTGCCTGGGTCAAACGATTGTAATCAATCAGACGGATGCACTCATACTCGTCCACGGTCAGCACTACTGGCGCCAGCGGCGGACGCAGACCGTCCAGCGGTCCGAAACGGCAACAAGCGGGTAAGCCGCAAACTCTGCGGCGCTTAATGGGACGCGACATGAGAAATAGTTGCCTCCTGACCGGTTGGCACAAACCGCGTAACGGATGATTTCTATCTGTAGTATATTATGTTATTGACATATGTCAATAACGGCCAGACCACCTTAACCCGCCAGCTGCCAGCGCGCTGTAACCTGACGGAATCACCCTCGTAATCAAAAACAAGCGCCAGGGCCTTTGCTAAGACCTTGACGCTCGTTTGCTTCAGACAGGCTGAATCAGCCAGTCAGCTTATTCCGGCTTCAGCTGTTATCTTTTGCGGCTGAAGAAATTAATGATCCAGAGTAGAATAACTGAACCTAAAACGGCCACCAGCAAACTCCACACATTAAACCCGGTGATCCCTTTTCCGCCAACTAAATTGACAACAAAGCCGCCCAGAAAACCGCCGATGATACCGACGATAATATTAGCAATTGCTCCCATTTGAGCGTCCTTGCCCATGATTTTGCTGGCAATCCAACCTGCCAGTGCACCAATTATAATCCAACCGATAATACCCATATACATTCCACCTTTCTATTCAACCAGGACCAGCTGCGCCTGTCCGGCGGCAGATACCCCATTGATTCTGTCAAAACTCTGATCTGAGTTTATTTACTCACATCATAAATGACTATTGTTATTTCTGCTGTAACAACCGCGTCACGCTGAGCTTCAAATTTATGATTTGGCAAAAATCACTATGCTTCTGGCCTTTACGGTGCAGAGCTACCAACCCCATTCAATTCAACAGAGTTAGTCTGCTATAATTAAACTGATTTGGATGGAAAGGTTGATGGATAAAATGAAACAGCTTAAACGAACAGCGGCTTTCCTTGCCGCTCTGTCTTTAATGGCTGCAGGCCTCAGCGCCTGTACCGCCAATACCGGCAACAGTACCAGCAGCACCAGCAGTGCTGCCCGGACGGCTGGAGCAACTGAAACCGGCAGCGGCACCTCGCAGGAGACGGCGCTTCAAAGTAGTCAGACCGCAAGTTCCGATAGTCAGGAAACGACCTTGACTGGCACCGGCTCCGCTGACACGGCCGCGACCGACGACACGGCAGATCTGACTGTAACTATCGGTGCCTTAAAAGGACCGACCGCCATGGGGATGGTTCAGATCATGAGCCAGGCGGAAGCCGGACCGGTGGATGGTACGGACTACCAATTCAGCCTGTCTGCTTCGCCGGATGAAATCACACCGCTGCTGGCCAAAGGAGAGCTGGATCTGGCGGCAGTGCCCGCTAATCTGGCCGCGGTTCTGTACAATAATACCGAGGGCCAGATACAAGTTCTGGATATCAATACGTTAGGTGTGCTGTATATTGTTGAGAACGGTGACAGTGTTCAATCACTGGCCGACCTTAAAGGTAAGACCCTTTATGCTTCTGGTAAAGGCGCCACTCCTGAATACGCGCTGAACTACCTGCTGGAAAAAAACGGCCTTGACCCGGAGACAGATCTGACGATTGAGTGGAAATCAGAACACGCGGAGTGTGTCGCGGCGCTGGCCCAGGATCCCAACGGAATAGCGCTGCTGCCGGAGCCTTTTGTGACTACCGCTAAAACCCAGAACCCGGAGCTGCGGACCGCGCTTGATCTCAGCGATATCTGGGACCAGGTTCAGGCTGATGACGGTGGCAGCAGTCAGCTGATCACCGGCGTGCTGGTGGGGCGTAAAGCTTTTATTGAAGAGCAGCCGGAAGCGGTGGCAGCTTTTATGACCCGATATAAGGCTTCGGTTGAGTTTGTAAACTCGGATACTGCGGCTGCGGCTGAACTGATCGACCATTTTGGTATTGTATCGCAGGCGGTCGCGCAGGCGGCTTTGCCGGCCTGCAAGATCACCTTTATAGATGGGGAGGACATGAAGACCGCTTTATCCGGTTATCTGCAGGTCCTGGCGGATCAAAACCCCCAGGCGATCGGCGGTCAGCTGCCGGCCGATGACTTTTACTACCTTGGCCAGTAATAAGAACCCGGCCGCGCCGCCGCCGCTTAAACCTGGCCGTGCTGCCAGGCAGCTGCGGCGGTTCTGGGCATGGCTGTTCTGGCTGCTGCTGTGGGAACTCGGCAGCCGCCTGATTGCGCCGGAGCTGCGCTTTTTAGTGGCTTCGCCTACCCAGGTGCTCAGACGTCTGATTGTACTTGGCAGTCAGGCGTCTTTTTGGTGGACTGCTGGGCGGACCTTGCTGAGGATCAGCCTGGGCTTTATGCTGGGTGCGGTCACGGCTATCCTGCTGGCGGTGCTCTCCTTTCACTTCAATTGGGTACGGGAGTGGCTGGCTCCGCTGCTGCTTTTTATAAAAAGTACGCCGGTAGCCTCCATCATCATTCTGATCCTTATTTTGCTACCGTCCCGTTATCTGGCGATTTTTATTGCTTTTCTCATGGTTCTGCCCATCCTGTACAGCGCTCTGTACCAAGGTCTGGAGCAGACTGACTCCCAGCTGCTGGAGCTGGCGCAGGTTTTTGAACTGCCCTGGACCCGCAGGCTAAAAGGTATTTATCTCCCGGAAATTCTGCCGTATTTTAAAAGTGCGGCCGCTTCAGCTCTGGGCCTGGCCTGGAAGGCCGGGGTAGCAGGGGAGGTCATTGGCATACCGCAGGGATCGATCGGTGAACAGCTGTATAACGCCAAGATCAATCTCAGTACGCCGGATCTCTTTGCCTGGACACTGGTGGTGATCTGCTTGAGCCTGCTGGGCGAGCGCTTATTTATGAAGGCGCTGAACAGCCTGCAGCGACAGATCAGCCGGTAGGCCTGAGGAGGTAAGAAACGATGCCCCTGCAATTGCAATCAGTCAGTAAAAGTTATGACGGTCGCCTGGTGCTGCGTGATTTGTCGATTTGTTTTCCAGAGGGTCAGCTCAGTCTGCTTACGGGACCTTCCGGCTGCGGGAAAACCACCTTGCTGCGCTTGCTGACCGGACTGGAACAGCCGGATACAGGCTATGTCCGCGGCCGCCAGCGCCCCCTGTCCGTCGTCTTTCAGGAACAGCGCCTGAGCCGGACGCTGAGCGTCAGGGCTAATCTGAAACTGGTCCGGCCGAGGGCGGATGAGGCCAGCCTGCAGCAGGGCTTGCGGCGCCTGGGCTTACCGCCGGCTTGCCTGGATCAGCCGGTTACAGAGTTGTCCGGCGGCATGCAGCGCCGCGTGGTCATACTGCGCGCGTTACTGCCGGATTTCAGGCAGCTGTATCTGGACGAACCGTTTCAAGGTCTGGATGAATTGGCCCGCCGCCAGGCGCTGGATTACATCAGTCAGAAGGCTGCCGGAAAAACCGTACTCTGGATCACTCATCATCCGGAAGAACTGGCCGGATTAAAGCCCGCGTTCACCCTGCGGCTGCCACCTGCCGCGGCAGCTGACCAGATTTAAACGCGGTCCTGGCCACTGCTGCAAAGCGGTGGCGTTTTTTTCTCTCCGGGCAGACTTTCTGCGTCAGATCCTCTTGACAGTTGAATGGGTGCTCAACTATAATTCTCTATGCAAGATAGTTGAGCGAGTGCTCAACCAATGTAAGCAAAATCATCTGAGAAGGGAACGGGAGCGAAGATGAAGCAAGCATACATACTGGATGGACTGGATTGTGCCAGCTGCGCGGATAAAATTGAACGGGCCGCCCGAAAGCTGGATGGTGTTCAAGCCTTAACTGTTAATTTTGTCACGGAAACCCTTGAAGTAGAGAGCGATGGCAGGAATCCGGCTAAATTGCAGCAAGATCTGGTTACGCTGATCCAGCGCCTGGAGCCTGAGGTCAAGGTGGTCCCTAAGGACCAGTATAAGGCAAACCAAAAAGCAGGAACCGCCGCTCATGCCTGCGGCTGCAGTCACAGCAGCGGCGCGGAAGGGGGACAGGCGAGTCATCCTGCTGAGGCAGCGCATAGCCATGATCATCACCATGATCACGACCACGACCATGACCTGAGCCCGGCTGCCAATGGAGCCGCAGCGGATGAAGCTGAGGAAGATGGTTTCAGCCGCAGTATTCTGCTTAAGCTGATCAGCGGCGCGGTGCTGTTTGTCGCTGCTATGCTGCTGCAGCGTCTGACCCGCCTGCCTGAGGTGGTTCCGGACATTATCTACATAATCTCATATCTGATTTTAGGATTCTCAGTTCTTAAATCAGCCGGCCGTAATCTCATCCGTGGTCAGATTTTTGATGAAAACTTCCTGATGAGCGTAGCCACCATCGGCGCTCTGGCCCTGGGCGATTTCAGTGAAGCTGTAGCCGTCATGCTCTTTTATCAGATTGGCGAACTGTTTGAGGATGCGGCTGTCAACCGTTCCCGTCATAACATTAAAGCCCTGATGGATATCCGGCCGGACGTGGCTATGGTTAACCGCGGCGGCAACTGGCAGTCAGTCAGTCCGGACAGCGTCGCAATTGGCGAACACATCCGGGTTCAGGCCGGTGAACGGATTCCTCTGGATGGTACGCTGCTGAGCGGTCAGGCTCTGCTTGATACCAGCGCGCTGACCGGTGAATCCATGCCCAGAGAGGCCAAACCCGGAGACAGTGTCTTGTCGGGGTGCATCAATACCAATGGGCTGCTGGAAATAGAAGTGAGCAAAGCTTTTGGCGAATCAACCGTCAATAAGATCATTGATATGGTGGAAAACGCTTCCAGCAAAAAGGCCAACTCAGAACAATTCATCACGACCTTCTCCCGATACTACACCCCGGCGGTGGTCGGCATGGCAGTCCTGCTGGCTTTGCTTCCGCCCCTGCTTACCGGCGGTAACTTTAGCGAATGGATTCACCGCGCGCTGATTTTCCTGGTTATTTCCTGCCCCTGCGCTTTGGTACTGTCCGTGCCGCTGTCCTTCTTTGCCGGTATCGGCGCCGCGTCCCGGCAGGGTGTGCTGGTTAAAGGCGGCAACTATCTGGAAGCCTTAAGCAAGCTCGACACGGTTGCTTTTGATAAAACCGGAACCCTGACCCAGGGCGTCTTTGAACTGAGGCAGATAAACCCGGCTGAAGGCGTCAGTCAGGATGAATTGCTGCATATGGCTGCGGCGGCGGAAAGTTCATCTACTCATCCCATCGCCCAGTCTATTCTCAAAGCCAATCACAGTGACTTGAGTCAGGATCGGCTGGAGAATTTTGAAAACCTGGCCGGTCGTGGCTTGAAAGTCCGCTTGAACGGTCAGGAAATTCTGGCCGGCAATCTGCGCCTGATGCAGGATAGCGGAATCGCGGTAACCCCCCTGGATGGTACCGGAACTCATGTCTATGTAGCTCGTGACGGCCGGCTGGCCGGCAGCCTGGTCATTGATGACGCTCTGAAAGCAGACAGTCCTGCCGCGATCTGCCTGCTGAAGGCGCGTGGCGTCCGCCACATTGTGATGCTCACGGGTGATAACCGCAAGACTGCCGATGCGGTTGCGGCCCAGCTGGGAGTTGATGCGGCGGCCAGTGAACTCCTGCCGGATCAGAAAGTCAGCGAACTGGAAAAACTGGCGGGCAGAACCGGTAAAGGCAAGCTGGCCTTTGTAGGAGATGGTATCAATGATGCGCCGGTGCTGGCGCGGGCTGATATAGGTATTGCCATGGGTGGCTTAGGCTCGGACGCGGCTATTGAAGCGGCCGATGTGGTCCTGATGACCGATGAGCCGACAAAGCTGGCTACAGCCATTGATGTCGCCCGGGCGACACATAAGATCGTCATAGAAAACATCAGCTTTGCCCTGGGGGTGAAAGGCCTTTTCCTTTTGCTGGGGGCGTTGGGCATCATCGGTATGTGGGCAGCGGTTTTTGCGGATGTCGGTGTCACCTTGATCGCCATCATCAATTCCATGCGCCTCTTGCGCTGGAAACCACAGCAAAACCTGAGCGCGGGGCAAAACCGCCCGGAGCAGAACACAGCATATGATCAGGAAAAGGCAGCCTGAGCAACTAATCACTGATTCAGGCAGCTTCATTGCCGCTGACCCTTTACAGCACCGGTTCATCTATGGTTAGATGAACCGGTGTTTTTTGGCTCAGACCAAATATTACCGATTAAATATGATTGAGAGTAAGTGCATGTTTGCTTCAGCCTTTAACCAATTGATGATTATGGTTCTGCTCATGGCCGTGGGCTTTGCTGCCGCGCGTCTCAAGATTCTGGATCAGACGGCTCAGCTGAGGTTGTCTGATATTATCCTTAAAATCGCGCTGCCAGCGTCTATCCTGGCCGCGGGCCGCATGGACCGGCAGCCGGAGCATCTGCGCATGATCCTGCAGATCAGCCTGATCGCCGTAGTCTACTTTCTGGTGGTCTTTCCTCTGACCTGGTGGCTGGGTGCCTGGCTGCACCCCCGCCAAAAAGGCGGGCAGCTGCTCTTTGCTTTTTGTGTGACCTTTGCCAACGTAGCCTTTATGGGCTTCCCGGTCGTGCGCAGCGTGGAGGGGGACGACGCGATTTTTTTTGCATCTCTGTTTATGATGGTGTTTAACCTGGCCATTTTTATTTTAGCGCCGCTCCTGATGAGCCAGGGCGAACGGATACAGCTCCGGACAATTTTACTGCAGCCAGGTATTATCTCCATTGCCGGCATGCTGTTGCTTTTCATGTTCCAGATCAAGCTGCCGGCTCCGCTGCAGTCATCCTTGAGTATTCTGGGTGACCTCTGCACACCGCTGAGTATGCTGGTCGTGGGGGCTCAGCTTTCCCAGGCGCCGCTGAAGCTCATGTTTACCAGACCGCGGCTTTATCTGATTTCCGCGGTCCGGCTCCTGGCTGTGCCGATCCTGCTGATCTTTGTCTTGCAGTTGCTGCCGGTTTCGCCGTATATAGCCAGGATCACGGTGCTGATCAATGCGATGCCGATTGCCTCTTTAGTGGCCATTCTGATGGAGCGGTACACGGGATCATCTGAGGAAAGCTCGCTGGCCGTAGCTCAAAGCATGCTCTTTGCGCTGCCGGCGCTGGTGCCGGTTATAAATCTGCTGCAGCAGTTTTTCCCGCAGTAACGGCTGAGCGGCAGGAGGCCTTGAATATTTGACCGCTTATATATAATAGAGATAGACGCGGCTGCCAGGGCCCGGGCGTGCTATCAGCGGTAAACGCAGGCGGCTGGAGAGGGAGGAATTGTACAGATGCCAGATCATTCAAGCGAAGCCAGGCTGCCGGTGGATCCGGTGGCTTTTGATTTAACCCAGCTGAAACAGCAGACAACCGAGGCCTGCCAGGCCTTAATGCAAAAGGCCGGACTCCATCCCGGTGATATCCTGGTGGTGGGCTGTTCTACCAGCGAAGTAGCTGGCGGCAGGATTGGCCAGCTCAGTCAGCCGGAACTGGCCCGGCCGCTGGTAGAAGCGCTGCTGGCAGTGACCCGGCCGGCCGGGGTGGTCCTGGCGGCGCAGTGCTGCGAACATCTTAACCGTGCGCTGGTGCTGCCTGCAGGGAGCTGGGCGGCTGAAAAAGACGAGCTTTGCAGCGTCATCCCTCAACCCAAAGCCGGCGGAAGTTTTGCCACGGCTTATTACAGCTTGCTGCCGCAGCCGGTGGTCCTGCGACATCTGAAGGCTGATGCTGGCCTGGATATCGGCCAGACTTTGATCGGCATGCATCTGAGAGAGGTAGCTGTGCCGGTAAGACTGTCAGTCAGACAAATCGGCTTTGCGGTGGTAACGGCCGCCCGCACCCGCCCGCCTTATATTGGCGGAGTCCGCGCGGTTTATAATCAGGATCTGCTCTAGGAGTCTGTCGGCTGTCCGGAGCCGGACGGATGGCCCGCACCTGTCCCGCCTGCGCTCAGTGAGCTTCAGCGCCGCTCCGATCACCAGTCGGCCAATTCATCCGCATTCAGATCAGCCAGGCTGCGTGCGCAAAATGACGACTGCAGCCGCAGCCAGTCGTCATTAGCCGCCCCTACTGCCAGACTGCGGAAACCACCGGCTTTGGCGGCCTGAATACCGGCGGCACTGTCTTCTACGACCAGACAGTCGGCCGGCTGCAGCTGCAGCGCCTGAGCGGCCTTCAAAAATACTTCCGGATCCGGTTTGGAGCGGAGCAGCTGGCTGCCGTCAATCCTGACCGTAAACCAATCCGCTAAACCGCTGGCGGCCAGCAGCCGTTCAGCGTTGCGGCTGGAAGAAGCGGAAGCCAGGCGGTAACCCAGATCAGTCAGGCCCTGCAGAAATTCTACGACGCCGGGGAGTACACTGCTTTGATCCAGGCAGGCGACGGCCTCCAGATAAGCCTGGTTTTTACGTTGGGCCAGCGCTGCCTTTTCTGTCTCACTATAAGGCCGGCTGGCTTTTTCAAGAATAATATCAACACAATCCCTGCGGCTGACGCCGCGCAGCCGCTGATTGATGCTGCGGTCAAAGTAGATGCCTTCCTGACGGCAGATTTGGGCCCAGGCCTGGTAGTGCTCTTCGTCCGTAGACAGCAGGACGCCGTCTACATCAAAGATGACGGCCTTTAACCCTGCGTGCCGATCCGCCGGGTTTATGGAGCGGCCGGCCCCCGCCAGCGGCAGTTGCAGGCGGGGGCGGTCCGGACTGAGCTGAACTGGTTGCTTTTGATGGCTGAAGGTCAATCCCGGCCCGCCGAGCAATTGGTAGACCGCCTGGCCCCCATGTATTTCAAGCTTAATCCGATTCCCCTTAAAACAAATCTGAAAACCGTACCCTTCCCACTGCCTGGGCAGGCGGGGCCAGAAGGCTAATTGACCGTTTTCCGTTGACATCCCGCCAAAGCCGCTGGTAAGGGCCAGCCAGGTTCCGGCCATGTTAGCCAGATGGACCCCGTCAGCAGTGTTTCCCTGGCGGTCGTCCAGATCCAGACGGGCACTGCTCATAAAGTAACGGTACGCGTGTCCGGTCCAGCCCAGACGGCAGGCCATGGCGGCAAAAATCGGAGCGGACAGGGAGGAGTCATGAGTCGTACAGGCTTCATAAAACAGGTAGGCGCGGCGCTGGCTTTCAGGATCAAAGGCGGAAGGCCACAAGTACATAGCCAGCAGCAGATCAGCCTGTTTACTGACCCGGTGCCGGTAAATATTGAGCGCATGGTAGTGCAGCAGCAACGGATGCTGATCCGCCGGGGTGGCGGCAAAATCCCACAACGGCCGCTGTAAAACCTGATCATCCTGGAGCGGGAGCCGGTTTGCTTCATCATAGGGTAAAAACATGTGATCTGCAGCTTGCTGACAGGCCCCGGCAAAGCTTGCCGCTTCCAGGTGCAGCCGCTGCAGCAATGAAGTTAATCTGTCCGGGTCGTCTGCTTGAAGTAACTGGAGAAGCGCCACAGCATAGCTCAGATTCTTTTGGGCCATCAGATTGGTGTAATAATTGTTATTGACCAGTGCACTGTATTCATCCGGGCCGGTGACCTCCTGCAGGCAAAAAGCTCCGTCCCTGGCCTGATTATAAAAACCCAGCGAAAGCCAGAAACGTGCGGTTTCAAGGATGATTTCCGCGCCCATTTCCCACATGAAAGCCAGATCATCAGTGGCTTCATAATAGCGGCGGCAGGCCAGCGCGATATCCGCGTCTATATGGTACTGCGCGGTACCGGCGGGAAAGTAGGCCGAGCATTCCCGTCCGTCTATGGTGCGCCAGGCAAATAAAGCGCCGCTGTGGCCCAACTCTGAAGCTCGCTGCCGGGCCTGGGGCAGGATTGACCAGCGGTAAGCCAACAGTTGCCTGGCCAGTTTAGGATCAGTATATAAAAAGAAAGGGAAGACATACATTTCCGTATCCCAAAAGTAATGCCCCTCATAGCCTTCGCCGCTTAAGCCTTTGGCGGCTGCGCTGCTCCAGCCGTTATGGCCGGCGCTCTGTAAAAGATGGAATAAATTGACATGCAGGCCCTGCGCCAGGCTGAGGTCCCCGCGGATATCGCAGTCTGCCTGGTCCCAAAACCGGGCCAGCCGGTCTTTTTGCGCTGCCATAAACTGCGACAGTGGACGCTGCCGGCAGGCGCAGGCCAGATCAACCGCGTGTTTCAGCAGATCAGGCTCAGGCTTGACGGGCGGCAGGTCCCGCTGATCCAGTATCACAATGTATTTACTTAAGGTTACTGAGGGTTGCCGGGAGGTCAGACTGAGGTCCCAGCTCAGCTCCGGCGCTGCAGCGTCGTCCAGCCGGGCAAGCGGAGCAGGGAGGTCGGCCGGACGGGCGGTGTTCCCGCTCGCTTTGACCGCGCCAGCGCTCCAGGACAGGTTTGCCGCTACCGCCAACGCCGCTGACAGACCGGCGTGACTGGCATCCTGGCGCAGCGCAACCAGGGCTCGGCTGGCGTCAGCCAGACTATTACGGCAGACTAGTTTCAGCCTGTCTGACTGGCCTACCCGCGGGTCATTGCCGCCGCTGCGGTTAGCAGCGTGCGCGTCCAGCCGCAGTCCCAGCCGCAGCTGCACTTGGCTGTCTGCGACGCTGGACTGATCGGGCAGGTAGCTGACGCGGTAACTTTGCAAAGCCAGGTTATCTTCTGTCAGGCTGACCAGACGGCAGGATTCTATTTTGAGCGTGGGACCATCAGGCACGGACCAGTGAAGACTCCGGGTCAGGGTGCCGTCCACCATGGACCAGCTGCGCCGGTAATGGCTGATCTGACCGGCTTGCAGAGCGGCAGAAAAGCACAGCCTCATACCCTTGACTTCCAGCAATACCGGCAGGGGATTGGCCAGATTCATCATGGTCTGACTATCCCGGGCGTAGCCGTAGGCGGTTTCTCCGTAACGGATCGCTTCGCTTTCAAAAAAGCCATTGATGAAAGTGCCGGCCAGGCCGTCACCAGGCTGGCTAAGGTCGTCCTCCTGCCACGCTCTCAGCCCGATATGGCCGTTACCCAGTGACATAATGGAAGCAGTGCTGCGATCAGCCTCGCCTCCTTTAGCCTGGGTTTCAATCAGTTTCCAGGGATGCAGCCCCAGGTCCGTGATCGGACTGTTGACCGGCTTGCCATCAGCATTCAGTTTTGTCATGCCATTCCTCCTCACATCCTTAACCCTTTACGGCGCCGGTCATGACACTGTCAATAATGTAGCGCTGAGCAAAGAGATAAAACAATACGACCGGCAGAATCGTCATGACCAGACCGGCCAGAGCCAGATTCCACTGAATATTGAATTCGCCAAAAAAGTAAAAGGTGGACAGAGGAATCGTCCGGAGTTTTGGATCTTGTATCACCATGGATGGCAGAAGATAATCATTCCAGTAACTGATGACATTCAGGATACCAACGGTAATGGCCATCGGCGTCAGATTAGGGAAGACAATGCGCCAGAATAACTGCCAGCGGTTGCAGCCGTCTATGGTGGCGCTTTCCTCCATGGAAATTGGCACCTGGGTCACCGCACCGTGGAATAAAAATATGGACAGGGGAAGGCCAAAGCCAATGTTAAAAAAGACCAGTCCATACAGTGTGCCCACCATTTTGAAGCCCAGCGCGGGAATCGTCCATTTGGTAAAATACTGGACCAGCGGCAGCATCACCGCCTGAAACGGAATCAAGGTCATGGAAATAAACAGGACAAAGAGGAGCTTAGAGCCGCGGGTGTGCCGGCGGTTGAGCGCCCAGGCGGTGATGGAGGAAATCAGCACGATCAGGAGGACGGATACCGCAACTTCCCAGAAGGAATTCCACAAAGCCCGGCCAAAATCCATTTTCCGGCCGGCCTCCTGATAGTAGGCCCAGCTGAAGCTGCTGGGCAGACCTAACTGGTCGCTGAAGATCTGCTTGCGGCTTTTAAAGGAATTGATCAGGATGATATAAAGCGGCCCGAGCACAAACAAGGCTAAAAACCATCCGAGAGCCGCCAGCCCGGCACGTTTGCCCCGGCCTGCTGCGCGCGGGCGGCTTTTAGCATCAGGTGAGCTGACCCGTCTTTGCGGATCAGACGGGGATCCCGATGATCCTTGTCGCGTCATAACTGTACCTCCCGTGATTTCGTCACGTTGATTTGTACCAGCGTGATGATGAAGATGACGATAAAGAACAGCACCGCTTTGGCCTGAGCCTGCGCAAAGTCCTGGTAGCGATACGCGGAGTTAAAAATATTCATCGCGACCAGTTCAGTGGAGCGCCCCGGTCCGCCGTTCGTCAGGGACAGATTGATGTCATATTGTTTCATGGCGTTTGACAGGGTAACAAAGAGATTGACGGTAAAGGAGGGGATCATCAGCGGTATGGTAATCCGGGTCAGGCGCTGCCAGGGACCGGCGCCGTCAATTGAAGCGGCTTCCGTAACATCAGAGGGTATGGCCTGCAGGCCTGCGATATAAATAATCATGACATAACCGGCCTGCTGCCAGATGCCGACAATAACCAGCGCCGCAAAAGCAAAATGATCGCTGGTCAGCCAGTTGAAAAAGAAACTGCTGTTGCCGGTGATCGTGCCCAGCTGAGTGAACAGGCGGCTGAAGATAAATTGCCAGATGAAGCCTAAGATCAGGCCGCCGATCAGATTGGGCATAAAAAAGATGGATCTGAGCAGATTGTGACTGCGGAATTTCTGGGTCAGCAGCAAGGCCAAAAAGAAACCCAGCAGATTTACAAATACCAGCATAAATAACGCGTACACAAAAGAACGCCCAAAGGCTGCTAAAAAAAAGCGATCCTGTAAAGCGTCCGAGTAATTTGTCAGACCGGTAAAGCGGGAGCCTGACAGACCAAATCCACCCCAGTCGCTGAAAGAATAGCGAACGCCCAAAAGAAAGGGTATACCGACCACATTGATAAACAGGAACAGGGCGGGGAGCATAAACAGCGTGAATACTAAGGTGTCCCGCCGCCGCCTGCCAGCCCGGCTCTTCCGGAACCTGGCGGCGCGATCTGCTCCGGTCGTTGTTGTCTTCTGCATAATCTGCCTCCTGAATGATAGAAGGCGGTTGTTACGACTGCAGCCAGAGGGAGCACCCACATCCAGGTGGTGAGCCAGGCTTTGGCAGCAACAAACCCGCCTTCTGCTGAAAGGGGAACCGGCGCGGTCAATCCGGAACCGCGCCAGCTGGATTTTTGTCACAGAACCTTATTCTGAAACGCGCCCCCAGGCTTCGGTGAGTTGCTGCAGCAAGCCTTCACCGTCCGTTTTACCATTAAAGTAATCCTGCATGGCAGCAGCGCCGTCTACATCAATACCGGAGGGATAATCAGTATTAAAGGTCCAGTCCAGCGTCTGTCCGTCAGCCGCGTATTTTGCCACTGTTTCGGTGAGCTTGCCGGTCGGGGCTTTGATGCCCTCATAAGGCGGGATGAGATTTAATAAATCTGCGGAATAATTCTGGCCGTCCTCGCTGGTAATCAGCCAGTCCAGGAATTGCTTGGCGGCCGTCTGCTGGGCCTCAGTGGCTTTGTTATTGACCCGGTAAGCGGTAGACGCGCCCACCGGCATTTTGCTGTTTCCTTCCAATGGATACATCAGGAAGTCGTAGTCAAAATCCACTTCGTTATCATCCAGAACCTGCTGAGCCCAGACACCTTGGTGAATCATGGCATACTGGCCCGCGCTGAAGCCTGCTACTTGTTCGTCATAGCTGACCTGGCCTTTATTGGTATAAGGCGCAATCTGATCCAGCGCGTCTGCCCAGGCTTTGACGGAGGGGATATCAGCCAGCGTCTTGCTGCCGGCAGCCACATCAGCCAGATCGCTTGAATAGCTATCATCCAGCGCCGTGCCCCAGTTAAAGAAGTGGACAAAGACAAAATAGTTTTCCTTGGCAAAGCCAATCGGAGCGGTGACCCCGTCAACCTTGGATAAGGTGTCCAGCGCGGCCACAAATTGATCCATATCAGTCAAACTGGCCGCGTCAATTCCGGCCTGCTTGAACATATCCACGTTATAGATGAAACCGTAGCCCTCAACGCCCATCGGCAGACCATTGACTTTGCCGTCAGCGTCAGAAAATAGCGCTTTCATATTATCAGCCAGCAAGGTGCTGGCTTTGGTGTCATCCAGCGCTGCCATGTAATCGTTGAATTTTTCCGCGCCCGGTCCGGAAATCGTAAAGATCGTAGGCGCTGAGGCGGGATCAGCCGCGAAATTGGATTGCAATACGGTACTGAAATTATCGCCGGAGGTGCCCAGCAAGGTGACATTTACGCCGGTATTTAATGCATTGTAGTCATCGACCACGGTCTGCAGATCTTCTTGTATTTCAGTTTTACTCTGCATTAAGGTAATACTGACGGTTTCACTGCTGCCGCCGTCCGTCTGCATGGCTGTTCCGGCTGTTTCACCGGTCGCAGCCTGACTGCTGCCTGAGCTGCCGGTATTGGTACTGGTACTGCTGCAGGCTGCCAGCAGTACCAATGCTGTAGAGAGAGCCAATCCACTGCTGAAGATTTTTTTCATGTTCATCCCTTTTCCTCCTCATGGTCGGGTCGCTGGCTAACGGAGCTGCTGGCAGCTCTTAGTCACGATCACACTGTCTTGATAAGCATATTATTAACAACTGGCCGGGATGCATTTTAGAAATCCTAAGCGATATGTTGCAATATTAATATAAAATAAACCGAAAAACGGCGAAAATGGCAAAAGGGCACTGATTGCTATGATGTATTGTGTCAAATGAAACAAAGAGACTTGAAGATGAAAATCAAGGGTGAGACAATTTTGAAAGCAGCAGCGAAAAGGAGATGCGAATGACTGAAACCAAAAATTCACGGTCCGGGGATGTATTGAAACAGCGCCTGCAGCAGGAACGGCTCACCAACCAATTGCAGGCCTATCAACACCCGCCCTATCTACTGGAGCATAAATTGCTGGCTTTGATTGAGCAAGGCGACAGCACCCAGGCTATGTCAGTTCTGCATCAGATAAACAGTCTGGAACGGGCCAAGCTGGCGGCTGATCCTATCCGTTCGCTTAAGAATTCCTTGATCGCTTCCTGTACCTTGTTTACCAGAGCGGCTATACAGGCCGGCGCGGAAAGCGAAGCAGCCTTCATGCTCAGCGATTTATATATCCGCCGGGTGGAGGCGGTGGGTAGCCGTCAGCAGGCTGAAACCCTGGAATATGATATGCTGTTGGATTTTTGCCGTCTGGCCGGGCAGAACCGGCAGGAAGATTCGCCGCTGGTCCACCGGGCCAGGCATTATATCCAGCGCCATCTGCAGTCAAGGCTGAGCCTGAACGATATTGCAGAATATGTCGGCTGCCATCCGAATTACTTGTCCTCGCGGTTCAGTCAGGAAACCGGACAGTCGCTGATGAGTTACTATGATCAGGAACGGATGGGCGCCATCTGCCGCTTCCTGACCGACACGGATCTGCCGTTATTGGAGATCGCTGCCTTATTTGAATTCAGCTCGCTATCATACTTTTCAGCTGCCTTTAAAAAGAGTGTCGGCCAGAGCCCCAGCGATTACCGACGGCAGGCGCAACGTCTGGGCATGCCGGGGCCAGGGCCAATTACGGATTTATGAGGGCTTTTTCAGAGCTAAGCGGCTGATTTTATGCCTCCAAAGGCAGCCGCAGCCCGCCCTCTTAATAAACAAGCCCTTAAATATGAATTATCTGTGACGGGGATAAAGGCCCATGTAATGGGCCTTTATCCCCGTTTGCGAGGGAGATATTCACATTGATGCCAGAATTACGACACATTAAATTCACAATTAAAGAAAAGATCATTCATACAAGAGTGGTGAAATAGGGATTGTGCAAAGGAGCTGTATAAAGCAAGACAAACCCAAGGCTCCTATGAGGAGGATGAAAGATGAAAAAGTTTTTGACCGCTGTTATGGTGGCTGTTATGAGTGTTACGATGTTGGCTGCTTGCGGTGGAGATAAGACCAGCAGCACGACTGCTGCAGTGACGACGACTGCCGCAGAGACCACCAAGGCCGCAGAGACCACCAAGGCCGCAGAGACCACCAAGGCTGCAGAGACCACCAAGGCCGCGGAGACCACCAAGGCCGCAGAGACCACCAAGGCTGCGGAGACCACCAAGGCTGCCGAGACCACCAAGGCTGCTGAAACCACCAAGGCTGCTGAAACCACCGCGGCGGCGACAACCACCAAAGGCTGATCTTTAATACGGCCATCTGCCTGGTTCTGAAAACAGATCCGGGATAGCGTAAACCTAAGTTTACAAACTAACCTCAGGAGTACACCTGGGACCTGCCTTACAGACAGCGTTCCGGGTGTGCTTTTTTTGTCTGTGTTTCTCTGCTAACATGAAAGAAATGACATAATTAAACAGACAGAAGGTGAACCTGTGAAAAATGCTGCTATTGATCCGCTTTACCGCGGTTATCAGGTGCTGGAAACCTGCCGCTTACAGGACATAGATTGTGACGCTGCCTTGCTGGAGCACAGCGCCAGCGGAGCCAGGATTATGGCTCTGATCAATGATGATGATAACAGGGTTTTTGGCATCGGCTTCAAGACCCCGCCTGAAAATGACTATGGCGCGCCGCATATTATTGAACACAGCGTCTTATCCGGCTCCAGGCATTATCAGACCAAAGAACCGTTCATGGATCTTTATAAAGGCAGTCTGCAAACATTTTTAAATGCCATGACCTACCCGGATAAAACCTTGTTTCCGGTAGCCTCACGCAATCTCAAAGACTTTCATCAGCTGTCTGATGTTTATCTGGATGCCGTTTTTTACCCGGCTATCTATGATAATCCGCTGATCTTTGCGCAGGAGGGCTGGCATTATGACTTAAGCGACCCGGATGGCCCGCTGACTCGTTCCGGCGTCGTCCTCAATGAAATGAAGGGCGCATACGCTGATCCCATGACGGTCCTGAGCTATGAAGTGAACCGGCAATTGTTTGCGGGGACCCCCTATGCTTATGAATCAGGCGGTCACCCTGATGCTATTCCCCAGCTGGATTATCAGAGTTTTCTGGACTTTCACCGCCGGCATTATCATCCCTCTAACAGCTGGATCTGCCTGTATGGCCGGCTTGATCTGGCCGCTGAGCTTGAGCGCCTGGATCAGACCTGTCTGGGGGCCTTCGACCGCCTGCCGGAGACGCTGAAACCGCGGTTACCGCTGGCTGAACCGTTCACTCAGCCCCGCCAGGCCGCTGCCACCTATCCCCTGCCGGAGGGCCAGGACCCGCAGGGCAAAAACTGGCTGGCGTATGCCTGCGTGTATGGTTCATTCAATAACCGTAAAGAAAATCTGATGCTGGAAATTCTGTCAGATGTTTTAATATCCGGGCCGGGTGCTCCTCTGCGCCGGGCCTTATTGGACGCGGGACTGGGCGAAGATGTCAGGGTGATTGATGACAATCTGCAGCAGAACCTGCTGGGTTTGGTTTTAGTCAATTCCGGGGAGACCGATGTCAGCCGCTTTCAGACGGTGATTGAAAGCGCTCTGGAAAAAAGCCTGGCTGACGGACTCAATCTGGCAGAGCTGGAAGGCGCGTTAAACCGGGTGGAGTATGATCTGCGCGAATGTGAGGATATGCCTACGCGCGGTCTGCTTTACTATGTCTGGGCCATGGATGCCTGGCTATACGGCGGCAGTCCCTGGCAGAACCTGAGCTACAGCCAGGTACTGGCGGAGCTCAGACAGGATATCAGGAGCGGCGCGCCGGACTTTCACCGCCTGGCCAGACAGGCCTATTTAGATAATCCCCACCGGCTGACGCTGCTGATGGAGGGCAAGCCGGGTCTGGGACAGGAAAAGGAGCAGCAGACCGCCCGGTCGCTGGCAGATACGCTCAGTCAATGGCCTGAAGCAAAGCGTCAGCAGATCCTGGCTGAAACCCGCCGGCTGAACGCCTGGCAGGAAACCCCGGACCGCCCGGAGCAGCTGGCCACCATCCCGCGGCTGACGCTGCAGGATGTGCCGGCCAGGCTTTCGCCCTGGGCCAGGGAAGAACGCTGCCAGCTGCCCGGTCTGCCAGACGGCGTCTTGTTGCGGGAAAGTGAGTTTACGGCCGGCATCCGCTATCTGCAGATTGTCTTTAAGCTCAATCATATGTCAGCGGAAGATTTTTCCCCTCTGGCGTTTTTAGCCAGTTGCTTGGGCAAACTATCTACCCGCCGGCTGAGCTATGCAGAGCTTGATACGGAAATCTATCTCAAAACCGGCGGTCTGCAGGTATCCCTCAGTCTCAGCCGCAGCTTTGCGTCTAAAGACGACCTCTGGCTCCCGGCAAAAGCCTCGCTGCCCGTACAGCTGCTGTTAACTGTCAGCGGCAAAGCGACGGAAGATCAGGTAAAAGCCTGGGGAGACCTGCTGGTGGAAATCCTGACGGACAGTCGTCTGGATGAAACCGAGCGGCTTAAGGAATTGTTATTAAAACAAAAAAACCGCCTGGAACAGCAGATCATCCAATATGGCAGCGCCTTTGCCGCCTTACGCGCCTCTGCCGGTATCCGGCCGGATAGCCGCCTTAAAGACCGCCTGAATGGTCTGGCCTATTATGACTGGATTTGCCGGACGCTTAAGCGGCTGCCCGGAGAAACCGCAGAGCTGACGCATGAATTAGCGGAGCTCTATCGGCGCTTAATCAGCCCGGCGGGCATAACGGCTGCGATCGGCGCGGAAGCCGGGGCTCAGCCGCAGCTTCAGCTACAGCTGAGCGAATGGCTGCAGCGCCTGCTGGCCAGGCGGAGTCCGGCCCGGGGTACGGACCGGCAGACGGAGCAGGAACAGGCGGCCGCCCGGCCCCATAATCTGGCTGAGCCAGGCGATCCCTGGGTGGTCAGCCCGCCGGCGCGGCAAGAAGGGATTATGACATCCGCGGAGGTTCAGTTCATCGCGCGAGCGTTTGATCTGGAGGCTGCCGGCAGCCAGGGTTACAACGGCTTTTATGGCGTATTGGCGCACTACATCTCCCTGGAACTGCTGCACCCTCAAATCCGGGCCATGGGCGGTGCCTACGGGACTGATATGAGTCTGCAGCGCAGCGGGATCGGGCTCCTGACCACATACCGTGACCCCAATTTACAGCGCACTTTGGATATTTTCAAAAGCCTGCCGGATTGGCTGCGGCAGCATATCCCGGATGAGGCGGCCCTGCTGCCCTTTATCATCGGCAGCGTCAATCAGTTTGACCCGCCGCTCACGCCATCAGGCAAAGCTGAGACCGCGCTGTCGCTTTACTTGTCCGGTTTGAGCCGGGCGGATATTGAACAAGCACTGGCTCAGGCGCTGGCGTCAGGACCGGCCTCTTTTACCGGCTGGCCGGACCTGCTGGACCAGGCTCTGCAGGCACCGACGCATATCTGCGTGATCGGCAACATGGCGACGCTCACAGCCCTGCCTCAAGACACGCTGACGCTTCGCCAGCTGGAACCGGACCCTTTGGTCTGACGCTCCGGCCCCGCGTACCGGCGTCAACCAGGAATGCAAAAAATAAAGTTTCATAGTATATCACCTGTAACCCTGAACTGCAAGCGCCAATTTGGCGCTTGTGTTATAATTACAGAGAAGTCATAGCCCGGTACAGACAAGATAACCGGACTTAAGACCGGCAATTGTATTTTAATGGCAGGGAGTTGAGACCGTTAACAGATATCGATGAGGTGATCAGACATGGAACTAGTTGGGCAAACCGTCTTTCATCAGCGCTTTGGCTGTGGTGAGATTAAAGAACTGAAGGGCCAGATGCTGACCGTCAGTTTTAAAGATCAGACCAGCCGCCGCTTTTTGTACCCGGATGCGTTTAAGACTTTTTTGCGTCTTGAGAACGACGGGTTGCAGCAACAGGTCTTAAAAGAAGCGGAGAGCAGCCTTAAGCGGCAGGCGCGGGAAAAAGCTGCTCAGGGCCAGGCTTTGCGTGAACGGGTGAGGGATCTGGAGAGTGAGCAGAATGTGCTGCGCGCCAAGCCCCCGCATCAGGCCCGGCTGAAACATGTCGTCTTTAAATGTGATCAGCCTTCCGGGCCGGATTTTGTTCAGACGATGGAAGACGGTGGGTTTTGCCTGACGCTTTATCCCGCGGGTTTACCAGAAGCTGCTGCCCGGCCGCTGATACCGGTCCTGAAAATCCGTCAGATTCATAAAGACAGTCTGTGTGTGCTGACCAGGCGTCCGGATCTCAAAACGCCTGAAAGGGAGCGGAGAGTTACGGCGCTTTTTTTATGCTGTCAGGAGGAGGCAGATCAAGCCGATAATGCCACGGTGCTGACGGCTGCACCGGATTTCTGCCTGCGCTTTACGCCTGAGGAGGCTGATGATTTTTATTTCTGGGATATCTACGCCAATACCCGTCAGCCGGAAAGGGTAGCCTGGAGTTCAGGCCGCTACCGTTACCTGAACCCGGTGGTTGGCGCGTTGCTGCTGCGGCGTGCCCTGAAAATCAAGGCAGTGGATCCTGAATCGGCAGACGCTGTCCGGGCGGAGTCCTTCCTGGCTTATTACTGCGCAACCTTTGGCCTGCAGCCGGAACAGCTGCCGGATGAACAAGGGGCTTTGCGCCTGCAGCAGGCAGCCAAACTGAAAGCGAAAACGGGGACGGCAGCGGACGAACGCGCCGGGCAGGCCTAGCCTGCAGCTCGTGGCTCCCGGGCGCAGACCGTAGCCTTTCCGGGTTTCTGCTTACCTGGACTCAACTCAAAAACCCCCTGCGCCCGGATCCGGGGCGGGGGGTTTTGTTTATTATTCCGGCAGAAGCAGGGCCGGATCAATAACCGGTTAAGCTCCGCTGTTCCTGCTGGCGTCAGTCAATGGACCGCCGGAAACACCGGCCTTAGCCAGGGACCGGAGAATCAGCGGAACCAGGATCAGCTGCAGGATAATGCCGGGAATGCTGTTCATAAAAGCGCCGGCAGCAAAGGCCTGCAGGGTAAAGCTTTGCTGCCGGAGACCCAGCAGCAGCCAGGTAGCCAACCCCCAGACCAGACGGCCTGCCAGCATAGCCGGAATTAAGGCGGAAAATACAACCACCAGACTACCCTGCGGCCTTTTACGGACCAGGGTACGGTAGATCAGCCCCGCAATCAGGGCGTAAGTACCCAGCTCCAGCATCATGGCCAGAGCAGTGGGATACAGCGGCGGCATACCAAATAACAGGCTGCGCAGCAGCGGCGTCAGCAAGCCTGTTGCCAGACCCCACCAGGGCCCGCAGATAAAACCCGCCAGTAAAACCGGCAGGTGCATGGGCAATAAAGCCTGACCCAGACTTTGCAGCTGCCCGGTAATAAAAGGCAACAGCAGACCCAGCGCCAGCAATAGAGCGGACAGAGCCAGCTGGCGGATCGGCGGCCGCCTGGAGGGAACGTAACTATGCATCAGAAATCTCCTCAATGAATGTACCGGACAACCGGCTGTAAAAAGCCTGGCGCCGTTGCTCAGCGGACTAAGGCCAGCGCGCCCATGGGGTCCCAGGGCTCCAGCTCGCGGGGCGGCTCTTCCAGCGCGGCTAAATACGCTTCAGGAATGTAGCGGCGGTCGACCATGATCTGATAAGTGTACTCATCAAACCAGGCGTCACTCATAGAGTAAAAACCCTTATGTCCGCTCTTTTCGCCCCAGCTGTTCTCAACTTTCCAGTTGCCGATGCTGCCATCGTCTTTAAGATCCACTCCCTGCAGTACCATAGCATGGGTCAGGAGACTTTCACCATAATCAAGGCGCTGCGCTTTGGTCATCCGGGGGGCTTCACCCAGCGTCTGCTCATAGGCAAAGCTGTGCTCATCCATAATCCCCGCGTCCCGTACCAGCATTTTGCCTACATCACAGCCAAACCAGACCGGATGCCCGTCCTTGATCTGACTGATGGCCGCCTTTTTCAATACTTCAGACGGGACGTTGATGTAGCGGATTTTACGCCCCTCATACACAGAGTAAAGATATTTTACCGTATAGCTGTGCCCGTAGGGCTTATCCGCGGTTGGGGCATTGATCAGACTGACACAATCCTGCAGCTGCCAGCCCACATATTCCTGAAAGAAAGCCTGGGGCGTGATGGCCGTCACGCGATGAAACGCCTCATCTTTGTCCCTCCAGGCATAGTCAAAGATTTCCGGCGGCGTGCCCAGTGCCTGACAGAGCACTTTATAAATATAGTACAGCATGTCGCCCTTTTGCCCGGCCAGGTCGGCAGAACTCTGACCGTTCTGGTGGCCTTCCCGCAAACGGCAGGCGTACTCCCGGAGTTTTGCGGTCAGCAGCCAGTCCAGCTGACGGGTATTGGAGCTGTGAAAGGTCTCCGGCATGACTTCCTTGGGAACCGCGCCGTACTTTTCAAGAATGCCGGAAAACATATCCCATTGGCCGCCATCCTGAACCGGCGCCATCAGTAGATACGCAATGAGGCGGGAATCCGTTGGCTCATCCAGCGTACTGAGAATATTCTCTAAAAAGCTGTTGGCCTTTTCAAGCTTATCCCAGAACAAGGTGTAGTTCTGGCTGAACTCGAAGGTGCTCAGATTCAGTTTGCTCATGGTGTCACGGCGCGCGGTATTCAGTGCGGCAAACATCCAGCAGCGACCGGAGGCTTTTTGGTTGGTGATGTCGCCGCTCTCCAGCTCTTCAGAAAAAACAAAAGGATGGCGGCGGTAGACATCATTGTCCAGTGACGCGTCCTCCAGGCCGACCTTAGCGACCGCGCCGGCCGCGGCCCGGGCCGTTGGATCAGCCGCGTAACGCTGCTTGAATTGGGTCAGCAGATCGGGACAAATGGCAGTTTTAGTTTGACTCATAGGTAAATACTCCTCTCTCTTCTGCCTAATATGATACTCTCCCTTCAGAGAAAGGCCAGATCACCATGGTTACATCCAAAGCGTCAGAGGTGAAAGCGCTTGCGCCATTCATCGCGGAACTCTTCCCAGTAAAAAATGAAGGCGGCGGCGATCAGAATCAGGCTGATCACCACGCTGATCAGCGAAGGTAAAACAGGGTGAACCAGGCCCAGCAGCATGAAAAGCAGCGGCAGCAGACCCGCTGCCGCGCAGATAAGCAGGTAGACCAGGTAATCCTGTACCTGCATGTGCTGGACTTTGGCTATGATGTAGAGCGCCAGCATGGCAGCCGAGCAGGAGATCGGCAAGACATAGGACAGGCTCCAGCCATGCCAGTCGGTACCCCAGTCCCACAGCAGTCCCAGCAGGAGGATGATAGACAGTTGCCAGCTGATGACCTTTACCGGGTTGCGGCGCTTGAGCAAAATGTTGCTGACATCCAGCCACATACTGGCCACGCCCAGCAATACAAACCAGGGCCAGTTTATGGGAGCGGGGAAGAGGCGGAAGATCGCAAAGGCCAGAATGATGGCGGCGACAGATATAAAAACCAGCGCCCGCAGCAAAATATGCCGGTTATAGTGCTCCGGTATTTTGGGCCACAGATCAGCCGGTTCAGGGGATTGTGCCGGTGCTGCTGTTGCTGCCGGAGCTGCTGGCTCAGCCTGCTGTCCGGACACCAGGTCCGACGGCGCAAAGGCGTGACCACACAGAGGACAGCGGCTCTTCTGGCCGCGAACACTGACGCGGCAGTAAGGACAGAACTGTTTTATCATGCCTGTATCTCCAGATTACTGCTGATTTCAACCGCTATTCCGCTTTGGGCCAGCCGGGTGAAAAAAAGCCGCATTAATTCAGTTTCCACATAGGGAGAACTGAAGGTCAAGGAAACACTTTGCCCCAGACTTGCTACCAGCAGCTGGGGGCGCCTGACACTGGTCACCACGCTCAGACCGCAGACATAGGGCAGCAACCGCTGGTCCAGGCGAAAAATGCCCAGATTGGACAGATTGCTGGTCACGGCCTGATCTGCCCTTTTATGGCTGAGCTTTAACAGCAGGTCTTTCAGCGGAATGGGTACCAGAGAGACAAATGGATTGACTTCGATCTGCATGAAACTGCTGACCTTCCGGGCCAGAATCTGAGGATCCAGGTTCTGCTTAAACGCCTGCCGCACGACCGGAATTAAGGCTTCCAGTGTAACCTGGCCGGGTTCCGGACTGCGATAAGCTACTCTGCTGACCGCAAAAAAGTTCCGGGCCGTTTGGGAGGGGAAGATCGCCCGGAGATTGATGGGTACTTCTATGACTAAGGGCAGGGGCTGCGCCAGTCGTGGCTGCTGCTGGTATAGACAGTACATCAATAAGGCGCAAAGATATTCGGTCAGCGTACAGTCGTATTGGTGCGCCAGCTGCAGCAGCGCTGACAGGGGAACCGTGCCCTCGGTGACGATCACCCGGCGGCTGTCATCCGGATAGTGACCACTTTGCTGACAGGCTTTTTCCTGGCGAAAAAGTGTTTGAAAGCGCTTGCGCGGCTGACTGGCGGCCGGCTCAGCTCTGCCGGGACGGCCCGGATTGCCAGGCGTTTCTCCGAACCGGGCGACGGATTTACCTGAACGGCGGAAATAACGGGCAAAGCTGTCATCCGCGCGTTGCTGGAGGGAGCTTTGTGGCGGCAGGAGGTCCGCCAGTTTGAGATGGAGCTCCGGGTGACATAACAGCAAGTACCGCGTCAGCAGATTTAACAAAAACGACAGAGCCGCTTCACCATCACACAGACCGTGAAAAACCTCCAGATGGATGCGGCGGCCGTAATAAATCACGCGGAAAGGCAGCTGCCGATCGCCTTTGATATAGAGCGGCGCGCAGATCTGCTCAGTCTCAGGCCTGACTTCTACTTTACGGTCCGTTTCTTCAAAGTAATACCAGAAAACCCCCCGTCTGAGCTGCATCCGAAACGGCGGAAATTCTGCCTGTGTCAGACAGGCTGCCTGCTGCAGGTACTCCGGACTGACGGCGTCATTCAGCTCCACTGTCAGACGAAAAACCTTGGTGTCCCGCAGATTGGCGACGGCAGGGAAAATTTTGGAGGCGTTATCCAGTCGGTGCCAGGCAGCGTGCTTCATGATGATTCACCCTCATCGGCTGCTTTGAGCTCAGCGCTGCCGGGATAACGGGCCAGATCCGCGCTGGAAATGACGCCTTCAGGGTGAAGGTTCAAGGTGTTCAGGCGCTCTTCGCATAAAACTTCCTCAGCCAGACGGAGGTCTTCTTCGGCCAGCCGGGTGTGGGTGTCCAGAAAACTGGTGAGCAGTAAAAAGGTTTGATTAATGTAAGGCGCCGCGGCCTGACCATGCGTCATAAACCCATGAATGGCGTCATGCAGCCGGTAGACCGCGCAGCCGCAGTCTGCCTGGGCCAGACGCCGGCCGTAGGCTTCACCGGCATCCCGGAGCGGGTCCAGCTGGGCGGTAACTATCAGCGTCTGGGGCTGCCCGCCAAGGTCAGAGGCCCGCAGCGGTGACACCAGAGGATTGCTGCGCTGGTCCGGATCCGGCACGTAGAGGTCCATATACCCCCGCAGCATGTCGGTGGTCAGGAGATAATCCTGACCGTTTTCTTTCATGCTGGGAAAGGGACTGCGGTCAGAAAAATCTGCGTCCGTAGCCGGATAGAGCAGAATCTGGCGGAGCGGGGCAAAGGTGCCGCGCTGTCTTGCGAGGAGAGATACGGCCGCGGCCAGATTGCCCCCCGCGCTGTCGCCTATGAGCGTTATCTGCCGGGTGGTGGTCTGCAGATGCTCCGGGTGGGTGAAAAGCTCCAGCGCAACCGCGTAACAGTCAGACAAGCCCGCGGGGAAAGGATGCTCCGGGGCCAGCCGGTAATCTACTGAGACCACGGTGCTGCCGGTTACATCACTGATTTCCTGACAGATTGAGGTATAGGTGTCAATGTCTCCGATGACCCAGCCGCCACCATGAAAAAACAGCAGGACGGGCCTGGCTGCAGCAGCGGCAGCGTCCGGCGCAGCGGCAGCCGGGTTGCCACCTTCAGCCAGGGCCGGATCAGCGGGCGGGACGGCCGGGTCTGATTGAGGTAAAAAGATCCGGATGGGGATCTCATAGCCGTCCTCAGCCAGGACTTTATAATCATATGCCCGGTACAGGGGCAGGAAGACCGGCTTGCTCAGATGCTGCAGCCGCCTCACCTGACGGTAATCCCGCGTGATATCAATATTGACTCCGGACAGGGTTTTATAAAACCATTTACGGATGGGATGCATATCCTGTAGCTACCTCCTGGCGGCCTGAGGTCTTACTGCGGTGGCGGCCGCGGTAAAACTAATTGAAAAGTGCCATATAGTAGCCAATGATATCAAATAACATCAGCACACCGATGACAATCAGGAGCAGCGCGCTGATAATCCGGATGATCCGGCTGTGCTTTTTCAGCACCTGCAGGCTGTTCTGAAGATAATTGTACAACAGCGCTGTCAGAAAAAACGGAATCCCCAGCCCCATAGAAAACAGAAACAGCAGTAAAACGCCATGCCACATCGTCTGGCTGCTGGCCGCCTGGGTCATTGCCGCGCCGACCCAGGTGCCCAGACAAGGCGTCCAGGTCAAGGTGAAAGCCATTCCGAACAGCAGGCTTTTTACCCACCCCCAGCTACCTTCAGTCTGAATAAGACGACTGGTGGGATCCGCGCTGCCAGCCGACCCGGACCGCGGCCGGAAGAGCGGACGATCCAGCAGATAGTAGAGCCCCAATAGAATCAGCAGGCCTCCGGAAACCCGCTGTAACAGCTCTTGGCTGTGAAATATCAGCTGCCCCAGAGCGGAGGCGGTGGCGCCCAGCGCTATATAGATCAGCGTGAAGCCTGAGATAAATGCCAGGGTGTTACGCAGGCGGATTGAACGCAGCCTGCGCGCCAGAGCAGCCGTATCCGCAGTTGCCAGGTTGGTTTCGCCGCCCAGATAGATCAGATACACCGGTAGCATAGGCAAAATACAGGGAGAGATAAAGGCCAGAATACCTTCTAGAAATACTAATATATAACTCACAAGCCGGCTCCTCTCAGATGAAAAATCAGACTGTTAAGGGTTACTGCCGGTCCAGGCCGCGGCTGAGGCCACATACTCATCCAGCTGACTGCGGGTTATCACACTGGTATGGCGGGCATACAAATCTCCGGACGGCGTGATGATATACGTTGTGGGAATCGCGCTGACATAGTAAGCATAGGCGGCGGCAGAATCAGTGTCATATAAAATCGGGAAGGTGTAATCATTTTCTTCCATATAACTATCCGCGCTGCTCTGGGTCTCCCGCTGGCCGTCCGTCAGATTGACCGCCAGAAAAACCAGGTCGTCCCGGTCCTGATTATCGGTGTAAAACTGCTGGAGGGTGGGCATTTCAGACTGACAGGGACCGCACCAGGAAGCCCAGAAATTCAACACCACGGTTTTGCCTTTTAATTGCGAAAGCGTCACTGTTTCTCCCAGACTGTTGGTCAAGGTGAAATCCGGCGCGGTGTAGTCTGCTGTGGTTTCACCACTGGCATCAGCTTCAGTGCCTGCTGAACGGTCGTCTGAACCTGGTGCCGACGTGACTACGCTGTCTGCCGCCGGCTGTGAATCCAGACTGACTGAGGAGGTCACGGCCGCTGCGGCTGCGGCTTTATCAAGCTGGCGGTAGGCTGCGTAAGCGCCAAAGATGATGCCTGCTCCTAATACAGTAATCAACAGCGGAATCCAGAGCTTTTTCATATATCGGTTCTCCTCATGATCGGCTAATGTGCTCTGAGTATAACGTGAGATATCCCGGCTAAAGCGCTCAAATGCAACAAAAAGGCGGCTTTTACTGCGCCTGAATCCTCTCCGGGACCAGGTGGTAAACAGGCTGATCAAGGCCCAGTTCTGACAGAATTGCTGCTCATTCCGCCATTTTTGTGGCACAATAAGGCGTGAACAAAAAAGCGCCGGGTTCACTGCCATAAGGTCCGGCGTTAACTGATCAGGGGGAAGCGCATGAAACGAGATATTGAGATTGCACAGGAGACTGTTCTTGAACCGATCACTCAGATCGGAGCCAGACTGGGTCTGACGGAGGACCGGCTGGAACCCTATGGCCGCTACAAAGCCAAAATTCAGCCCGCGGCGGTGCCGGCAAAAGCGGTCCCGTCTCACGGTCACCTGATTTTAGTTACGGCGATTAACCCGACTGCCGCCGGTGAAGGGAAAACTACGGTGAATATCGGCTTATCCATGGCCCTTAACCGCCTGGGCTACCGGGCGGTGTCCGCCTTAAGAGAGCCGTCCTTAGGCCCTTGCTTTGGCATTAAAGGCGGCGCTGCGGGCGGCGGACTGGCGCAGGTACTGCCGATGGAAGATATCAATCTGCATTTTACCGGGGATTTTCACGCCATCACCTCCGCGCATAATTTGCTGGCCGCGGTGCTGGATAACAGCCTGCAGCAAGGCAATCCCCTTGACATAGATCCCCGCCGGGTGACCTGGAAGCGGGTGATGGATATGAATGACCGCGCGCTGCGCCATATCGTGATCGGCCTGGGGGGGCCGACGGACGGGGTCCCGCGCGAAAGCGGCTTTGATATAACGGTAACCTCTGAAATTATGGCGATTTTGTGCCTTGCCCGGGACCTTACGGATCTGAAAGAGCGGCTGGGCCGCATTGTTGTGGCCTACACCCGGCAAAAAACAGCGATAACCGCCAATGATCTGGGCGTGACCGGCGCGCTGACTCTGCTGCTGAAGGACGCCGTGAAACCAAATCTGGTACAGACAGTCGAACATACGCCGGCTATTATACATGGCGGCCCCTTTGCCAATATAGCGCATGGCTGTAATTCCTTGATAGCCACGCAGACGGCCCTGGATCTGGCAGATTATGTGGTGACGGAGGCAGGCTTCGGGGCGGACTTAGGCGCAGAGAAGTTTTTTGACATAAAGTGCCGGGCCGGCCAGCTGAAGCCTGAAGCTGTGGTGCTGGTGGCCACCATTCGCGCCCTGAAACTAAACGGCGGCCAGGACAAAAAAAACCTGAGCGAAGAAAACCTGGCTGCCTTGACGCAAGGCAGCGCCAATTTGCGTCAGCATGCGGAAAACCTGCGGAAATTTGGTGTCCCGGTCGTGATTGCCCTGAATCATTTCCCCAGTGACACTGAAGCGGAAGCCAGGCAGCTGGAACAACTGACCGCCGACTGGGGCTTTGACTGTGTCCGCACAGATGTTTTCAGCCAGGGCTCAGCGGGCGGCGTGGACCTGGCCCGCGCCGTGCTTCAGATATGTCAGAGTCAGCATGCGGATTTTATGCCCCTGTACCCGCTGGAGGCTTCACTGGAAAGCAAAATTGCCACCATTACCCGGGAGATCTACCGTGCGGACGGCGTCGAATACAGCAGCAAAGCCCGGCGGCAGCTGAAGGAACTGGAGGAACAAGGCTATGGCAGCCTGCCGGTATGCATGGCCAAGACGCAATACTCTTTTTCTGACGATCCCAAACTTTTAGGCGCGCCGCGCGGCTTTATGATTCATGTGAGAGAATTGAATTTAAACGCAGGGGCAGGCTTTGTGGTCGCTTTAACCGGCGACATTATGACCATGCCCGGTCTGCCCAAAGTACCCGCAGCCTGCGGGATGGATATTGACGCGGCCGGTCGTATCAGCGGTTTAAGCTAAGCCTGCAGTGAGCACTCAGCAGAATAGGAACAGGAGATCAGGCGTGGAGCATTTGAATTATCAGTCAGTAATACCCGGCTGGCCGGCGGCTGCCACTTGGCCGCTTAAATTGAGCGGGTCGGAAGCGGCCGGACCCGGCCGGGCCAGGATGGCCGGGACGCTGGCAGATCTGGCCGCGGCAGGCTCGCGATGCCCGGCGCTGGCGCTGGTCAGAGTCGGCCGGCGGGCCGATGATCTGGCATATGAGAGCGCGATCTTAAAACGGGCGGAACAGCTGGGCTTCAGGGCGGAGGTCAAGGAGATGAAGGCGACCTGCTCTCAGGCTGAGCTGGAGGCGCAGCTGGCCGGCTTATCAGACCGGGCGGATATAGACGGTATTCTCTTATTGCGGCCCCTGCCGGCGCAGCTGGATAAAGCCGCGGCGGCAGCCTGCATTGATCCGCAAAAAGATGTAGACGGCATGACCGCTGCGCAGCAAGCCCGCCTGTATAGCGGACAGACTCCGTATTTTGCCCCATGCACAGCTGAAGCGGTGGTCGCTTTGCTGGATCATTATGGGATTGACCCGGCTGGCCTGAGAGCTGCCGTTTTAGGCCGCAGTCCGGTCGTCGGACTGCCGGTGGCGCTGCTGCTGCAGGCTCGTCAGGCAACCGTTACAGTTTGTCATTCTAAAACTAAAAACAGGGAGCAGCTGTTGCAACAGTCAGATCTGGTTATCGCTGCCATGGGCCGGGCAAAATCCCTGCGGGCCGCTGAACTGAAACCTGGATGTGTGGTAGTCGATTGCGGCGTTTCGCCGGATCCGGCAGATCCGGGTCAGCTGGCCGGGGACCTGGACCCGGCTGCAGTGACTGACACACCCTGCAAAATATCTGCGTTGGCCCCCCTGCGGGGCGGAGTAGGGGCGCTGACCACTACCATTTTGCTGCAGCATACGCTGGAGGCCTATCTGGCAAGGCAGGCGCAGCCCCCGGCTTTTTTGGGACTGAGCCTGACCGATTATCTGCGCCGCCTGAGCAACGCCGCGGCCGTGCCGGGCGGCGGCTCCGCGGCGGCTTATGTGGCGGCGCTGGGACTGGCGCTGGCTCACATGGCAGGCTCGCTGGCCAAAGCACCAAAGGATCCGGCTGAACCAGGGGCGGCTTTGCTGCAAGCGGATCTCCGGCAGGCTCAAGCACTGCAACTGCGGCTGAGCCGCCTGGCCGATGAGGACGCGCGCGCCTTTTTACCGGTAACTGCCGCGTACAGACTGCCGGCAGCAACACCGGAGCAAAAGCAGGCGCGCAGTCAGGCCATACAGGCTGCCTTGCGCGCGGCCTCGGCTGTGCCCCTGGAACTGGCCCGGACTGCGGTGGATGGGCTGAAGCTGACCCGGCACCTGACCACGGCGGGCTCCCGCAACGCGGTGACGGACGCTGCCTGCGCGGGCGAACTCCTGCTGGCAGCAGTTCGCTGTGCACGACTGAATACGCTGATCAATGCCAGACAGTTGCGCCGTCAGGCTGAGTCAGGCCGGGATATGGAGCGCCGCGCTGACCTTGCACTGGAAGAAGCCAGCCGCCTTAATCAGGAAATACAGACCTTAGCGGACGGCCTGATGCCGCCTCCGCTGACTGCTGACTGACACCGGTCCCGGTCTGATGGCCGTACATCATAGCGTCTTTTGAGGAGTAATAAAGATGATCAATCCGCAAACTATTGGTATTCTGACCGCCATGGACATTGAAGCTCAACTGCTGAAGGCCAGATTGACAGACTGTTGTGAAGAGCGGCAGGCTGGCATGACTGTCTGGACCGGAAGCCTGAACGGCCGGGCCGTAGCCTTAAGTACCAGCGGCGTCGGTAAAGTGAATGCCGCCTTGCAGGCTCAGCGGCTGATTGATCACTGGGGGACCGACTGCCTGATCAATACAGGTATTGCCGGTTCGCTGGACCGCAGCCTGCCCCCAAGGCAGACGGTATTGGCCTCCGGTGTTTTATATCACGATCTGGAAGCCCGTTTACTGGAAAAATACGCTCCCGGTTGCAGTTGCTTTAAGGCAGATGAAGACCTGCTCCAGCTGGCTGACCGGCTGCTGAAGCCGCAGGGCGGCGCTACCATTGGTCTGGTGGCCAGCGGGGATCAGTTTATCAGCTCAGCCGCCAAAGCGAGAGATATCGCTGAAGCTACTGGAGCGATCGCCTGTGACATGGAATCGGCGGCCATTGGACAGACCGCGTATATTAACGCTGTCCCCTTTTTGATTATCCGGGCTATTTCTGATATGGCGGATGAAAATGCCGAAGAAACCTATGATAATTTTGAAAAACAAGCGGCTGACCAGGCGGCAAACCTGGTGGAACAACTGCTGGCCGCCCTGCCGGAACCAGAGACCAGGAACAAGCCGGACGGCGGCCTGAATCCGGTTGAAGCGGCTCGCCGCCAGCCGGCGCCGCAGCCGGGCTTTGACGGGACAATTGCCTCCTTTGCGGTCAATCATGATGTCCTGGTGCCGGGGCTGTACCTGTCCCGGCAGGACGGTGATATCGCGACCTATGATCTGAGACTGGTCAAGCCGAATCAGGGCGGCTATTTCAGTATGGCGGCCGGACACAGCCTGGAGCATCTGCTGGCCACCTGGCTCAGGAGCAGCGCTTACGGCCGGCAGGTGGTCTACGTTGGCCCCATGGGCTGCCGTACCGGCTTCTATATCCTTTTACGCGGGATGAAGCAGGCAGCCGCGGTCAGTCTGATCCGGGAGGCACTGCAAGCCGCAGCGGCATATAACGGAGCTGTGCCGGGTACGGCTTCAACCGCCGAATGCGGTCATGTGGCGGAGCACGACCCTGCCGGCGCCAGACAGCTGGCTGAGACTGCCGCGGCCTTACTCAAGGATTGGACGGCGGCCGATCTGGTTTATCCGGCCTGATCCTTCCTGGACCCGGGTCACCGCCTGCCCCGCGCTTTGCTCCTTCCACCTAATCTTTTAAGTAGGGAAGGAGAACGCTCCAGGCTTCACAGAGCCGGTCAAATGTCCAGGCGGCGTTGGCGGGTGAAGTGCTGGGCAGCCGGATCGCCGTCAGTCCGGTCAAGGGCTGCTGGTACCGGCGGTAGAACCGGGCGGCGGCCTGACCGTTGACAAATATTTGCCGGATCGCCGCCTGCCGCAGGATTGGCTGCAGATTACTTGGAACGGTATCCTGAATACTGCTGTCACAAGAACCCATGATGCTGCAGCTGGCCAAGGTGTCCCATAAGGCAATCCGGTGCCGCAGCAACAGAGCCTGCTTTTCCGCTATAGTCGTGGGCGCGGCAGTCTGCAGCAGCCGGGCCAGCAGCGGCCAGAAACGGTTTTGGGGATGCCCGTAATAAAAGCCGCTTTGCCGGCTTTTAACTGAGGGGAAACTGCCCAGAATCAAGATGCGGGATTCAGCATCATAAACCGGGGCCAGCGGCTGCTCCAAATGCAGAATTGAGGCCATGCATGCTCCTTTAACGCTGGGGACAGAGATCCAGATCCATGCTGCCGGAGCCTCCTGGCGCTGCCAATCTGACCTGCCAGCGCCCTGTTACCACTCAGCCCGGCAGCAGGTATTACACTAATTGTATTATAAGCATTGCCGTCAAGCGCTGGCGGACCGCGGGAGGATTACCACATGATACTGAACTGGGATGGCTGGATATGGACAGAACAACAGGGACTGAAGCCCATCCTGGCCGCAGACCGCCGGCTGCCATCTGATACAGCTGCCTCAGCTGAAACGGCCGGTCCGCTGGAACTCTACCGGATTCCGGAAAGCGGCCGGCACGCCAATATGTATTTACTGCGGCAAGACAGCTTCAGCATCTTGATTGATCCGTCCTGTCAGCTCCCTCTGGACCTGCAACTGAAGACATTACCGCTGAAGCCGCTGCTACTGCTGCTGACACACGGCCACTATGACCATATAGCTCAGGCTGACCGCTGGAGGACGGATACAGGCGCGCCGCTGCTTTGTCACCGTCAGACCCAGGCTTATCTGGCTGATCCGGTCTTGAACCTGAGCCCGCAGTTTGACCGGCCGCGGCGCTTTCAGGCGCCGGAACGCCTGCTGGAGGACGGCGAACTGCTGCCCTGGACCGAGGCGTTTTCTATCCGGGTATTGCATCTGCCGGGGCATACCGCGGGGGATTGCGTATATCTGGTCCTGCATAAAGCCGCCGCGGACCGGCCGCTGCTGGCTTTTACCGGAGACTTTTTGTTCCAAAACAGTGTAGGCCGCACGGATTTCCCCGGCGGAGATTACTGGGAGCAGCGTCATTCGCTTCAGACCTTTGCCGGACTGCTCCAGAGCTGGCCTGAATCAATGCTCTTATTACCCGGCCATGGTGCTGCTTTTGATCTGGCGGCCGCGCGGGAAAACCCCTGGCTGGAGCAAGGCTTGCAGGAATAACCAGGCATTTTAAAAGATTTGTAAAGCCCCAAAAACTGACTGAGTTATATTATGCTATTTGTGTTAATATTTGATAACACATTTATAACCTGCTGCTAACCGCATGTCTTTGCTGCGCCTTCATAGTCCAGGGAACAACAAAGCGTCCGGGTCCGGCGTGAGTCAGGCAATGATCCGCAGGAGCATAGTATTCATGTCAGCTGAAATCAATATCAAGACCGGCAGTGCGACAAACGCTTCAGAGACCAGCTTGGAGCGGGCAGAACCTCCCGCTTTCAGACCGTTGCCTCAGCGGGTGTTCAGCCTGGTATTTTTCTTTTTATGGCCCCTGGGCTGTTTTTACTTGCTGGACGCGTTTGTCAATGATCCCTGGATCATCAGTCCGGCGATTCAGCTGGCTAACTATCTGCTTTATTTAGCCGCGGAGTTTCTGCTGCTGGTTATAACCGGTCGCCAGTCTTTAAGTGCCAGGATTTTGCTGGGCCTGAGCTACGGGATCGGCCTGGCAAACTATCTGGTGATGAATTTTCGCTCTACACCGATTGTCCCCTGGGATTTTAATTCCTTTGGCACTGCGGTGAGTGTGGTGAGCAATTATAAATTTCCTTTTACGACCCGCTTTGCGGTTGTGAGTGTTTGTTTTGTCGTGGGAATGGCCGGCGCGCATTTTTTGTGTCTGCGCTTTAAACGGCACGGCCTTTTCTGGCTGACAACCCTGCTGACAGCCGGCATTTTTATGACGGGCGTGGTAAATCTGATCAACTATCCTTTATACGGTTATCTGATTGATCTGGACAATACCTTGTTTAACACCGTTTATATGTATGAGCATAATGGTTTCATGGTCAGTTTTCTGCGCAATATTGCTTACCTTAACGTGGAGCGGCCTGAGGGCTACTCCGTGCAGGAGGTGGAGGCCATTGCCAATCCCTATCTGGATCAGGAAGAAGCAGATAAAAAACTGGATGAAGCCGCCGCTATTACGGAATCGGTTCAGGCGGAGGACGGTGACCTGCCAGACAGCAGTTTGAATCGTTCCGGTTCAGACCTTGAGCTCAGCACGGAAACCGCCACGGCTAATACAGCGGAGGAAAGCGGCGCCAATACGGCGGAGGAAAGCGGCGCCAATACGGCGGAGACCGCCGGAGCTGACCCGGCGGATAAGCTTATGGAGACTGAGACCAGTCAGGCTGCTTCCGGAACTGAACCTGCAGCCAGCGCCCGCAGTGCCATTGAGGAAAAGATTTTGCTGGAGGCGGCAGATGAGCAGGCATCAGAGCAGGAAGAAATGGTTCAGACCGGTCAGTCCTACCAGACTCTGCTTGGTTCCGCGGCCGATCTCCCGCTGGTCAGCGGGGATGACTTAGTAACAAGCACCAGCAGTCAGCCTAATATTATTATTGTGATGAATGAAAGCTTTTCCGATCTGTCTGTTCTGGCGGATTTTCAGACCAATATAGAGGTCACCCCGCAACTGGACAGCTTATCCACCAACACCATCAAGGGCGATGCCGCGGTATCAATTAAAGGTGGTAACACCGCAACCTCTGAATTTGAATTTCTGACCTCTGACTCCATGGCCTTTTTACCCACCGGATCGGTAGCCTACCAGCAATTTATCAGCGGCTATACGCCCACACTGGTACAGTTGCTTAAGGACCAGAATTACTACACCATAGCCATGCATCCCTACCGTTCCAGCGGTTGGAACCGCGATCAGGTTTACCCCTATTTTGGCTTTGATAAGATTAAGTTTGCCACTGATTTCACCAATAAACAGCTGCTGCGCAAATATATCAGTGATGCCAGCTTGTTTGACGAAATCCTGCTGGAACTTCAGACCAAACCGGAGGACCAGCCGGCGTTTATCTTTACCGTGAGCATGCAGAATCACGGCGGCTACACGACCGAGTATGATAATTTTGAGCAGCAGGTTGAGGTGACCTCAGATGGGGGAGCGGCTGCCCTGAATCAATATCTGTCGCTGATTCATGAAACCGACGCCGCTATGGGTGATTTTCTGGCTTCCCTGCAGGAACTGGATCAGGATACCATTGTGCTGTTTTTTGGCGATCACCAACCCAATGATTATACGGTCAGCTCGCTGAAGTCCCTGGACAGTTATAATGACGCGGCGGATGCCCGCTATCAGGTTCCGTATGTCATCTGGGCTAATTACGATATTCCGGAAGGCCGGGGACAGACCACAAGTCTGAATTACCTGGCCGGTGATTTGCTGGACCTGTCCGGCCTGGATAAATCGCCTTACCTGTTATTCCTGGATGACCTGCAGGCTCAGCTGCCGGTGATGACAGCCAACTACTGCATTGATACGGAGGGCACCCTGTATGAGTACAATGGGAGCACCCCCTTTGAAACCTGGCTGAATGAGTATAGCATCCTGCAGTATAACCAGTTAATTGACCGCAAAAACCGGGTCAGCAATATCTTTACCATTCCGGAAAGCTGAAACAGGCGGATCTGCTCACCCGGTCAGTCAGCAGACTGCCGGACCAGCTCCGGACCCAAAGCCGCCAGAGGCTGCAGAATTTCCGGCAGAACCGGGGGCAGGATCAAATCCAGCTGATGCAAGGCGCGGGTCAGAGCTACATACCACCGGCGGCCGCTTTGCTCAGGACTTAACGGCTGGCAGTCAAGCTCCGGCGGGAAACCGCCGCGATCGATCACGATCAAAGCGTCAAATTCCAGACCCTTGCAGTCATCCAGAGACAGCAGATGCCAGTAACCGCCGGGCCGGCTCTCCAGACCATCCAGAGGCCGGACGCTGTCATGGACAAAAACAGATGCCAGCTGGCTTGGCTGAAGCTGCTCAGCCAGCCAGTCGCGGGTCCGCGTGTCAGGACAAAGCACCGCACACTGCTGCCAATCGGCTGTCTGCTGCTGCCGCAGGCACTGCTCCAGACAGGGCAGCAGCGCGGCCGGCCGGGAGAGCCTGTGCAAGTTAACCGGCCCGCCGTGCCGTTCAAACGGCTTCAGGCCGCTGGCCGGCCAGACGGCCGCAGCGGCCCGGCTGATCTCATAAGTTGAACGATAGCCCAGATTTAACCAGGCTTGCTTCAGCTTACCCTGACCGCGGTAAATTGCGGCGGTCCGGGTGACGTAATCTGCCGGAGGATCAAAGGTCAGCGCCTGCTGGACGTCTCCCATAATCGTTTTAGGACAGGTAAACAGACTGGCCAGGGCCTGATGCGCCAGCAGCGGCAGATCTTGCATCTCGTCAAGAATCAGATGCTCCACCGGCTGCTGCTCTTCTGCCAGCGGTCCGCTGCGGCCCCAAAGAGCAGCCTTGATCAGAACCATCAGCGCCACATCTACGTCATCCAGCGGCTGCCCTTCACCAGGCTGCCCCGTACCTGCCTCCAGCTGCCGGTAGAGCGCCGGATCTTCAGTTTCCAGATCAGTCAGAAACAGCCGGTACAGCGGCAGCAACCGCCGGGCCAGGTACATATCCTGAAGATCCGTGTTTATACTGTCCCGCACGGCGCCAAAGTCCTGAAAACCCTGCTGCCGGAGATAATCTCTGACATTATCCAGCATTTGCTCTGCCCGCTTAAGCGGGGGCAGACTTTGGTAGTTGTCCAGGTAAAGAGAAGAGAGAAAGCTTTGAGGAACCAGCTGATCTCCGACCTCCAGGTCTTTAGCGACAAAAAGCCGGGAGCTGATCGCTTTTAACCACCGTTCCAGTGCCTGATTCAGCCGGGTATCGCAGGCCAGCGTCCGCCGGGCAGTTGAAGCCGGCCGCAGGGGGTAAGACAGATAGCGCCCTTCAAAGGCGGACAGATCTTCCAGCAAGGCTTCCGGCCAGGTTTCCTGCCGGATGGCCGCTTCATTTAAGTCCGGTAATACCTGGGAAACATACGCTGCCAGCTGGGAATTAGGTGTGAGCAGGAGCATGTTCTGTGCGCTGAGCCCGGGCTGGCGGTAAAGCAGGTAAGCGGCCCGGTGCATGGCAACGGCGGTTTTGCCGGAGCCGGCTACGCCCAGGACCAACAGGCTTTCTGAAGGATCTACCCGTACCAGCTGGTTCTGCTCCCGCTGTAAGGTGGCTACAATATTCCTCATCCGGGGACCGGCATGTCCGCTGAGGACTGTCTGCAGAATTTCATCCTGCACTTCCTCATCTGTGGCAAAAAGCCGCAACAGCTGGCCATCACGGATAACGGCCTGCTGCTTTTCAAGTACCTGGCCGCTTATCTGGCCCTGGGGCCCTGCAAAATGAGCGGGGCCGGCCGGATATTCATAATAGACCGCGGCCAGCGGAGCGCGCCAATCCAGCACATATTGTGTGAGATCCGCGTCATCTGCCAGATTCATCAAACCAATCCGGTAGGTTTCAGCCGGTTGCCTATCAGGGCCGGTTTCTGGTTCATCATCAAAAGCGAAGGTCAGCAGCCCAAAATAAGGGTTGTCCCACAGCCGGTCCAGATGCTGGTGTTCCTGCCATTCATCCCGGTATTTTTGCTGATTCAGATGAATCTCCTGATGCAGATTGGCTAGCTCAGCAAAGCCCTGGTCCCGTTCCGCCAGACCTTCATCATAAATCTGCGTGGCCATATCCAGATCGGCGGCCTTCCGGGCGGCCAGGCTGTGCTTAAGCCTGGCCTGCCGCCGCCGGATATAGCTCTGTATCAGCTTGAGCTGCCGCTCTTCTGCCGCAAATGCGACGTTTTGAGATTCTGGATTTGAGGTCATTTCTGTGGCGTCTCCCTTCGCAAAGGTTCAGACCGACATTCTAGCACACTTAAGCTCAGGCTGCGGTGCCGGCAGCGCTTTGACTGAAGTCCCCCGGCTCCGGCTGTCCCGGCCGGGCCAGTTTTCCTGAAAGACCGGTAAACCGCTGTGTCCCCGGAGAAGCGCCCAGACTGAACGGAAACGATCCGTGAGCCGCTCTCCCGGCCAGACATCCCTTACCGCATACCGGTAAACCACATAAAAAAGCAGCGGCGCTGGCCGCGGCTTGGTCAGTCTGGCCCGGTCAGTTTTAGTGGCGCGGCAGGGGAAGCTGCCATTGCAGCCAGAGAAGGCCAAACACAGACCAGAAGAAGCTGAAGCCTCTGCTGTATAATAAATCTTGCCACGGCGCCAGCCGGCGCCGGCTGAACCGTTTAGTTTACCGATGCTCAGTCTGACAAGATTCAGGGAGGTTCAAAATGGAATTTCTACCGCGCGTACAGCAATTGCAGCAAGGGCCAGGCTGCTTTTATTTGCGGCCTCAGCTGCCCCTTATCCTGAAAAGCGTTCAATGCCCGGAGCCTGGCCGGACCAGCGGACCGCGGGCTTTACTGCCAGATCTCGCTGCCGGCGTACTGGGAGCGGACAGGCTGCAACTGGATCAGGTCTTATTTGCGGCCCGCCAATTGCAGGCTGCGGTGCAAGACTGTTGCGGCTGGACCCCGTCAATCCTCAGACAGGGGCCGGAGCAGGCCCGGCCTGCCGGCGGCGCTATTGTACTGCAGCTTACGGCAGACCTGCAGCTCGGGCAGGAGGCTGAAAGCACTGCTGAACCGGCACAGATGGCGGAAGGATACCGGATCGACATTCAAGCTGAAACCGGGGCGGTTTTAAGCGCGAACAGCCCCCGCGGCCTGCTTTATGGCGTCAGAACCCTGCAGCAGCTGCTGCAGCAAAGCGCGGCGGTGTGGCCTGAGCTGCAGATTCAGGATTGGCCGGACCTGCCGGGCCGGGGCTTTTATCATGATGTAACCCGATCCAGGGTTCCCCGGATGGAAAGCCTGAAAGAGCTGGTTGACATGATGAGTTACTTTAAGTTGAATGAGCTGCAGCTATATGTCGAACATAGCTTCCTGTTTCCGGGCTTCAGTGAGGTATGGCGCGATGACACCCCACTGGAAGCCCAGGATATTCTGGAACTCGATGCTTACTGCAGGCAGCGCGGGATTGAGCTGATTCCTTCCCTGGCCAGTTTTGGACACCTGTATAAGGTCCTGAGAACCCGGTCATTTTCCGATTACTGTGAACTGGATAACCCGGGGACGGCCCCGTTTTCATGGTATGACCGCCAGGTACACCACACAATTGATGTGACCAATGACGAAGCCTTCGCCTTTATCTGCTACATGCTGAAGGCATATATGCCGTTATTCAGCAGCCGTCGGTTCAATATCTGCGCGGATGAAACTTTTGACCTGGGACGCGGAAAGTCGGCTGCCACGGTCCGCGAGAGCAGCGTAAACCAGATCTACGTCAGCTATCTTAAAAAACTGTGCGAATTTGTAGCGGCGCAGGGCCGGTCTCCTCAGTTTTGGGGCGATATTCTGGAGCAGGAGCCAGAACTGATGCGGGAGCTCCCGCCGCAGACTGTCTGCCTGAACTGGCATTACAGCCAGGAGGTGCCGGAGGCGCCGATCAGACGGCTGAGTGAGCTCAACATCCCGCAGTATCTGTGCCCGGGAACCTCTGCCTGGAACCGGGGGCTGCCGGCTTATACGGCCGCTGCCCAGAATATCCGGGAAACCTGCCGTCTGGCGCATTTATATCAGGCCAGGGGGGTGCTTAATACTGACTGGGGTGACTGGGGGCATTATGAGCAGCCGGAGTTCTCTTACCCGGGACTGGCGCTGGGCGCCGCTTTATCCTGGAACAAGGCCGGCCTGCCTCAGGCGGATTTTAACCGCAGTCTCTCAAAACTGCTGTACGGCGACAGCAATGGCCGCCTGGCAGAACTGCTGCAGCAGCTCAGTCAGGCTTCGGTTTTTCAATGGGGTGATCTGGTTCAGTATTATGATATTGAACAGCGCCGGCAGCGGGAGGCCAGGGGCGAACTGCCGGCTGGTGAACGGGGCTGGCTGGAACAGCTGGATGAAATTGAGGAGAGCTGGCGGCAGCGGTTGGGACAGGCCCGGGCCCATAACCTGAAACTCAGCCAGCTTGGCCGGGAGTTACTGGCTTTACTGCCGGGGATGGACCGGTCCTGCCGGCCGCGGCTGGAACCGTACCTGATTTATAATCAGGGCAATCAGCTGTTTAATGCCCTGGCTGATACGCTGGCCTGCTTAAAATACGGACGATCCACCGACCTGCTCAAAGCAGGAGAGCATCATCAGACCACCGGTCAGCTGACGCCGCTTAAGCGCCTGGAGCGGCTTACCGGACCAGCTGCGCCGGATCCGGCCCTGACCCTGGACGCCTGGTCGCTGGCCGCGGCGCTGGAAACCTGGTACCGAGACATCCGCAATTTATGGGATCGGGTATCACGGCCGTCCGAACGGCGCTATAACGACACCATGATCTTCTGGTATGCGGATTTACTGCGGACCTTATAGTCTGAAGCCAGCGCTGCGCCGGCCGCGGCTGAAACCGCTCCGGACAGCACTGGCTTTGGTTGAACCGGCCGGACAGAGATCAGGTGGTTGCGATCAGGATACCCTCAATGGTATCCGCAACATCTTCGCAGCAATCCAGGGTGTCCTCCAGATCCTCATAAATCTGTTTATAGCGGATCACATCAATTGCCTCATAGCTGCCGCCAAACAGATCATACATGGCGTCGGTGTAGGTCTGGTCACCGATCTCTTCAAGGTGGTTGACTTCAATGATATGCTCCCGCAGCTCCTTACTGTCTTTTTTGAACTGCCGCAAGGTCACCATCAGCTTCTGCAGTTCTTCGATAGACTGGACGGCCAGCTGCAGAAAATGCTCCACATATTTGTCGCCATTTTTAATCCGCATGCGATAGATATCAGCCGAAACCTCCTCAATACTGTCCGTAACAGATTCAATCCCGTTGAGGACCGCCATCATCTGATCATTATCAAAGGGCGTGATGAAAGCCGCCTCAATGACCTTGAGCGAATTGTGCACATGCAGGTCGCCTTCATGCTCAATGTCTTTGATCGCTCTCAGCTCATTGGTATCGATGCCGTCAGAACTAAATGCGTGCTGCAGTGCCTGGGCTGCTCTCAGCGCAATATCCGCGCTTTCTTCAAACATATTGAAGTAATCTCTATGCTTACTTTTGGTCATATTACCCATCTTATCATCCTCCTTCAGGATTAAGTGCCGGCGTTAATTTACGATGAATGCTGCGAAGAACTTGAAGGTGCCTGAATCGGGCGGAGCCTTCAAGACGGTTTTAACCTAAAAAGAAACGAAATACGGTTGCGAATATATAGCCCAGCAGCAGGCAGGCAGGGAAGGTCAGTATCCAGGCGGTGACCATTTCACGCGCTACGCCCCAGTTGACTTTTTTGATCCCGGCGGTAGCTCCGGCGCCCATCATGGCGGTGCCCTTGGTATTGGTGGTGCTCAGCGGGATGCCCATAACGGTGGCGACAATCATACTGCCGCTGGCCGCCAGCTCCGCGCCGAAGCCCTGGTATTTTTCCAGCTGCACCATTTCCATACCGACCGTTTTTATAATGCGGTACCCGCCAATGGAAGTCCCAAACGCCATCAGGACGGAGCAGAGAATCATAATCCAGATAGGTATGTCCCAGTTACTGCCACTGGGAGCGGGAACCAGTTTGCCCAGAACCAGGGCCAGGTACAAAACCCCCATAAACTTTTGACCGTCTTGCGCGCCATGACTGAAGGCCATGAGCGAAGCACTGGCAATCTGACCGACCGAGAAAAAATGATTAGCCTTGCGGCGGTTGGGCTGAATCCATTCACAGATTTTGCGGATGATCCAGGTCACCCCATAACCGGCGACAAAACCGATAATGGTGGAAATGAACAGCCCCCAGAGAACCGCCTTTACGCTCTGCCAGTTAAAGGCAGAAACCCCACTGAGCGACATCCCGGCGCCCATCAGCCCCGCTATCAGCGCGTGACTTTCACTGGTGGGAATCCCGAATTTCCAGGCAGCCACGGCCCAGAGAACAATGGATAGCTGAGCGGCGGCCAGGGTGATCAGTCCTTCCTGCCCGGCACCGAGGTCTACAACTGTGGCGGTGGTGGCAGCCACGGCAGAACCCATGGTGAGAACCCCTAAAAAGTTGAAGCAGGCTCCCAGAGCAATGGCGACCTTTGGCTTAAGAACCCGGGTAACAACAACGGTGGCAATGGCGTTGGGAGAATCGGTCCAGCCATTCACAAAGATCGAAGCGCATACCAGTAAGATAACCAGGATCACCGGCACATATGTCATATAGGTGGGCTCCTTCACAGACGGTGTCTGATTTAATCTGCGGTTTACATCCATAACCCGCAGCTAACACGCTGTTAATAAACATCCGAAGTATAACACAGGCAAAGCTGACTGCAAAGCATTTTTTACAGAAAACAGGCAGCTTTATCCCAAAATGACTACATAAGTAAACGAATCAGTCAACAATTAACTAATATTAATAAATAGTTTCAAAAGCTCTGTCAAGCATACTGCCACAAGCTCAGTTTTCCTGCAGCCTGGAAGCCTCTTGAGGTGAGGCCAATGTCGCAGGGCTGGCGTTCTGCTGCGACGGGACTGCAGCGGGAGCTGCGGCGGCAGTCGGCAGTAATTTACCGGGGTCCAGCGCCGCGCCGGTCGTGGCAGCCAGGCTCAGACCATAGGCTGACAGCAGTCCCAGCAGCTGATAATTGATGCGTTCCCGGACGCTTTCCATCTGGTTAAAATCAGCTGAGGTCAGATAGCGGACCTTAAGACTCAACCCGCTGATATCCAGTGTTTCCAGAGCCACCAGCGGCGTCCCGGTGATCTCCGGTTCAGCGGTCAGCAGCTTAGTAAGCGCCGCAGTGAATTGGCGGATCTGTTCAGGCTTACTGTCACAGCGCAGCTGCAGACTGAAATCAACCACCCGATTCCGGCGTTTACTGCCATTAATGATGACCGCATTTCCCAAAGTGGAGTTAGGCACGCAGATAGCCGACTGATCTCCGGAGCGGATGCGCGTCGAGCGTAAGCCCACTTTTTCAACACTGCCGCTGTAATCAGCAAACTCAATCCAGTCCCCCACGGCGAAGGGCGCGTCCAGCATAATAGATAAACTGGCAAAGAGATTGGCCGCGGAATCTTGTGCAGCCAGTGCCAGAACCAGGCCGCCAATGCCCAGTCCGGTCAGCAGGCCATACAGGTTGGCAACCCAGATGCCGAGCACATTGAGCACAGCAATAACGACTACAAGTGTACGCAACAGGATAGATATGTAATTAACTGCGTTTTTATCCAGGCGGTTATCCGGCCGCTTTTGAATTTCATTCAATTGATGACAGAACTGATCTGCCAGTACATATAGTACCCAAAACAAGGTCAGGAAGAACCAGGATTGCGCCAGCTTGCTGAGCATGGCGTCAGCCGGCGAAGGAAACTTCATGAAAGGCAGCAGGAGCCGCAGGGTTAAAGCGGTCAGCCACCAGCTGAACGGCTGCTGCAGCTTATGCTGCGCGGCTTCAGTCTGTCTGGCATGGCGGCGCCGCTGATGATGCAGCAATAGTTTGAGCAGCGCTGAAGCCAGTTTTCGACGCAAGAAGATAACCGCCAGCAGAACCAGCAGGCATATACCCAGCGGAATCAGGGAATCCGTCTGCATTACTTTTTTCAGCGCTTCGCCGATCCTGAGCAGTAGCTCTGGAAAGCTGGTGGCGGCGATAATATCTAATGACATATACATGAGATCCTCCTGGAAAACAGCGCAGCAGTCTGCTTCGCCCTGGATGCTTAACGTGTTGGCTGGCTTAATTATAACTGATCAGATATCCCCCGGCAGGAAATGAACGCTGGCCGGTTTTAGCTGCTGATACCAGCGCTGACGGCAGCGGGACTGGCTCCGGATATTGAACGGCGGGCAGTCATATCAGGCTTGCTGCCTCCGCCGGGATTTTAATCAGAATCTTGTTTATAATATATTTCTGTGCAGCTTTTGATATCACCGCGCAAGCTGAGCGGCGGCTTAAGTCCGCACAGACATGAAAGGAGCGGGTCTTAGCATGGATAAGTACAAGATACTGCTGATTTTACTGGCCGTAATTTTTATTATCGGACAGTATACCAAACTGCTGCAATTGCGCCGGGCCGCCCGGCCCTTTGCCCGGGAGCTGATCCTGGCCGTCTATTGGGCGGCCGCGCTGATCCTGGGACTGATCCTGCCCAGCTATCTGGGACAGATTCCCTTTTTAATTATTGTCTTACTCCTGTATGTTTTATTGAGTTTTATCTTAAAGCTGCGACAGCTGCCGGAGCAGCAGACCGTAAAAGGCTTGCGCAGCCAGCTTAAAGAACAAAAACAGGCCGCGGAGACCAGACAACAGACTGGTGCAGCAGGCGAAGCTGGTGAAGCTGGTGAAGCTGGTGAAACAGGCAGTCAGGATAACAAAGACCAGCATCAGGAAGGAGGGGAAGAACCTCATGCATGATATACCGGCGGAACGTGATGCCGCCTATTCAGAAGCAGAACAGTGCTACCTGGTTATGCCATCCCATATAAATGGCTACGGCCGCTTGTTTGGCGGGCAGCTTATGCATTGGATGGATCAGCTGGCCGGGGTGGTAGGAAGACGGCATGCGGGTTGTGAAGTCACCACGGCTTGTGTGGACCAGCTGGTGTTCAGAGCCGCCGCCCACTTGAATGACACTGTGGTCATGAAAGCGCGCATCAATTACACCGGCCGGACTTCCATGGAAATCCGGATTGACAGCTATGCGGAGGACCTGGATGGTACCCGACGGTCGATCAACCGGGCCTACTTTATCATGGTGGCGATAGATCAGGCGGGTCATCCGGTCCCGGTACCCAGGCTGAAAATAGAATCTGACGTACAGCAGGCGGAATGGGACAGCGGAGCGCGCCGTTACCGCCTGCGTAAGGAACGTCAGAGTGAGGGCTATTGAATCAATGATCTGATCTCCGGAACACCGGCAGCACGGACAGCGGTGCCTCAACCTGAACGGTTTGGGCACCAGACCAGCGCTTACCATCTGACTGGCTTTCCCAATCGCCCTGGGGCAGATAAACCTGGCGGCTTTCCTGATCCGGATACAGGATGGGCGCTACCAGGTAGTCCGGACCAAACATATACTGATCCTGCAGTTCCCAGCAGTGAGGGTCAGCAGGAAATTCATAAAACATAGCCCGGATCAGCGGGGCGCCGCTTTTATGGGCTTCCTGCATTAATTGAGCTATATAGGGCCGCAAAGACTGGCGCAGATCCAGATACTGCTTCATGATTTTAAACGCTTCCGGACCGTAACTCCATAATTCATTAGGCTGGCCGGTTGGCTGAAAACCGCCGCCCCAGTCACCGTCTGCTAAAGACGGAATATCGTGGGGATCGCGGTCTCCGTGCATGCGCAGTATCGGGGTAAATACCGCAAATTGGAACCAGCGGATCAAAAGCCGGATAAAGGCCGGATCATGGACATTACCCCCCATAAAACCACCTATATCTGACGTCCACCAGGGGATGCCCGCCAGGCCCATATTGATAGCCGCGGCTACCTGATCCCGGAATGACTCATAGGTACAAGGAACATCGCCGGACCAGACCAGGGCGCCGTAGCGTTCGCTGCCGGCCCAGGCGCTGCGCACCAGATTGACCACCGTGCGGTCACTTGCTGTTTTTAAGCCGTCGTAGAAGGCTTTGGTATACATCAACGGATATAGATTGCCGACCTCCAGCTGCGGGCCCAGGTACAGCCGGTAATTATCAAAACTATAAACCGCGCTGTCAGGCTCAGCGTTGTCCAGCCAAAAACGGTCAATGCCATAGTCATAGTAGCTTTTTTTGCATTGCTCCCAGATGTATTTCCGGGCTTGCGGGTGCGTGGCATCAAAAGAGACGCAGTCACCCTGATAATCATAGGTTTGAGCGGCCCCACGCTCAACCCGCATCAGCAGACCTTGCTCCTGCATTGGCTCATAATTTTTGCTCTTGCGGTCAACTGAAGGCCAGACTGAAACCATAACCTCAATGCCCATGGCATGCAGTTCATCTGCCATAGCCCGGGGATCCGGCCAGTAAACCGGATCAAACTGCCAATCTCCCTGTCGGGTCCAATGGAAAAAATCTATGACGATGACGGAAAGCGGGATTTGCAGCTCCTGGTAACGGCGGGCCACCTGCAGCACCTCTTCCTGCGTGCGGTAACGCAGTCGCGACTGCCACAGGCCCAGCAGGTGCTCCGGCATAACGGGCGGCCTGCCGGTAACAGCAGTATAATTCTGAAGGATCTCAGCCGGACTGTCTCCTACGGTGATCCAGTAATCCATCTGCTTGGTGGCTTCTGCCACCCATTCGCTGTAGTTTTGCCCAAACATGACCTTACCAATGGCCGGGTTATTCCAAAAAAATCCGTAACCAAGATTAGATAGGGCAAAAGGCACGGTCACCTGAGAGTTGCGCTGAGCCAATTCCAAAATGCTGCCTTTACGGTCCAGGGCAGGTGACTGGTACTGTCCCATACCATAAAGCTTTTCCCCATCGCGTCCCTCAAAGCGTACGGTCAGGTGATAGTCACCCCCGACTATCGGGATAAACTCCCGCGCCACTACTTTAAGACAACAGCTTTCACGGCTCTCTGTACCGGCATAATTGCGGTAGTACTCCCGCAGGATCAACTGATCATTTTTGTAGAAGCTGATAACCCCAAATGAGTTGATCACCGCCTTTATAGAGCCGTTGCGGATGACGGCGGTGGTCTGACCGTCCGGCTCCTGCTGCAAGGAAACAAGTGCCCGGCAGTCGGGCGGCGGCATGAGCGCCCAGTTTTCCTGCGTCAGGGCGGGGAATTCCGTAGCCCGGACCCGCAGCGCGTCCGGACCCCAAGGTTCAATTTGCAGAGTCTGGTTCTGACGCCGGTAGATCAGAACCTGACCTTTTTGCTGAAAAGTCATGCTGTCACATCCTTTCTCTTGACGCTGTCAGTTTACCACTTTTGCAGCGGTATTGGATAAGCGGAGAACAGAGAAGTTGCATCTGCCGGCTGAAACCGCTAGAATGGCTGTTGCTGAGATTTTCGTACAGATAACACGTAAAGGTGTTGAGACAGAGGCGAGATTATTGTATTCAATAATTTCCGCCTCTTTTTTTCGCCTTGGTATAACCCGTGGCGCGATCGGGTCTCAGGCAGGAGGTTAGTATGCTTTACCAGGATAAGTTAGCGGTCGTACCGGCTTTAGTGGCAACCGGCCTGTTGACCTTTACCGGCGTGCTGGTTGAAACAGCCATGAATGTGACCTTTCCTACGCTGATTCAAAGCTTTGGTATCACTACAGCGGCGGTACAATGGGTGACTTCAATGAATCTGCTGGCCATTGCGGCGGTGATTCCAGCCTCCGCCTGGCTGCTCCGGCATCTGTCTCCCCGGCGCCTGTTTGTGGCAGCCAACGGGCTGTTTTTGACCGGATCTGTCCTTAACAGTGTGGCTCTGGTTTTCCCCTTGTTGCTGCTGGGTCGCTTTTTGCAGGGCTTAAGCACAAGCATAGCCCTGCCGCTGTTGTTCCATCTGATCCTGAGCTATGTGCCAAAAGACCGGCGGGGCCTCTTTATGGGCTTAGGCGTTATGACGACTTCAGTGGCACCGGTATTTGGGCCGGCGTACGGTGGGATGATGACCCAGCACTTTAACTGGCGGGGGATATTTGCCGGTATCCTGCCGGTTATCTTACTCTCCTTGATTTTAGGCTGGCAGGCTTTGCCGGGGGAGCGGCCTCAAGGCAGATCCGACCGCTTAAATTGGCCAGCCCTGCTTTGTCTGGCGCTTACGTTTACCTTACTGCTGGAATCGGTCAGCAGCGGAAGACTGACCCTGCAATTGTCAGGACTCTTATTGACGGCCGTGCTTGCCGGTGGCTTTGTCAAGCTCAACCAAAGGCAGCCGCTGCTGAATCTGACGGTATTCAAGCAACGCCGTTTTGTGGCCTTGATGGCCGGCCTGCTGGTTTACCAGGCTTTGCTGTTAAGTCTGTCCTTTGTGCTGGCAAATTATCTGCAATTGATCGCGGGTTACAGCGCGACTACGGCCGGTGCGTTTATGATACCAGGCGCGCTGGCGGCGGCGATCCTGGCGCCGCTGTCCGGCCGGCTGCTGGATAAGCTGGGCGCCAGAATTCCTGTGGCCGCGGGGACCGGCCTGGCCCTCCTGGGCTTGCTGCTGTTGCTGCTGGCACTGCCCAGTCAGCGACTGCCACAGCTGATCGCCTGCCATTTGCTGCTGATGACCGGGCTGGGCCTTTCAAACAGCAATCTGATGACCTGCAGCCTGAACGCTTTAACGCGGGAGCAGATAACGGATGGTAATGCGGTGATCAACACCTTGCAGCAACTGGCGGGGGCTTTGGGCACGGCGCTGGCCGCCGGGATTATGGCACGCTGCCAATCTGATCTGGGACTTAAGCCAGGTACCGCGTGGGGCAGTTACCTGACCTTGAGTATCCTGGCGCTGCTTTTGCTGCTCAGCTTACTGAATGCCTTGCGGCAGCTGCCGCGGACCGGCGGCAGGCACACAGAAGCGGCGGGCGACGACGTTCAGGCTCAAACGGGAAGCCGCAATCAGACCGGATCTGCCTGCTGACGCTGGCTCAGTCCATTTCCCCGAACGTCCTGGCATACAAGGCCGTCTGCTGGGGCAGGTGAGTGACATAGCCGACGGGAATCTGATTTTGAGTTGCTTCAATGACCGCCCGGGCACCGTCAGGCCCAAAGGCACCACATAACTCTATACAGTCAATGCCGTCTTGCCGGAGCTGCCGCGCGGCCTGACAGGCCTGCTCTAAATTGGCTACCCCGATAAGCCGGGCGCTGCCCTCATGAATAGCAGCCTGATCCTGTTCTGGCTTAAATGGTCCCATAATAATATACGCAAAGGTCATAGCTTACCTCCTGATTCAGCCATAGCGGTCTTTGGCCTTCCATCAGCCAATCCTGGGAATCAGCCGCGCTTAGCTGCATAAAGCGCGGCTGCCGGTCAGGATTTACCTGAACCGGTTTTGTTCTGTCTGAACTGCTCCCGCAGTAAATCACGCAGCTGCTTCTGACCGGCGGGCGTCTTTAAGTCCTGCTTGGAAATCTCTCCCTTATATACCGCTTCCATCAGGGCAATGTAGGCGCCGCCCAGGGCGGTGGTCAGCATTCCGGCCGTAGCGCCTGAAATGGTTCCACCGGTTATTGTCCCTACACCAGGCAACAGCTTGAGCAGACTCGATGCCAGCAACCGCCCTGCCAGGGTGGTTCCGCCGGTTCCCAAAACCATGGAGATAAAAGCGATCAGCATACTCTTGCTGATGGTAAGGCCGTAAATTGCGGTGATGGATGCCAGCATAGCGACCTGCGCTGGGATCAGCAGGGCGGCATCCGCCACAGGAATAGGCGTGAACCCAACGCCAAACGCGGCCGTCGTAGCAGTGGCAATGGCAGCCTGAGCCCGGCGGCGCTTTTCTGTCAGGCAAGCCTTCTGGACGTTTTGAAAGGTGTCCTGAAGCTCTTCCGGCAAGGTCTCAGCCATAACTTTAATCAGGACATCCAGCCCATAAGCTTTTATGACATAGTCCTGATCAATTTCGTAATCAGCTGCCAATACCGGTACGATCTGCAGTACCGCCAGATTCTGGTCCAACAGATAGTTCCGCAGCTCAGCTGCTTTAGCCTTGGAAAAAGATTGAGTCAGCACAATAATCACCGGGACCTGAGTTTGCTGATTTGCCTGAGCCAGGCTGCGCAGCCAGTCCAGTTCCTCCGGTTCTACCCGGTTGGAGGCGGTGTTGATGCAATACCAGATGCAATGAATGGCTTCATTGATATCATGCCGGTCTACCCCATGCTTTATAGTATCCAGGATTTCCTGCCTGACCTGATGCTGGGCATCCCGGCCCAATTCAAAGCCGCGGGTATCATAGATCGTCAGGGGAAAGCCTTTTTTACTGATGCGGCGCATGTGATGCGTGACGGGCCGGCCGATACCGGTAGCTGCCAGTTCTTCGCGGAACACACTGTTAATCAGGGTGCTTTTGCCCACCCCGGTTTTACCTGCCACAATGATATTGAGGGTTTTCAGGTTGTTCATCTTTTCGTTGATTGCTTTGATACACGCCTCCGCAAATGTTTCAGTATTAAATGCCATGTCGGCAGTCTCCTTTAGCCACCGCCGCCCCAAACCCGGGCCGGTCAGGTGAGTCCCTGAGCCATATCATCAGAATCCAGGATGACAAGGCGAACGCAAGCGCACAGATGTCTGGTCCCTATGTCTTATCATAGCTCAAAGTATCAAGCAAGACGGTAACGCGGCGAAGAAGCAAAACCGGGTCTGCCAGTCAGGCTGGCATCAGCCAGCACGATTATCCAGCGAAATATAATAAAGACAGATATCCGTAAACGTACCGTTCGGTAAGCGGAAACCAGCTGGTATCGTGCCAAGTTGCGTGAAGCCCAGTTTGGCGTAGAGATGTCGCGCCGCCAGATTACTGGCGACGACGGCATTAAACTGCAGAATCTGAAAGCCCCGGCGCTTTGCCTGCTCAATACTGTCCCGGATCAGCTGCTCCCCAATATGCCGACCGCGGGCCTGCCGGCTGACCGCGTAGCTGCTGTTGGCAATATGTCCGCAGCGCCCAACATTGTTAGGATGTAAAATATACAGGCCCAGGACGGTATTGCCGGGCATGTCGACTGCCACGGCGGTATAGGTTTGGGCAGCAAAAAAAGCCGCTCCGCCGGGCAGGGTCAGCGGCTCTTCCTGAGGAAAGGCCTGGCCGTCTGTTACCACTTCGTTCCAGATCGCTGCCAGGGCTGGTATATCGCCTGACTGATAGGGCCTTACCTTGATCATGATTAGCCTTACTCCTATAGTGTCATAAGCCTTGTGCTTAGAGGATCAATCAGCCGGCACCGATTGAGCAAGGCTGAGTCCTCTGGCAGACATTATACTTGACATTGAGCAGAACGGACAGTATTATCTAGACCGGTTGCTATAAAAGGAGGGTCAAGGAGATGGAGCCAGCTGATTCACGCAGCAAAATCGTCGCTGCAGCATCCTATTTGTTTCAGACCAAAGGTTACGCTGGTACCGGCCTGAATGAGATCCTGCGTGAGAGCGGCGCCCCCAAGGGCTCGCTCTATTATTATTTCCCCGGGGGCAAAGAGGCCCTGGCTTTAGCCGCTGTCGAGCAAGCCAGTCAAGCGATGCAGACTAAAGTACGGCAAAATCTTGCCCGGTCTGCTGACCCGGTTGCGGCGCTCCGCCAGCTGCTGGCGGATATGATCCAGGCGCTGCAGACCGATGGTCAGCTGATGACTCTTTCTTTAAGTATGCTGGCTCTGGAGACCTGTCATAGCAGTGAAGTGCTGCGGCAGGCGTGCGCGCGGTCTTTTCAGGAGATGGCCGCTATCTATACAGACAAACTGGCTGCCGGTGGTTATCCGGCAGGACAGGCAGCGGAATCGGGACAGCTGTTGCAGGCTGCTATTGAAGGAGCTATTATGCTTTCCTTGACACAAAAAGATACCGCGCCGTTAAAATTGTTGCAGGGGCAGTTGCCCAGACTGCTTAAGCCGCAGCACTGACCCGCTGGCTCAGCCAGTGGGTTTGTTTGCCCGGCTTACATTTTTACCCGTATTATACAGACTGGTCTATACAGGAGGACGAAAATGAAACTTCAGACAGCTCAGACCGTCAAAGTCAGGCCACTTATGGCTCTATTATTATTTGGCGGGTTCCTTTCGCTATTTAATGAAACCATCCTGAACGTAGCATTGTCGCCTTTAATGGCGCAGTTTCAGGTATCGGCTACGACGGTTCAGTGGTTGTCAACCGGATACGTTCTGGTGGTGGCTATCATGGTGCCCTCTTCAGCCTTTTTACTGCACCGTTTCAGCACCAAACATCTCTATATTGGCGCTATGGCGTTCTTTTTGGCAGGTACGGCTATCGCTGCAGGGGCGGGGAATTTTCCTTTGCTCCTGACCGGCCGGATGGTTCAGGCCATCGGTACCGGATTGCTGGCGCCCATTATGATCAATACCGCTTTGGCTATTTATCCGCGCGAAAAGCACGGGCTGGTCATGGGCATTTGTACTTGTGTGATTTTGGTGGGGCCCTCAGTCGGCCCGATCGTTGCGGGGGTGGTCTTGCAGTACTTTAGCTGGCGGGCCCTGTTTATCATGCTGCTGCCATTTACGCTGCTTTGTATGGCCGGAGCCGCGCGGGTGATGGGCTGTACGATTGAACTGACGCAGCCCCAGCTGGATGTCCGGTCCGTGCTGGGGTCTTCGCTGGGTTTTGCGCTGCTTGTGGGCGGTATGAGCAGCATCGGGTCGGGGCTGCCGGGGGGTGTTACCCTCTTGCTGTTTGCTGCAGGACTGCTGTCCCTGGCGCTTTTTGGCCGCCGGCAGCTGCGGCTGCAAGTGCCCATGCTTGATATCCGGACGTTTCAGAAACCCTATTTCAGTTTGGGCGCCATACTGGTAATGACCATTCAGATGGTACAGTTTTCTTTGAATATCTTATTGCCGCTGCTCTTTGAAGAGGGTCAAGGCCTGTCTTCGCTGAGCTCAGCTTTACTTTTGCTGCCGGCAGTCCTGGTTTGCAGCGTGATGACCGTAGTGGCCGGCAGGTTTTATGACCAGGTGGGCGGCAAGGTACTGATCCCACTGGGCTTGCTGGTCATGACCGTGGGATTGGCGCTGCTGGGACAAATCCAGCCGGGTACGTCCTTAAGTCATATCGCTGCGCTGAATACGCTGGTTTATTTTGGTATTTCCCTGGCCTGGTCTCCCAATCAATCCAACGCGCTGCGGCAGCTGCCTGGGTTCCGGCAGGCAGACGGCGTGGCCATTCTTAATACCTTAATCCAGCTGGGTTTACCTTAATCCAGCTGGGTTCGGCGATTGGTACTCCGCTGTTTGTAGGCTTACTCTCCGCAGGTCAGTCCCGGTACTTCAATAGCGTCACGGAGCACAGCAGTACGGCAACCGTGGCGGGTTTATACGCCGGCTTTCATTTTTCGGTCAGGATCGGCGCGGTGATCATAGTCGCAGCCTTGTTGCTGTCCCTGACGCTCTGGCGGGAAAAAACGGCTGACCCTGAGAAGCCGGCTGTACTTTGAGCCCGGGCCGGACAACGGGGGCGGGTCACTCCCGCGCTTGCCAGGAAAATCGGTAGTAAGTATGCGGCGGAGCCTCCGCCTGCCCATCCGTGGCGCAGATAAAGCTTCCGGCTATTTGCTGCTCTTCCAGGCAAAGCCCAAAGTGACAGGCAGCAATGCCCAGGTCAACTTTTTGAATATCCACGCCCTGACGGCCTTCCTTCATGGATTGCTGTTCATAAAAATGGAAGGTCTGGCCAAGCTTCAGCACCCGCCACGGCTGCCGGTTAGCGGCTGAAGGCGCCAGCCGCAGCAGGGCCAGCGCCGTGGCATAGCGGCCGGCCCGGGCTTCAGTCAAAGGCTGGCTGAAGGTTTGATCAAAAAACAACCGGTCCCAGGGCAGTCGCTGATCTGACCTGGCTAACCAGCGGGCTATTTTATCACCGGGGCTTCGCTTATCCCGCGGATGGCCGAGCGGTGAAATGACCGGCAGAAGCTCAGCTTCCACCAGATGAATTGCGTCAGCAAAGCCGGAGCGGTCAAAGGTGCCGCCCAGCCAGCAGCTGCCCAGTCCCAGTGAGGTCGCGTACAAAAGTAAGGCTTCCAGACTGTATCCCAAGGCTTCCAGCGCGAGGGGCTTTGGCGGTATGGTAGCGGCCACAAAAGCTGAAGCGCCTTTAATGACCCCGTACGTCCCCAGCTTTTCTCCTTCAGCTGCTGTCTGATGCTCAAGAAAGTGAAAGCGGACCGGAACCCCAAAAGGGTTAACCAGACTTTGACTGTAACTTTTCAGCTGATTCAGTTCTGCCGGGCTGAGCGGCTGGCCGGTATATGAGCGCACGCTGTGCCGTTGATGGATGCTTTGCTGAACCGGAAACGGATGATTCATTTTTACCTCCTTGGCTGCTCCCGCAGACTAATCCAGCAAGATCTGCAGCAGCGTGAGCAGATAGCTGCCCGACTCACTTTGATATAAAACTTCCCGGGCATAGGTAGGGCGATCGGTGATAATATTATCCACGCCTATCCGGCTGAGCCGGAGCAGCTCACTTTTGCTATTAACCGTCCACACGCAGATCAACCGGCCGCTGGCATGAATTTGCTGGACTACGGTTTGCGTTACCAGCGAAGCCCGCATACTGAAAAAATCCACACCGTCATAGGCTGACAGGCCGGTCAGGAGGCGAATGCCAATATAACCGGTCTGGATATCCTGGTCCAGGGCCTTAACGTTTTGCAGGCAGGCCAGGCTGGTTGAGGTAACCACGCATTGCCAGGCCATTTCATATTGCTGGATCAGCGCGACCACTTTTTCTGCCAGACCTTCCGAGGCATTGCGGTATTTTAAGTCCAGGTTCAGCTTGACCTTGCCTTTACACGCTTCCAGCACCTCCTGCAGGGTGGGGATTTTAGCCCCGGCATAGGCCGGACTGAACCAGCTGCCGGCGTCCAGTCCGCTCACGGTGGCATAGTCGGTCCGCCAGATCAGCTGATTTAAGCCGGTCGTGCGCCGGAGACTGCTGTCATGTAAGATGACCGGCACCCCGTCACTGGTCAGCCGGACATCAAGCTCCACATAATCGGCTTGCTGATCCCGGGCCAGGTCAATCGCCTCGAGCGTGTTCTCCGGTGCTTGCCAGGAGACGCCGCGGTGGGAGGTCAGCTTGATGTCAGCCAGGTTGATCGCGTTCAGTGAGGAGCCATTACGGATGAGGCTGAGCATGAAATAGGCGTCAGCGGCCAGAACAGCCGTTAAGGTAAGCGCAAGGATCCGTCGTGCTGATGGCCGGCGGATCTTAAGCAAGGCGGCCGCGCTTTCCTCCGTAAATCCGGAGGCTGGCGCCAGGCCGTAGTAATGATATAGCCGGGTGATCAGGGCCAGATTAGCTATCGTGCTGCCCAGAAAGAGAAAAACCGCAAAAAAGCGCTCTATGTTCTCATTGATGGAAATAAAGGCAGCGATCGCAAGATTACGGCTGAAGCTGGCGGTTACGATCAGCATGATCACGGCCATCAGCAGTAAATATATGACGACCTCCACCAATAGAATCTCCAGGTTCCAGACCAGTATAGCCAGCAGACTGTCCCGGGCATGGCTGCGTCCCTTCAGCCGGCCTGCCCTCAGGGCCTGGCGGGCGGTGAGCCTGGCCGATAAAAAATCCGGCAGCACAAACAGGCGGCGCCTTAAGAACCAGCTGAGTAAAAAGATCAGCAGAAGGCTGATACCTGACCAGAGCAGCTGGCGGGCCTGTCTGCTGCTGATCAGGGTCTGCAGCCGGCTGCGCCATATGACAAATCCCAGCAGCGGCAGATTAAACAGCATAAGGATCTGCCATTCCGTCCCCAGAAGTCGGAGGCTGCCCTGCGGCAGGCCGGTCATGACCTTAGCTAAACTTGCGGCCACCAGTTTGAACGGCTGCGGCCGGCGTAACTGCTCCATAACTGAAAAATAGCTGATCAGATAGTACAGCTCCCAGAGCAGAAACAAGCTGAAGAGCAAAAACAGGAACAATATCATCAGAAGACTTAACGGTTGGAGTATAAAGCTTTTTAGATTGTCCAGCGTGACATAGCTGAAACCGGTCGCCTTGAGCGTGAGCCGGAACAACAACGCCATGAGTGGGATCAACGCCAGGATGAAGACGATCAAAATGAGCAGCTGCCCTATCAGCAGTAAGGGCCAGTTGCGAAACAGCAGTTTGCGGGTATTCCCCCAGATCAACTTGCGGGTATCTGAAAACGACATAACCGGCCTTCCTTGTATATAGATTTAACTTTTATTTTACCCTAAAAAAGAAGACGGCCCCAGCTATCCAGCTGAAACCGTCTTAAATCATTTATAAAAAGGCAGTTGATCTTGCCGCCCGTATAGCGCGGCCGTCAGGGTAACAGAACCTCAGGCCTTGGGACCAGCAGCGATCAGAGCTTTACCAGCTTCATTGTTGCTGTACTTGGCAAAGTTCTTGACAAACCGTTGAGCCAGATCCTTAGCTTTAGCATCCCATTCAGAAGCGTCAGCGTAAGTGTCACGAGGATCAAGAATCTTGGAATCCACACCCGGCAGTTCAGTCGGGATTTCAAAATCAAAGACCGGCAGTTTCTTGGTCGGCGCGGTTTTGATATCGCCGTTCAGGATGGCATCAATGATACCGCGGGTATCCTTGATGGAGATACGCTTTCCGGAACCGTTCCAGCCTGTATTGACCAGATAAGCTTTAGCGCCGCTCATCTGCATTTTACGGACCAGTTCAGCTGCATATTTGGTCGGGTGCAGTTCCAGGAATGCCTGGCCAAAGCAAGCAGAGAAGGTCGGTGTAGGCTCGGTAATGCCGCGCTCGGTACCCGCCAGTTTAGCGGTGAAGCCGGACAGGAAATAGTACTGGGTCTGCTCCGGGCTCAGGATAGAAACCGGAGGCAGCACGCCAAAAGCATCAGCGGACAGGAAAATGACGTTTTTGGCAGCCGGCCCATGAGAAACCGGTTTGACGATCTTGTCAATATGATAGATCGGGTAAGACACACGGGTGTTCTCAGTTACACTGCGATTATGGAAGTCGATCTTGCCGTCAGCATCCACGGTCACGTTTTCAAGCAGCGCGTTGCGCTTGATGGCACGATAGATATCCGGCTCAGAATCCTTATCCAGATCAATAACCTTGGCGTAGCAGCCGCCCTCAAAGTTAAAGACACCATTGTCATCCCAGCCATGCTCATCATCACCAATCAGCAGGCGCTTCGGATCCGTTGACAAAGTGGTCTTGCCCGTACCGGACAGGCCAAAGAAGATAGCCGTGTTCTCTCCATTGAGGTCAGTATTGGCTGAGCAGTGCATGGAAGCGATGCCCTTCAGCGGCAGGAAGTAGTTCATCATGGAGAACATACCCTTTTTCATTTCACCGCCGTACCAGGTGTTGACAATTAACTGCTCACGGGTGGTAATGTTGAACATTGCGGCCGTTTCAGAATTCAGGCCCAGTTCCTTATAGTTGGTAACCTTGGCTTTAGACGCATTATATACCACAAAATCAGGCTTGAAATCTTTCAGCTCTTCTTCCGTAGGACGGATAAACATGTTGGTGACAAAATGTGCCTGCCACGCAACCTCCACGATAAAGCGGATAGCCATACGGGTGTCTTTGTTAGCGCCGCAGAAGGCATCCACCACAAACAGGCGCTTATTGGACAGCTCTTCCTGAGCAATCTTTTTGACTGTATCCCAGGCCTCCTGGCTGGCGGGATGGTTGTCATTTTTGTACTCATCAGAGGTCCACCAGACGGTATCCTTGGAGTTAGCGTCCTTGACAATGAACTTGTCCTTAGGAGAGCGGCCGGTATAAATGCCGGTCATAACATTAACCGCGCCCAGCTCTGTCTCCTGGCCCTTTTCATAACCAGTCAGCTCAGGACTGGTCTCCTCAGTAAATAAAAACTCGTATGACGGATTGTATACGATTTCCGTCGTACCGGTGATGCCGTATTGAGTTAAATCAATATTAGCCATGGTGTATAGATCCTCGCTTTCGTGAAGTGTAAGTTATCCTTTACTACTATCTCACGATGAGAATTAATGTCAAGAACCACATGTTAATTTTTGGTGATCTTAAGGTAGAAAATTGATAAATATTTATAGAATGTTGCGCCGGTAACCCGTTCAGCATCCTTTCAGTTCAGCCGCGGGACAGCAGCAGACTGAGTCCGGCTGAGTCGTTAGCTCAGAGCTCCGGGCTTCACTTAAAGGCCCTGAGACGGCAGGCTGTTAAACCAGGCGCGCTGCTCAAAGGGCAGCCTGGCGGGCGGCGCGGCCGGGTTTTCTGCTGCCAGACCAACCGGCAGCACGCAAACCAGTTCATAAGGCTCTGGTACGTTCAAGATCTGTGCCAGGTGGCGGCTGATCTGATCATCATTAGACAGATAGCCTTCATACCAGCAGCTTTGATACTCCAGCGCTACGATCGCTAAAAGCATATTTTCAATAGCAGCGGCATAGTCCTGCCTGGCAAAACAGTGGCCCGCATAAGCCTCCTGGGGCCGGGATAAAACGCAGATTAATGCCGGTGCACTGCAGAGAGAAGGTTTTTTCAGCACCTCGCGCAGCTTTGACAGGAGGCCAGGCTCATCTGCAGCCAGTAGGCGGGTCGTCTGCAAATTGCAACCGGAAGGGGCTGCCAGACCGGCTGCCAGGATAGCCCTCAGATCCTCCCGCGGCACCGGATCTGCTTGATACAAGCCTCTGTAACTATGTCTGCTCTGAATGATCGCCAGGGTGTCCATCTTAGTACCTCCTCTTGCTTTGCCTGTCATTTGTAGCATATATACCATAGCTCCGGTCAGAGCCCGAGCGGCCGTTCAACCGCCGCTTGGGTTTACTGACCGGAAAACCGGTAAACGCTGTAAACAATGGGCGCTGACGCTGAAGTCAGCGGACCTTGATTACAGACCAACCGCCTGCAGCGCCTGATCCAGATCGCGGATGATATCCTTTGGAGCTTCCAGCCCGACACTGAAGCGGATAAAGCCCTTTCTGAATGCTTCGGGATAGAGCTTGATGCGCTCGTCATAGCTGGGCTGAGGGAAGATCAGGCTTTCGTCGTGCCCCAGTGAAACGGCAAAGGAGATAACTTTCAGCGCGGCACAGAATTTTTCTACCGTTTTATCGTCCGTGTCTAGGCCAAAGGAGATGACACCGCCAAAACCCGGCTGCATCTGCCTTCGCGCTGTCTCATGCGCGGGATGGCTTTTTAAGCCAGGGTAAGCCACAAAGGTGACGCCCTGCCGCTGCTCCAGCCAGGCCGCGATTTGCAGGGCTGATTGATTTATCCGTTCCATCCGCAATGGGAAGGTCACGGATCCCCTGAAGATCTGCCAGGCATTGAAAGGGCTGATCACAGCCCCGACATTGACCTGGGCTTCATAGCGGATCCGGTCCATCGTGACCAGATCATTGGAGATAATCGCGCCTCCCTGCGCATCGCCATGGCCATTTATATACTTGGTCAGCGATTCAACCACAAAATCAGCGCCCTGTTCCAAAGGCCGCTGGTTCAGTGGTGAGGCAAAGGTATTGTCGACCGACAGCAGGGCGCCGTTGGCATGAGCTATCCTGGCTATGGCAGCAATATCGGTCACCCCGTTGGTGGGGTTATCTGGTGTTTCAATGTGGACCAGACGGGTACCGGGCGTAACGGCACGGCGAACGGCCTCCAGGTCTGTCATATCAGCCATTTCTGTCTGAACACCAAACTTATGGTTGAACAGCTCATGAAACAGACGGTAAACGGCCATATAGCTGACGCGGGGATAAACAACATGGTCACCGCTTTTAAGCAACGTCCAGAATAATGCGTGCAGCGCGCCAACACCGCTGGCCAGGACAATGCAGTCACCGGCCCCGTGCAACGAAGCCACTTTTTCCTCAAGCCAGTGCTGATTCGGATTACCGTTGCGGGCATACATCAGGAGGTCAGTCGACGAGTAATTAACCGTGGAAAGGTCAGCCGGCAGTTTATAACTGTTGGCCATGTGCAAAGGCCGGCGCAGGGCGCCGGTTTCCTGGTCATAATCGGTGCCGGTGTGGATTGCCCGGGTACTGATATCACAATTACGGAAAGGATCATTTTTCTGAGCCATACTTTTTCTCCTCAGGTCTCGCCAGACTGTCACAGCTAAGTGCCTGGCTGCCAGGCTAATTTTAGTCCTATTAAACCTATAGAACAAGCGAAATTAATAGCGGAGCGCTTTCAGGTAAGCTTTGACCGCCGGAGACTGGCAGCGGCTTTCAACTGCCTTTTGGATGGTCATAAGCTGCGTGCGGCGAGAGAGCTTGCGTTCAATGAGGTAGGGGATAGCCGCTTCATACTGTTTAGCCAGGGCCGTGGCAAAGTACCAGGCGATCATCCTGTTGACATAGTATTCTGCAGACTGGATCTGAGCGACCCAGGACAAATAGATCGGGTCAAAGTGTTCATCCAGGAAAAATCGCAGCAGAAGCCCCACCGCGCAGCGCAGCGTATACGTTTCAGGCGAAGTCAGCCAGGTTGTTATGAAAGGCAGCAGGGGTTGAGGCTGCTTTTTGAAAATCCGAGGAGCCAATTGGTCGCAGGTCGCCCAGTTATCAAGATAGGGCAAAAATCGATCCATTTCAGCCAGGGCCAGGCGCGAGTCCGGTGACTGATTCAGGATCAGGGCATGCAACTGATTCTCCTCAAAAAAAGCATGAGGGAGGACCTTGAGGAAAGCCCCGGCTGAGCCCTGCCGGATCAATTCCAAAGCCAGCTTGCGCAGGGCCGGCGTCCTGACCCCGATGATGGTTTCTGCCTTCACCGTAGGGAGAAGCCTGGCCTGAAAAGCGGCAAAAGCTGGCTCACAGGATTGCCGCAGCTCCAGCTGAATTTGATTTGTTACGATTTTGTCTGCCTGCATCTGCCGTGCTCCGATCTGTTTGAGTTGATCCGTGCCGGTTATCGGGACCGGTCCGCTTTTAGCAAGCTTAGCTCAACTGCGGCTCAGCTCCGCAGAATCTTTTCCAGGGGTCTGCCCTTAGCCAGCTCATCCACCAGTTTATCCAGCCAGCGGATCTTTTGCAGGAGTGGATCAGGGATGTCCTGCACCTTGATGCCGCAGACAGATCCGGTTATCCTGGACACGTTGGGATTCAGCTGTGGGGCTTCGCTAAAAAAGGTCTCATAATTGACGCCCTTGTCCAGCTGCTGCAGCAGCCTGACCGGGTCATAACCCGTCAGCCAGCAGATGACCTGATCCACCTCAGCCTGGCTACGCCCTTTACGCTCCGCTTTTTTCACCAGCAAGGGATAGACTGTGGCAAAAGACATCTTGTATAGCCGTTCATTTGTCATCTGTATACCGCCTTTTAACATCATATTAAGGCTTTCAGGGCAACAAAGCCCGTTCATCTGTGACCATAAGCGCGCGGAGCATCAGATTGCCTCTGTCAGATGAATACGCCAAAATACTTTATCGAGGGGATCACCAGCATGAAAGCTGCTCAGGAAAATCTGCCGCTTCCGCACGCTGCCGGACCCCGTGGCTCAGCGACTGTACCGCTTGACGGCTTGGTCAGGCACAGCCAGTCCGGCGCCGAAAGCTGTTCTTGTTCCCGGTATGAAGAGCTTAGGCGGAAGCGGTCAAAGCGGCCGCCGCGGGCTTTGACGTAACCTCCCCCGCCAGAGGGCGTATCGCGGTCAGCCAGACCTGGTTCATCAAACGAGCCACACCGGAGCCGGGGCTTTCTGGACGGCGCCTGTCACCCTGCTGGCATGATCAGACCAGGCTGTTTTGACACACAAAAGCACCGTTACCTGTGACCGGTAAACGCCGGGGATAACGGTGCTTTTTGCTGATCCCTTTAAGCCGCGCTTAAGCATCTGGCTCAAGGTATGGCCGGCAAGGACAGTTATACTTTGCGGTAGCCGCACTTGGGGCAAATACCGTTTTGCAGCGCGATGCCGCAAAGCGGACAGCGTTCGATTTCATGTCGGGTACTGAAATCGGCACTGGCAGCATTTACTCCGCTGGTAAAGGTGATTTTTGCTATGTTCAGCTTGTCCTTGAGTAAATCATAGACGATTTTAATCATCCCCTCGACCGTCAGGGTCTCTTTGGTGACTACCAGGCGGCACTCAGGATAGGCTGTTGCCAGTTCCGTCTTGAACGCCGGTCCGGTCATGGTGTTCTGCGGCGCGCCATGCCGGATGCCCTGTTTTTCATAGACCTCCAGGACCGCCGGTAAAAGCGGATCATCTTCCCTCAGGATCAAGGCATGATCAAAGTTTTGCAAGACGTCCCAGGCGGTTTTCCTGATTTCATTGCAGGGGAAGACCATGTTAACCCCTTCATTGACGCTGTCCTCAACCTCAATGGTCAGAATGCCGGTATGGCCGTGCAGGTACTGTGCTTCGCCCTTAAAACCGTAAAAACGGTGGGCGTATTGCAGGTCCAGTGTGGTGATGCTTCTCATAGGTTTTGCCTCCTTTATTTTTTACGGGATGGACTCCCGTTGACCAAAAATCGGGGGGCGCTCTTAACGCCTGGACTGACAGTCGGGGCAGATGCCGGTAAAAATAATGTCATGCCCGCTGATACGAAAGCCATGGGTGTCTTTTATGGACCCGGCCAGATCAGACAGATAATCCATATCCACATCAAAAATCCGGCCGCATTGGCTGCAGCGGACGTGATAATGGTTGGTGCAGATCTGATCGTAAACATCTGCCTGTCCGGGAATCTCCCGCTTCCGGAGCTGGCCCCTATCACAGAGCCGTTGCAGATTGCGGTATACCGTTGAGCGGCTGATGGCGGGATGATCACGGGCCACGGTGGCGTAAATCTCATCTGCCGTGGCATGGTTGCTCATCTTTTGGACGGCCGCCAGGACGATATCGCGCTGAATGGTGTTCCTTTCCATAATGATATCCTTCGTATAACTTCTAATGCCATTATATCCTTAATAGGACGATGTGTCAATAAGCCGCAGGCCATTTAACGGCGGGTTTTCAGTTCAGTCAGGCACATCCATGAGGGTTTGGTTCAGATCAGCTGGACTAGCTGCTGGCAAAGCATCACCAGGTCATAGCGAATTCCGGCCAGACTTCGCCAGCCCCGGTCCGCCCATTCCGTTTGCGAAACATCATCACCGCCGTAAATAATAGCTCCGTAAGAAAAGTGGCGGAACTGAGCCACCGCGATACAACCGGCTTGCTCCATCTCAACTATCTGGGCACCCTCCTGCCGGCGTTGGGCAACTTTGTCCGGAGTTTCTCTGAAGATGGCGTCTGTCGTCCAGGTCAGACCCCGACGGCAAGCAATCTGCTGAGCATCCAGATAGGCGGCGATCCTGTCTGTGACGGCGGTCTCGCTATGAACATAGCGGGAGGGAGCCAGATAGTGATGGGAAAACCCCTCGTCCCGGATTGCGCCATCCACAAGCAGCAGCTGGCCAGGCTCAAAATCCGGATCCAGAACCCCGCCGCCGCCACAAAACATGACCTTATTAATGCCCATGGCATTGAGCAGATCCAAATTGCTGCCGCAGGCCGGACAGCCGACAAAGCCCAGCGTGATCAGGATCTCAGGATGATCGGTAAAGCGATAAACCAGCAGCGGATTTTCACCAGGGATCTCCCGCTCCAGTTCAATAGCCTTGTGGCCGCGCAGCTGTTCCATGACCTCAGGGAAAAAGGTGATGATCAGTTTGTCGGTTGAAAACGGGCGATCAACCAGGTGTTCCGGGTTTAACTGAGCGGTTTGGGCGTCGTCAAACTCCAGCAGGGGCAGATCGGCTCTCAAAATCAAAGCTAGCACCTCCTCGCTTGGCTCGCGCGGCCAGCTGATGAGGGCCGCGGTGATTATGCGAAAGTTATTTTTGCTGATAAATATACCATACCTGGCTTGCGGACAGAAGTATGAAAAGTTATACTGATCATACAAAAATGAAATGCCAGCTGGTGCAAAATCAGCCAAGGAGAGGAGCGGGTAAGAACATGAAGCATCGAAAAGGTCCGGCTGGGAAGTATGCCTGGACCGTTAAGATCGGCGAAAAGGGCCAGTTTGTTATTCCCAAAGAAGCCAGAGCACTTTTTGATATTCATCCGGGCGACAATCTGCTGCTCCTGGGTGATCTTGAGCAGGGGCTGGCCATTCCCCCCAAGTCGTTGCTCAATCAGCTGATGAGTCGAATATTTGGCGATCCCGCGCCGGAAACGGACGAAGAATGCTAGCTATTGAAACCCGGGAACTGACTAAAGCTTACGAGGATGTAAGGGTGGTGGATCATCTGTCGCTGGGCGTTCAGAGCGGAGAGCTTATGGCGCTGCTGGGGGTCAATGGAGCCGGAAAAACTACCTTGATAAAAATGCTGACCTGCCTGCTGAGACCCAGCAGCGGCGACGCACTGCTGGAAGGCAGGAGCATTCTGAACGATCCGATCCCTATCAAGCAGCGGATCAATCTCTCTCCACAGGAAACGGCGATCGCCCCTAGTCTGTCAGTTGGCGAGAATCTGGCCTTCATAGCTGGCATTTACGGCCAGCCGCGCCGTACAGCTAAGCTGCGGGGAGAAGAAATCGCCAGCCATTTTGGCCTGACGCCACTGCTGAAGAAGCGCGCCGGAACGCTTTCCGGCGGTCAGCAAAGACGGCTCAGCCTGGCCATGGCTTTAATATCAGAGCCACATATCCTGTTTCTGGATGAGCCGACACAGGGCCTGGATGTGTTAGCCCGGCAGGAGCTTTGGTCAGCTGTTCTGGCGCTGAAAGGACAGGTAACGATCGTTTTGACTACCCATTATATGGAGGAGGTGGAGCTGCTGGCCGACCGGGTGGGCGTAATGTCAGGCGGGAAACTGCTGGCCCTGGGGACAGTCGGGGAACTGAAGCTGCAAAGCAGCGCCGCAACGCTCGAAGCGGCCTTTCTGTCTATTGCAGGAGGGAAAAAATGAAGGCACTTCTATTAGCCAGACGCAACCTGCAGGAAATTCTGCGGGATCCGCTCAATCTGTTTTTTGGGCTGGCTTTCCCGCTGCTTCTGTTAGGCTTATTCGCGTTGATCAGTCAGGCTATTCCGCCGGAGGCTCAGAACAAGCAGTTTGAGCTGGCCGCCACTGCTCCGGGCGTAGCAATGTTTGGCACGACGTTTATGGCTCTGTTTGGCGGTATGCTGCTGGCTAAAGACCGGACGACTTCCTTTTTGCTGAGACTCTTTGTGGCTCCGCTGCGACCGCTGGACTTTATTATGGGCTACACACTGCCTCTGCTGGAGCTGGCGCTGGCCCAGTCTGCCTTGACCTTTATCGCCGCGGCTTGCTTAGGCCTGCCTTTGAGCGTAAACACAATCATGGGGCTCCTCTGCCTGCTTCCCACTGCCTGGCTGTTTACCGGGACGGGCCTTTTATGCGGCAGTTTGATGAATGCAAAGGCCGTAGGCGGCTTTTGCGGTGCCTTTCTGACAAATCTGGCCGGCTGGCTGTCCGGCGTGTGGATCCCGCTGGATCTGATTGGCGGGGCCTTCAGAAAAACGGCACGGCTGTTGCCTTTCTACCATGCGGCTGAAGCAGCGCGCCTGGCGGTAGCAGGAAACTGGTCTGGCATCCTGCCGCATCTGCTGGTGGTGCTGCCCTACGCAGCTGTCATCTTTGCTGCGGCAGTTGGGGCTTTTCGGCATCAAATGCGCGCTTAAGGGTGGTTTAAGATTGCCTGTTTTATCTGCGGTATGGACCGACCGGCCGCTTTATATTTTTAATGAGCTGTATTCTGGCTACCGTATCCGCTCTTTTGTATCGCCGGGTCAGGTTTTCTTCCTTCTGCTCAAACTCCAGCAGCCCTTCTTCCGTATAGAATTTCAGCGTACTGTAGCGCGTGCCGGTCAGTCTGACCCGTTCTCCGATGCTCACATATTCAGAGCTTTCAATGACGGCTAAACATCTTTGCCTTGACACCCTTTTCCTCCAGCTTAGACAGCGGCAGCAGCTGCGAGGATGATATATATCCAGGTATTCATATCGTCGACCAGCTTTTTAACCAGTACAACTGCTTTTTCCACAGAGTAGTTCAATGAAGGACTGCCCAGGAGCTTCAGTGCGCATAGGTAATACTCCTGAGTAAAAATAAGGCTGCAGGGTGTCTCCTGCCGGTTTATCCTGTTTGCTTACTGTTTATTCCTTACGACTGAAGATAAAACAAAGAACAAACGGCTGTCATGCCACCGCTGACCAGGCGGCAAGGTTTCCTCGCGACAGCCGCAACAGAGGCTGAGACCCAAGCAAAGACGGTATACCAAAGCGGCTCCAGGCTGACCCCCGCCGAAGTTTTATTTCCGATAATCCTGCCGGATAAATGGTTCCGCGATCTGCTCTGATACCAGAAGCTGGTATTTCCGGGGATGGCGATAAGCGTTGCCATGTACTTCCCGTTGCCGGTAAAGCCGGAGCTCTTCCAGCGGAAAATCGGCCATATAGATGCCTTCCTGTTCTCCCGCTTCTACAATCAAGGTGTCCCGGGAGCCTGGCTCTGAAGGCCGGTAGGCGATGCCGTCAAACGCGGTGGAATGGCCGTTACAGTCGGGCTGTCCCAGCGGATAGTTGACCGTCGCGATCCCGACCATATTTTCAAAAGCTCTGGCCCGCAACTGAGCCAGCCGGTTGATTTCCATAGGACAGGCGTTCGGCACCAGGATGACCTCCGCGCCCTTCAGCATCAGAATTCTGGCGCTTTCCGGAAACTCACGATCATAGCAGATCATCGCTCCGATTTTCACGCTGCCTTTTTCTGTATTCAGCTCGGCAACATAAAAGTCTTCTCCGGCTGTCAATCGGCATTCAGCTCCAAAATCGCAGGTATGAACCTTGGCGTAGGTCAGCACTTTATGGCCATAGCGGTCAAAGAGACAGAGGGTGTTGCGCGGCAGCGGCTCCCAGGCCTCCAGAAAAGTGATGCCAATCGCCATATTGAGCGAGCTGGCTAGCTCGGCAAAGGCTGTTACAAAGCCGCTGTCAGGGGAGAGCGCGAGCGCTTCTGACGAGCTGGCTGATTCCGGAATGTGATAGCCGGTACTCCACATTTCAGGGAACAAAGCAATATCCGCGCCCTGTTCCTTGGCTTTCCGGCAAGCGTCCAGTCCTTTTTGCAGATTCTCAGCTGGCGATTTTGCAGGCAGCAGCTGCAGTAAAGCGATTTTAAGACCAGTAAACATAGAACTCCTTGCTTCTATTAGCTCTGCAGCTCCCGAAAGACAAGCGCTTTGCAGCGAATATAGCTGCGAATATGGGAATAGCGGCGCTTGAACTGAGCCGTAAATGAAAAATAAGCCGCAACTCACAGGAGCCTGGTCGCCCGATAGAGTCGTCCAGGCCTTCAAGCTTGACTCAAAAGCCGCTGATCGGTTCCCTGGTCAGTCGTCAACCCCAACCATCACGGATGTGGCCTTAATGACGGCATAGGCGTCTTTACCGGGCGCTAAACCTAATTCTTTAACCGCCGCCAAAGATATGGTAGCGCTTATCTGGTTGCCGCCGCCGATGTCAATCACCACAATGGCATTGACTGCGCCGTTCATTACCTCAATAACTCTACCTTTTAACTGATTCCTGGCACTTAATTTCATGATAAAAGCCCCCCTGATCTTGATATTGTTGCTTCAGGTTTATCATAAATTCTCAGGGCATGCCTGGCTTTTTGATACCAATGCGGACGTTTTATGAAAATGAAGTTTCCAGAGGAACAGCTTCAGCTTTTCGTATTCGTTCGCCGTATCGGGATGTTCGTTCTCCTCCAGGTACCGAGCTTTACCGTATGTTTTGAGTTCCGCCTGCTGAATAGGAAACAACGCCCACCCTTTTTGCAGCGCCATTTCCGACAATGGCTCAGCTTCTGACCGTTTCCCGGGCCATCCCCGTGGCCGGCATTGTGATCGCAACCTCGTCACTGGGACTGGTTTCCATGATTGTCTCCACAGCGGTGATACTGGCGGGGAAGATTCCGGTGCCGGGGCTGATGGAAACAGGTCAGATTTCCATTGCCCGGCTAACGGAACGGCCGGCATGATTCTGGAGAAAGCCATGCCGGCGAGATTGGCTATAAGCCCAGATTGCTGGTGAGTATCAAGCGCCCCATTGCCCCCCGGATTTCTGCCGCCTGCGCTGTCGGGATGATTGAGATGCCAGACGGAAACTGATTTGATACGGTTGGTGAACAGCTGGCGAAGTAAATCAATCAAATGAATTGGAGGAAATGAGTCCGTTTAGAAGCGCGGTTGCTGCCGAAGTCAAAACGGTGACAGAGCATCTTGGTAACCGTGTCTATTTTATGCTGAAAGATGTGGAAAGTGATCAGAGCACGAAAGGGGAATCCGTGGACAAGCCCGGCAATGAGCCCGGCTTCTGTTACGCTTCCTCACCGATCGAGTCGGAACGGTCATTATCAACGGCGGCATGGGTCAGGACGTTGCGGATATTTACAATGAGCGGGCGGATATTTGCAATGAGCGGGATGTAGCGGTCATGACGGGTGCTGCCGGCCACATGAGCATGGTAGCGGAGCCTTATCTGAAAGGTGAACTGAAATCCACCGTCAGCGTCTGCCACGAGCACCAGCACCACGATGCGTGTAGGGAGTAAGGCGAGCAGAAGATATTACCGGTGGTTGATATATTGGTGTGCGTCATGCCTGTATAAATAAATGATTCATATCATCAATTATGAAAAGCTTGCGTATAGACTACCCCCATGTATAAACTGCCTGTATCTCTTCAGAGAGCCGGGGGCTGCCTTTTATATGCAACAGAAAGCACCAATTATAAACCGCCGAGCGGCGGTCAGACTGCATAAACGCTGAAATCACAGGATGGCATCCGGTACGGTTTTGGCAGTGGCTATTGGGGATGCCTGGCCGATTACAGCACAGCCGGAAGCTACAAGGATATCACCGTCGCCTTCCGTGACAGTACGGCAATACCGATATACCAAAAGCGGAGAATCAAGGCACTTGACAGTGGCCGGGTGCTTTTCCCAAGACTAACTTGAATACAAGTTAATCGTACAATGTATTATCATGATTCATGAGGTTATAGGACGGCATTGCGAACCCGGCCTTTGTAGATATGCTTCACAAGCCGGGCTACAATATCCGGTTACTTTATTTCAATAAGGAAGAAACGAAATCATGAAGAAAGCAATTGTTATAGGCAGTCCTGGCGCGGGGAAAAGCACCTTCGCTCGTAAACTGCGGGATAAAACAGGGCTGCCCCTTTATTATCTTGATATGCTGTGGCATCGCCCGGACAAAACAACTTTTCAGCCTGAGCAATTTGATGCCAGGCTTGCAGAAATATTGGAAACGGATAAATGGATTATTGACGGTAATTATGCAAGAACGCTGGAGCGGCGAATACATGCCTGTGATACGGTGTTTCTGCTTGATTTTCCTTTAGCTGTCTGTCTGGCAGGGGCGAAAGAGCGTATTGGGCAAAAGCGGGAGGATATGCCGTGGGTTGAGAATGGCCTGGATGAAGCGTTCAGGCAGTGGATACTGAATTTTCCTGACACGCAGCTTCCCCAAATTTACGCTTTACTTGAACAATACAGGAAAAGCCGAAAGGTTTATATCTTTCATTCCAGAGCGGAAGCCGATCATTATTTAAAGGAGGATGACGATGAAAAAGTGGTATGACGAAGAATATGACTTTACGATTGAAGTCATTGGATTTTTAAGGGGAGATCATACTGAGCATTACTGCCGTAACGGAGAGGAAATAGGCGATAAATACACCTGCACATACGGATGCCCGGTGAACCAGGATGGCTATGGAATATGTTCCAAGACAATGCTGCTGCTGTATCCTTTGATGGAAGCAGTACGTAGCGGTGGCGATCTTGAAAACCTTGGCGGGGAAGATCGGTATGGAAAAACTATCGTATGCCCTGACGGTTGTGTTCTGTTTCGTCTGACCGCAAAACCGCTTGGACATGAGAACTTCTATAGAGGAGGTTTTTTGAAGACCACAGAGAAGAAACAGGAATGCATCCAGTAAGGTGTAACTGAATTTGATATTGGAGTAGCTTTCCGTATTGGAGGATATAGCCTGTTGAGCAAGGATGGAAGCATTAATCAAAAGCTCAAATATGATCACCTGTCGGGATTGTATTTTACGAAATCCAACTGGACGATATCCTGCCCCGTAAGATAATGCTTTTCGTTTTGATTTCCTTCCGGGTGGGGGATAAAGCCACAGCTTTTCAGCATTTTTAAGCTTAGTGAATTATCTTCATAGGAACCAGCAAAGATCTTGTCCAGTTTCAGCTGATCAAAGCAATATTGAACCCCGAGTTCAAATGCCGCGGTTCCATATCCCAGCCTTCTGTAAGGCTGGTAAATCATAATTGCTAAGTCAGGCAAAGTGTTTTCTGGAGAAACGAAGATGAGGCCAACCCTCGCACGGTCGGCGCATCTGGTGATGGTAGCTTTAAATCTGGATTTTATTCCCCCGTTTCTAAATTCATCAAATGCAGCAGTTACTCTGTGATTATAGCCCTTTTGGGTTTCAGGATTCCGCCAGCAATTGTAGCAATCAATATCGTCAATATCTTTTACATATTCTGATAAGCTCAGATAGCCATTTGATATGTAAACCTTTTGGCTCAACTTATTTATTCCTTTCTGCTTATAACACGGGGGGCGGACATTTTCTTGAACTAGGAAATTAACCCCAGACCTTTTTAAATTCAATCGGACTCAAATTCCTAAGGGATCGTTTGATTTGTTGGTCTCGATACCAAATCATATCCTGATTCACTTCCTGAATAAACTCGCTCAAGGTATAGCCTAACCATTAACTTAAGCTCCAGTGCAGGGTGTTCTGGGTGCTCTGGCGTATTGGCGCCTCGCAAGGTCCAGTGCTCTGGCGGCAGATGATTTCGTCTTGTGATCCAATTGTACAGCGTTTGCCATCTGGATGTGTTCCCCAGCTACGTCATTGCTTTAGTGACGGAACCCACATTCATCGTATCACTCAAGTGCTCTGACCTACTGCTCCTTGGCATACAAATTTCCATCTTGCTGCAGTCATGTGCTATCGAACTTTTGTCCGCACCCCCTTCTTTA
>JAAVLZ010000049.1 GCA_012034405.1 Oscillospiraceae bacterium HV4-5-C5C | reverse complement strand
CGGTAAAAGTCCATCTGTCGCAGCTGTTCCATGAGTTGTGAACCACAAACCGAGTCCGTTTCTGAAACGGCTGCCACCCGGTATTCGAGCTGGCGGTAAATCAGGAGGGCCATAAAACAGGTCAGGAAGTGAGCCGCCAGCCGGTTGTCCCGGCTCAGATAAGCGGGCCTGGCTTTGAACTCAGACTTCAGGATCCGGAAACACTGCTCAATCTGCCACCGCCCCTGGTTAATCCGGACAATCTGTTCCGGATCCCCCTCCAGGTCAGTGACTACCGCATAGAATCCGTCATACCGTGCTTCTCGCTCAGCTACCGCCGGATCAAAGCGAACCCGCTTTTTGGCGGCCAGTTCTCCGTCTGGCGTAAAGGTGTCAACAACCAGAAAGCGCTTGGGATCGGTCTGCCGGGCCCGCAGAACCGACTGAGGATGGCGCTGCAGGTCTTGCGCCCGTAGGATCTGCTGCGCCCGGATCGACCGTTGGTAATCGCGGTGCTTGAACGAAAAGGTGACCACCAGGTGTTCTTCCAACCCATTTTCATGGATCCAGCGGTCCTTGTAATACAGGTGTTTGAACTCATCGCTACCGGAGGTATCGTCCAGATCCGTCAGGGCCACGACGTGTTCGCTGCCTGCGCGATGCCAGCCGGTCGGATCCAGTGCCCAGTCCTTGAGATGAGCTGGCAGCTGCTTCAGCGATTTGGTGGTGACATAGGCCCGCTGCCCCTGATGGTTGAAGCGGCGGTTGGCCTGTGAGGCCAGTCCGGCATCGGTGCAGACAACAAACTGGGAGAGGTCAAAGTCTGACAGGATGGTTTGCTCTAAGGGCTTCAGAGACGTCTGCTCGTTTTGGTTCCCCGGAAAGATCCGGAAAGCCAGGGGTAATCCGTCCCCATC
>JAAVLZ010000048.1 GCA_012034405.1 Oscillospiraceae bacterium HV4-5-C5C | reverse complement strand
TATCAATGGCGAAGGAAGTTCATTCAGGAAGGTCGTGTAGCACTCATGAAACCAACCAACGAAAGAGAACGAGGGCCGCTCAAGGAAGGTACACCAGATACAAATGACGTGATCACACAGCTCAAGACACAGGTTCAGGCGATGCAGCTGGAGATTGATATTCTGAAAGCGACGCTTGATGTACTAAAAAAAGACCCCGGCATCAACATAACCAATCTCAGCAATCGGGAGAAGGCAGTGATGGTTGATGCATTAAGGGAAACCTATTCACTGCCTTTGATCCTTGCGGCACTAAACTTTCCCAAAAGCAGCTACGATCATCAATTCCACAGAAAAAACTTCCGGGAAAAATACCAAACTGTCAGTAACCGTATCCGAGAGATCTTTGTAGAGAACGATTCTTGCTATGGATACCGAAGAATCACTGCAGCATTAAAACGAGAAGGGCTTAGGCTATCTGAAAAGGTTGTGCGGCATATCATGCGTGAGAACCAATTCATCGTGAAATGCAGGAAAATGCGTAAGTACAACTCTTATCATGGTGAGATTACCCCTGCGGTTACGAATGTCGTGGCACGGAACTTCAAAGCGGATAATCCTAACCAGAAGTGGCTTACTGACATCACTGAGTTTTCGATTTCAGCAGGAAAGGTTTATCTATCCCCTGTGATTGATTGCTTTGATGGCCTGCCAGTATCATGGAAAATCGGCACAGCCCCGGATGCGCAGCTTGTGAATACCATGCTTGATGCTGCCATTGCGACCCTGCCCGATACGGCGCACCCGCTTGTGCACACGGACCGCGGCTGCCAGTACCGTTGGCCGGGGTGGATTGAGAGAATGGATCGGGCGCAATTGGTTCGCTCCATGTCAAAGAAGGGGTGTTCGCCAGACAATGCTGC
>JAAVLZ010000047.1 GCA_012034405.1 Oscillospiraceae bacterium HV4-5-C5C | reverse complement strand
CTTGAGCGCAAGAACCGGCGCGTACACCAGGCTACTTTCCAGATTCCGCTGGAGATTTTCAACACGATCGAACAGGCTGAACTCCGGCCACTCATCCCGTCATTCTACGAAAATTCACCTCAGAACTTCATATGTGTCGAGCTACGCGGTACACCATACATCCAATATAAGACCAATCGCTACTCAGTGCCCAGGGACTGCTGTTTCCACAAGGTCTACTACAAACTTATCAACAACAAAATGCACATATATGACGAGCTCAGACGATATGTATGCACCCACACGCTCAGTGAGTCCAAGGGGCAGCACATCCAGTTACCTGAACACAAAAAGGCACCCTCAGGTAAGTGGATACCCATCGTCGAGCGCTTGCGCAATCAGTGGAACTGCCTGGAATTCCAGCACTTCATAAATGGTGTCAAGGAGGAGAATCCGCGCTACCTTGAGGCGCAACTCTCGGCCATTGAACGTTTTCTGGACACAGAACAGCCGGAACGCGCGATGGTCGCAACGGTTATGCAGCTCTGCTGCGAAGACTTCAGCTACCAGTTCACGCAGTTTCAAGCCGTATTTAATGCGGTCAAGAAAGGGCGGCTGGAGGAGCCGGCGTACACAGGCAGTGAGGTTCAGAAGCAGGACATGCAGCTGTACCAAAAAGCGTTCGATGAGCGTTGTCAGTCCTCACAGCTTACAGGGGGTAAGCCACTTGAATAACCATATCCAGAACTCAGACTCAACACACATACCCATTGGCCGATTGGCAGCATTGCTTGACTCGTTCTCGCTCAAACATGCGAGTAAGGCACTGGCTGACATCTTGGAGCAAGCAGAACTCAACCACCTGTCCTACCGGGAGTTTCTGCTCACGCTGCTTCAGACAGAAGTCCAGGCACGCAACCAGAGGCGACGAGAGC
>JAAVLZ010000046.1 GCA_012034405.1 Oscillospiraceae bacterium HV4-5-C5C | reverse complement strand
CAAATTGATTTTGTGATAAATAAACAAAAATGACCTGGCTGTGCTTGTGCACAACTCCAAAAGCCGGCCCTGTGACCACGGAGCCTGGCTCCCAGAATACTTGACAGGAGTCTGCGTTTGAAAAACTTGCCTGGAGTAATTGGCTTCACTGCGTTGAGCTGAAAAGCCGTTGTGCGGCGCCTGTGTGCTTTGGCGTCCAAAGTATGCAGGCAGCGCTGACAGTTTGCCCCTGGCAAAAGCAGGACTGCCTTAAGTAAAAAAGTCATGTATGAGCTCAAATCTCATACATGACTTTTTATCTGTGTCATTAAGTCATAATAGATGCAGACATTCATTTTCTTTACTTTGATCTTTCATTTATTTGGTACCCGGCTTTTTTTAGCACGTCCAACGCTTTTTCGTAGTTATCACTTTTGGTTAAGATGTAATCCGTGTTATAAGTGGATATGGCAAAGATACCGATACTGTTGTCCGCTAATAGCGCCGAAAGCTTCGCCAATACGCCAACAAGAGAAAAATCTAAAACACCATGTATTCTAAAGGCTTTCCAACCATCGTCTCTCTCAAGAATATGGTTCGGAACATGTTCTGTAAGACAAACCAGCGAAATTTCTTCGTCTGTTTTGGATAAAAAACAAAATTCATCTTCTAAATCTATTTCTGTGATATTTTCTACTTTACATATAGAAAAGTCATGTGTAATGCTTTCGATGCTCAAACCTTAACTCCCGTCAGACTTACATTTAGAAATAAACGATAAAAAATCAGGCTGAAACAGATACAATTCTGCATCGATTTCAGCCTGATAACCTTTGGAGCGGACGAAGGGAATCGAACCCTCACGGTCAGCTTGGGAAGCTGAAGTTCTGCCACTAAACTACGCCCGCATCGTGGAACAACCAAGATTATATAGAAGAAGGAAAAGCTTTGTCAATCCAGACCTGATCGCTTTGTCCGGATTTGTAACTTG
>JAAVLZ010000045.1 GCA_012034405.1 Oscillospiraceae bacterium HV4-5-C5C | reverse complement strand
GTCCTGGCACTGAAGTAGTTCTTCTTCACGAATCCGACGACATTCTCAATCGGGCCTTTGCTTTCAGGGTCGCTTTTATGACATACCCATAATTTTAAGTCCTGCTCATCGCAGAAATCCCCGAAGATTCGGGTGCGGAAGACTTCTCCGTAGATCTCACGATTGATGAAATCTGCATCCTGATCGATTACAAGGGTCGCGGGACGGCCGTTGATGCGGCTGAAAGCTGAGTACAGGGCTCTGCAAGCCTCTTCGCTGTTGTATTTGTGATCCTGTGCATACACGAGCATATAACGGCTATAGCGCAGCAATAGACAAATGAAGTGGACTTCCTTACCGCGGCCAATCTTCAACTGCCCAAAATCGATGAGCAACTGATCTCCAGGTGCAGTATCGAACACGTGATCGTAGATGCGCTCGTTCTTCGGTTCCAGGTTAACGATATCGTTATCCTCCAGCCAGTGAACGTAGTTCCTCAGCGTCTGTTCGTTGGCCGGCAGTTCATCGAAGCGCTCCATGAGCACATCGTAGACTGAGCTGATACATAGATGTCGATTACCGCTATTGTTACGTAGGACTTCAATGATAACTGAGCGATAGGGTTCATGGTCGAATGCCTTGTTCTTCTCCAGGCGGCTCCTGGGATTCTTGGGCAGTACGTCCATGTTGTAATACTTGCTGATCGCCGGTGCCGAAGGTGGCTTTATTCCCTGTGCCCTGAAAGCCTCCGCTATCTGTGACTTCGTGTAACCTTCCAGCTTCAATTCCTGAATCATGTGCATTTGAGCATCCGTTAACATCGCTGTCACCTCCTGCTCTGGAGTATAGGAGTTCCAGCGTTGCCCTTCTTGATATTTACTCGTCACATGGAAAAAAGTCCTTACCGCGGTTTTAAAATTCTCCTTACCGTTCCTTGAAAATTCTGCCTACCGTTGATTGTATATTCTCCTTACCGCTACATGAAAATTCTCCTTACCAGGTGACTGTAAATTCATCTTACCGCGCACA
>JAAVLZ010000044.1 GCA_012034405.1 Oscillospiraceae bacterium HV4-5-C5C | reverse complement strand
ATCAATCCGGAGCAATCGTTCTATACCGATGTTGTAGGGATCAACAGGACTTTGAAGCGGAGATGATTGATAGAATCTCCCGAACGAATGAATTTGCGAATGGGAGAATACTATGCTTGAAATCGTATTTAGCGACAGCGCTTGCGGAAGCCTGAAAGTAGCGCAGCACTACGGTGACGGAAAATTCATAAAAGGCTGCTTTGGCGTTATCGTCAGCCGCAAGGATGGCGGTAAGCTCACAAAAAAAGAAATGGAAGCTGCCCAACGCGAGGCCGAAGAAAAAGAGCGCCTTGCATGGGAAAGCGCTGTCCCGATGGGTGGGAATCCTGCCGATATATTCGGCATTGGTTTGGCACTGAGCATCGGCAGTATCACGGAGGAGTCATTTTTTGCTCATCGCACAGAGGTGTTGGAACGGCTATACAGTATTTATCCGAGGGATGTTGGGAATGAAGCGGCACAGGAAATCGTACAAACGGCGGCAAAAAACGTAGAGACTGTTCGCCGCCGCATAGTGGCCGGTGAGACGGCGCGCATCTGGTACAGCAGTCAGCCTGATGAAATGTGCGGGATGTACTGGTTTTTGTCACAGCTAAAGCAGTGGGGCGCGAATGACGCACCTGTTGTCGCAGTTGAACTGCCGGAATGGGAGAAGCCCGATGGAACGGTTATGCAAAAAAGCTGTTGGGGCGAAGTTTCACCGGGAGAATGGCATCGTTATCTCAGTTATCAAAAGTCTTTACCTGTGCCGCTCATCCAAGGCTATGCCTCCCGCTGGAAGGAACTTCAAAGCGAAAATGCTCTCCTGCGTGCGGTGTTAAACGGGCGGCTGGCCAGTGTATCGGAGGACCTCTATGACAACTTGATCCGGCGGGAAATTGCGGCGGAATCCGACGTGTTTCGGGAGACGGATATCGTTGGCCGGTTGCTTGGAAAATACCGGCTGGGCATTGGTGACGCCTGGGTTGCGCTTCGTATAGAAAAGATGATTGAGAACGGAGAACTTGAGATCGCTTCCACTGTGGCCGAAGATATGCCGATTTATCATCGAACATTGAAGAAACTACAATAAAGAAG
>JAAVLZ010000043.1 GCA_012034405.1 Oscillospiraceae bacterium HV4-5-C5C | reverse complement strand
GTATCTAGGCGGCTGTTAGCGTTGGTATGTCCTCAATGGACTTCTGGCTGAGGTAGGCCTTGGACGCCGACCAGTCTTCAGCATATTCCATCAGGTAAATGGTGATCAAGCGTACGTAGGATTCAGGGTTGGGAAAGATGCCAATCACGTTGGTCCGGCGCCTGATCTCTTTGTTCAGGCGCTCAATCAGGTTGTTCGAGCTGATTTTTCGAGCGTCGAGGCTGGGGAAGGCCAGATAGGACAGGCTGTCTTCTAATCCTGCTTCCAGGGTGGAGATGGCCTTTGGAAGCCGGTGCTCATAGGCTTCTATCAGCTCCTGAGCCCGCTTCAGGGCCAGTTCCCGGTTCGGTGCCTGCCAGATTAGCTTAAGCTGGGCAGCAAAGCGGTCTTTCTCCCGATGCGGTACGTGCAACAAGATATTTCGCATGAAGTGAACCTTGCAGCGCTGCCAGGATGCACCCGGAAAGGCGCACTCGATCGCGGAAACCAGACCGGCATGGGCATCCGAGATGATGAGTGACACACCGCTCAAGCCGCGCTCCTGAAGTCCGGAGAAGAGCCGTGCGTAACTGTCCCTGGATTCTTCGAGCATCGGCTCAATGGCCAGCACATCGCGCTGGCCGCTTTCACTGACCCCGCAGACCAAAAGGATGGCCATGCTAACGACCCGGCCGTCTACCCGCACCTTCTCATAAAGCGCGTCGACCCATAGCACCGGATAGCGCGTTTCCTGCAACGGCCGCGTGCGAAATGCTTCAGCCTGCTCGTTCAAGCCTTTGGTCATTTCACTGACCTGGCTGCGCGAGAGGTTCTCGATCCCCAGGCTTTGAGCCAACTTTTCGATTTTTCGGGTTGAAACCCCTTGCACATAAGCTTCCTGCACAACCTGCACCAAAGCCGCTTCACTGCGCTTGCGCTCGGTGATGAAGAAGGGGATATAGCCGCCCTGACGGACTTTCGGTACCATCAGGTACATCGTACCCATGCGTGTATCCAGGCGCCGGGGCCGATAGCCGCAGCGGTAGCTGCTGCGATCCTGCTTCTGCTCGTGCTTGGCCGCTCCGATTCGCTCGCTGACTTCTGCTTCCATCAGCTGGTCACAGAGCCATTCGAGCATCTGCAGCATGGGATCGGCTGCCCCCATACACTGTAGTAGCACGTCCATCAAATTCGTGGTATCTT
>JAAVLZ010000042.1 GCA_012034405.1 Oscillospiraceae bacterium HV4-5-C5C | reverse complement strand
TGTGCACACTCAGCAGATTGTGCCATGAGACGCCTCTGCCAGTTGGAAGCCTGTCCCTCTCAGCATAAGACCCGCTGCACCTTTTGTGTTCATTGCAATCAGGTCTGTTCGGCATTTCAGCCACTCAGCTGTCCAGCCCTCTCTCAGGCTCCTTATGTTTGTAATGCCTGTACCAATCAACACCGCTGCCGCTTAAACAAAGTTTATTATGATGCGCTGTCTGCCCATGAACACTATCAACAGCACCTTCGGGACAGTCGTTCCGGTTGCTCCTTTTCTGAGGAAGAATTGAAAGCCCTGGATGAAATCGTCACCCCCGGCTTACAAAAAAAGCAGTCCCTCCATCACATTTACGCCTCCCGCAAGAATGAATTCATTTGCAGTGAACGGACCCTGTACACCTTGATTTACGATCGCAAACTGAGTTGTCAGAAACTGGATTTACCCCGGGCCGTGCGTTATCGCCCCAGACGAACGAGAAAGTCCCATAAAGTGGATGCGACCTGTCGCGTGGGCCGCACCTACTCCGACTACAAGGCCTATCTGAATGAGCATCCAGACGTTCAACCCGTTCAAATGGATTCGGTTATCGGTTCACTCGGTGGCAAAGTGCTATTAACCCTCCTATTTACAAATTCTGACCTCATGCTGCTCCACCTCCGGGACAAGAACAACGCTCAATCCGTTCTGGATTACTTTGATGACCTATACAAAGCGCTGGGCCGTGATCTCTTTATGAAACTGTTTCCCGTCATCCTCACCGACAACGGCTCTGAGTTTTCTAATCCCCGGGCGCTTGAGTTCGATCCACTGGGGCGCCGTCGGACCCGTATTTTCTACTGTCACCCCGGTCGGCCGGATCAAAAAGGCGCATTGGAACATAATCACGAATTCATCCGCATGGTGTTACCGAAGTCTGCTTCTTTTAATCATCTGACTCAGGCTCACATGGATCGTTTGGCGTCCCATATCAATGCGCTAATACGCAAAAAGCTGAATGACCGGACACCGCTGTCCACATTCAGCTTTTTCTTCGGCGAGGACGCTTTACGCGTCTTTCGCCTTCAGCGGATTGAGCCTGAAGCCGTCACGCTTTCACGTACGCTACTGCCTTTCCCTCCACAGGAAGGCGTGACTCATACTCACAGCGGTCTTGCCCGAGCCCGTGACACATGACTGCCCTTCCGCTCTCTTGTGCCTGGCTCTCTTCAATCGGGAAAAGGATCGCTTCAAGCGG
>JAAVLZ010000041.1 GCA_012034405.1 Oscillospiraceae bacterium HV4-5-C5C | reverse complement strand
AGAGTAGAAAGCGAGTCCTACAATGCAGAAACATAAACATTTAACCAATCAACACAGAAGCATCATCCAAGATGGACTGACAAGAGGCCAAAGCTTCAACGCCATCGCCAAGCAGATTGGAAAGGACCCCACAACCATCTCGAAAGAGGTCCGCAAGCATCGATCCGTTCACTTCGGTTCCGACTGGCTACGAGCCCCCTTCTGCCAGCACTTCGAACGCTGTCAGAGACAAGATCTCTGCAACCGGACAACCTGTACAAAACGACAATGCCGGGGCTGCCGCTCCTGCCATGAGAACTGTTTGGACTTTGAACCCATTCTCTGTCCGAAGCTTACAATACCGCCTTATGTCTGCAACGGTTGCATAGAGCGAAACCGCTGTCGCAAGATGAAGATGGAGTATGCTGCCCTACCTGCTCAAGTCGAGTACGAGCTGACTCGTCGAGAGAGTCGAAGTGGCTCTTGCTATACGGAAGAAGAGTTAAGCACGATGACACGCATCCTTACACCCCTGGTCAGAGGGCAATCCATCCACCACATTGTGGTCAGTAACCGAGATCAGCTCTTTTGTAGTGAAAGGCAGATCTACCGACTTGTTGATCAACAGCTCATCGGAATCAAAGCCATCGATTTACCAAGAAAGGTACGGTTTCGACCCAGGAAGAAGAAACGGAACTACAAGGTCGACACGGCTTGCCGACAAGGCAGAAGCTTTAAAGACTATCACGATTACCTCCTTGAACACCCCGTTCCGGTGGTTCAGATGGATACCGTTGAAGGAAAACGGGGTGAACTCAACTGCATCTTAACAATCTACTTCCCTGCTAGTGGCTTCTTGCTGATCTTTCCGAGGCAGCAGAACACAGCGTCATCCGTTACCGCCTGTTTTGACCACCTGCGCGAACAGCTCGGCCCAGAGGATTTCTTCAGACTCTTTCCGATTTTATTAACAGACAACGGGCCAGAGTTTAGTAATCCATCAAGGATTGAGTACGCTATCGATGCACACAGACAGACACGCGTCTTCTATTGCGACCCCGGTCAGTCACAGCAGAAAGGATCGATCGAGCAGGTACACACGATCCTGCGGAACGTGATTCCAAAAGGAACGTCGCTGAGCGAATTAAGCCTGGCCGATTGTCAGCGAATCGCTTCACACATCAATTCATACTTCCGCAAGGAACTGGATGATGTAACGGCATATGACACCTTCAAACGTTTGTACGGAAAAGAAATCCTCGCGAAGTTGGGAATCGAAAAAATCCCACCCCGCGAGGTTCATCTTTCTCCCAAACTGAAAGAGAGAACTAACGGCTAGCTTTAGCCGCCGCTAAAGCATAACACGATGCAGTACCAGGCCTCCCCGGCAAGTAAGCGAGACTGGAACTTCGGATGTCAAAGAAAAAACACCACGATTCAGGCTCTGTTTCACCCTGCCTTTTGATCAGAGAAAACCTAGAAACTAACTACAGTATATACCCTTTGCGCGTAAAAATGCAGCCTTTCTCAGTAATTTTCATTACCGAGAAAGGCCAAATGATTC
>JAAVLZ010000040.1 GCA_012034405.1 Oscillospiraceae bacterium HV4-5-C5C | reverse complement strand
CCTCCTAGAATATAGTTACGCATTTGTTGACAGTTTATTGAACGAGAACAACATGCGACAATGTCTACATGCAGTGTGAGTGTCACCGGTCTTTACCTTGGGGTTTATCCTCGTAAAGGAGAGTGGTGCCTCACCTCTTGTGGCAGTTCACGAATGAGCTGGATGTTGAGGTAAGAAGCCTACTCCGTCTGTCCAAGGAGGTTGTGAGCCGCAAGATGTGTGAGGGAATCACCTGTAAATCTATTTTTGTGAGGTGTCTCATGTACTATCTGGGCATTGATATCGGTAAGAACAATCATGAAGCTGGTTTAATCAAGGGTGACGGAATCCATGTTGGCCGCTCCTTTCGTTTTTCTAACACCGAGGACGGCTTTCAAGCTTTGCTGTCTTTCTTGGAAAATCGCTTGCCCGAAGATGAGTCTTTCAGCATTGGGATGGAAGCAACGGGGCACTATTGGTTAGCTCTCTATTCCTTCTTACTCGGACAGGGATTCATCTTACATGTCATTAACCCGATTCAATCGGACAGTTTAAGAAACTTTCACATCCGACAACAAAAGACAGATGCTGTCGATTGTTTCCTTGTCGCTGAAGTGATCCGTTTCGGCAACTTTGCAGAGACCAAGTTAGCAAATGAAGATGTTCTTGCGTTGCGCAACTTAGCTCGTTTCCGTGAATCACTAAAGGACTCATGTGCAAACTACAAACGTCAGGTCATCACGCTGCTCGACCAAGTGTTCCCGGAGTACGATCAACTATTCTCGAACCTCTTTGGTGAGAGCTCTAAAGCCTTTCTTAAGACGTATGGCACACCTGACCAAGTCATCGATGTCAACACGAAGTCTTTAGCTACGCTACTGAGAAAAGCAAGTAGAGGCCATCACAGTACCGAAAAAGCTAGAGAAATCAAATCACTGGCTGCTCGCTCTGTAGGTGTTTCGTTTTGCGCCGAGACCTTTGCTTTCCAAATCAGAATCCTGATCGAAGAAATCGAGTTTACTGAAAATCAAATTACAGAAATCGACAAACGTATCAAGAAGCAATTGGCTAAGCTGAATTCGGTCATCTTAACCATTCCTGGCGTTGGTCCTGCAACGGGCGCCATTATCCTTGGAGAGATTGGTGATATCGAGCGTTTCTCGAATCCCAAAAAACTCGTCGCCTTTGCTGGTATGGATCCAACTGCCTACCAATCAGGAAACTACACCGGAGCAAACAACCGATTGTCCAAGAAGGGATCACCTTATCTTAGACGAGCTGTCTGGATGTCTGCTGTTGTCGCTTCGCGCTCTGACCCAGTGTTCAAGGCGTTCTATGACAAGAAACGTAGCGAAGGCAAGTCTCATGGTACGACGATAGGTGCAGTAGCACGAAAACTGCTTTATACCATTCACGCTGTGCTGAAGTCTAATACGCCTTATGAAGTGCGATTGGACACCATAGAATAATTGCTTTTACAGAAATTCCATTGGCAACTCTTTTCTCCTTCTTCCATGAAGGAGATGTTCGCATGCTCTTTTCGTTCAATATTCTGTTTTCAAGATGCATTTTTGTCTGTTTCTCAGACTGTTAACCTGCTACAAAATCACTCAAATTACTGCTTGACATTTAATAGCTGGTCTCCTTTAT
>JAAVLZ010000004.1 GCA_012034405.1 Oscillospiraceae bacterium HV4-5-C5C | reverse complement strand
CTTCTATATGCCTTCTTAGCTCAGTTGGTAGAGCATGCGGCTGTTAACCGCAGTGTCGTAGGTTCGAGTCCTACAGGAGGCGCCAGAAAGCTCTGAAATCTAATGTTTCAGAGCTTTTTTGTATATATCAGGTTTGAGCCCGGTCATACTCAGGCGGTAAGACCTAAGTGCAATCAAGCAAGGAGATCACTGGTGCAGCAGGCTGAAAATGCAGCGATAGCCAATAAGCGGCTTATGGAAGCGAGCGCTAAAGCTGCTCTGGATTATTGCGATCAGAGCAGCTATCAGGGTATCGGTCGACTTGGTGAAAAGACCTTGCATCGCGTCATAAAGTACTACCTGCAACCGGAATCCAGCTACCATGAGCTGGCCTGTGGTCCATATTATGCAGATATAATCAATGAAAAGGATGAATTGCTGGAAATTCAGACCAGAGAATTCAGCCGGCTAAGAGAAAAACTGAAGACCTGGCTGCCAGACAGAACCGTAACAGTCGTGTATCCTATAGCCTTTATTAAACGAATCGCTTGGATCGATCCCCGGAACGGAACCGTCAGCCCAGCCAGGAAGTCACCTAAACCTGGCCGCTGGTGGGATGTATTACCTGAATTATATAAAATCAGACCTTATATTATTCATCCCAATTTCAGGCTGAGATTGATCGGACTGGATCTTATTGAATACCGCAGCAAGAATGGCTGGTCTCATGACGGCAAAAGGGGATCCACGCGGTATGACCGGGTACCCCAGACCATACTGGCTGAATTGTATTTAGATCAATCCGCTGCATATAAATCATTGCTGCCGCAAAGCTTGAGCAGTCCTTTTACCGCTAAAATCTTTGGTCAGCAAACTAAGCTATCAGCTTATCAAAGCAGTCTGTCTTTGATCGTATTGCGGGAATTGAAGGTAGTCCGCCAGATCGGAAAAGAAGGGCGAGCTTACTTATATGAGCTGAGTTAGGTGGAGGCCTTTAATGACTGAACTGTTAAACCTTATATATAACCCGGAATTACCGGAAAGCAGCCGCCTGGATATCTTTCTTCCGGATGAGGCGTCTCCTCAGGCGCTGTTGCTCCATTTTCACGGCGGTGGTCTGGAAGAGGGCGACCGGACCGTTGATCCTGACACGTTAGAGGTCCTTTTAGCCAGCGGCATAGCTGTTGCTACCGCGAGCTATCGCCTGTACCCGTCGGCAAAATTTCCGGACTTTGTGAATGACGCAGCGGCCGCTACCGCCTTCATAAAAGCCTATATGAAACAACATTACCCTGACCGTCTGCTTTTGGTGGGCGGGACCTCAGCAGGGGCTTATCTGAGCCAGATGCTGTATTTTAATCCGGTCTACTTAGCCGCCTATGGACTGGCGCCAGATGATATAGATGGCTGGCTTTTTGACGGCGGCCAACCTACTGTACACTATAATGTATTGCGAGAACGGGGACTCAATACCGGACTGGTCAGAGTGGATGAAGCCAGCCCGCTTTATTATGTAGGTCTGCCCAGAGCAGCAAGGCGTCAGAGTCCGTTGCTGTTTTTGCTGGCGCAGCATGATATACCAGGCCGCCTGGAACAAACCCGCCTATTAATCAAGACGATGGAAGTAGCGCAATTTGACATGGACCAGGTGAAGCTCAGGATCATACCTGATGTAACGCACAGTGCTTATCGGCTTGATTCCTGGGTCATAAAATTAGCTCAATGGGCAGCCGGAGATTGCTCTGCCGCGGATTTGAGCGATTGAATTTCCAGGTCAGAACGTTCCATCAGCAGTTGCAGGACCCGGGTGAGCTCTGTCTTTTGATTGCCGGAAAAGCCGCGGCAGAGCAAATCGTTCCAGTCCTGCAGGACCTGCTCTATGACGGGCAGGGTTTGAAAGGCTTTATCGGTCGGATAGACTCGCAGACAGCGCCGATCATGAAAAGCAGGCTTGCGGGTAATAAAGCCTGCTTTTTCCAGCGCTACCAATTGTCTGGTCACACTGCTCTTATTGACATAAATCTGATTTGCCAGCTCTTCTTGAGACAGGCCTGGTTTTTGACAAATGAGCAAAATATAGCTGTGCTGATGCCCGTTCAGCCCCAGGGGCGTCAGTCTGACACTGCGGTACAGTACTGAACAGCGAGCAATCCGATTGATATATTTTGAAATTGATTCCATAATAACCCCTTAATGCTGCTGGCCGGAAGCCAAGACCGTCTGGCTCGTCTTACGGGCCGGAACCAGGCATCTGCTATCAACAGCAAAGTCAGTCACATCATCCGTCAAATCAGTCATATTAACAGTATAGCCATTTTTATCCTTTCTGCAGCAGGGACTGTGGCGGAAAGCTGGTTTTGCGACCGCTCTGCCGGTTTTATCAAGGCCAAGAGGCGAACAGGACGTGTTTTCCTGCCTCAATAGTGTTCTGTGATGGCACGCAGCGCGCGGGTGATGGAAATCAGTCTGATATATAGATGATATTTCAATATGGCATTATGAGGTCGTCCCCGCAGGCAGGTATCAGCTGCACGGATCAGTACAGGGATGAACGGATCATTGCCTGACCACCGCCTGCTTTTGAGGTCGTTGACAAGTGCTGAAAAATTAGGTATTGTATTCAAATAGTTTGATAATCAAACAAAAAACAGCCCAAAAGGTCAGCAGGAGGAGAATATGGCTCAGCATGGAGATGTTGCGGTTCGCACGGATCGCTGTAAAGGTTGCGGCTTATGCGCTTCGTTTTGTCCCAAACAGGTTTTAGCGGTGGATCCAGGCAAGCTAAGCGAAAGAGGCTTCCCCCTGTGCCAGGTTATTCAGCCAGATGCCTGTATTGGTTGTGGCTTTTGTTACTCGGTCTGCCCGGACCTGGCTATAAGCCTCACTGTAGAAAAGGACAGATGACTGCCTGGCAGGCCAGTTTGATGATTGGTGCAAGGCATTGGTGTAAGGAGACGATACCGTGGAAGAAAGAGTTTTAATGAAAGGTAACGAGGCTCTGGCAGAGGCTGCAATCAGAGCCGGCTGCCGCTGCTATTTTGGCTATCCAATAACTCCACAAACAGAAATAGCCGCATATATGGCCCGCTATATGCCCAAAGCCGGCGGCAGCTTTGTCCAGGCTGAAAGTGAGGTAGCTGCCGCCAACATGGTTTTGGGCGCCGCTGCGACCGGCACGCTGGCCATGACGTCAAGTTCTTCGCCCGGAATCTCGTTAAAGAGTGAGGCGCTGTCCTATATTGCGGCCAGTGACTTGCCGGCGCTGATCGTCAATGTCATGCGCGCGGGTCCGGGCCTGGGAGGGATTCAACCTTCGCAGGGTGATTACTGGCAAGCCACCCGCGCTGCCGGGCATGGCGATTTTCATCAGCTGGTATTGGCCCCGGCTTCAGTCCAGGAAATGGCGGATTTTGCCGCGCTGGCTTTCAGCCTGGCATTCAGGTGGCGCATGCCGGCAATGATTTTGGCGGACGGCACCCTGGGGCAGATGATGGAGCCACTGCGTCTTCCTGCCCGGCAGACCAGCAATCTATCCGATCACGCCAGTCAGCATCCTGAACTTAACTGGGCTTTGACGGGAACAGAAAATCAGCGCCCCCACCGGATCGTTAACTCACTGGTTCTGAATCCCGCAGCCCTGGAAGCTTCAGTATTTGACCGCTTTGCCCGCTATCGACAGGTACAGGAACAAGAAGCGCGCTGGACCTACGAAGGCCCTGAAAACCCGGATATTTTAGTTGTGTGTTATGGGTCGGTCTCGCGTATCTATAAACAGGCTATTCAGGCCGCTGATCGGGAACCGGGTCCGCGGGCTGGTTTATTCCGTCCGCAGACTTTGTGGCCGTTTCCGTCCGCTGCCCTGGCTGCTAAAGCTGAGCGCTGCAAAAAAATATTGGTGCCGGAACTCAGCATGGGACAGTTTTGTGATGATGTGAGACTGGCGACAGCCAAACTGCAGAAGCCAGTTGCGCTGGCTTGCCGGGCCGGCGGGCAGGTGCCTGCCCCGGGTGAGGCTTTGCAGCGGCTGCGTCAGACCTGGGCTTGCTGGATTCAGGATCACGAACAGGAGGAAGTATATTATGGCGACCGTCAAATATGAACGTCCGGAAGCTTTATTGGATGTGCCCTTTCACTATTGCCCGGGTTGTACGCACGGTATTACGCACCGGCTGATAGCGGAATGTCTGGATGAGCTGCTGATGACCGGGCAGACTATTGCCGTGGCTTCAGTTGGCTGCAGCGTCATGGCTTATGATTATTTTGCCTGTGATGTGGTTCAGGCCCCGCATGGCCGGGCGCCGGCGGTGGCAACCGGTATCCGCCGGGCCAGACCGGATCGCTTTGTCTTTACTTATCAAGGCGATGGTGATCTGGCGGCTATCGGTACTGCGGAGATTATTCACGCAGCTACCCGCGGGGAAAATATAACCGTGTTTTTTATCAATAATGCCATTTACGGGATGACCGGCGGTCAAATGGCGCCTACTACCCTGGAAGGACAGGTTACCCAGACAACGCCCTGGGGCAGAGATCCGGCAGTGGCGGGAAACCCCATCAAAGTCTGCGAACTGCTGGCCACTTTGGACGGGCCGGCTTTTATAGCGCGGGTGGCAGTGGATCACGCTAATCAAATCCGCCAGGTTAAGGCTACCATTAAAAAGGCCTTGCAATGTCAGCTGGAGAGAAGGGGCTTTGCTTTGGTTGAATTGCTGTCCACCTGCCCGACTAACTGGAAAATGAGCCCGGCTGAGGCCATGCGGTGGGTGCAGGAACACATGCGGCAGCAGTACCCGGTCGGCGTATTTGTTGATCATCTGAGTGAGAACCGGCATATCTTCCAGGATCGTTCAGCCGGCGACCAGCCCGCCTCCGGGCAGCCCTTGCCGGATGCAGCTGATCTGACAGCTAAGGCAGCGGTTTATACCACTAAGGAGTAAACGTCATGAGTAAGGATTTAATGTCACAGCCAAGCACCCTCCTGCCTTGTGATCCTTATCGTATATTTATCTGTGGGTCTGGTGGAGATGGCGTCTTGTTTACCGGTAAATTGCTGGCGCAGGCGGCTTTGAGAGCAGGGCTTGAGTTAAGCTGGCTGCCGTCATACGGGCCTGAAATGCGTGGCGGTACCGCTAACTGCAGTGTGGTACTGTCACGGCAGGTGGTGGCTTCGCCGATCATTGACCAGGCGGATCTGATGCTGATCTTTAACCAGGCTGCCTGGTTAAAGTATGGCGCCAGGCTTGCTCCTGGCGGGCTGATCCTGGCGGATCAAAGCGCCTTCCCGGATGGACCGGGTGCTGTGAAACTGAAGGCTGATGCACAGATCCATGCTTTGGCAGCTAAACAGGAGGCTGCTGCCCGATTAGGGAGAAATCTGGGCAATATGCTGCTGCTGGGAGCCCTGACGGAACTGCTGCCACTCTTCAGCATCGCTGATTTATTGCAGTGCCTGCAGCATAGCCTGGCGGCTAAATCGCCCGAGCTGCTGGAACTGAATGAGCAGGCCTTAAGCCTGGGGCAACGTTTGATGGCAAGGGAATTACGCGGACAGTTTTAGATTCAGGGGCTTGCTGCTTCCTGCATGAAGGTTTACTGTAAGGAAAGATATGCTGGCAGGAGGAGTAAACCGATGTCTGTATTGCAGATCGCCACAACGCTGACCCGGCCGCTGGGGGCCTTCCGACCGTATGCCGTGGCTGAAAACAGAACCGATTGGGAACAGCTGGTGCCTGAGTATTTACGGCGAGACCTGATCCAGGCTGCCCGGTCTTTTTTGCATTATGATTTTCCGCTGCTGAAGGCCGTAGACTACATGGGCTTTTATCGTACCGGCAATCGTGTGGATTTTGAACTGCCGTACTTTACCAGGCGCCGCGTCCTCAATACCCTGATCATGGCGGAATGTGCTGAGTATCAAGGCCGATTTTTGCCAGATATCCTGAATGGCCTTGTGGCGCTGGCAGAAGAGAGCGGCTGGCAGTTGCCGGCTCATAATCGCTATAGCGGCGGAACCTTTTTACCCCTGCCGGACCCCGGACGCCCGGTGATTGATTTATTTGCAGCAGAGACCGCAGCTCAGATCAGCATGGCTCAGTATTTGCTGGGTGAAGAACTGGAGACCCGTTGTCCCGGCCTCCGGCAGCGCCTGACCAGGACGATTGATCAGCGTATCCTGCAGCCTTACCTGCATGACTTTTTTGATTGGATGGGTTTACCGGGCGAGCCTTCCAGCAATTGGACTCCCTGGTGTACCCAAAACGTTTTGCTGACGGCTTTTCTGAGAACAGACCTTGATCAGCAGGTCAAACAACGGGTGCTGCTGCAAGCCTGCCGCAGTCTGGATTATTTCATGGACGCCTATGGCGAGGATGGTTGCTGTAATGAAGGCGCAGCTTATTACCGGCATGCGGCGCTGACCTTGTTTAACTGCCTGGAAGTCCTCAATGCCGTGAGTCAGAATGCCTTTCATGACGTCTGGCAGGAACCAAAGCTGAAGCATATGGCCGCTTATATTATGAATGTGCATGTCAGCGGGCCGCTATACGCCAACTTTGCGGATTGCGCGCCGACAGCCGGCCGGGCCGGCTGCCGGGAGTTTTTGTTTGCGCTCCGGACGGGGCAGGCAGATATGGCCTGCTTTGCCGCCAGAGATTATCAACAAAATCCGGATCATCTGAATCTGGAGAGTGAAAACTTGTTTTACCGTGTACAGGCAGCCTTTACTGAGGCTGAAATCATGAAGTATGATGCTGGCGTTCCTGCTGCCCCCCCGGATATTTATTACCCAAGTAATGGGTTATTGATCTGCCGGGACTGTCAATATTTTCTGGCGGTCAAAGCTGGCGGAAATGACGATAGCCATAATCATAACGATACCGGCAGCCTGACCATATATAAGGCTGGCCGTCCCCTGCTGATTGATGTAGGCGTCGGAACCTACACCCGGCAGACGTTTTCAGAGGAACGATATCAGATCTGGACCATGCAGTCACTTTATCATAATGTCTTCAATTTTGGCTCCCGGCAGCAGTTAGCCGGCCCGGCTTATCAAGCCAAAGATACTGTTGAGAAGGCTGATGCGGAGACAGTCTGGCTGTCCATGGATCTGACCGGCTGTTACGCTGCAGACACGGTTGAATCCTATGTCAGGACCGTGAGCTTTCATAAAAATGAGCGGATAGAAATCTGTGATCACTTGCTGAATCCAGCAGAGCGGCCGCAGCTCACATTAATGACTCTGGCAAAACCGTATTTTGATCAGGCCCGCAGGATTTTACAGCTGCAACTGCCAGATTTACCTGGTGGCCAGACCCTCGCGACGTCTCCACAGGATGCGGGCTCCGTTAAAACGGTAAGTGCCAGGATCTATTTACCTGAATCCACTGAGGTAAACGTTGAAGCCATAGCATTAACTGATCCCAAATTAGCGTCAGTGTGGGGGAAAGAAGTATATAGAACTAAAGTATTGACCTCAGCGTCCCGATTTTTCTGGACTATTGAATAAAAGCCGGCAGCCTAAGACAGGATTAAGCCCAAGGGGGAGCAGGGCGGCCGAGCGCGGCAGACTGCTTTGGGCAGCGTGCAGCATACAGCAGGACGGATTCCTTCCGCCTTTTTCACCGAAATTCTTGAGAGACAGTCTGACGGAGTAAGCAGGCTTATCGGCATTGAGAAAAATGCTGAAGCTGCGGGAGAGGATTTCTCCGCTAAGGGCTTGCACCTGCTGGACGGCTTTGCTGCTGCGTTTCAATCCCTCGCCCCCAACTCTAAAGTCCCCGATCTTCTTGTTGGGATTGCCATTGCCGGCGGTATTCGGCTGGCGGTCAATATCAGGGGCATAAACGCCTGGATGTTCCGCAAAAACATGGAATACCGCTCAGCCTGCCGGGGCAAGCCCGATGACCTTGCTCCCTTCATCGCCCCGGAATGTTTAAACAATGTCATCCTCACACAGACGGAGCGCCTGATGATGTCCAACATGCCCAAGGCCCCAACTAGAACGTGCTTGCGGTTGGTGGTTCCGGCTCTATCAAAATCCGGTTTTTCATGAAGCCTAACCTGATGCAGCTGCATTCCGGTTACGTTGTCACAGATCCCAAGAGGAAAAGGTGTTTAGAAGCGAGTGTCGCGTTTGAAACGGGATACTCGCTTTTGTATATAAATCTTAAAAAATAGCTGACGGACTCAGGCCAGATAGAGAATATTACGAGTACGAACGCAAGGGCCGTAAATGTTAATAATAATCATATAAATAAAGAGCGCTTTTAAATGTATATACAATACAAAATGTAAATGTGATCAGATATTCAGTATCCTATAACTTGAGATATAAATTATGATTATTGATAATAATATCAATAGAAAATTCAAAAGCCTAAAATCATGCTAGAATTGAACAGAAAAATAGCGAAAAGACACATCGAATTATTGGAAGAATATGGAAATAATGGCTTAAATTGATACATATGACACGATATGCAGCTCTTATGTTTATTAGAATAAGATTAATGAATTGTATATGCATGATCTGACATGCAAGCACGCAGCAGTAAAAGCAATGTTTCCAGCATAAATCAATTAATCGAACAAAAAACAGCAGCATGGACAGACGCTTTCAGACCTTCAGGCAATGACAGGAGGACGGAATCTATGAAGCAATCAAAGAAGCAAAAGACATTAGGTAATTTTATCAGCTTTATATTGGCGATTGGTTTGGTGGCCACATCATTGGACGCTTATGTTCAGGCAGACCCCGCACCAGAAACAGAGGGGATATCAACCCAAACGACCGCGCTGGTTGAACAGTCTTCAGACTGGACTGAATCAGGTGAAACAACGGCGGCTCTGGTGACAGAGCTGACATCTGAAGAAACTCAGCCAACCGAGTCCCTGTCAGGAACCTCAGCAGCGACAGCCCCACTGGCGGAAACTGAGACGACTTTAACCGCAGCGGAGACGGAGCCGGCTGAAACCTTTGCGGAAGCCAGCCAGGATACAGAAACAGTTCCGGCAGAGTCAGAAACATCTGAAAATGCTACAGAGTCGCTGACGGAAACCGCAGCAGAATCAAGCCCCGATCCTGCCGGACGTGAGACCTCAGCGACTGAAAGCGAAACGGCTGAAACTCAGGCTTCAGCAGATCTGCAGCCTGCTGCCGATCCGGCCGTAACGGTAACCCCGGAACCGGAGGTCAGTGTGCCGGCCATTGAGGCGGAGACGAATCCGGACCATTTGAGTGGACCGGTTACTTTATTAACGCCTGAAATTGTGAGAATCACTGCGCCATTGTTGAATGCAGCAGCGCGGTTAGCCAACCGCTCAGGTCTGGAGCCGGGAGCAGTCAGTGTCAGCAAAACCGCTGCCCCGGTAACGGGAAAAGTAAATACCTGGGATATTACGCTGACTGTGAGTGGCCGGGATACTCAGAAAACCTCTGATATCATCCTGGTTTTGGACCGGTCAGGCAGCATGGCCGGGAGTAAAATGACTGCTGCTAAAGAAGCAGCCAAGAATTTTGTTCATTCCTTGCTTGCTGAGGGGAATTCCCTGAATAAGATCGGACTGGTAGATTTTGGAGCGAATGTTCAGAGTATATCCCTGACGAATAATGAGACGGTGCTTAACAATCGCATTGATAGTTTATCCGCATCAGGCGGGACGTTTACTCAACTGGCGCTTAAGGAAGCAGCAGATTTACTGGCAGGCTCTCAAGCAGATTATCAACACATTATTCTGCTTTCTGACGGTCTTCCGACTTATAGCAGTAAACTGAATAACCCAACCAGCTACCTGATTCCCTATGATAGTAGTCAGGAAACAAGCAGCAGCGCTCCGGCCTCTGCTTATGATTACAATGTTTCGGTCGGAAGTGGCAATAGCCTTCGTACCTATGTAAATAATTTTGGCGGCACTTCTTATTACTATAATCATGGTAACAGTGCCATCGCCGAAGCCGGCTTTGCTAAAGCCGACGGCTACGAAGTCTGGACCATCGGCTTTGAGATAGATAGTGATGGCCAGACGGTCCTGCAAGGCATTGCTTCACCAGGGAATAATAAATCGGCTGATTCATCAAGCCTGAATCAAGTAATGCAGGAAATCGCCGGTTCCATTCATGCCGCGGTGAAAAACGGCAGTGTGAGCGACCCGATAGCCACCGGGTTCAGTGTGATGGGTACGCTTGTCAATAGTAACGCCAGCCAAGGTACGGTCAGCTATGACAGTTCGCTTAAAACCATAACCTGGAATCTGGGGGATTTAACTCAGCCGGGTGGTTCAGACATAAAGACCGCTACGTTGACTTATCGCATCGAAATCAACCAGGACATCCTGACCGCTGCGCCCAGTGAGACCGGCGGAAGCGATTTCTTTACGAACGGGACGACCACACTCAATTATACGGATATCAACAATACTGCAGCCAGTAAGTCATTTGATCTGCCAACCGTTGATCCTGTCTTGCTTCGCCTCAATAAAAGCTTAACAGCTGCAGATGACAGCCTGATGACCGACGGCCGGCAGTTTACCATCCGGGTTACCGGACCTGATCATTATGATCAGAGCTATACAGTTACGCCCGGAACCGAGCTGGTATTGACTAATCTCCGGGATGAAGGGACCTATCACGTTACCGAAACAGCGGTCTCAGGCGTGCCTGCCTCAGGCCTGACCGATTATGACACGGTCATTAAAGTCAATGGCCTGGTTAACTCAAGCTTTGTGGTAGGCCAGGGTATAGCGGATCCGGTGATACGGGTAGAGAATAAAGAGAAGCCGCTTGGTCAGCTGACCGTCAAAAAGATATTCAATCAGTCGGCGGCTGCCATAAACAGCCGGGCTGCGCTGGTGTCACCAAGCTTCTTATTTAAAGTGACCGGACCAGACAATTACGAAGAGATATTTGAGCTCAGTGCCGGGGAAGAAAAAGTGCTGACTGGACTGGCATATGGCCAGTATACGGTTGAGGAGACGGACGCCCAGGGCTTTGTGACTTCATATGCGGATACGCAAGGCGAGCTGACCGACGGCATCGTCCAGTTGACCGTAGATTCAAAGCAACAGACCGTTACCGTTACAAACCGACCCGGTACCGGAGACGATAAGGTGACCATCATTGGCCAGAAAATCTGGGAAAATGGTCCGGCAGCGTCACATGTTGCGGTAGAGATGGTGCTTTACCGGGATGAGGTCATCTGGGAAGCGGCGCCGGACTATGAGGTTTCTCCGGCGTCAGGTACAGCGAATGCATTTACCTATACCTGGCAAGATCTGCCTAAGTATAGTGAGACTGGCGCTGAATACGTCTACAGCATCAATGAAGCGGCGATCCCGGATGGGTACAACCAGACCCTAAGCGAAGATGGCCTGACGGTGACCAACAGCTATGTGATCCCGACGGACGCGGAGGCCACCGCGACTAAAATCTGGGTGAATGGCCCGGCCAACCACCCGACGGTATGGTTCCGGCTATACCGTCAGACCACGGGCGGCACGGCGGAAATCGTTCCGGGAGCCGGACTGAAGGAATTGGCTGATGGAACGACAGAAGTCAGCTGGACTGGCCTGGAAGCGACGGACGCCGCGGGCAACACTTATCACTTCAGTGTGAAGGAAGTGGATGCTGACGGCAATGACTATACGCCGGAAGACTACGTCAAGACCGAGAACGGCCTGAGCGTGACCAACAGCTATGTGATTCCGACGGACGCGGAGGCCACCGCGACTAAAATCTGGGTAGATGGCCCCGCTACCCACCCGACGGTCTGGTTCCAGCTATACCGGCAGACAGATGGCGGCACGGCGGAAATCGTTCCGGGAGCCGGACTGAAGGAATTGGTCAATGGGACGACCGAAGTCAGCTGGACCGGGCTGGAAGCGACGGATATCAACGGCAACGCTTATCACTTCAGCGTGAAGGAAGTGGATGCTGACGGCAATGACTATACGCCGGAAGACTACGTCAAAACCGAGAACGGCCTGAGCGTAACCAACAGCTACGTGATTCCGGGCGACGCCAGTGCCCTGGCCACTAAAATCTGGGTGAACGGCCCGGCCAACCACCCGACGGTCTGGTTCCAGCTGTACCGGCAGACAGATGGCGGCGCGGCGGAAATCGTTCCGGGAGCCGGACTGAAGATGCTGGTCAATGGGACGACAGAAGTCAGCTGGATTGACCTGGACGCGACGGACGCCGCGGGCAACACCTATCACTTCAGCGTGAAGGAAGTGGACGCTGACGGTAACGACTATACGCCGGAAGACTACGTCAAGACCGAGAACGGCCTGAGCGTGACCAACAGCTATGTGATTCCGACGGACGCGGAGGCCACCGCGACTAAAATCTGGGTAGATGGCCCCGATGCCCACCCGACGGTCTGGTTCCAGCTATACCGGCAGACTGCGGGCGGCCCGGCAGAAAACGTTCCGGGAGCGGACCTGAAGACGCTGGCTGATCGTACGACGGAAGTCAGCTGGACCGGCCTGGACGCGACGGATATCAACGGCAACGCTTATCACTTCAGTGTGAAGGAAGTGGATGCTGACGGCAATGACTACACCCCGGAAAACTATGTCAAGACCGAGAACGGCCTGACGGTGACCAACAGCTACGTGATTCCGACAAACGCGGAGGCCACCGCGACTAAAACCTGGGTGAATGGCCCGGCTGAACATCCGACGGTCTGGTTCCAGCTATACCGGCAGACTGCGGGCGGCCCGGCGGAAATCGTTCCGGGAGCGGACCTGAAGACGCTGGCTGATCGTACGACGGAAGTCAGCTGGACCGGCCTGGACGCGACGGACGCCGCGGGCAACACTTATCACTTCAGTGTGAAGGAAGTGGATGGTGACGGCAATGACTATACGCCGGATAACTACGTCAAAACCGAGAACGGTCTGAGCGTAACCAATAGCTATGTGATTCCGGGCGATGCCAGCGCCGTGGCGACTAAAATCTGGGTGAACGGCCCGGCTGAACATCCAACGGTCTGGTTCCAGCTGTACCGGCAGACGGCTGATGGTACGCCGGAAGCGGTGCCGGGAGCGGAACTGAAGATCCTGGCCAATGGTACGACTTCAGTCAGCTGGACCGGCCTGGACGCGACCGATATCAACGGCAATGCCTATCGCTTCAGTGTGAAAGAGGTGGACGCTGCTGGCAGTGACTACACGCCGGATAAATACGTTAAGCAGGAAGCCGGCCTGGCCGTGACCAACTCCTATGTGATTCCGACAGACGCGGAGGCTACCGCGACCAAAATCTGGGTGAATGGCCCGGAGAACCATCCGACGATTTGGTTCCAGCTTTACCGACAGACGGCTGACGGTATGCCAGAAGTCGTCCCCGGAGCGGAACTGAAGATGCTGGTCAATGGGATAACGGAAGTCAGCTGGACCGGGCTGGACGCGACCGATATCAACGGTAACGCTTATCACTTTAGTGTAAAGGAAGTGGATGCCGAGGGCCAGGACTCGACACCGGAGAACTACGTCAAGACGGAGAACGGCCTGACGGTGACCAACAGCTACGTGATTCCGGGCGATGCCAGCGCCGTGGCGACTAAAATCTGGGTCAATGGCCCGGCTGAGCACCCGACGATCTGGTTCCAGCTTTACCGACAGACGACTGGCGGAACGCCGGAGACCGTCCCCGGAGCGGAACTGAAGATCCTGGCCAATGGGATAACGGAAGTCAGCTGGACCGGACTGGACGCGACCGATATCAACGGCAATGCCTATCGCTTCAGCGTGAAGGAAGTGGACGCTGACGGCAACGACTATACGCCGGAAAACTACATCAAGACCGAGAACGGGCTCACGGTAACTAACAGCTACATCATTCCAACGCTTGCGGAAGCTATCGCGACTAAAATCTGGGTAGACGGCCCGGCCGACCACCCGACGGTCTGGTTCAAACTTTATCGGCAGACAGATGGCGGTACACCCGAAGTGGTACCGGGAGCGGAACTGAAGCCGCTGGCTGATGGAACGACGGAAGTCAGATGGGCCGGCCTGGAAGCGACGGATATCAGTGGCCAAGCCTATCGCTTCAGCGTGAAGGAAGTGGATGCTGACGGCAATGACTATACGCCGGAAGACTACGTCAAGACCGAGAACGGCCTGAGCGTAACCAACAGCTACGTGATTCCGGGCGACGCCAGTGCCCTGGCCACTAAAATCTGGGTGAACGGCCCGGCCAACCACCCGACGGTCTGGTTCCAGCTGTACCGGCAGACGGCTGATGGTACGCCGGAAGTGGTGCCGGAAGCCGAAATCAAGGCGCTGGCTGATGGCACGACTTCCGTCAGCTGGACCGGGCTGGACGCGACCGATATCAGCGGCAACACCTATCGCTTCAGCGCAAAGGAAGTGGACGCTGACGGTAACGACTATACGCCGGAAGACTACGTCAAGACCGAAACTGGGCTGACGGTAACCAACAGCTATGTGATCCCGACAAACGCCGAGGCCATCGCGACCAAGATCTGGATAGATGGCCCCGCTACCCACCCGACGGTCTGGTTCAAACTCTACCGACAGACGGCTGACAGTATACCAGAAGTCGTCCCTGGAGCCGAACTGAAGACGCTGACTGATGGTACGACGGAAGTCAGCTGGACCGGGCTGGACGCGACCGATATCAACGGCAACGCCTATCGCTTCAGCGTGAAGGAAGTGGACGCCGCCGGCAATGACTACACGCCGGAAAACTACGTCAAGACGGAGAACGGCCTGACGGTGACCAATAACTATGTGCTTCCGGGCGATGCCAGCGCCGTGGCCACTAAAATCTGGGTGAACGGCCCGGTTGCGCACCCAACGATCTGGTTCCGCCTTTACCGGCAAACGGCTGACAGCGCGCCTGAAGTCGTACCGGAAGCCGAAATCAAGGAATTGACTGATGGCACGACTTCCGTCAGCTGGGCCGGGCTGGACGCGACGGATGCTGCAGGTAATGCCTATCGCTTCAGCGTAAAGGAGGTTGATGCTGATGGCAAGGACGCTACCCCGGCAAATTACGCCAAGACCGAGACCGGGCTGACGGTGACCAACAGCTATGTGATCCCGGCAGACGCAGCGGCCGCCGCTACTAAAATCTGGGTAGATGGTCCGGCTGATCACCCGACGGTCTGGTTCAAACTCTACAGACAGACAGCTGACGGTACGCCGGAAGTCGTCCCCGGTGCAGCGCTAAAAGAACTGGTGAACGGTAGCACGGAAGTCAGCTGGACCGGGCTGGACGCGACCGATATCAACGGCAACGCCTATCGCTTCAGCGTGAAGGAAGTGGATGCTGACGGTAACGATGCAACCCCGGAAAACTACGTCAAGACCGAAAACGGACTGACCGTGACCAACACTTACGTAGACCCGCTTACGGTTTCGGCCAAGGCCACAAAAAAATGGGTCAACACAGCTGGTACGCATCCGACCATCTGGTTTAAATTATACCGGCAGGCAGGAACAGCTGAACCTGAGGCTGTACCCGATGCACCGATCACAGAGCTGCCAGATGGCATGACTGAAGTTGTCTGGACCGGACTGCCTGAAAATGACCCGGCAGGACAACCCTACACCTACAGCGTGCGTGAAGTTGATGCCAAGGGCAATCGCCTGCAACTGGAAAATTTCCAGACAGAGGAAAATGGGTTAATGGTTATCAATACCTATGTGAAGCCTGTAGAAGTACCCAAGACCGGCTCCAGCGCCACGCCGCTCCCCGTGATCGGCTGGGGACTGCTGCTGAGCGGTGCTGCCCTGACACTGCTGCAGCTTCGCCGCCGCCATAACAAACAAAAGCGGGAAAAGCCTGACAAAACCTGAGGTTCCTGAGCAGCAGGCTTTAAACGCCGCTGCTGCCAACTAGTCCCGCTATCTGAAGAGACTGTCCTGATCACCAAACGCTTGGTCGGGGCAGCCTCTTTACTTTTGTCCTCGCGATTCATAGGATAAAGAGATGAGTACGACAGGGGGTCAGATGATATGAAATGCGCTATCATAAGCGGAGCGTCCAGCGGCCTGGGTGCAGCATTTGTAAAAGCAATCAGTGCTCAAAAGGTCAAACCGGACGAAATCTGGGTCATAGCCCGACGCCGCGAACGCTTAGCTGAGCTGGCCGGTCAGGTGAGCTGCCCGGTCAGAATCCTGGCTTTAGATCTGACCCGTCATGACGATCTGGAGCTGCTCAGGCAAACCCTGGCGGATTTCAGACCTGAAGTCCGGATACTGGTTAATGCTGCGGGGTACGGCAGGATTGGCGACTGCCAGGACAGCGAAGCTGCGGATCAGGCACACATGATTGACCTGAACTGCCGTGCCCTGGTTCAGGTGACACAGCTGATCCTGCCCTATATGTCTAAGCAGGCACGCATTCTGCAGATTGCCTCAGTCGCTGCCTATCAACCATTGCCGGGTCTGGCAGTTTACGCCGCGTCAAAAAGCTTTGTCCTGAGCTATAGCCGCGCCTTGCGCTGGGAGTTATTTCCCCGCGGCATTCATGTGACCGCGGTCTGCCCATACTGGATCAAGGACACGGAATTTATTCCGGTAGCCCGGCAGGGCGCCCAGCCCGGCCAGATCCGCCATTTCCCCTTAGCCGGCCGGAGCCGGTGGGTCGTCGCCCGGGCGCTCTTTGACAGTCGTCTGAATCTGCCGGTCTGCACACCCGATCTGCAGTCCCTGCTGCTTCGGATCCTGGATAAGTTTATACCTCATGAGATCAGTATTGCTGGCTGGGTGTTCCTGCGCCGGCTTTGACCCGAATCCTCAGCCGCATGTTGCGTAAGCATGGTAAAATACTCTAGCCGCTTTTTATCAGATATGGCCAAAGAAAGGATGGACGGTGAATGAACACAGAACTAACCCAGTATTTCCTGCAGCGCTTAACCGCGGCGGATGCCAGCCGCTCTCATCGCTGGGATCATGGTGAATCAGCTGCAGTCAGCCGTGAACAGTTTGTTCGCGGCCAGCTGGATCCGTCCACCTGTCTGAGCCTTCAGCATCTGGCTAAACGAGCCAGAGTTAACCGCCGGCAATTGGCCGGGAGAGGCACGGCCGCCGCGGCCGTTGACCAGCCGGACACGCCGGGAGCCTATCAGTTTATTTGTGCGCTGCACACCGCTTTGCTGCCAGCTCCGGGTAAAGACCCGGCTGAATGGACAGATACGGAAGCCGGTCAGATCCAGGTCCCAGTTTTACTGACCGCCGTTTTGCTGACCTCGGACGGAAAACTGGCCTTCAGCGGTCTGTGGACAGACCTCCCCTGGCTGAATGTGGATTTGCTTTCGCCGCGCGCTGAACCGGATCTGGCCCTGACTACCTGGGATCACTATGCGGACGTCTGGGGAAAGATGACGGCCTTGCCGGCCTGGGAGCCAGGCACCCGCCCGGCCTGGACAGATTTCCTGGCGGCGGCAGAGCAATTCTGGCAGGACCTGCTGGGAGAAGCGATCCTGACAGGCGGCCGGGCGGGCGTGGAGCAGGCGGAGGAAAAGAGCATCTCCAATCAGATTGACAGCTGTTCTGACGCCGGACAGATCAGGTTTGGTCAGCAAACCTATTTGCTGGACCCCAAGATCCATTTCTTCTTTGATGACCGCTCTATGCTTTATGGGTGTACTGAGGATCTGTATACGCAGATACTCAGGCAAAAGCCTTCTCTGCCCTTATATGAGCGGCTCTTTGATTTCCGGCAGCCGGAGACGGCTAACCCGCTTTCCGCCGCTGATCCCATGACCAAAGACCAAAACTCAGATGGTTCTGCTGCGATGGTCCGCCAGGCGGAGAACCAGGCCGAGCTGACTATCGGACAGATGAAGGCTCACCGCGGTTATCTGGGCTCAGATGCCGCCCTTTCCGCTTCGCAGCGCTCGGCTGAAGCTAAGCTGAAAGCGCTGAGCAGTGGTGACTTCCAGACCCTGCTGGCACCTCCCGGCACAGGAAAACATCGGCTGCTGATGTCCCTGCTGGCTGATCTACTGGTAGAAAGCGCCCTCCGGGAACAGCCGGCTCCTTTGATCGCGTTGGTGTCACCGTCAATGGAGCGCCTGCAGGAAACCCTGAGCTATTTTGAAAAGCTGGCCCAGCTGCAAGAGGATTTACTGGACCGCCGCTGGATCTATAACGTAAACAGCCTGGCGGTGGCCTTTCCGACTTTAGGCGGCTCTGTGCCTGGCGCGGCGCAAAGCAGCAATCAAAATGGCCAGGGCTTTTGGGAAATACTGGATAACCCGACTAATCTGGCTAAGTCTGAAGCGTATTTCAGAGCGCAATTGTCACGCTATCTTGGCCGCGAAATTCCCAGCCTGCATGTGGCAGAAACCCTGCTGCATTTATTGCTGCAGCAGCTGGATGATCTGCGCTGCCGGATGCTGGATACGCTGGATCAAATAAAACTTGAAACCGGTGGCCGGAAATTGTCAGATGCATACGCCGGGCTGGCAGCGGAGACCGAATCTCTGGCTGAGCAGGTCAGAGAACAAAAAAATCGGCGCGAGCAGCATGATCTGCAGGAATCAACCGATGTTGCCAGACTTGCAGATTGGGAAAGCCGTTACAGCCGCCTGCCCTGGCATTATCGGATCTTTGCCGGCTGGAAGCCTAACCGCAGGAAAATTGACCAGGCTTTGCGGGAATATGTGAACCAACGAGAACGGGAGGCTCTGCCGGAGCAACTAACGATCCAGGTAATTCGCAGCTTGTATCAGCGCTTTATTGAGGAGGACCGGCAAGGGACGGCTGAGGCGGTGGCTGCACTCAAACGGCTGGAGGGTCAGCAAAAGCAGTTGGTTGAACGGACCAGACGACTGAAAATGCTGGATGAAAGCTACAGGGAGCAGCTGGAATCGCTGGATGACTATGGCGTAGGCTTTGCGGCGGAAACAGAAGACCTTGTGCCGCCGGCTCAGGTGCCGGCGAAAGCCAGTGAAGCCCAACGGAGGATGGAGCGCCTGCGTCGCGCGGCCCGGGAGTCCGCGGATGCGACCCTGGCAGAAGAGGTGCTGGCGGCAGAACCCAGTACAGACGCCGGCGGACAGCGTGAGCTTGACTGGCCGCAACGGCTGCGGCTGAAAACAGCGCTGCTTGAAGCTCAGCTGGAGGATCTGAACCCCCTGCTGGACACCAGGGTCCGCCGGGCTGAGGCCTGGCTGGCCATTCACTATTATGAGGCACGCTTCCTGAGCGGAGAATTCATGAGCTCAACGCACCAGAGGGGCACCGCCTATCCCGCAGTGCTGGACAAGTTTTATCATCGCTTAGCCCTGGTCACACCGCTGCTGGTCATGAACCTGCATGAGACGGCGGGACAGTTCAGGACCTATTTAGGCGCGGCCGGTCAGTATGGTTATTTGTTCAATCAAATCGACTGGTTATTGCTGGACGAAGCTGAGGCTACCCGGCCGGAGGAAGTGCTGGCACCGCTGGCGTTGGCGAAACGCGCGGTCATTGTGGCCGAAGGACCGGCTAAGACGGATTTATTGCCGTTATTACCGACCCGCCTTAACCGGGCCCTGCAGGAGCAGGCCGGGCTGACGGCTGAGGCCATAGCTGCCTTGCGGCGGACCAGCTGTTTCAATCCGTCGCTGGCGTTTTCTGAGTGGCAAGCCCTGCCCGCGCCTGTTCTGCTGCAGGAGCAGTGGCGGTCTTATGCAGAGCTGATCCAATGGGGAAATGCAACCCTGTACGCCGGCAAGCTTAAGTCCATGCGGGGACTGGCGGCAGCAGATCCGTCTTACCTCCTGAAATGGCCTGCCCTGGCCCATTATCCGGCAGCTGCCACGGTGTCGCAGGGCTGGGGCGCGGAACGCTGCAATGCGGCGGAGGCCAGGGCTTTGGCAGTCTGGCTCAAGCGTTATTATCCTCAGCTGCTGTCCGTTTATCAGGTAGAAGGAATTGAGCCTGAGCGTGCCAGGGTCCTGGCGGTGCTGACCCCGTTTGCCGCCCAGGCTGCCTGGATCAGACAGAGTCTGGCGGATACGCTAGGTCAACTGGCGGATTATATTGAAGTGAGTACACTGAGCCAGTTCAGCGGCCAGTCCAGGCGCCTGATTATTGTGCTGCCTGTCTATGGACAGGATGAAAACCCGGCCTGGTTCCTGGCTCATCCTGATATCTGGAATCTGGCCATGCTGAGTGCGGAGGATGCCTTTTGGATCTGGGGTGAACCAGGTGCCGTACAGGCAGATGAACGCCCCGGCCTGAAACTTTTACGCCGCCTGACGACTCCGACGCTCCTGGAGGTGGAGACGGTAGACTGCAAGGGGGAGGCGCTGAAGCTGCCAGACTAAACGGCCTGGCAGCTCAGCCGGCGTTCAGACTGACGGTTCAGGCGGCTGGACCGGCTTTTGATCCCGTGCCCCAGGCTCACCGTCAGGAGAGGCCTCAGCCTCAGACCCAGCCTCAGGCAGGATGCCAGCTAATCGCAGCAGGTAACGGGCGTTGGTGGTCTGGCAGCGGCCCGGCCGCAGCTTATAATCAAAATGAATCCCCTGCTGGTCATAGTACTCCGCAAAATGCAGGTTGCTTACTTTCAGGCGGGGGTCATTTTCCAGATCACAAAGCTCAAAATCATGGGTGGTGACCACGGTCAGAAGCCAGGGCTGGCTAAGCTTACGCACCGCCGCCCGGGCGCCGATCAAGCGATCAGTCGAGTTGGTTCCCTTAAAGATCTCATCAATTAACAGCAAGGCAGGGACTTTATCCGTACTGTCCGCTGCCATTGCCTGGATGCGGCGGATCTCCGCATAAAAGGTTGAGATCCCGTCCGTTACCTGATCTTCCACCCGGATAGAGGTCCGCACGTTGAAGACGCCTACCGTTCCGCTCCTGCAGGGGAGTGCTGCTCCGGCCCGGGCCAGGACTACGGCTAAGCCTAATGCTCTGAGATAAGTGGTTTTTCCGGACATGTTTGAGCCGGTGATGATATAGGTGCCGGCACTCAGGGCGACAGGATTGGCGACAGCTTGCCGGGTGGCCAGCAGCGGGTGCTGCAAATCCTGCAACTGCAGCTGCGGCCTGCTGCCGGTGCTTAGCTCTAAAAGCGGAAATGCGGTTTCCGGATAGATATCCGGTGTGGAAGCCAGGGAGAGCAAAGCTTCAGCCTGGGCCACGCTGTCCAGCCAGTCCGGAAGCCTGCTGCCAAAGCTTTCGGCCCAGCTGCGGACCAGGGCCAGGCACTGCTCATCCCAAAGCAGAAAGATATTGGCTAAAAACCATCCGATACTGTTGGATCTCAATGCCTCCATCTGCCCCAGGCGCCGCAGCTGTTGTAAAGCGGCAGCCGCGCTGGCGGCGGCAGCTTCTTTTTGGACCCCGGCCGTGTTTCCGGTATGGGCGGGGGGGGGAGCGGACAGCTTGGCTGCCAGCTCCTGCATCAGCGGACTGTCCCAGGTTTGTTGTTCCAGCGCGGTAAAAAAGCCTTCATAGCTTTGAGCATAGCGGATAAAGTCATGTAAATGACTCAGGGCTGAGGTTACCCGACCCTGCCGCAGCATGGCGATGCCCAGCAGCAGCAGCAATAAGCATGAGGCTGCAATCAGCAGAAACGGCCGGGAAACCAGCCAGGCCAGGATACAGACCAGGCAGGTCAAAGCCGGTAGCAAAAGCCGCAGCAAGCGCTGCAGCTGCCTGCCTTTCCCTGTACCTGCCTGTTGACTTTCTGACTGCATTTCCTGGCAATCCTTGATAAAGGCCAGGCCGCCCTTGCGGCGCAGACTGGCATCACTGTGGCGATAAAGCTGGGCCTGAATCAGGAACTGCTCAGCGAAATCAGCCTTGCTGCCCAAGTCCCGGCAAGCCTGCTGCAGTCTGAGACTGGCGGCAGGCTCAGCTGCTTGGCCGCCCTTCGCATGGACGCCGGTAAGTCTTGAGGCCAGCGCTTGCCGGCCGTCAGGCGTTACCGCAAGATTAATCCGTTGGAACAGTGAACGGGGGCCTAACAAATCCAGATCCTGGCAAAGATATACAGCAGTAGCCAGAGCTGGATGACTGACCGGCTCAGGCTTTTTTGCCGCCTCATCCTGCCCGGCAGAGGTTTGCCGGCGCAATTGCTCTTGCAGCTGCAGCTTCAGGTCCAGCCCGCTGTCACTGAAATTCTGCCAGCCGCTGCCGCGGCGGTCCAGGCGGTCACGGCAGACCTGAGCTAAAGCCTGCGCCTGATTCAGGGCCTGACGGCGAGCAGTATGCTGTCGTAAGAATACAATAAACAGGAAACACAATCCTGCCGCCGCTGCATACCAGTACCAGCTGCCCTGCCAAAAAGCAACCAGCCAAAGCCCAAAGGCCGGCAGAGCGGTGATCAGCCGCGCTGTACTGAGCCGGTCCAGTTGCTTCCGGAGGCCGGCAGCTTGCGCCTGGGCCTGTTTTAGACGGCTGTCGGGATCTGACCATAAAGACTGCATACGCTTGTCCTGCTTTCATAACTGCGGACCCTGATAAAATGGCCCGCTGTCGGGGTTGATTTGTTAGCTGTATTATACAATCCCTGTCTGTGGTCTGCCTCTGGTGATAGAATGAAACGGTATACGCGCCTGACCTGGACCTGGCGCCTGCTTTGGTTAAGCTATTGAAAGGATGGAGCCGATGCTGCTGGATAACCCCCGGGGGAAGACAACAAGACAGGATACTGTCACAATTGAGGGCCGCTTTGCCTGGAAGATTTTCAGTAAAAACGGCTTTTCTATCTGGACCGTCCAATTGACTGATGGTACTTTGCAAACGCCGGAGGGAGAGCAGCTGCTCAGAGTGGTGGTAAAAGGCGGAGGGATTGATCCGGAATTACCGGCGCTGGATTACCGTATTACCGGTACCTGGGAAAAACGCCGCGGAGACAGCTCGGAGTATCAGATAAGAGCGCTGGCCGTGACCCCACTGCTGCCGGCAAGTCAAGCCGGCATGATAGCTTTTTTATCCTCCCCCTACATACGCGGCTGCGGACCGGTCACAGCCCGTAAAATTGTGGCGCAGTTTGGTTCCCAAACCTGGCAGATTCTGGAACGCAGCCCGGAGCGGCTGACTGAAATCCGGGGCCTGGGGGCCAGGCAAGCCGAGCGGATTGCCTCAAGCTATGCGGAAAGCGTGTCATACCGGGACATGATAGCTGAGCTGGCACCGTTTGGTATCGGAGCTGCCCTGGCGGTAAGAATAGCCCAAAAACTGCCCAACGCCCGCAACATCTTAAGTCAGGATCCTTATCAGTTATGCATGGAAAATGTGGGAGTCGGCTTTCTGACCGCTGATCAGATCGCTAAGGCCAATGGCCTGACGGCGCAGTCAAAAACCCGGCTGGACGCCGGTCTGCGCTATTGCTTTCAGCGCGCGGAGCTGGACGGAAACTGCTACCTGACTGAAGATCAATTAATGACGCAGGCACTCCGCTTGCTGGATACGCCGGATCAGCCTGTGTCTGAGTCTGAGTCTGAGCCTGAGCCTGGCCCCGGCAGCCGGCAGACTTCACCGGCCGCGGCCGCGGTTTCGGGATCCGCCCCAAAGCTGCCGGCTGACTCCGTAACCGCGGCCGCCGGTCAGGGCTGCCCCGGTAGCACTGACCTGATAGCCAATATCCGGCGAGCCGTTTTGCAGCTTACCGCAGCTGGCGTACTGGTCCGTGAAACCCCGCCACAATCCCCGCCGCGTTTATATGAGCACCAGGTGTGGCAGATGGAAATGCAAGTCGCCCGCCGGCTGCTCCGCCTGCGTGAGGCCAGTCCGGCAGGACTGCCCTCACAGAAGACAAAGAACCCGGCGGATAAATCCAATGGGGAGCCCCGGCCTGATCCCGAGCTGGCGGAGCGGGTCAACCAAGCGGCAGGACAGCTTGGTTTTGTGCCATCAGATGAACAGCTGGCCGCCGCTGTCCGCTTTTTGCAGGTGCCACTGCTGCTCCTGACCGGTATACCCGGCTCCGGCAAAACCAGTACACTGCGCCTGCTGCTGACTTGCCTGGGTCAGCCGGATGAAGAGGTGCTGCTTTGCGCGCCGACCGGGCGGGCCGCCCGCAGAATGGCGGAACAGACCGGCCATCCGGCGCAGACCCTGCACAGCGCGCTGCAATTAGATCCGGAGACCGATGAAATGCCGGACGATCCGCTGGAAGTCAAAACCATCATTGTAGATGAAGCGTCGATGATCGATCTGAGCCTGATGCACCGCTTTTTATCCAGAATCCGCCCCGGAACCCGTCTGCTCATCTGCGGAGATCCTGATCAGCTGCCCTCAGTCGGAGCCGGCAATGTCCTGACTGATCTTCTGGCCTCCGGCGTCCTGCCTATTGTTCGCCTGACACGATTATTCAGACAGGCCAAAGAAAGCGTTATTGCCCAGAACGCCGCGCTGATCCGCGCCGGCCAGACCGAGCTTACCTTCAATGAAAGCTGCGCGTTTGTCCGGGCGGACAGCTATGAGCAGGCCGCAGACCTGATCCTTCGCTTATATCTGAAGGCTGTTACGTATACCGGAGACGAAAATGAAGTGGTCTGTCTGACCCCGTTCCGGCGCAACACGGCAACCGGCAGCAACGCGCTGAACTTGCTGCTGAAAAACGCGCTGAATCCGCCGGCTGAAGGTGACCTGTCCATACAGACCGCGGACAAGACTTTCTATCAAAATGACCGGGTCATGCTGCTGCGCAATATGAAACTGCCATTATTTGGTGACGAAAGCCGCACTGAACCGGTGTCCAACGGTGATACCGGCCGGATCGAGGCGATCTATCCGGATAAGGATGGCGAAGCCAGCGCCAGAGTCAGCTTCAACCACCAATCGTTTCTCCTGACCGCGGCGGATTTTCAGTATGTCGACTGGGCTTACGCCTGTACGATTCATAAAAGTCAGGGCTCTGAATACGGCTTTGTCATTCTCTGCCTGATGAACGGACACCATGTCATGCTGAAACGAAATCTGCTTTATACCGCCCTGACCCGGGCTAAGCAAAACATCATTATCGTAGGTCAGCGCCAGGCAGTCGTTCAGGCCATCCAGACAGAGGATTCACGCAAACGGCAGACCGGCCTGAGCGAAAAACTTCAGGCGGCAGCCGGAGCGTCAGATGTCTCCCCGGAGCTGCAGTCAGCCGCTGACTGAATTCGGTCCGGCGGCGGGCCTTTGAGCCGGAGACCGCCTGAAGCCGGGCCCTGCAGGAGCCGGCCGGACTGTCCGCCAGGAAGCCAGGCAGATACTCAGGTGTCCTGGACCGACATCGTCAGGTCGCTTCTGGGCGCCGCGCAGCGCTCGAAGCTTACGCTGAAAATGGTTCCGGTTTCCTGACTGCTGTTGACCTGAATCGTGGCATGGTGCAATCCCGCTATGCGCTGGGCAATGGATAAGCCCAGGCCAAACCCCCCGGTTTCATGCTCTCTGGCCTCATCAACCCGATAAAACCGGTCAAAAACGTGTTTCATCTGCTCCGGTTCAATGACCTGCCCCCAATTGCGGATCTGCACCTGCACCTCATGCTCTTCCAGCAGAAAAAGCCGGATCAGGATGTCCCGGCCGGGCTGTCCGTACTTAACCGCGTTTTCAACTAGGGTGCCTAATAAAGTCATCAATTGTGCCTTGTCGCCGCGAATCCACAAATGTTCCCGGATATCCGTTTTCAGTGGCTTGTCGGCTTCAAAGGCCATTGCCTCCAGATTCAGGCATACTTCAGTTAACAGACGGCTCAGATCCAGGGGAAGCAGATCCAGCTTCAGTTCAGGCTGCTCCAGCCGCGCCAGCGTGAGTAAATTGTTAATCAGCGCTGTCATAGATCGGGCGGATTGATCCATTGAATCCAGCCAGTGCTCCTGTTGGGCCACGCTGCTGTCCGGCTGCTGACGGATCAGACTGAGATCAGCCACCATTACGGTCAGCGGGGTCTTCAGTTCATGGGAGGCATCTTCAATAAACTGCTTTTGCTGCTGCCAGGCCCGCTCCACCGGTTTCAGCGCCCAGGACGACAGAAAAAAGCTGATCAGCAAAAAGGTCAGCCACATAAAGCTGCCGCCCAGCAGCAGGTTGCGGGACAGGGTGCGCATGCTGCTGACTTCATGCGTCCGGTCCGCAAAAGCAATTCTTACATGCGCGTCATTATAGTAGTGCAGCAAAAACCGCAGATTGTAGTCACTCAGGATCCCTTCCGTTTTGCCCTGATCCAGCGCCGCCTGCACCAAAGTCTGTACCGCGGATTGATCATCAACATTGAAATCACTGCCTATGGCATATACCTTGCCGCCGCTGATTTCAACAAACAAGGTAGGAATATTAACCTCCTCCTTACTGTTGTCGGGAGAGAGGGGGACTTTGCTGCTGGTCCCGTTTTCAATGACTTCGTTTAAAACCAGTTGGGTCTGACTGATCTGCTGGTTGCGGAAGGTGTAATAGATGATACTAAGCGCCGCTACCAGGATCAGAGTAATCAGAGACAGACTGATGATAATGAACTGGCGCTTAAGCCGGGGTAAAACAGCCGGTTTAGTCCTGGCCCGGGGATGGCCGGCCGCCGGCTGCCCCGCCCGGCTGGCTTTAGCTTTCAGACTGATCACAATATGGCTCCCTGGCTGCTGCTGTCGGCCAGCTTTAGGTAGTAGCCTACTTTTCTGGCTGACTGAATTTCTACATTGCAGTGCAGATAAGTCAGCTTGCGGCGAAGAAAGGATATATAAACTTCAACATTATTATCTTCCGCGTCGGAATCCATGCCCCAAACTTTCAGGATGATATCCTCTTTGGGGACAATCCGGCCGGGGTTAGCCAATAGAAGTTGAATAATCTGAAACTCTTTATTGCCCAGCCGGAGGCTCTCCTGCCCGTGACTGATGGTGTAGGTTGAGCGATCCAGTACCAGATTGCCGTATTTTAATTCAGTATCCAGGACCTCCCCCTGGCGCCTGGTAACGGCTCTGACCGCCGCTAAAAGCTCAGCCGGAATAAACGGTTTGGTGAGGTAGTAATCCGCTCCGGCATCCAGGCCTTCCACTTTGGCTTCCGTACTGGTCCGGGCGGTCAGCATCAGGACCGGCGTGGCTATCTTTTCACGGCGCATCCGCCGGACCAGATCAAATCCATTCAGGCCGGGCAGCATGACATCCAGGATCAAGGCGTCATATATGCCGCTGAGCGCGTCATCCAGGCCACTCAGACCATCATAAGCCAGATCCACACTGTAATGCTGCGCCTCAAGCAAAGCCTGTATGGCTTCAGCAATTTTTTTATCATCTTCTACAATCAGGACTCGCATGCAATCTCTCCAGTCTGCGCAAAGCAGCCGCCAAAGTCTGCAGTTCAGTGCCGCTTTGACTAATCTCCTGCTCAGGCTTTGCTTAAGATCAGCCTAGTTGACTTTGCACGTACTTATTATAGCGAAAGCTGCGGCGCAATGAATCGGCTAAAACAAGAACGGCATGATAAAATATAAAGACATCAATGGCTGGCGGAGGCTGGCGCGGATCTGTTATCTGCGGCCAGCCACGGTCAGCCGCAGGAGAAGGGGTGGCTGTTTATGCCGTTCATTTTTTGGGATTATACATATGTTTTAATTATTATCGGCGCCCTGTTGAGTTTAGCCGCTCAGGCCAATGTACAGATGACTTACCGCCGTTTTGCTGCCCAGACCAGCCGCAGCGGCGCCAGAGCTTGTGATGTAGCCCGGTCGCTGCTGAACCAGCACCAATTGAGCGCGATACCGATTAAAGAGATACCTGGTTCGCTGACGGATAATTACAACCCGGCAGACAAGACCCTGCATTTATCACAAACCGTTATGTATGATACGTCAATTGCCTCTATTGGAGTGGCGGCGCATGAATGCGGCCACGCGCTGCAGGATCAGCAGGCATACTTCCCGCTCAGATTGAGGGCTTTTATGGTTCCGGTTACCAACTTTGGATCATGGCTGGCCTGGCCGCTGCTGCTCATTGGCCTGTTCTGGAACTCTCAGACGGGTACCTTACTGCTGGATTTAGGAATCGTGCTCTTTTCACTGACCATGATTTTTGCCCTGCTGACCCTGCCGGTTGAGTTTAACGCCTCCCGCAGAGCCTTAAAAGCGTTGCGGGAACAGCAGATCCTGGATGAAGCGGAACTAAGCGGGGCCAGACAGGTCCTGTTTGCCGCGGCCCTGACATATGTGGCGGCTGCCGCGGCTGCTATCCTGAGCTTCCTGCGGATCCTGTTGCTATCCAGAGGCCGTCGCCGCTGATGGGCCAAAGCTTTGGCCGGCCGCGTGACAAGGCTATGCCAGATCCAGTATATTAATTGTCATAAAAGATACAGCAAAGAACGTGAGGAAGATACATGCCATTTGACACAGGAGCTATTAAGTCTTACTTGGATCAGGCCGTGACGGAAGCCCGGCAAGCGTCAAAACTGAATGATAAAGATTTGCTGACCGATCGCAACCTGGAAAATCTGGGCCGTCTGGCTGAGCGCTGGCTCGAGCGCCTGGCGGCGCCCGGACCGGAGGCAGACGCGAGCTTAACTGAGGCTGACGCGTCCCAGGCTGAAGCGGCCTGGCTGCGCCTGACCGAGCTTAAGCGCGATCAAGCCATAACCGCTGACGCCTGGGCGCTCTTTATGCTGCTCTGGCTGCGCTATATTAACGACTGGCTGGATGATACCCTGCAGCTGCCCCGTTTGTCAGAACGGGTCAGCGCGGCCGGCCTGGACTTATTGCTGCGCCCTCTGCTCCAGCCCGCGGATGACCGCGCAGAGCAGCACCAGACCCTGGCCGCCTTTGAGCCCAAGCTGCCAGGCGGAGCGGAGACTGACCCCTATCCTAAGCTGGCACAGCTGTTTGAAGCGGCGATTGTTGTACCGGCTGTCTGGCCCTGGCGCAGAGAGTGGCTGCTGGACGATGCGCTGGAACTGGTGCTGAGTGAGGACACGCGCATTCCCCTGGCTTTTACGGATAAATTGCTGGCCCGCCAAAATCAGCTGGCTGCCATTTCTGAAGCCAGCCTTGCCGGAGACCCGGCTGTGACCGTGGATCAGCAGGGTCAGGCGGTCAGCCTGCCGGAGGCTGATTTACCTGAGCAGCCCTGGTTTGCGGACCGGACTGCCCGGTCGGCTTATTGGCTGGAACGCTGGTCACTGGAGCATGGCCTGGACGGTCCGCTTCTGGAGCAGCAGCTGGATCAGGCCTTTGGCTTAACCAATGAGCCCGGCCGTCTGACGCTGGTCAATGCTCAGGAGCCGGCGCCTGACCTGGAGCCGGATGAAGCTGACCTGGCCGAGATTGAAGCTGAACCTGAGTTGCCTGATCAGTGGGATGAGGATAGACTGAGCGATATTGTCCGGGAGATGGAAGCAGATCTGACGGATTTAACACCTTCAGGGAAACATGATATAGAGGAGACTCCGGATGAAATCATGGAAGCCTTTGTGGCAAAGCATCCCATGTTATTGGCTGGCCGCCCGGCAGCGTATGGCCTCAAGGACTTTCTGACTGCCCTGGATCGGCCGGCTTTGCTGAACTTACTGGGAGAAAGCTTTGAGGCTGAACTGGCTGAATCAAACGACAGCCAGCGCCCGGCCGGGGAGCCGCAGGACGGCGGACCAACGCTGGAACAGTTGCGAACCCGGGCCCGGCAGCACATTATGAACCGTTTCCCCATTGAGCTGATGGTGACAGAGGAGGACGGTTTGCTGGACCTGCTCAAACTGGCGGGGTCTGACGGCTGGCACGTATCTTTACAAGAAATCGTCTCCTTTAATCAGGCCCTGTTGCAGGGCTTTGTTTTCTTATGCAAAGATAAGGCCGGTTACAGACTGTACTTACCGGAGGAGCTGCAGGAGATATTGGCCGGCCTCCAGGATGAACAGCAACAGGAACGGCTGGTGGCAACGCGCCTGCTGCATCAGACTGCCACTGCTTTAACTCGCTATGTGGGTGTGGCAGAACTGCCGCAGTTGATTAACTCTTTCAGCCTGGCGTATCCCAAGGTCACCGCCGGGTGGTCCCTGGCTGAGCTGAGACGGCTGGCCAGGGAAAGCCTGGAGCAAATCAGCCGGCAGCAAGCAGGAGCTTACTCATATGACCGGCCTTATATCTACTCTGCTGTGCTGGAACGCCAGCAGGCCCAGCAGCTGTGGAACTACCGGGAACAACAGGTTCTGCCGCAAGTCCATCAGGATTTTGTGAAGCTGACGCCGGCGGAACTGCAGCAGGCCCAGAATAATCCATTTATCAAAAATCCGGAACTGAACCAGTTTTTTGTAAGCCTGTTTCATGCGTTGAATACCCTGGATCCGGAAACAGAAAGCAATTTGGCCATGGAGATGCAGTACGCCATGGTAACGGAAGCCAGCCTGGCTAATGTGCTGGATATTTTTGAAGAGTACGGTTTTAAACCGTATAAAGATGAAAACGTTGATGATCTGCTTAAAGCCTACACCGCTGCGGCAAATCAAATGCCCTGCTGGCGCCTGGCAGGGCACAGCCTGGCAGCATGCGGCGAGAGTCGTAGCTACGAGCAACGGATGATGGATACACTGGCGGATATGGAGCAGCATCACCATGACCACGACCACCATGACCACGGCCACCATGACCATGACCACGGCCACCATGACCATGACCACGGCCACCATGACCACGACCACGACCACCATGACCACGACCACTCTGGTCACTGTCATGACCATAGCCACAATCATGCCCCAGGGACAGCCTGATCCTGGAGCCGGCCCGAATGAAGAGACCGGCCGGCTTTGTTCATGACAGCAGTTCTGTCACTGAACCGTCCGGCCCGCGCCTGAAAACACCGGAACCTTGCCGTCCCCCAGTGACTGTCAGGGATGGCCAGCCTGCCGGGGCAGTTTCAGTTTCCGCTCCAGCACCCTGCCAATGATCTGCAGCTGAGGATCGTAGCTTTTAGTCGCCTTCAAGTAAGGCTCACTGCAGTCAGGATAAGGCAGCGCTAAAGGGCGCTGATCCTCATTAAATATAACCAGACAGAAATCCTGCGGATAAATGGGGGATACCCATAGCTCATGGTGATAGATGAAGACATATTCTCCCCGCTCTTTGGGAATAGCGGCAGAATGACTGAACAATAAGAGATCACCCGATTGATATTGCTGTGGGCCACGGTAAACCTCAAGTTCCAACGCCATCAGACGGCGGCTGTAAGCAGCATAAGCCCGGCGAAGATCGGTGTTTCCCCATTTATAATTGCTATGGCTCCTTATCAGAATCGGCCGGCCTTCAGCTGACAGCTTAACCTTGGGCTGATCGGCTTTCAGGGTGGCCTCAGTGGTAATTCTACGCCCCTTCAGCGCGATACGGATGGTCTCAATTGAGGGAGCAGCATCAGAAAACTCTAGATTTGTTTCACTAATACTATCCATAGTAGTAAACCTCATCAATAAACTATAATAAGTTTAGCAGTGTTGCGACAGATATGGCAAGCCTGTTTCACTGAAATATCGACAAAAACGACAGCCTTACGCCTGCTCCGGCTATAGAGGCACCGGTTTACAGTTTACAGAATGGTCACAATAAAAGACAAATAAAGTCAAATGTACCGCTGTATAATATGGCTGCAACCAAGAGGGAAGGGTTAAAGAGACCAGAACCTCAGGCCAGCAGAACCGGCCCGGCGCCGGTTCAAGATCAAGATAAAACAAAAAAGGAGATGTTATTATGTTTGATCTGACCCCTTTTAATCGTCGGGAACGCAATTTATGGAACAATATGGATGACTCTTTCAATCGCTTTATGAACCCGTTTTTCGGTATGGAGAACTGGGGCGCCATGGGTACAGATGTGGAAGACAAGGGCGACCACTATTTACTGACAGCTGATCTGCCAGGTTTTAATAAGAAAGATATTCACGTCAGAATTGACGGCGACGTACTGACGATTGAGGCTGAGAAAAAAGAAGATAAGAAAGAAGAGCGGCATAATTATGTGTGCCGTGAGCGTCATTACGGCAGTTACCATCGCAGCTTTGATCTCACTGGTATCTTGAAAGACCAGATCAGCGGCAATTATACAGATGGCGTGTTAAGCATTAAGTTGCCAAAAGAAAAGACCAACGGAACTGATGATCAACAGAGTATTGAAGTCAACCTGGATTAATTAGCTCTTGTTGCTGGTAAGCGCCTGTATAGGCTGTGCGCAGCCGGAAAATCTCAGGAAGCCCGGATCGTATTGACGATCCGGGCTTTTTTATACCTGATGCTTATTGCCGGAGATATGAGTTTCTGGACAAAATAGCAAAATTGGGGAAAAAGCCAGACCAAAGCATGCAAAGCAGCAGATTTGCTGCTAGTATGGTGGTGGCTTAGCGGAAACTGAACGCAGCGAGCTGTCCCGGGGAACAGAATATGCTGCCAGCTAAGATCATGGCTTTACCGGAGGAGGGCTCTGATGCATATCGTATTTGTGGTAGATATGTATGACGTTCAAAAAAACGGTACAACGATGACAGCCCGCCGGATGGCAGAAGCTTTGGCCAGACGCGGACATGAAGTCAGGGTCATCTACGCGGCTTCCTCTGATCAGGATTGTATCAGGCCCCAGGCCGGAGATCCGGTCAGGCTCTTTAGCGTCAGGCAACTTAAAGTCCCGGTGTTATACCAGTTTATGAAAGCGCAGCATGTCACCATGGGCCGGCCGGATGAGGCGGTGATCCGTCAGGCGTTGTCAGGCGCTGATGTCGTACATCTCTTTCTCCCTTTTCCACTGGAAAAACAAGCTCTGAGGGTAGCAAAAGAGCTGAAGATTCCGGTTACGGCTGCTTTCCATTTACAGCCGGAAAATGTGTCCTATAATATCGGCTTAGGTCGGAGTAAAAGCTTCAACCGGGCTATATACAACTACTTCAATCGTTACTTATATCAATATGTCAGCCGCGTTCACTGCCCGTCTGAGTTTATTGCCCGGCAGTTAGTCGCGCATCAATATAAAGCCCGGCTTTATGTCGTTTCAAACGGGGTGCCGGACCAGTTCAAGCCAGCTATTCTGCCGCATCCTGAACCAGAAGCCGGAGCAGAGATACCGGTGATCATGGTGGGCCGGCTTTCGCCAGAAAAAAATCAGGCGCTCTTGCTGAAAGCCGTACTGAAAAGCCGTTTCGCAAAGCAAATCAGGGTTACGCTGGCCGGGCAGGGACCGGATGAAGCAAAACTGAGGAGACTGGGCAGCCGGCTGCCGTTAGCCCCTGAAATTGGCTACTATACGCAGCTGGAACTGTTGCAAAAACTGCAAACCTCAATTCTTTACATTCATACGGCTTCGGCTGAGATAGAAGCGATAGCCTGCCTGGAGGCGGTGGCATGCGGTCTGGTACCCCTTATCAGTAATTCAGATCAATCGGCAACACCTCAGTTCGCCTTGGATGAGCGCAGTCTGTTTATGCCGGATTCCGTGGATGATCTGGCACAAAAACTGGATTATTGGCTGGAGCATCCCGGAGAGCGGCAGAGAATGGAACAGCAGTATGCCAAGTCTGCGCAGGCATATCGCCTGGATAAAGTTACGGCAAAACTTGAACAAATGCTGACCGAGGCTGTAGAATATCAGCATGAACCAGAAGCGGCGGGGTATTTATGAGCCAGATACGCTTTATTCCGGACTCAGTTTTGCACCGTATAGCCGGCGTACTGCTACGCGCGGCGTTTAATTATGACTGCGTTAAAGACTGTCAGGAAGCGCTGCCTGAAGGCCCGGCCGTTGTCGTATGTAACCATGTACATGCTTTGGACTGCGCGGGGATCTGGCTGGCTCTCTTTCCCCGCAAAATATATTTTGTCTCCCAGCTGGCTAATTGGGACAATCCGGTCATAGGCGGCATCCTGAACCTGGCTGATGTTATTCCCCTGGAACACACGGTCTCCGGCTTGACTGATTTTATACAGCAGGGAGCGGCACGTCTCAAAGAAAATGGGGTTATCTGCATTTACCCGGAGGGCAATCTGCTGCCGTATAACCAGACTTTACAGCCTTTTCACAATGGCGCGTTCAGATTGGCGGTGGAGCAAAAGGTTCCGGTGGTCGTCTGTGCCTATAAAGCGGTTATTCATTCGCCCTGGCTGTTGCCTCCGGCTCATCCGGATCTGACCTTGCATATAGCCGGCGTTCTGCATCCGGATCCACATGTCGGGGCCAGACAGGAAGCCTACCGGCTGCAGCAGGAAAGCCGCCAGTTGATGGAGAAGGTATTGCGGCCACACCCGTTGGCAGAACCGATGGGACTTTATTTGAGTTAAGCGGACGCTGCACGGTCATGACTATATAGGGTGATTCTTAAGCTGATATACCGGATAATAAGAAGGGTAAGGAGGAACTTGGGGGACATGTCTGAAGCTCAATCCACCAAAAAAGCCCTGGCTCAGGCTATGAAGGAGCTGATGGCTCAGAAAGCAATGAGCAAGATCAGTGTGGGGGAAATAGCTGATAGCTGCGGCATGAGCCGTAAAAGCTTTTATTATCACTTTAAGGATAAGTATGACCTGGTCAACTGGATCTACTATACGGAATTTGTCAGTACCATCCAGTTTAAGGGAAATATGGATCCATGGACGATCATTCAGCTGATCTGTGATTATTTTTACGATAACCGGATCTTTTATACCAATGCCTTCCAGATTGAAGGCCAGAACTCTTTCCGGGACTATTTTGCGGATGTCATGACGCCGGTTATGGAAGTCGTTTTTCAGGATTTAGTGAGGCCGCAGCCCCATAGGGATTTCTTTATTAGTTTCATGGTGGATTCAGTCAGACTGGCCATTATTCGCTGGCTGAAGGAGGGCAGTACGATTCCGCCCAAAGAGTTTGTCCGCCTGATGCGGCAGGCAGTTGAGGGGGTAGCGCTGCATGTGGTTGACCGGATGCAGATGGAACAGCGCCACCGGCAGGCAAAGCAGAAAAACCTTCTTCACCGTGATGATCATGCGGCCGGACCGGAATCCGGCAATACATAAGTAACATCCTGCTCCGACCCCTGAACCGTTAATCAGGAGTGGGCTGACAATGATGATGATACAAGGAGGCACGGCGGCTGCCAGGATCTTTCACCCCTAAAAGCCGGTGTAACCCGCCGCTGACATAGGTAGGCGCATCTGCCAATACGGCAGCGGGATCTGAGGGAATCTCCGTAAACTGCGCCAGATGACCGGCAGCGTCCCCCATAATGATGGCGGGCTGGCTTGATTCCCCCAGCATGCCGCTGATACGGAGATTGTCAGCTAAAAATTCCAGCTTGACTTTCCAGGTCTGGGGCTGACGACGTTCCTCCAGAATTGCCTGACTCATCTGCTCCATCAGGGCCTGAGGGCAGGGATAAGCCGGCAGCAAAATAGCAAAGCTATTATTTAGACTGGCCTGGCCGTCGGTATAAACCTGTTCGGCTAAAGCCCGGCAGTTCGTTTCTGAATAAAAAGCATGTAGTCCATAAAGCTGCTGACGCTGCTCCAGCAAATCGGCAAACGCCAGGGTCATTGTGTCAGCTTCTTCTTCTGCCTGGAGGAGCGAGATAAAGGCATTTCCCGGAGCGGTAACCTGATCAAGCCAATTGCGGCTCAGGCTCTGGGCCTGATTAAAAAAGTAAAAGACCGCATTAGGATGTTCTTCTGCCAATGCTTCCGTCAGAGCCGGGGGGGCTGCTATCAGCGCAAATGCCATAATCCCCAGGCCTTGTGCTTCAGTCAGGAGTTCAGCCAGGCGCGCTTCAGACCAAGCGTTGCCGGCGGCGCCCCGGAGCCTGAAGTCCAGCACCAGCGTCCAGGGTAGCGGCTCATCCGGTTTGCTTTCATGCAGGGTTTTAGCGCCGTCAATCCAGCAGTTATAAACCGTGTTGACCACAAAACGGCGCAGCTGACGCTCGTCAGTGCTGGCGGCAGCCCGGGAAACCAAAGCAAAGTAGGGACTTTGAGGGTCATGCAGGATGTTTTGTACCAGCTGAACCGCCTCAGTAGTGAAGCGGCCGCGTGCAAAATACGCGGCCAGGTCAATCAGACGGCGAATCCCCCGGTAACTGTCATCGCGGATATCTTTCATACCCCGGAGAACAGCAGCTTCAATAAGACTGTGGTTAATTCGCCTCATTTCAACCGACAACGCGCTGCTCATAGTCTCACCTCTTTACCGTATATTTTTGAAATGGTTCTAATCATCATCTTAATCTTATCTCAGGCTACCGCTCGGGACAACTTGAGCAATGTGTTGCAGATCAGTAAAATTGTCCGCTTGTCACAGCCGGGCGAGCCGTAAAAAAAACTATTTTTTGGTAACCCTGGAGACTTGGCAGGTTAGCCACGCCTGACTATACTGACAATGCAAGACACCCCCCCGGGGGAGGGGTACAGATTAATAAGGAGCAGACATGAATCATTCAGATAGCAAACAGACCGGGCGGCAGCTTCAACCGGCGGTAACTTCTTTACCGAACGGAAGCCTGGCTGAGCAAGACCCGGCGCGGCGGCAGGAGCCGGCGGGTGAGACGGCCGCTCACAACCCTGAGCTTCGTTTTGATGTCGGCGGGATGACCTGCGCGGCTTGTCAGGTAAGGGTTGAGAAAGCCGTTGCCAAAGTTCCGGGCGTCAATCAGGTGGCCGTGAATTTGCTGACCAACAGCATGCAAGTGCATTATAATCCGGATACCGCCGATGCTGCGGCCATTATTGAAGCGGTAGATAAAGCCGGTTACTCGGCAAATATAAAGCCGGCGACAACCGGGGCCTCCGGTACGGCCGCAGCAAGACCGGTGGCAGGCCGCGGTAAACGGGTGGAGACCGTTCAACAAAAGCAGGCCCGGCTCATGAAACGCCGTTTCTGGTCTTCGGCGGCTTTTACCCTGCCCCTGCTGATTGTGGCCATGGGCCCTATGCTTGGTATGCCGCTTCCGGCTTTCTTTAGCGGCGCGGCTAACACCGCCAATTATGCTTTTTTACAATTGCTGCTGACGCTGCCAGTCATTGTGATAAACCGCAGCTTTTTCTTGAACGGCTTTAAAGCGTTGGGACATCTTGCGCCTAATATGGATTCTCTGGTGGCTTTGGGAGCCGGCGCAGCGTTGGCCTACGGAATATTGACCCTGTTCAGAGTCAATGCCGCTGCCGCCGCTCAGGATATGGATACCCTGATGCAGCTGCATCATAATCTGTATTTTGAAAGTGCCGCAACGATCCTTACCCTCATCACCTTGGGTAAGTTCCTGGAAGCTCGCAGCAAATCTCATACAACTGATTCACTGACTGCCTTAATGAATCTGGCTCCGGAGACCGCCCTGGTAGAGCGCGGCGGCCAGGCTGCGGAAATACCGCTGGAGCAGGTGAAAAGCGGAGATATCGTACAAGTTAAAAGTAATTCCCGCATCCCGGTTGACGGCGTGATTATCAGCGGCAGCAGCTCGGTGGATGAGTCTGCTATTACCGGCGAAAGCTTGCCGGTTGATAAACATGAGGGCGACTGGGTTACCGGCGCTACCATGAATACCTACGGTTTTATCCGGGTTGAGGCCAGGCGGGTTGGCGAAGACAGCACCTTGGCTAAGATCATTCGCCTGGTAGAAGACGCGGGCGGCTCGAAAGCGCCGATCGCTCACCTGGCTGACAAAATCGCCGGCGTTTTTGTGCCGGTGGTGATGGGTATTGCGTTGCTGACTCTGATTGTCTGGCTGCTCCTGGGCTATGGCTGGAGCTTTGCATTGAATCTGGCTATTGCCGTTTTGGTAATCAGCTGCCCTTGTGCGCTGGGACTGGCCACGCCGGTGGCCCTCATGGTAGGAACCGGCCGCGGCGCCGCGGAAGGTATCCTGATTAAATCTGGGGAGGCCCTGGAGACGGCCCAGGGGATTCAGACTGTGGTCCTGGACAAGACCGGTACGCTGACAGAAGGACGGCCGCAGGTGACCGATATTTACTATCGCGGATCAACCGGGACCGCGCCTTCCCGGCAAAAGGAGGAAGGCTGGCGGCTCCTGCAGCTGGCCGCTGCGCTGGAACAAGGTTCAGAGCATCCGCTGGCCAAAGCCCTGACCCAGGCCGGCCGCCAGGCTGAAGCGAGCTATCAGCTGGCAGCCTTGCCGGCTGCCAACCACTTTGCCTCTCACAGTGGTCTGGGGGTTACGGCAGAGCTTGGCCAGCAAGCCTACGCGCTCGGTAACCGTCGCTTCATGATATCTCAAGGCGCGTTAAGTGCAGCTGAAACGGACGGCGCCGGTACCGCGAGCGCGATTCTGGCCGCGGCCGATCACTATGAACAGGACGGTAAAACGACGGTGTTTCTGGCGACGGACGGAAAATTAGAGGCTGTCTTCGCCCTGGCTGACCAGCTAAGACCCAGCAGTGTTCAGGCGGTAAAGGATTTTCAGAAACTGGGTCTGGAGGTAGTCATGCTGACCGGCGATAAGGAAGGCAGTGCCAGCGCCATAGCCAGACAAGCCGGGGTCAACCGTTATGTAGCGGAGGTGCTGCCGGCAGACAAAGAGGCTGAGGTCCGCCGCCTGCAAGCTGAGGGCCGCAAGGTAGCCATGATCGGTGACGGTATTAATGACGCGCCGGCCCTGGTGCGCGCTGATACCGGTATCGCAATCGGCGCTGGCACGGACGTGGCGCTGGACGCGGCGGATGTTGTGCTGATGCATTCGGATTTACGGGACGCGGTAACCGCCATCGAACTCAGCCGGGCAACGCTCAGAAATATCAAAGAAAATCTTTTCTGGGCTTTCATTTATAATGTCATTGGTATTCCGCTGGCAGCAGGCGTATGGTATCCCGCATTTCACCTTTTGCTAAACCCCATGTTCGCGGCGGCTGCCATGAGTCTCAGCTCAGTTTTTGTGGTGACGAACGCGCTCAGATTGACTCGTTTCAAACCGGCCTGGCGTAAGCCTGGCCAGTCTGCGGATCAGTCCCGGGAGCTGGCCGGGCAGGCCGGCCAGCCTTCAAGCCACCAGGCTGACGGGGCTGTCGCGTTGACGCAGATAAACCTTGAAGCAGATGAAAGCCAGCCGGCCGCCGGGCCGGCTCAGGCTGACAGCAGCGCGGCCGGCCTGAAACCGGCACAATCAAATCATCAGACATCAAGAAAGGAAGACTTGAATATGAGTGAAAAAACAGTATTTGTAGAAGGTATGAGCTGCAATCATTGCAGGATGGCCGTTGAGAAGGCTTTGTCGGCCGTGCCCGGGGTCAGTCAGGCCAAGGTGGATCTGGCGGCCAAACAGGCCAAAGTAGAAACGGACGGAACTGTAACCGATGCGGCCCTGACGGCGGCTGTGACTGATGCCGGTTACTCAGTTGCTCGTATTGAGGCCTGAGATGGTAGCTGACAAAGAAACGGTAGCCCGCCTGCTGCGCACGGCCCGCGGACAGCTTGACGGCCTGCTGAAGATGGTTGAAGAGGACCGTTACTGCGTGGATGTATCTAATCAGCTATTAGCCACAATCGCCATCTTGAAGCGGGTTAACCGGGAGGTGCTGGACAGCCACCTGCAGCATTGCGTCTTAGAGGCTCTGGATGGTAAAACTCAGGATGCCCCACAAAAAGTAGATGAAATCATGCAATTAGTGGACAAATTATCTCGCTGATATGCTGTAATCTTGAATACAGACCTTGAGAAAGCGGTAGCAAACCATACGGCGCGCCGCTTTCTTTCTGCCTATACTATGTATAGAAAACTAAGAGGAGGTAAACGAGAGACACCCTAGTGAAGGTGTCTGATCGCCCCGTCATATGAAAAATATTGAATTATTTGATGCTAGTCTGCCCTGCCCGGGGGGGATATATGGTGATACCCCGGATCCCCGGATGATTGAAGTGGCTAATGTACTGAATACGCTGGAGCAAAACGGCTATTATGTTCATCGCTATGACATGGCGGTTGAGCCCCGGGCATATGTGCTCAACCCTGAGGTCCGCAAAATCCTGGAGACGCGGCTGGATGACGGATTCCCTGCGCTGCTGGTGGACGATGAGGTCGCGGTGAGCGGGCACTACCCGAGCCTGCAGGAGTGGGAGGCAGTCACCGGCATGGAACGGCTCGGTGAGCAACTGGTGCCATTGACGGAAGCTGAACTGGAAAACCTGAAAGGCGATGACTTACTTACCGGCGGTTGCGGACCGGAAGGCTGCAGTGGCTGCGCCGGCGGCTGTGCCAGCGGCTGGTAAGCTGCCGCTGGCAGCAGTCTGCGCTCAGGGCCCGGCCCCGGCGCGCGCATTGTTTTGCCGGATGCCTGATTGATGGCCGTCCAAGCGGTCTATCCCTGTACAGATCAGAAAGCGCGCTAAATGGATAAGCTTTCTGGTCTGTCAGCTTTGGAACGGCTTGCGTATAATATAAGCAGTGAGAAATTTACGGAGGCATAATCAATGAACAATCAGGAACCTGCAAAAACGATTCAGGGCAAAGCCGTGGTGTTAGCAGCCGGAAAGGGCAAGCGCCTGCATTCAGAAGCTTTTAATTTGCCCAAGGTACTGAGAGAGGCAGATGGTCAGCCCCTGCTGATGCATGTGCTGCATAAATTGTCCTTTTTGAAAGCCGGGGATATTACCATAGTGATCGGCTATGAGGGACAAAAGGTCCAGGCAGAGGCCGGTCCGGCCTACAGCTATGTCTGGCAGACCGAACAGCTGGGTACGGGCCATGCTGTAGCTCAGGCCAGGCCCCTGTTAAAGGATTTTGACGGTCCGGTTCTGGTCTGCTACGGCGACTCTCCTTTAATTTCACAGGAAACGTATGAGGGCATGTTTAAAGCCCAGCAGGAAAGCGGCGATGCCGCTACGGTTTTGTCTTATGTCACGGATCTCAAACTGCCGTTTGGCCGCATTATCAAGGATGAGCAAGGCCATTTTGTTAAGGTGGTGGAAGAAAAAGACTGTGATGCCGAGCAGCTTAAAATCAAGGAACTGAATGCGGGTGTGTATGTATTTGACTGTCAGGCCTTGCTCAAAGCCTTAAACCGCCTGGAGAATCACAATGCGCAGCATGAATACTATCTGACTGATGTCCCTTATCTGCTGATGCAGGACGGCGGAACGGTGGGCCTCTACCAAAGCCGCGGCCAATATGAGGGCTTGGGCGTTAATACACAGGAGGATCTGGACCTGGTCAGTCGGATTCTGCATGAGGAACGTCAGGCGTAAAAAAATCTCTCATCTTACTAAGATCAAAATCCTTGAGCGGCAAGTAAACCGTCTGCCCCCCCAGCTGCGCGCTCTGATACACCGCCAGGATATTTTCAACCGAATGCAGCCCGCTGAGCGCATCTGCCCGCGGCGCGGCATGCTGTTTGATTGCCTCCGCCAGGTCACGGTAAATGGCCGAGTGGGGGTTTTTTATTTGCCTGATGGAACGGCTGAGCCCTTGCTGACGCATTTGCTGCCATTGCCGCCTGATATATTGCCAGGTCAGACTGCTTCCGTCCTTAGCCGTGGCCTGAAAATAAGGCCGGCCATTTTTAATACCGGCTTTTAAGTCTGCTTTTTCAGTAATCAGGACAAAATCAGCCATGGGACGCTGCGGTGACGTGTTAGTGGTACCGATTAACTGACATAAGGCGCCGTCCTTCATTTCAAGGACCGCCATACCCAGATCCTCCGCCTCCATGCGATGGGCCAGCCTGGCAATCCGGCAATTAGCCGCGCTGACCTGGCCGTTCATCAGCCAGCACATCAGATCCAGGGCGTGAATGGATTGGTTCATCAATACGCCGCCGTCCGCGGCCCAGGTCCCGCGCCAGGCAGCGCTGTCATAATAGGCCTGATCATGGCCCCAGCAGACGGTTACCTGACCGCTGTAGACTCTGCCCAGCCGGCCGGAGGCCACGTCCTCCTGGATCAATTGTACCAGCGGAAAATAGCGGTATATATGACCCATCACGATAATCCGGCCGCTTTGCCGGGCTTGTTCCGTCAGGTCACGGGCTTCCGTCAGTTTCAAGGTCATCGGCTTTTCAATAAACACATGGCAGTTATGCGCCAGCCCGCTGGCGGCCAAAGCATAGTGGCTGCCGCTTGGTGTGGTGATGACCAGCACATCTGGCCGTCTGGCTGACTCCAGCCACAACGCATCCAGCGATTGATAACAGCGGACGTCCTGGACCACGGCGTCAGGGGCGGTCCGCAAAAACGTCTGAGCCCGTTCCGGGCTGGTGTCAACCAAGGCAATCAGCTGAAACTGGTCCCGGTTATCATAGAGCGCTTTAAGATGCTTGCGCGCCACTTTACCACAGCCGGCCAGCGCTACTTTTAAGCGCCCCTGGACCGCCTCCGCGGAAGAAGTTTTTGCTTCAGAATTTACAGCTGCCATCATGATCACCGCCTTACTTATCTGATTTATTATGACACGCCAGCCGCCCCTTGACCACCCCGGACTCCTGAACTGCCCGGACTGGAGCACAGCGCAAATCATAGCTTAAGATAAGTATAATCGCCAATCTGCTTATGGTAAGCCACCGCGCTTTCTCTTATAATCATAATGAATCAAAAGGACTAGATTGGGGAGGACGATCAATGATAGGAACTCAGGTAAAGCAATTTCTGGACCGGGAGCATCTGGCCGCGGCTGCGATAGATATGGACAAAGAGATTGATAAGTTTATTGCCAACATGGACAGCGGTCTGATACAACAGCAGGATGCCATGAACATGTTGCCTACTTATATTGAGGTAGGACGTCCGATCCAGACCGATGAAACGGTTATTGTCATTGACGCGGGCGGTACCAATCTCAGAGTGGCTACCCTGACGTTTAATCAGGCATATCAGGCCCAGATTGAGCATTTCCAGAATTACCGGATGCCAGGTACAGACGGCGCAATTTCAAAAGACAGCTTTTTTGATCAGCTGATCGCTTATCTCGAGCCGGTTTTGCCATACAGCAAAAAGATCGGTTTCTGCTTTTCCTATGCAACTGAAATGTTTCCCAACCGCGATGGCCGGGTGATTAATTTCAGCAAAGAGGTTGAACTGCCAGAAGTTGAAGGTGAAGTCCTGGGCAGCAATATGAAAGCCGCTCTTCGCCGCCGCGGTCTGGATGATCAGGTGGAGATCGTTATTTTGAATGATACCGTGGCCGCTCTCCTGGGCGGGATGCGGGAAAGCCAGAGTCAGGCCCGCCAATTTGAAACCTACCTGGGCTTTATTTTGGGCACGGGGACGAACACCGCTTATATTGAAGATTTATCACGGATTGAAAAACTAGGTGAGGACCGGCCCGGCGGGCACATGATTATTAATATGGAAAGCGGTGCCTATCCTTATGTTGACCGTTCTCCGGTGGATGAGATCATTGACCGGGGCACAAACGCGCCAGGCTCTTATTTATTTGAAAAAGTGGTCTCCGGCCGATATCAGGGGCTGCAAATGTGGCATACTGTAAAAATTGCCTGCGACGCGGGCTTGTTCAGCGCTGCTTTTATTTCCCGTTTCAGCCGTGTAGATAGCCTGGAAAGCTATCAGCTGGATCAGTTCCTTTACCGTCCTGAAGGCGATAATATTCTGGCCCAATGCTGTGACAATGATCAGGACAGATTGAATCTGTATTATCTGATTGATAATCTGTTTGAAAGAGCAGCCCGTTACGCTACGATTAACCTGACCGCGGTGCTGAAGCATCTGAACGCCGGCCTGAATCCGCTTTATCCGGTAGCTATAACGGTTGAGGGGACAACCTTTTACAAAGCTAAAATGCTGCGGCCTAAAATTAACTACCTGATGGAAGACTACACCCGGCGCCAGAACGGCATTCATTATGAATTCATTCAGGCGGAAAACAGTAACCTGATTGGCGCGGCTATCGCGATCCTGACCAACGGTTGATCGGAGCTTCTGCCTGAATCCCAATTAAGCGCTATCAACCTAAACGGCGGCCGATTTGCAGCAACAGCGCAACGACCGCCGTTTTTTGCTGCTTTCTTGTCTGCGTTCACCTGTGAGCTGCCTGCTTTCCTTTGCCTCACATAAGACGCGTGGAAACTGGCAGGAAATGGCATAAAAATAGCGCCGTCAGGGGGGACTGACGGCGCTGATTCGGAGGGGGTTATGAAGTAAGGGTGTCATCTAGTGACATCTATAGAATACCGGCCAATTGTTATCCCCTGGTGGAAACTCTGTGAACAAGTTTGAAACAAAACCCATAAAAATGAGCCGGGAACCAGCACCTGAAACCGGTCCGGAAGCAGCGTCGTGAACTGTGTTAAAATGGTCAGCAACGGAAGGTCTGGGTTAAGCGCCGCCTCCGGAAAAGGGGTTAAGCTCCGGATATGGGGATAGACAAATGATATTGGAAGGTCGGCTTTTTAAAGCTAATCTGCTGCTGGCGCAGAGTATGGTTGAACTGGCACCGCGGGATCAGCATTTTTCTCATGAACTGGAGCAAAATCTGATTGCTTTATGCCGCAGCCTGGACATACCGGTACCCTTATGGCTGAGCAAAAATACGACCGAGTTTGCGCGCTTTCATCAGACTGTTTTTTTCAGTGAACAGTTTACCGATAAAGTCAATTTTGACCGGTTTCAGATTAAATGGGAGGATGACGGCAGATGAGTGGCCAGATAGCAGGAGAGGCAGCGGCTTCCGGCCGCTCTGCGCCAACCAGGGATTTGCGGCAGGACACGGCCTGGCTGAACCAGGTACATTACAGCCTGGCTGATCTGGATGAACTGACCGCTTTTTTGCGCAGTCCGGAAGGCTGTCCCTGGGACCGGGTCCAGACCGCCAAGTCGCTTCGCCAGGGTTTTCTGGAAGAGGCTTATGAGGTCTGTGATGCGATTGATCAGCAGGATGCAGCTGCCTTATGTGAGGAGCTGGGCGATGTCTTGCTGAATGTGATTTTTCAGGTACAACTGGCTGAGGAAGCAGGCCTGTTTGATTTTGATGCTGTGACCACCACCGTCTGCCGCAAGTTGATAGATCGTCATACCTATGTGTTTGCGGATCAGACTCAGCAGTTGCCCGCCGCGGACCAGACTGAGGCGCTGAAGCAATGGGAGGCCAATAAGCGGCAGGAGAAGCAGCAACGCAGTTATGTGGACACACTAAATGGCGTGGCCAGGGCATTACCGGCGCTGCGTCGGGCTCAAAAACTGCAGTCTAAGGCTAAAAAGGCAGGTCTGGACATAACCCCGGACCAGAAACAGATTACAACGCAGCTGACTGCCGCGCTAGCTTCAATGCAGTCGTCAGCCCAGGCTGACAACTGTGGCAGCGGCAAGGGCGATACGGCTGCAAAGCAGGCCAGGACGGAGCAGCTTAACGGTCCGGAGGCTATGAATCAGGCTGCCGGGTCGCTGCTGTTTGCCCTGGCAGGGTATCTTTCAGCTTTGAACGTAGACCTTGAAGCAGCGCTTGATCAGGCAAACCAGACTTTTATACGGCGTTTTGCCGCTATGGAAGAACAAGTGACGGCGAGGGGGCAGCAATTGGAGAAGCTTGACGCCGGCTGCTTGCGGCAACTGTGGCAGGAGACTGCTCTTAATCGGGAGACGGATCCTGATAAAGATCATTAAAAGGAGTCAAATAAAATCCTATGAGATTAGATAAATTTTTAAAGGTTTCCAGGATCATCAAGCGCCGCAGCGTGGCCAGTGAAGTTTGTGGCAACGGACGCGTCAAGCTGAACGGTAAGGTCGCCCGGGCCAGCGCGGAGGTCAAAGCGGGCGATATCTTAGAAATCAGCTTTGGCAGCGGAGTCAGCCGGGTCAGAATTACCAAGGTTCAGGAAACCGTCAGAAAGGATGACGCTGCTGAACTCTATGAAGTCATGGACGGTGAAAATTTACGCCAGGCAGCAGGTCCTAAGGCAGCTCAGACGGCTGCTGCTCAAGCGGACCGCACGGATAAGTGAAACACTCAGATCAAAGGATGATAGCGGTGAACAGAACTTCCAGACCGATTAAGCTTTCAGATAAAAACAGGAAACCGCCAGTCCGATCAGGCGCTGATGTGGCCGCAGGCAAACCTGGCCGGGCGCACCCGGGCCGGATTTTGCTGTTGCTATTACTGGTGGTGGTGCTTTTCATATCCTGGATGATTTACCGGCAACAGCAGCAGCAGTACAATTCCCTGCTGCAGCAAAATTCAGATCTGGCCCAGAAACTGACCGATCTGGATGCCAGCAACCAAAAGCTCAAGCAACAGTTAGCCAATCTGGATAGCCCGGAGTATATTGAAGAGTATGCCAGGGAGCATCTTAATATGGTGAAACCCGGTGATGTCATCTTTGAGAGTTCTGATCAAGAGCAGCCTTCAGCGGACACTGAAGCTGAAACCACCAGTCAGACGCCCTGACCGTCAGTCATAACGCGGAGACAGCACAAGAAGTTTCTTCTTTTATTATGTCACATATGTGCCGCCGCAACCGGCTGCAGGTACTTAGAAGCTTTTGTTACCGTTAGAAAAGCAAGTGCTGATATACTCTAAGCATAAACAAAGTTGCTGCCAGACCCAAGCCTGCTTTTCCTGAGCCGGTCAGTCTGACCAAGCTGATGACTGAAAATGGAGGACATTTAGATGAGCACTATAGTCGTGACCAAGGACAATTTCAAGGATGAAGTGGTAAATGCTTCTGAGCCGGTTTTGCTGGATTTTTGGGCCGCCTGGTGCGGTCCCTGCCGCATGGTATCTCCGCTGGTTGATGAGCTGGCTGAGGAATTGAGTGGAAAAATCAAGGTCGGTAAAGTTAATGTTGATGAACAGCCGGAGCTGGCCGCGCAATTTGGCGTCATGAGTATCCCTACCCTGGCCGTCCTGAAAAATGGTGAAGTCGTTAAAAAATCGATTGGCGCAAAGCCTAAATCTGCTATTAAAGATATGCTGGGTCTCTGAGTTTACCGGCAGGCTGCTGCCGGAGACGACCGCCGCAGACGCCCCGATAGATGAGAGCTTCCACCTCGCAAGACCCGTTCCGGCTTAGCTGCCAGGGCGGGCCTTGTGCATGGGGAGCCATTCAGAGCTTGGTTCAGGCTTCAAAAACGGAGGCTGCTTGAGCCATGAGCTCAATCACGGGTAAATGCTGGGGACAGACGCTTTCGCACTGACCGCATTGAATACAGGATGAAGCCAGACCCGCCGCAGCTGAAGCAGTGCGCTGGTAGGCTGCCTGTTGCCGCTGCGGTTGGGGGCCGTATATCAGGTAATCATTGTAGATACGGATGATGTCTGGTATTTTAATCTGCTCCGGACAGCCGTCCACGCAATAACGGCAGGACGTACAGCCTATCGTAGGGGTCTGGCGAAGCGCGGCGCTGACTTGTGTCAAAGCGGCTGACTCTGCCGCAGTCAGGGGCAGCAGCTGCCGCATGGTCCGCAGATTGTCTTCCATTTGGCTGCCTTCAGACATCCCGCTCAGAACGGTAATGACGCCGTCCAGCGTACCCGCAAAACGCAGGGCCCACGCAGCATCAGACCACTGGGGCTGTACGGCCCGGAGACGGGCCTCTAGCGGCTGCGGTAAGGCTGCCAGCGCCCCGCCTTTCACCGGCTCCATGATCATGATGTTTTTGTTATGCCGGCGGGCGGTTTCATAGCAACCTCGCGAATCAATTGCGGGGTTTTCCCAGTCAAAATAGTTGATCTGCAGTTGGACAAAGTCTACCTCAGGGTGCTTGGTCAGAATCTGATCCAACAAGGCGGCGTTATCATGAAAAGAAAAGCCAAAATAACGGATTTTCCCCTGAGCCTTCATTTCCTGACCCCATTTAAAACAATCCATGGACTCGTAGATTTTCAGATGCTCGGCATTGATACTGTGAAGCAGGTAAAAATCAAAATATGAGACCCCACAGCGCTCCAGCTGTTCGTTAAAAATGCGGTCAACATCAGCCGGCTGCTTTAATTCCCAGGCCGGCAGTTTATCCGCAATGGTAAACGCCGATCGGGGGTGCCTTAAAGCCACCGCCTGACGGAAAGCGGTTTCGGACTTCCCGCCATGGTACACATAAGCAGTATCAAAATAACTGAAACCTTGCTTAATAAACAAATCTGCCATGCGGCTAACCTGGTCCAGATCAATCCTTTCACCTTGCAGGGGAAGCCGCATTAAACCAAAGCCAAGTTTGGGCGTGGCGGTCAAATCGAAGTCCTCAGTCATAATCATATCCTTTCTGAGCCACAAGCTCCGGCAACAGACTCAAGGCAGCTCAAAACCAGCCGCCTGGTATAATTCATACCATTCCGGACGGGTCAGCGTCAGGTCGGCTGCCAGGCGGGCGGCTTTTAAGTGGTCAACATTCATGGTGCCGGTAACCGGCTGGATGTGTGCCGGATGGCGCAGTATCCAGGCCAGGGCAATACTGCTGTCCGGTACCTGATACTGGGCTGCCAGACGCCGGATGACCTGATTTAACCGGTTATACTTGGCGGCTCCCAAAAAAACACCTTCAAAAAACCCGTACTGCAGGGGTGACCAGGCCTGGATCGTGATCTGCTGCAAGCGGCAAAAATCCAAAATACTGCCGTCATGATCTGCGGATACAGCATTCAGCATATTGACATTAAGGCCATTGGCAATCAGGCCGGCATGCGGCAAGCTTAACTGCAGCTGATCTACGATGAGCGTCTGTCTCAGACTTTGCTGCAACAGCTTAATCTGAGCGGGCTTTTGGTTGGAAACCCCAAAATAACGAACCTTCCCGCTGGCATGCAGGCGGTCAAAGGCTTCGGCTACAACTTCCGGTTCCATCAGGGCATCCGGGCGGTGGAGCAGCAACACATCCAGATAATCGGTCTGTAAGCGCTGTAAAATCCCGTCAACCGCTTCCCATATATGCTCTTTGGAAAAATCATAGTAACCTGAACGGATGCCACATTTGGATTGCAGGATGATTTTTTCTCTCAAATCATCTGACATATGAATAGCACGGGAAAACTGCTCTTCACACGTACCATCGCCATAAATATCAGCATGATCAAAAAAATTGAGGCCTGAATCCAGAGCACTGTGTAAAAAATAGGTGGCTTCCGCCGAGTTCAGGCGGTTCAGACGCATACACCCGACCGCAATCGGGGGCACAAACAGATCAGATCGACCCAGACGCATTGTTTTCATGAACAGGAGACTCCTTTCAGTCAAAGGGTAAGTATCTATACCTGTCATTATAACGAATTTGCGCGCTTTATACCAACAGGCGGATGGAAATATAATGAGAGCCGCAGGCGCCTATAAACAGACCACCGCGGCTCCCGGCCATTTTGGCAGATGCTGCCTTAACTAGATCTCTGTCCTGGACAGAGCGGCCTTTTTATGCCTGATATACGCATCAATTGAGGCCGCCGCTGTTTTGCCGGCTCCCATGGCCAAGATGACCGTCGCGGCGCCAGTCACCGCGTCACCACCGGCAAATACGCCCTCCCGGCTGGTCGCGCCGTTATCTTTGGTGTAAATACAACCCCAACGGTCGGTTTCCAGACCTTCAGTCGTCTTTTTGAGCAGGGGATTGGGCGTGGTACCGATTGCCACGATGACCGTATCAACGTCCAGTTCATAATTGGAACCGGGAATAGCTACCGGCCGTCTGCGCCCGGATGAATCCGGTTCACCCAGCTTCATCTTTATGACTTCCATCCCCTTGACCTGACCGCGCTCATCACCAATAATGCGGACCGGGTTTTCAAGGTTCAGAAATTCAATCTGCTCTTCCTGAGCATGCTCCACCTCTTCTTTGCGCGCGGGCATTTCCGCAAAAGAACGGCGATAAACAATATAAACTTTTTCCGCGCCCAGACGTTTGGCCGTGCGCGCGGCGTCCATGGCCACGTTGCCGCCGCCGACTACCGCAACTGCCCTGGATTTGCGGATAGGGGTGGCGTACTCCATGTTATAGGCTTTCATCAGGTTGGAGCGGGTCAGATACTCATTGGCCGAATAAACACCAATCAGATCCTCACCTTCAATCCCCATAAAAGAGGGCAGGCCGGCGCCTGAACCGATATAAACGGCATCAAAATTCAGATCCTCCAGCAGTTCATCTACAGAGAGAATACGGCCGATGACCATGTCGGTCTGCAGATTCACTCCCATAGCCCTGAGGTTATTGATTTCATCCGAAACAATCGCCTTGGGTAAACGAAATTCAGGGATCCCGTAAACCAGTACCCCGCCGCCGGTATGGAAGGCTTCAAAAATCGTCACATCATAGCCTGCTTTGGCCAGATCCGCCGCGCAACTCAAACCGGAAGGACCGGAGCCGATAATGGCGACCTTGTGGCCGTTGGTCACGGCTTTTTCAGGCGGCCTGGAAGCGTGCTCCCGGTGCCAGTCAGCCACAAAACGCTCAAGTCGGCCGATGGCTACCGCTTCGCCTTTTTTGCCGCGCACACAACGGGCTTCACACTGGGACTCCTGCGGACAAACCCGGCCGCAGACTGCCGGCAGGCTGTTGGTTTCCGTGATTTTCTGAAACGCCTCTTCAAATTTTTCTTCCGTGATCAAGTGAATAAACTCAGGGATATGTACATTAACCGGGCACCCTTCAACGCAGGGTTTCGTCTTGCAGTTAAGGCAACGGCGGGCTTCCTCCACAGCCATTTCAGGGGTATAACCCGTGGTTACTTCTTTGAAGTTATGATTCCGGACCAGGGGATCCTGCGCCGGCATGGGAACTTTTTTCAGACTGGTATTAATTGCCATGAGCTTTACTCCTTTCCGGTCACTTTAGCGGGGCCCCGGCCGATACGGCAGGTCTCTTCATATTCAGCTTTTTCCTGATCTTTATAAAAAGCATTCCGCAGCATAAGCTCATCAAAATCGACCTCGTGCCCGTCAAATTCAGGACCGTCGACACAGGCAAACCGTGTTTTGCCGCCGACTTTGACCCGGCAGCCGCCGCACATACCGGTACCGTCAATCATGATGGGGTTGAGACTCACCAAAGTTTTTATATGGTATTGCTCAGTTACTTTGCTGACAAACTTCATCATGGGTACCGGCCCGATGGCAATGACCAGATCATAGTGATTGCCGGCGTCAATCAGGCTTTTTAGCTTATCCGTTACAAAGCCTTTTTCGCCGTAGGTGCCGTCATCAGTGGTGATGTAAAGGTGATCGCAGACCGCTTTCATCTCATCTTCAAGAATAACGATATCCTTACTGCGGAAACCGGCAATAATATCGACTATAGCGCCATTATTGTGCAGTTCTTTAGCCGAAGGATAGGCTATCGCATTCCCGACACCGCCGCCAATCACGCAGGCGTGCTTATAACCTTCCAGCTCAGACGGCTTACCCAGCGGACCGACAAAATCCAGGATAAAGTCACCGGCTTCTTTTTGCGAAAGCAATTGGGTGGCTTTGCCCACCGCCTGAAATATGATCGTGACCGATCCGCGTTCAGCATCAGAATCGGCAATCGTGAGCGGGACGCGCTCTCCAAATTCATCCAGCCGGAATATGATAAACTGTCCGGCTCTAGCCTTACGGGCGATCAGCGGCGCTTCAATTTCCATCATCGTGACAGCGTCATTCAGCCGCCTTTTGGACATAATTAGAAACATAGCAGATTTCCTTTCCTTTTGATACGAAAGTTGATATTCCTATCAAACAGTTTAATTGTATCATAGTAATAGCTTTCTCCCGGAACTAATCGTGTGAAAATTACTTAATTTGCCAAATAATTCACACACATTATATATACAAGATAAAATATCACAAATTAATCTCGACCAGCCAGGCCTTGCCAACTGACCTCAGGCCGCATAGAATGAACCTGAGATTTTCAGGAGGCAACATATGGACGGCATTATCTTTGTAATAAAAGCCATCGTGATGGGAATTGTGGAAGGCCTCAGTGAATTCCTGCCCATATCTTCAACCGGTCACTTGATTATTACCCAGCATCTGCTGGGCTTGCCGGATGATGAATTTGAGAAAATGTTTTCCGTGGTGATCCAGCTAGGCGCCATATTAGCCGTCCTGCTGCTGTTCTGGCCCCGTATCTGGGACCGCCTTAAATCCCTGTTCCGGTGGGAAAAAAGCGGCCGGCATTTCTTCCTGGTCTGGATTATCGGCTGTGTGCCTGCTGTGGTGCTGGGGCTGATTTATGAGGTCCTGAATCTGGATGATTACCTGTTCAGCGTACCCACGGTGACCATAGCCCTGGTGATCGGCGCGCTTCTGATGCTTTGGCTGGAAAAGCGCCACGACTCAGGTTCGCTCAGCAAGGCCGCAGGTGACTGGACTCAGGACATGCAGCAAATAACGGTCAGGCAGGCCTGGGTGGTCGGCTTAATGCAGTGCCTGTCCCTGTGGCCCGGCTTTTCCCGTTCGGCCGCCACAATTATGGGCGGCTGGGTGGCAGGCTTCAGCACCCCGCTGGCCGCTGACTACTCCTTTTTTCTGGCTATACCGATTATGTTTGGCGCATCCGGTCTCAAACTCTTTACCTTCTCCTTTAAAGGTATTACATTGTCGCAGGTGACCGCCTTACTGCTGGGCTTTCTGGTAGCCTTTATTGTAGCGCTGCTGGTGGTCCGGGCTTTCATGGCTTTTTTGCATAAGCATAAATTGAGAGGCTTTGCCTATTACCGGCTGGTATTGGCAGTACTACTGGTCGTTTTAATGGCGGCTAAGGTTTTATAAGGCGGGAGCCTGAAACAGCGCAGCTGAACCAGAGAGACGGGCCGCCGGGCGGTTTAATCCTGGGTGTCCAGATCATTTTGACTTTCCAGATAAGCCTTCGGGCCCTGGTCATACCAATCATTGCCCAGGCTGTCTATTACCACAATTGCGGGGAAATCATGCAGCTGCAGCCGTTTGACTGACTCGGTGCCTAAATCCTCATAACAGATCGTCTCCGCTGAGGTGATGGCCTGAGCCAGCTTGGCGCCGGCGCCTCCGATGGCGGCAAAATAGACGGCTCCATATTGGCGCAGCGCTTCAATGACCGCCGGACTCCGCCGCCCCTTACCAATCATGCCGCGCTGCCCGGCCGCCAGCAAACGCGGCGTATAGGCGTCCATCCGATAGCTGGTCGTGGGGCCGGCTGAACCGATAATCTGCCCGGGCTTTGCCGGGGTGGGGCCTACGTAGTAAATCAGGCTGCCGGCCATCGGGAAAGGCAGTTCCTGCCCCTTTTCCAAAGCCTCCACGAGTCGTTTATGAGCCGCGTCACGCGCGGTGTAGGCCGTTCCACTGAGTAAGACTGCTTCACCTGCCCGCAGCTCAGCTAATTCCGTGGCACTCAGGGGCCAGCTAAGGCTGCGGGGTTTTACGGCTTCAAGCTGCATGAACTGCTTCATCTCAAAGAACCTCCTTCAAATGCCGGCTGACATGACAGTTAATATTGACGGCGCAGGGGAGCCCCGCTATGTGGGTCGGGAACGTTTCCACCATGACCGCCAGCGCGGTCGTGCGGCCGCCCAGCCCCTGCGGGCCGATCCCGGTCTGATTAACCAGGCGGAGTAAGTCTTGCTCCAGTTCCCGATAATAGGGATCAGGATTGACTGAATCCAGATCCCGCAGCAGGGCCTTTTTAGCTAATTGCGCGACCTTATCAAAACTGCCGCCGATTCCAACGCCGATCACAATCGGGGGACAGGGGTTAGGCCCGGCCTGTTTAACTGCATTCAGGACAAAATTTACCACACCCTGCCGGCCATCGCTGGGCTTGAGCATTTTAAGCTGACTCATGTTTTCGCTGCCAAAACCTTTGAGGGACAGGCTGATTTCTACCCTGTCTCCCGGCACCAGTTCTGTGGTCAGCAATGCAGGACAGTTATCGCCGCTGTTATGGCGGCGAAGCGGATCTGAAACGACCGAGCGGCGCAGGTACCCCTGCGTATAAGCTTGTCTGACGCCGTCATCAACCGCGGCGGTCAGATCCCCATTTATATGTACTTCCTGTCCGACTTTCAGCCAGGCTACAACCATACCGGTATCCTGACAAATGGGAACAGAGGAGGCAGCAGCAATTTCATCATTGTCTATAATAGTATCCAGGATCTGCTTTGCCGGCGGCCAGTCTTCCGCGTCACGAGCTTTTTTCAGCACCTGACAGACATCCTGAGGCAGACTGACCGCACCCTGCAGACACAGGCGCCTCACGGTTTCAGTGATATCAGCGGCAGCAATTTCACGCATATTGATGGTCCTTTCAGATAACTGTCAGCAGCTGAGACAGACCGGCAGTCACAGATTTTACTTCCGTTCAGTATAATCAAATCTGGCGGGGGTGACCAGATAAGCTCACAGACCGTTATTACATCTGACAGGTGGAAGTAACAGCAGCCCCGGCGCTGGTCCGCCCGGGGCGCGGATCTTGAGGCAGGCAGCAATGGCTCCTTTGCCTCAGGCAGAAAGGAAGCAGGATGATGAATCGTCAGGCGGTCGCGTTTATTGGTCATGGCAGCCCCATGAATATGATTGAAGATAATTCCTGGACTCAAAAATGGCTGGAACTGGGGCAACAGCTGCCGCGGCCCCGAGCGATCCTGATGATTTCAGCTCATTGGTTTACGCCGGGCCTTTATTTGCAGACAGCGCAGCAGCCAGGTATGATTTATGATATGTACGGTTTCCCGGAGGAGATTTATCAGATAATCTATCCGTCCAGAACAGATAAACGCTTGATTGACCAGACTGAAACACTGCTGGCTCCAGTCCCGCTGCACCTTGACGGCCAGCGCGGTTATGACCACGGGGCTTATTCTGTTTTACTGAGGATGTATCCGGAGGCGGATATTCCGGTGGTCCAGCTGAGTGTGAACCGCCAGGCAACTGCTGAGCAGCAGCTTGAACTGGGCCGGCAGCTGGCGCCTTTGCGGGAGTCAGGTGTCTTAATCATCGGCAGCGGCAATGTTGTGCATAATCTCCGGGCAGCAGATTACCGCCCCGGCGTATATTATCCCTGGGCGGAGGCTTTTGATCAGGCGGTCAAAGACCGGCTGCAACAGCAGGAGCCATCAAGCCTAAGCAATTGGCAGAACCTGCCGGGGGCAGCTCAAGCTGTCCCATTGCCGGATCACTTCTTCCCGCTGCTCATCGCGGCCGGAGCGGCCGGAACTGACGCGCAGCCGGAAATATTTAATGAGGATCTGACCATGGGAAGTCTGAGCATGACCTCATATGTATGGCACTGAAGTCAGACTTCAGTCAAAATCATTGCTTTTCAGCTTTGTCATAGCAGCGCGCAGCGCTTTGGCCAGCTCCGGGTGGGCTGCTTCATCCAATTGATTCATCTGATGGGTCAGATGCTCTTTGGCGCGGGCGGCCTGGCTGCCCAGCGCCCCCAGGGCGTTGATGGCCGCAATCTGCGTCTGCTCATTCAGCGGGAAATTAATTTCATTAATCAGGATATTCAAAACCTCATCAACAGCCGTCGCGCTGCCCAGGGCTTCCAGGATCAATGGACGGGACTCTTCATTGCTCTTTTCATAGGCAGCTTGCAGTTTTTTCCAATGCTTCTTTTCAACCAGCTTTTTGTAATGCTCTAAATCAGGCATTTCGATGTCCTCCTATATATTTTTGTGCCAGACAGAAATTGTCCTTATTAAAATACTACGCTTTTTGTTTATAACAATGTATGATAAATATGAAATTATATGTAAACTTCATGACGTTTTAGCCGAAATATAGACGAAATACCCCTGACCTTCACAGCTGGCCGCCGTTGAGGGCCAGAGACCCCGCGGGAGCCGCAAGAAAAGAGCAGCGTTCAGGCTGAAAACTGTTTCATTTGTGATCTTGACAGCCTGGGGGCCGCTTTGTATAATCTGAGCTTGTAGTTTAGTAAAACTAAACTCCGGGTTTAATATTACGGCCATGTTAAGGAGCAAAAATGGAGTTGGGAGAACGGATCAAATACCTTCGTCAGGCCAATCATCTGACACAGGAAGAACTGGCGGACCGCTGTGAATTATCCAAAGGTTTCATTTCACAGCTGGAGCGGGACATGACCTCGCCCTCGATCGCCACTCTCAATACGATTTTAGCCAGCCTGGGTACCAATATTGCGGACTTTTTTCAGCCTGACCGCCGCGGTCCGGCGGTTTTCACGCAGGAGGATTATGCGGTCAAGGATGACGCGGATATCGGCGCCAGGACCTGCTGGCTGATCCCTAACGCGCAAAAAAACATGATGGAACCGGTCCTGCTGACGATTCAGCCAGGTGGACATTCATTTCTGGATAATCCTCATGAAGGTGAAGAATTTGGCTATGTTTTAGAGGGCAGTGTCGCGATTTGCCTGGGGAAACAGCAGTTTGAAGCCAGGGTCGGGGAGAGCTTTTATTACCGGGCCGATTTACCCCATCAGATTCGCAATACCGGGACGGAACTCGCCAGATTGGTCTGGGTTTCCACACCACCAAGTTTTTAAAGGAGCGCAGGATTATGATTCGTAAAAAAGGGACGGACACCGCTGCAACTTCATCCCGCTTGCATGACGCAACCGGTTCGCCGCATATCATTGAGTGCCTGGATTTAAAAAAGTCCTTTGGCGAGACTGAAGTCCTTAAGGGGATTTCCTTTTACATAAGGAATAATGAATTCCTGACCCTGCTGGGTCCTTCCGGCTGCGGCAAAACAACGACCCTGCGGATCCTGGGCGGCTTTGAAGAAGCTGACGCCGGTGAGGTCAGCTTTGAAGGGCATGACTTACTGGAGCTGCCGCCGCATAAGCGTCAACTGAACACGGTTTTTCAGCGCTTCGCCTTGTTCCCGTTCCTGAATGTCTTTGATAACGTGGCCTTTGGCCTCAATATCAAAAAGCGGCCGGCTAAAGAAATTGAGCAGCTGGTGCGCAAAGCGCTGCGTACCGTTGACCTGGAAGGTTATGAAACCCGGGAGATCGACCAGCTCTCCGGTGGGCAGATGCAGCGGATTGCCATTGCCCGCGCGATTGTCAATCAACCGAAGGTTCTGCTGCTGGATGAGCCTTTAGGCGCGCTGGATCTTAAAATGCGCAAGGAGATGCAGGTTGAGCTGAAACAGATGCAACGGGATCTGGGCATAACCTTTGTTTATGTGACCCATGATCAGGAAGAAGCCCTGACCATGTCTGACACGATCATTGTTATGAAAAATGGCTATATTCAGCAAGTCGGTACGCCTGCGGATATATATAATGAGCCGCGGAATGCCTTTGTGGCGGATTTTATCGGGGAAAGCAACATCATTCCGGGGCTGATGCTGCAGGACCGTGAGGTGGAAATCGAGGGGCGGCTGCTGCCTTGTGTGGATCCGCGCAAAGCGGAGGACCAGGTGGATGTGGTTATCCGGCCGGAAGATATTGATATCAGCGAGCCGACTGAGAACCTGATCTGCGGCACCGTAGAATCAGTGGTTTTTAAGGGCGTTCATTATGAAATGCTCATTGAGTCAGATGGCGGCTTTGAGTGGATGGTCCAGAGCACAGATAAGGCTGAAGCAGGCAGCCGGGTCGGCTTGCGTTTTGGCCCGGATGATATCCATATCATGGCCAAGTCGGCTTTTTCACCGGACGCCGCGGGGCCAGACAGCATCAGCCGGGCTTATGATACGGCAGAAGGAGGGGAGGGAGATGAATAAATCGCTGCGCAAGCTATCCTTTCCCTACCTGCTGTGGATCTTGATTTTTACCGTGGTTCCCTTACTGTTGGTGGCTTTTTTTGCTCTGACGGCCTATGACAGCAACGGCAATTTGTATTTGACCCTGGATGGCTTCAGAAATGTTTTTGGCGGTGAAACGGTAGCCTTCAGCTTCTTTGGCCTGTCATTGCAGCTGCCACTGTATATTAATGTCTTTATCCGCTCGCTGCTCATTGCCATTGTCTGCACCCTGCTGTGCTTGCTGCTGGGTTATCCCGCAGCGTGGATCATGGCCAAAATGGAGATTGAGCACCGCCGCGGCAGCAGCATTCTGCTGTTCCTGCTGGTCATGCCCATGTGGATGAATGCCCTTTTACGGACGTATGCCTGGCTGGCTTTGCTGGAACCAAAAGGCATCGTCAATAATTTTCTGGGCCTCTTTGGTCTGGGACCGGTGCAGTTTTTATATAACGACTTTGGTATCGGCCTGGGCATGGTTTATAACTATCTGCCGTTTATGGTCCTGCCCATCTACTCTGTGCTGGTAAAAATCAGCCCGTCCCTGCTGGAAGCGGCGGCTGATCTGGGGGCGGATCCCCGCCGGGTTATGCTGAAGGTGGTCCTGCCCATGAGCCGCCCGGGAATTCTATCGGGCATTAATATGGTGCTGATGCCGGCTATGACCACCTTTTTGATACCGGATCTGCTGGGCGGCGGCCGCTACCTGCTGATAGGTAATGCGATTGAACGGCAATATATGGTTTCAAGGGATTACACGACCGGCTCCGCGCTGTCAATCGTGCTGTTGATTTTTGTCTTGCTCAGTATGCAGATCGTCTCAAAGAATACCGATCCGGACGCGGATGAAGGAGGACTGGTGGCATGAAAAGAAAACTGAATATGCTTTACCTCATCCTGATTTATGTGTTTTTATACGCGCCGATTGTCGTCCTGATCGTGTTTTCCTTTAACGCCAGCAAGTCCAGGACTGCCTGGGGCGGTTTTACGCTGGACTGGTATGTAAAACTGTTTCACAATTCTGAAATCCTGGACGCGCTGAAAACCACCTTAATTATTGCGTGCAGTTCAGCGCTTTTATCCACCGCTTTTGCGGTGCTGTCCTGTATCGGTATTTACGCTTTGCCCGGCAAACAGCGCCGTCTGGTGATGAGTATCACCAACATTCCCAATATCACCCCGGATCTGGTTACCGGTATTGCGCTGATGCTGCTGTTCTTTTTTATCAAAATGCCCTTTGGCTTTGTGACCCTGCTGCTGGCGCATACAGCGTTTAATGTGCCTTACGCGATTTTGTCCATCATGCCCAAACTAAGGCAGATGGATATCCATCTGTATGAGGCGGCGCAGGACCTGGGTTGTACACCCGGCCAGGCGATCCGTAAAGTCATCATCCCTGAGATCAAACCCGGCATTCTGACCGCTTTGATCCTCACATTTACGCTCTCCATCGATGATTTTGTCATCAGCTATTTCACCGCCGGCAATGAGGTCACCACTTTGGCCCTGACGATCTACTCTATGGCCAGAAAGAGTGTCAACCCGCAGATTAACGCGCTTTCCACCTTGCTGTTTGTGTCTGTTCTGGTCTTGTTGGTCATTGTCAATCTGCGATCTTCCCGGCAGCTCAGCCGCCGGCGTAAATCAGTCAAACCGGGAGTTGTGGTCTAGGTTCAAGCTTAAAGCAGGGTCCCGTCTGTTGCTGACGCGACAGCCCTTGCCTGAGGCAGTAACTTAAATACATTTTGAGAAGTAAGGAGAAATCAATGAAAAAACAAGTGAAATGGCTGGTCCTGCTGTTGGCAGCCGCTATCCTGGTGCTGCCCCTGGCAGGCTGCCAGAGTTCCAGTAAGCGTCAGAAAGTCTATGTGTACAACTGGGGGGAATACATATCGGACTCAGATGACAGCTTTACCTTTTTTGGTCAGACGTACCAGCTCAGCGATGTGCGGAAGGATTTTGAAGAGGCTTATCCACAGTATGAGCTGGAGTACCAGACCTTTGATGATAATGAGAAAATGTACGCTAAGCTGGACACGCAAAGTTACGACGTCATTATTCCTTCCGAATATATGGTTACCCGGCTGATTCGGGAAGACAAGCTGCAGCAGCTGGACTTCAGTCAATTGCCTAATGTGGAAGCTTATATGGACCCCCGTCTGAAGGAGATCCGTTATTCTGAGGACGATACCATCAATCAGGAAATTCTGGACTACGCGGTGCCTTATTTCTACTGTACAGTGGGATTGATTTACAACCGGGATGTCCTGGGCACCATCGACAGCACGGATCCGCACGATGTGTGGTCGGTCCTTTTTGATAAGACCTATAACGGGCAGATTGGTATGTATAACTCTATGAGGGAGTCCATCGGCGTGGCATTGAACTATCTGGGCTACAGCCTGAACTCGGTAGCTGCGGATCAGCTTGAGGCGGCTAAGAACCTCCTGATTCAACAGCGCAAGGAAGTACAGCCGATTGTTGGCGTGGATGAACTTAAAGATAAGTATGTCAGTGGTGAGCTGGTAGCCGGTGTGGCCTGGTCGGGCGATCATACGGTGGTTCAGCAGCGGCTGGAAGCTGCCGGCGAAGATCCGGATGTCATGCAGTATGTGCTGCCGGAAGGTTCCAATATTTCCGTGGACATGATGTGCATCCCTAAGAACGCGCAGAATGTGGACGGCGCGCTGGCTTTCATTAATTACATGTATGATACTGAGGTCGCACTGAAAAACGCTGTTTACGTAGGTTATTCTTCACCGCAGACCGAAGTGCTGCAGCAATTGCCAGCGGTACTGACTTCAAACGTCAACTACTATCCGGATGAGAGCTTGCTGAAAACGATGGAAGTCTATGAATCGACGGATGAGATTGATAAGCAGTACGATGAAATCTGGCAGGTGTACCTGGCAAATTAGGCCGCGCTGCACCCCGCTTGTTCTGGCCAGCTGGGGCTGGCATCAAAATACCCGTCAGTACTGTGAAGCGCTGGCGGGTGTTTTGGCCTGTAAAGCTGCGGAATCCATCAGGACTGCTGGCCAGCGCTTCATCCAGACCGGATGATTTCCCCGGCATGGCGCTCCAGAGCCGCGCAATCACGCAGGGCCGGCCTCAGCTCATAAGCGGGTGAAGCTGCCCGGATAAAGGCTGCCAGATCGCAGTTCCCGGCCCGTTCTCCTAAACCAAAGAGGGTCGCTTCAATCGCTTCCGCGCCGGCCGAGGCTGAGGCCAGCGCGTTAGCAATGGCAAAGCCCAGATCATTATGACCGTGAAAACTGACCGGAAGACCGCCCATACGGGTGAGGGTTTCGACACAGTCATACGCACGGCCCGGGGTCAGAATTCCTACGGTATCCGCAAATTGAACCCTGGATACGCCCAGCGCTTTCAGACGCCGGGTCAGATAGATCAGAAAAGTCATATCAGCCCGGGAAGCATCTTCAAAGCCGATGGTTACGGTAAAGCCCTGCTCTCGGGCTAATATAACGCACTGCTCCATCTGACTGATGAGCCAGGTCTTATTTTTATTGAGTTTGGAATAGATATGGACATAAGAAGAGGGTACAGATATATGAATGATATCAGGTTTACAGGCCATTGACGCCAGTATATCCTGCGGATTCAAACGATTCCAGACAGATATCCTGGCCCGTACCCGGTTCTCAATAATGCGGCAGATGACGGTCTGCTCGCCGGTACCCATGGCGGGGATGCCGGCGTCAATCTGGTGTATACCTGCCCGGTCCAGCAGCAGGGCCAGACGGCATTTCTGCTGCGCATCAAATACCGTCCCGGGGCGCTGTTCACCATCTCTCAAGGTTGTATCAGTCAGCAGTAAGCGACGTTTCTTAATCATATGACCCCGGCCTCCCGCGCTAACGTCAGCAATTCCTCCGCGGTCAGCGCGCGGTGGTTCTGTTCGCTGGTCTCCTGAATACGGGTCAGCAGAGCTGGCAGTCTGGTCACACTGGGCGTATAGCCCAGCTCTTGCAGTATATACTGAATACCTGCCCGGCCGGAATGCTTGCCGATACTGAAGCTGCGGCGGGCGCCAACCAGCTCCGGAGGGTATGGCTCATAGGCCTTAGCGCTTTTCAGAATGCCGTCAACATGAATTCCGGACTCAACCGCAAAAATCTGGCTGCCCAGCACAGCTTTATAGGGAGACAGGGGCTGGCCGGTGATCTGCTCATAGAGCTGCTTCAGGCGGGGCAGGACCGTCAGATCGCCGCGCTTCTGGTATTTGCGGGTCAGCTGCAGCGCCAGCAATACTTCCTCAATCGGGGCAAAGCCGCCCGCACCGGAAAATGCCGCTGCTCCGTTGCCGCCGTCTTTCTGCAGCCATTCCGTCAGGATAGCTGAAGCACAACCGCAGTCGTTGGTAGGACAAAGCTCAGCGGAAGACGGCAGCTGCTGCTGCAGCCGCTGCAATTGCCGGCGAAAATCCTGTAAGAATATATCATCCAAGCCGATTATCCGCAGACTGGCCTTGTCTTCGTAGCGTGCCAGAAGATTTAACTCGCGCATGTCTTTGATACTGACTTCCCGCAGCACAGGAAGGGACCAGAGTAATTCCGGCGTGTGACAGCTATAGCGAACAAAGCCCTGGATAACATCAGAGGGATCTTTGACGTGGAGGATGGTCCGGGAGGGATCCAGCTGCGGTCCCAGCCGGCGGGCGTTAGCCGGACTGACCTCTTGCAGATCAGCACCCATGCGGAAAACAAGCGCATAAAACTCCTGGACAGTCTTATCTGAAACTGCCGAAGTATCCACGCAGCGCAGGGTCAGATCAGTCAGCCGGGTTATCATGACGCTGACGGATCAAATGCGGAGCCGCTCGACGGGATGGCCCGCTTCAAGGTGTTCTTCGCAGATGGTCTCGATTGCCTGCTCATCCAGATTGCCGTACCAGACACCCTCCGGATAGACGACCATGATGGGGCCGCGGTTGCAGATCCCGAAACAGCCGGTATTATTGACCATGACGTCAGCGGAGAGGCCACGGTCTTCCAATTCTTCCATTAGCTTCAGGACCAGCTCCGGTGAACCGGACTTGGCACAAAAGCCGCGTTGCTGTCCGTTTAAGGTACAGCTGGTGCAGATGAAGACATGATATTTAGCGGAGACCATAATATTACGCTCCTTTCCGGGCTGCGTGAAACTGCTGGGCCGCGGCGGCCACGGCTTTTTCAATTTGTTCGTAGGTCGTGGTGATCTGGATTTTCCGCTGCTCCAGCTGCTGCCGGGGCGCTTCTCCGATGCGGAGGCAGATGACTCCGCTGCAATCGTCTACAGCACTCAGGATATCCCGCATACGGTGGTCCTGAGCTTCCTCCCGTTGGCCGCCGCCCTGGCCATCACAGCTGTCCGCGGTGCGGTAAGGACCAACCCGGCGCCGTTCCCGGAAACAGACTGTATGATCCTGGTAATCATAGATATAGAAATCAGAGACCTGGCCAAAATGCTGATCAACCAGGATGCCGCCGCGGCCGGCTCAGCCGGGAGGGATGGCAGGGCAGCCGGGAGAACAGACGGCGGGGAGGAAGATGGGAGGACAGCTGCTAGCGCTGTGGCCGCCGGGACAATGGCCGGCTCGGCGTCAGCTGCCTGGAGGCGGCTTTGACAGAATTCCCGTGAACGATCGTGACCCAAGGTGCCGATGGCATCGGCCCGGCATTGCTGGCAATGATTCATCTGCTTAAGAATATGACTGCAGGCACGGCGGGCCTGCGTGATTTCTTTGTTGCTGGTTAAGGGCATATGCTCAAAAACCGCGCCGGCCACCGGGATCATCTGCATGATGTTTGTCTGGTCACAACCTAAATCCTTAACGGTTTGGACGATCTGGCTCAGCTGCTGGTCGTTCATCCCTTTCAACAGGACAATATTTACTTTACAGACCAGACCCAGCTCACACACCCGCCGGATACCGGCCAGCTGATTGGCCAGCAGCAGGGCCGCCGCAGTCTCACCCGTGTAGCGCTTGCCCATAAAGTCAACGTGCTGGTAAATTCTGGCTCCGACAGCCGGATCGATTGTATTTAAAGTGACCGTCACATGACTTACGCCCAGTTTGGCTAATTGATCAGCATACTGCGGCAGCAGTAAACCGTTGGTGGAAAGACAAAAGGTTATTTCTGAATCAGACTGCCGGATCAGCTCCAGGGTTTCGCGGGTTTTATCCCATTCCGCCAGGCTGTCCCCGGGGCCGGCTATGCCCACAACCTTGAGCTCAGGCAGACGGCTTTTGACGTAGCGATACTTTTCAAAGGCCTGCTGAGGGGTTAAGACCTCAGTAGTAACCCCGGGCCGGCTTTCATTGGCGCAGTCATACTTCCGGACGCAGTAATTGCATTGAATATTGCAGGCCGGCGCTACCGGCAGATGCATGCGGGCAAACTGACCGCCGCAGCCATTAAAACAGGGATGCTCGTCTGTTTTGCGCTGCAATTCACGGGCTTTGGCTGATGCGGTCGCTGAAGCTGGCTGATCAGCCGGCAGTAAGCTGACCGTGGCCGGGGCTTTATAATATAGATCGTACACTTTCTGCCTGAAGCCGGTTTCTCTTTGACTTAAGAGCGCGTTGGTGCACCGGTCCAGCAGGCTCAGACAACCGTCATACAAGATGGTGCGTACCCGCTGGCCGCCAATCTGGTCATGACAGGGAAAGGCACAGCGGATCAATGGCAGCTTCAATTTTTGGGCTACCCTGCGGCCGTCAGAGGAACCAATCATCAGATTAGCGCCCAGTTCCGCGGCCTTCCGCTCTATGGTATCAAAATCGCAGTTATCGAGCACCTGATAAGAGGCGACGTGAAAACGCCGGGCGCAGTCACTAAGGTCTGCCTCCAGCAGCGGCGCGAGCTCCTTACTTCGAGCCCCCGTCGCGCAGAGCACCGGCAGCAGGCCGTTTTCGCAGCACAGCCTGGCCGTTACCAGGACAAAATCCGGCTCTCCAAAGATCACCGCCCGGCCGGCCGCGTTATATTTATGACTGTCAGCCATGGCATCTAAAAAGCGACCGCGGGACTGGCGAAGCCGCTCCGGCACCTTGGCGCCCAGGTCCTTCAGCAGTGAAATCAGCGCGTCGGTATCCCGCAGTGAACCGGGCATATTTAACTGAAACAGCGGCACCCCGTAGGTATCGCGCAGATAGGTGCCGGGAGAATAAGCCGGCTGATTCAGCAGACTGAACTCTATGGTAGCCCGGCTTCCGGCCATTTTGGATATCTGGGCTAGGGTAATGCCAGCCTGCGGTAAGCGTTCATAATGCTCGGTATGTACGCCGTCCAGATTATCGCCTAAATCCGGTAGCAGCAGATAAGGCACCTGCAGCTGGTCCAACAGATCCTTTAAGGCCCTTACATCTGCGGGTGACAGCAGCCCCGGGATGATATTCATGTATTGATTGGGCGTCGTATCCATGTCCACATGGCTGACGACCGAGCGCAGGGCGTGCCAGTAACCTTCGTACTGGCTGCCACCGTAGCCGGCAGCAGCTACCGGAATGATTTTAACCGGCAACTCCGGATGCAAGTCATGAAAGGTTTCAATATAGCGTTCAACATCTTCGCCGATGGTTTCAGCCAGACAGGTGGTAGCTACGCCTATGACTTCAGGACGGTACAACTCCACCATGTTTTTCAGACCCTGCAGCAGGTTTTTTTCACCGCCAAAAACCGTACCTTCCTCAGTCAGAGATGTTGAAGCGATATCTACCGGTTCATTATAGTGAGTCGCCATATGACGGCGAATATAGGTCGCGCAGCCCTGGGAGCCGTGCAGGATGGTCATGCAGCGGGCGATACCGTAAAAGGCCGTAGCCGAACCCATAGGCATACACATCTTACAGGGGTTTACGTTCAGGTTTACCAGATTTTGCGTCATATACTGCCTCCCATATAAGACCAGACCGGGCTGTTAAGCGACAGATTGATTTCCCGGGTGAAGTTCCGGACGCCCTCATAACCGGCCAAGGCGTGGCGGCGTTCATGATTGTGGTCACAAAAGGCCAGACCCAGCTTATAAGCCAGCGGCCGTTCTTTGACGCCGCCGACTAAAAGGTCAGCGCCTTTTTCCTTTAAAAAACGCTCCAGCTCCGCAGGGTTAGCGTCATCCAGGATGACCGTATCCGGACCGACCAGTTGAGAAATCAGTTCATAATCCTCTGCTTTACCGGTCTGCGTCCCCACAATGACGGTTTCCATTCCCATGGCATTGAACTGTCTGATGAGCGAAATCGCCTTAAATCCGCCGCCGACATATATCGCCGCTTTTTTATGAGCCAGGCCTTCGCGCCAGGCCTGCTCAAAGGGCAGCAGCCGGGCTTCCTGTTCCTGGGTAAAGGCGCGGGCCCGGGCAATCAGGCCGGAATCTCCCAGTGCCTGGGCAATCCGTATGAGTGATGCACTGGTATCCTCACGGCCAAAAAAGGAGATCTTTATAAAAGGAATACCAAATTCTTCTTCCATCTGCCCGGCCAGATAGGTCATGGAGCCGGCACACTGCACCAGATTCAGCCGGGCCTGCGGCGATTGCATCAGCGTGTCATAATTCGCGTCGCCAGTGAAGGTCGAAATGATCGGTATGCCTATGATTTCCAGATAATGGCGGATGATCCAGATCTCCCCGGCCAGATTAAAGTCACCTAAAAGGTTGACCCCCAGGCGCCCGGCCGGGCGGGGGGCTGGCCGGATCAGAGCCATCAGCGCTTCGCAGGCCATGCGGTAGCCATAACTTTTATTGCCGGAAAACCCCGGCGACTTTACCGGAATGCAGCGCAGCGGATACTTTTGCTCCGCCTGCCGGCAGACGGCCTCCACATCATCACCTATGACGCCGACGATACAGGTCGCGTAGACAAAGATGAGCCTGGGGTGATGCTTGGCCACTACTTCATCAATGGCCCGGGTCAGTTTTTCAGCTCCGCCAAACACAATATCCTGCTCTGACAAATCCGTGGAGAAGCTGTTGCGGTAGAGCTCATCGTCACTGGACAAAGAACCTCTGATATCCCAGGTATAACTGGAGCAGCCGATGGGACCGTGGATGATATGGTACGCGTCCGTGATGGGATTCAGCACGACCCTGGCACCGCAGTAAACACAGGCCCGCTGACTGACCGCCCCGGATACGCTGTCACGGTCACAGCAGACGGTTTTGCCGCCCCCCTGGCCAATAAAGTTTTTGCGCTCGGTAAGAATATCTGTATGCGGCATGTTAACCTCCTGACAGATCAGGCTGAGCGGTCCGGCCTACATGACGACATCAAAGTCTTCATCCGGACAGACTGCATCCACATGGTCCATAATGGCGCCGGAAATCCGTTCTACAAAACGCATCGCGCCGCGGTAACCGATATTGGGCCACAGGTAATGACCGTAACGGTCCAGAACTGGCCAGCCTGCCCTGACAAAGGGAATGCTTTCTGCCCGGGCTATCTGTTTGCCGTAATTGGTACCGATTAATACATCAACCGGATCATTTTTAATGAACTGGTGCAGATCAAACAGATCATCAAATTCAAAGGCCTGACATTGGTCTTCCACCCCATAGGCTTCAAAGAGTGCCTGGCACATTTTAGGAAAGGCGTGGCCGGGCGTTCCGGTCAGGACATATTTGGGCAGCATTCCCATTTCCAGTACCAGTGAGGTGACACCCAGGATGAAGTCCGGATCTCCAAAAATGGCACAGGATTTCTGGCTGGTCCAGATATGCTGATCAAGAATCAGATCAATCAACTGGCCGCGTTCTTCTTCAATGGCGTAGGGAACCGGTTTGCCGGTCAGATCGGTCAGCGTCATCAACAGGCGGTCCGTATTCTGGATGCCGATGGGGTAGGGCAGGAGGATGGATTTGGTCCCGCACTTCTTTTCCAGAACGGCACAGGGCTCCGGCACGGTCCATTCGCCCAGGCCTAACACATGGGTACAGTCACCGAGTCCCTGGATTTCCTCAATGGTGGTGCCGCCTTTGGGAAAGTATTCAAAATGGTCCGTCATCGGCGCATCAACCACGCCGGACTGGTCTGGGAACAAGGTGTACGCAATACCCATCTGCTCCAGATAGGATTTCAGCAGCCTCAGGTCGGAAGGTTCGCTCCAGGCGGGAAAGACGGCCAGCTTGCCGTTGGTCTGGCCGGTTGTCTGCGACAGATAGTTAATGAAGCCGCCCATCATGGCCGCGTAGCCGTTGATATGTGAGCCTTTGAATGAAGGGGTGTTACTGTGAACGACATATTTCCCTTCAGGGATGTCCAGATCCTGAATAAAGGCTTTCAGGTCATCCCCGATAACTTCTGAAAGACAGGTCGTGTGGACGGCGATGATATCCGGCTGATAAATATCAAACACATTTTTGACGCCGGTGGTCAGGTTGGATTTGCCGCCAAAAACGGACGCGCCTTCCGTAAAGGAGGATGAAACGGCCATCATGGGATCTTTGTAATGACGGGTCAATACCGTCCGGTGGTATGCCACACAACCCTGAGATCCGTGAGAGTAAGGCATGCAGCGGTGTACGCCCAGCGCGGCGTACAGCGCGCCGACAGGCTGGCAGGTTTTACAGGAGTTAATGCGCAGGGCTTCTCTTTTAAATTGGGTTTTGGGCGTTGCGTCCAGCATCAGTCTTCACCTCCAACAACAGTGTGGGCCAGGATAGCCGGCCGGCTTTTCCAGGGAACCCGGATCATACCCCAGACGGGCGTATAAAGACTGGCTGCCAGATCCCGGGCAAAATTAGCGGCTCCCTGAAAACAGGAATACGGACCGGAGTAATCATAGGAGTGCAGCTGACGGCAGAGCGTGCCGCCTTTCTGAACGACATATTTGTCTTTAATGCCGGTAAAAAAGATATCCGGCTTGACCAGACGCATGAGCTCTTCAGTTTCATATTGATTCATGTCATCATCAATCAGTGCGCCCGCTTCCATATCCACGATCATGCCTTTGTAATCATTCAGTTCAATCTCAGGATGCGCTTCTTTCAGGCGCTGCGCGCCTTCAGGCGTCAGGTAAGTCCGGAACTGGGACGGATCCGGCTGGACGGTGATGGTCTCAATGTTTTTACCGTCGGCATCCAGCTTGATGGAAGGAATAACTTCCCGGCCTTCATAGTCGTCACGGTGGGCAAATTCATAGCCGGCCAGCACAGTACTGACCCCGAAGTCCTTCAGCAGCAGCTGATAGTGGTGCGAGCGGGAGCCGCCCACATATAAACCGGCTGTTTTGCCGCTCAGCTTGCTGCGGTAGTAGGCATAATCTTCCGCATACCGCGCTTCTTCCTCAGCTATGACTGCTTCAACCTGGTCTATCAGTTCCTGATTACCAAAATAATTCGCGATATCCCGCAAACTCTTTTTGGTTGCTTCGATACCAATAAAGTTTACCTTCAGCCAGTCCGTTCCGTAACGGGTTTTAAGCATATCGGCGATATAATTAATTGAACGGTGCACATGACCAGATTGAGATTAGCCTGGTGCGCGGAGGCGATTTCATCAATGGAGGCATTACCGGTAAATGCTGAGCGGACGTGAATACCGCAGCGGGCCAGCAGCGCTTCTTCGTAAAAACCATCGCCGCCGATGTTGTATTCGCCCAGAATATTTACTGTATAAGGCGTGGGCAAAGGTCTGGAACCGCTGCCAATAATGTGACGCATGATCTGATTATTGGCAATGTGGTGCCCGGCTGACTGGGATACGCCTTTGTAACCCTCGCAGGAAAACGCCACACAGGTAACGTTATAGTCTGCTTCAATACCGGCTGCCACCGCGTGAATGTCATCTCCGATTAATCCTACCGGGCAGGTTGCGCAAATAAAGATGGCTTTGGGATGAAAAATTTCAATCGCTTCTTCACAGGCCTTGCGCAGCTTTTTTTCTCCGCCAAAGACAATATTGGGCTCCTGCATATCGGTAGAAAACATATACTGATTCAGCATGGGCATATTTTCCTGCCGCTGACCTTCAATACTGGGCCTGGCCTTGTTGCGTCTGGTACCCCAGGTATAGTAACCGCAGCCAATCGGACCGTGGGTTATGGTGACCACATCCTTGATCGGACCGACTACCACGCCCTTACAACCGGCGTAACAGCAGCCGCGTTCCGTCATGATGCCGGGCAAAGACCGGGAGTTGGCGCCGACTTCCGGCCGGCTGCCGTCCGCGGGCACGGTCAGAATATGATCCTTGCGGTTTTTATAAACTCTGGCGCCGTATTTATCCAATAGAGCTGTTCTGATATCCATTGACTTAACCTCCTCTGGTCTGGTCGCTAGAGGACCCTGTCTCCGGTCCGTACCCGGTAAGCTTCAGGAATATCAATCACAAAGATTTTTCCGTCTCCCGGGCTGCCGGTCTGATTCACTCTGATGATGGTCTGAATCACCTCATCAGCCGCCTGCTGATCTGTCACCACTACGGTAAAAAAGCGCTTGGGGATCAACCGCATATGCTCGGTCAGGCTCTCACCCTGCGCGTTGGCCGGAAGCTCGCCGCTTTCCAGGGCCAGATGCGCTAACAGGGGGTCAACCGACTTGCGGCCGCGGCCCAGAACCCTGCGACAGGTGAAAGAAGGGAAGCCGGCCTCCGCCAGCGCTCTTTTGGTGTCATTGACTTTATTGGTCCGCAAAAATGCCATTACTTCTTTCATGGTGGCAAACTCCTTTACAAACCTTGCTTGCCGGTAGACACGGTGTAGGCGTCTTCCACCGGGGAAACAAAAATCCGTCCGTCGCCATAGTTACCGGCACCCGTTTTAGCGGTGCGCAGAAGGATGCGGATCAGATCATCTTTATCCTCATCTTTGATGAAAAATAGCAGCATTTCTTTAGGAATCTCGTCATACTGGACGGATCCGGCAATCATGCCTTTCTGTTTACCCCGGCCAAACACATCCATTTTCGTTACGGCGGGGTAGCCTGCGGTCATTAATTCATCCAGCACCTCATTCACCTTCTCCGGCCGGATTATGGCTCTAACCAACAACATGCTGCAGTCCTCCTTTTTTGATCAGGCTTCCATCAGCCCGTGTTCCATCAACAGTGTTTCCAGACGATCCTGAGTCAGCGGTCTGGGAATGACAAACATGTCGTTTTCGTCTATCTTCTGAGCCAGTTCGCGATAGACATCAGCCTGCTCGCAGGCCGGATTCCAGTCAATTACGGTCTTTTTATTGATCTCTGCTTGCTGAACGTCCCGGCTGCGGGGAACGAAATGAATCATTTGAGTGCCTAATTCATGGGCAACGGCGGAAACCAGCTCTTCTTCTCCGGCTACATTTCTGGAGTTGCAGATCAGACCACCCAGACGTACGCCGCCGGTTTTGGCATATTTCATGATGCCTTTAGAGATGTTGTTGGCCGCGTACAGCGCCATCATTTCACCGGAACAGACGATATAAATCTCCTGGGCCTTCCCCTCACGGATCGGCATGGCAAAACCACCGCAGACCACGTCTCCCAAAACATCATAGAAGACATAATCCAGATCATCCGTATAGGCTCCCAGCTGCTCCAGCAAACCGATTGAAGTGATGATACCGCGGCCGGCACAGCCGACGCCCGGTTCAGGTCCGCCGGATTCAACACATTTGATACCGCCATAACCGGTCTTCATGACACTCTCCAGTTCAATGTCCTCACCCGCTTCTCTTAACGTATCCAGTACCGTTTGCTGGGCTAGGCCGCCTAGGATTAAGCGACAGGAATCCGCTTTGGGATCACAACCGACAATCATGATGTGCTTGCCCATTTCTGCAAGTCCGGCATTAAGATTCTGCGTAGTGGTGGACTTTCCTATACCACCTTTGCCATAAATTGCGACTTGTCTCATACTGATTTCCCCCTGTAAAAAATGGATGAATGCTGAAAACTACTGCGGATGAGCGGGGCCGGATTGCAGGTTCGCGTCCGGATAATCCATTCCAGCCTTGCTATGAGCTCCAGTATAGGAGGCATCCAGGGCTATTACAATGCACGTACTTGTAGATAATCACGAAAGTATTGCCGATAAATTTGCCATAATTAACAAAAATAGCATGGCCCATAAATTTGTCGTTGCGGTGCGGAAAACCAGGGACCTATAATGAGCCTGATCCAGGATCAGCTGGGGAACCTGCTTCGGAAGCTGGCTGGCGGAAAAAGGGGGGATAAAACAAAAATGCAAGAAATGATATCGATACTTTCAAAAAATACCATTCCAAGTTCGGCCCAGGATTGCCGGAACGTGCGGATTTTCACCCGCGTGAACCAAGCCTGGCAGCTCAGTCAGGACATACCCTGGCGGCTGGATTCAGATTCAGCTGCGGCAAGTATCAGAGATCAGATCCGTTCCCTGGTACTGGAGCTGGGAGACTGCCGCATCATAGCCGCCGCCCGGCTCAGCGGGTTACCCTACTATGTATTTGACCGCATGGGTTTTGCCATCTTTGAGATAACTCAGATCGGGGACGGGGTTCTGAACCATATCTGGGCAGATACCCAGGAAAGCCAGCGCCGGAGTCAGATCCTGACCCCGGCCGCTGCACAGGGGGCTGATCAACTGACTGAAGGGCCGCCAGGCTGTTTCAGCCTGGACTTGAACCAGCTTCAGCTGCAGCATCCGGAGATTTCCACCAAACGGGCTTTGCTACCGTTACTGCGGCAACGCCAGAGCTTCCGCCGCCTGACCGTCATATACTCTCATATACCACCTTGGTTCAATCAGGAGCTGGCAGCTCTGAATCTGGGCTATAAGAGCGAGGTCAGGCAAGAGAGTGAGCTTGTGATCACAATTTATCACTTGAATTAGGAGAAACGGTAATATGTCAGAGAAGGTTTCTGTTTTGGCTCAGACCACCTTGAAGGGTGTCCGGTCGGTGATCAGATCCCGGGACGGCTTGATGGAAAGCTGCTGTTTGAGCGAGCCGAATGAAATTCCAACGGCCTGCGGGCCCCTGATACCCCGCTGGGGGCAGGAAGACGAACGCAGCCGGGCGCGGCCGTCGCTGTCCTTCTATCCGGATGGCAGCCTGCGCTCGATCTATCTGCAGGACAGGACCACCGTCAAAACCCCCATCGGTTCTTATCCGGCGGAATTGCTGATCTTTTATCCTGAAGGGCAACTTCAGCGGCTCTTCCCGCTCAACGGTCAGCTTTCCGGCTTTTGGGAATTGAACGATGAGCAGCGGCTGTGTCCGGAGCTGAATTTCCATCTGTTTTGCGGCTCCTTTAAAACCAAAATCATCGGCCTGCATTTTTATGCTTCCGGGGCTTTGCGGTCGCTGACCTTCTGGCCGGACGAAACCGTCGTCCTGCGAACCAATGTGGGGCTGATGCCGGTGCGCCACGGGGCTGCTTTTTATGAGGATGGGCGGCTGGAATCACTGGAACCTGGCGAGCCGCTGCTGGTCTCCACCCCCCTGGGGAATCTGACCGCTTATGACAGCCATTCCTTGGGCCTGCAGGGCGACCGTAATTCTCTGGCCTTTAACTCGGATGGCAGTATGAGGTCCATTGTCACTTCCACCGATCAGGTTCAGGTCATCAAGGCTGGTCATGAAGTGATGTCGTTCCGGCCCCTGCTTAAGCCAGATCCGCTGCAGGAAAGCCGCCTGACCATCTTGCCCCTGCGGGTGAATTTCAGTCAGACTCAGGTCACCTTTAATAACGGGGAGCAGCAGGGCCGCTATGATCTGGCTGACTGCTGCTTCAGAACGGCGGCCGGCAGCGCTGATTTTCATGAGATATTACAACAGCCGCCGTTGTCCTGCGGAGACTGCGGCAGCTGTCATCTGTGCGGCTGAACGGACCAGCTGAAGCTGATAAAGGACTGATTCAGCTCCAGGCCGGAGCTATGTTTTCACACCTGCTCAGAGCCGGGCGTGGCGCCGGCTCTGACTGCCCAGATAGGCCTCCTGTACGCTGGGATTGGCCAGCAGATCTGATCCGGAACCCTCCAGATTGATTTCCCCGGTCACCATGACATAGCCTCTCCTGGCCAGTTTTAACGCGGCGCTGGCATTTTGCTCAATCAGTAAAACTGTCGTTCCGGTGGCGTTGATTTCACCGATAATCTTGAAGATATCCTGTACGACCAGCGGCGCCAGCCCTAAGGATGGCTCGTCCATCATCAATAAGCGGGGGCGGGCCATCAGCGCCCTGCCTACTGCCAGCATCTGCTGCTCTCCGCCGGATAAGGTACCGCCTTTTTGCCAGCTTCGCTCCTTCAGCCGGGGAAATAAATCATATACCCGCTCCAGATCCTGCTGAATTTTGCCCTTGTCGCTGCGCAGATAAGCACCGATTTTCAGATTTTCCAGCACGGTCAGGTTGGGGAAAATCTTGCGGCCTTCCGGTACCAATACGACGCCCTGATCCACGGTCTGCTGCGCGTCCAGACCGGTGATATCCCGGCCACCGTACATGATCTTTCCGGCAGCCGGCTTCAGCAATCCGCTGATGGCCTTCAGTGTGGTGGACTTGCCCGCCCCGTTAGAGCCGATCAGCGTGACAATTTCGCCCTCTTCTACCGTAAAGCTGATGCCTTTTAAGGCTTTGATGCCGCCATAGTTGACTCTCAGATCTTGAATTTCCAGTAAGCTCATGCCTGTACCCCCAAATATGCGGATATAACAGCGGGATTGCTCTGTATCTCTTCTGGCCGGCCGTCGGCGATGCGCTTGCCAAAATCGACTACATATATCCGGTCAGATATGTCCATGACCAGATTCATATGGTGCTCAATCATAAAGATCGTGAGCTTGAACCGTTCCTTCATATCATAAATAAAACTGGTCAGCTCATCGGTCTCCTGCGGGTTCATACCGGCGGCTGGTTCATCCAGCAGCAGCAATTCAGGCTGTGTGGCCAGGGCGCGGGCAATTTCCAGGTGCCGCTGTTTGCCGTAGGGGAGGTTATCTGCTTTTTCCTGAGCTGAATCTGCCAGCCCTACCAGGTCCAGCAGAGCCATGGCTCCGTCTCGCATCCGACGTTCTTCACGGTGATTGAGCCGGAAAGTAGAGGCAAAAATATTGGCCTGAATGTGGCAGTGATAGGCGATCAGCACATTTTCAAACACGGTCAGCTGCTTAAAAAGACGAATGTTCTGGAAGGTGCGGGCAATGCCCAGCCGGCAGATCTCGTCCGGCGTGCGGACCACGCGCTTCTGATATTGGCCGGCATCTCGCCCACGGTAGAGCTTGCGCATTTTACCCTGGGGAAAGTCCTCCTCCAGAATATCGCCTTTAAAGCGAATGCAACCATTGGTCGGTTTATAGACGCCGGTAATCGCATTAAAGGCGGTGGTTTTGCCGGCACCGTTTGGTCCGATCAGGGCCACAATCTCTCCGGGCTGAATGGTCAGATCCAGACTATCTACGGCTACCACGCCGCCAAACTGTACCGTGACGTGCTCAAGTTCCAGGACTGGTGTATCAGGCATCGTGTTTTCCTCCGTCTTTTGCTTCAGCAGCATCGGCCCTGGCGGCGGCGGTAACCGCCCGGCGACGGCGCCAGCGCCGCGGCAGACCCAGGATGTCTTCCCAGCTGAATTCCCGGTCTCCCATCAGGCCACGGCGATAAAACAGCACGACGACCATCAGCAGGACAGAAAAAACGACCATGCGGAAACCGGTTCGAAGCAGGGGCACCTGCCAGTTGCCAATATAGAGCGTCTGGTCAAAGAAGCGCAGCCACCACTCTTTGGAAGCCGTGATCAGGAAAGCGCTGATTATGCTGCCGGTCACGCTGCCCATACCGCCAATGACAACGATGAGCAAAATATCATAGGTTAAGGATACCTGGAAGGTTTTGGAGTCGATGGACCGCATGTACATGGCCAGCATGCCGCCGGATATGGCGGTAAAGAAGGAACTGATCACAAAGGACAGTTCTTTATGCTTCAGCAGATTGATCCCCATGGCTTCCGCGGCGATATCGTCTTCCCGGATGGCCTTGAAAGCCCGGCCATACGAGCTGTTGATGACCAGAACCATGATGAAAATGCAGACCGCGGCGATGGCAAAGGGTATCAGCAGCGCGCCGCTGCCGGAGGCCGTCGCGAACCCCGGGATGTTTTTCAGCCCGTACGATCCGTTGGTTACCCGGTCCAGCTGCGGGCTGGCTACCAGGGCGCGGATGATCTCAGAAAAGCCTAAGGTGGCAATGGCCAGATAATCGCTTTTAAAGCGCAGTACCGGTATGCCGATCAGAAAAGCAAAAAGCGATGCGACCAGACCGCCGATCAGCAGCGCCACCAACACCAGCAGCGGCTGCGGCAGCCCGTCCAGGGCGCGTTTGATGCTCATGACCCAGCCGGCCACGCCGCTGATGTAATAAACCGATTCAATGGTATCTGTCGGAATGGTCAGGATCGCTGTTATGTAAGCTCCGATGGACATAAAGCCTGCCATGCCCAGTGAAAAAATGCCGGTGAAGCCGTTGGGCAGGTTCATGGCCACCGCCGCTACAGCCAGGATGGCGCCTTTCTGCAGGACCGCTACAACCATGCGGTTGCTGGCCTGATGCTGCTCCAGCACAATCAGAAATATCAGGAGCAGAAGGATGACTGCCAGAGACAGGACAGGACTGAGTTTGCGATGTTTATTGACTGGCATGATGTCTCCGCCTTTCTATACTTTTTCAGTTAGTTCTTCGCCCAACAGACCAGTGGGCCGCACAATCAGGATGATGATCAGGAAGAGAAAGGTTACGGCATCGCTGTAGGTTGAATAACCAAAGGCAACCAGGAAGGTTTCGGTAATGCCGATGATAAACCCGCCGATCATGGCGCCGGGAATGCTGCCGATGCCGCCTAAAACTGCCGCCACAAAGCATTTGAGACCGGGCATTGTGCCGCTGAACGGCGTAACAGACATGCGGTCGGTGAAATATAGAATCGATCCGATCGCCGCCAGGGCGGAACCGATGGCAAAGGTATAGCTCACTACGCGGTTGATTTTTATGCCCATCAGCTGAGAGGTTTCAAAATCTTTGGAGACCGCGCGCATGGCCATGCCAAACTTGCTGTGCCGCACCAGCAGCATCAGCAATATGACCAGCAGGATCGTCAGGACCGGGGTGATTAAGGTAACCAGGGAGGTGGTGACGGAACCTAACTGAATGACTTTTTTTAATGGCGGTATCGTGGGATAACCCTGCGGCAGGGCAGAAAAAAGATAAGTCGCCAGGTTCTGCAGCAGGTAGGAGACACCGATAGCCGAGATCATGACGGACATACGGGGGGCATTGCGCAGCGGCTTATAAGCTACCCGCTCAATAACAACCCCTAGAACGACTGTAGCCAGAATAACGATCGGTATCGCCACCTGCCAGGGAAAGGAGGCCATGGCGAAGATCATAAAGTAGCCGGCCATCATAAAAATATCTGCGTGAGCAAAGTTAATCAGCAGCAGGATACCATAGACCAGCGTATAGCCAATGGAAATCAGCGCGTAGGCACCGCCCAGTGAAATACCGGTCAGACAGTGCTGGATAAAGGTTGAAAAACTCATACATACACTTCCTTTATACAAGCAAAAGCGGCTCGGTAGTAGGCTCCCGGCCGCCTTTGCCAGAATGGATGCTGAAAGATAGCAGATCAGTTTGCGGCGGTGGTTTCTGCTGAACCGGTGTCCGCGATTTCTACAGTTTTAAGGAAGGTAAACGCGCCGTCCTTAATGGTCTTGATGTAGGCGATATTCTTGTTGGCGTCCCCGTTGCTGTCAAAGGTAATATTGCCGGTGACTCCGGTATAGTCGACGTTGACCAGGGCGTCACGGATGGCTTGAGAATCAGTACTGCCGGCGCCTTTAATGGCTTCCAGCGCGACATTATAAGCATCATAGCCCAGCGCGGACACGGCTGCGACCGCTTCGCCGCCATTCTTTTCCAGATAACTCTTGTCAGCGTTAAGGAAAGCCTTAAAGCCGCTTAAGAAAGCGGTGGCTACGGTATTGCTGGTGTCACCCTCATCAAAGAAGGTAGACAGCGCCACGCCCTCCGCGTCGTCTCCGGCGTTTTCAATAATGCTCGCGTTCTCCCAGGTGTCCCCGGCGGTGATGGGCGCGGTGATACCTAGCTCCCTGGCCTGCTTGATGATCAGCGGGGCAGTGGCAATAGAGGAAGGCGCAAAAATAATGTCAGGATTGGCGGCTTTGATGTTGGTGAGGATCGCTTTAAAATCGGTCTGGTTGGTCTGAAATTGCTCTTCATCAGCAATGGTTCCGCCCAGCGCCTTGAAGGAGGAGGTGAAATAGCTGCCTAAGCCGGAGCTGTAGTCGTCGCCCAGCTGGGTGATGACCGCAGCCGTTTTTGCGCCTTCACCCCAGGCATAATTGGCCATAACGGTACCCTGGAAGGGGTCGATAAAGCAGACCCGGAAATAATAATCATTGCCGGAGGTCACCTGCGGGTTGGTACAGGAGACGCCGATGGCCGGTATTTTGGCCTCTTCAAAAATATCTCCGGCCGCGATGGACACACCGGAGCCGTAAGAACCAAGAATGACGGAGACCCCGGATGAAACCAGGCTCTGAGCGGCGGACACCGCCTCAGTTTTATCGGATTTATTGTCTACCTCTACCAGTTCAACTTTGTAGGTCTGACCGCCAATATCTACAGTTGGCTTTTCCTGGTTGGCATAACGAATCCCCAGAACTTCCTGAAAGCCGCCACCGCCATTTTCACCGGTAACCGGCTCAAATACGCCGACTTTTATGACATTGTCACCGCTGCCGCTGCCGGCAGTCGTCGTGGCGGTGCCACCTGATGGTGTAGTAGAACAGGCTGCAAGCGGCAGGATCAGCATAGCGGCTGTCAAAATAAATGCGAGATGCTTTTTCATCAAATCTCCCCCTTCAGTTAACCGATTGTTCAAACATGTAAATTCATGTTCACTATTGTAGCGCAAAAATCATCTGGCGCAAGAGAAAAATGCAAGAAATTTGTCGAAATAATGCAATGAAGATAAACGCAACACATCGACAAGCTCCGATACATGGCTGATTATAAGGCCTAGTAAAGCTTGCCTAAGGCAGCCTTATCCGTCTGCTTACCGGAAAAATGAAAGATGAATATGAATTCATGCAAAATATAGTAAAAGAACTGTCCGCTAAACAAGGACAAGTGTTCAGGGAAATGAGCTACTTACGGCTGCCACTGTGTCAATGGACAGAATGCTGTACGTGACAAGAGGACAGATGCCGGCTGGCTCCGGGAGCGCGGTTCGCCGCAGGTCAGCCGGTCAATAAAAATCCATCAAAAAAAGGCAGCTTCTTTACATAAAGAAGCTGCCTTGTCGTCAGCGGTTTCAGCTCAGGGGGTCAGACAGCGGTGGTCTCATAGGTGCTCCCGCCATTAAAGCCGTCCCGACGCTGCCGCAGATCCAGATAAAAAGAAGCTTCAGCCGCGTTTATATATGGATTCAGCCAGAGAAATCCAATACCGGCGGTCAGGAGAGCAAGGACAGCCCAGCCGATAAAGCTTAACTGCAGCAAAAACAGATCAAAGCGATGTCCCCGCATCAGCGCCTTAGATTGCTGCAAAGCCTCAGAGGCAGTCAAATCAGGATTTTCAGCCAGAATAAAATTGGACATAGCATATGAATAGGCGGCGATGATGCCCGGGATAATAAACAGCAAAGACCATAGAAAGGTAAAAATCAGGCGCAATAGCTGCAAGGCAATCGCGCTGCTCCAGATATTGAAGCGGGAAAACAGCTGGCCAAAGGAGGGCTGTTCCCGCCGCTCCTGCAGGTTCAGGTTAAAGACGCAAAGCCCCAGACTGACAGATGAGCCGATGAACAGAGAGATCAATATATAAATCAAACCCAGACTACTCAGCAGTACTGCTGCCAATCCCACCGGCGCCAATTGACCGCTCCAGTTGCTAATCGATTCATAGATACGGTTGTTATTCAGGATGCCTTGTCCCGTTCCTGAAGAGCCGGCCGTACTGCCAGTCGAAAAATTGAAGCTGAAGCCATCAATACTGGCGCCCAGTAAGGCTGCGACCAGGGTCGTAATGACCGCGGCCAGCCAGTTGCCTGTCAGTGCCTGCCTGGCACTGGATCTGTGGTCACTAGAATTCATTTGTCTCTCCTTTCAGCGGGTACATCTGCTTCCGGGGTCAGGCGACGGTATTCCTGCCGCGCCATCCGTTCGCTGATACATAATTTCATCAACTCCACTTCATTATAGTATATATTCTTATCGCCAATCGGCAGGGAGAGATAATCACCGTTGCCCAAGACAATGATGATGTCATTGGGTTCGGCCTGATCAATGCAGTAGCGGATGGCCTCAAAGCGATTAATAATCGTCAGATATTGGTCAGGCTCCAGACCCTGGCCCATTTCGGCAATGATCTGCCGGGGGTTTTCATCATACAGCATGTCAGTGGTAAATACCGGATGATCAGAGTAACGGCACACCAGCTGGCCGATCAGCGGCCGTTTAGCCTCATCCCGGCGGGCGGAACAGGCGACCACCGTCCAAAGCTTATGATGCGGCACCGAGCTGACCCAGCGTAAAACTGCCTCAACCCCCTGAACCGTGTGAGCAAAGTCAGAGTAGACCTTAAAATCCTGCCCCAGATCCACGGCTTCCTGTCTCCCGGGCGCGCCTTTAAAATCGGCTAACGACGCCACGGCCTCTTGGAGTGGCAGCTTCAGGCTCTGACAGCAGGCCAGCGCGGCCAGACAATTCAGCATATTAAAACGGCCATGAATACCGGTGCTGACCTGAAACGTTCCCTGCGGACAGACCAGCATGAAACTCAGACCGTCCGGGGTATCCTGATAAGCCTCTCCGCGGTAATCAGCCTGCCCTGAGGTGCCAAACGTCAGGACCGCGGCCCGGGTAGCTGTGGCGGCTTGCAGCACTTTCTGGTCGTCCGCGTTCAAAACTGCGGTAGCAGACGGCGAAAGCCCTCTGAAGAGCTTCAATTTAGCTTCATAATAGTTTTCCACCGAGCCATGGTAATCAATATGATCCCGGGCAAAGTTGGTAAACACCGCGGTCTGGTACGGAATGCCATCGACACGATGCTGGTCAAGCGCGTGCGAGGATACCTCCATAACCACCTGGGTCACGCCGGCAGTCTTCATCCGGCTGAATGTCTGATGCAAGAGAGCTGCCTCAGGCGTTGTGTTCTCATCATGATGGCTGATATAGCCAGGATAATCAATCCCGGACGTACCGATATATCCGGCTACCCGCCCGCAGTGATTCAGGATGTGAGCTAAAAGGCGGGTGGTGGTGGTTTTTCCGTCGGTTCCGGTCACCCCGATATACTGCAGTCCGTTGGTAGCTGTCTGGTAAAGGGCGGCGCAAAGCGCTCCGACCAGTCCTTCAGGCTGCGGCCGGATAATCTGCACGACCTTCAGCTCCGGCAGGGGATGGGCCAAAAGCAAAGCCACCGCTCCGTGCTGAACGGCCTGGCCGGCAAAACGGTGACCATCCACGGTGAGTCCCCTGACCGCAATAAACAGGGAGCCTGGCGTAACCTTGCGTGAATCCGTATAAATCGCATGGATCTCCAGTGGCGGCAGACTTTGATCTTCAAATAACGCTGATAATTTCATGACAGACCTCTCACACTCAGGGATGCTTGAAGTATACCCCAGACAAAACGAAAGCTAAAGCCAGCGTTACTTTTACAAAGCGGTCACGGCATGTTAACAAAAGTCCGGGTCTTTATGCGGCAAAGTGATAGACAGACCGGCAGAATACACTAAACTAAAGCTGATGTTTTGCGGGGAGATGAGATTATGCCTTACCTCTGGCTAGGTTTGGGACTATCGACGCTGTTGCTGGCTTTAACAGCTTTTTTGTTACTCTATGTTTCACCCGGACCCCTGCTGCATTTGATGCAGCGGACGATATTTAAAATACCGGTAGATTCACGGCCGACAGCTTATTTTGACCGGCAGGTCAAGGTGATCGTGAGTCTGCCCTATATCTCTGACCGCCCGGGCAATACCTATGATTTGTACCTGCCGCCCCGGCAGCTGCCGCAGACACCCACAATTTTGTGGGTGCATGGCGGCGGTTATATTGGCGGAGATAAGCTGGAGGTCAGGCCTTATGCTACGGCGCTGGCGGAGGCTGGCTATACTGTGGCGGTCATGAACTATGCTCTGGCGCCGCAAAGCTTATATCCGGCGCCGGTGCTGCAGGTAGGGGAGTGCCTGCGCACCCTGGCTGAGCAGACTGAAGGGCGGCCGCTTAATCTGCAAAATCTTTTTATCGCCGGTGATTCTGCCGGCGCGCAGATTACCTGCCAGTTTATTGAGGCTCAGCAGGACCCCAGATACGCGGCCTTGCTCGGCCTGAAAACAGTTGATGTCGCTTATCGGCTGCAGGGCGCGCTGCTGTACTGCGGTCCATATAAAATGAAGGCCGCCGCCAGTATTGCGTCCAGCGGGCCGGCCGCCTGCTTATTCAGGACCATCGGCTGGGTTTATGAGGGCCAGCGGAACTGGCTGAAGGGCGAGCGGGTCAGCAGTACAGAGGTAGAGAATTTCCTGACGCCGGCTTTCCCCCCCACGTATATAACGGATGGGAACTTGTTTTCTTTTGAAGCGCATGCCAGATCTCTGGCCAAACACCTGCAGGACTTACAGGTACCGGTAGTCACCCGCTTTTTTGATCGCCGCCGGCACAAGGCGCTGCATGAGTATCAGTTCCAGCTGGATTCCGAGCCGGCCCGCCTGACCTGGACCGATACGCTGAACTTTTTGAATCATTTCCGCAGCCATTCCGCTGAGCCGCTCGGTTGTCTGACTTTGGCCTGAAATGGTATGCTTTGGCGTGACCGGATGGCGCAGGCTAAGTCAGCCCGCAAAGGACACCGGCCCGGAGGCGTTATGCAAACAGGGGATCAACCATACCAAAAGACCATTGTGGCTTGCTTTGTCGGCTATATCGTTCAGGCCATTGTTAACAATTTTGTCCCGCTGCTTTTTTTGACGTTTCAGCGCAGTTACCAGATTCCGCTCAGCCGCATTACCCTTTTAATTACCTTTAATTTTGGGATTCAGCTTCTGATCGATTTGTGGTCAGCTTTTTTTATTGACCGGATCGGTTATCGAGCCGCAGCGGTTATCGCCCATGCCTGTTCCGCGGCAGGTCTGATCCTGCTGACCATTCTGCCGCAGCTGCTGCCGGATCCCTTTATCGGAATTCTCCTGTCAGTTATGGTCTATGCTATTGGCGGCGGGCTCTGCGAAGTGATTATCAGCCCCATGGTAGAGGCTTGCCCGACGGACAACAAGGAAAAAGCCATGAGCTTGCTGCACTCATTTTACAGCTGGGGACAGGTGGCAGTCGTGGGGTTGTCGACCTTGTTTTTTGCGCTGCTGGGCCTTTCGCATTGGCGGATTCTGGCTTTGATCTGGGCTGTCATTCCCCTGATCAACCTCATCGCCTTTACCAGAGTACCGATTGCTCCGCTGATTGGCGAGGGCCAGACCGGTATGACGCTCAGGCAGTTGTTCTGCAGCCGGCTGTTCTGGGTTTTCATTTTAATGATGTTTTGCGCCGGCGCCAGTGAGCAGGCCGTCAGTCAATGGGCTTCTACGTTTGCCGAAAGCGGGCTTCATGTCAGCAAAACCGTGGGTGATCTGGCCGGGCCCATGGCCTTTGCCTTGATGATGGGTTTGGCGAGGTTGTACTACGGCCGACGGGGTGAACGGATTAAGCTGGACCGTTTCATGTTTGGCAGCGGGTTGCTGTGTGTGCTGTCCTACCTGATCATTTCCCTTTCACCGTATCCTGCTCTGGGACTGGCAGGCTGCGCCTTATGCGGCTTATCGGTCGGGATCATGTGGCCCGGGACCTTCAGCAAGGCGGCGGCCTCCATTAAAAACGGCGGCACCGCCATGTTTGCCTTGTTTGCGTTGGCCGGAGATTTAGGCTGCGCCGGAGGGCCTACCTTTGCGGGGCTGATGACCAGTGTACTGGGGAACGATCTGCATCGCGGTATCTTAACGGCGGTTATCTTTCCGCTACTGCTGCTGTTCAGTCTGGTAATGGGTAAAAAACGACCGCGGTCTATGGCCAGGACTTCAGAAAAGTGATTGTATTTACCGGGGGGATGAACTGAATGAGAATTAACTGCCTGCAGCATACGCCGAATGAAGGGCCAGGTTATCTGGCAGCCTGGGCTGAACTGAGAGGACACGAGTTTTACACCTATCACCCGCGCTATTTTGACCGGGCTTTGCCGCAGGCTGATGAGACCGATATGCTGGTGGTCCTGGGTGGTCCCATGAGCCCGAATGACACGGACGCATGGATAGAGGCAGAGCGGCAGCTCATCTGGCAGCTGCTGCAGCAGCATAAAGCGATTTTTGGCGCCTGCTTTGGCGCACAGCAAATTGTCAAAACGTTAGGAAAGACAGTCGGCCGCGCGCCCTGTAAAGAAGTGGGGTGGGCACCGGTGTACCGACAGTCGCAGATCATTCCCGGTCTGCCGGCCAGCCTGGAGGCCCTTCACTGGCACCAGGATATGTTTGAACTGCCGGATCAGGCCCGCCTGCTTTTCAGCAGTGACCTGCTGGTCAATCAGGGCTTCTTGCTGGGCACCAAGGTGGTCGGCCTGCAATTTCACTTTGAGCCTGCACCTTACAACCTCAGAGAGATGGTGATGAACGACGGGGCTTACGCGCTGGAGGATAACGCGCTTAACCAGACGCCCGCGATGATTCTGAATCATGGGGTACCGGAAGCCAATCAGGCAGTGCTCTACCGTCTGTTGGATTATATCTCAGCCTGATCCGCCCCGGACGGCAGATCAGGTCACGGCAGCGTTTGCTCATCCAGGCTTATTCCGGACAAAGAAAAGTCAGCGCGGACAGTCCTTGCTCTACCTGCAGGATCCGCCATTCGCTCTGGCAGCAGGCGCGCACCAGAGCCTGATCATGAGATACCAGCAGTAATGCGCAGGGACAGGCCATCAGAACCCGCTGCAGGGCTTCGATGGACCGGATATCCAGATGGTTGGTCGGTTCGTCCAGTACCAGCAACTGGGGCTGTTGCTGCAGGCCGCGGGCCAGCTGCAGCTTACGCAGCTCCCCCGGGCTGACCGCTTCGCCATCCAGCAGGCGTTCCGGTACAGAGCCCAGACGCGTCAAGATAGCCATCAACCGGCCTAATGACGGACCGGGCAGCTGCCTGCTTTCCTGCAGCAGCCGCAAAGCGGCTGGCTGGTCAAATTCCTGCGGCAGGTAAAAAAGCCGGATCGCCGGATCCAGCTGCCGCAGCAACACCCGGATCAGGGTGGATTTACCGGAGCCGTTGGCGCCGGTCAACGCTATCCGGTCTGTTGAGCCTAGCTGCAATAGCGGCGCGCGCAGGCGGCGGAACGGCCCCAGGGCCAGCTCCCTGGCCGGTAATTGCAGCAATACAGACCGGGCAGAAGGGGTGGTGTCCAGCCAGATATCTGCTTCATAACGTTTATCAGTCCGGTTCTCCTCAAACGCTTGCCGGACCTGGTCCAGGCGGCTGTCCAGCTGTACTGAAAGCTTGCCCGTCTTGCCATCCTGGCCGCTGACAATGGCCAGCTGGATGCGTCCCCGTCCGTCCCGGTCATGACGGTCCAGGTGCCGGGCGCTCCGGCGCGCCCGGCTGCGCTGCGCTTCCTGGGCCCGTCGCTGCTTTTCGGCCTCCAGCCGGCTCAGCTCCCGCCTGGCCAGCCGGCGGGCCTGGAGATGGCTGGCTCTTTCCAGTTCAGCCTGCTGATTGCAGGCTGTATAATTGCCTGAGCGCAGTTCTCCGCGGCCGGCCTGCATCAGGAAGCAGCGCTGAACCAGGTGATCCAGCAGATCACGGTCATGAGAAATCAGAAGACCTGTTCCGCGGTAGAGCCGGAGGGCGGCCAGCAAAGCCTGCCGGGCAGCCTGGTCCAGATGATTGGCAGGCTCGTCCAGAACCAGCAGATCCGGCTGCTGTGATAAAGCTACTGCTATCTGCAGGCGTTTTCGCTCTCCAAATGATAGCGTTTCATAGCGCCAGGGCCAGTCATCCTCTATTCCCAGACGATCACGCAGGCGCAAGGCCAGCTGACTGAAATCTGCGGCAAAATCTGACAGGCCTGCCGGGATTTCAGCGCAGGATTGACGGCAATAAAGCGCGAAGGGCCCGGAATGGATGCTTCCCTGATCCGGCTGCAGTTCTCCGCTGGCCAATCGGCCCAGCGTGCTTTTACCACAACCATTGGGGCCCACAATACCGGTCCACCCCTCAGGCAAAATGAAAGTCAAATCAGAAACAGCGGGTAGAACCGCGCCGGAATAGCGGTAAGATACCGCAGAAAAAGAAAGTTGCATAGAAATATCCTCTGCTGTTTATGGCAGCAGCCTGAGCCGGAGCCTGTCCAGGCAGGCCGCTGCTGCTGCGGGATTTACAGATATTATCTACGCAAGACGCATGTTACTGAGCAATCACCTTTCGTTGCCATCCCATGCCTTTGGGTGGCGGCTTGACAATTAAGTTTAGTATAGCAGCTATCGCGATAATTGACCAGTCACGATAAGTTTACTTGCCAGCGCCGGGACAGGAGTATATGTTTGAAGAAACAGGCGGCAGCATCCGGCGGCGGACCGGCCGCGGCTGAGACCGCCAGCGCAGCTAAGCAGAAAGCAGGGCACTTTATGTCAGATCAGGCCAAGCAGCAACCTTTGCTTAAACCCACCCGCCTGGGCAGGATTACCCTGCCTTCTTACAGCCACGGTGAGGAAATCTTTAATATGGTTTCTCACATTGCCGGTGGCGCCCTGGGGATTGTGGCTACTGTCCTTTGCGTGATCCGGGGCGCGCTGCACCAGGATCCCTTTGCAATTATCAGCGGCGCGATATTTGGCTTTACCATGATTGTCCTGTATGCCATGTCCAGTATCTATCATGGACTGAGCCCGCGCCTGCTGGCCAAAAAGGTCTTTCGCATCCTGGACCACTGCTCAATTTATATCCTGGTAGCCGGCACCTATACGCCTTTTACCCTGGTGACGATCCGTGAATACAACCGCGCCACGGGCTGGACCTTGTTTGCGGTCATCTGGGGCCTGACCGCTCTGGGTGTCACTTTGAGCGCGATCGATCTGAAACGCTTCCGTGTCCTGGAAATGCTGCTATACCTGGGGATGGGCTGGAGTATTCTGCTGCCCCGCCGCGCCTTGATGGCAAACCTGGCCCCGGCGGGCTTTAACCTCCTCCTGGCCGGAGGTGTTGCTTATACTGTGGGAGCAGTGTTTTATGGCCTGGGTGCCAGCAAAAAATACATTCATTCAGTTTTTCACTTGTTTGTGGTTCTGGGCAGTCTGCTGCATTTCCTGAGCATTCTGTTATATGTGATGTAAAGGCAACCGTAATGAGACCAAGGTGTAAAGATGGACTTTTCCAGTAAAAATCGCCAGCCCCGGGCGGTTTTACAGCGCCTGGCAGAAGCCTGGTTTCCCGAAAAACGTCTGGCAGCGATCAAAGAACTGACCGAAGGCTTTTTTAATGTCAGTTATGCGCTGACCTGGGAAAGCGGGGAGACGGTTATTCTGAAAATCGCGCCGTCTCCGCTGGTTCCGGTCATGACCTATGAGCGGGCTGTCATGGCGCATGAAGTCCGCTGTATGTCCTTGCTGCGGGAGCAGACTGAGTTACCGGTTGCCCGGGTTATGGCCTGGGACCGCAGCCACCGCTTTTGTGACGCGGACTGCTTTTTTATGACCTGCCTGCCTGGCCAAAGCCTTAGCCGTCTGAAGCCCGCGCTGTCGCCGGAGCAGCTGGCTGGCCTGCAGACGGAGCTGGGTGGTATGACTGCTCAGATCAATCAACTACGAGGTCCGGTATTTGGTTACTGGGGGCAGCCACACTGCCAGTCCGCCGATTGGTTTACGGCTTTCAGCTATATGCTGCAGGCAGCGCTGACTGATTGCGCTGCGGTCGATCTGGATCCCGGCACCGACTGGGACAGACTCTGGCGCTTGCTGCTGCAGACGCGCGGCAGTTTTCTGCCGGTGACTCAACCACGCCTGGTGCACTGGGACCTCTGGGATGGCAACATATTTGTCCAGGATGGCCGGATCAGCGGACTGATAGACTTTGAACGCTGCCTGTGGGCGGATCCGCTGATGGAAGTAGCTTTTCGCAGCTACAACCAGGACCCGGATTTTCTGCGCGGCTATGGCATAACCACCTTTGATAGCCGTCAGCGCTGCCGCATCCTCTGGTATGATCTATATCTGTATATACTCTGCGCTATGGAGGGCCGTTACCGCCAGTATCCGGAGGATGGAACAGAGCGTTGGGCCCGGGCGGCTATCCCGCCCACCCTGGCTGAACTCGGGCGTTGTGCCAGATGAGTCATTTTAAGGCTGACTGACCTGATAAAGCGAATAAAAATAACCACGGGCAGCCATCAGCTCACTGAAGTGGCCGCGCTCGCAGACACGGCCGTCGCGCAGGACCAGAATCTGATCATATTGCTGCAGGAGACGGGCTTCCAGCCGATGGGTCACTACCAGGCGGGTCAGTCCGTCCAATTGTAAAATGGCCTGGGTCACCTCAAAGGCGGTCTGATTATCCAGCGCTGCCGTAACTTCATCCAGCAGCAGCACCGGGGCTTCGCGCAGCAACGCCCGCGCAATGGAGATGCGCTGGCGCTCACCGCCGGACAACGCTGAGCCGTTTTCGCCGCAGTGGTAATCCCGTCCGCGGGCCACCAGAAGCGGCGCCAGTCCGGCTCGCTGAATGGCCAGATTCAGCTTGTCTGCGGGGAACGGGCGAAAGAGGGTGATGTTCTGCTCTACCGTGTCATCAAAGAGAAAGACCGTCTGGCCTATGAGGCTCAGCAGATCATAGAGACTGTCAGGACGGATTTCCCTGAGCTCCAGACCGTTGATCCGGATAGAGCCCTGGTAGTCACGGCCTGCTGCCATCAGCAGATTCAGCAAGGTGCTCTTGCCACTGCCGCTGGCGCCCACTACCGCGTATTTGCCGCCTGGCTCCAGCTGCAAGCAGATATCCTTCAGAATCAGCTGACCCGGCTCGTAGCCGAAGCTGACCCGGTCCAGGATAATGGGCTGAGTCAGCCGGGGTGCGAGATCTTTTCCTGCAGATAGTTCAGCGTTTTGTGCGGTCAGACCAGCCAGCTTGCGGATCAGGCCAAGAGCTGCCTGGCGACTGCCCAGATATTGCGGTACCAGACTGATTGGCTGAAGCAGGGCGTTGCAGAGGTTGGTCATGGTCAGAACCGCCCCGGCGGTCATCTGCCCGCGGATGGCCAGATACGCGCCAAACATAAACAGCCCCAGCTGGAGAATGGTCCCGCTGGCGCTGCTGGCTGTCGTCAGCAAGCAGTCCCACCAGCGGCGCCGGAACTTGGTCTGTTCAGTCTGGTGATTGACCCGGTCAAACAGGCCGATTGCTTCCTTTTCTGCCTTGAAACTCTTGATGACGGTGAAGCCGTTGAGCAGATCCCGGACCTGAGCCACAAAGTGCTCATTGATATCGCTCACCTGCCTTTCCCGGGTTGCCAGGCCGCGGCCCATATAAAGCGAAGTTAAAACCGGCAGGCAGCTCAGTGCAATAGCAACCAGCGTAAGCGGCACACTGTAATACAGCATCATGATCAGAGCGCCAATAAAGGAGACTGTCTGATAGACTAGCAGAAAGCCCCGGTTGAGGTAATTCTCCTCGACTGAATTGATATCATTGGTCAAAACAGAGATGTATCGTCCGGGGTTTTCTTTTAAGAAAGCATGGATGCTTTTTTGTGACAACTGGCGAAAGGCCAGCGCTTTATACTGCTCCAGAGCCTGATGAATAAAGCGGGATTTCTGCCGGTACATCAGCAGATCTACCACAATCATGTAAGCCAGGATGCCCGCTCCGCTCACTGCCAGTAACAGCAGCCGTTTGCCATTTCCCTGTGTGGCGCTATCAAAGACTGCTCCCAGCAGCCATGATACCAACAGCATTTCAGGCGTGGACAGAAGGGTGAAAAGCAGGGCCGGTATGCCGTGCCGTAGATTATGCTGCATGAAAGCCCGGATATAGGGACGGGCGGGGTCCTGCCTGAAACTGGCAAACGGTCGGTCAAGGTTAAGGGTTATCATAAGCACGTCCTTTATATTTTGCTGTCTGAAGACCTGCTGAAACGATCACGAGCGATTCAGAAACAGCGGCGTAAAACTCGTGCCACAGTTTGTCTGGCAATCCCTTGAATCCTATAACTTTCATAATAACAGTTCAGGTCTGATGAAACCAGCTGGGCGCGGATAAATACCAGCGCCAGGACTGCCTGGCGGCCGTTCGCCCTGCGCATATCAATTAGTCTGCCTGATTATGTTAGTTGCTCAGACGGTTTCAGCTGCTCAGGCGTAGCATGGTGGGCTGAGCGCCTACACTGCAGCTCGCGAAACTGTGTAATCACAGTCGCGGCCAGTCCGGCTGATTACAACTCATCAGTCCGGACAACCTGATTCATGGCATAATAAAGGCTAAAGTGAAGGCTTTGTTAAATAGCCAGATATAGGAAAAACAGCATGCTCCAAATGCCACAGCACGATTCAAAACCTGATTTGCCGCGGGAATGCGGCTGCAGCTACGGCTGGCTCAGCAGGCTGGCTGCCAGGATGAATTTGTCCGGCTTGAAGGAAGAAAGGACCTGAATTTATGCCTTGCACGACCATATTAGCTGGTAAAAATGCCACCTATGATCACTCCACCATGATTGCCCGTAATGACGATTCCGGCTCCGGCCATTTCACCCCCAAAAAATTCGTCAGTGTCGGCCCTGAGGATATGCCTGGCGTCTACACCTCGGTGCTCTCACATCTTCGCATTGAGCTGCCGGCAGACCCGCTCCGCTTTACCGCTGTACCAAACGCGCTGCCAGGTCAAGGTATCTGGGCTGCCAGCGGTGTGAACTCAGCAAATATTGCTATGACCGCGACTGAAACCCTGACGTCTAATCCCCGCGTCTTAGGCGCGGATCCGCTGGTGACCAATCAGCCAGCCGCCGGTTCACAGCCTGAGCGCCCGGGCGGCATTGGTGAGGAAGATATGGTTTATCTGGTCCTGCCCTTTATACACAGTGCTCGCGAAGGGGTGCAGCGCCTGGGGCAGCTGCTGGAAACTTACGGCACTTATGAGATGAACGGTATTGCTTTTCAGGATCTTGAAGAAATCTGGTGGCTGGAAACCATCGGCGGCCATCACTGGATTGCCCGGCGGGTGCCGGACGATTGCTATGCAGTCATGCCAAACCAGTTAGGCCTGGACCAGTTCAATCTGGACGATGCTCTGACTGAGCGTCGGAATTTCATGTGCTCCGCAGATCTGCGGGATTTTATTGAAACCTACCATCTGGATTTATCTCAGGATGGCATTCTGAACCCGCGTGAGGCCTTTGGCAGCCACGATGACTCGGATCATGTCTACAACACCCCGCGGGCCTGGTTCATGCTGCGCTATTTTAATCCGACCAGTAATCGATGGGACGGCCCAGAGGCAGACTTCAGCCCTGTCTCTGATAAGCTGCCGTGGTGCCTGCAGCCAGAAAAGAAAATCACGCCTGAGGATATCAAGTATGTACTATCCTCCCATTATCAAGGCACGCCCTATGATCCCTATGAGCGCTACGGCCACCCGGAAGAGAAAGGACGCTTCCGCTCCATAGGGATCAACCGCAATGACTTTATGGCCCTGATCCAGCTGCGTCCGGATCTGCCATCGCCCTATCAGGCTGTGGAATGGCTGGCTTTTGCTTCCAACGCATTTAATGTCATGGCTCCGTTTTATGCCAACGTTGAGACGACGCCGACCTACCTGTCCAATACCGGCGGAACTGTATCGACGGACAATTTTTACTGGGCCAGCCGGCTGATCGCAGCCATGGCGGACGCCTCCTACAGCCGGTCGCTTTTTCATATTGAGCGCTGGCAGCAAACCGTTCTGGCTCAGAGCCATCAGCTGCTGCATCAATATGATGCCCTGCAAGGTCAGGAAAGTGACGCCTGCCGACAACAACAACTGCGAGAAAGCGCCAATCAGGCAATCGCAGACATCCTGCAAAAGGAGACGGCCGCGACATTGGACAAGGTTTTGTTTGAACTGAGCAGTCAGATGAAAAATGCCTATTCCCGGTCTGACGCCTGATCCTGCCAGTTGCCAGCCATCCCGGCGGGTGAGGCCGCGGCCAGAGACGCTCAAGCTCCGGTATATTTGCTGGAGCAGTCTGCCTGGATACCCGGAGCGCTGTGATCTGCAGAGCTAATCGCGTCGGACTGGCTTGGCGGAAGTTTGCAAGACCGATTATCAGTCAGGGCTTGACAGTTGGCGCCAGGAGTTATATTACTCTAACCGTAACAATGTTATGGAAAAGGAGGGGAGATGGAAACACTGCAGTCGGACAGCCGGACTCGTATGGACAGCCGCTCCCGTATTTTGGAGGCAGCCCGGGACGAATTTTTAAGGAAGGGTTATCGAGCCGCGTCGCTGCGGGATATCGCGCAGACTGCCGGCGTGACGACAGGCTCATTTTATTGGCATTTCAAAAATAAAGCCGATTTATTTGAGGCGCTGACCGGTCCGCATGTGCAGGCGGTTATGGCGCTGTACGATCAGGCCGAGCTGCAATTTGAACAGCTGACGCCGCCGCAGCAGAGACATAAAATGGGGGAGATCGGGGCCGCTTGCGCGGAACAGATGCTGCACTATATGTATCAGCACCTGTCCGCCTTTAAAATATTGTTCCGTGCTGCCGCGGGTACCCGCTATGAAACGTTCGTGCACGATCTGACACAAAAAGAAATTGTATCAACCAATCGTTATCTGGCTCAGCTGCAGCAGGAAGGTCAGCCTGTGAGCGAGCTGGATCCCTGGTTTCCGCATCTGGTGGTGAGCGGCATGTTTACGGCCATGTTTGAAATGATTATCCATGGGTTGCCGGAAGACCGCGCCCTTGCCTGCCTGCGGCAACTGACAGCATTCTATACCGCCGGCTGGCGTAATATTATGGGGCTGTAAAACCGGGCAAGGGACAGCCCCCCTTTTTTGCCCCATGGTTAGCAAGACCTAACTAAAAGGAAGGACCAAAGTGATGAGTAAAAAAGCGACAGAGAAGAAACCCGCGCCGCGGCTGCGGCTGCTATCTTATATATTTAAATATGCGCGGGATAAAAAACGTGATTATCAAAAAAGCGTCATCCTGGCTGCGATCGGGGTGATATGGGGGATGGTTCCCTATTTTATCATTGGCTGGATGGTACGGGATCTGATGGCCGGACACCGGGGTTTTATTCACTATCTGAGCTTAGCCTTGATGATGGCTTTTTTCTGGATCATGCGGGTCGGCTTTCACACCTGGTCGACCAGATGTTCCCACCGCGCGACCTTTCAAGTTCTGGCGAATGTTCGTAAAACCATCTGTGACAAACTGGCCCGGGTCCCGTTGGGAACCGTCCTGGATATACCTTCCGGAGAGCTGAAAAATACGCTGGTGGAGCGGGTGGATGCCATGGAGACCACGCTGGCGCACATTTTGCCGGAATTCACCGCCAACCTTCTGGCACCTTTGATTCTTTTTATCTATCTCCTGGTGATTGACTGGCGCCTCGCGCTGTGTTCCCTGATCACACTGGTGCTGGGCCTGGTCAGCTATGCCGGGATGATGAAAGATTATGAGGTGAAATTTGGCAACTATATTCACAAAACCAAAGTCTTAAATGATACCGCGGTGGAGTACATCAACGGCATCGAAGTCATCAAGGCTTTTGGCCGCTCTGACAGTTCATACGGCAAATTTGTGACCGCTGCTCGGGAAGCGGCGGACAGTTGTATTGATTGGATGCGCAGCACGATCTGGTACATGTCAGCGGCTTTGTCAGTCGCGCCGGAGACCCTGCTGCTTGTTTTGCCGGTTGGCGGTTTATTTGTTTTGCAGGGTAGTCTGACGCCGGTCCGCTACGTGCAGATAATCATTCTGGCCTTTGGTCTGGTCACGCCGCTGATAACAGCGATGTCTTACTCTGATGACATCGGTAAAGCAGGGGTCATATTTGCTGAGGTTGACCAATTAATGCAGCTGCCGGAGCTTGTGCGGCCTTCGCAAAGCCAGGCCGTACCCAAAGATTACAGCCTGACCCTTGAGGGCGTCCGTTTTGCCTATAAGGAACAGGAAGTCCTGCACGGTATCAACCTGACCATTCCGCAAGGCAGTTTTACCGCGCTGGTCGGACCTTCCGGCAGCGGTAAAACGACCATAGCCCGCTTATTAGCTTCACTCTGGGAGCCGGCTCAGGGCCGGATCTTACTGGGCGGGGTTGATCTGCGGTCCTTATCCGCTGAGGACGCCAATCTGGCGATTGCCTATGTCAATCAGGATAACTACCTGTTTAACCTCAGCGTCAGGGAAAACATCCGTCTGGGGCGCCCCGGCGCGACTGACCAGGAGGTGGAGGAAATCGCCCGCCAAAGCGGCTGTTATGAATTTATCAGTCAGCTGGAAAAGGGGTTTGATACGGTGGTGGGAGACGGGGGCAGCCATCTTTCCGGCGGCGAACGTCAGCGCCTGGCGATTGCCCGGGCTATGCTCAAAAACGCCCCGGTTCTGATCCTGGATGAAGCGACTGCCTATACTGATCCTGAAAATGAGGCTCTGATTCAGCAGTCTGTAGCCGGGCTGGCCCGGGGGAAAACCTTGATCGTGATTGCCCACCGCCTGTCAACTGTCAGTGACGCGGATCAGATTGCGGTCATTTCGCAAGGCCGGCTTGATGATTTAGGTACCCATCAGACTTTATTAGCCCATCAGGGCTTATACAGCCGGCTTTGGGCGGCGCATATTGAAGCCCGTGATTCAGAAGGGAGACGGATCGATGCTTAAGACATTCAAAAAATTCTTTGACTTTGCCGACGGCCCGGATAGAAAGCTCTTTTATCAGAGCATGTGGCTGGGCGTCCTCCGCTCTTTTTTTCAGGCCCTGAAAATACCGGCGCTGTACCTGGTCCTGCAGGCTATTGTGACAGATTCCCTGAGCGGCCTCACCCTCCTTGGCGCCACCTTGATTATGCTGGTCAGTGTCATCGGCGCCACCGTCATCTACCGAGCGGCCTCCATGAAGCAAACCATTGCCGGCTACCAGACCAGTGCCGGAAAACGGATTGAAATTGCCGAACACCTGCGATACCTGCCGATGGGCTATTTTAACCGAAAAACGCTGGGGGACATCACGTCGGTCACCACCAATACCATGGAGCAACTGGGTGATGTGGCGACGCGGGTCATCATGATGACCACTCAGGGTATTCTGGAAGCTGCTTTGATTGCGGTGTTTTTACTGATCTTTGACTGGCGGATCGGTCTGCTGGCGGTATCCGGCATTCTTTTGTTTCTGCTGATTAACAGTCAGCTGCGCCGGGCTAATCAAGCAGTATCAGGCCGGAAATTAAAATCAGATACAACGCTGGTAGAACATATTCTGTCCTATATACAAGGCATAGCGGAAGTCAAGGCTTACAACCTCAGCAGCAAGGTGCGGCAGCAGCTGGATCAGACTATCGATGCGAATTGCCGGGTGAACACAGACCTGGAAATCCTGACCAACCGCTATATACCTTTGCAAAATATGGCCATTAAGCTCGTGTCAGTGGGAATGAATCTGGCAGCTATCGGACTTTACCTGAATAACCAGATGCAGCTGGCAGTTTGCTTAGTCATGATGATTGCTTCCTTCATATTATTTTCCTCTCTTGAGCAAGCAGGCGCTTATGCCTCGCTGCTGCGGGTCGTTGACTTATCGGTGGATCGGGCCAGTGAAATCCTGAAGCTGGAGCCCATGGATATAAACGGCGAAGCCCGTCAGACTCAGTCTGAAAATCTTTCGGCCCTGAACATCCGCTTTGCCTACGACCAGAAAGAGATCATCCGCGGACTATCCCTGCAGATTCCGCAGCATACCACAGCGGCGTTTGTCGGTCCCTCCGGCGGCGGAAAAACGACGCTCTGCCATCTGCTGGCCCGCTTCTGGGATGTCAGTCAGTGAGAGGTACAACTGGATCAGGTTAACGTGCGCAGCTACAGCATGGATAGCCTGATGAGTCATTTTAGTTTTGTCTTTCAGACGGTTTATTTGTTCCACGATACCATCGCCAATAATATTCGCTTTGGCAAGCCGGATGCCACCTTAGCTGAGGTGCGGGCAGCGGCCCGGCAGGCTTGCTGCGATGACTTTATCAGTGCCTTGCCGGCTGCTTATGATACCGTGATCGGCGAAGGCGGCGCCAGTTTGTCCGGAGGGGAAAAGCAGCGGATTTCGATTGCCCGGGCTATCCTCAAGGACGCGCCGGTTATTATTCTGGATGAAGCGACTGCTAATGTGGACCCGGAGAATGAAGCGCAGTTGTTGCGGGCAATTACCGCGCTGACAAAAGATAAAACGATCCTGATGATTGCCCACCGCCTAAAAACGGTGGAACACGCAGATCAGATATTTGTGATTGATCAGGGCCAGATTGTGCAGCAGGGGACTCACCCTGAGCTGCTGCGGCAAGCAGGCCTTTACCGCCAGTTTATTGAAGCCAGGCGGCAGGCGGTAAGCTGGAAATTATAAATCCGGTCCGGCTGTTTTCCCAGGCAGTCTGGCGGCGGCCCGGTCTATCGTTTGAGGCGACAGATCCGGGCCGCTTCATTTTGCCGCGGCAGTTTTTGCTGGCTTGACAGGCGGCCGAAAGATGATAAACTGTTTTATGCCTAACAGTTCTATGTAAAACAAATTCTAAAGCCTGGCTGGCCCATCAGTTGGGGGAACAGTCAGAGCCGTCAAGAAGGAGCAAACTATGCCGCAGTACCGCATCGGCTTTGCGTTCAGAGCTGTCAACAATCTGATCCGCCGCTATTTTGAGTTTGCCACCAATAAAAAAACGGTGGACCAGGCTACAGGCAATAATGGCTGGATTATCGGTTACCTGGCGGATCATACCGGGCAGGATATTTATCAGAAGGATATTGAAAAACACTTTACCATAGCTCGGTCCACCGCTTCCAAAGTCCTGTCGCTGATGGAACAGAAGGGCCTGATCAGGCGGCTCCCGGTGGCGGAGGACGCTCGCCTGAAGAAAATCATCCTGACTGACAAGGCCCTGCAGATCAGGGACATCATGGCTCAGGACGAAGCCCGTATGGAAGCAATTATGCTGCAGGGGTTCTCTGAAGCAGAGACAGCTCAGCTGCTCATGTACCTGGGCCGGATGAAAGAGAACCTTTCCGCCGCTTTGGAAAACCGATCTGAATGAAATCAGGAGAACTGTAATATGCTGAAAAGACTCTTGGCCAGCGTGCGTGAATACAAAAAAGACAGCTTGCTGACCCCGCTTTATGTCTCATGTGAATCCATACTGGAAATCATCATTCCCACGCTCATGGCGTATCTGATAGATAATGGCATTAATCAGAAGAACATGGGCTATGTCTGGAAAATCGGCGTGGCGCTGGTCCTGTCCGCCGGCCTGTCGCTGATCACCGGTGGTCTGGCCGGCCGCAGCGCGGCCATCGCGTCCTCCGGTTTTGCCCGCAATCTGCGTCATGATATGTACTATCAGGTGCAGAAGTTTTCTTTTTCCAATATAGATAAGTTTTCTACGGCCAGTATCATCACCCGGCTGACCACAGATGTTACCAACGTGCAGAATGCTTATCAGATGTTCATCCGTCTGGCGGTTCGCGCGCCGATGATGATCATTTTTGCTCTGATATTTTCTTTCCGGATCGACCGTCAGCTTTCGCTGATCTTTCTGGCGGCGATTCCGGTCCTGGGTGTGGGCCTGATGCTCATCAGCCTGCACGTGCATCCGATTTTTGTACGGGTGTTTAATACCTATGACCGCCTGAACCGGGTGGTGCAGGAAAATCTGCGGGGCATACGGGTGGTTAAATCCTATACCCGGGAGCCCTATGAAGAACAGAAATTCAATGGCATCTCTCAATCCATTTTCCAGGATTTTACCAAAGCGGAAAAACGGCTGGCCTTTAATATGCCCCTGATGCAGTTCTGCCTATATACCTCCATGCTCCTGCTGTCCTGGTTCGGCGCCAGGGCCATAGTATCCAGCGGCAATCAGGCTGACATCGGGCTATCGACTGGCGAGCTGACCAGTCTGATCACATACGCCATGCAGATTCTGATGAGTCTGATGATGGTATCCATGATCCTGGTCATGATTATCATTTCCAGAGCGTCAGCTGAGCGAATTGTGGAAATACTGGATGAGGAAAGTGATCTGCAAAACCCCGAGCAGCCGCTGCAGACGGTGGCGAACGGCACCATAGATTTTGAAGATGTCTCCTTTTCCTATGCCAGAAACAGCGATAAACCGGTACTGGACCACATCAATCTCCATATCCGGTCCGGAGAAACCGTCGGGATTCTGGGGGGCACCGGCTCTGCAAAATCCAGCCTGGTTCAGCTGATTGCCCGGCTATATGATGTGTCTGCCGGCCGCATCAAGGTAGGCGGCAGGGACGTGCGGGACTATGACCTGACCATGCTGCGGAACCAGGTAGCGATGGTCCTGCAAAAAAATGTGCTTTTTTCCGGCAGTATCAGAAAGAATCTGCGCTGGGGCAATGAAACCGCTACAGATGAGGAACTGGTCCGGGCCTGCCAGATTGCGCAGGCTGATGACTTTATCCGCAGTTTTCCGGATGGCTATGATACCTACATCGAACAGGGGGGCAGCAATGTATCCGGCGGGCAGCGGCAACGGCTGTGTATCGCCCGGGCCCTGCTGAAAAAGCCGCTGATCCTGATCCTGGATGATTCAACCAGTGCGGTGGATACCAAAACTGACCGCCTGATCCGCCAGGCGCTGCGAGAGGATATTCCTGATACGACCAAGATCATCATTGCCCAGCGGGTCGCTTCAGTACAGGACGCGGATAAAATTGTGGTCATGGATGACGGACGGATTGTGGCGGCCGGTACCCATGAAGAGCTCCTGCGTAGCAGTGAGATTTACCGGGAAGTCTATGAATCCCAGACCAGAGGAGGCGCGCTCCATGAAGCCTGAAACCCCAAAAAATCTGCCGTCCGCCAAACCAGGGCTGCATCAATTTAAACCCGGTACCATTAAACGGCTGCTGAGCTATATGTCAGCTTACCTGGCGCAGCTGACTGGCGTGGCTATCTGTATCCTGCTCAGCGCCGGGGCCAGCGCTGCTTCCTCCTTGTTCCTCAAAGTCCTGATTGATAATTATATTGTGCCCCTTTTAGGCCAGGCAGATCCGGTATACACTCAGCTGTTTCAGGCTATCCTGCAGATCGGCCTGATCTACCTGATCGGAATTCTGGCGACGCTCTTTTATAACCGGATGATGGTGACCATAGCCCAGGGAACCCTGAAACGGATCCGGGACGAAATGTTCAGTCATCTGCAGACCCTGCCGATACGCTATTTTGACAGCCATACCCACGGGGACCTGATGAGCCATTTCACCAATGACACCGACACCCTGCGCCAGGCCATCTCCCAAAGCCTGCCCCAGATGTTTTCGTCACTGGTTACAGTTGCCGCGACGTTTGTCTCCATGCTCTATCTGAGTGTAGGTCTGACGGCCTTTGTGCTGATTTTTGCATGGCTGCTGCTTAAGGTCATCCGCCTGCTGGTGGGCCGCAGCGGCCGCTTCTTTGTGCAGCAGCAGACCGACCTGGGAGACGTGAACGGCTACATTGAAGAAATGATGAACGGGCAGAAGGTGGTTAAGGTTTTCTGTCACGAAGCTGAGGCGGCAAAGGAATTTGATGAAAAAAACGACGCCCTTTGCTACAGTGCCACCCAGGCCAACAAATATGGAAACATCACCATGCCGGTGGTCGGCAACATGGGTTATCTGCTCTATGTCATTCTGGCTATTATCGGCGGGGCAGCTGGTATTGCCGGTCTGCCCAACCTGAGCCTGACGGGGATCAATCTGCTGACGATCGGTACCATTGTGTCTTTCCTGACCTTGTCCCGAGCCTTCATCAATCCCATCGGCCAGATTTCCATGCAGTTTAATATGGTTGTCATGGCTCTGGCAGGAGCTTCGCGGATATTTGAGCTGATGGATGAGCAGAGCGAAACCGACGAGGGCTATGTAACCTTGGTCAATGTTGACCGGGAAAACGGCGAAATGAAAGAAGCGACAAACCGTACGGGTGAGTGGGCCTGGAAACATCCCCACCATGACGGCAGCCTGACCTACGCCCCATTGCGGGGGGATATTCGCTTTTTTGATGTGGATTTTGGCTATACCCCGGATAAGCTGGTCCTGCATCACATCACGCTCTACGCGGAGCCCGGACAGAAGGTTGCGTTTGTAGGAGCGACCGGCGCGGGCAAAACCACGATTACCAATTTGATCAATCGCTTTTATGATCTTGCGGATGGCAAAATCCGCTATGACGGGATCAACATCAATAAGATCAGAAAAAGTGATCTGCGCCGTTCCCTGGGAGTGGTGCTGCAGGATGTGAACCTCTTTACCGGTACGGTGATGGATAACATTCGCTATGGCCGCCTGGACGCGACCGATGAGGACTGTGTGGCCGCCGCCCGGCTGGCTAATGCAGATGGCTTTATCCGCATGCTGCCTCAGGGTTATCAGACGGTGCTGGAGGGGGACGGCAGCGGCCTGTCTCAAGGTCAGCGGCAGCTGATTTCGATTGCCCGGGCGGCTGTCGCCGATCCGCCGGTTATGATTATGGATGAAGCCACTTCATCCATTGATACCCGGACGGAAGCCATTGTCCAGCAAGGCATGGACGCGCTGATGAAGGGCCGGACCGTCTTTGTGATCGCCCACCGTCTGTCCACGGTGCAGAATTCCGATGTGATCATGGTGCTGGAAGATGGCTGTATTATTGAAAGAGGCAGCCACGAGCAGCTGATTGCCGAGCACGGTAAATATTATCAGCTCTATACCGGCGCCGTCGAACTGGAATAGAAGCTGGATAAAATCTCCTCATTATTAGAAATGTTTATTGTTGCTCCGTCATTTTGCCTGTGATAAAATATATTTGTTTGACAAGACGTGCAGGCCTCTCTCTCCTCTGACCGGAGAGTCTCACTCGCATATATAATAAAAGGCGCTGGTACTGGTTGCGAAGGCATCCTGGTACCGCGGCTTTTTTTACGTCAGATGAAACCTGCGGCAGAGGGATCGGGAGGCAGATGAGCCATGCATGAAGCAACCCTGGCTGCCAATGTGCTGAAAATTGTCAGCCGGGCGGCGGCCGGTAAAGAAAACAGGGTAGCTCGGATTACGGTGTCGGTTGGTGAACTGGCAGGTGTCATGCCGGCTGCCCTGATTTTTGCTTTTAATGCGTTAAAAAAGGAGACGCCGCTGGACCGGGCAGACCTGATCCTGATCAAGGAGCCGGTCACTGCTTGCTGTGATGATTGCGGCACAGATTATCAGCCAGGGCCGTTTCCGTATCACTGCCCGGCCTGCGGCAGCCGGTCTTTCCGTATCACGGGCGGCGAAGAGGTCAGAGTTAAAAGTATGGAACTGAAAAAGGAGATTTAGCTATGTGTAAAACAGACCACAATCATCTGGAGGACATTGATCTGGATTGCCTGGTGCAGGAAGAGGATCTGCGGCATTCTGATCGCCTGAAAGCGGCGTTCCGGGCCGCAGGCGTCCGTGGCATCGGTTTGCTGGGGTCGCCTGGCTCCGGGAAAACCACCCTGCTGGAGCATCTGGTACCGGAACTGATGAAAAAACGCCGTGTGGCCGTCATTGAAGGCGACCTGGCTACAGATAACGACGCCCGCAGGATCCAGGCAGCCGGCGCGCCGGCGGTGGAACTGAATACGGACGGCGCTTGCCATTTGGATGCGAGTATGGTGGAGACGGCTTTTGCTGAACTGCCGGAGCCCAAGCCGGAATTGCTGCTGATTGAAAATGTGGGCAACCTGGTCTGCCCGGTTGATTTTCCGGTGGGTGAAGAAATCCGCCTGGCGGTCATCAGCGCGGCGGAGGGCGAAGACAAGCCGCTCAAATATCCGGCGGCTGTCCTCCGCACAGAAGGTGTCATCATTACCAAAACAGACCTGGCTCCCTACGTCCGGGTGAATCCTGACAAGATGGTTGCCTATGTTCGCGACATGAATCCGCATTCACGCGTATTCCTTGCTCATATGGACGCAGCTGGCAAGCTTGTGACTGAAGCCGCGGACGGCGGCTGCAGTCTTGAGGACTGGCTGCTGGGATGAAACGGCTGGCGGCCGACATTCAGGGCATTGTTCAGGGGGTAGGCTTTCGCCCTTTTGTGGCGCGTGAAGCTATGCGGCTGGGCCTGACCGGCTTTGTACGCAATACGCCTGCGGGGGTTGAGCTGGAATGTGAGGGTCCGGAGTCAGCCTGCGAGGCCTTGCTGCAGCGCTTGCGTCAGGATCCGCCGCCCGGCGCGGTGATTTTTTCCCTGGCGAGCCGGGAACTGCCGCCCTCCGGCGAGCGGACTTTCCGCATCCTGAGTTCCGACCGGGGCGAACCTGCAGCGGCGGTTTCGCCTGATTTAGGCATTTGCGCGGACTGCGCGCGGGAGCTTTTTGACCCGGCGGACCGTCGTTACCGTTATCCTTTTATAAATTGTACCGCCTGCGGGCCCCGGTTTACTATTTTAAAGCAGGTGCCATATGATCGCGCCAATACCACTATGGCAGGCTTTACTATGTGCCCGGACTGCGACGCGGAGTACCATGATCCGTCCAGCCGGCGCTTTCACGCCCAACCGGACGCGTGTGCGGTCTGCGGCCCGGTGCTGACCTGGCTTGAAGGTACGACTCAGAGTCAGAACCAGGTCACCGAGCGTTTTGAAGCGGCTATCCGTGCCGGTAAAATTGTGGCGGTCAAGGGCCTGGGCGGCTTTAATCTGGCCTGTGACGCTCAGAATGAGCCGGCGGTACGTCAGCTGCGCCAGCTAAAACGGCGCTATGCCAAACCTCTGGCGGTCATGGTGCGTGATCTGGCTCAGGCCAGGACGCTTTGTGAGATCAGCCCGGCAGAAGCCCGGGAACTGGAGAGCGTCCGGCGCCCGATTGTTCTGCTGAAAAAAAACGCCCCTTGCCAGGTGGCGCCGTCGGTCGCCCCGGATACAAAACGTCTGGGGGTCATGCTGGCCTATACACCGCTGCATTTATTATTGCTGGAGCATTTGCCCCCGTTAGTGATGACCAGCGCCAACGGGTCGGACCAGCCAATGTATTATCGGGACGAAGACCTGGCCCGGTTGAGGCCGCTTTGCCAGGCCGTGGTCACCCATAACCGGCCGATCTTGCGGCGGGTAGATGATTCTGTCTGCGTCTTTGCGGCTGGCCGGCGCCGCCTGCTGCGCCGCGCCCGCGGCTTTGCGCCGGCGCCGTTACCGATCAGGCTGCCCGGTCAGGCTGCCGCCGGAACAAGTCAGCCTGCGGATCAGCTGTCTCAGGCGGGGGTGCTGATCCCGCAGAACAGTCCGGAAATCCTGGCCTTGGGCGCGCAGCAAAAAAACAGCTTTTGTTTTCTGAAGCAGGGGCTGGCCTATCTGTCCGGTCATATCGGAGACCTGGAGGATGAGGCCACCCTGGCATTTTTGCAGCAGGAAATCCCGGCTTTCCTGAAGCTGTTCGGCGGCCACCCTCAGACCCTGGTCACGGATCAGCACCCCGATTACGCGTCTGTGCGACTGGGACGCTTGTACGCCCGTGAGCACCCAGGAGCCCGCCTGCTGACCGTCCAGCACCATCACGCTCATTTTGCCTCTGTCCTGGCGGAACATGGCTTGTCCCGGGCGCTGGGCCTGATTTTTGATGGTACCGGTTATGGCTCAGACGGACTGATCTGGGGCGGAGAGTGTCTGGCGGGGACGGCCGCGCACAGCCGGCGCCTGGCCAGACTGCGCCCCTTACGTCTGCCCGGCGCGGCCGCGGCCGTGCGTGAACCGTGGCGGACGGCCATGAGCGCCGTGGCGGACGCCTGCGGGGAGCAGGAAGCGCTGGACCTGTTTGGCCGGCATTCCGGAGCGGCGAATTTGCTGAAGCTTTGCCGCCGCGGCCAGCTGGCGCCCTTATCCAGCGGCATGGGCCGGCTGTTTGATGTCTTTGCCGTCCTGGCAGGCTTACCGGAACTGGTCTCCTATGAAGGACAGGATGCCGCTCTCCTGGAGCAGCTTTGTGAGGAGGACGCGGCCGGCAGTTATGAATTTGAGTTATGTCAGGGACCGGAAGGCCTGGTTGAATTTGACTGGCGCGCAGCGGTCAGAGACGCACTCAGGGACCGCGGACAGGGGATACGGCCGGGCATCATGGCCGAGCGCTTTCACCGGGCCGTGACCCGCCTGGTCCGCGATTGTGCCCGCCGGTATCCGGACTGGCCGGCGGTGGTCTTATCTGGCGGCGTGTTTCAAAACGTTCATCTGCTGGAAAGCTGTCTGGCAGTTTTGACTGAGGATGGCCGCCGGGTCTATACCAATGAGCAGGTGCCGGCTAATGACGGGGGAATCAGTTATGGCCAGGCCGCTGCGGCCTGGGCCATCCTGAAGGAGGAAGCAGCATGTGTTTAGCAATTCCAGGTAAACTGGTGGCGATCAAAGGGCAGCAGGGTACAGTAGATTACGGCGGAGTTACCCGCCAGGCAGATATGACCTTACTGCCGGACGTTAAGGTCGGTGATATGGTAATGGTTCATGCGGGCTTTGCCATTGCGGTGATGGACCAGGCTGCCGGCGAGGAACTGATGAGGCTGACAGCGGAGCTGGATTCATATGGAAAAGCGTGAACAGGTAAACCGGCTGGCTGAGATCCTGGCAAAAACCAGTCAGGATCTGCCGGATTTTGCCGTTATGGAAGTCTGTGGCACCCATACCCACGCAATCGCGCGCTATGGCCTGAGCGCGCTCTTGCCGCCCAATATCAAGCTGGTGTCCGGTCCGGGCTGCCCGGTTTGTGTCACGGCGGATGAAACCCTTGCCCGGGCTCTGACGCTGGCCCGGCAGCCGGCTACCTGCGTCTGCAGTTTTGGTGATATGCTGCGGGTCCCCGTCCGGGTCCGCTATCCGGATGGCCAGATCGGCCTGGACAGCTTGCTGCGCGAGCGCGGGCTGGGCCGGGATGTCCGCCTGGTGGTGTCATCGCTGGATGTCCTGCGGCTGGCTCAGGCAGAGCCGGACCGTCAGTTTGTCTGGTTCGCGGTAGGCTTTGAAACCACCGCGCCGGCGACTGCCGTGCTCCTGCAGCAGGCCCGGGCAGCAGGCGTACACAACCTGAAGGTACTCTGTGCCCATAAAACCATGCCGGCCGCGCTGCTGGCGCTGCTGGATCCAACAGGCCGCCGCCCGGCCAGGCAGCCGATCCGGGGCCTGCTGTGCCCTGGGCATGTCGCGGTTATCACCGGCGCCGATGCCTTCCGGTTTGTCCCGGAGCAACTGGGGCTGGCCGCCGCTATCTCCGGTTTTGAGCCAGAAGATATACTGGCGGCACTGATAGAGCTGAGCCGGCAGCTGCGCCGCGGTCAGCCGGGCTTAAGAAATATGTATCCGGCGGTGGCGCGGCCGGAGGGTAATCTGGCGGCTCAGGCCCTGCTGCGCCAAATCTTTCAGCCTTGCCCGGCCGTCTGGCGCGGTCTGGGTGAGATTCCCGGCAGCGGCCTGGCTTTAAAGCCGGAATGGCGTGACTTTGACGCCTTGGATAGCAGTCTGACGCCGGATCCGGCGGCGGCAGTCCGACCGGCGCCAGAAAATGGGAAGACCGCCTGTCACTGTGGACAGGTCCTGCGCGGTGATGAAAGTCCGGCTGACTGCCCGCTGTTTTTACGCGTCTGCACGGAAGCCAATCCCCGCGGCCCGTGCATGGTTTCTTCTGAAGGCGCCTGTGCCGCGGCCAGCCGGTATGGGACAGGCGGCGCCGCGGCCGTTCGCATAAAGGATAGCAAGGGTGTCAGACCAGACAGCCTGTCCGGTCATAATGAATCTGGGAAGGAACCTGATGTACATGAATGAAGAAATCAGTCTGGCTAACGGCGCCGGTGGGGAAGCCTACCGCCAGATGGTGCAGGAGATTTTTATCCCCGGTTACGGCAGCCCTGAGCTAAATCAGCTGGGGGATTCCGCCGTCTTAGCCGGACCGGGTGGCAGCGGGGAGCTGGCTTTTACGACGGACAGCTTTGTGGTCTGGCCCCTATTTTTCCCCGGTGGTGACGTGGGCAGCCTGGCTGTATCCGGGACGGTCAATGATCTGGCGGTGGCCGGCGCGATACCCCGGTATATCAGCGTGGCCATGATCATAGAAGCAGGGTTTCCCACGGAAACGCTGAAACGGATCACTGCTTCCATTGCGGCAACCGCGGAACGGGCGGGGGTGCGGGTGGTGACCGGTGATACCAAGGTGGTTGAGCATGGCCGGGCGGACGGTATATATATCACCACCTCAGGCGTCGGAACCTTTGACGGCAACTGGCCCCGCCCGCCGCAACAGCCTTGTGCCGGCGACGCCCTGCTGGTTTCAGGTCCGCTGGCCAGTCATGGCGTGGCTGTCATGGCTGCCAGGGAAAAGCTGGAATTTGAGCCACCTTTGCAAAGTGATGCCCGCCCGCTGGCCGGCTTAATCCGATCATTGCTGGATAGCGGACTGTCGGTGCATGCCATGAGGGACCCGACCCGCGGCGGCCTGGGCGCGACGCTCTGCGAGTGGGCGGAAGACAGCGGCCTCAACCTGACTATAAAGGAGACTGATCTGCCGGTAAAGGCGGAGGTCCGGGCAGCCTGTGATCTGCTGGGCTTAGATCCGCTGTTCTGTGCCAATGAAGGGGTGGTGGCTCTGGCGCTGCCGGCGGATCAGGCCGAGGCCGCAGTGGCCTGCTTGCGAGCTCACCCGGACGGACGGGCCGCCAGGATCATCGGTCAGGTAAGCGCAGGCCTGCCAGGGCAGCCCGGTCACGTTTCAGTAGATACCGGTTATGGAACGCTGCGCCGGGTGACCTTGCCTGAAGGAGAAATCCTTCCCCGGATCTGCTGAAAAATGCGGCTGAATGGCGCATAATGACCTGCGGTAATTATGAACTGTCTGAGTTACGGAAAGAAATGAGGACGAAAACATGGTTCTGTTAATCTGCGTGGGAACACCGTTGCTGGGCGCGTTCCTATTGCCAGCTCTGGGACATTGGTCGGAGAAAGCCCGCCGCTGGGGCTCTTTGCTCATGGTGCTGACCGCTCTGGTCTGCGCGGTTATATCAACAGTCGATCTGTTAAGTGGCCGGACGGACGCAGTAAAAATCCTGCTGCCGCTGGGGCTTTCTATGGGCTTTCGCATGGATGCGCTGGCCGCCTTTATGGCCCTGACCTCCTGTACGGTGAGTACGGTGATTGTGATCTATTCCTTTGGATACATGAAAGAGTACGCCCATCTGAACGAGTATTACCTCATGATTACCTTCTTCATCGGGGCGATGATGGGTCTGGTGATGTCGACCAGCTTGCTGGAGATATACATCTTCTGGGAGTTTTCCTCCTTCTGCTGCTGGCGCCTCATCGGGTTTTACCGGGATCCGGTCTCCATCAGACGGGCGGATAAAGCCTTTATGGTGACCGTATTCGGCGCGCTGGTGATGCTGGTGGGTTTTGCCGGTATTTACGGCGCTACGGGCACCTTTGATCTGGACGCGCTGCGGGGCAGTCAGATTCCGGGCTGGACCGTAGGGCTTATGCTGGTCGGCATTCTCTCCAAGTCCGCCACCTTCCCGCTGCATAACTGGCTGCCGGACGCTGGCGTCGCGCCTTCGCCGGTCACCTCCTTACTGCACGCCGCGGTCCTGGTGAAAATAGGCGTCTTTGCCTATGCCAGGCTTATAGTGCTGACTTTCAGCATTCCCCAGATTTATACAGTTGTCGTCCCGGTGATCGCCGCAGTCTCCGCCCTGATTTCTGCGGGCTGCGCGCTGATGGCGACAGATATAAAACGGGTGGTAGCTTATTCCACTATCAGCCAGCTGGCCTTTATCCTGCTGGGCCTGAGCAGCGGCTCACGGATTGGTTTTGCCGGCGGTATGCTTTACATTCTGGCGCACAGCATTGCTAAAGCGGGGCTGTTTCTCTGCTGCGGAATTGTAGAACATAACCTGCATACCAAGGACATGAACAAGATGGGCGGCCTGGCCAGAACCATGCCCAAAACCGCGGTGGCGTTTGCCCTCTGTGCTTTATCAGTCATGGGGATTCCGCCATTCTCCGGTTATTTTGCCAAGTATCTGGTTATTTCCGGCGAAGTCGACGCGGGCCATCCGGTCATCGCGGCGGTTTTTATCCTGGGCGCGGTACTGACGATCCTGTATCTGGTCCGGCTCTTCGCCAAGGTCTTTCTGGGCCCCTGCCGGAATCCTGAGAGTCACGAGGGTAACAACCAGATGGTGGCTTCGGTCCTGACGCTGGCGGTGCTGTCTCTGCTGCTGGGCTTCCTGATTTTCCTGCCCTCCGGACTGATTACACTGGCAATGGAGGCGATGTGAGATGCTGATGATTCTGATTTTGCTGCCGGTGGCAGCGGGTTTGATCTTATGGCTACTTGGGCGGCATTATCTGCTGTCTCAGCTGAGCGGGCTGCTTTTTTCAGCCCTGAACCTGGCGGCGGCCCTGCGTCTCAGACAGCTGGGAGCCTTCAGTGTTACCCTGCCGGTTACGGTTCCGGGTTTCAGTCTGACACTGAGAGCAGACAGTGTGTCGGTGCTTTTCCTGGTATTTGCCGCGGCTATGGTCCCGCTGCTGCTGATTTACAGTATCGGCTTTGTGCGGGGTAAAAAGTGGGGTGGTTTGTATCTGCTGTACTTGTGCCTGAGTATTGCTATGGTAAATGGCGCTTTGCTTTCAGATGATCTTGGCCTGCTGCTTTTTTTCTGGGAAGGGCTGCTTGGGACTTTGTTCGGGATGCTGCTGCTGCGCAATCAGGAGCAGCCCCGGGCGGCGGTCAAAGCGCTGACGGTGTCAGGTCTGGCGGACCTGATCCTGATGCTGGGTATTGCCGCTTCAGTATATAGCGCGCATACCACGCTGATGAGCGGCATGCAGCAGCTCCCGGTAACCGGTGTCGGGGCCCTGGGCTGCGCGGCTTTGCTGATCGGGGCCCTGGGTAAAGCTGGCTGCATGCCTTTTCATGCCTGGATACCGCTGGCTGCGGAGGACGCCCCGACGCCATTCCTGGCGGCTTTCCCCGGATCTCTGGAAAAAATCCTGGGCATTTATCTGGCTGCCCGGGTGGTGACGGAGCTCTATGATGTGCAGCCTGGTTCGCCCGTCAGCGTGATTGTGATGACTTTTGGGGCCGCTACAATTATCCTGGCCGGCGCCATGGCTCTGGCGCAGACGGACCTGAAGCGTTTACTGGCTTATTCAGCGGTCTCTCAGGTCGGATATATGGTGCTGGGACTGGGGTCCGGGCTGGCCGTCGGTTTGGCCGGAGCGGTATTCCATTTGTTCAATCATGTCCTTTATAAAACCGGCCTGTTCATGTCAGCCGGTGCTGTGGAAGCAGCTTGCGGGACCACAGATCTGCGCAAGCTGGGCGGCTTGCGGCGGCGCCTGCCACTGACTGCTGCCAGCGTACTGATCTTTGGCCTGGCTATCACCGGTTTCCCCGGTCTGAACGGTTTCTATTCCAAGGAGCTGGTGTTTGACGCGGCGCTGAAGATCAATGTGCTGTTTTATCTGGCGGCTTTGCTGGGTGCGGTCATCACCGCAATTTATATTCTGAAAATGGTCCGCTGTGTCTTCTGGGGACAGCCAAAGGAGCTGACTGAAAAAGCCGCTTTGACAGCCGGTACCGGAGTCAGCGGACCGGCCGGCCCGCTGGCGGCCCCGAAGCAGAAGGGGGATTTGCTGTCCCTGGCTTTACCGCAGTTGCTTCTGGCTCTGGGCTGCGTGGCCTTTGCCGTTTGGGAGCGGCCGGTCGTAGATGGTCTGATTGGCCGGGCCTTTGGCCTGACAGAACGCTTTGGCGGCTTTCCCTCATCAGCGCTGCTGGTCATTATTTCCTGTCTGGCTCTGGCGGCAGCGGTCGCGGATCACCTGTATGGCAGCCGCCGCGGCGGGGGCAGCCTGCAGGCGACCGAGCATCTGACCCAGGCGCCGGGCCTGCGGCAGCTATATGCCGCGGCTCAACGGGGATACTTTGATCTATATGTCTGGCTGACGGGTGCTGCGGGCCTGTTTTCACGCCTGTGTCAGCAGATAGAAAATGCTGTGACCTGGCTGTATGATACAGGGATCCCCCGGACGATCTTTGCCGCGGGTAATTTGCTATCGGACCTGGATAACGGCAGCCTGGCGCGTTATCTGGCTCTGGCGATTGTCGGTATGCTGGCAGTTGGCCTGATCTTTTTGCTGATGCTGTAAGGGGAGGGATGATCATGACAATTCTTTCAATCTGTGCGCATGGTTTTGTGTATTGCCCGATCCTGGTCGTACTGATATACAACCTGTTTAACCACGAGTTTGCCCGGAAACACTTCATCTGGTTTGCGGGTGCCGGAGCTACCTGGCAGATCCTCACCTCGGCAGCCGGCTTTTTCGTTCTGCATCAGAGCGGGCAAAATGGCTATGCCTTTGGTGCCTTATGGGACCCGGGTCTGCCCGGTTCAGCTTACTTTGAACTAAGCGGGCCACGCTTTCTGCTGCTGTTGATTGTAGGCCTGGTCGCGTTCGTCTCCGTACTGGTGGCCCATCATACGGTTGATTTTAACCGCTCGTCCTATACCAATCTTCTGATGATACTGGTCCTGGGGATGAACGGCATGCTGCTGGTGACGGATCTGTTTTCGCTCTATGTTTTCATGGAGGTGACGGGGCTGTGCTGCTTCATCATGATCGCCATGTTCCGGTCCCGGGCGGACCTGGAGGGTTCCTTCAAATACCTGATCCTGTCTGAATTATCCAGTATCTTTATTCTGACTGCTGTCGCTTTCCTGATGATGAAGACGGGCTCGTTGCGCTACACGGATCTGGCGGGACTGGGCAGCCGGATTTCAGCTGGCAGCGGCCGGCTGGAAGATGTCCTGTTCTACGCGGCGCTGGTCCTGCTGATCTCAGGCTTTGCTATCAAGACCGGTGTTGTACCCTTTCACAGCTGGCTGCCGGATGCTTATCAGAGCGCGGATACCGCGGTATCTATCCTGCTGTCCGGAGCGGTTAATAAGGTGGCCGGCGTTTACGGGCTGATTGTTGTCATGGAGCTGTTTGGAGATGTGGCGCCGGTCGGAAAGTCCTTAGCGGCGGTAGGGATTGTTTCAATTATTATCGGGGCGCTGCTGGCGGTGCGCCAGCCGCATTATAAGCGGGTTGTGGCCTATTCAAGCGTTTCCCAGATGGGTTATATTCTGCTGGCGCTGTCCACCGGTACCACTTTGGGACTGGTGGCCGCGCTGGCCCATATCTTCAGCCATACCGCCTTCAAATCAACGCTCTTTACCAATGCGGCAGCTTTACAGGAGCAAGCCGGTACCCTGGAGCTGCAGGATCTGGGCGGCCTGGAGAATCAGATGCCAGTGACAGCCTTTACCTCAATCATCGCCTTCCTTTCTACGGCAGGCATTCCGCCTACCGCCGGCTTCTGGTCCAAGATACTGATTATTCTGGCTCTCTGGCAGGCCGGTTCGCCGGTTCTGGCAGCAGTTGCTTTGATAGCGGGTATCCTCAGCAGCGCTTACCTGATCCGGCTGCAGCGCACTGTGTTTTTTGGCCAGACCCGGCCGGAACTGGCTGGTGTTAAGGAAGCGCACGGCAGTGTGCTGACGGCAGAGATCCTGCTGACCGTCATTACGCTGGGTCTGGGTCTGTTATATCCGTATATTCTTATGCTGCTGCATGCCGGCGGTATTTTGTGAGGAGGTTACGGGAATGAATACAATCATCTATATAAGTGCCGGCCTGATGCTGATCTTTGGCGTGTACGCAGTGATGGAACACAGTATATTGAGGGCCGCTATCGGGCTGGCGCTGTCCAGCGCTTCATTGTCGGTCCTGCTTTATGTACTGGGCGCGCATCTGGCGGCGGTTTTTGAGCTATCTGTCTGTTCCGGTCTGGTGACGGTTATTTTCATTGCCGGTATCAGTCTGTCCCATTCGCCTAAAATGGAGATTCAAAAAGAGTACCGGGATAAGGAACGTAACCGCCAGCTGCCACTGGTGCTGATTGGTGCCGGCTTGCTATTGGTTATTCTGGCGCTGACTTTGCAGCTGCAGACCCCGCAGCTGGGCGAAGTGGCGGCAGATCAGGATGTCCGGGACGTCTTGTGGGGGAACCGGCAGGCGGATATCTGGGGACAGATCGCGCTGATCCTCTGCGGAGGTGTTGCGGTCGCGGTGTTGTTCAGAGAAGAAAGGCGGGAGAAAAAGTGAATCTTGTGACTGTTTTACTGATCATCGGCTTGCTGATGATTTTTGCCGGTTGCTGGTGTCTGATGCGGACCTACCATTTACTGAAGATTACCATCGGCATTGAAGTCGCCATGAAAGCGGTGACGCTGTTTCTGGTCCTGGCCGGCCGGATCAGCGGCAGTCTTGCGCTGTCAGAAACGTTTGTCATTACGGTCATGGTAGCAGAAGCTATTGTGGCAGTGGTGGGGACCGGGACCGCAGTCGGTCTGTTCCGCAAGTATGGCAGCATGGATGTCCGTAATCTGAAACAGCTGAAAGGGTGAGATGATGAGCGCTATACTATATTCACCGCCAGTGGTGTTTGCTGTGTTTCTGCTGCTTTTTTTGCTGCTGTTGCGCTTGCTGGATCGTTATGCGGTGCACGGCGGAACCGGTGGTGACCATGCTCTGGACCCCTACGCCTGCGGTCAGCGAGATTTTGAAAACTATGTGAATCCGGATTATACCCAGTTCTTCCGCTATGCTTTTGTGTTTACAGTCATGCATGTGGTGGCGCTGGTCATCGCGACGGCTTCCGTTTCCGGTCTGACCATACTACCGTTGGTCTATGTGGCTGCCAGTATTCTGTCACTGGCCATTATCTTCCGGAAATAGGCGGTAAACAGCCGGAAAACCAGGCCGCGCCGGCGGCTCTGGTGGTATGAGCCGGGCAGAATCAGCCGGGCAGAATCAGAAAGGATTGACTTGAGTATGGACCTGATAAAAAAGGCGATAGCCTGGGGAACCCGCAAATCCCCATGGGTCATTCACTTTAACGCGGGCGCCTGTAATGGCTGTGATATTGAAGTGGTGGATGCGTTGACCCCGCGCTTTGATCTGGAGCGCGCCGGGGTTATCAAGCAAGGCAGTCCCCGCCATGCGGATGTGTTGCTGGTGACCGGAGCGGTTACCTTGCAGGTCAGGGATCGGTTGCTGCAGATTTATGAACAGATGCCTTCGCCCAAGTTTGTTATTGCTGTGGGTGCCTGTGCCTGTAGCGGCGGTATTTTTAACGGTTGTTACTGTGTCAGTGGCGGGGTTAACACGGTAATCCCCGTAGACGCCTATGTGCCGGGCTGTGCCGTGCGGCCGGAGACTTTGATTGCCGCGGTGACTAAGCTGCTGGACAAGATGGAGCAGCGGGAAGAGGAGGAAGTAGCTGGTAAGCTGCCGCCGCCTTATGTGCCGCCAGGTGAGGAAAGTAAACCCGCGGCCGCGGCAACGTCTGAGGCTTCAGCCAAACCTGCGGCGGCGGCAACACAGACCGCCCCGGCCAAACCTGCGGCGGCGGCAACACAGACCGCTCCGGCCAAACCCGCGGCGGCAGCAACACAGACCGCCCCGGCCAAATCCGCGGCCGCGGTTATACATGATACTGATGGAGGTGAGCTTCATGGAGAATGAATTGATGGAGGCCTTGATCACCCGGTTTCCTGAACTGGAAGGTAAAGTCAAGATCAGCGCACCACTGCGGGTTTCAGTGGACTGGCTGCCCCAGGAAACCTTTCTGAAGGTCATAACCTGGCTGCATGATGAAAAAAAACTGACGCACGGCCATAACGTGATCGGTACCGATGAAGGCGACAACCTGGGGTTCATTTATATGATATCCGGAGAGGATCAGGTGATTGTCATTCTCCGGACCACCGCGCCCAAGCAGGCTCCTCGTATCCCAAGTCTGAGCGGGTTATATAAGTGCTTTATCCTGTTTGAACGGGAACTCTGTGATCTGTTTGGCGCGGATGTGACCGGTCTGCCGCCCGGACCGCGTTACCCCCTGCCGGATAACTGGCCCAAAGATCAGTGGCCGTTACGCAAAGAATGGAAACCGGAGAAGTTTGACCGGCAGACTATGATTTATCAAGGAGACAGCACCCCTGAAACGGCTGGCGCGCCTGCCGGAAACCCGGCTTCGCCCGGACCTGCAACCGAAGGCGCGGCGGAGGTCAATGCCAAAACTGAAGCTTTGCTGCAAACGGTGGAGTTAGATGAGGAGGCCCGGGCCGCAGCCGCTTTTGTCAACCAGCCGCTGCCCGGAGAAGCGGCGTCAGACAACGCGCCGGAGACGGCAGCAAAACACCCGAACAGTGAAAACCTGATAACCGTGCCGATTGGTCCGCAGCATCCTTCGCTGGATGAACCTTCCACGTTTACCATCACGCTGGAAGGAGAAAAGGTGGAGGGAGCGGTCATTGGCATCGGATATAACCACCGCGGTCTGGAAAAGGCCTGCGAAAGCCGCAGTTATGTACAGGACCTTTATATAATTGAACGGGTCTGTGGCATCTGTTCCCACGCCCATACGACGGCCTATTGTATGTGTGTCGAGCAGCTGGCCGGCGTCACGGTACCGCCCAGAGCGGAATATATCCGTCTGATTGTCGGTGAAATGGAGCGGCTGCACAGCCATCTGCTCTGGCTGGGTGTGGCCGGACACGAAATCGGCTTTGACACGCTGTTCATGATGTCCTGGCGTGATCGGGAGCGGGTCCTGGATATTTTGACGGTCCTGGGCGGAAACCGAATCAATTACGGCATTAACTGCCTGGGCGGCGTCCGCCGGGATATTGACGAAGGTCTGGCTCAGGAAATTCATAAGACGCTGGATTTCCTGGAAGCCGAAATCAAGTATTACCTGAAACTGGCTGAGACCGACAGCACGCTGGCAGCCAGGCTGGCTGGTGTGGGAGTGTTGTCCAAAGAGGATTGCCTGCTGTATGGCGCGGCCGGCCCGGTAGCCCGGGCAGCCGGTATCTCAGACGACGTTCGCCAGATCGAGCCCTACGGCGCATACCGTGATATTCCGGTGCGGGTCATCACGGATGAGCATGCGGACGTTTTTGGCCGTACGCTGGTGCGCATCAAGGAAATGCTGGAATCCATCCGCCTGATCAGAGAGGCGCTGGCCCGGCTGCCGGAAGGGCCCATCACGGTCCGGGTGCCGCGGCGGATTCCGGCTGGCGAAGCCATCATCAGGGTTGAGGCTCCCAGGGGAGAAGACCTGCATTATTTGCGCTCCAACGGAACAGATATGCCGGACCGGGTGCGGGTACGCGCCCCAACTGAATGTAACTGGCACGGTATGCAGCATATGCTGGAGGGCGGATACCTCTCTGACGTGCCGATTACCATCGCCGCCATTGATCCCTGCTATTCCTGCACCGACCGGGCTATCTCCTTACGCGGTCACAATTCCCTGTCCGGTCAGGTGCTGGACTGGCAACAGCTGCGAAAGTACAGTCTGGACTGGTACCGGCAGCGGGGCATAGACCCGTCCGGCATTGATCTGGCTGATATTTCTGCTCATACGGATGGAAAGGAATGAATGCCATGGGTTTGCTTACTGCTTTCATAAGAATCCTGATTTTCCCGGGTTTCCTCTTTCTGTCTGCCTACGCACTGGTCTTGCAGTTCCTGGACCGCAAGCTCTACGCCCGCCTGCAGTCGCGTCAGGGGCCACCCTGGTATCAGCCGGTCGCCGACTTCTTTAAGCTGCTCGGCAAGGAGACCCTGATCCCGGCTCAGGCGAATCACCTGATGTTCAGGATGATCCCGGCCTTCTGCCTGGGCGCTATGGCCGCCGCCTTTATTTACATTCCGGTTTGGGGCCGCAGCGCCATGTTCAGCTTTGAAGGAGACATGATTGTCGTGCTCTACTTCCTGGCTATCCCGCCGCTGGCCTCCTTTCTGGCCGGTTGGTATTCGCGCAGCCTCTTTGCTACCGTAGGCGCAACCCGTACGCTGACCCAGATGTTTGCATACGAAGTGCCGATGTTTCTGGCCTTGCTGGCGCCCACCCTATTGTCCGGTTCCTGGTCAATCTCAGGGAATACGGCGTTTTACGCGGCACATCCACTGCTGGTGCTGGTGAATCTTCCGGCGCTGGTGGTGACCCTGATTGTTTCCCAGTGTAAACTGGAACGAACCCCTTTTGACGCGCCGGAAGCAGAAACAGAAATCGTCTCCGGTCCGCTGGTGGAGTATGGCGGCCGCTACCTGGCCTTTTTTACCTTTTCTAAAGATTGTGAGCTGGTGGTAGTCCTGTCCCTGTTTACCGCCATGTTCCTGCCCTTTTCAACCGGTATTGCCGGTGCGGACTTTCTGCTTTATATTGTAAAAACCCTGGCGGTCATGGCCGTTTTATGTCTGCTGCGGGCTACCACCGCGCGGCTGCGTATCAATCAGATTGTGTCGTTTTGCTGGAAATATCTGGCCCCGGCAGCCATGTTTCAGATTATACTTAATCTGATCCTGAGGGAGGTCTTTTCGCTATGAGTGTCTTCAAACGCAAGCCCGGCCGGACTCATCCTGGCCGTATTTCCGGAGCAGCAGTCCATAATCTTTTTTCTCATCCGGCTACCATCAAATATATCGGCGGTAAGTACACGCTGGATAAGCGCTGCCGCGGGCTGATCAAGTATGACCCGCTGCTTTGTATCGGTTGTGGCCTGTGTATGAAAGACTGTCCGACCGGCGCAATCACGATTGTCAATAAGGGAACCAAACAGGACCGGGACATGCATGCATATCTGGATACCGGCAAATGTATATTTTGCGGCCAGTGCGCGGATACCTGCCCTAAAAAAGACATCGTCGTCACCTCAGAATCTGACTTGTCCAATTTCTCCCGTGACGGCCTGAAAATTGAGTTATGAGCAGTCCTGATTTAAGTTCCCTGGCCCGCGGTGTTGCCCGCGCCCTCCGGCCGCTACTGCCGCCCCTGGCCCGCACTGTCCTGCTGGGTGTCGGATCTGAACTGCGCCGGGATGATTATGCCGGCTCCTATGCCGCCCGCCTGCTGACTGAACAGGCGGGTCTGTCCGCTGCGCGCCTGCCTTTCCTGGCGATTGAAGGTGGGACGGCGCCGGAAAATCTGGTGGGGGTCATCCGCTCTTTCCGGCCGGATGCCGTCATTGTACTGGACGCAGCCGGGATGAGCCTGGCTCCGGGTAGTTGTGCTATCCTGAGTCCGGACGACATCACCGGCGCTACGTTTTCTACCCATATGCTCCCCTTGCCGGTTACACTGAGTTATATTGAACAGACCTGCGGCTGCCGAACGGCCTACATTGGCATACAGCCTGTCTCAGTGGCACAGGGCATCGGGATGGACCCCAGGGTGAAAACCGGTACGGAAAGCCTGGTACAGGAACTGACTGCAGTCATGAGTCAGCCTGCGGAGACAATTGCCGGGAGGAACGGGAACAGGATAAACCCTGCTGAAACATCTGACCGGCTGAAATCACAGTATAATGAACAACATATTTAAAGGAGAGAGTTACTATGGCTTGTTTTATTGTTCCGACACTGGAGGCAATTGCCACGACGGCAGCCACGCGCGCCGTACGGCGCAGAGAGCTGGCCAGCCTGCCCGCTGAGCAGGCTGCTGCAACTGGCCAGCCTGCTGAGAGCGGGTCTGCTAAGAGCGAGGCGGTCATACCATTTTCCCGTAAACTGGGCTGGCTGAATAAGCTGCTCTGGGGAGGCAGCGCGCTGCTGGCTTTTGAGCATGTATGGCATGGTGAAGTCGTGCCCTGGTTCCCTTTTTTGACTGCTGCGGCGGACCCGTCAGACCGGGCCGCGATGCTGCATGAAATGGCGACGGTTGGTGTCAGCATGGCGCTGCTGGTAACAGCTGCCTGGGGTTTCATGCTGCTGGCGGCGCATGTGCTGGAAAAGCGCAGCAACCGTGCTCAGGCTGATGCTGACCTGACCCGGAGCCAGGCAGGAGGCCTGTCATGACCTTGCTGGTGACGGTCTTTGCGGCGATTATCAGCACGGTTATCTGGTATAAGCATGCGCCGCAGGATGAGCTGAAAATGGGAACGCTCAGCCTGATATACTGGGGAGCGTCTCTGATGTGGCTGGTGGACGCGATTTTTGAATTTGCGGAGTTGAAATCTGCTTACTTTAATCCGGCGCCGGCTGACCTGCTGAACGAGCTGTTCTTAGGTTTATCCGTGACAGCCTTAGGTCTGCTGATCTGGTTGGCTATCTTACTGCTTAAAGACCCCAGAGGCGTGGTCAGGCAAGCACTGAAGCGCTCAGCTAAGCCGCAGTAGCGCCGTGGTCGCGATCAAGCGCTGACTGCGCCAGCCTGAGCATCAGTGGCCGGACTGCCCGGCAGTCCCGGCCGCTTTCAAAGTGTCAAGGGCACTGCCGGAGCAGGATCCGACGGTCAGCGTGCTGTTGCTGCCGGTGGGAAATAGACAGCACCGTCCGTCCCCGGCTGGCCCGGTCCAGCGCCATCAACACTTGCCGCTCCGTTTCACTATCCATATTAGCCGTCATTTCATCGAATAACAGGATCTGCGGCTGGGCCGCGATCGCGCGGGCAATCGCCAGTAGCTGCAGCTGCCCCTGGGAAAAAAGCGCCGGACTAAAGGGCGTCTGATAACCCCGGGGCAGCTTGTTTATGCTCCCGTCCAGCCCCGCCAGCCGGCTGGCCCAGCGCAGCTGCTCTGGTTTCAGGTCCTGATCAAAGAGGCTGATCTGATCCGCAATCGTACCGGGAACCGCGTGGAAGCTTTGTTCTACGTAGCCAAATAAGGCCCGTCTGGCTTGATCGGGTATCTGACTGGCTTTCTGCCCCATAATCAGGACCTGCCCCTGCTGTGGCTCCCAGAACCCCAGGATCAGGCGGAACAGCGTACTTTTACCGGCGCCGCTGCGGCCGCTGAACGTGACAGATTCGCCCTGCCGCACCGTCAGACTGAAATCCTTCAGGACGGCTGTCTGTCCGTCATAACTGAAGCTGACCTGATCAAAGCAGATGACCACCGGCGGGGGCAGCTGGAAGCGGCTGACCGGGGCAGGGGCCGCCGGAGCCAGGCCGCGGGTAGCCGCTGACGGGGCTGCCTGCTGGGTACGCCCGGCGGAAGCCGGGCAGCCTGGCCGCTCTGCTTCCGCCAGAAATTCATTGATCCGCCGCACACCGGCTACCGCAGACTGGATACTTTGGATTTCCATTCCGATACTTTCCAACGGCGTGAAGAGTCTGCTGACATAGGCCATCACGGCCACAGCTGATCCGACTGACAAGCCAAAAAGCTGCTGCATATCGCTGCCGCTGGCCGCGGCGCACATCATGAGCGAGGTCACAGCCGTACTGCTGCAGACAATCATGGGAGAATAGACAGAATCGTAAAAATTGGAGCGGTCTGAGGCCTGGTAGCTTGCCTGAATGGAATGGTCGTATTTCAGTTGCATAAAGCCCTGACTGTTCAGATTGCGAATGGTCCGCAGGTTATGCAGGGTTTCCGGCAGGTGCTGATTAACCTGGCTGATGGCAATCCGGTTATCCAGCTGGGCCCGGAGCAGGCGCTTTTGAAACAGCCTGGTCAGAGCAAACAGCCCGGGGGTGACCAGTGACACCAGCAGGCCCAGGCCCAGACTTTTATAAAAGATCACCAGCAGGATACTCAGGACTTTCAGGCTGTCTGCCATCATACTGACAATTCCATCAGAGAAAAGATCATCAACCGTATCAACGTCATTGACAAATCGTGAGGTGATCTCAGCCGGTCCATTTTGGGTGAAGTACTTAGCTTCCAGCCGGCTCAGCTTTGCGCAGAGGGCTGTGCGCAGCGCGTGGGTAACTTTCTGTCCCAGAACCGTAATCAGGGTGTTCTGCCAGGCTTCCAGCAGATCCACTGCCGCCAGCAGGCAAAAGTAGAGCAGCGGCAGGGCCAGCGTCAGCGCCTGGCCGGCTGTCAACCGGTCTACTATCCGTTCCAGGGCCAGCGGCGGCAGCAGCGCAGTCAGCACACTGGCCAGGATGATCAGGCCCGCAGCCCAGCTCAGCCGTCGCTGCTGTCTCAGGGTCTGCCGGACCATGCTGCCAAGTTTCCCGGTCTTATTCATTTGACCTGGCCTCCCTGCCGGGTTTGTTCCTGATAAATTCTGGCATAGGAAGGGCAGCTTTGCAGCAGCGCCTGGTGACTGGAAAGCATTCCTTGCCCCTGTTCCAGAAACAGAACCTGATCCAGCTGAGGAAAAAGCCGCAGCCGGTGGGAGAGGAGGAGGATGCCGTGGCCTTCGCGGGCCAGCTGGCGAAGCTGCCCGAATATAACCGTCTCAGTTTGCGCATCAACGGCCGCGAACGGATCATCGAGAATCAGAAGCGGCCGGGCGCGAAAGCAGGTACGGGCCAGCGCCAGACGGGCTTGTTGCCCGCCGGACAGGCGGACACCGCTGAGACCGACCGGCGTATCAGCTTGCGCCTGCATCATAGCTACATCCTTATCCAGAGCGGCCACTCGCAGAGCAGGCTGTATCGCCCCGGGCCGTCCCATACGGATATTCTCCGTAACGGTCGCTGACATCAGTTCCGGATCATGCCCCATATAGGAAAGCCATTGATTCAGCTGAACCTGACCCAGCTGGCAAAGCTCCCGGCCGGCCAGGCGTACGCTGCCCTGATAGGGCAGTTCTCCCAGCAGCGTCAGACCCAGCAGTGATTTACCGCAGGCTACCGCACCGGTAACGCCCAGTATTTCACCGGGGCGGACGGAAAAGCTCAGCCCCTGAAGCAAGGGCTTATGACCGGGCCAGGCGCAAGCCAGCTCCCGGACGTCCAGCAACGGCTGCCGGCCGGACTCAGGCGCAGCGGCGGCAGCGGCTTCCGGCGCCGGAGCCGGTGGAATCCAGGGCTTCATGAGGGGCTTGATCCTGGCCCAGGAAACCTGAGCCTTCTGCACCGAGTTGAACAGCCTGGCCGCGCTGGAAGCCTTCAGCGCCATCTTGCCGAAGGCTGACAAATAAGTCGTGAAGGCAGCCAGATCCCAATTACGCCAGCCCTGGCCCGTCACATTGCGGCTGCCCAGCCAGAGTACCCAGATGATACCGGTCATGGCAATACAGTGATACAGCGGCTGCGGGGTGTTTTCCCAGAAGTTGGCCCGGGCTGCCATCTTTTCATAATTACCCAGAGCCGCTTCATACGCCTGGTCACGGTTCAGGTCACAGCCATATACCCGGTAGGTCAGCGCATTGCCCACCCGATCAAGCGTTGCGCTGTTCAACCGGCCGGCACTCTGTTTATAAGCCAGGTTAGCCCGGGTTACCTTGCGCCTGAGTAAGGACGCTCCCAGATAGGCCAGCGGTGTAAACCCGGCTGACAGCAGGGTCAGACGCCAGTCATAGGAAAAAAGCAGGGCCAGATAAGCTATCAGAACCACACCGGTGTCAAATAACTCCGTGGTGAATTTCCGCATGCCCTCAGTACAGACATCCACGTCTGCCACGGCCTTGGTCAGCAGAACGCCGACATCCTGCTGCTCGGCCTTTGCCTGATCCAGATTGACCAGACTGTTATAGAGCATCTGCCGCATGCTGCGGCTGGTATGATTGGCGAAGCGGCGAACGTAAAAGCGCTTAACGCTGCGCAGCAGTTGCACAGTCAGGATGACCAGCAGATAGGCTGCGGCCAGGCGCAGCATGGCCGGGAATGTCTGCCGCCCGCTTATAATGTCGTACAGGCACTGGACCAGCTGACCTTCAAAATAGGGACCGGCCACCAGGCCCGCGTTATACAGAATACCGGAAGCGGTGACCAGCGTCAGAGAGCGCCAGGCCAGCTTAAAATATGAGCTGAGGTGATCTGGCCGGGGAACAGGACGGACGGAGGCGGTTCCCGGCGCTTTGGCCGAGCTCATAAAGACGCCTCACCGGTCTGAAAGCGGTGGGTAAGCTCCGGAAAATCTGCTTTACTTTCAGCTTTGGAGCGAAGATATAGCTGATTCAGCAGCTGACAGAACTGATCAGCTTCAGCGGCGGATAAACCCTCCAGAAGATAGGCGTAATACAACGCTTCAACACTGGCTTTGGAGCGTTTCAGCTGTTCTGCTTCAGCGGTAGCATAAAGGCGCTGACTGCGACCATCGGCGGGGTCTGCCTCCCGCCGCAGGAAACCTTTGCTTTCCAGACTGGCAGTGCGGCGGGCACAGGCCCCCTTATCCAGGGTCAGAATCGAGCGGATACCGGCCTGGGAAATACCAGGATGCTTGCGCACCACATGGATAAAGTCATATTCTGCGGGCCCGACCCCATCAGTTTTAAGCATCCGGGTCGTGAATTTGCTGACTTCACGAGCTATTTTGGTGATCTGGCGTCTGGAAGCGTCCATGGGAAACCTCCTCAAAAAAGATGTAGTATCAACTAAACCCACACTAAGGTCTGGCTGCATGTTTGTCAAGCAGATTCTGCCGGAAGACCGTCAGCAGCGAGTGGAGCACGAAACCGCGGAACCTGGCCGCCGCGCCCCAAATCCAGCGCAGGCCAGGTGTCAGACCCTTTTGATCATGGTAAAATTTACAGTCGATGTGTCCGTCTGGCCGGTATAGCCTTCAGGTCAACCTGGCAGGGAGGACGGTGTAGTCTGCCAGGATCAGGACAGGGAGGTAAAGATGAAGTCAACACAAATCCGGCACACGCTCTTGCTGCTCCTGACCGCGCTTATCTGGGGCTGTGCTTTTGTGGCGCAGCAAGTCGGAGCTGACTACGTCGGCCCGTTTACCTTTCTGGCCCTACGGAGCTACCTGGGTGGCCTGGTCCTGCTGCCGGCAGCCTTATTCCGCCGGCGCCGCCTGACCTGGCAGGAACTGAAAGCCGGGGTCCTGCTGGGTCTGTGGCTGACTGCGGCCAGTTATTTCCAGCAAGCAGGCGTAGGACAGACAACTGTAGCCAAAGCCGGGTTTATAACGACGTTGTATGTCATATTTGTGCCGTTCCTGACCTTTCTGCTCTACCGTAAGAGGGTATCGGCCCGGATCTGGTTCTGTGTCGCACTGTCTTTAGTAGGCCTGTATCTGCTTTCGCATATGACCCTGGCCCTGTCTGCCGGTGATTGGATGGTGCTCCTGTGTGCCTTACTCTTCTCCGGCCACATCCTGACGGTCGATCACTACAGCCAGACAACTGATGGCCTCACGATCAGCTGCATACAGTTTCTGACCGTTGCCGTTCTATCAACTTCAGGGATGCTGCTGAAAGAAAACCCGGACTGGTCCGCCATTCAGCTGGCCGGACCCTCCATCCTGTACGCAGGCATTTTATCTTCAGGGGTCGGTTACACCTTGCAGATAATTGGCCAGAAGGGCGTTAACCCTACCATAGCGTCACTGGCGATGTCTCTGGAATCAGCTTTTGCGGCCCTGGCTGCCTGGGTAATCCTGGGCCAGAAGCTGAGTCCTGCTGAACTGGTGGGCTGCCTGCTGATGTTTGTTTCAATTGTGCTGGCTCAGTTGCCGGACAGAAGCGCCACTATGACTGCCTGAGCCTCCCCGGCGGCGCAGATAGCGCCAGCCGTTCAGACCAGTTCGCTGGTCAGGTTAAGCGCAGTTTAAGCAGTCAGAGTCCGGGCAGGTTCCCGTACCTGAAGGTGCCGCCAGCTAAAACCGGGACAACAAACAATCGACTGCCTCCGGCGGGGTGGCCCAGCTGGTAGCCAGCCGCACCACGGAGTGGCTTTCGTCCAGCTTTTGCCAGTCCTCCCAGGAGACATAGGGGCTGAGCCGGTCAGCCTGAGCTTCACTTAAAATTATGAACTGCTGGTTCGTGGGGGAGGCGTAGTAAAAAGGACAGTCCCTGGCCTGCAGCCCTTGCTTGAGGCGTTCTGCCTGTATAATAGCGTGCCGGGAAATCTGCAGATAAAGATCATCAGTGAACAGGGTATCAAACTGCAGACCCAGGATCCGGCCTTTGGCCATTAATGCGCCGTTTTGTTTGATAATACTGAAAAAGCCTGGGATGAGCCGGGGCTCAGGCAGGACGACCGCTTCGCCAAATAGCGCGCCGACTTTGGTGCCGCCGATATAAAAAGCGTCGCAGCAACGGGCAATAAAGGGCAGGTCGACATCATTGGTCAGGGCGGCCAGGCCATAACCCAGGCGGGCGCCATCCAGGTAGAGCGGCAGACCATAGTGATGACAGACGTTGGCCAGCGCGCTTAATTCAGTGCTGCTATACAGACTGCCAATTTCTGTGGGCTGAGAAATATAAACCATACCTGGACGGACCAGGTGCTCCCGGGCGGGTTCGGCCTGGTAAGCTTCCAGATAATCCCGGATCTGCTCCGCGCTGATCTTCCCTTCCTTGCCCGGCAGGGTCAGAACTTTATGACCGCCTTTTTCAATAGCGCCGGCTTCATGACCGTTGATGTGCGCGGTATCCGCGGCCAGCACCCCTTCATAACTTCGCAGCAGGGCGCCGATGACCGTGGCGTTGGTCTGGGTGCCGCCTGCTAAAAAATGGACAGCGGCGCCGGGGCAGTGGCAAGCCGCCCGGATCTTAGCTCTGGCGCTTTCACAGTACGGATCCAGGCCGTAGCCGGGTGTCTGCACCAGATTGCTTTCCGCCAGGCGCTGCAGAATGCGGGGATGGGCCCCTTCCAGGTAATCAGAGTTGAAACAGTACATATTGATCCTCTTTTGTCACATAGTCTGGCCGTAAAGCTCAGAGCAATATTGTAACCTTAGGGGCTCCTGAATAATAGCTTCGCCTCATCAGCTGTGTTGTTTCAAGTTGTAGTCTGCTGGCATCGGTATCACCGGGGTCATTCTCAGCCTGATCCAATTTTGTGACAGGAAGCAGGAATAAGTGATTGCCAATGTCAGCCATGTTTCCCGGACCACCGTTTTTGGCCGACGCTGCCCCGGCGGAGGATTGAGCATGACCATTCAAACACCTTTTCAACCGTGGTTATCAGAAGCTGATTGATAAATTTCAGGGCAAACTGTCAGCAAGTTCATGTCTTAGGCTTTATACAGATATCAGAGAGGGGAAAGCAAAGTATCTCATCATACCCGGAGATATTGAAATAGAGAGGTGACCGGATATATTCAATATAACGTGCGTAGAAGTGTAGAGCTTACCATACAAAGACTGTAATTATGTCTATACTCATTCATTGTAAACCGCATAGCAAGCCAAGATTGAATTAAGAGAAAGAGAACAGCGCCTATCCAGATCATGCATGAATATGAGAGGAGTGTCATATGGAAAAGCTTAAATGTGAGGTGGCGGTTATTGGCGGGAGCCTGGGGGGCATTGCCGCAGCCTGGGCTCTGCTGAGGCATAAGCGCCGGGTTATCCTGACCGGAGAATACGCCTGGCTGGGGGGACAGGCGACCAGTCAAGCGGTGCCACCAGATGAGAATAAATATATCGAAACCATATCCGGTACGGCGTCATACCGCCAATGGAGAAAGCAGGTTCGTGACTATTACCGGCGGAATTATCCGTTAAAAACAGCTTTCAGGGATCGTGACGATCTGAACCCCGGTGGAGGCTCAGTGTCTCTGCTGTGCCATGAGCCCAAAGTCAGCGCTGCGGTTTTTGAAGCCTTGCTGGCACCTTATCAGAGCAGCGGGCAACTCCGGGTGCTGACCGGTTGGGTGCCGGTCAGCGCGGAATTAGCGGCCTGCAGGCTGCCTGTTGTGGAGACACCTTCCGACTCATCAAAAAGCCGCGGCCGGCTGGTCCGCCAGGTCACGCTGCGTCACCTGACTGACGACGAGAAGCTTTGCCTGGAAGCCGACTACTTCCTGGATGCCACGGAACTGGGTGAGCTGCTGCCGCTGACTCAGACGGAATATGTGTGCGGAGCGGAAGCGCAGTCAGATACCGGTGAACTGCATGCCCTGCCACAGGCTGATCCGCAGGATATACAATCCCTGACCTGGTGCTTTGCTGTCTCCAGGGAAAAGCAAGGTTCATTTGTTATCCCTAAACCAGCTGCCTTTGATAGCTTATACCAACGCCGGTACCCATTCTGGCCAGGCTCCCTGTTCAGCTGGGTTTACAATCAGCCGATCAGTCTTCAGCCGGAATACGGCACAATCGACGGTGAAGCCGGTAAACGAGATCTGTGGACCTACCGCCGCATCTTCAGCGGCGGGATGATGGCGGAAGGAAACGCTGCGGACATTACGTTGGTTAACTGGCCCCAGAATGATTACTGGGGCGGTTCAATCATTGATGTGCCCGAAACACTGAAACAGCGCCATCTGGAAGAAAGCCGCCAGCTTTCCTTGTCATTTTTGTACTGGTTGCAGACCGCAGCCCCCCGTGCGGATGGCCGCCGCGGTTATCCTGAGCTTAGATTGCGCGGCGACAGCCTGGGAACCGCTGACGGTCTGGCCCAGGCCCCCTATATTCGGGAGTCCCGGCGAATTCTGCCGCTTAAGCGGGTAACTGAGGCAGATGTGGGCTATGACATGCGCCAACAAATCAACAGGGAAAATCGGCCTGAAGCAAAACAATTCTCCGACAGTGTCGGAATCGGCTATTACCGGATTGACCTGCATCCCAGTACGGGCGGCCGAAACTACGTTGATATACAGTCCTTGCCTTTTCAGATTCCTCTGGGTGCATTGATCCCCCGTCATACCGCCAATTTGCTGCCGGCGTGCAAAAATATCGGGACCACGCACATCACCAATGGGTGTTACCGCCTCCACCCGGTAGAGTGGAACATCGGCGAAGTCAGCGGCTTGCTGGCTGATTTCTGCCTTCACCAGCACTGCCTGCCGATGGAAACGGACCGCGAGCCCGCCAGGCTGCTAGCCTTTCAGCAATTGCTTTGCGCAGAAGGCATCACCCTGGCCTGGCTGGAACACTTGCGTGCAGGGCTATAATGACTTTATCCTGTCAGAATGGCAGCTCTTTCGGCAGTCTGGCTGACTTGACCGCAAATACTGAAGACAAGCGTCATTTTCAAAGTCAAACCGGAGAGCTGGCCATAAAATCGCAATTGACACCACACTGCCAGGGGAAAAGTCCTTTCGCAAGCGTTGATCGATTCGTTCGTAAAAATGAGCGGCAAAAAGCGAGGATTAATTTTGAATAACAAAGATATATTGCAAATAGCCATGAATCAATCGGCTATTGATGAAAACTGCGCGCCGGACGATTTTTGTTGTACCGAAAACAAAGTTGTTATATCAACTGAAAAAACCGATGCAAGAAAATACTTAAGCTTACCTTTTTTCTGTAATTTAGTTTCATATGGAAATAATGTTGTTGCCTCTGTTGATGCTTCTGTTGCTATTGCAGTAGAAAACTACATTAACAAATTCGAAGTCGGGCATTGTTTTGAAACGCCGAATTTGCACGTTTTAAACGATGAGCTTCAAAAGCACAAGATGCGAATATGTTTTATGGCAGAATATTTTCTGCCAAACCTGGATTGTTTAACATCACTTCCATGCCAATATGAACTGATAGTTATGAAGCCGGATGACTTTGTATCTTTATATCTGCCTGAGTGGAGCAATGCGTTATGCGAAAAGCGTAAGCACCTAGATGTTTTAGCCGTCGGTGCTTTTGATCATGGAAAACTGATCGGATTAGCGGGCTGTTCAGCAGATTGTGAATCCATGTGGCAAATCGGGGTAGATGTTTTGCCCGATTACAGAAGGAATGGAATAGCTTCTGCTTTAACGAGTTCTTTAGCATTGGAAATCCTTCAATTGGATAAAGTGCCTTTTTACTGCTGCGCATGGTCGAATATCCGCTCCGTAAGAAACGCGTTAAGAAGTGGCTTTAAGCCTGCGTGGGTTGAAATGACCGCAAAGCGTATAGAATTTGTCGATGAACTTAATAAATAAGCATAACCAAAAGCCCCGTCTGAGCTTTGTGTTCAGACGGGGCTTTTACGCTGCACAAAGACCGATGACTTTGATACCGTGCTCAAAACAATAAACGTATTTTTGACCGAGCTGTACAAGGTAGCGGTAGAAAATAAGGAATTTGCTGAAAGCTGGTCGGCTTCCAAGGCCTACCTCAGCCAGAAGTCCATCGAAGACCTACCAACGCTAACAGCCGCCTGGATACCCTCAGAACGGAACCCGAAGTTGCGAACATCTGTTGACACGGTTCAGTTGGTCAGTTTAGTGCTTCGAATATTCTTTGAGTGTCGTGATTGCTGATCTATATCACTTTATAGACCTAATTCGCAGATGCTTTTTTCCTCGTCAGTATGATAATAAAGAAGATTATAAGTAAGATGAGTATAATAATGATAGGAACAAAAGGCAAATCAATTGTATCTGATATCCTGTAAGTAATCACATATTCTGGCATCGAGTGTTTCGCGTTCTGATTTTTCTGCGACTTGAAACTAGAAAGTATGCGGATATACCCCTTTTTGCTGTAAATCTGGCTACCATATAAATCAAACCCATTAAGACCGGGAATGGCATTCAGTGCTTTGTTATATTCCCACTTGTTGTTGGGACTATTTTTGATAAAAAGCTGTCCTGCTATCGCTTCCATTGGCAGGGAATAGTCATTGTAGGTGATGGTCAAGGTGTCCTGGCTTGAGGTTCTAACCTTATCTGTTGTATATAAGTCGATCACTGAGTAGACATCATCATCTATGACATAGGTATATACTGCAGCCTGTACCTTATCATCAATACTACTTTGCCCACTATTGGCGTTAAAGATTAAGCGATTATCCACTTGCTCAGCACCCTTTGGTATAGTTTCTAAAATAAACGTCTGAACCAGATCATCTTTGTCATATCCTTCTGCATGCGTGAAGGATACGGAAAGTAAATTAATACCGCATAGTACAATGAAACAGGTGGCCAATCGACCGCTTAATGTACACCTCTCCATAATTGAATCCTCCAATGTTCTCACATAAATTGTCTTGACAGGCAATAATATTATGTTTGATATATATGGATTTTTCCTTATTAGATATTTATGCACTTTCGTGTGCCACATCCTGACTAAATCCAAAGCAGAGCTTGGGATTTCACCCAAAGCCCTTCTGATTACAAGTGGCCATAGTTTTTATCAAAGAACTTCGACACATACACGATTAATATGTGAGGTTAACTATTTTAGCCGTTGTATAAATTGTGCCACTTCCGGTCGAAAAAGAAAGACCAACCGACCCACTAGTGCTAAAACTAACAGAAATGTTAACTTTGTTAGGATTATAGGCATACCCCATAGCAATTCGCTTATCTGTTCCAGTTCCTACATTAGCATGAACCCAAGCACAGCCTTTCATTTTCATAGACCAATCCGGTGTACCAAGTTGCGTACCAGAATACACTGCACCATCCCAATATTGCTCATTTGCAGTCATTGAACCACCTACTGCCCACGACGACATGCTTGAGTCTTTATACCATACTTGCCCTCCGAAATCATATGCTCTCATTGCAGCTCCAAGTTGAAATGAAAAAGCATCTCTTCCTTTTGGCTTTTTGTCTTGCGTAAATTCATACGTAGGGTATACGCTGATTTGGGAGCCGCTTTTAAAAGCATATGCAGTAAGCGAGACGCCGCTATCCGGTGTCGTCGCAAAGGGTGAAATACTAGGAATAATCTCGGTTTGAACATAATCAAACTGATAAGAAGCTTCTCCAGTTCTTGAAAGTTTTGTATCTGATTTCTTTAAGTCGGCTGCAATATATGCTTTGAAATCGTTATCCATATTCTGAAGCACATCCTCGGGCATCCCAGTTTGTTGAAGATATACATCATCAGAGGGTAATAAAACCGATGCTTCGGCTGCACTAACGCTGAACGAGCTAAAAGCCACCACTACTACTGCTGTAAACAACGAGACAATGCTTTCAATCTTCTTGTTGCTGCTCATTTGATGTACTCCTTTCATTTCACTGTATCGGATTCAGTTCACATCTGCGCTCCCAACATAGAGCTATTCCTACACCTCCTTCTAAGTCGTTTATCTTTTTGATACGCTCTTTTTATAAAGTGATTTTCAAATTGCTTCATGAGTTTAAGTGAAAAACATTTACTAACTTTGTTTTAATGTCAAAACGAATGCGAATATTTATTCGATGTAAACATTCACATTAGGCAGGACATATGATCTTATTAGTGATTTATCACGAAAATAATGCTTGGAACGTTTATATATATATTATAAAAAGCCATTGGTCGTGTCAACAGATGTTCGCAACTTCGGGTTCCGTTCTGAGTGTATCCAGGCGGTTGCTAGCGTTGGTATGTCCTCAATGGACTTCTGGCTGAGGTAAGCTTTGGAAGCCGACCAGTCCTCAGCATATTCCATCAGGTAAATGGTGATCAAGCGTACGTAGGATTCAGGGTTGGGAAAGATGCCGATCACTTTGGTCCGGTGCCTGCCAGATCAGCTTGAGCTGGGCGGCAAAGCGGTCTTTCTCCCGATGCGGTACGTGCAACAAGATATTTCGCATGATGTGAACCTTGCAGCGCTGCCAGGATGCACCGGGGAAGGCGCACTCAATCGCGGAAACCAGGCGCCGGCATGGCCATCCGAGATGATGAGCGACACGCCGCTCAAGCCGCGCTCCTGAAGTCCGGAGAAGAGCCGTACGTAACTGTCCCTGGATGCTTCAAGCATCGGCTCAATGGCCAGCACGTCGCGCTGGCCGCTTTCACTGACCTGGCTGCGTGAGAGGTTCTCAATCCCCAGGCTTTGAGCCAGCTTTTCGATTTTTCGGGTTGAAACTCCTTGCACATAAGCTTCCTGCACAACCTGCATCAAAGCGGCTTCACTGCGCTTACGCTCGGTGATGAAGAAAGGGATATAGCCACCCTGACGGACTTTCGGTACCATCAGGTACATCGTACCCATGCGCCGGGGCCGATAACCGCAGCGGTAGCTGCTGCGATCCTGCTTCTGCTCGTGCTTGGCCGCTCCGATCCGCTCGCTGACTGCTGCTTTCATCAGCTGGTCACAGAGCCATCAGTCTACTCTATCTAAAAAAGGGCTAACTGATCGGTTAAAATCAGCTAGCTCTTTTTATGAGTCCTGGAATCAGTGTTGCCAAAACGTTGCCATTGGGAGTCTTGATAGTCTACGAACCCGTATAACTACCAGGTTCAATGGCCTTCTCAAATTACTCCCACTCAATGGTCGCCGGGGGTTTGGTGGTGATGTCATAGACCACGCGGTTGACGTGCTGCACCTCATTGACGATGCGGCTGGAAACGCGTTCCAGCACCTCATACGGGATCTTGGCCCAGTCAGAGGTCATGAAATCCTGGGTAGTCACCGCCCGCAATGCTACGGTGTAATCATAGGTCCGGCTGTCGCCCATGACCCCGACTGACCGCAGGTTAGTCAGCACCGCAAAATACTGGCTGATCTCCCGGTTCAGACCGGCTTTAGCCACCTCCTCCCGGAAGATCGCATCCGCGTCCTGCAGCAAGGCAATTTTGTCCGCGGTGATGTCACCTAAAATACGCACCGCCAGACCCGGGCCGGGGAAGGGCTGACGCCAGACTAATTCATCCGGGATCCCCATTTCCGTACCGGCGCGGCGCACTTCATCTTTAAACAGATCCCGCAGCGGTTCCACCAGCTCTTTAAATTCAATGTTCTTGGGCAGCCCGCCTACATTATGATGACTCTTGATCGTCGCGGCGTCGTCCGTGCCGGATTCAATGACATCCGGATAAATCGTACCCTGCACCAGCACATCCACTTTGCCGATTTTCCGAGCTTCTTCCTCAAAGACGCGGATAAACTCTTCGCCAATAATCTTGCGCTTGCGCTCCGGATCCGTCACACCGGCCAGCTTGCTTAAAAACCGCTCCCGCGCGTTGACCCGGATGATATTCATATTGAAGGAATGAGCAAAGACAGACATGACCTCATCGCCCTCATTTTTGCGAAGCAACCCGTGATCGACAAATATGCAGGTCAGCTGACTGCCAACCGCTTTATGGACCATCAGCGAAGCAACGGAAGAATCCACGCCGCCGCTGAAGGCAGCCAGTACTTTTTTGCCTGCCAGCTCAGTCCGCAGCCGGTCAACGGTATTTTCTACAAAAGTCGACATCTGCCAATCACCGCTGCAGCCGCAGACTTCATAAAGAAAGTTCCGCAGCATGGTGTTGCCTTCAGGGGTGTGGTTGACTTCAGGGTGAAACTGTACGCCATATAAGCGCCGCTCAGGACAGCTCATCGCTCCGACCGGGCAGGTGGGGGTGGCGGCGGTGATGTGAAAGCCGGCGGGGACCCGGGTGATCTGATCTGTATGGCTCATCCAGCCGGCAGTCTGCTTGGGGACATTCTTGAAAATCAGGTCAGAGGTATCCGTAATGGTCAGATCACTGTGACCATACTCGCGTTCTGCGGCCGGCGCTACCTGACCGCCCAGGGCATAGGCCATAAATTGAGCGCCGTAGCAGATGCCCAATATGGGGATGCCCAGATCAAATATAGCGGGGTCGTAGGAAGGACTGCCCGGTGCGTAAACGCTCTTGGGACCGCCGGTAAAGATGATACCTTTGTAGGTCCTGGCTTTGATTTTATCAAGCGGGGTGCGGTAGGGCAGAATCTCGCAATAAACGTTAAGATCGCGGACCCGGCGGCCGATCAGCTGATTATACTGACCGCCAAAATCCAGGATCAGAATGGTCTCGTGTTCCATCAAATACCTCCGAAGTTAGCAGGCGCCCGTAGCAGACACTTGCTTTAGCTCCGTACATCATAACACCCGGACTAAACGAAGACCAGACTGCCAAGACACGAAACATAAGCCCATGATCAGCGGGAAAATCCGCTCGTTCAGGCAAGCTCGGCTACCTGCCCCAGCAAGGACTCAAAGCTGACCCCGCGCATAGCGTAATCAGGCTGACGGGCCGAGACAAACATTGCCTGGTAGACTAGATTGGTGGCTTTGCGGACCGCCTCAGCCAGGCTGTGACCGCTCATGAGCGCCGCCGTCAGCACGCTGGCAAACAGATCACCTGTACCATGCAGCTTTTCAGGGTACAAGGGGCCTGAAACCTGCTCAGTTTTAATATCCTGACCCGCCACAAAATTGATGACCTCTTCGCCGCGCTCAATGCCTTTCAGCACGACATATTTGACACCCTGCTGCAGTAAGGCGGACAACAGCGACTGGACCGCTTCATCTGAAGGCGCCTGACCAGTATAGGTCTGACCGGTCAGGATCGCGGCTTCAGTCAGGTTGGGAGTAAGAACCTCTGCGTGCCAGGCCAGCTGCCGCATCGCCTGACACAGGTCATCCGTATAGGTCGGGTAGAGTTTACCGCCGTCTCCCATGACCGGATCAATAATCAGCCGGGCTTTGGGATAACGGCGGGCCAGTTCCAGAATGGTATCAATCTGAGCCCCGCTGCCCAAAAAGCCGCTGTAGATAGCATCCAGGTCCACGCCGATCTTTTGCCAGGCGTCAATATAGCCCGGGAGATCCTCAGTGGTATCCCGGAAGGTAAACACCGGATATTTGGTATGAGCGGAAAACAGGGCGGTTGGCAGCGGGCAGACATCTATACCGGCTGCTGATAAAACAGGTATGACAATACCCAGCGAGCATTTACCGTAGCCGCAGAGGTCGTGAACGGCCGCCACTCTGGGGATGTAGCCGTCCTTTTTGGTATATATATAGCACTGATCTGCCTGAACGGCTGCCTGGTAACTGGAATTATTACGCATGTCAAAATCCTCCGTCTGTCATCTGTAGCTATTGTACCTAATATAAAAGCCTTTGTTAATAGATACAGAGGCAGACTGTTTGCTGTATGGCAAGACCTCAATTGTTGGTTTTTGCCAAGGTACCTGCCTGCTTTTAGCTCTGCTGTGATCGGAGTTTGCGCTATAATAGACAAAAAGTCAGCTATGGCAAGGAGGACCGGCAACCAGACGGCTGTCGGGTATAACAAATGAGTTTTACAGATCTATCTCTGGAGCATTTTCAAAATGCCTATGATGTCCTTAAACCGGTTCTGAGAGAGACTCCGCTGGTTTATTCGGAGCATTTCAGCCAACTGAATCACGCGCAATGCTACCTCAAGCCTGAAAATATGCAGCTGACCGGAGCGTTTAAAATTCGCGGTGCGTACTATGCTGTTTCCTGCCTGTCTGAGACGGAGGCAAAGCAGGGGCTGGTGACGGCTTCTGCCGGCAACCACGCGCAGGGTCTGGCTTTGGCCGGACAACTGAAAAAACTGCCGGTTACGATTGTCATGCCGGAGACCACCCCTCTGGTAAAAGTTAACAATACCAAAGGCTACGGCGCCAATGTGATTCTTAAAGGCGCTACCTTTGATGACGCCGCGGATGAGGCGCTCAGACTCTCTCAGACTGAGGGGCTGACTTATATCCATCCTTTTGATAATCTGAATGTCGCGGCAGGCCAGGGGACCATGGTCTTTGATATCCTGCGTGACCTGCCGGAGACGGATGTGATCCTGGTACCGGTAGGCGGCGGCGGTCTGGCTACCGGCGTCGCGGTTTTGGCTAAGCTGCTGAAACCGGATATCAAAGTATTTGGCGTTGAACCAACCGGGGCTGCTTCTTTAAAAACCGCTTTCAGAGCCGGACATCCGGTGACCTTGCCCAGTCTTAATACCATTGCGGATGGCGTCGCGGTTAAGCGGGTGGGAGACCAGCTTTATCCGTTCCTGGAACGGAATCTGGACGGGATTATCACTGTTCCGGATGAAGAACTGGTGGTGGTCTTCCTGGACATGCTGGAGCGACATAAAATGCTGGTGGAAAACGCCGGTCTGCTGTCGGTAGCAGCTTTACGTCATCTGGAACTGACGGCTGATACCAGAACGGTATCAATTCTCAGTGGCGGCAACATGGATGTGATCACCATGTCTTCATTGGTACAGCATGGCCTGATTGCCCGCAACCGGGTTTTCACCTTTACTGTTTTACTGCCGGACCGTCCGGGTGAACTGGAGCATGTGGCTCATGTCATCGCTGAGTCCAAGGGTAATATTATTCGCCTGGATCATAATCAGTTTATCAGCATCAACCGGAATGCTGCCGTGGAGCTTAAGGTTACTCTGGAGGCCTTTGGTGCCGCGCATAAAGACCAGATTATGCAGGCTTTAAAGGACGCCGGCTATGACGCCCATGTCACGCTTTCTACCAGCATCTATTAAGATCAGAGGGTTTCAGGGGGGTTAAGTCACATTGAGTGCGGAAGCTGCTGGTTATAGTACAGATCTGAGGCTGACTTAAGGAGACTGATACGGGTTGAAATTTTTAGCTAAACTCAGACCGGATAAACCTGCTGCTCCGGATCGGGGCGGCGCCTGCAGCAAGCCTAAATCCGGGCGGCGGCCGGCTGGAACGCCTGATCCCGCTGACAAGGCCGCCATGTCAAAACCGGCGGCCCCGTCCCCGGCTGAGGTCACACCTGAAGCCCGCGGCAGGTGGAAAGGCCGGCTGGCTTTGCTGGTAGCGCTGCTTCTGGGATTATTATGGTTTACGGTTGGCCGCGGACAGTTTAACCGGACGGAACAACCGCAGGAGAAACTGGCTGATGCCCTGGAGTCAGGGGATATCCGCGGCGCCCGAGCCATCTACTACCAGGAACTGTTCGGTGATACCACGCTGCAGCAAGCGGCTCAGACAGAAGTCCTGAATTCAATCGAATCTATTTTGAAGCAATTTGCCGACAACACCATGACTTATGAGGAGGCGGACAGCCGGCTGACCGCGTTGGATCAAAGCGGCATATTTATTCCCACTACGGCGCGTGAACAGGCAGAATCAGATTTGCTGAGGATGAATCAGTCTCATCAGGCTTATGAAATGGGTGAGAGCTATTATAGCCAGGCCGCTTATTTACTGGCTCTCCAGTCTTACCGCCAGGTGGTAGCGGATGACGCCTGGTATAACAGCGCGCAGACTCAGATAGACGCGGTACAGGCCGCGTACAGGGATGACCGGCTCAAGCAGGCCCGTAACCTGCTTGCGGCAGATAAGCCCGCTCAGGCTTGCGCACTGCTTGAAAAAGCTCTGGATAATCTGCCGCAGGATGAACAGTTGAAAACCGCGTTACGCAGCGCTCAGGATCAGGCGGATACAACTTACCGGGATGAGGTACTGCAGACCGCGGAGGAACTGGAAACGCAGCAGGGTCCGTTAGCTGCTATGAGCTGGATTTCAGAGGCCTACAGTGTCATTGAGCAGTATAAGACGCAAGGATCAGCGGCTGCCGGGGCAGATCTGGAACAGGCTAATCTTACGGCTGATCAGCGAGCCTTTCAGGATGCGGCCAATGATTTGATTGACCGTATGCTGAGCCAGGCCGACTCATCTCTGGGCAGTACAGAAGCGTTTGAAGCCAAGACCGCGGCGCTCCTGCTGCTTAATCTGGCGGAAGCAGTCGTGCCTCAGCAGAGCTCCTTGCAGACGATGACCCTTAAATTGCTGGATAATCTGAACCTGAGCTTGTATGAACTTTGCTCACCGGTTCCAACTGAACTGAGTGAAACACTCACGGAAGCACAGACAACACCAACTCCGGAAGCTCAGACTGATCAGGCGGCAGATTTGCCTGAAGCCGATAAAATCAGAATGGCCGCCGCGGTAGCTTATGAACAGAGCGTTCTGCAAAGCAAGGCTGACTTATATTCATCGCTCCGCTTAAGCAGTGAGGATATTGCCGCGGCAGACCTGGATGACAGCAGTCAGTGGCTGCGAATGCTGCCGGCGGATGAAACGCTCTCATCTCAGAGTCCTACCAATGATACTGATTCAGATGAGCAGGTCGAGCTTGCCTGGACCTTGCTGCCGCTGGGGTACAACCAGGTCTCCGGGCAGCTGGTCGTACGCCAGACTGATCCGGCGTCGGGCGCAGCTGCTTCTGCTGCTGAAGACAGCCGCTATACCGCTGACTTCAGCCTCACCTCAGGCGATCATAGCCTGCAGTTGCCACTGTTGAGCCCGGGGCAGACGGAGGATCTGCAGCTGGCTCTGGATTCAACCGCGGGCTTCAGTCTGACTGTCAGCGTGAAAAAGGATGGTCAGCCGGTGACGGTCAGGGAAGCGGTGGCCGCAGGGCTGCAAGTTTACCTTTCCCTGGATTTCAGCCATACGGAGTCAGGCTTTGACCTGGCTGAAACCAGTCAGCACTTATTGACGACTGCTGCAGGCTTTGTGCCTGAAACGGCTGATTCGCTGACTGCCCTGCAACTGTCAGCATCAAGTCAGGATTGGGCTGACCTCAACCGCTCAGATTGGCCCCGCCAAACCGGCAGCTGGCTTAAGCTCGATCTCCAGCTCAATACACAACAACTGGAAACCGAGCTCGAACAGCTGGCTGAGGCTGCCGATCTCCCGCTCAGCCAGTCACATCTGGCCTGGATCCCGGAACTGTACGCCGGCGATCGCCTGATTTTTCGCGGCAGCCTGAATGAGTGGCCGGAGGGCCAAGCCGTTGGCACTTCAGCAGGAGACGCGGCAGACAGCTTCAATGCGGCCGGAGACCAGTCTGACTTGACGCTGACCAAGCTGGCCGTCTATGTTCCCTTCAATTTCCTGCCGGCAACAGCTGTGGAACTGCAATGGCGACTCCATTTAGTCTGGATCAGCAATTCCAGTGATTTACTCTGGCGATCTGCCGGCTGGCTTGACTCCGATCAACTGGCCGGATTGGGCCAGGGGCAGTATACCTTACTGTATCAGGCAGAGGAGGCCGCTCAGCCATGAAAAAGAAAAGCAGACAACGGCAGCTGCAGCTGCTGATTTGGGAAAATCGCGGTATCATGGCCTTCCTGCTGGCGCTGGTCTTTGTTTTATTGCTGGCAGCGTTCGCCCTTTTTAACTATAACAGCTCACCGGATCAGATAGACCGCTACCGGGAGAGTCTGGAAGCCGGTGATTATACGGCAGCGGGCCGTTACTTTACGGAGGATATCAGAGGCAACCCGGAGCTGGAGCAGGAAGCGCAGGCTCTTTTGGTCAGCGTACTGGAGACCATTAAGCAGAACTATGTTTCCGGTCAGATAGATGAAAATCAGATTGAAACGGAGCTGCAGGATATTCAAGCGGCCAGACTGGTGGCTAATGATGAGGTGGTTTCCCAGGCAATAGATGAGCTGGCGGTCCTGAATGAATCCAGACAGGCTTTTTTGACCGGCGAGGCAGCCAGTCAGGACGACCGACTGGCCGATGCGCTGGATGCCTATGCTCAGGTCAGGTTGCTGGATCCCAATTATGAGGTGACGCAGGTTCGGTTATCTGAGTTGCGCGGCAGGTATGTCCGCAGTGTTCAGGAGACGGTGGAAGACCTGCTGGAACAAGGGTCGTACCCGGAAGCCGCCACAGCGGTGGAAGAGGCACTCAAGCGGGTGCCGGGTGACAGCAGTCTGCAGCAGCTGTCAGCCCGAGTCAAAGCGGCTCAGGAAAGTTCGGCTCAGGATGCGATTATTACCGAAAGCCAGCGTGATCTGGACGCCGGTCGTTTTGAAACTGCTCTGACCAGGCTGGAGCAGGCGGTGTCTACCTATGCGGACCAGAGCCGTTTTCAGGATGCCTGGGAGGCGGCCAGGCAGACTGTCATAGATTATTATCTGAGCGAGGCTGAGACTGCCGCCAATCAGCAGGACTGGGAGACGGCTCAACAGGCCATCGCAGCTGGCCAGGCCTTATTGCCGTACAGTACCCTGCTGGATACCTGGCAGGCTTATTACAGCAGTCAGGCCGCAGCGGCAACCGCAGACAGTGCAGCCAGCAATTGACTGTTGCAGTTGTCTGCCGGTTTTTCGCTCCGGCCTGATTCAGCTCTGATAAATATGCCTGGAAATTCAGACTGTCATTGGGTATGCTTCAGGAAAGCAACATGCGGTCATTAGCCAGGGCATTGCCGCTGGCAGTGACAAATTTGGCCAGGAGTTGTTCTACTGTCAGCTCCTTTTTGTCTTCGCCCGCAATATCTAAAACAATTTTGCCGCTGTCCATCATGATGAGTCGATTGCCGTACTGGATCGCTTGCTGCATGTTATGGGTGATCATCAGCGTGGTCAGATGATCAGCTGAAACCACACGCTGGGTTACCTGCATGACTTTCTGGGCGGTCTTGGGATCCAGCGCCGCAGTGTGCTCATCCAGCAAAAGCAGATCAGGTTGGTTCATAGAGGCCATCAATAAGGTCAGCGCCTGTCTTTGTCCGCCGGACAGCAATTTGACTTTGGCATGCAGGCGGTTTTCCAACCCTAAGTCAAGGGAAGCTAACAGTTCCTGAAAATATGCGAACTGGCGGGATTTCAGGTTCCAGTTCAGCCCCCTGAAGCTGCCGCGCTGACTGGCCATCGCCAGATTTTCCACGACTTCCATGTCGCCCGCGGTGCCCTGCATGGGATCCTGGAATACCCGCCCCAAAAACTTAGCCCGCCGGTACTCCGGCATGTAGGTAACATCATGGGTGCCCAGATAAACCCGGCCGTGATCAGGAAACAGGACCCCGGAAATGATATTCATCAGGGTCGATTTACCAGCGCCGTTACCTCCGATGATGGTGACAAAATCACCAGGCGAAAGTTTAAGGCTTAAGCCCTTCAGAACCGGATTTTCATTGACTGTTCCGGGATTGAAGGTTTTGGAAACATCAACGACTTCCAGCATTTAAACACCGCCTCTGCTAGGTATATTACTCCGGCGGGCCTTATGCTCCCGGATCTGTTGCAGCAAGTAAGGCAACCACAGCGCCAGCGCCACCACTATTGCGGTAAACAGCTTTAAATCGTAAGACTTCAGTGGACTATAGCGCAGAATCAAGGTGATGACGATGCGATAAATGATGGATCCAAAAGCCACACCGATCAGGCGAAACCAGAAATTGATTTTCGGGAAAAGTACCTCACCAATAATAATACTGGCCAGACCGATTACGATAGCACCCGTACCCATACCTATGTCGCTATAACCTTGCTGCTGCGCTACCAGGCCACCGCTGATGGCAACCAGGGCATTGCCCATCATCAGACCAAACAGGGTGGTGTTTTTGGTATTGGCCCCCAAAGCCCTGACCATGGCAGGATTATTGCCGGTCGCGCGGATAGCCGCGCCGATTTCAGTGCCAAAAAACAGATACATCAGCACAATAATAACCGACGTAAATATCAGGCCGATCATCAGCGCAACGGCTGACCGGGATGCATTAAAGGGTAGCTGCCAATTAAACAGATTTTGGATCTGGCTGTTAATTCCGGTCAGCGGAATGTTGGCTTTACCCATAATCCGGAGATTGATCGTATAAAGACCGATCTGAGTCAGAATACCGGACAGCAGGGCGGGAATTTTCATCCTGGTCGTCAGAATTCCGGTAATCAGGCCAGCCAGCATACCGGCCAGCGTCGCGACCAGAATCGCAAAAAGCGGGTGGTAACCCGCCATCATACAGATGGCTGTCACCGCCCCGCCAGTGGTAAAGCTGCCGTCTACCGTCATGTCAGCGATGTCAAGCAGCCGGAAGGTAATATAAACCCCCAAGGCCATGATGGCCCATAAGAGCCCCTGGCTGACTCCGCTGACAAGTGAACTGGCAAAAGAACTCATTTCCCTACCTCGGCTAAAATGCTATCCGGAATCGTCAGACCAATAGCATCGGCAAAATCCTGATTGATAGCTAAAACCGGATCTGATTGATACTCAATCGGCATGGTAGCAGGATCCTTGCCGTTAACCAGGATATCGTAAGCCATGTCTGCGGTCTGCTGACCCAGCTTGTAGTAATCCAGACTGACGGTCGCCAGCGCCCCGGCTTTCATCATGTTTTCTTCACCCGCAATAACCGGCAGCTTGGCTTCTTCCGCTACCTGTCCGACGATAGCCATAGAACTGGCAAACGTGTTATCTGTCGGAATATATATTGCGTCAACTTTACCAACTGCCGACTCCACAACCTGTTGGATCTCATTGCTGGCTGAAGCCGTAAATATTTCTGTCTTCAGACCCAGTGCCTGAGCTTCTGTCTCAGCCAGCTTGGCCTGCACTTCAGAGTTGGCCTCACTGGAGGAGTACATGATACCGACCGTTTTGGCGTCAGGTACCAGCTCCGTCAGCAACTGCATCTGCTCCTTAACCGGATTCAGATCGGAGGTACCGGTGAGATTTCCTCCCGGGGCATCATTACTTTTTACCAGACCGGAGGCGGCCGGATCCGTGACCGCCGTCACCAGGATCGGCCGGTCAGTGATGGCGTTAACCGCGGCCTGAGCTACGGGGGTAGCAATCGCCAGAACCAGATCTATATCCGAGTCCGCCGCAAACTGCTGCGCAATCGTCTGCGCGTTGGATTGGTCGTTCTGAGCGTTTTCAAAATCGATCGTCAGGTTTTCACCTTCGACAATCCCGTGCGCTGCCAGACCATCAACAAAACCCTCTTTGGCGGCGTCCAGCGCATTATGCTCTACCAGCTGCATAATGCCGATTTTAAAAGACTTGTCCACCAATTCAACTGTACCGGAAGCGGAAGCCTCCGCAGTGGTTTCCGCACTGCTGCTGTCCGTAGCGGCTGCAGCTGAGGTCGCCGCCTCCGCGGTCGTTGCTGAGGTCGTCGCCGCAGCTGTATTTGTAGTGGTAGCAGTGCCGCTTTGACTGCCGCAGCCAGCCAGCATGACGGTCATGGATAACGCGGTCAGCGTAGCGGCAAGACGATGTAACCCTTTAGTACCCCTGTTCATAAATGTCCTCCGTTCAATTAACAAGCCGTGAATTAGCTGAAAATATTAACTTAATTGTGAATATTAGCACATTGCAGCCTGCAGGAGCAAGCCAGAAATGAGACGAATAACAGGCTATAATTGAACGAAAATTCGCTTGAACTGTCAGCTGGATGCAATTCAGCTGACTTTATTCTTGCGAATCCGGGTTGTCCGGAGCCGGGGTTACGACCGGCGTGACAGTCTCTCCGTTTTCCTGATCGAGCGGCAGGGCAGGCGGCTGCTGATTGGTCTCAGGGTCCGCGGCAAACTGGTCCGGCGTTAAGGGACTGACTGCTTCAGTACTGAGCCCTTCAGGTTGTTCCAGACTGGCAGGAAAGTATACTGCAGCCGTGAAAATATCATCATGCACATCCAGCTCAAAGTGTCCTCCCAGAACCTCAGCCAGACTCTGAGCAATTGAGAGCCCCAGACCGGAACCTTCACTGGAACGGGCGCTGTCTCCGCGGATGAACCGTTCCATCAGCTCCTCTGTTGATAAGTCAATCGGCGCGGCGGAAATATTCCTGATCCGTATCTTGAGCCCGTCATTGAGGCAGAGCAAGTCCAGATAAACTCTTGACCCGGATAAGCTGTATTTACGGGCGTTCTCCAGGAGGTTTTCCAGTATCCGCCATAAATAATGGCCATCAGTTTGCAGCAGCACCGAGCTCACTTGTTCGGGCAGGCGAAGGATCAGTTCCAGATGGTTGACCGTGAACTTTTCAATGAACTCTCCATGAACCTGGCGAAGAAACTCAGTCAGATCAATCTCTGTAGTATTTAAGGTCAGGTTGCCGGTAGCGGCCTTGGACGCTTCGACTAAATCGTCGATCAACCTCCGCAGCCGTTCGGATTTCTGCTCTAATACTTTCAGATATTCCTGGCTGGCGGCGCTGCCGGGCTGTTCTTTTTTCAGCAGATCCACATAGCTGATAATGGAGGTGAGCGGAGTCTTGAGGTCATGAGATACATTCGTGATCAGCTCGGTCTTGAGTCGCTCGGAATTAACCTGGGCTTCAACCGCCCGGCGCGCGCTCTGGCCCAGATTTTCAAGGTTGCGGACGGCCCGGTTGACAGACGGGAGCAGTTTGACCCCGGTGAGGCGAGGGGTGGCAGAGAAGCCTCCCTGGGACATATCGGCGATCATATTATTCAAGACATACAGGCTGCGGCGGATATAGACCAGATACAGGAAAAAGACGAACGGCAGACCTTCCAGTAAGACAAAGATCAAAAAGAGGGTACTGATACTATAAAGTCGGTTCCATAAATAAAAGAAAAGCGGTATGGCCAGCAGGTAATAGAGGATAAAACTGATCCCCAGCGCCAGGTTGCGGGGGAGACTTTGCAGCAGGCGGTTGATTAAGCCAAACAGGCGGCCGATCAAACTGCTCCGCCAAAACAGGTGAGCTTTAATGCGGCGGGCCTCAGATAAAATCAAGGAGTGAAACACCAGCAGGCCGGCCAGACAGCTGGCAAACGGCGGAGTAACCAGCCATGCCAGGGTGGAGAAGGCGCTGTAAGACGGCAGCTGACCCAGCGTGCTGCTGATGGTGTTGATACTGTCCGCGCTTAAAAGGGCCGCGATGGCAAAAAACAGCAGCATCACGCCCAGACAGGCCGGGATATAAACCTCCTGATAGATATAGTCCGTAAAATTCAGACTGATTTCGCCCCGCTCCGGCAAACTGCCGTCTGCCCGGCGCTTATAGCCACAGGATTGAAACAGGAATACGTAAAGTATGATCAGGGATATTAAAATCCCCACAAGTAAGAGGATAAAAACCAGCTCGTTACCCTGCAGCAAATTAGCGAGGTTGCGGCTCAGTGTCTGATTTAAAACGCCATAACTACCTGGGCTGAGTTGCACATAGAGCGTGCTGCCGGCCGGGAAACTCAAATTGGATGTGTCAAAATTACTCAGAGTCCAGCTTTTTCCGTCCTTTCGCTCCAGCACCTTGGTGTCAAACGAAAACTTATAATCGTAACTGTCCTTCCACCCCTGAAGCGGGAACGCTGCAGCATAGGTCGAATCCAGCTCCGCGGACTGATCATTGCCGCTGATAACATTTCTGCTCGCGTCAAGGATGAGATACTGGTTGGAGTAATAATTCAGAGTGTAACGGTCTTCATCCAATGTATCCAGGCGGCTTTGCGCCAGCGCCTGCCGCTCATACAGCGTCAGGCTGCTGTCTTCCTGATTAATTAGGATGTCCAGGTCGGCGTCACTGCTTTGCGGAGCCAGGCCACTGGCATAAAGCGCGTCAGCCGAATCAATCAAATGGTGCAGCTGGGAAGGAAAACGGCTGGCAACTTCCCAGTCTTTGCCGGGAACATAACCGACTATAATCATGCTGCCCCAGATGACAGTCAGCCCCAGTAAGAGCAGCAGGAAAAAGGAAGCCAGACAAACGGCCAGGATTTTTAGGGGGACAGAGGCTCTGAATCGCGACATGATTTAGTCCTCGATTGCTTCAATCTTATAGCCTTTACCCCAGATAACTTTGAGGTAAATCGGACTTTTTGGATTGGCTTCTATTTTTTCCCTTATATGGCAGATATGAACCGCTACCGTATTTTCACTGCCATAAGGTTGATTTTTCCACACCGATTGATAGATCTTTTCTGAACTGAAGACCTGCCCTTTGTGGGACAGCAGGAATTTGAGAATATTGAATTCCGAAGCTGTCAGGTTGACCGGCCGGCCATCCACCGTGCAGTCTTTACTGGCATCATCCAGCCACAGGCCGCCGCTGCTGTAGACAGTTTCAGGAGACGGCTTGGGACCCAGCAGCGTATAACGGCGAAGCTGGGCCTGCACCCTGGCTATCACCTCCTGCGGGTTGAACGGTTTGGTAATATAATCATCCGCTCCGAAATTCAAGCCATTAATTTTGTCCTGATCTTCAGATTTGGCGGAAATCAATATCACCGGTACATTATAAGTTTCCCGGATCAGTTGCAGCGCGCGGATACCGTCTAATTCCGGCATCATAATGTCCAGAAGAACCAGATCAATCTCTTGCTCGGCCAACGCGGTCAGTGCCTGCTGGCCCGTGTAAGCAGCCTGGTTCTGAAAGCCTGCTCTTTCAAGATATACAGCCAGCGCGCGGACAATATCCGGATCGTCATCGCAAATCAAAATGGTGTTATAGGGCTGGCTCAAATTGTGTGCAGACATGATTTCCTCCTGAAACTGGTAATACGGACTATTTAATTATATACGGAGTAACGGCTGAAACCTAAAGATTTCATAAATACGGAGCCCCAGCCAAGCAAGTCGGGTAATGTCCTTTCAGACTTGTCTCTTTACTATGGACTAAGCACGGCTTCGTGATATATTATAGCCAGCCGCAGGCTTCCCGCCGGCGGATTGACGACAGATAGGTTCAGCGCGTTAAGTGTTGAGGGCCGGGAATAACCTCAAACGAAAAGACAGGTGATCTTGCGGTGCTGAATCACCCCAGCTGTCACATAGAATTATCTGCAGGAACTATCCGCTCCTTCTATGTGGCCTGAATCCAATTGAAGGAGTTGGTGACAATGATGAAACCAGGTATTTCCGGATCCGTTGCCAGACCCTGGCTCAGTCTGAGAAAGCTGGCAGTGCTGGCTTTGTTTACGGCTTTAAGTGTACTATTTACGCGGATTTTTTCTTTTACCCTGGGCTCAGGGAGTCTGAGGATAGGGCTGGGTCCGCTGCCGGTTATGCTGGCGGGGATCCTGCTGGGTCCGTGGTCCGGCCTGACCTGCGGCCTGGTGGCGGATGTGCTGGGCTTTATGCTCTTCCCGTCCGGTACATTCCACCCGGGCTTTACCCTGGCAGCCGGGCTGGAGGGCTGCTTGCCGGGGCTGATCGCCTGGGCGGCAAACCGCCTGACTGTCTGGCGTGAACGCCTGGCGGCAGCTCCTGCCGGACTGCCGGCCAATCAGCCTTCCGGACTGCAGGAACGGCCGCGGATGAGCGCTGCCCAAACCTGGGAACGACTGCCTGCCAAAGCAGTGGGCGGGGTGGTGGCGGACACCTTGATCTGTTCTGTCTGGCTGCGCACGTTTTGGCTGACTCAACTGTTAGGTGTAGCCTTTATCCCATTACTGATCAGCCGCCTGCCGGGAGTGATAATCCAGGCAGTTGTTTATGCCGGCTGCTTGCTGATTCTCCTGCCAGCTTTAAAAAAGGCCTGGGGCGGCAGACCCCTTTATTGATGCAGCGCGGGAGCTTACCTGAAATCCACCATCAAAACTGACCAATTAATTTCAGTAAACATCTTGACAATGCCATAATTGCTGAAGTATCCTTTATAGGCCGCGGAGATGACCGTCAAGTCATTTCGCATGGGTGGTTAGCTCAGCTGGTTAGAGTACTTGCTTGACATGCAAGGGGTCGTTGGTTCGAGTCCAATACTACCCACCATATTGCCGACTAGTGTAATGGCAGCACACCTGACTCTGGATCAGTTTGTGAGGGTTCAAATCCTTCGTCGGCAGCCATATTTTAACCTGGATCTCTTCTGATTTCCGGGAACATCTGCATACGGGTGCTGGCTGGCGTCCGTTGCAGCAGTTTCAGATTAGCTTGATCTTGGGACAGCACGTCAGTGATCTGTTTTGAGGTCAGGCTTTTTTGTCTATGCACTTGGCTGACTGTTCCATCCCCGGCCATAACCTTGTCCCTTCCTTTCCGGGTGTCAATATTAGTTTCCGGCTTAAGCCTGCAACCTTGAGCTGTCTGGCGCGGTATTCATCATAGATACGTACAGGTGCAAGAGGCGCGTCACCATCTGGTTGTGTTCTCTTAAACCTGAGCCTGGAGGAGATCTATATGCAACAAAATGATTTACCCCGTAAAAGAAGCTGGATTAAACGCGCTACAGCGCTTTTGACCCTTAGTCTGGCCGTGCTGCCAATGACTGCCTGCGGCAGTTCAGGATCCGTAACGGATGAAAGCCGAGCGGCTGATCAAAGTGAACCAACACCGCTGGCAGCCGTTGCTGCGGCTGTAAAAACAGATGACAGCAACCGTGAAGAACTGTTGAATTACGGCCTGGAGGGCGAGGCTGCTCAATTGGCTCAGGCCTTGCGGCGCTTTGACCAAAACTCATTGCCGCAACTTTCCGCTGACGGCAGCAAAAATATCATTTATTCCCCGGCCAGCCTCTTTATTGATCTGGCCATGCTGACTGAGGGCGCACAGGGGGAAACCCGGACTCAGCTGCTTACCCTGCTGTACGGAGAGACAGAAAACGCTTCCAGCCTGGCCCAGGAGATGACAGGTTTGCTGCAGTCGCTGAATCTGGATGACGAAGCTACCGGCCTGACGCTGCGATCGGCACAGTCAGCCTGGGTTGACCAGGCGGTAACTGTCAAGCAGAGCTTTGCCGATCTGGCCGCCCAGCGTTACCAGACAGCCTTTTATAATTATACCTCCCAGTCGGCGGCTCATCAGGCTCTGGCTCAGTGGATTGAAGAACATACCCTGAAACTCATCACAGCCGATTCAGTCGGAGCTGATCTGCCGTCGCCGGACAGCCTTATGACCCTGGTCAATGCCCTTTATTTCAAGGGTGCCTGGACCACTCCTTTTGATGGCACTCAGAATGTGGACGGAACCTTTACGGCCGCTGATGGCAGTCAGAGCGAAGCAGTTTTTATGAATCGTCAGGCCGTGGACAGCGCCGCCAGCGTGACCGGGCTCTATCAGATGGCTGACCTCACCCTGGCCGGTGGTTACCGCCTGCGCCTCACCCTTCCGGCAGAAAACGTCAGCCTGACGCAGGTATTAAATTCTGATGAGTATTGGAGCGATCTGGCGGTTACGGATACCGCCACCGCGGCTGACGAAGCGTCCGATGAAACCCAGAGCTGGCAACGGTATAACATTAATTGGTCCGTTCCTAAAATCGATTTGAGTGGAGAACTAGATCTGACTGATATCCTGCCGGCCCTGGGTGCTACACTGGCAGTTCAGCCCGGACAGGCCGATTTCAGCGGTCTGCTGGAAACTGCGGGCAACGGCGATTTAGTTGTAGGTGATATCAAGCAGCTGGCCCGGCTGAAAATGAATGAAGATGGGGTTGAAGCTGCAGCCGCTACCCTGATCGGAATCAGAGCAACCAGTCTGCCAGTCGACCAGCCTGAACTTGACATGGTCTTAGACCGGCCATTCCTGGCTGAACTGCAGACCCCGGCTGGTATACCGCTGTTTTCCTGCGTTATAGCGCTGCCGGCAGTCTGAGTCAATGCTGGCTGAACAACAGATGAATAATAGGTTAGCCGGCCTGAAACGGAACATAAGCGGTTCAGGCCGGCCACTGATGGATCCAAGCTGATGGTCTAGTCAAATTGATTATCGGATAAGCGCCGCATTTCCCGCAGGCGCTCTTCAGTAATCCTGTAGTCAATCCGGAATTGGTCTTGCCCGTCCTCTCTGATAACAAAATCCCCCAGATTGGTCTGCGCCGGCAATGTACTGCGCGCAATGGTGTGGCGTACATGGTAGGCGTCTTCAATAATCGCCTGTTTACCGTTAAACCGTACCACAAAACCTTGCTCTGACATCAGATCACCTCGCTTCCGTCAACTGCTGAACCTGGCCTCAAAAGCTGCCTCAGCAAAAATACAGTTGACACTTGCTGAAGACATTATAACGAAAATCGCTAAAATAGTCACGGGTATATAGCTGTATGTTAACTAATCACACAAATAGATAGGCATTATTATTGCTTTAACTGGGGACAAGCCTGACAATGCGGACAATAGGTTACCTTTCGCCCGGCAATGACCTGACTCACCAGCGTTTGGCCACAACGGGGACAGGCCCTGCCGGCGCGGCCATACACCAGGTGCTGAGTCTGAAACTGTCCCTGACGGCCATCCGCGTCCATATAATCCCGCAGCGAAGATCCCCCGCAGGCTATAGCCCGGGTCAGTAAGTCACGGATATCCTGACATAACTCCCGGGCCTGATTTGCGGATAATGAGCCTGCAGGTTGTAAGGGATTGATCCGGCTAATAAACAAAGCTTCATTGACATAGATATTACCTAAACCTGCGCCGATGCTTTGATTCAAAAGAAAACCGGCCATGGGCAGCCGCTGATGCCGTCTGGCTTCACGGCATAAAAATGCCGGGTTGAAATCTGGGCCCAGCGGCTCTGGACCCAGCTGTTTCAGCCCGGCAGGCCACAAGTCCGGCCGGGCCGCGGGTAAATAGATTAATCGGCCAAATCGTCTTATATCCCGCCAGATCAGGATCTCCCGGGTGACCATGTCTGTATCCTGCAAGGGAAGGACCAAATGGGTGTGACTGGGTAAAGCGGACAGAGAAGAGGGAGGTGGCGACAGGCAAAGCCATTCACCGGTCATACCTAAATGAAGGATCAGCAGCGTGTCAGACTGGCCTTCCTTCTGTAAATGCCAGAGTAAATACTTGCCCCGGCGGGTCAGGGCAGCACTCTGACACCCCTCAAGATCTGCTGGCTGCAGGCCGGGAGAGGGGCAACTGATGATGCCCGGCCGCAAAATAACCGGTGCAGCCAAATGCCGCTGTTGCAGATGCGGCAACATACTCAGACGGATCGTTTCTACTTCAGGTAACTCGGGCATATAACGCTCCTTACATGTAACTCTCCTAATTTGGAGAGCATTATAATCCGTCATACAATAAAGGTATACCTGGTCATAAAACAACTTTAGTGCCGGAACCCGGTATCAGCTTTCAACTGCCTGGGGAGGCGAAGCTTTAAAGACCGAGTTCGGTTCAGCAACTTCCTGGCAGCTACCGGGTGGCTGATAAGTATTTTCTTTCCGGCCAGATGCAGCGGCCAGTCTTTGCAGATCCGAGTTCAGGCTTAAAGCCGTCCAGCCTTCTTCCAGCCAGCGAATAAAGTGCCAGGCTGGTATTTTCATAGCGTTCAGTATTTCGCAAAGCTTATATAAAGAAACCCGGGATTTACCGGCTTCCAGATGGCAGTAATACGTAGAATTTATATTGGCAGAAGTCGATATGTCCAGTTGTGAACGCGTCTGATACTGCCGTATATGTTTTAACAGTAAGCCCACATTATGAGCGTCAATCCAGTTTAAGCGGTTGTGAGGGTTGCTGGCGGCAGTTGTTGAAATTGCCAGATCATTTCCAGAAGCTAAAGGCGGTTTTCCATAATGGTTTTGGTGGGTTTCAGGATTGCTCTTACTCATGTTTCTTCTCCTTTTATGATATTTTTACTAATATAATGCTTTAATATTGGCGGACAAAGTATGCCATATCAACATATGGAACGCCGGCCCGGTGCTAAATACTAATACTGTCAATGATACACAACTATATGGCGTTATTATAATAAAACAATAGGCAAAATTTCAATTGCTTTTATGCAATAAACTTTTAAAATTGCTAAATTCCTTGAACTCCAGTCAAATCCAATTGATTTTTCCACGCCATCCTTCAAAGCCTACCTTGTGTTATGATTACGGCAACAAAACATAAGAAGGTATGTCATGGATATTGTTCTTCCTGTCATCATGGGGCTGGAGCGTCAGACCGCTGAAGAAATCAGTGCGTTGGGCTACGATCCGGCGCAGATCAAACTGGAAAATGCTTTGGTCAGATTAACCGTTCCGGATGAGCGGGAGCAACTGTCTGCAGCGGTGGCCAGGCTGAATGTTTTTTGCAGTACGGCTGAACGTGTGCAGGTTGAATTGGCTGAATTTGAAGCAAGGGATTTTGATAGTTTCTTTGATCAGACTGCCGCTTTACCGTGGGAAGACTGGATCAGTGCAGGACAGGCCTTCCACATTAAAGGCTATTCACTTCGATCACAGCTTTTTTCTGTGACTGATTTACAACGACTGTTAAAACGGGCAATTGTCAAGCGACTCCAGGAGACGCGCTATCATGCGGCTGCACATGTACCGGAAGATGAAAACGGACCCATCCTGTCCGTTCGCTTTGCTTTTTTAAATGACCGCTGTGCTTTAAGAGTGGATACCAGCGGGGACAGTTTGCATAAGCGAGGGTACCGGACTGAGGCCAACCTGGCGCCGCTTAAGGAAACCCTGGCCGCGGCATTACTTGGAACCATGCGCTGGCGCCCCTTTACAGATGAGTGCTTCTGGGACCCCTTCTGCGGATCTGGCACGATAGCGATTGAAGCCGCGCGTCTGGCGGCAGGCATTGCCCCGGGCTCGACCCGTACATTTTCCGGCGAGACCTGGACTTTTTTAGACAGCCGGGCTTTCAGTGATGCCAGAGCTGAGGCCAGGGAGGCGGAAGACCTGACGCCGCCTGAAGAACCTTTCATTTATGCTTCTGATTTAGATCCACAGGCGCTGCGCATTGCTGAGGCGAACGCGGCCAGAGCCAGAGTTTCCGAGTTCATATATTTCCGCCAGGCTGACGCCAGGGCTCTGACTCCGTCCAAAATGAAAGAGCTGAGCGGCTATGACCGAATGCTGATCATTGGCAATCCCCCCTATGGTGAAAGGATGTTTGAGCAGGATGAGGTGGTAAGGCTGATCAGGCGGTTAGGCCAGATCTATCTGCAGGAGCAGCAAACCTTGCCAGCCGGGTTGCGGATCGGCCTGATTTCCAGTTTGAAGGGCTTTGAAAAGCAGTTCGGCAGACTTGCCGATAAACGGCGCAAACTTTATAATGGGAAAATCGTTACGACCTTTTATCAGTACTTTCGCGCTCTGCCTCATACCGACAAGGCGGCAGCGGGAGTTTCTGCGGATTAAACGGTCTTTCCCTGAAGAGCGTCAAGCTGTTATAACATGTTAATACATTATGCCTTAGACGGAGGAGTCTCCAGTAGGTAATAAATTCGGAGGATTTGCCATGAAAGCGATTATCTTAGCCGCAGGTTATGCAACACGTCTTTATCCGCTGACTAAAGACCGTCCCAAAGCTTTGCTGGACGTTGCCGGACGCAGTCTGCTGGATCGGATTTGTGATCAGATTGAGCCGATTGAGGCGGTAAATGAGATTATTGTCATCAGCAACCATCGGTTTATTAAAGCTTTTCAGGATTGGGCGGACAGCCGCGGCGTGAATCCACAGCTCAAGCCCATAACGGTCATTGATGACGGTACGACTTCAGAGGCTGATCGCTTAGGAGCCATTGGAGATCTGGAATTTGCAGTCAGCCAGCTGCAGATTGATGAGGATATCCTGGTTATCGCAGGGGATAATTTGTTTACCTATAACTTAAAAGAGATTTATGACAGCTACAGCGGTGATGGCCGGGATATGATTTTGGGACAAAAACTGTCTGATCAGGAGGACCCGACCCGCTTTGCTATTGCCGTTATGGATGAACAGGGCTCCTTACTGGATCTGGAAGAAAAACCGAAGCAACCTAAATCGGATATCGCCATTTACGCGACCTACTTTTACCGCCGGGACACCTTGCCGCTGATTCGCCAATATCTACAGGCAGGACTTAACCCGGATTCACCGGGGCACTTCCCTGAATGGCTGTATAAAAAGAAATCAGTCCGGGTCTATCTGTTTGAAGGGGATTGTTACGACATTGGAACCAAGGAATCGTATGCTTATGTACAGAATCTGTTCAGCAGGTAAATGACTATGAAAACCTGCGGATTGAGCGCCTGGGCAATTGGAGCGGAGGGTTTCGGTAATGGATAACGGTGAGACAAGAGTCCTGACTGAGGGTCAGCTGGAGCAGACAGCCGCGGCTGCCCAAAAAGCGGCGCAGGCTTTGCAGATTCTGAATAATGAGACCAAAAATCAAGCTTTAAGGGCTGTTAACCAGGCTTTGCAGGACCACGCGGAGGAGATTTACCAGGCCAACCGACGGGATCTGGCCCGCGCTGCGGAGCAGCATTTGCCAGAGCCGCTGGTTAAGAGGCTCTATCTGGACAGTCATAAGCTTGATGTGCTTGAAGAAGGCATTTGCGGTTTACTGAAAATGCCTGATCCGGCCGGCCAGATCAAGCTGGCGGAGCAATTGGATCAGGACCTGAATCTGTACAGGGTGTCCTGCCCGATCGGGGTTTTAGCCGTTATCTTTGAAGCCAGACCGGACGCGCTGGTGCAAATAGCGGCGCTGGCGGTTAAGAGCGGCAACGCGGTTATTATGAAAGGCGGTACGGAAGCCCTTTCGACCAACCGGGCGCTGGCGGATATCCTGACAGCAGCCTGCCGCGGCATTCTGCCGGATGGCTGGCTGCACCTCATTGAAGCCCGTGAGGAGGTGGACCGGCTGCTGGCTCTGGACCAGTATATTGATCTCATCATCCCTCGCGGTTCCAACGCTTTTGTGCAGTATATTATGAGCCATACACGCATCCCGGTACTGGGGCACGCAGATGGCGTCTGCCATACCTACCTGGCGGCGGATGCGGATCCGTCATTGGCCCGGCGCGTGGTGATGGATGCCAAGACTCAATATGTATCCGTCTGCAACGCCACTGAAACCCTGCTTTTTGATCAATCCCTGGCCCGGACGCTGATGCCGGAGCTGCTGACTGAGTTAATCAATAAGGGCGTCAGGTTGTCGGCGGATGCGGAAACTGGCGCATTACTGCCGGCCTTCGATTTCAAGCCTGTCAAGGACTGGCATTATGAGTATCTTGATATGGCCTTGAGCGTAAAGGCAGTACCGGATACTGAGGCCGCGATCAAGCATATCAATACATATGGTTCGCATCACACTGACGCCATTATTACCGGCGACCAGACCCGAGCAGAGCACTTTATGCAGGCGGTTGACAGCGCCAATGTTTTCTGGAACTGCTCCACCAGATTCAGTGATGGCTTCCGCTACGGTTTTGGCGCGGAAGTCGGTGTTTCAACCAGTAAAATTCATGCGCGCGGTCCTGTCGGCCTTGAGGGACTGATGACCTACAAATACAAACTTTACGGCAAAGGGCAAATTGTGGCGGATTACAGCGAAGGCCGCAGCCATTTTACGCACTGCCCGCTGCCGCTTGATCAGGAACCACATGCCTGAGCTCGCTTTTATATCCCGGAGATCAGGCTGCTTGCCTGGCTTCGTGGTGCAAAACAAAGCCAGCGGTGCTAAAATAGAACAGATTTAAATCAACTGGCTTGGTTGCTTTATTGGGAGGCAAACATGAACCTGGTTTTTGGCAGTGATCATGCAGGGTATGATCTCAAACAGCACTTGCTTCAGTATGCTCAAAGTAAGGGCTATACCTGTCTGGATGTTGGGACTGAAACGGCTGCGGATGCCTGCAGCTATGTCGACTACGGAGTAAAGGCTGCGCAGGTTGTCCATAAAGGGGAGGCAGACCTGGGGATCATTGCCTGCGGGACTGGTATCGGCATATCGATTGCCGCTAACAAAAGCCCGGGTATCCGCTGTGCGCTTTGCACCAATGAGTATATGGCTCGTATGGCCAGGCAGCATAATAACGCCAACATGCTGGCGCTGGGCGGCCGGGTGATCGGCTTCCGTCTGGCGGAGTCAATTCTGGACGCGTTTCTGGCCCAGTCGTTTGAAACCGGCGGCCGCCACCAGAAACGGGTAGATGAACTGAACCGGCTGCAACCGGGTGACTGAGCACAGTTGAAAGAGATGAGGAGAAATGACATGACCAACGTGAAAGACTATGAAAATGTAATGATTTTTGATCATCCGCTGATCCAGCACAAGATCTCTTTAATGAGAGATAAGCACACCACCACTAAGGAATTCCGGGAACTTGTGTCAGAAGTTGCCATGCTGATGGGGTATGAAGTGACCAGAGATCTTCCTTTGTGTGAGGTTGAGGTGGAAACGCCGGTCGCTATGGCTAAAACCAAAGTTCTGGCAGGTAAAAAATTAGCGTTGGTTCCCATTCTGAGAGCTGGCCTGGGTATGGTGGACGGCATGCTGAGCCTGGTTCCCATGGCCAAGGTCGGACATATCGGCTTGTTCCGTGACCCCGCTTCACTGAAACCAGTTGAATACTACTGTAAGTTACCTGATGACATTGCTGAGCGGGATGTCGTTTTGCTGGATCCAATGCTGGCAACCGGTGGTTCCGCAGCGGCAGCGGTTGATTTTCTGAAACAGCGCGGTATTCGCAGTATTAAATTCATGTGTCTGATTGCAGCACCCCAGGGTGTGGAGCATCTGCATAATCAGCATCCTGAAATACCTATTTACTGTGCGGCTCTGGATGAAAAACTGAATGATCATGCCTATATCGTACCCGGACTGGGCGATGCCGGCGACCGCTTGTTTGGTACTAAATAATCAAGATCCATCAGATCCGCGGAAGACTATATGAATGCGATGGCGCAACCTCAGTTGTTACGCCATCGTTTTTTTATATATCCGACGGACCCTGGCTGCGGCTGAGGCAAAGCTGCAATTCCGTACTTTCTGTAACAGGTTTTGAAACAACTGTTTTTGAATATCCATAAAAAGCAGGTTATAATATCTTTCACAACTTGAGCAATATGGTGCAGAGGAGATTATGAATCAGGAACTGAGCCAGCTGTCAGTGCTTTAACGGACTGAACTACTAAGACGATCTGCCGCTGACTGGTTTAGTGGATTTGCCAGTTTGCCTGCTGCATACTTGCAAGTTGCAAACGCTGAGACTACAATAGCTGCTTGCCGTTATCGCGGTACCGTTTTTTATGAGGCTCAGGTCTTATAGATGCATAGGAGAATAATGTGTTGGTTATACTAAATTATTTTCAAGCGTTTGGTAAAGCTTTTCTGGATCAACTTAAAAGCCTGCTGCCGGGACAGTCAAATTTGTCTGATGGGATTACCGAGCTGCTGGATTTTGGCGCGCGCTTTTACATCAAGATCGGCGGTTACGCCATACCGATCAGTGATACGCTGATCAGCTTGTGGATTGCTATGATTCTGATGGCGGTCCTGGGGATCTGGCTGGGTCATAAACCAAAGGACATTCCGGATAAAAAACAGACTGTCGCGGAATTGCTGGTTGGCGGTTTGCAGAAATTGTGTAAAAGCTCCGGCCTGAATGAACAGCAAACCAGGGAGGTCGTACCTTTTGTCGGTACAATTGGCATCTACGTTTTGGTGGCCAATGTGATATCGGTTTTCAAACTGAGACCGCCGGCCCAAAACCCCGCATTTCCGGTGGCCCTGGCATTATTTGACATCATCTATGTCTTGTTTATGGGCTTCCGTTTTGTGGGCCTGAAAGGCTTCTGGGGCTCTATTTCTCAGCCTTTACCGGCTCTGGTTCCATTTAAGGTGCTGGATTATATCATTAAACCGGTGTCTTTGGCCTTTCGATTGTTCGGCAATATTTTTGGCTCCTACATTTTGATTGAGTTTGTCAGCCTGGTGATTCCACTGGCCTTGCCGGCTGTTCTCGGCCTGTGGTTTGATCTGGCAGATGGCATTATTCAGGCGCTGGTCTTTGTGTATCTGACGATTACTTATGTGGGTGAGATTGTAGAAGGGGCGGAAAGCGCGCGTGAAATCAAGGCTGAAAAGGCTAAAGCCAAAGCGCTTAAACTGGCTGCTAAAAAGAATACGGTAGAACCTACTTCAACCAATTAAGCTGAGGTAGTGACTATAGATAAAACTAGGGAGAATCATCCCGTAATTCAGGAGGAATTAAAATGGATAGAGGAATTATTGCTTTAGGAGCTGGCCTGGCAATTGGTATTGCTGCCGGGTTGGGCGGATTAGGTATCGGCGTTGCTTCCAGCAGAGCTTTTGACGCTACGGCCAGACAGCCGGAAATTGCAGGTAAGATTCAGAGCCTTTTGTTCATTGCCATCGTGTTTATTGAGTCCACAACCATTTATGCGCTGGTCGTCAGCCTGCTGCTGATGTTCGTATTCAGCTGATCAGGCTTAAAGCCTGGAGCGGTGCCTGGTTCACGCTCCGTACCGGAACAAAGAGCATAAGCTAAGGCGGACCGGGGACTGGCCTGGTTGCCTGGAGTTAAAAGATTGATGGAATGTGTGACGCCCGGCCAAAACGGACGTTAAGGAGAAAAAAATGGACATGTTTTCACCGGACAAATTAGCAGCCATGCTGGTGGTTGTGATCTCAACGGTTATTAACCTTCTGATCATGTACCTTGTCTTGAAGCGCTTCCTTTTTAAACCGATCATGAAAATGATGAATAAACGGCAGCAGGAGACCGCTGATATGATCAAGAATGCGGAAACTGCTCAGCAAAAGGCACTGCAGGATCAGGAGACTGCCAAAAAACAGATTGATAATGCCGTGCAGGAAGCTGCCCGTATTGTTCATGAGGCGCAGAATCACGCCAACGCCAACAGCCAGGCTATCCTGGATGATGCAAAACAAAAGGCTAAGGATACCTTGACCCGGGCTGATACGGAATGCGATCATATGAAGCTTTCGCTTCTTAATGACGTGCGCGGCGAGATTGCAGATCTGGCCTTGTCCATTGCTTCACAGGCTATTAGTGCTCAAATGGATAAAACAGTCCAGAAGCAGATGATTGATGAAATCCTGACTCAAAAATTAGGACCGGCAGAACCTGCAGCTGAAGCTGCACCAAGCAACCAATCAGCAGCCGGAGAGGCGACGAGCAGAGGGTAACTTGCTATGGCAAATAAAGTAAAAAAAACAATCAGGATCGTTTCTGCATCCGGGATCCCAGAAGAAAAAGCAATGCAGATTGCCGGCGCTTTTGCGGAACACTTTGGATATTTGAACGCTGATCTTGATATGAGTCAGGAAATTGATACGTCCCTGCTGGGTGGTATTATCGTTTATTTTGATGATAAACGCTTTGACTATTCTATTAAGGGCCGTCTAGGTTATATTTCTGATTTGCTTCATAAAGAACTGCAGCAGATCAGCGGTGATAATGTTGATGTCAAGGACCTGCTGAAAGACCAAAAGAGTCAGCTGAGAGAACTGGTAGACCGTTTCCTTAAAGCCGATTCTGACCAGGCTTCCCTGGATTTCCTGTGGAACACCACCCCGGAACCTTTGGACAGCGATGATAAAGCGGCTGTTGCGCCGGGGGCCAAAAGCCGCAGTGACGGTGACAGTGTCCCGGTGGTGGATCAGGTCTATATTGATGAAGTCGGACAGGTTTTACGGGTGGCGGACGGTATAGCTTATGTAGCCGGTTTGAGCAACTGTATGAATGATGAGCTGCTCATCTTCTCCAATAAAGCTTCCGGTATTGCCATGAACCTGGAGGAAGATCAGATTGGCGTAGTCCTGCTGGGTGATATTGATGAAGTCCAGGAGGGATCTATCTGTAAGCGCACCGGCCACACTGTCGCGGTGCCAGTCGGAGACAGTATGCTGGGACGGGTGGTTGATGCCCTGGGTCAGCCGATTGATGAAGATGGCCCGATAACGCCGGCAGGCTATCGTGAGATTGAAGCGCCGGCGGCTTCCGTTGTGGACCGGCAACCGGTTACGACTCCGCTTTATACCGGCATTACCGCCATAGATGCCATGACTCCAGTCGGCCGCGGTCAGCGTGAGTTGATTATTGGTGACCGTCAGACCGGAAAAACCGCTATTGTAATCGATACAATCATTAATCAGGCCAATCAGGGTGTCTACTGCGTTTATGTAGCTATCGGTCAGAAAATGTCTACGCTGGCCAGTGTGGTGGAAACCTTGCGGCAGCGCGGCGCCATGCGCTATACCACTATTGTGGCAGCTGGAGCTGCTGATCAGGCCTCCATGCAGTATATCGCGCCCTTTTCAGCTACGGCTATTGCAGAGTACTGGATGTATGAACAGCATAAAGACGTGCTGATCGTATATGACGACCTCACAAAGAATGCCCAGGCATACCGCAATATATCTTTGCTGCTCCGCAGACCACCGGGCCGTGAAGCCTATCCCGGTGATATCTTTTACCTGCACTCCAGACTGCTGGAACGTTCCGCGCATTTAAGTGATGCCCTGGGCGCCGGTTCTCTGACCGCCTTGCCTATTGTTGAAACCCAAAGCGGCGATATATCCGCTTATATACCCACCAACGTCATATCCATTACAGATGGACAGATTTATCTGGAGACAGATTTGTTCTTCTCCGGTCAGCGTCCGGCTATCAACGTGGGTCTGTCTGTTTCTCGTGTGGGCGGCGCAGCTCAGGTCAAGGCTATGAAGAAGGTGGCGGGATCACTCCGTATCAGTCTGGCCCAGTATAATGAAATTGCCTCCTTCTCGCAGTTCGGTTCAGATCTGGACGCGGAAACGCAGCAGCAGCTGTCAAAGGGCAAGAGCCTGAATGAAATCCTGAAGCAGCCCCAGTACAGTCCCAGGTCCATGCCTGAAAGTGTTATATTACTGTATCTGGCTACGCAGGGTGCCTTTGCCACCCTGGCGACAGAAGAAGTGCATCTGTTTGCCCAGGCCCTGAGCCGCTACCTGCAAAATGTTCACCGTGATGTCCTCAAGCGGATATCCGACAGCGGACTCTTTGCGGAAGAGGACCAGGCAGAAGTGAAAAAACTGTGCGCGGAGTACCTGCCGCAGTGGCAGCAGGAACAGCTGGTAGATGAGACAGATTAAGCTGATCTGTTGGCGGAAACCATTAGGTGATTGTGAATGAAACAGATTTCTGACTTGAAAAAGGAAATTCGGAGTGTCAACCAGATCCGACAGATGACCCGGGCCATGCAAATGATCTCGGCCGTCAAGGTCAGACGCGCAAAAATGCGGCTGCATGACGCGTTTCCTTTTTTTGCCACCTGCGCGGAAAGTATGGCCGTGCTGCAGCAGCAATCTCAGGAACTGACCACACCGCTGATGAAATTGAGGGACAAAGATCCGGGCGATCGCTGGAACCTGGCTTTCTATGTGTTCTCGGGAGATCAGGGGATGGCAGGTGCTTATAATATCAGAGTGCTGAATGAAGCGGAGAATTTTATTCTGGAAAAGATTCTGGAACGGACCAATCAAGGCTATGAAGTAAAGTCCAAAACACGCTTGATCGGGACAATAGGCCTGGATCGCCTGAAGAGCCAAAGTATTGAAGTGGAAGAGGACTTTGTGTTTCCGATTGATCCGCCCAAGTACACCCGGGTGGCTGAGTTGTCTAATCGCATTCGCCACGCTTACCTTAACGGCACTTTGGATGAGATCTATCTGATTTTTACCAGCCTGAAAAATAACATGGATATGGAAGTCATGAAAATCAGGGCGCTTCCGGCTGACTACCAGACCTTGACGGAAATCTATCAGGGACATGAAAATTTCAGCCGTGACGATATTGTTGCTACCAGAAGTATTGAATATTTCCCTGATGTCAGAGTCGTGCTGTCTTATCTGTTTGATACCTATTTGAACGGACTCCTGTATGGCGCAATGACTGAAGCTTTTGCCAGTGAGCAAACTGCCAGGATGACCGCTATGGATAGTGCAACTGAAAACGCGGATGATCTTTTGCAGGATCTGACGGTAGAAGCAAATATGGCCCGCCAGGCACGCATCACAAACGAATTGACGGAAATTGTGAGCGGCGCCGAGGCTCTCAAGTAATGAAGGTTATGAACATGGCAAATGATGTACAGCTTCAAACTGAATTGACGGAAGTCAAGCAAAAGACTGTCAAATATACCTACAAAGGCAGTGTGTCGCAAATTGTCGGCCCGGTCATTGACGCGCGCTTTAAAATCAGAGAAATGCCTAAAATCAACGAAGAGGTTTTGATTGAGCGTGAGAACGGCGAACTGATTGCCTGCGAAGTCGCTCAGCAAATTGGTAATGGCGTTGTCCGCTGCCTGGCGTTTGAGCCGACTGATGGCGTGGCACGCGGAGCAGTCGCTTATGCGACAGGATATCCGGTAAAAGTTCCGGTCGGCGATGGCGTCAGAGGCCGTATCTTTAATGTACTGGGACAAGCCATAGACAAAGGCGGACCGGTAACGGCGGCTGATCATTGGTCTATTCATCGCGAGGCTCCGGGGTTTGCGGATCAGAATCCTGAACCCAGAGCCCTGGAGACCGGCATTAAAGTGCTGGATCTGCTGGTCCCGTACAGCCAAGGCGGTAAGATCGGATTGTTTGGGGGGGCCGGTGTCGGCAAGACCGTGCTGATCCTGGAGCTGATTCGTAATATCTCACAAGAGCACGGCGGGTATTCCGTTTTCACTGGGGTTGGTGAGCGCTCTCGTGAAGGTAATGACCTGTGGCTGGAGATGAAGGACTCAGGCGTTCTGGACAATACTGTTCTGGTATTCGGTCAGATGAATGAAACCAGTGGCACCCGTATGAGAGTACCGCTGACAGGCCTGACCATGGCAGAATATTTCCGCGATGTTAAGCACAAAGATGTCCTGCTCTTCATTGATAATATTTATCGGTTTGTGCAGGCCGGTTCAGAGGTTTCTGCTTTACTGGGGCGTATCCCATCCGCTGTCGGCTATCAGCCAACCTTAGCTAATGAAATGGGCGCGCTGCAGGAGCGGATTACATCAACCCGTAACGGATCCATAACCTCTATCCAGGCTGTTTATGTTCCTGCCGATGACTTGACCGACCCGGCTCCTGCGACTACCTTTGCTCACCTGGACGCAATTACTGTTTTATCCCGTGCGGTTGTTGAAATGGGAATCTACCCGGCTGTTGATCCGCTGGAGTCTTCCTCCCGTATTTTGACGGAAAGCATCGTGGGTCAAGAGCATTACCGCATAGCCTTGAAGGTTCAGGAGATGCTGCAGCGTTATAGAGATCTACAGGATATCATCGCAATTCTTGGTATGGATGAATTGGATCCGGCTGATAAGCGGACGGTTACCAGAGCCAGAAAAATTCAGCGCTTTTTGTCACAGCCATTTTTTGTTACGGCTGATTCGACCGGCTATGAAGGCCGCTATGTTCCGATAAAGGAGACTCTCCGCGGCTTTAGTGAAATCATCAGTGGCAGTACCGATTCTATACCGGAACAGTACTTCTTTATGAAGGGTACGATTGATGATGTGTATAAAGATTACAAGGAACATCATGTATGAGTGACGATAATCAGACTGCGGAAGCAACTCAGGCTCAGGCTTACTCGGCTCAGGCAAATGCCAACACATTTCGCCTGACTGTGGTGACTCCTTATCAGGTGTTCTGGGATGATCCCTGCGGAATGCTCATCTTTACTGCAGCCGATGGCGAAATGGGCATTATGGCTAATCATACGCCTATGGTTGCGGCCTTGTATCCCGGAGAGCTGAGAATCAGGCGCAACGGTCAGTGGTCAGTCGCATTTGTGTCCAACGGCTATGTACAGGTAGAAAGCAATTATGTCATTGTGGTTACCAATGCTGCTGAGTGGCCGGAGGACATCGACCTTAAGCGAGCACAGAGTACCATTGATCGCGGTCAGGAACGGATTAACAAACCTGATGCCAGTGAGGATGACGTCAAAATCGGCCGCCACGCGGTCAGGAGGGGTCAGAAGCGGCTGGAGATTGCTAAAAAATACGCCGGTAGGCCGCAGGGTCCGGGTAACCGGCAAGCTTGAGCTGTTTCAGCTCCTATATATCAAACCTGTTCTCAGATGGATCCTTAACTCCTATCCAGTCTGAAGAACAGGTTTTTTTGACCCAGTGTTATGGTTTCATCGCCATTGAGTGGATAGGGACTGTCAGGACTGAGCCGGATACCATTTACAAATGTGCCCTGCGCTGAATCCAGATCAGTGATCTGATATTGACCCTTGATATAATCAATCCGGGCGTGTACAGCATCAATTGAGCTATCAGTCAGCCGGATGTTACAGTGTCTCCGACTGTGCCCTAAAAACGTTTTTTGACTGACTAAAACGGCCAAGGGATATACTTCATGCGCTCTGAATGCGATATCCCGGAAAAGCTGTTTATACGCGGCGGCCGACCGGCCCTCAAGGTCATATAGCTCCGCGGACGGAACAGCTTCCTCCTTGAGCTCATCAGGATTGCCGGCTGCCGCTACTGGATACTTATCCTTATCAGCTGCGGGCTTGTGCCTTTTTTGACGATAGCTTTGTTTTCCAACTCCATACGCACGCCGCTCGTTTTGGGCCTGTATCTTTTCAAATTGGCTTGCCTGCTTACGGTAAGGCGATTGGGGAGAAACCAGCAGATATATATTATAGAAAAGCAACAGGGCAAGACCGCCGGCTGCCAATAACAGAAACAGCCAGTCATTTTCCTTTAAGAATATCGAAAAACATAAATTGGCCAAGAGCAATAAGGTCAGTTCTTCCAGCATCAGCAGCGGAAAACTAAAGGGTTGCAGCAGCGGCTTGCCCCGCCTCCTGGAGGCATTGGCTTTGTCTTGTGCTTGCTGCTTGACTGAATGTTTAGGCCTAAGACTGGCTTTATTTCCCCGCCTGAACACTTTGGCGGTGCGGCCTGATAAAAAGTCAGCTTGTTGCAGCAGTTTGCTCAAGCCGCTGGCGCCCTGAGCGGCAGCTTGCTGTAAGCTGAGAGTTTCCTGATCCGTCAGAAGGGCCGCCCACTCCGGTTTGCTTAAGCAATCTTGAATAAACCGCCATAGCAGTTCCTGTTCATTGGGTTCTATGGGACTGTCTGACTGACTTGCCGGTACATACAAGAAAAATAGTTTATTGACAGGCTCCGGTGAAGCTGCCGTTTGATCTGAGCGGACATATATGTTATCCAGTGCCAGCAAGAGGCGGTTAGGCCAGAGCAGAAATTCTTCCAGCCTTAACATCGTCGAACTGATCTGGGTCAAGCATAGCCGTAAATCGGCGGGGCATAGCCTCCCGCTATATTTATCAGTAAAGGGCGTAAATTCCGCAAGCGGCCAAATCAGCAGGTCATCAGTTGGCAGGGTCAGCCTGCTCACCGGTAAGAGCGGCCAGGACAGCTTATGCTGCTGCAGCTGCATGATCTGATATTGATAATTTGCTGCCAGCTTTTCTTTATGTGGACTGCGCCGAATAATTTGTCCGGGCATCTGAGGATTGGTTTCCAGCTGCCAATAAGTCAGCAAGTCCTTGCCTAACATCTTTCATGCCTTCCTTTGCCGTTAATAACCGCCGATCTGATTTAAAATGCTGCCGCCGTTAAAGACTTTTTGAAAGATACTGGTTGCAAAACTTTGAATCTGGCGGTTAAAGATCAAAGCTAAGGCTAATAAGGCGGCGATTAAAATGACAATCTCCAGAGTCCCCATACCGTGATCATCTTGCAGTTGCCGCGGAGGGCAGGGGTGAGCAGTCTGGCTGAGCGGATCTGATGTACGTCGGTGATTCTTTTTCATAAATACCTCCTGTTTTATGGCCTGGTTAAGGGAGTGTTGTACCGTGCGGCTGAGCATAGAATATCAGCCTGACCGTTCTGTTTTCAGGGTTGTTTTCAGGCAGAAACAGACAATTCAGTCAAAATAGCAGCCCCTGACTCAGCAATTCCAAAGATGGCGCCATCGCAAGCAGGATGACAGACAGTAAATCCAGCATCATAGGGATCAGCAGCAGTGCTGCTCGCTGTTCTGCTCTTTTCCTCATGCCATAGCTGAGCAATTCCCAGCAACGAGAGGCCTGTTCACTTAATCTGGATAAGATGTGCGGCTGTCCCATGCGCTCGTATTGTTCCAGCAACATTAAAGCTGACTGAGCCGTAGGGGTGGCTAATCTTGCTGCCAGCACCGCCAATTCAGGTCCCGCAGGTAGACCGGATGAAATTCTGACTAATATGCGACTGATAACCCAATATAATGGCCGTTCGGGCACCAGCTGCTCTGAACTGAACTTTATAGCCTGAGTCATACTCATTCCGGCCTCAAGTAAACGGCTGCCTATAACTAAGAAATAAGGCAGATCATGCAAAAGTTGCAGTTCTGTTTCTTTTGCTCGTTCCAGGATCTGCTGATCCCGGGTAAACGCTATCATAAGGCTGAAGATAGGAAAGAGGTACAGGCCAGGAAACCAGAAGAGTCCGACCAAGAGTCCTCCCAGCGATCCGATGAGGAGAGCATCCAGTTTTGCCGCGGTTAACCGGCGGATAAATTGCAGGTAATCAGGCAGCTGGCCGGATGGATTATGACTGTCTGCCAGACCAGACCGGGCTTGAGCGCTAAGGTCTGCCGGCATAGCCTTTGGTGACGCGGCAACTGCCAATTGACTTAAGCTGAAGGCCTGATACAGCTTTAAACGCCGAGCCGCGGGATACAATGAGCCAAGCCGGTCAATTAACGGATGCCAGGCTGGCCGGCTTACGGCCAGACGCTGCATGATAAATCCGCTGCTTATGGTCGCCCGCGCCTGATCTCTGGGCTTATAAGCAGGCTCTTTTTTAATTTTTACAAATGTTGAAAGCAACCAGGACAGCAAAAGAAAACAGAAGGACAGTAAGGTCAGCCAGAACTGCCGGGAAGACGGATCTGAGATCTGGGTGGTCTGGCCCCACATCCGGCGCAGAATAATCGCCAGTGCTAAAGGCAAATAGTTCAGTACTGTAGCCTCAAGCCTGTCTCTGGCGTTTTCAGCTGCCACTTCTTCAGCCAAACGATCCTGTTCATTGAGCATCTTAATGGCTGATTCCATGAAGTCCTGCGCCCTGGCACCTAATTGCACAGACTTAGCCAGCATACTGATTGCGGTTCGGACATCCTGACTGACCAATACCGCCTGATGGGCCGACAATGCTTGAGATAAAGGCATCTGAGCGTCCAGGTCCCGACTCAGGTAAGTTAACCATTGGCGAAAGTCGGCAGACTGCAATGCAGCTGGACAAAATTGTGCTCCTGCCTGCCGAACCATTTTTTCCAGGGATTTGCCGCCGGTAAGACCGGATAGCAGGTGCTGCAGATACAAAACGGCGGTGCTGCGACAGGCTTGCTGAGCTTTTTGCCCTAAGTAGTGCTGAATACTTAAATATGGGATAAAGGCAAAGATCAGCGCCACGACGATACTGATCCTAAGCCTGGCAAAATAAGTCAGAGCAGCAGCAAACACCAGGCCCATTGACAGCAGATAAATGAGCAGAGACCGCAGACGCCGGGTGGTCATGATTCACCGTCTTCCCGAACGGGTTTGCGGGCAGCTGCAGTATAAAGTACTTCGATTCGCTGCGGCTGCTGCCTGCAGACGGCGGCAATTTCCGTGACTTGCCGGTGACCGTCACTTAGCCGTTCAATCTGAACCAGATAATCAGCACTGGCATAGAGTTCGCGTAAAATCATGTCATAGGGCAGCCTAGAAACTGGCAGGATCAGGTTTGCCAGACGGTATAGAATGTCCTGGCATGAGTTAGCGTGTAAGGTACATAAGGTTCCGGGATGTCCGGTATTCAGGGAGGTCAGCAAATCAAATGCTTCTGCTCCGCGTACTTCGCCAACAATTAACCGATCAGGCCGCAGCCTCAGGGCTGTCCGGATCAATTCACTCATGGGCGTAGTTGCGTTAGGATCCTGACCGCTGCTGCGGCATTCCAGACGCACCAGATTCCGATGTTGCTGCAGCTGCAGCTCGGCTGAGTCCTCAACCGTAACGATCCTTTGATCTGAGGGAATGGCAGCAGACAAAACATTCAGCAGGGTTGTTTTCCCGCTGCCGGTTCCACCACTGATAAAGATATTCCTTTTTTGCCGGATAGCCGATTCTAAAAACTCCAGCCAGGCTGCGGGAACAAAGCCGCTGTTACACAGAGCTGCCGCGTCATGACGGATTCCGGTGAACTTTCTGATGGTCAGGATTGGTCCATCCGGTGCAACCGGCGGTAAAATAGCGTTTACCCGGCTGCCATCGGACAGGCGGCTATCCGCTATGGGATGCCAATAGTTAAGTGGTCGATCCGCCTGGCTGAATAAATGCAGCAAGACTTCTGTCATATGCTGAGCATCACGAAAATGACAGTCTGTCTCAGTTATCTGACCGGCTTTTTCAATGAATACCCGGTATGGTCCGTTGACCATTATTTCAGTGATCGCAGGATCATCCATAAATGGCTGTAATACATCTAATCCTCTGATTTGATCCAGAACCAGTTTGATGGTTTTTTGACGTTTGGCCAAAGGCCAGACCAGATCAGCCTGCAACAAAGTTTGATCCAGAATATCAGCTATCATTTCCCGGAGTCGGGCATTTGGTGGTAAACTGGCCGCCCCCAGGCGCTGGAGCAGCGTTTCGCGAAGCTGACAGGCAAAGGCGCTGCTGCTGTCAGGCTGCAGGGGCGGGGAGACCGGCGCTTGAGATAGGGGCTTATGGCTGCTGGCTTTCTTTCTTCTGCTCTTAAGCATAGGCTGTTTCTCCTGAAATATATTCAGCAAAACTGCAGTGATCAGGTTTTGCCTTCAGAAATTCATTCAATTCATCCTTCCAGTCATCTACTGCGCAGTACGCTTCATCTGCAACTGTGATCAACTCGTCCGCAAATGGCAGCAGCCGCGCGGGAAGCTGCAGAGACAGTGCTCCAAACTGTATGACCAGACAAAATGGCTCAGACTGCTGCTTGATCATCTGGACAATCGCTTGATATAGGTTGAACAGCAGTCTTGGTGTCAGTCCATAAACATCGTCTGCGCGCAAAAAACGTGGAAAAGCCAAGCCACCGCTATGACAATAAGTCAGATAAGGCCAGAGGTCAGGATTTCCCGGGCCGGTTTCAGTCAAACGCAGCAGCAGTTTAGACAGACTGAACTGATTTGCTTGAGCTTCTGCCCGCTCTTCTGTACAGCCCAGAGGAAAACGGACAAAAGAAGGAGCCAGATTCAAATACAGTATTTGCTTACCGGCTTGCTGCTGCCTGGCTACAGTCGCTTTTAATGGCGGGCAATGTAACGGTGGCACTACAGGGTACAAAACCAGATAGGTGGTCAGCTGCTCGGTCTGTCCTTGCGCTAGCGTCTGATTTGAACCGTATTGATCAATGGCGGCAAGGATAGAGGCGGCTGAACTTAACCGGGGCAAAGCTAGCTCACTTACAGCGGCGGCTGAGGGCTCCGCCGGCACCTTTCCCCGGGGTTGAACTTGCAGGCCTGAAGCGGGCAGCAAAAGTCTGAGCACCCGCAGGGGGGCCTGAACTGTAAGCGGCTCCGTCCATTGACCAGGTGTGTATATCAGCAAATCGGGAGGGTCTGTCTGCCAGGCAGCGACGACCTTTTCAGGGTCCTCCCAAAGCTTAATTGCATAATCAGGCCGCTGCTTCAATAAGTAGCGGCGAAGACTCTCCCGATATATTTTTTCCTGATCGAGTATCCAAATTGTCAGCATGCGTTTCCTCCGTTCGTTGCTTTTATCTTACTGGCTACGGTCCCCCTGGCAGGTGTTTTCAGCTGACAAAACAAGTCAAATTCTACCCAAATCGGACATCAGGGGGCCTGTGCCTGTACCAAATACGGAATTAATCTTAAATCTGTATAAGGCGTAGAATGAGGCTGCAGGCCGGAATAACTGAGCCCTGCCAGGCCTGAAAAGCGTGTAAGCTTTCAAGCGGATACATCGTCGATTGAAAGAGCAATAGCTGAACAGAAGGGGGTTACTATGATCGCATGGTTAGAGACAGCTGCTTTGACCTTATTTCCGGCTTGCTGCATCATCTGTGGTCAGCGCTATCGGTCCGGCGATTTTCAGGACCTCTGTCCTGCCTGTGTAGCTCAACTGCCATTCCGCAGACAAACCGAGCGCCATATGCAGGTTCTGAGTCCTGCAATGACCCGACAACTATCCGCGACTGACTATTTTCAGGCACGGAACATCAGAGCTTCAGTCTTCTTCCACTATAGGAGTGACCTTCCGCGCTTGGTCAGAGGCTTGAAGTTTCATCAGCATCCGGAATATGCCTTGCCGCTGGGACAATTAATGGCTCAAAGACTGGCTCTTGATATTCAGACTGAAAAATTGACTTTTGATATGGGCGGTCCGGCGACTTGGCTTTTGCTGCCGATCCCGTTGTCTGAGCGGAGGATGGCTGAAAGAGGCTACAATCAGGCTGAATTACTGGCGCGACCGCTTAGCCACCGGCTTGGCTTTGAATTAAGAACGGATATCTTGTTCAGACATCGGAGCACAGAGCGGCAAAGTGAGATGGAAGGGACCGATCGTTTGATGAATGTGAACGGGGCCTTTAAGGTAAATACACAATGCTTACGGCAGCGGAAGGTCTTACTGCTTGATGATGTTTTGTCCAGCGGCTCAACACTTTACAGTGCGGCGCGAACGGTTCTGGCGGCCGGTGCCGCGCAGGTCCATTGCCTGGCCTTGTCCAGCCCGCGGCGTGATATCTCCGATTGGACGCCAGAAAATCGGCACGACCGTCACTTGCCTGATAGTGCCGGAGGTCTGGCTGTGATATAATAATGCTGCCTGAGGTACATGGCTTCTTTAATTGGACCTTCATGACTTAAAAGGGAGTTCGGGTTAAGCGGAATAATATCGGGCCTCCGGTTTCGGCCGCTGGGGAAGATAGCAGACCGCTGCAGGACACCCACCTGGCTGGATGCGAGGTGTCAAATAAGGAGTCGGTACCGCAGGTTTTTTATTTTACATCAATCAGAATACCGCTTGGTATTCTGATTTTTATATGAAAAGCGGCACTTGTTTCGCTGGCGATAGCCAAGGCTTGATTTTTCGGTCATAATAGGCGTGCCGGAGCAGCGGTGCTGGTTCTGGTAATTTTGGACTCATGATGGAAGGCGGGTTAGCATGAAGATTTATAATACAATGACTCGGCAAAAGGAGGAGTTTGTCCCTGTTGAGGCAGGTAAGGTCAAGATATATGTCTGCGGTCCAACCGTGTACGATTACTTTCATTTGGGGAATGCCCGTCCTTTTATTACCTTTGATACGCTTCGCAGGTATCTGGAGTATAAAGGGTATAGTGTAAAGTTTGTACAGAATTTTACGGATATTGATGACAAGGTCATTAACCGGGCTAACCTGCAGCATATTTCAACCAAAGAACTAAGTGAGCATTACATTCAGGAATACTATATTGATGCGGATGGACTGAATGTTGAGCGGGCTGATTTTCAACCGCGCGCTACCGCTACTATTCCTGAAATCATCAAGATGATTCAAACGCTCATTGATAAAGGCTATGCCTATGTATCTGATGACGGAGTTTACTTTTCCACGCATAAATTTCCTGAGTATGGTAAGCTGTCAGGGTATAACGTGGAGGACTTGGAAGAAGGTGCCGGCAACAGAGCCTTAAATGGTGAGAATAAGCAGCATCCCTCTGATTTTGCTTTGTGGAAACGCAAAAAGGAAGGAGAGCCTTATTGGGAAAGTCCCTGGGGGGAAGGACGGCCAGGCTGGCACATTGAATGCTCCGCCATGGCATTTAAGTATTTGGGCGAAACCATAGATATTCACGGCGGCGGTCAGGATCTGGTATTCCCGCATCATGAAAATGAAATTGCTCAAAGTGAAGCCTGCAGCGGGCATATGTTTGCCAAGTATTGGATGCATAACGGTTTCATCAATATTGATAATGCCAAAATGGCAAAATCCAAGGGCAATTTTTTTACGGTTCGGGATCTGGCTAAACACTACGATTACATGGTCATCCGCTTTTTTATGCTGAATTGCCAATATCGCAGTCCGATTAATTTCAGCCGGGACTTGTTGAATGCAGCTCAGACCGGCTGGGAACGGATTGTTACCTGTGTTGAAAATGCCCGCTTTTATCTTGATAAAGCGGCAGTGGGAAAGAGCACAACATATAAAAAGAGCAGTTTAGCGGATCAGACCCAAGCCGCCGTCAGCGCTTTTGAAACTGCTATGGATGATGATCTGAATACATCGGACGCTATGGCCGCCATTTTTGATTTTGTGAGAGATATTAATACGGCGGTGGTAGAGGAAGCGGATCAGGACCCGGAAGAATTGCGCCAGGCGCTGGATACCTTATTAAAGCTATTGGATGTGCTGGGTTTGAAAGTTCCGAAGAGCAGTGCTATCCCGGCAGAGATTACAGATTTAGTCGTCCAGCGTAGCGAAGCTAAAGCTCAGCGTAATTATCAATTGGCAGATGCCTTGAGAAGCAAAATCGAAGCAGCCGGATATCACGTAGAGGACACCGCGCAGGGGCCCAAGGTATCCGCCAAATGATCGGACCCCGGTATCAGGGAGACTGGCGCGATGTTTCGCCCTCAGCTCTGGCTTATATAGGGGATGCGGCATATGAATTATATGTGCGCCGTTTTGTGCTTAATCAGGGAAGACGACCTTCCGGAGCGCTGCATCGGTTGAGCGTCCATTATGTATGCGCGGCATTTCAGGCGGAAGCTGTCCCCAGTTTACTGCCGTTATTAAATGAAGAAGAGACAGATGTATTGAAGCGCGGCCGCAATGCCGCGCCAGGGACAATGGCAAAACATGCCAGCCCTCAGGCTTACCGCTGGGCAACCGGAGTTGAGTGTCTGATAGGGTATCTCTGCCTGCGCGAAGACGAAGACCGTCTGGACGAGATAATGAAAGTGATTTTAGATCATGAGCAAGGAACAGAATCAGAATAAGACGGATCGTTTTGAGAGCAAGTCCGGTGGAAGCCGACAGTTCGGTGGCAACCGTTACAACCGTGAAAGCGGAGATCGTCCGCGTTACAGCCGTGAGGGCGGAGAGCGCCCGCATTTTAACCGTGAAGGCGGAGATCGTCCGCGGTACAGCCGTGAGGGTGGAGAGCGCCCGCGCTTTAACCGCGAAGGCGGAGACCGTCCGCGGTACAGCCGTGAGGGTGGGGACCGTCCGCGTTACAGCCGCGAAGGCGGAGAGCGCCCGAGTTTTAACCGCGAAGGCGGAGAGCGCCCGCGGTTTAACCGTGAGGGTGGAGAGCGCCCGAGATTTAACCGCGAAGGCGGAGACCGTCCGCGTTACAACCGTGAAGGCGGAGATCGTCCGCGTTACAGCCGTGAAGGCGGAGAGCGCCCGCGTTACAGCCGTGAAGGTGGAGATCGTCCGAGTTTTAACCGCGAAGGCGGGGACCGTCCGCGTTACAGCCGTGAAGGCGGAGATCGTCCGAGTTATAACCGTGAAGGCGGAGAGCGCCCGCGTTTTAGCCGTGAAGGCGGAGATCGTCCGCGTTACAGCCGTGAGGGAGGGGATCGTCCGCGTTACAGCCGTGAAGGCGGAGATCGTCCGAGTTATAACCGTGAAGGCGGAGAGCGCCCGCGTTTTAGCCGTGAAGGCGGAGAGCGTTCGTACCAGCCCAGTACAGAACGGCGCAGCTCTGGTGAACCCAGGCCCGTTCCCGTATTTAAGGAACGCCGTTTCCTGGCAGCTAACACCGAAGCGGTACCGGCTGAGCCAGCAGAGCTGAGAGACGATCGTCTGGAAGGACGTAATCCAGTTAATGAGGCCCTGAGTGCCGGCCGTAAAATTGATAAACTTTGGGTCCTTAGACCCGCAAATGGCCGGTTCGATCCGATTTTAGCCAAATTGATCTATGATGCTAAGCAGCAGGGAGCAGTTATAGTTGAGGTTGAAAAACCTGCGCTGGATAAGCTTTCCCAAACCCATGCTCATCAAGGCGTCATTGCCCAGACCGCAGCGCATGACTATGTTGAGGTAGATGATATCCTGGCCTATGCTGAGTCCCGCGGCGAGGCACCATTGATTCTGCTCTTAGATGAGATTCAGGATGCTTATAATTTAGGTTCGATTTTCAGAATTGCCGATACCGCCGGAGTCCACGGCATCATCATACCTATGCGTCGCAGCGTAGGTCTGGACGCAGTAGTAGCTAAGGCCAGCGCCGGTGCAATTGAGCATGTCCGATGTGCCAGAGTTAATAATCTGTCCCAGACGATTGAACAACTAAAGGAAAAAGGTCTGTGGATTGCCGGCACAGATACAAGCGGAATCAATATCTATAACGATACCGAGGTGGGTAATAAGCTAGATGGACCGTTAGCGCTGGTGGTTGGCAGTGAAGGCCACGGCATGAGGCCGCTGGTAACCAAAAACTGCGATTTTACGCTGTCTCTTCCCATGAAAGGCAAAGTCAATTCACTGAACGCTGCAGTTGCAACCGGTATCATTCTCTATGAAGCAGTCAGACGCCGCGGCGGCTGGTTAGCTATACCACAGGTAGGCGTAACTGAGCCTGATCAAGACCAGACACTGATGGAAGAAACAGACCTGCCGGCGGCAACAGTGCTGGCTGATGACGGAGCGGGAGTTGACTAATCAAAAGGATTTGACCACAGCTGCTGATGACAAGCTGATTGACCTGGCACGAGCCGGTGATGTTGATGCAACCGAATGTCTGCTAAAACGGTATTTACCGTTAGTGACCTATACGGCTCAGCACTACTTCCTTCCTGGTGGAGACCGAGACGATCTGATCCAGGAGGGAATGCTGGGCTTATTGCAGGCCATTCACACCTTTGCTTCGGACCGGTCCGTTCCTTTTGCTTCCTGGGCAAAACTGCAGGTCCGCCAGGCAATATTCCGGACCATAAGACGGGCAAATAGTTTTCAGGCGCAGATGAATAACAGCGCGTTGAATCTTGACTGTATTAATGAAATGCCGACCAGACAGGGATTCATTGAGTCAGATAATTGGCAGGGCTTGACGATTGAGGTTGAACCTGATCCCAACTCAGAGCAATGGCTGGAGAGCTTTGTCCTTTCCTTGACTGCATTAGAGCAGGCGGTTTTAAAAGCTTATCTGTCGGATTTATCTTATAGACAAATCGGCAGCGCGCTTGACTTAAGCCGCTCTCAAGTGGCAAACGCGTTGAGCAGAGTGAGAAAAAAACTCAGGGAAAGACAGCGCGGGCGGCTAAGCTGAAGCGATTTGGCATTGATTTATCAGGTGGGCTGCCAGATAATAAAATCAGCGGGAATCTGATAAGAATGGGATTTGGGTCCTGCTCATGGAGATAACTGTAATGAAGGAGCGAGCCTGGCTGACGTGAAAAAAAACAAAACTAATAGTCAAAATGCCCGAGCCAATCAGACCGGGGTCAGGCATGTTTCGCCTGTACTCATAGTCATTCTGACTGCCTTATTGACTGGGATCCTTGGCCAGTGGTTATTTGTCCGTTTCCTGCCGCAAAAGCATCAATCCGTCACTGACTCTGAGACAGCGGATGTGTCAGCAGCTGGAGCCCAGGCAACCGCTACACCAACGGCTGAACCAGTCTGGCAGCAAAGTCCCCTGACGGATAATCAACTGATGCAGCGGATTACCGATGCAATCAGCGGTCAGCAGGATGTGGAGGATGTCTTTCGCAGCATCCCAAAGCAGCAGTTGGATGGCCTGACAATTGATGAATTTTCGCAATACATCTATATTTTAAATGAGGTCCTGCCGTGGACGCCGACGTCCTTTGCGCCGATGACCGTCTCTGAACGTGATCGGCAGATTGCGGCGATGATATCTACTTCGTCATCGTATGCCGAAATGGCCGAAGCAAATGATTATTTCTGGCTGGAATCATCCGGTGATGAGAGCGAACATAAGTTATTTGCGGTTGCCCTGCAGCTGGACTCCTCCGGCTCCGTATATCTGGATAAAGATTGGGTTACAGGTTCTGTAGATATTTATGAGTATCTAAGAACTTACTACGCTACCCTAGAAAAAGGCAATGCAGAAACGCTGGCGGCAATGCTGCCTTCTCTCAGTACGAATACTTCGGTTAAAAACAGCAAAGCCCAGGCTTTGATAGATTTTTACGCTGAGTATGTTGATGACGATTTTTCAACCTTTGAAGTTCAAAGCCTTAGGCCTGATTCAGTTACGGTCAAGCAACCGTTGAAACAAACTGAGGGTACCGCCACTACCAGAACCATGTCAGTCACATCGGTTAAGTCAGGCAGCTTTACAATCAGAGACAGAGTGGCAGATACCGATACTACCTCAGCCAATAACGCTGATTACAGTTTGGAAAACAGTGACAATGAATCAGAGATGCTGCTGAGTCTGGATCAGACATACAGTCTGTCTGATCTGACTGCTGCTTTGGGTCAGCCTCTGCTGTTGGAAATCTGGCGCGATGCGGACGCACTGACGACAGACGCGTCTGCTACGGCTTCTTCTGAACCGGCTGACTCAACCACCGCCGGATCTGACCAGGTGACTGAGGGTACACTTGACTCCACCAGTTTGACGGTATTACCTGAGGATATTGTTTCCCTTCGCTTTGCAGGGGTTGAGGTGCTCCTGGCGCCACTGCAGGATGACTCTGCGGAAAACGACAGCCTGGACAAGCTTTTGCAGCAGCAACCGCTGACCTGGACCACAGAAGAAGCCGAGCGGGGGATGGTTCCTGTGTTCAGCAGCCTTCAAGGGCAGATTGACTGGTCAGAGTTGAACTGGAGCGGGCAGCTGATCGGCTATTCAATTTACAGTGAATCATACTCCATCGGAGACTTGATTCAACTGGGAGAAACCTATAATAACTTACTGCTCAGACAGCTGTTTTGTGATCTTGATCAGTTCTATTTCCTCAGCCCGGACCAGCAATACTCTGTAACCCCGGTCGGTGATTCGCTCAAGCTGGCTCTAGCTGGCAGTGACGGCAGCGGCATCATCCATGCAATCAGAGTCGGAAGGGTCAGCGACTTGACCCGTCTGGATCGGTTTAGAGATCGGGAGACTTTGGATGGGATGGATGACCAAGATCTAACTGCAGCTTTACTGGAGCAAGCGAAAGACTCGTCGGATTAAGGGCCTTACCTGGCAGTCTTTCTTCTGTAGCCTGATTTATGTCCGGCCAATCTCCTTTGTCGGACACATAAAGCGGTCGCTGCCATCTCAAGGGCCGCCAGACCTTACCGCGAGAATACAAAGCGAATAGCTTCATCCGTTGTCATCAAGGTTTAAATCTTCTCGGAGAGGTCAAACCGCTGACAAGTGTATTGAATTTTGATGAGGGTCAAGCTTCTTGCTTTGGATGAGATATCTTATCCTTTCCTTATTTACCCTTAACTATTAAAAATCTAAAGTAAAAAGTTTAATGCTACTTTTAAGGGACAGGAAACAGCGAAGCAATTAGTTTTACAAAAAGAGTCGGAAGGCAGAAAAAAGGAAGAAAACAAGTCAGCAGGCAGCAGAAAAGATGCTTAGAATAGGGACACAGGCAGCCAAGTGAGTCAAACAGCCCATATCGTAAGGCGTTCAAAAAACATGAACGCTTTTGTTGTATCAATTATTTTGACTAATAGTTGCCAATCGCTGCCACTATTTGAAAGTCACCATATTACCCTTTTAAAATATTAGGCAACTTTTTGGCAACTACAGTACAAAATATACGTCTTATTTTATAACAACAAAAAACCCCGAAAGCCTTATGCTGTCGGGGTTTGTGCTGTGGTGCGCCCAGCAGAGATCGAATCCACAACCTTCTGATCCGTAGTCAGACGCTCTATCCAGTTGAGCTATGGGCGCGTTTCAAGCACAACGTATATATTAATAGCGCACTGGGTCTTTGTCAATACCAAATAGTATGTTTTGGTCGTTTTTAGTTAAACCCTGAAGTGAAAAGTTTATTTCCAGTTCAAGCCTGAGGGAATGGCAATTAATCTTACAGAAATGGCCAATGCAAAAAGCAAGCAATTAGTCTTACCGTAAGGAGGATCCAATCACTGTCATCACAAGAGGAGATAGTTATGAAGCCCAAGCATACTACGTTCAAACCTCTCACTCTGGAAGACCGGTGCACTATCCTGTCCGGCATTAACCAAGGCGACACCTACCGGTCCATGGCCAAGGCCATCGGCAAGGCTCCATCCACCGTAGCCAAAGAAATCCGGCTGCATCGCACCCTGGTTTCCCGTTGTCAGCTCCCTCTGGCTTGTGCCGACTATTGGCGTTGTCAGCGGGGTCGGACCTGTTCTTTGTCCTGTTCCGACTACCGACCCTCACTCTCCGGGTGCCTGTAATGGTTGTTCTAACTGGTCCCATTGCCACTTTGACAAATTCCGCTATATCCCAGAAAGGGCCGATGCGAATTACCAAAACACCTTGAAAGATTCACGATCTGGCGTGAATCTCACCAGTTCCGAGGCCCAGCGCCTGGTTGACATCATCCAGCCCCTCACCCATCAAGGTCAGTCTATTGATCACATTGTCACTCACCATCCAGAACTGGGGGTCTGTGAGAAAACCTTGTACAACTACATTGAAGAGGGTGTCTTCAGTGCGATGTCTGACCTGGCGGCCATCAGTCTACGCCGGCAGGTGTCCAGAAAGTTGCCCAAACGGCGGGCGGTTCTCTATAAGAAACGTCAGGATCACCGCTACCTTCAGGGACGACTGTTCAGTGATGACCAGGCCTTCTGCCAGGCCCATCCAGATGTCTTTGTCATGCAGATGGATACCGTTTATAACGATGTGGTGAACGGCCCCTTCATCCACACCTTCAAGTTCCTGAAATCCGGTCTTCTCTTTGCTCTCTTACAGCCAAACAGAACAACGGCGGCCATGGTGGATGGCCTTAACCTACTTGAAGTCATCCTGGGCCGCTCGCTCTTCCAGATCTATGCCGGGATCCTCCTGACCGACCGTGGCTCTGAATTTGAGGCGCCGGTCGCTATGGAAACCGCTCAGGATGGGTCCCAACGCACACACGTCTTTTTCTGTAATTCGATGGCAGCGGGGCAAAAGGGTTCGCTAGCAAACAACCACATTGAACTCCGCTACATCCTGCCTAAAGCAACCGATCTCCGCGCGCTTGGCTTGACTTGCCAGGCTGCCTTGAATCTGGCGCTTAGTCACATCTACTCTGCTGGGATATACGATTCTGGGCATGAAAACGCCTCCTTTTGGGGGCTCATGATATAATCCTGATTTTGACGGCTATGGAAAACAAAAAGTCCTGTATTGACCTATTTATGCTCACTACAGGACTTTTGTCTGTTTCAGTCAAAGCTGTAATACCTTATGGTTTCCTAGTCTGAGCAATAAGTTTATTCATTTCCTTAAGGTAAGAGCCTGGTAGTCCGTACGGAAACCATCCTGTTTGATTATGGCATCAGTCCGGTCACTGCGGGTATAAAGTGGGACAGAACCTTATCCTTCCAGGCGGTAAAAGTCCATCTGTCGCAGCTGTTCATATGAGGGATGTTATAAAAGCCGAGTCTGTTTCCATGTGGATTATCGTCAAGCAAGTATACTCAATAAGCAAAAGAAGTTCGACGGGAGATCAGCCAATCTGCTCCCAGTACAGCGGCTCAATTCCTCAGCATACCGCCATTCAGTATTCTTTGCAGCCTGCTGGCTATCACAGTATTGATTTTTATGATTGGCAAGAATCCGTTCACCGCTTTCCAAAGTCTCCTGCAGGGATCCGGCTGGCTGCCCAAGCCTAATTACCCGGCTGGAAAGAGCGTGCTGAGCGATTTCCTGGAAATGCTGGATGCCTACACACCCCCACCCTGCTTACGGCCGTTCTGCATTATCTGCATCTCAAACGTACCGTGGACGGTTATGAGCTTAAGGCAGTCGGCCTTAACAGAAAGGCTGCTCAGTACGCCGGTGTCACTTATTATCTTAGTTACTATGCGTCAATTAAGCCCATTGTACTGGTATCTCTGGGGTCTCCTTACTGGGGAATTCCCATCCGATAGACATCATCTTTTCCTCTTTGCTCATCACCTCCCTGGAGCAGGGCAACACTTACATGAACAGTACAGTGGGCGTTCGGCAGGAGGTGAGCTCGTTGGTGAACGGTATGATCCTGTTGCTCTCAGCTTGTTCGGCTTACATCCGCTATAAAATGGATGACAGTTTGAGACTGCCTTTGACGGGTGACCAAACGGCCGCGGAGGCGCAGGTTGTTCAGACTGAAAACACAAAAGGGACGCAGGCGGGAGGTAAAAACGCATGAATACCATGATTATTGACGGCTTGTCCTATGCTCTGCCGTTACTCATCATTGCCTGCGGTGGAATCTTTTCTGAGCGAAGCGGGGGCACAAATCTAGCGCTGAAGGAGTTCCTGGGCTGGCGCTTTCACCGGAGGCTTGTTTGTGTCCTTAAGCGGCAGCGCCTTTCACAATGGCTCTATCGTGCCTATGTATCTGGCTTTTCTCTTTGCCATGCTGGGCGCCGGCGTCTGCGCGCTGCTCTTGGCGCTCCTGTGCATCAGGTTCCGCGCTGATCAGGTGATTGCCGGTGTTGTCGTCAACATCCTGTCTGTCGCGTTGACGGGCTTTCTGACCAGCCAGATCAATACTTCTGTTTTGGTTCAGGGTTCTGATATATTCCAACTGGGCGTTTCGCCCCGCTGGACAATACCGAGCCTGTCACAGATTCTTGTACTGGGCGCTATTTTTACCCAATTTTACCCTTTTGAAATTCTGATCGTGATTCGGCTGGCCTTTCATAATTATCTGCTCTATAAAACCCGCTTTGGGATGCACCTGCGTGCGGCGGGAGACAATCCGCATGCCGTAGATACCGCCGGTATCAGTGTGGCCAAAGTCCGTTTTGGCGCGGTGGTCCTTGCCGGTATGCTGGCCGGCATGTGCTACGCCTACTCAATTTCCACCAACTTTTCGCCCAGTATCTACTTTGGCGCGGGATATCTGGTTATTGCCGCTATGATCTTTGGTAACTGGCAACTAATACCCTGGCGGCCTGCCTGATTTTTGCCTGGCCCGCAGCGATGCCAACCAACTGGTGAGCTATCTCAGGCTTTCCTCAAACTTTATCAATCTGGCTATGGCCCTTCCATATGTCCTGACGCTGCTGCTGTTGGTTTGCTTTTCCAAATCCAACTGTGCCCGCGCGCTCTGAGGGAGATCTATGACAAGTCCAAACGCTGATACTCTCCGGCAACAGGGCTCAGTCTGAGATCACAAGAAGGCAGAGTATGAATTACCGCTTTTATAACGCAAGGATTATGCCGCTGATATCTGACAGCCGCACTTCATCAGGGAGATTCCGTTTGGATTCTACAATCGGTGACTAAATCCAGGTTAACGGTTAATGCTCATCATTATACTGGTGATTCAGCTAAGACTGTTACAGGTAGTGTGCCATTGATATGATGAAAAAATTCCAGTAGATATTGAATGCATAAAATTCTGAACATAGGAGCGTTAAATTAAGTGCATGTGTTGAAAGATGAAAATAATAAATATGCTTGACAATAAAAAACGCAAAGAATATCATAATAAATGATATTTAATGTGCATAATGATATATGGTTACCATGCTGGCTTTAATCTTCAAGGCGTTTCGGAACTACTTGGCGGTCGTTCGTATCCGGTGAAAGAGGGGCTGTCTATGATTTGATTTCATGGAGATGTTCAATGCCGTTATATGAATCAAGTTAATGGAGGTTTCTCATGAAAAAAAGGTTATTGTTAGCAACATGCTTTTTTAATAACAGACACTAAACAAAGAGGGATTGTTGCATAGTGCTTCTATAGCAATTGGTCAGATTAGTTGTCCGCCTGAGATGAGGGCAGGATTAATATCTTTCCCTCATCATATACATGATAGTTAAAGAAAATCAAACCTTACAACCAAGGAAGAATAGAGGTAACTATGTCGCACAAACTGATAACCCTAATCTGCTTGTTGGTATGCCTTGGTAATTTGAGCTTTAGCTCATGTACAGTGGCAAGCCGTAGTGATTCAAAAAATACTCTGTCAATAAGATCTGAAACTGGCATTGAGTCGGAGCACAATAAGAATGCCATCTTAACGCCACCAGTTACAGCGGAAAACTCGGGAATTCTAGGTTCATCTAAATCGACAGAATTTGAGATGCCAAAAGTTCCTACGGTGTTAGGTACAATACCGTCCTATCAGGCTCAGCAGAATGTAACAATAAAAGTTGATTCGAAAATCCCTTCCCTTAAAACCTTTAAAACCAATAAATTGAACTCAATGGGCATTATGGGCGAAATTGATAATACACATCTCCTCTATATCAAGGGAGATGTGAATGATGTTGATGAAGACTCAAATTTTATGATTCCCGCGCAAGGGTATGAATACTCTCCACAATCCGGTATTTTGTGCTCATATAATATTTTATCTGAAAAGTTTATGAAAATTGTCGGAAATCAAAATAACAATCAGACATATATTCATTTTGCAATAGTAAACAAAAACTGGATCGTGTGGATTGAGATGAGTCTTGAGGATTCTTCTGACCCTCAGAATAGTAATAAATGGTATCTATATGCTTTAAACAGGAAAACAAAGACTGTTAAGAAATTAAAAGAAGCAGATTTTGGTAGTACCATTAATGATAAATACAGTTATTTTGAATTGAAACCCAGTTCGATGAGTATTATTAGCGATGCCTTATTTGTGACCTATCTATATCCAGCAGGCGATAAAATAGCTTCTTGCATCGCAAAAATCGATCTGGAATCTAGCATAGAATTAATTTTAGATGATGCCGAAGACGCATATGATTGTCATTTTGAATCCTGTGTGGCTGAGAATAATACAGTTATTTGGGTTAAGATGCACGGTCATGATAGTTCATCAAACTCCATTGCTTTAAATAGATTTTCTGATATTTTTCGTCTAAATTTGCTGACTAATTCAATTTCGCAAGAAACGGAAGGTAAATACTATTATCAGGTCGCGTTAAGTCAAAATAAGATTTATGCGATTGATGCAGAGAAAGCGGATAATGATCTTGGCTATATAACGCATCTAACCGAATTCGATTATCAAAACTTGAGCACACGAAGAATTATCGATAAGACCCCTGTTTTCGCACTGAGTGATAACATCCTCTATCATGTTTACGTACTCCAATCCAACGAAAATTGGGTTGGTTGCTTTGATGGTTTTGGCTACCCTTATCTATATCATTCCAAATCTGATCAATTCATAGACGTCTATGGGGATAAGGTACCTCAAGGATCATTTTTCGCTCTTATTACGAGTAATTATGTATTTGCCAGTCATCCAAATGAAGGCGGACAGGACGTTTATATTATAGAACTAGGATAATGGCTGTTTAATACCGGCGTTTGTTTTCATACCTTTGTCAAACTTTCCAGCCTGATCTTCAAAAAGATATATATATTGTGGTGTAGCTTGAAACGCCGCTTCGTATTTTACGTATTGTGTAAAAGAGGACTATAATCCTGTGTATATTCATTAGAATTTAACCTCTTTTAGAAATTGTTATAGTACGCAGACGAATAAGGAGTATTATGCGAATTTTAGAAGAATTAGAGCGAATCGCATCGCATCGCTTGGAGGGCAACTCGCCTGTAGCCTTATGCTACGACGATGAGGAACTGTCTTGGCTTGAATTAAGCAGCTATTCTGATCGTTTGGCGGTTTTCCTTGACAGAACTTACCCCGGTGACAGGCAAGCAATTGTAGTTTACGGGCATAAGAGTCCTTGGATGGTTGTGGCGTTTCTGGCTTGTATGAAATCCGGACATGCCTACTGCCCAGTGGACAGCTATTATCCGACCCAACGCGTGCTGCGTATTGTTGAAACGGTCGCCAATCCCTGTGTGCTCATGATCGAGCCATTGGCATTGGATGAAAGCTATAAACCACTGAGTTTAACTGAAATCAAAAAGCTGGTTAATTTCTCCAGTGATAGAGCTCCGTTTAATGCGGCATCACTTACTAAGTCAGGTGAATCTGCTCACTGTTCGACAGTGGATCGGCTATGCCCGCTGCGCGACGATGAGACCTGTTATATGATCTTTACATCCGGGAGTACCGGTGATCCAAAAGGCGTTCAGATCAGTGGTTCAAATTTGTGGAGTTTTACAAAGTGGATCAGCGATTTGGTCCGCTCTAGCCCTCATTCACCATTCACAAATGATTATCAAACACAGATTCGCTGTCTCAATCAGGCGCCCTTCTCATTTGACTTGTCAGCTATGGATTTGTATCTGGCACTGATTTCCGGTGGAACGGTCTGTTCCATCCCACGTCATGTGATAGATGATCCCAAACAACTTTTTAATGCCCTATTCTCCTTGAATCTGGATGTCTGGGTTTCAACACCTTCATTCGTTGATCTCTGTCTGACTGAACGAGATTTCGACGAAACGCATTTGCCAGGATTGAAAATTTTTCTCTTCTGTGGTGAAACACTGACGAATCGCAGTTACGATAAGCTACAACAGCGTTTTCCGCATGCTGATATATATAATACATACGGTCCGACTGAGACCACGGTGGCTGTTACAGAAGTGTTGGTGACACCAGAAATATCGGCCACCGAGCAACCTTTGCCCGTAGGTAAAGCGAAGCCTGGTACACGTATCTGTATTATGGATGGGGGGGGAGGACTGACCGCCACTCCAGTTGCAGAAGGGGGTGCGGTAGCAGCCTCTGTCGCAGTTGCCGCGGCGTCTTGCGAGGGCGAGATTATTATTGCGGGAGACTCCGTCAGTCTTGCCGGGTATTTTAAGAAGCCTGAACAGACCGCTCGCGCATTCTTTGAACTAAATCTTGATGGCCAAACCTATCATGCCTATCATACGGGAGATCTGGGCTATCTAAAAGGTGAGCAGCTCTACTATCAGGGGCGTATGGACAGCCAGATCAAACTGCACGGCTACCGTATTGAACTCGGTGATATCGAGCGCAATCTGCTGCAGCTGCCCGGCGTTGAACACGCAGCCGTTTTACCTAGCTATCGACGCGGACAGATTCACAGCCTGACTGCATATGTTCAGTGCGTACAGTTTGCTCCTGATAAAGTCACGCCGGACCTGACCTCGTTAAACGATCCTGCACTGGATGAGGCCAAACTGGCCCAGCTGCTGCGTGAAGATCTGGCTCAACTACTGCCCGACTACATGCTGCCCCGGAAGGTCGTTTTCGTCTCTGACTGGCCGATGACTGAGAATGGCAAACTGGATCGTAAACGTCTGGAGGGGCTGGTATGAGCTTTTTCAGTGGCCTGGATTTTTATCTTTTGCTCATACCTTTTTTAGCCGTCGCCGTCCTGATCGGCAGACATAAGTCACTGAAGGCCTACAACCTGTTGATTTCCCTGCTGTTCATCACTCTGATCTACGGTTCGTCCAAGGCGCAGGCGCTGTCGCTGCTGCTCTATTTAATCTACGAATTCATACTCCTGCGGCTCTACCTGTATTGGCGTACGCGGCAGGGCAGGAAGCAGGTACGATACCGCCTCATGCTCTTTCTGGCGCTTCTGCCGTTGGCTGCGGTGAAACTGACACTGCCGCAGCCGCTGAGTCTCTTCGGTTTCCTGGGCATTTCCTATGCCAGCTTCAAGGTACTGCAGATCCTGATCGACAGCTATGACGGTCTGATCAAGCAGCTCTCTTTCTACGACTATGCTTCCTTTATTCTGTTCTTTCCGACTCTGTCCTCCGGTCCCATTGATCGCAGTGAACGGTATCTGGCGGATTTAGCAGAAGTGAAAGACCGCGAAACTTATATGCAATTAGTTTATCAGGGCCTCTGGAAGTTTCTGCTGGGTTTAGTCTACAAGCTGACCTTTTCCGAGTTCTTCTACGTCAGGATGCAGGCGCTGGAGAGCACCTATACCCCGGCGGCGCTGCTGGCCTATGCCTACCTCTACGGCTTCTACCTCTTCTTTGATTTTGCGGGCTATAGCCTGATGGCAGTTGGCTGCAGCTATATTCTGGGCGTTAAGACGCCGGATAATTTCCGCTTCCCTTTTATCAGTCGGGATATGAAGGAGTTCTGGGATCGCTGGCATATCACACTCTCGCATTGGCTGCGTGACTATCTGTTCTCGCGTTTCATGTTCCAGAGTATCAAGAAGAAACGCTTCAAGTCGCGGCTGACTGGGGCGTCAGTCGGCTTTATGCTTAATATGACGGTGATGGGTTTCTGGCATGGGCTGAGCGGACAGTATATCATCTACGGCCTCTATCACGGCGTGCTGCTGGCTCTGACGGAGATCTATCAAAAAAAATCCGGTTTCTACAAGCGACATCAGCAGCAGCGCTGGTATCAGGGGCTGTCTTGGCTTCTGACTCTAAACCTGGTCATGTTTGGTTTCATGATCTTCTCAGGGCATCTGAATCCGATACCGGCAGCGCTTTGGCGACGGCTAGTGTCCTGAGGCGGATTCTGTCTCATACAGGCAAAACAAGACAGAGATCCAGGGTGCCGTAAATGACCGGCACAGGTGATGATCGTCACTTGAGGGTAATTAACAAGCAGCATAGGAGGATATGAACATGAATGAGAACAAAGGCACAAGTGATACCCAGGCAGCACAGATCCTGAAAATACTGGCAGAGATTTGCGAGGATGACAGTGTCATGACGGATCGGAAGGTGGATCTCTTTAAGGAGAATCTGCTGGACTCGCTTTCCGTCACAGAACTGCTGGTGGAGCTTGATGATCAGCTGGGCATTTATATCTCCCCGGCAGAAATTGAACGTGAGCAGATCCGCACACCTGAACTGCTGCTACAGTTTGTCGAGGCGCGCAGCAAACGATGAAAATGAAAAGGAAGTTCAGGCCACTGTTGGCTGCTCTGCTCGCCGCTGTGTTGATCATCGCAGGCGTTACCTACGTGTTGGATCAACGGGTGCGGCATCTGACTCCGGTACAGAGGGAAGATCTTGATTATGACTTAAGTACGGCTAAACAGAGTGTCGCCTTACAGAGCCGGCTGCTGACCGCGGACACGCTGTTGTTCATGGGCTCGTCAGAACTGTCTACTGTGGGCGAAAGTACCCATCCCGCCCAATTCTACCGTGATGGTGCGGATAATTTTGAGCTGCTGTTTGTGGGCCATGGTTATGTGCAGTCCTTTCAACACAGTCTGGATCTGGCTGCCCTGATTGGATCGATTCCCAATCAGAAGGTGGTGCTCGTGCTATCTCCGCAATGGTTTACGGCGGAGCACCTGTCCCCGGAGGCCTTCGCTTCAGTATTTCAAATCGACACTTATGAAGCCATGCTGCGGAATCCTGAGATAAATGAGACTGACAAGCGACGTCTGGCTGTCCGTTGTCATGCATTGCTGGGCAACAGCGGCGAGCTTAATGAGCAAGTCAGTGAGCTTGATCGGCTCTATCTTGATCATGATGCTTCGCCGCTTACGGCAGTTTCCCATCAAGTTTCCTTTGCCTTCCAGGCTCTGCAGGATAACTACAACACTATGGCGCGCTTACAACTATACACAGCCGACAGTCTTAAAGCTGATCTACCACAGGGGGGCACACGTAATGATCACGGTATCGTGGTGCTACCGCCGCCCGGTGGTGCTAAGCCCGTACCGGCTACCGGTATGTCGATTGCGGATCGTCTGATCTGGGCAGAAAACGAGGGAGAAGCAAATGTCACGACCAACTCCTTCTACGTCAACGATGCGTATTATAAGCAATACATGGAGGGAAAGTATGAGAGCAGACAAGGTGAGAACAGTGACGCCAGTTACTTGGAGTCACCGGAATACGCTGATCTGCAGCTTTTCCTGGATCTGTGTCAGAGCTATAAAGTAGAACCACTCTTGATCAGTATACCGGTGAACGGCTGGTGGTACGACTACACCGGCTTCCCTGTGGCCGGGCGTCAGGCCTATTATGAGAAAATTCGCTCGATCGCGGCGGCGAATGAGGTAGAGCTGCTTGATCTTTCGGAACACGAATATACGCCATATTTTTTACGGGACATTATGCATCTGGGCTGGAAAGGGTGGGTTTATGTTGAAGACGGTGTGGAAAAATTCATACATGAAAATTCATGAGCATCCGCTGGTGGTAGAGTTGCTCTATTTCATGGGCGCCTTGCTCCTGTTGCTGCTGCTTTTCTATGGTCTGCTCACGACAGATTTTAATGACGCCCCGGCGTTCCTGTATAACCAATTCTAAAAGTAAGGCGTATGGTGAACAGCTTTTCTGAATTCAGCAAGACTAGGCGGGTACGGTGGGGTTGCGACTACCGGCAACCATCTCGCAGAGGCGGACGGCCTTGTGGCTCGGTGTCATCTGCTCCGCCGCAGGGGTCGCGAGTACGAAACGGTGGCGATTGCGGTCAATGAAGACGGCTACCGGGAGGCTTTGGGCGCTGCCGAGGAGATGAAAGAGGACAAGGCCAGCTGGGTTGAGTTCTTCCAGTGGCTGAAAAGCCGCAGACTGGATGGCGTAAAGCTCATTGTTGGCGACAAGTGCCTGGGGATGCTGGAAACGGTGGGAGAAGTGTTCCCAGACGCTACGTACCAGCGCTGCGTGGTGCATTTTTACCGCAACGTATTCTCTGTAGTACCCAAGTCCAAGGTCCGGCTGGTGGCCAAGATGCTCAAGGCGATCCATGCCCGGGAGAGTAAGAAAGCCGCCCGAGAAAGGCCAAAGCTGTGGCGGCAGTGCTCCGCGCAGTTAAACGGAACGGGGCTGCCCGGAAGGCTGAGGACGGTGTGGACGAGACACTGACCCAGTGACATAAAAGGGGTAGCGCCGAAAACTTTGTGTATTCTCTGAAAGCCAGATAATTTCAAGTAATTCCGATGGGCAAGAATTCCTTGCCCGATATCGTTACCATAACCCGGAAA
>JAAVLZ010000039.1 GCA_012034405.1 Oscillospiraceae bacterium HV4-5-C5C | reverse complement strand
GCTTGAGTGAAAACGTAAATTCCAGTGTGAAACCCTGACGCAGAGAACTGGTTTTAAGTCTTACAAAATCTTTTTGTTCCTGAACTTAGGGCTTAGTTTTTAGTGTTATCTCATGGAATTTACTTGTGTCTGTGAAGCCAGGTCCTTATACTCATGTATGAAGAGCAGAAAAAAGGGCGCACGAACGTGCGTGGCAGGCAGCAAACATTTTTCGTGAGGACTGACTTCCACTTATGTGTGTCTTGATAGGTGTGTTTGCCGGCAACCGGATGAGAGATCTTATTTAAGAAGGTAGGGTTTCAAAATTACCTGCTCTCTGGGGATTTCGCGTATGCCGAAGGCAGCAAACGCCTCCAGCATGTCGGAACGGAAAAAGCGCATGAGCTCAAACGGGGTTTTCCCGTGCCGCTTCTCACGTGGGGTGGAATTTACGTGAGAGAGAACAAGGTTGAGTGCCTGCTGATCTTTGAGGCCGAGCCTGAGCAGATCTGTTCCTTTTGGCAGAATATAGCGCAGTTCGGTATGCCTTTTTTCTAAACTTCCTTTCTGTCCAGAAGCCATGGGGTCGCAGTAGAAGACACGGGTACGTGTCAGGCCGCTGCGGGTATTCTCCATGGCTTCAGCATTTTGGAACTCTGATCCCCGGTCGGTGAGCAGGAGTGCTACCTGCTGGATAAACAAATCCAGTCCTAGAATGTCCTCCAAAAGGTTTATCCCCTCTACCATGGCATTCGCCGTGCGTTCTTTGTGAAAGAATGCGAAGAGGAAGTCGTAATCCAGCATGAGAAACGTCTGTAGATAAGGACCGCCCGGGTCGTTATAGACGGTATCCATCTGAACAATGCTTACATCCGGTTCTTCCTGAACACTGCTCAGATAGTCGGCATAGGTACGGCCTTTGAGATACTGACGATCCTCGCGTTTTTTATACAGAACCTGGGCCTGCTTGGGCAGTTTGCGTCCGGTCTTCTGGCGCAGATCCAGATCGATGAGGCCCCAGGGACGGAAGACACCCTGAGCGATGTAGGTATACAGTGTTTTCTCACACAGACCGATGTCCGGATGATTCTCGACTACATGATAGGGGGAAAGTCCTCTCTTGATCGCCGGGACGACCAGACCAGCTAGACGTTCTACATCCTTCTCGTCCAGATTCAGCCCCTGTCTGCTTTCCACAAGCCGTTTCTCATAGGCCAGCTGTGCCTGGTGCGCTTCGTATTTGAACTTGTCGAAGCGACAGCTTCGGTACTCGGGACAGCTGTTACAAGCGCCGGGCGAGCGGTCGCGTCTGGTGCAGCGAAACGGTTGATAGTCCACGCAGTCCAGATGACAGGCTCTGCCGTGCAGACAGTGTTTGTAGGCAGAGCATTCTAAGAGCAGGCGGCAACGGAAGACCTGTGCCCGGTGCAGGGCAATTTCCTTGCCAACGGTCGAATTGTCCTTGCCAATGGTTCTTGCAATCGCTGTTTTCATAGAGCCTGATTCGATGCCTTTTTCGATGAGTTTGCGTTCTTCTAAGCAAAGATGTCTGTTTCGATTTGTTGCAGCCATAGTCTAAACTCCTTTCTGATGCGGCTGCCGGCAAGAAAAAGTGTACTACAAAGTTCTAAAAACTTTATAGAAGAACTGAATGCCAGTTCAACTGCCTTATACTGGAATTTAGGTTTTCACTTAAAT
>JAAVLZ010000038.1 GCA_012034405.1 Oscillospiraceae bacterium HV4-5-C5C | reverse complement strand
TTGTGCTCTTGTCAAGTCTCCTTAGAAAGGAGGTGATCCAGCCGCACCTTCCGATACGGCTACCTTGTTACGACTTCACCCCAATCATCTATCCCACCTTCGGCAGCGTCCCCCTTGCGGTTAGACTACTGACTTCGGGTGTTACAGACTCTCATGGTGTGACGGGCGGTGTGTACAAGGCCCGGGAACGTATTCACGGCAGTATGCTGACCTGCCATTACTAGCAATTCCGACTTCATGCAGGCGGGTTTCAGCCTGCAATCCGAACTGAGACTGCCTTTTGGGATTCGCTTCACCTCGCGGTGTCGCTGCCCTCTGTGACAGCCATTGTAGTACGTGTGTAGCCCAGGACATAAGGGGCATGATGATTTGACGTCGTCCCCACCTTCCTCCGTTTTGTCAACGGCAGTCTCGCCTGAGTGCTCACCTTTACGTGTTAGCAACTGGCAATAGGGGTTGCGCTCGTTGCAGGACTTAACCTAACATCTCACGACACGAGCTGACGACAACCATGCACCACCTGTCTCTCTGCCCCGAAGGGAAATGATATCTCTACCATCGTCAGAGGATGTCAAGCCCTGGTAAGGTTCTTCGCGTTGCGTCGAATTAAACCACATACTCCACTGCTTGTGCGGGCCCCCGTCAATTCCTTTGAGTTTCAGCCTTGCGGCCGTACTCCCCAGGTGGAATACTTATTGTGTTAACGACGGCACAGGGGGGGTCGATACCCCCTACACCTAGTATTCATCGTTTACGGCGTGGACTACCAGGGTATCTAATCCTGTTTGCTCCCCACGCTTTCGCGTCTCAGCGTCAGTTATTGTCCAGAAAGCCGCCTTCGCCACCGGTGTTCTTCCTAATCTCTACGCATTTTACCGCTACACTAGGAATTCCGCTTTCCTCTCCAACACTCAAGATCTGCAGTTTTGGATGACATCTCCAGGTTAAGCCTGGAGTTTTCACATCCAACTTGCAAACCCGCCTACACGCCCTTTACACCCAGTAAATCCGGATAACGCTTGCCACCTACGTATTACCGCGGCTGCTGGCACGTAGTTAGCCGTGGCTTGTTCTTCAGGTACCGTCATTTTCGTCCCTGATCAAAGAAGTTTACAACCCGAGGGCCTTCTTCCTTCACGCGGCGTTGCTGGGTCAGGCTTGCGCCCATTGCCCAATATTCCCCACTGCTGCCTCCCGTAGGAGTCTGGGCCGTATCTCAGTCCCAATGTGGCCGTTCAACCTCTCAGTCCGGCTACCGATCGCGGTCTTGGTGAGCCATTACCTCACCAACTAACTAATCGGACGCGAGTCCATCTTTGACCGGATTGCTCCTTTAATCTCTTGCTGATGCCAGCTTAAGATCTCATGCGGTATTAGCAACGGTTTCCCGTTGTTATCCCCCTGTCAAGGGTAGGTTCCTCACGTGTTACTCACCCGTCCGCCACTAAGATTTATGGATTAGCTCCGAAGAGTGCTTCCTTAAATCTCCGTTCGACTTGCATGTGTTAGGCACGCCGCCAGCGTTCATCCTGAGCCAGGATCAAACTCTCAATTAAAGTTGAGAGCCTTTTGGCTCGATTTATCATTTTTAGAATTAACTTGGCTCGTTTGTTTTGCTTGTTCGTCTCTGTTCAATTTTCAAGGTCCGGCGCCCCTCTCGCGAGGCGCTCAGTTATAATATCAGCCATCCCGTCCTTCGTCAACACCTTTTTTCTTCTTTTTCCTCTCTTTTCCCTTTTTTCTCCACATTGCCGGGCGTTTGCTATTCCGCCC
>JAAVLZ010000037.1 GCA_012034405.1 Oscillospiraceae bacterium HV4-5-C5C | reverse complement strand
TGTGTTTTGTCAAGAGAAAATCCCTAAACTAATCATCTGAATTTCCCTATCGCAATCATGAAGTTATCCCGGTAATAATCATCATCCATTTTGAGGCTGAATAGCGTGCGTTTGTCGCATCAGAGCGTGTTTCATGCGGTAGCTTTCACCGTCGAAAATCAATAGATGCCCGTGGTGAACCAGACGATCAATCATAGCGGCAGCCATCTGTTCATCCGTGAAGATGCTGCCCCACTTGGAGAACTCTAGGTTTGTGGTCAGAATCAGGCTTTTCTGTTCATAACTGTCGGCAACAATGCGGAATAATAATTGAGAGCCGTCTTTATCAACAGGTACATAGCCCCATTCATCCAAAATCAGCAAATCCAGCCCATGCAGATCACGCACGAGACGCTCCAGCGTTCCATTTTTCCAGGCTTCACCGAGTTTAAGTACCAATGAGGTGACTGAGTAGAAACGTGTTTTCAGGCCCATTTCGCACGCTTTAAGACCCAGCGCAATAGCCATATGAGTTTTTCCCGTGCCAACGGGGCCATAGAGCACCAGATTCTTTTTCTCAGCAATGAAATCTACTTTCATGAGAGCTTTCCGGGACAGTGCCGGTGGGAATTGAACCGCCTGAAAGTCATAATCGTCAAAACTTTTAAGCGTTGGAAATCCAGCCCGGCTCAACAGTCTGGCTATCCGCTTCTTTTCTCGCTGAGCCGTTTCCTCCTGCAAAACCTGCAGGAGAAATTCTTCTTGCTTAGGCGTTGCCTGCGTTTCACATAGCTGCCGGACATTGGATGACAGGTAGAGGGTCTTACAACAGTCAGCGATATCGTTTCTAGCGTCTTCACGCGTCCTCGGTGTTGCAAGCATGGCGGTCTCCCTTCAACAGTTGATCATAAGTCTTCAGGTCTGGGCCCTTCTCCTGCGCACGGTTCAGGCCGTATCCCTGAATTCTGGCTGCTAATATGGTAATATCATCGAATCGTGCGCGATTCAGTTTCATACGCTCATCCAGTGCTGAAATGGCTGTATCCAAGTCATATGTCTGACACAGCCGCTCCAGCGACCCCAGCGACCGGCGCAAGTCTTCGCGAGACTGTTCATCCAGTACCTGTCGTAAGCTCTCTGGAAGCTGTTCTCGGATACCGCTGTTCGGCCAGGCACCCAAATTTCTCATAAGTGTAGCCAGGGTCGTGCGATAGTCCGTGTGATCTGTACGTTGGCTGCCGTACTTGCGCTTATAGCAGGTCAGAACAGTTAGATCCTTCGTCAAGATCTCGACGGTATGTGCTCTGAGACCTACCAAGACTGGCTTACCACCGTATTCCGGACAGCTCGCATAATGATGCCGCTCGTCCAGACAGACTTTGCCGTAAGCATCTGCTATATAGCTTTCATAGCGGCAGACGTTAAAGGGATGCGCTGGCAGGGGATGTAGTGCCTCCTGATCTGCTTGGAATAACTCATGTATTGGCACAAGCTTCTTGTAGTGCAGTTTCTCAGCTTTGGACTTATGCTGCGCCAATAAGTCTCTATTGAATGTTTCGATATCTTCGTAGGTTTGTAGTGGGACGAAGAGGTTCCGTCGGGTGAAACCAACTTTATTTTCAACGTTCCCTTTCTCGTTACCTGATCGTGGGTTGCAGAATCGGATCCCAAACGAATAGTGAGCCCGAAACTGACTGAACAATTTCGCTTCGCTTATCTTGTCTCCAACTCTCCGCCCAACACCGGTTGCGTTGTCGAAGATCAGCAGGGAGGGCACACCGCCGATATAATTGAAGATGTCTTGTAAACCTTGGCAGACACACTCTGCTGTCTCTCCTCCAAATACCTGACTGAAGCTGTCATTGCTGTAGGGGAAGGATACCGTCAGATATTTCTTTCTAACCAGGCACTGACATTCCATGAAATCTGCTTCACCAAAATCGACCTGTGCTTCACCCGGATGCCAGACCAGCTCTTGAAAGCCTTTCCCCGGCTGGTTTTCATTACGATACTGACGTACATAGCGTACAACTGTCGGATATGAGCAGTCGAACGCTGGGTATTGCTCGACTAAGCGGTTATAGATGCGTTGTGATGTATGCCGCTGCTTGTACCAGTTCTTCTTATCGTCTTCCAGCCAGCTATCGATAAGCGCTTTGTACGGATCGAGTCGGGATGGCCTGACTTGGCTTTCTTGTGGTCGGGGTGAGAAATCCTCTTGTTTGAGATACTTGCGGACCGTTTTGGCATCCTTTCCT
>JAAVLZ010000036.1 GCA_012034405.1 Oscillospiraceae bacterium HV4-5-C5C | reverse complement strand
ATCCGGCGGAGACCTATCTTCCCGGGCCGTTACCAGCCAAGTATTGTCAGCACTGGAGAGCTTAACTACTGTGTTCGGAATGGGAACAGGTGTGGCCTCTCCGTTATATCCACCGGAATGGTTGAGAGTGGGTTGCACCCTCAAAAACGCACAGAGATTCAAGTTCTGAGTCAGACAAGCGTTTCAGCTTTGGGATCTTCGTCTCTGCTTCTGTTTCCAGCGCAAAGTCCGTGATGTGAGTTCCAAAATAACTTGTGGTCAAGTCTTCGACCGATTAGTACCGGTCCGCTTCATGCATTACTGCACTTTCACTTCCGGCCTATCAACCTGATCGTCTATCAGGGGTCTTAGCTCACTAGGAGCAGGGAAATCTCATCTTGAGGTGGGTTTCACACTTAGATGCTTTCAGCGTTTATCCCATCCAAACATAGCTACCCAGCTGTGCCACTGGCGTGACAACTGGTGCACCATAGGTTTGTCCATCCCGGTCCTCTCGTACTAGGGACAGATCCTCGCAAATTTCCTACGCCCACAACAGATAGGGACCGAACTGTCTCACGACGTTCTGAACCCAGCTCGCGTACCACTTTAATCGGCGAACAGCCGAACCCTTGGAAGGTGCTTCCCCTCCAGGATGTGATGAGCCGACATCGAGGTGCCAAACCTCCCCGTCGATGTGAACTCTTGGGGGAGATCAGCCTGTTATCCCCAGGGTAACTTTTATCCGTTGAGCGACGGCAATTCCACTTTCTACCGCCGGGTCACTAAGTCCTACTTTCGTACCTGCTCGACTTGTAGGTCTCGCAGTCAGGCTACCTTATGCCTTTGCACTCATTGCACGATTTCCAACCGTGCTGAGGTAACCTTTGAACGCCTCCGTTACTCTTTAGGAGGCGACCGCCCCAGTCAAACTGCCCGACTGCCATTGTCCTGTGACCGGATTACGGCCAACAGTTAGAAACCCAATATCGTCAGAGTGGTATCCCAACAGCGACTCCGCTAAAGCTGACGCCTTAGTTTCATTGTCTCCCACCTATCCTGTACAAACAATATCGAATCCCAGTAACAATCTACAGTGAAGCTCCATGGGGTCTTTCCGTCTAGTTGCGGGTAACTTGCATCTTCACAAGTACTACAATTTCACCGGGTACGTTGTTGAGACAGCGCCCAAGTCATTACGCCATTCGTGCGGGTCAGAACTTACCTGACAAGGAATTTCGCTACCTTAGGACCGTTATAGTTACGGCCGCCGTTTACTGGGGCTTAAGTTCGATGCTTCGCTTGCGCTAACATGTCCCCTTGACCTTCCAGCACCGGGCAGGCGTCAGCCCCCATACTTCATCTTTCGATTTAGCGGAGACCTGTGTTTTTGGTAAACAGTTGCTTGGGCCATTTCTCTGCGGCCTCATTGCTGAGGCTCCCCTTATTGCGAACTTACGGGGTTAATTTGCCGAGTTCCTTAACAACGCTTCTCCCGCTCGTCTTAGGATTCTCTCCTCATCCACCTGTGTCGGTTTGCGGTACGGGTACTCCCAACCTCGCTAGCAGCTTTTCTCGCCAGTCCGTCTCCGTCTCTTCGGTACTTAGTTTTCCCTATCCATCACGTCTTCACGTTGCCATGCGTACTTCACTACATGACCGCTACCTCGCTTGGGCGAGCGCTTCCAGCCGCTCGCTGACTTCCTCGTTCTGTGTCCCTGCTTCACTCAATCGCTTGGGAATAGTACAGGATTGTCTACCTGTTGTCCATCGACTACGCCTCGCGGCCTCGCCTTAGGTCCCGACTGACCCTGGGAGGACGACCCTTCCCCAGGAAACCTTGGATTTTCGACGGCAAAGATTCTCACTTCGCTCTCGTTACTTATTCCGACATTCTCTCTACTGATACGTCCACATGTCTTTTCAATCATGCTTCTTCCGCTTACAGTACGCTCCCCTACCAACAATCACTTAAGATCATTCCGCGGCTTCGGTGGATGGTTTTAGCCCCGTGAATTTTCGGCGCAGTTTCACTCGACTAGTGAGCTATTACGCACTCTTTAAATGAGTGGCTGCTTCTAAGCCAACATCCTAGCTGTCTTAGCAAAACCACATCCTTTACCACTTAACCATCACTTTGGGACCTTAGCCGGCGATCTGGGCTGTTTCCCTTTTGACCATGGCACTTATCTGTCACAGTCTGACTCCTGAGTCTATCTTTGCGGCATTCGGAGTTTGATAAGGTTCGGTAACCTGGTAAGGCCCCTAGCCCATTCAGTGCTCTACCTCCGCTAGACTTTACTCAAGGCTAGCCCTAAAGCTATTTCGGGGAGAACCAGCTATCTCCGGGTTCGATTGGAATTTCTCCGCTATCCACAAGTCATCCCAGCCTTTTTCAACAGACACGGGTTCGGTCCTTCATGACGTTTTACCGTCACTTCAACCTGCTCATGGATAGGTCACCCGGTTTCGGGTCTATAACAATCAACTCTTCGCACTATTCATACTCGGTTTCCCTTCGGCTCCAGACCTCTAGTCCTTAACCTCGCTGACTGCCATAACTCGTCGGACCGTTCTACAAAAAGTACACCGTCGAGCTTAAACGCTCTCCGATTGCTTGTAAACACAGGGTTTCAGGTTCTCTTTCACTCCCCATTACGGGTTCTTTTCACCTTTCCTTCACAGTACTGCTTCACTATCGGTTACCATGGAGTATTTAGGCTTGGAGGGTGGTCCCCCCGGCTTCCCACGGGATTTCTCGTGTCCCATGGTACTCTGGTGCTGTCTGTGCCTTCCGCCTTTCGCATACGAGACTATTACTCTCTTTGGTCCCGGCTTTCCAGCCGTTCATTCTGCTAGGCTTCCAGATCACGTATTAACAGTCCGCAACCCCTTCAGACCGAAGTCTTCAGGTTTGGCCTCTTCCGCTTTCGCTCGCCACTACTTACGGAATCTCGTTTGATTTCTCTTCCTGAGGGTACTTAGATGTTTCAGTTCCCCTCGTCTCCCGACCGTACACTATGGATTCATGTACGGACGACTGGGCATTTACCCCAGCCGGGTTTCCCCATTCGGACATCTGCGGGTCATAGGCTATGTGCGCCTTACCGCAGCTTTTCGCAGCTTGTCGCGTCCTTCATCGGCTCATGGTACCAAGGCATTCACCCTGCGCTCTTTGTAACTTGACCTCTATTTTGGTTCTCTTTGTCTTTTCCGTCTTTGTCCAGACACATTGCAGATTCGAAGCTCCCTTAAGACTCGCTTTTT
>JAAVLZ010000035.1 GCA_012034405.1 Oscillospiraceae bacterium HV4-5-C5C | reverse complement strand
GCAGCAAGTGGCCTCCCAGCATCAACCAGTTTACCGAATTTGACGAACTAACGTCAGCTCCTTACCTTTGCCGGACTAACGTCCGGGGAGACCGGAACTTACGATGGCAATTTAAGGGATTCAAAAAAGGCATTTTACCTCTTGCATTATCCCTTAATATGAGTTATGATATATCTCGTGCCGCGGGAATGGCGGAATTGGCAGACGCGCTAGTTTCAGGTATTAGTGAACGTTCGTTCATGCAGGTTCAAGTCCTGTTTCCCGCACCATTGCTAAAGACTGGAACTTGAGAATGTGCTTGCATTCTCAAGTTCCAGTCTTTTGATTTTAAGGTTCGAGACCTTTTGAGAAAAGGAGTAGTTTAACGCTACTCCTTTTCTCGTCTGTATCTGAACATCCGGTTCTGCCAATGGCAGAATATCCGGAATTTCAAGTGTACCAACACAGTTATAGTGGATTCTGAGCTTCTGGATTTTCTTTCCATATATCTTTTCTGCTTGATAGACTTCAATATAATCTATAAGCTCGTTTAGCATCCTCTTAGTCAGCTTCCTTGCACGTTTGTACTTACGAACCGTGGCGACGAACATCTCCGTAGTTGTACTCTGATCATTTTCCCGTTCAAGCTCCAATTGTAATGCTTCTATCTGTTCGCTCAGATCAGCCTGCTCAGCTTCATAACTTTCTGACATTTTTTGATAACGTCTGTCGTCGATCTTCCCTGACAGGTTATCCTCGTAAATCCGTTCGAACAGATGATCGATCTCGGCATCACGTTTTTTCATTGCTTTCAACTTTCTACTTTCAATGCACATTCCGTCTCAGCATTTTTCTGTGATTGACCGATGACCGCTTTTACAAATTGATCTTCATACTTGCAAGCAAACCTCGTCAGACGACGAATCTCACCCAGTACAACCTGTTCCAGAAAATCCACACAGATATAATGCGTCTTATCGCAGGTTTTACGTGTACGGTTATTGTTCGCACAGTTGAAATATTCGATGCTGGCGTTCTTCTGATTGAAATGGTAATTCAGGTTCCCACCACAACCTGCACACACAAGCAAACCGGAAAACATATTAGGTTCTCCCTCGTGAGTGGGACGTTTCCGCACCGTTCCCCGTTTTATCAGGAATCCGTTCTTTCTGATTCGGTCCTTTCTTCTTACGCTTGCGAACCACAACTTCTTCGACAACTTCAGCTGTTGGTTCTTCAACTAACTCGTCCCGGTAGATCTCTGCTTCGTCGAAGAAGGACTGCTGCAGGTAATTGCTCTGCTCGCTGCTACTGCCAAAGCGCTTCTTCTGAGCCAAGCGGAACTGTTCTAATAGGGATTCCAATTGAGCCTGCAACGCCTGATTATTGCGAGAAAGTTCTGCGTTCTCTTGACGCAGTGCGATGAGTTCGTCCTGCTGTTTTTGTGAATGCTGCAGCTCAGGGCTGAACGGTTCAAGCGCCTCAAACTGCTCTTGGATCTGCAGCAGTTTCTGGTAATCTTTCTCGGAAATCAGGACGTTCTTCAAGACCTCTATTCTACCGTCAAAACTCCTGTGATGCCCATTTTATCGGCATTTCAGAGCTGTTCGTTTCAGCCTGTATACACACGCTCAATCGAAGGGATGGCGCGAGGTTGATCGATGCTCAAACCTTCCAGTAGCCACCGGTATTGTTGTGGGCTCAACCGTCTGACATCCTCTTTTGCCCCGGGCCACTGGACGCTGCCCGTCTCCAGACACTTATAAAGCAGTTCAAATCCGTTCTCATCCCAGTACAGGGCTTTGAAGCGATTCGATCGACGGCCACAGAACAGAAACAGGCTCGGGCTGAAGGGATCCAAGTGGAAGCCGTCCTGAACCAACTGGGTCAATCCATCTATGCCCTTGCGCAGATCGGTATAACCACAGGCCAGGTAGACTGGCATGTCTTGTGGTAGTTGCTTCAGCATAAACTGCGCAGGGTTTGCAGGACCTGTCTGAGTGTTTCTGTATCGGCCCCTGTTTCCACTCGTACTACTGCTTGCCCAATCTCAATACTGATGCCGCTACTGATACGACTCTCTGGCGGTGCTAAAGACGTCAGTGCTGCAAATTCTACCCGCTCCGGCTTGATCGGTGTCCCCAGATTTGCGAAAACCTGTTTCTGTCGGTAGTAATATGTTTTTAGATTGATGCCTTGTGACTCGCACCATTCCGCTACCGTCTGTCCGCTGTTGCGGCAGCTGAATACCATTTCCGACCAATTTTCAAAACGCTGGCCCTTTTTGACGCGCTGCAGATCCAACCCCAATATCTCCTTCCGGACTCCTTGTATGATGCTGCTCGATATCTACCTGATTCGCTGGACTCTTTAGTACACTCAAGATACCTTAAGGTTTCTTAAGACTACCTTAGACGTATGGATATCCTGCTCTTTGCCTACAAGTTTACTGGTCTATGCGCTTCTCCTCCACCCGCTTTTTCTTTTGACGCTTACGCAACAACACCTCGAATCTGTGCGTTCAGACTTGAAGAAAACGACTGTCTTGCGAAGCAAGGCATTCACTTTGCTCAAGTACGCAAAAGGGTAGACGGCATAAGCCGTTGCAGGGAAAACGCAGGTTTCCTTGATGCGGCGTCAGCCGTCACTGCTCCATGCAATGGCTTCCAGAGGACGCACACGTGCGCAGTGTGTATAAGTGCGCCCTTGTGTTCAAGGGTACAAATTAGTTCAACCTTTCTTCGGCTCGCTTTTTCAAGAACGCTTTGGCTTCTGGGCTGTTCACGGCACAATAGAGATAAGCTTTCGCATCGTCCTCGCTCATGTCAATCAGCGCGGGTACAATACTTTCCAGATAGCCGCCCCTCAAACAGAGACGGTGATTTCACTCCTGTCTTTTTTCAATGGCAAGTCTGCGGTCAATCATCTTGCTCTGGTTCTCAAGCTGTCGGATTTTCTGCTCTGTCTGCTCGATCTCAGCGTCACAGGCTTCAATGCTATCTGGGATCTGTTTCTTCATCATGCGGATTTATCCTTCCCTTGATTTTTGGTAAAAGAAAAGCAGGAAGTCTGTTATAGATTTCCTGCCTTGTTGGTTTATTAAATTGTAGTCAGCTTGTTGGGTGGTTTATCTGTCATAATCCAAGCTAAACCATCATCTTGACTAATCTGTTATGCCAAGCTCAGCTTTCGGGTACAACATCTATCAATTTCTTCTGGATACGGGTATTAACATCCAAATAATACTTCAATTCTTCGTCATTCAAATCATCACTTTCCCAGGCACTAAATTTCTCATCCATGTCAGCGGCCTGTGTCATCATGTCGGCGTATTCAGTTAGTAGTGCTAAATCACTTGGATTATCCTGGTACTTCACCATGAATTCACAATATCCGTCGTAGAAGGCCTCGTAGCTGTCCATTGCCGCCTTAAAATCTGGCCGAATCTCATCTGACCCTTCGTTTTCTTCGGAAACAGGATCAGTTTCAGCTACATCGTTCATGGTTGTTTCGGTTTCGGTTTCAGATGCAGATTCAGTTGTCTCTTCTTGACTGGTTTCTAGAATTGTGTCTATATCGAAATCTCCCCCCCAGAAAGCACTCTTAATACCCAGCCAACTTGCATATAGATTTGAGTGTGACTCTAGCCACAACGAGTATGTTTCAGAATGCGAATCAAACCATTCCGAATATGCATCACTCGAAATATCGAACCATTCACTGAAATCGGAGCTATCAGACGCATCAGCTATGACACCATCATAGTATTTATCATACACGTCCTCGAAAACACCTTCATATATCCCATCCTTAAGTGAAAAGTTTATATCCAGTTCAAGCCTGAGGGAATGGCAATTTGTCTTACAGATTTGGCCATTGCAAAAAGCAAGCAATTAGTCTTACCGTAAGGAGGATCCAATCACTGTCATCACAAGTGGTGATAGTTATGAAACCCAAGCATGCTACGTTCAAACATCTCACTCTGGAAGACAGGTGCACTATCCTGTCCGGCATTAACCAAGGAGACACCTTCCGGGCCATGGCCAAGGCCATCAGCAAGGCTCCATCCACCGTTGCCAAAGAAATCCGGCTGCATCGCACCCTGGTTTCCCGTTGTCAGCTCTCTCTGGCTTGTGCCGCCTATCGGCGTTGTCAGCGGGGTCGGACCTGTTCTTTGTCCTGCTCCGACTACCGACCCTCACACAGCGGGTGCCTGTAATCGTTGTTCTAACTGGTCCCATTGCCGCTTTGACAAATTCCGCTATATCCCAGAAAGGGCCGATGCGAATTACCATAACCCCTTGAAAGATTCACGATCTGGCGTGAATCTCACCAGTTCCGAGGCCCAGCGCCTGGTTGCCATCAACCAGCCCCTCATCCATCAAGGTCAGTCTATTGATCACATTGTCACTCACCATGACGACTGTTCAGTGATGG
>JAAVLZ010000034.1 GCA_012034405.1 Oscillospiraceae bacterium HV4-5-C5C | reverse complement strand
TTTAGCACGCGCTTTTTTACGGCTGTTTGACTCTTTTGGCTACCTGCATCCCTATTGTAAGCTTCTTTTCTGCTGCCCGCTGACTTGTTTTCCTCCCTTTTTCTGCCTACCTTCTCTTTTTTGTAAGACTAATTGCTTCGCTGGTTCCTCTCCCTATAAATGTAGAATTAAACTTTTCACTTCAGCTTTTATACTAATGCTAACCAAGCCATAACAATAAATTGGGAATCGTTGTTGAGATAAGCAGCGCATTTTACTGCACTGTTGCAAAGTTACATTGCGGTCTTGCATTTCTCACTCATCGCATTCATATTCCATCCATTCTCCAGGGCAAAATTAAAGCTTATGACATATGGAGTCCAGCCATATGTCAGATTAGCACTGACGTTAAGCGCTTTGGCGTCTATTGTTGAGAAATAAGTTGAACAGCCCTAATCTTCGGAATAATCGTATCCAGCAAAGCGAATTGCAAAGTTCTGGCCAATTTCAGCGCACGACCAGCCTGCTGCACGATCATAACGACCGCATTCACATCTCTCTTGACTACGGCAGCTCGAAACGCACCATTCGTCTCCTGATCAATCAAGGCCAATAGACGATTGATTTCGGCAGGCTGTAGAGCTTGCTGCTGAGTGGCTTGACCTGTTCTCCCTGCCTGATTCTGTGTCGGTTTCTGCGCTGGGTCGTCCTTTGCTGTCCGTGTCTCAGGTCGCGGCTCTTCTCTCCCCCGTAGCTTGATCTGCAGTTCCGGTTCCAGAACGAGATATAACAGATCCTGCAAGGGCTTACGGACGCTGATCAGCTCAGATTCGAGCATCCCGACCGGATGCTAGGCTGCCGGATGGTCTTCAATTATCTGAAGCTCATGGTCCGTGAGATAGTTGACCACATCAGCGGACTTACCCGCAAATTCAACTTCTACGAAACTGACTTCTTTCATCACCTTCATGTGCCGATCCCGATCATTATAAATAGTTTCAACGTTAATGTTGATCCAGAAAATACCCCGTCAACCTATATACCAGCACTACCCGCCTCTAATGAGACATTAATTATGGCCAAAATTATTGACCATAATTAGCTTCCGCAACCAAGTGCCCGGCTTGGAGCTGGACAACACGATCACACTGCTGGGCAATCGTAAGATCATGTGTCACGATAATTAAGGACTTATTTTTCTCACGACACAACCGCATCAAAAGCGTCATGACTGTATCCTTATTATCTTGGTCCAGCGAACCGGTCGGTTCATCTGCTAACAAGATAGATTGATCACAGGCGATGGCCCGTGCTATCGCAACACGCTGACGCTCTCCGCCAGACAACTTATCTGTATGGCGATGTAGTTTATCCGCTATGCCTAACGCCTCCGCAGCAGCACGAATCCGCTGACGATGTGTACGCCTCGGAATTTCCCGGCGATAGATAAGGGGAATGCGGATATTCTCATAAACCGTTAGGTGATCTAAGAGAGCAAAATCTTGAAAAACATAGCCAAATGTCGTATTTCGGACACGACAAAGTTTACTATCACTGAGATTACTAACCTCTAGATTATCTAGTTTCACATGGCCTTCGTCAGGTTGTATTACCAGCCCCAATAGGTTCAACAAAGTGGACTTGCCGGAGCCAGAGGGACCAATAATAGCAACTGATTCTCCAGTAGCCACTGATAATGAGACATGCTTGATTGCCTGTACACTATTGTGATAATTGTGGTAACTCTTAGATAACTGTGTTGCACAAAGTTGTGTCATGTTATTCGCTCCTGAAGCCTTGTGAAAATTGCCGCATAATGCTATGGAACACTAAGCTAACAATACCAACTCCGATGATCAGCCCTCCTAGCAGTATAGTAGTGATCATGAATGGGGTCGTAGATTGGTTAATTCGAAGGATATAGATAGTACTCATCCATGGGATCATTTGATAGATTAACGCAAAGCCCAACATTCGTCCGAAGATCCATATGCGTGTCGCACCAAAGAGGTGATGAGTCATATAGTCTGTTGTCTTACGGCGGAGTATGTTATATAAATTGAGCAGCATGGTACCTAGTAGGATAAATGTCGAACCGAGATAGAAAAAAATGTAGAACTGATGTGTACGGACACCGCTCTCGGAAGACATCATAACCTGTTCTTCAAATGTCGATGTACCTATATAAGCCCCCATCTGTTCTAATATCACGCGACGTAAACGTATAATGTCTTCATCATCTTGCCCCGAGAGAATAAACCTGTCCATCATTATATCAGGCGACAGTTCTTCATATTCCGAAGGAGGGAATAGTCTCTGTACAGTCTGATAGTCATAAGTAAAGATGAATAGGCTCTGTTGAAGCAATGGATCATCAGCACCCATATAATAAAGTGGATGATACAGATCCATTTCGGCAGGAGCTGTGTTCAGAGGGTACGTATCCCCGCCCAATGTAATATTATCTGAACGGTGCTCGTTCAAGTCCGCGGATACTGCAAATACCGGATCAGTGTCAGCTATCAGGCCATAAGGTGTTAATTCAGCATAGATGCCCAACAGAATATAAACCTGCTGATAGCCTAAACGGCCAGGTAAGGAGATGTATGTGCCGCCATGCCCTCCCCGTACGAAAACATCACTGAAATACTGATCCAGAGTCTCATTTGATGAATTCCCTGTGTTATTATCATGTTGAGCGACGGATACATTCTGGGGGATAGGTTGAACACTACAGATGGTGATATCCGCCGATTCAAATCGCGCCATCGCTTTGTCCGTGGCAGAAACATCTTGGTAGCTTAGACTAATCAAAATTAACGCCATCATCACCATAGCTGACACAAAACCATAAACAACAACCCAGTTTAGCTCACCTAGTAAATCAGACAGTACTTGTCGGATCAAACTCATCTTGTACCTCGTTTTCTCATATATTGAGATAAGATAATTAGTCCAATCCCATTGGCTAAGATTAGCAATAGGCCTGAGATGACACAATCCACAAAGAGTATATATCTGATGTCTGCCCGACTGAAAAAGCCCAACCCAAAGTCCAGAATCACTTTATTGAGCACATAATTGATTATGATCAGCATGAGCGAACTGCCAGTGACCTGAAAGCACATATATTTATATGATAACCCAAAGAGATGGCGAATCCAGAACTGGCGTTCGCTGGCTCGGTAGATCAGACTCGTACAATAAAACAAAGAAAACACTAATCCAAGCAGAGCAAATAGAAGGGATCTGGAAAGGAAACCATCTCCGACTAGACGCACCAATAATTCTGTAACATTCAAGCCTTCTGCACGTCTTGTCATATTGACCTCGTAGGGGGTTCCTTTGAAGATAGCAAACAAGCCTTGCAGATCAAGGGCATCTGAGAAATAGACACCATTGACGGATGTGGCAAAAGCTAAGGAATAGAGATAATCAACACTACTAAAACCGACAGGCAATCGTTCTTGAGAGTAATAGCCAGCCACAGGCCAGTCTATGTATCCGGGCAAAAAAATGCCTTGATCGACATAAGCCGTTACAAGAGCAGGATTATCAGAAAGATAGACCATCGGATGCGCTGCATCATGCTCCGATTGTGTCTCACTTTCCTGAATGTCTATTGTGTCATAGATATCAAACACAGACTGTAAGTGGGCTAAATTCCCCGCAAAGCCAACACCCGCTGTGCCTTGCCGGAAGATTAATACGGACTGCTGATCCGCTGCCCACCGCTCTAGTTCCTTCAATATACGCTGATCCTGTTTGGATAAGGTTACACTCTCGCGCATGGGCTCAGTATTGTAGACCTGAATCAGGCTGAATCGTGCAAAGGGGTTGTAATAATAGTCAGCATATATAATACCTAAACCCAGATCTATACTGAGTAGGAGAGCTATAGTGATTAATGCAAATGTGAAATAACGACGTTTCATAACCCAGTAAAATCCTCAGCCAACATCTACAAAAACTTACCTGGCAGAATAATTCCACATTCTGCCAGATAGGCATAAAAATATGAATCTAAGCCACAAACAAATGTCAAATAGTGACTGTTTCCTGACCGATAATGACCTATCTCTTATTCAATAACAGGTGGTTGTGAAAAAGGCCATGATCCATTATCAGGTACCCATTCAAAATCATAAAAAAATTCGGTCTTGTATGGATTTGGAACAATAGAGTCAGTGAAAGTGTGATTTCTGCTCAGAATTCGACTGTCACGCGGGCTTTGCCCATATTCTGTCCACAAACGACCCGTATCAGCGTTGATCTCACCTAAAAGATTGTAACGTCTATAACGAATATACCCCCTCGCGGCATGCTTTCCAGCCTCAACATAGGATGGTTGACACTGAACATAGCCATAATAGTAGATCGACATGTCTTCATGATTATTTGTTGCATAGTTCGGTGTTATAGCTGCAGATACAAAAATCGAGCAGGTAAGCACTATTACAAAAAGCAAGGTTGATGCGACACCTATAATCTTCTTCACAGTATTTGACCTCCTTTCATTTATCATCGACTTAGATTCACCTTTATTACGCAAACCAAACACTTCTTTATACGATTGATACTTTAATAGACCTTATCAGTAGGGTTCTACCCTCTCAAATAATGGCATTTCAAATCAGTCATATCAACAACAAATGTTACAATCACAGTTATTTTTTATGGTTATAATAACAAGGATAGGGTCAATATTGAAGTGCTAACATGCGACGCAAAACGAAAGCGCAACAAACCAAAAGTCAAAAATTATAACAACCGCACAAGTAACTTGATGTTGCGTCAGCATTCGTCAGCAGATCATCCCAGTAGGCTTCTGAAGGCCCGTCGTTATCCGGATCAAGCAATCTGCTAAATCCGATGCCATTTCGTATACACTCGGCGATTGCTAAGATGTTCTCTGACTCCCACTCATCAGCGAATTCCAACTTTTGCGAAAAAGTATCTGTCATGGACAGATACAACTGACCGGTTTTGGGGTTCTCGTATACTTCGAAGTATTTTGTGTCTGCCATTTACATCATTCTCCTAATCATTCGGTACCGCGAAGCTCACGGTCTTCACATTGCCATTTGCGTTCTTGCAGGTCGCTAATGTAATCATCGGTCCAGCATAATCGTAGATTCAGGCTGTGTTCTCCAAGTAGTTTTTGTAGTCATCCAAGCTGGAAAAGTCGTACTGCAGCCAAAACGTATCCTCACGCGGGAAATACCGTGACGATACAATCCGATACTGATGCCGTTCGCCCGTCACGACCAGGTCGAGCCAGATCTGGCGCTGGCCTTCGCCCACAGAGTCGAGATCATCCGGCAAGGTATCAAGCTTTGAGAACCGGAGCGGTCACTCAGGCTGTGGCCGATTTCAGACTTTCCAGAAGTAGGCGTCGTAGCCATCCCAGAAGTCTTCTCGGATGGCTTTACTATAGCCAGCTCTGACTCTGTTCTATTGTCTTGCGCGTTATCTGGATTTCCGTCAGCATCAGCAGGTTGCGTATTGGAGCCGCTCTTCTTGGACGTTTGCTCAGCCGTCCCCTCAGAGGTTGCCTGTTCTCTATCCTTTAATTTAGATGTTTTGGCCGTTTCAAGATCTACATTCAACACGGAGATCCGTATATGATCTATATCCTTTCTATCCGAAAATGCCGCTCATGTCTAAGCCTGCACGCACACAATGGAACTGTGCTCTATCGTTTCTAACAAAATATCTTGTGTTGTTCATCATAGCCATCATCCAACATGCAAAGTAGAATATTCGAGATTTGGTTTCTTTGAAGCACCGTGATAACTCACCGTAGCGTAGCTCCTGATCCACTTCATTTTGAGTGCGCTCATCTTTCCTGGCTCCGGGCTAAAGATAGGTATAGAAAAGCCGTGAATTTTCATTTTT
>JAAVLZ010000033.1 GCA_012034405.1 Oscillospiraceae bacterium HV4-5-C5C | reverse complement strand
GATTTTTGACGCTTATCACACGATTTGTGACTTCTGTTAATGATTCAGTGCAATTTTTGTGCAAAGTAGCCAAAGTCCTCGGGCATGGAGGAGCGGTGCTGAGTAGCGGTGCAGGTTGGCGGTGCCCGCTAGCGCAACTCGGGGCAGCTAAAATATCTGTTTTGCTGCTAAACGGTAACCTAAGAGGCGAAAACCGGCCGTATTGTAACTATAATGGTTACAAAAGAAAGGAGTTCCGACCATGTATTCATCCAAGTTATCTGTCAGTCTTCATATTTTGAGCCTGGTCGCTCTGGAGCCCTGTCCGATCACTTCTGAATACATCGCTTCCAGCATCGGCACCAATCCCGCGCTGGTCCGCCGCCTTATGAGCTCGCTTAAACAAGCCGGTTTGCTGCGGACCCAGACCAGGCTTGGTGCTCAGGGCCTGGGGCGGACGCCTGAAGCGATCCGTTTACTGGACGTCTTTCAGGCGGTGGAGCCGGTAACCCCTCTTTTTGATCAGCACCTCGCCACTAACCCTAAATGCCCGGTCGGCGCCGGCATCAATCAGATTCTGACCTCGCTGTACAGCGACCTGCAGCAGGATCTGCGGCACAGTCTGGCGCGGGTGACCTTGCAGGACGTCATTCAACGCTTCCCGGCTTCGGTCCGACAGGCTCAGACCGCCCCTTCAACCCCGGGAAACAGCTCATCCGAAAGGAGCAACCGTATGCATATCTATCTCATCGGCGCCAGCGGCATGGCCGGTTCCGCCATTTATCAGGAAGCGCTGAGGCGCGGCCATAAGGTGACCGCTATTGTCCGGGATGCAGCCCGGGCGCGGGAAACCTTGGGAGTGCAGGCGGACATCTTGCCGCGGGACGCCTTTGACCTGAGCCGGGCTGATCTGGCTGATGCGGACGTCGTGATAGACGCTTTTAGTATCCCGTCTGCCCAGGCTTACCGCCAGGTTGACCTGGCCGCGCATCTGATCGCGCTCTTCCGTGAAACAGACCAGCCCCGCTTGCTCTTTATTCTGGGAGCCGGCAGTCTGTTTGACGCGCAGGATCACCTCTATGTGGAGACCCTGAAGCAATTGCCAGAAGCCGCCAGCTGGATCGCCACACCGGTGGCCCAGGTAAAAGAGCTGGAATTCCTGAGAGGCGTGGACAACGTGAATTGGGTGGGTGTTTCACCCAGCGCAGACTTTGCTCCCGGACCGCGGCATGAGCCTAAAGTGGGGCGGGATCACCTCCTGAGAGCAGCAGACGGGACCTCTCACGTGACGACCGCGACTTTGGCCGTTGCGGTTTTGAATGAACTTGAACATCCCAGCATCAAGCAGGACCGTTTTACGGTGTCTGACTGAAGCGACGCAGCCTGATGATCCGGCGGATACAGGGTAGCTTAACCATCCAGGTTGATTCCTGTGCAGGATTTAGGCTGCCTTGGCCCCGGCGCCGCTGCTGATTCAATATATATATATACTATAATATTAAAAAGCCTGGCGGACGGGCGTAAAGATCCGCAAAAAGGAGATAGTTATGAGCAAGAAAATCGGTGTTATTGTAGGCAGCTTACGCAAAGGTTCTTTTTCCCGGTCTATAGCCAAAGCCGCAGTTGAGCTGGCGCCGGCTGATTACAGCTATGAGTTTGTAGAGATCGGCGATCTGCCGCTCTATAACGAAGATCTTGATGCCGAAGGTCAGGTACCGGCTGCCTGGACCCGTTTCCGTAAGCAGATTGGCGAGTTGGATGGCTATCTGTTTGTGACCCCGGAGTACAATCGTTCGATCCCCGCGGCGATTAAAAATGCTCTGGATGTCGGTTCCCGTCCCTATGGCGCTAGTCAGTGGAACGGCAAGCCCGGCGCCATTATCAGCGTGACGCCCGGCGGCTTTGGTGCGTTTGGCGCTAACCATCATCTGCGTCAGCCCATGGTTTTCCTGAATGTCGCGATTATGCAGCAGCCTGAAGCCTATATTAGCAACGTCACCCAATGTTTGGATGAAAACGGCCAGGTGACCAATGAAAAAACCCGCGAAGTCCTGGCCAATTTTATGCAGGCCTTCACCGCCTGGGTTAACAAGATCACCGCCTAATAGCGCCGCGGTAACGTTATATCGCTTAGCCCAACTTAAGATAAAAGACCGGAATCAGCCATATATATATAGCTGATTCCGGTCTTAGTATTAGGGCCTGAGACCTTGGCTTATCCTTTGATCGCGCCAGCAGACACACCGTCTACAAAGTAACGCTGGGAGGTAAAGAAAAGAATGGTTCCCGGCAGTAAAGACAGGACTGACATAGCCAATACCTGGTTCCAATTTGCCGCCATGGTCGAGTCTAAGGACATGCGCAAAGCTAAAGAAATGGGATATAGTTTGACACTATTTATATACAGCAAAGGCCCAAAAAAATCATTCCAGGTCCAAATAAACTGGAAAATCATGGCAGAAAATAACGCCGGTTTACAGATGGGCATCAGCACCAAAAGATAGACTTGAAAGGTATTGCAGCCATCCAGAGTAGCTGCTTCATCCAAGGCCTTTGGAATACCGCGGAAGAACTGTATCATCATGTAAATAAAAAAAGAATTACAGGCAAACATGGCCGGGACAATAAAGGGCAAGTACGTATTCAGCCATCCTAAGCGATTAAAAAGTAAGTAGCGAGGGATGACCAAGACAGATCCTGGCAGCAGCAGGGTCCCTATAACCAGCATAAGCAGCGGTCTTTTAAAGCGGAAGTCAAAACGGGAGAAGCCATAAGCGACAATTGAAGATGAGCAAACCGTAAAAAACACGGTCGGTAAGACTAGCAAAAACGTATTCTTAAAAAACGTTGTATAAGTAAATTGGCCGGTTCCCCGCCAGCCGGCTTTAAACGAGTCCCAAACAGGTCGCTTGGGCAGTAAGGCAATGGATGAAAATAGCTCATCATTGGGTTTGAAAGCCGAAAAAACCATCCAGATAAGGGGATACAGCATGATTAGCCCAAATGTAATCATAAACAAATGCGTCAGCAGCATCCTGCCGGTATGGCGAGTATGAGGTTTTGTCATTTCCGATTACCTCCGTCTTCGTAATAAACTGCTGCGCTAGTGAATTTGAAAAAAACAGCTGTAATCAAGAATATGATCAAAAATAGTATCCATGACAAGGCGCTGGCATAACCCATTTTGAAGTGAGCAAAAGCGTCATTATATAGCTTAAGCGCGATCATGTAAGTAGAATGCAAGGGTCCGCCGCCGGTAATGACAAAGCTGCCGGTAAAGTCCTGAAAGCCATTGATCATCTGCATCAGAACATTAAAGGACAGGATCGGCGATATCATGGGCAAGGTGATGTGCCAAAAGATATGCCGGCGGCTGGCGCCATCAATACGAGCCGCTTCATACAGGTCTTCCGGCACCTGCTTCAGAGCCGCTAAAAAGAGCACCATTGAAGAACCAAACTGCCAGACACTCAGGAAAACCAGGGTCAGCAGCGCGACATGGGGGCTGGACAACCAGGGTACAGATGGTATATTCAGTTGCGCAAGTATTCGGTTGACCAGTCCGTCTTCCATGAATAAAAACCGCCATAAGATAGACACAGCTACACTGCCGCCAAATATAGAGGGTATATAGTAGGCGGTCCGATACCAGTTGATGCCCCGGAGCTTTTGACTGAGTATGATCGCTACAAAGAGCGCAAAGATAATTTTAAGCGGCACGGCCATTAAGACATATTTAAAGGTTACCGCCAGAGATTGCCAAAAAAGGTCGTCGTTTTTTAAAATCGTCAGGTAATTGCTCAGTCCGATAAATTTTGGACTGCCGGTTACCCTATACTCTGTAAATGAATACGCAAAGGATGCGATCAGGGGATAAAGCTGAAAGATTAAAAGTCCCAGCAGCCAGGGCAGGATATAGATATATCCCATCCGGCTACGTTTTTTAGCTGCCGATAAGCGCATATTTTCCTCCCGGAACCGATTGATGGCCTGCTGACCCAGGCACTGCCGCTGTTATCGTGTTGCCTGAGGCTTCACGCTTGCCGCAGAGCACGGGCAGAAAAACAGAGCCGCAAGCAAATAAAGAGAGCAGACCCGCAAGGATGCCGGGTCTGCTCTCCGGCTTGGGTAAAATAGTTACGACTGTAGTTCTTGTATTTTGCTGTTAACTGACTCAATAAACTGCTGGGCTGCGTCTGAAGGCGTGACACTTTTATAGGCCACTTCTTCCAAAAGGTTGCTGACAATTTCGCTGACTTCGCTATTTGCGGCCAGAGCTGGGGGCGCCGGTGCCGGCTGATCCATAGATTGCTGGACCATCTGGGACATTGGCTCACTGACAGCCCCTATTTCCTGAAGATGGGCCAGAGCATTGGTATTGGTCGGTACGGACCGCTGGGTGCCCAAAATCTCAACAGCCTGATTGTCGGTCAGCATCCAGTTAATGAAATCTGTAGCGACCTCCGGTGCTGACGTCAGCTGACTGACACTGATAACCATGGACGGCTTAGTCGGAATGAGCTCCTGACCGCCCTCACTGACAGGCGGTTTTCCAACGACCAGGTTGTCTTCTCCGATAACAGATGAGTACTTGCCCAGTGTGCCGGACCAGTCAATCGTGAACCCTAACTGATTATTGGCCCAAATAGGATTCTGCTCCATTTGTGAGGCAAAAAGGCTGGCTTCACCCAGGGGCTGTATGCCTGGCGTCGAAAAAAGCTTTTGCATGTAGGTGAAGGTTTCAGTCAATTGTTCTTCCGTCAGCCTCACCGCGCTGCTGTCGTCAGTCAGCCAATAATAACCGTAATTAGACAAAATATAGGGTTCAAATATCATGCCGGTCAGCGAACTGGATTCTATCGACATCAGGTAGTCCCCCGAGTCTTCCGCATTAACCTTTTCAGCGGTCTCAATCAGGGAATCCCAGGTAAAGGTCTGGGACGGATCCAGACTATGCTTTTCAAAAAACGCTTTGTTCATGATTAAGCCAAAGCCATTGGTTCCCATGGGCAAGGAAATAAGTGTCCCATTGATGCTGCAATAATCAGCTAAAAAAGATTCGCTGTAGCCACTCAAGTCAATGTTAGACTGCGCCTTTAAATCCAGAAACAGGTCACCTTGTCTGGCTAAATCAGGAAACCATACATAATCAAGCTGAATGATATCAGCCTGGTTGCCGCCTGATATCTGGGTCATCAGCTTCTGCTGATAACCGTCCATAGCCTGATACTCCGCTTCAATGGTTACATTGGGATGAGCGGCCGTATAGGTATCAATGGCACTCAAGGTCGCTTCATGGCGGCTGTCACCGCCCCACCACATAAAACGCAAGGTAACAGGCGTACTGTTATCCGCCGTTTCTGCCATACTTACCTGGGTATCAAGGCTAGTTGCCGCCTCGCTGCTGCCGCCCTCTGTCGCACTGCTCTGTGCCGGAGCGATGGTTTGCGCCGTTGTATTGCTCCCGCCCGCATTGCAGGCAGACAATAGTCCTGTTATCAGCAGCGCGCTGACCGCCATACTGATTCGATTCCGTTTATTCATCTGCTTTCCTCTTTCCTCAATTTAGGAATACTGGGGTTGGTGGACCACCGGTTTACGCAGATCTATCTTACGTTGTATGGCAGCGGCCTGCTAAGCAGGCTCGGATGCTATTTATAGTCACTAGATGACATTTGCAGAAGAAAACTGTTATCAACCGATATTTATTGTCACTAAATGTACATCCTGCTCAAATCTTGGGAATAGAAAAGCTGATTATTGTTACTTTTCCATAGATGCTTTTAATTTGCAGCGCTGCTGCCGGGGTGTAAGCCAGAACCAAACGCTTATTGACATTGTATAAGCCCAGATGCTCCTCCGGCGCTTTGTCTGTGGAAAGTCGTGCCAATAACCCGCTGACTTCTGCCGCGGTCATGCCTTTGCCATTGTCCGCCACCATAAAGTGCCAAAACCCGGCGCCGTCTTCAATGGATATCATGATGCTTCCGTTTTTAAGCTCTCCTAGGCCATGTGAAATACTGTTTTCTACTAAGGGCTGCAGCAAAAACTTGATGCAGGACCCGGAGCGAACAGCTGGTGCTATTCTCCAGTCAACCTGGAAGCGATGGTCAAAGCGGGTTTGCTGGATCTCCACATACTTTTGGGTGTTCCTGAGCTCCTCTTCTATGCTAACCAGGGCCTCGGGTCTGGTCAGGTTATAGTGTAGGACACTGGTCAGTAATTCAATCATATGACTTGTATCATTGGGCGTACCGGTCAAGCGCACCGACTTCCAGTAAATGGTTTTCAGGGTATTAAATAAAAAATGGGGATTTAGCTGGGCTTGCAGCAATGAAAACTGCATGGCCTGAAGGCTCAATTTTTTCTCCAGCAGCTCACGGCCTAAAGCGCTACTGGCCAGATAGTTCTTCAGGATATTCTGCGTAATAAAACCATAAATATCATTTCTTCCAACAATTTCAGGTAAAGGCTCTTTCTTTTCCGACGCTGCCAGCAGTTCAATAATGCTGCTGATACTGCGCGTATTTTTCCGGGTGATGATAAAGGCGGCTATACTGCTCATCAATAAGGCTAGCAGGATCACACTGATGATGAGCCAGAGCATTTCCTGGTATTGCTGGCCTAAGACCTGATGTGGAATAACGGACCAAAATACCGTCCCCCAAGCTTCACTGCTTATCTTCTGAACGTAGTAACCTGTACTAAATAGGTCATCATTCATGGTCAAATACGTTCCCGTAGCTGTGTCCGCCGGCACATCTCCCACACCGCAAAGCACCTTTCCATCCTGATCTGTCATGAGCAGAGCCTGGCCATCATAGGTTAAGTTGCTTTGATAGATTTTTTGCAGATAAGCTGTGTGGATGTTCATCACCAAAGCGCCGGACCGGCTGGTGCGCCCTGATGCAAAAAGTTGCTTATAAACCGTTATGACCGGTTCTTTATACTCCGTAAACCCCGGATACTTTTCAATGATCCGCGCCTGCAGCCATTGCTGGCTTCCGTCATGATCTTCAGTCAGTTGCTCCAGCCAAGCAGTATCACCCATATTATCTGCGTTGGCCAAGCCTATCAGCGAAGCAAAAAAATTCTGTTGCGGATTGTCCAGATAGACATAGACTGAGTGTAGATAGTTTTTGGTATTGACGCTTGAATCCAGCATCGTCTTGAATATGGTGGCCGTTATCCGAGTATTTTCTTCCGTGTAGCCCTCCTGAAGCAGCTTTTCCATCCTCAGCATAACCGTGGGTGACACACTGTAGTTTAAACTGAGCGCGTCGGCTTCAGAAAAAATGAGTTCCGTGCTTTCAGATATTCTGTTTGCAGTCTGCTGGTTATTTAGCTCTATTTGCTTTTGCATCTGCAGCAGGGTGAGAATGGTTGCCAGACCGCCCAATACACAGACCACAAACAATGCCGGGAGAAAGATCACCAAAAAGTTTTTAATAAAGAACCGTTTTCTCATCTGCGCGTATTCCTGTCAGCCTTCGTTTGACGGCCCATACTGCGATAGCGATAGGTTTTAGGCGAAACTTGATAATAGCTCTTAAAAGCGCGGGTGAAGTTAGCGGAGTCTCTGTATCCCAGACGTTGGCTGACCTCATATATTTTATTTTGTGGCTCTGCCAACAGCCGTGCTGCCAGTTGCATTTTTTCATGCAGTAAGTAGTCTGAAAAGCTGAGACCGCAGCGCTGCTTAAAATAGCGGCTGGCATAGGCCGGGCTCATAAATACTTGCCGGGCCGCTGCTTCCAGATTAGCCGTCGCCGGATCCTGCGTGATATACGCCACTATGGTGTGGATGACTTGATCCGCGAGCGCGTCCTCAGGCAAGTCCGGTTTAGCAGCGTATGGCTGGGAAGCCGCTTCAAGTGGCAACCCCGCCGCTGCGGTCCCAGCGTCCGCCTGTGCTGCCGGCTCCCTGTGCGTCTGTATGTTCCGTTCCGTATCCATGGTCGCCTTAAGCCGGGTAAAAACCTGAATGAGTTCTTCAAATTCACTGGATTTAAGGACATAGTCGGTACATCTGTATTGCAAGGCCCGCTGGGCGTATTCAAACCGGTCATAGGCACTGAACAAAATGACATGCGGGCGCGGGCGGGCCGTGTCTGTCTCCGCAATGAGTCTCGCCATTTCCAGGCCGTCCATTCCGGGCATGATGACATCACTGACCACCACATCAACCGGGCGCTCCTGCAGATACTGCAGCGCGCTGCGCGCTTCTGAAAAGCTGGCGGCTACCTCAAATCCCAGTCTCCGCCAAGGGAAGAACTGTGCTAAGCCCGCGCGGATTTCTTTTTCATCGTCAACAATGATTAACTGGTACACAAGTTTTCCCTCTGCCCCCACTTCTCTGCCATATCGCTGCTGTTTGCTGCAAACGTGTTAAGTTCATTATAGAAATAATTATAAGGGGCGCAACCGATAAGCAGCTCTCATATTATCAGGTTGCTGTGCTTTAATAAGAGCAGTACGGTTAATTCAGGAGGTACAACATGCAAATCCAGGTTAACCACATTGATCTGGCCTATGAGCAGGCCGGCAGCGGCCCGCCCCTGCTGTTACTGCACGGCAATGGCGAAGATCATCATATTTTTGACGAACTCAGTCAAAAACTGCAGGCACAGTTTACCGTCTATGCCCTGGACAGCCGGGCGCACGGTCAGAGCAGCGGCAATCTGGCCGACCTGAGCTATGAGCTCATGGCCCAGGATATCAGTGCTTTTATTTATCAGTTAAAGCTGGATCCGGTCTATTTAGCCGGCTTCAGTGACGGCGCCATTCTGGGCCTGCTGCTGGCCTTGCGGCACCCTGACTGCCTGCGGCGGCTGGCGCTGATGGGTGTAAACCTGAAGCCGTCGGACTTCACGGCCGAAAACCTGGCCGCTCTTCAAAATGATTATGCGCAGAACGGGGATCCTTTGCTCCGGCTGATGCTGCGGGAGCCAGACCTTTCCTTAAGCCAGGTACAGCAGATAACGGTCCCCACCCTGGTTATCGCGGCTGAGCATGACCTCTTTAAACCGGAATCCTTCAGGCAATTAGCCCGGGCCTTGCCTGACGCGCGGCTGAAGATTATGCCCGGCGCGGATCACAGCAGCTATGTGGTCCACCAAACACAGCTTTACCCGGAGCTGCTGGCGTTTTTCACTGAAGGGCCCGCCGCGGCGGGCTTGCCGCCCCTGGGGCCGCCGGGTTGCCTGGACAGCAACACCGCCTGGGAGGCCTAGCGCCCGCAACTTATGAGTTTATTGCAGGACCAGCTTTATGGCCGTCTCCCCCAGGTACAGCTGAAGACAGACCTGAAACTGTTACCGGAGCCATATCAGAGCTTTGGCGGCCAGGCCCTCAGTCAGGACGCGGTCCTGCGGTTCAGATCCGGCAGTCTGGAGTACAGTCTGCCGTTCACCGCCGTCCAGCCCGCCGCACAGGACACCGCGCCCTGGTTTTTGTACCTGGCCTTTACTGAGTCGCCATGCGACGGCCCGGCGGAGGAAATCCTGGATGCAGGCTATGGTTTTATCAGTTTGTATTATCAGGATATTATCCCTGACAGTCCTGATATTGATGAGGCCGGTCTGGGCCGGCTGCTGCCCCGGCTGCCGGATATCGGCCGCGGCAAGCTGGCTTTATGGGCCTTTGCCGCCAATCAGGTTTACCGCGCGGTTTGCCGGCTGCCCGGCCACCTGGGGCTGAACCCGGACCGGGCCGCCATTTGCGGGCATTCCCGCCTGGGCAAGGCGGCGCTATGGGCCGGGGTAACTGAGCCCGGCTACAGTCTGATCATAGCTAATGATTCCGGCGCCGGCGGCGCGGCCTTGTTTCGCGGTAAACGGGGCGAAAGCATTGCGGATCTGGCCCGCCCTGACATCCACGGCTGGTTTTGCGAACGGTTCTATCAATATGCCGGGCAAGAAGACCGGCTGCCCTTTGATCAGCACCAGCTCCTGGCCTTAGCCGCCCCCCGGCGTTTATATATTGCCGGCGCCACTGAGGATCTCTGGGCCGATCCGGTGGCGGAATATCAGAG
>JAAVLZ010000032.1 GCA_012034405.1 Oscillospiraceae bacterium HV4-5-C5C | reverse complement strand
CTTGGTGAGCCATCCGGTGTCTCTCCTTTGTGTGTGTTTTGCCTAATACATTGTAGCGGAGCCCGGATGGCTTTCCTATATCCTTTTTTCAAGTTGCGAACTTCAGTCTACTCTATCTCAATTTGCTTATCCGGGCCTCATATTGACATTGGCCTTTAATAATCCTATACTTCGCATGTCTAAAAATTATTTATCGGTTCAAAATAATTTTAGTTCTTTGACTTTCCTGAGTGAAAGCAAAGCCACATAACACAAGACGCCGCAGTGGCGCACATGCTTCCGGGCATGAGAAAGGGTTGTTTATGTCCAAAGAACAAGCAGCCAATGCCAGGTCAACCTCAGAGTTATTTAAGTTGAATGGCAAACCGTCTTTTCGCGTGGCTTTCCCGCAGGCCATGCAGCACGTCCTGGCCATGCTGGTAGGCAATATCACGCCGCCTATTCTGGTAGCCCAGCTGCTCGGCCTGCCGGAAAGTGACAAAATCCTGCTGATGCAGGCCGCTATGCTCATTGGCGGTCTCACCACCCTGGTCCAGCTATTCCCCATTCTGGGTTTTGGTATGGGCCTGCCCAATGTCATGGGGGTAGCATTTGCCTACATGCCCATTCTTTCGGCTATCGGCCTGAGTTACGGCATCTCCGCCATCTTTGGCGCTCAGCTGGTGGCAGCTTTTGTCTCCATATTTATCGGCATGTTTATGGGTAAGATCCGGCGATTTTTTCCGCCGATCGTCAGCGGTACGGTAGTCCTGAGTATCGGACTTTCGCTATACACCACCGCGGTCACCTACATGGCCGGCGGCAGTTCCAAGGCTGAAACCTTTGGCCTGCCTAAATACTGGATCATCGCTTTGATCGTGCTGGCCGTAACCTTAGCCTGCAACTTTTTTGGCAAAGGTTACGTAAAAGTATCCGGCATGCTGATCGGCATTGGCGTCGGTTATATCATTTCCCTGTTCTGGGGCGGTATAAATTTTGACAGCGTCAGGACAGCTGACTGGATAGCGCTTCCCCGTGTCTTTAAATGGGGACTGGAGTTCCACCCCTCCGCGATTGCGTCCATGATCCTGATGTATATTGTTCAGGCGGTACAGACCATCGGTGATGTCTCTTCCACCGCGATCGGCGGCTTTAACCGGGAGGCAACGGACAAGGAATTAGGCGGCGCCATCAAGGGCCAGGGTATCTGCGGTATGGTCGGCGCCTGTATCGGCGGCCTGCCAACGGATCCTTACAGCCAGAATGTCGGTCTGATCGTCACCACCAAGGTCGTAGCCAAACGGGTCTTTATGATCGTAGGCGTCATCATGCTGGTAGCAGGCTTTTGTCCTAAATTTGGCGCAGTCATGACGACCATCCCCTACCCGGTGCTGGGCGGCGCCACGGTCACTGTATTCGCAGCCATTACCATGTCCGGTATCCAGCTGATAACGCAGCAGCCCATGAACTACCGCAACCGTATGATTGTGGGTATTTCCCTGGCCTTAGGCGTAGGCGTTAGTTCGCTATCCAGCTCCCTGCAGTTTATGCCTCAGGATGTACAGAACATCTTTGGTACCTCGCCCATCGTTTTGTCCTTCCTGATTTCTTTCCTGCTGAATATCATTGTGCCTAAAGACGACTCTGTCCCGGAAGAGGACTGAACCGCTTACCGGGCGCGGCGACACCTGGGGAACTGAGCTGGCGCCACCTTTTGATTAACTGCTTCCCCCTCCTGATAAATCCGTCAGCGGTCTGGACCGCCGCTGGCGGAAACGCGACTGGAAAAGGCTGACCGCCTGAGGGTATACCCCAGGCAGTCAGCCTTTTTGTTTGAATAGATACGGAAGGTCAGCAGTCACGCCGGGGCAGACACCCGCCTGCTTCCGGCGCGGCCGGACGCTCAATTCAGCTTCCAGATATCCCGGTTGTATTCTGAAACCGAGCGGTCGGCAGTAAAAAAGCCGGCGGAAGCAATATTCAGCAGGGCCATCTGGGCCCAGCCGGAGCGGTTTTCATAGTCCGCAAAGACTTGTTCCTTAACTTTAATATAAGCTTTCAGATCCAGCAGGGTCATGAACCAATCCTTGCGGGTCAGATCCTGATAGAGCCGCTCCAGTGATGCCTGATCGCCCAGGGCCAGCATCTGCGGTCCTGTCAGAAAGTCCAGCAACACCTTAATCTCCGGATCCCTGGACAGCCTGGCCGGGTCATAGCGCTTATTTTTATAGAGTTCCATGACGGTATCTGCATCCTGGCCAAATATATATATATTATCGCCGCCTACCAGATCCGCAATCTCCACATTAGCGCCATCCAGGGTGCCCAGGGTCAGGGCGCCATTCAGCATCAGTTTCATATTGCCGGTCCCTGACGCCTCCTTAGAGGCCAGGCTGATCTGTTCAGATACCTCCGCCGCGGGAATCACAACTTCCGCAGCCGCCACATTATAATTTTCCACAAATGTCAGGTTAAGCCAGGGCGAAACCTCCGGATCTGCTTTCAGCAGATCGCTCATACACAGCAGGGCGTGAATAATATCCTTAGCCAGGACATAAGCCGGAGCGGCCTTGGCTCCAAAAATAAAGTTGATCGGCCGCGGCGGCAGCAAGCCTGCCTTAATCTGCCGGTACTTCCAGATAATGTACAGCAGATTCATCTGCTGCCGCTTATACTCATGCAGCCGTTTAATCTGCACATCATAGATGCCCTCCGGCTTGAGGCCGGCCCCTTGAGAGGCGGCCAGCTCCCGCGCCAGCCGCGTTTTGCTTTCCTGCTTAATTGCCAGCCATTCCTGCTGGCTGACCGGATCCTCCGCAAAGGGTTTCAGGCGTTCCAGCGCTGAGGCGTCCTGCTGCCAGTCCGGCCCGATCTTTTGGGTAATAAAAGCCGCCAGCCGGGGATTAGCCGCCTGCAGCCAGCGCCGGAAAGAAATACCATTGGTCTTATTATTGAATTTTTGCGGATAAATATCATAAAAGGCCTTCAGCTCCTGCTTTTTAAGGATGTCCGTGTGCAAGGCCGCCACCCCATTGACTGAAAAGCCATAATGAATATCCAGCCTGGCCATATGCACCTGACCGGCCTCGTCAATAATGGCCGTATCCGGATCCGGAAAGTGCCTGGCCGCCAGGCTGTTCAGCCGCTGAATCACCGGAACCAGCTGCGGCACCGCTTCCTTGAGGTCCGCCAGCGGCCACTTTTCCAGGGCTTCCGCCAGAATGGTATGATTGGTATAAGCGCAGGTCCGGCTGACCAGACTGGCCGCGGTTTCAAAATCCAGGCCGCTGTCTGTCAGGCGAAGCACCAGCTCAGGTATAATCATGGATGGATGCGTGTCATTAATCTGAATACAACAGGCTTCCGGCAGTTGCTCCGGCCTGAAGCCCCGCTCCTTCAGTTCATCCAGGATCAGACCGGCCGCCGCGGAAACCAGGAAATATTGCTGATAGATCCGCAGCATGCGGCCCGCGTGGTCTGAGTCATCCGGATACAAAAACTCGGTCAGGTTGTGAGCCAGATCACTTTTATCAAACTTGATCCCCTGGGTCACCGGTGAGGGCTGCGGCGTATCCAGTTCAAAAAGCTTCAGCGTCTGACGGGTCTGGCGCTGATAACCCGGGACATCAATCTCCCAAAGCTTAGCTTCAACCTCCAGGCTGCCGCCCAGATTCACTTTATAGCGGCGGCCGCTGTCGCGCGCCCAGGTTTCAGGCGTCAGCCAGCTGTCCGGCAGTTCCTCCTGCCGGTGGTCCTTAAAGACCTGGCGGAACAAACCGTAGCGGTAGTACAAGCCTACCCCGTCGCCATTCAGGCCCAGCGATGCCACTGAATCCATATAGCAGGCCGCCAGTCTACCCAGGCCGCCGTTTCCCAGGCTGGGTTCCGCTTCCTGCCGCTCCAGATCCGCGATCGTCTTATGTAACGGCGCCAGCTCCTCGCTGAGCTCATCCCACAGACCCAGATTCAGCAAATTGCAGGCCAGCAGTTTGCCGGTCAGGAATTCCGCTGATATGTAATACAGCTTGCGCTGTCCCTGATTAAGCGGCAGGGCTGCCAGGCGCTCCCGGCAGAGTAAAAAGGCCGCTCGGTAAAGCTCCGCTTCACTTAACTGGTCTAAGGGGCGGCCATACAATTGTTGAGCTTTTTCTTTCAGCATGCTTAATCTCCTGTATTGTTTGTGGTTTCAGTTGAATCATGAGGCGGCAGCCGCCCGGGGGCGCTCCCCGCCCATTGCCCGGGCTCAGCCGGGTCCGCGGCCATACAAGTCAGTCATCCGGGCGATCCGCCGGGCCAGCCGGGGTGTGAGCACACTGAGGTCCGGCAGCCGCCAGCGCCAGTTGCCGCCCAGAGTAGAGGGCGTATTGATGCGGGCTTCATTGCCCAGTCCCAGGTAATCCTGCAACGGTATAACAGCCAGGTCTGCCACGCTGGCCAGCGCCAGACGGATAAAATCCCAGTGCTCCCCCCGGTGGCGTCTGGTTCCCAGGTAACGCCGCGCATAGGCGGCGTCTTGCGGATCGGCGGACTGCAGCCAGCCGGCCAGGGTCGCGTTGTCATGCGTACCGGTATAGACTACGCAGTTCTTGTTGTAATTATAAGGCAGATAATCACTTTTTTCCCGCCGGTCAAACGCAAATTCCAGTACCTTCATCCCGGGGAAACCGCTGTATGCCAGTAAGTCCCTGACTTCATCCGTCAGGAAGCCCAAATCCTCCGCAATGACGCTGTTATGCGGGAACCGCTGCTTCAAAGCGTCCACAAAGGCGCGGCCCGGGCCGGGAACCCAGCGGCCCTGGCGCGCGGTTTCCTCCCCGTAAGGAATGGCATAATAGCTTTCCAGTCCGCGGAAATGATCAATCCGCAAGACATCGCAAAGGTCAAAGCTCTGCTGTAAACGGCGCAGCCACCAGGCATAACCGTCCTGAGCCATCACCTCCCAGCGATACAGAGGATTGCCCCACAGCTGTCCATCCGCGGAAAAGCCGTCCGGTGGGCAGCCGGCAACGGCCAGCGGCCGGGCAGTCTCATCCAGCTGAAAGAGCTCCCGGTGCGTCCAGACATCCGCGGAGTCCAGAGCCGCATAAATGGGCAGATCACCAATCAGGGAAATACCGGCTTGATGAGCATAAGCCTTGAGGTTCTGCCACTGCTCATAAAACTTAAACTGCATAAAGCTGCAAAAGTTTACGCTTTCCTGCAGGGTCTCCTGAGCGCGCGCCAGGGCGGCCGGCTCTCTCAGGCGCAGCGGCTCGGGCCACGCGGTCCATGGCAGTTCTTTTTGCTCGCGTTTTAGCGCAAAGTACAAAGCGTAGTCGCCTAACCAATCCTCCTGCGCGTTACAAAACGCCGCAAAGCGCTGCCGCTGCGCCGGATCAGCCTGGTGCTCAAAGCGGCGGTAAGCCTGCAGCAGCAAAGCAAAACGCTTTTCATAAAGATCAGCATAGTTGACCCCACCTGCGGCGGTGCCGGGGTCCGGCGGCGCCGGCACCGCCGCAGGCTGACTGCAATCGGCCACCTGACATTCCTGAGCGGTCAGCCAGCCCTCCTGTACCAGCCTGTCCGGATCAATAAAATAAGGATTGCCGGCAAAGACCGAAAAGCTCTGATACGGGCTGTCCCCATAGCCAGTCGGCCCTAACGGCAAAACCTGCCAATATCGCTGCCCGGCCTGAGCCAGAAAGTCTATCCATTGATAAGCGGCCTGCCCCAGGGTGCCGATGCCATAGGGGGAAGGCAGGGAAAAAACCGGCAGTAAAATGCCGCTGCTTCTTTTCATCCTTTAACTGCTCCCGCGGCCACACCGCGAATGATGTATTTTTGCCCGGCCAGGTAAAACGCGACCACCGGAATAATGGTCAGCGTCAGCATAGCCATCATGGCGCCCCAGTCTATGGAACCATAGCCACCTTTGAGATACTGAATCACAATCGGGACGGTCTGATATTTTTTTTGATCCAGAACCAGCACCGGCAGCAGATAGTCATTCCAGATCCACATAATATCAAGAATGGCTACCGTGACCATACTGGGCTTTAAAATAGGAATGACCACCTTGAAAAAGGTCTGCAGCGGGTTGCAGCCATCTATCATGGCCGCTTCTTCCACTTCCATCGGCACATTGCGCACAAAGCCGCAGAACATAAAGATAGCCAGGCCGGCGCCAAAGCCCAGATAAACCACCACAATCCCCAATGGATTGCTCAGCTTTAAAAAATCCGCCAGTTTGGACAGCGGGTACATGACCATCTGAAACGGCACCACCATGGCAAAGAGGCAAAGCGTATAGACGATTTTGCTGACCGCGCCTTTGACCCGGGTAATGTACCAGGCGGTCATGGAGGTGCAGATCAGGATCACGGCCACGGATACCACCGTAATAAAGACACTGTAGCCAAACGCATTGAAAAAATGGGTCTTGCGCAGGCCTTCGACATAATTATCCCAGCCGACAAAGCTTTTCCCCGTAGGCCAGGTAAAGGGATAGCGGTTAATATAGACCTTCTTTTTAAAGGAGTTCATCACCACGGCAAAGATAGGAAATACCCAGACCAGGCTCAATAAGGTAAAGGCCAGCGTCAGCAGCGGCTGATGCTTTTTTTCTCTCATTGCTGGACCTCCTTTCGACGGGTCAGCACATTTTGCAGCACGGACAGCGCGCCAACCAAAATAAAGAAGATAACCGCTTTGGCCTGTCCCACGCCTTCCCAGCCTGTGCGGCCGTAAAAGGTATTATAGATATTCAAAGCCAGTAATTCACTCATATCTGACGGTTGCCCGGCGGTCAGCGCTAAGTTTTGGTCAAAGAGTTTAAAGGAATTGGTCAGGGTTAAAAAGGTGCAGATGGTTATGGCCGGCATGGACATGGGCAGGGTTATCCGGAATAAAACCTGCGAAGCGGAGGCGCCGTCCATATAGGCTGCCTCGTACAAATCAGTGGGGATAGCCTGCAGTCCGGCGATATAAATAATCATCATATAACCGATTTGCTGCCAGCACATTAAAACAGTTAAACCCCAGAACCCATACCAGGCGGTGTACGTCAGGGTCCTGCTGAAATTGGCCAGAATGCCGTTTAAAATCAGCTGCCAGATATACCCCAGGACAATACCGCCAATCAGATTTGGCATAAAAAAGACGGTACGGAAAATATTGGTGCCTCTGAAGCCTTTAGTTAGCAGCAGGGCCACCGCGTAAGCAAAGACATTAATCAGGATCACATTAACCACCGTAAAAAGAGCGGTGAACCACAGGGAATGAATAAAGCTGCTGTCCCCGGCCAGGCGAAGGTAATTTTTCAAACCGACAAAGCTGGCGTCAGTGATGGTGGTAAATTCACTGAAGGACAAGGCAATTCCGCTAATAAACGGGATCACAAAGCCAATCAGAAAGGCCAGCACGGTGGGCAGCAGAAACACTGGCCAGTATCTCCGGATAGATTTTTGCATAATATAGCCCTCACAAAAAAGTGTCTGACTTAAAACAGAGAAACCGGCCGGACCGTCAGGCGGCCTGGCCGGCCAGCCGGAGCCGGCTCCGCGTGCGCGCGCCGGTCTCCGGTTCAGTCAAAGACAATCAATATCACTGATTGGCAGCGGCGTATTCTGTGGCCCAGCCATCAACAAACGCGGTTTTGACGGCATCCCAATCGCCAGTACCCTGAGCGTACTCCAGCAGCGCGGAGCCCACGCCGTTTTTCCACTCTTCAGAAGGCATGGTGGTAAAGCACCAGTCAACCGGCGTTTTACCGGCGGCTACATACGCATTGGCTTCCGCGATCAGGGGGTTATCCGGCAGGAATTCATCTGTAAAGCCGTTAAAGGGACAGACAAAGCCCATATCTTTGAGGCCGGTTTTACCGGTTTCATTGGTCACACACCAGGTCAGGAAATCCAAGGTAGCCTGTATATCCGCTTCGCTGGCCTGGGCGTTCACGCACCAGTAGTTTTCTGAACCGGTGCACAGGCCCTGATTTTCTTCACCCTCAACGCCAATATAAATGGGCAGCATACCGATATCTTCATCCGCAACGTCATTATCTTTGATCTGGTCGTACGCCCAGGTACCGTTTTGGTAGAAGACCGCGGCGCCGGTAGCAAACTCTGCCGCGGCGTCATCGCCGGTCTTGCTGGACAAAAGCTTCGGATCCGTGGTTGAATCCGTGAGGTAGAGATCCCAGATCTGTTTATAGTTATCCAGATAAGTCCCCTTGATGGCGGCCGTAGAGGTGATGCCATCGGCTTTATATTCGTAATAAATAGGGATATTGGCCAGATGGGTCTTAAAGCGCCAGTCCGAAGAAGAGTCCATACCGGCGGAGGTGAAGGCGCCTTCAATCCCCAGCTCATCTTTGCGTGCCTGTAAATCGTCGGCTACGGCTTTAAGCTCGGTAAAACTCGTGATATCCTCCGCCGTGTAGCCTGCCTGCTCCAAAATGGCCTTGTTATAAATTAAACCATATGTTTCAATAACATAAGCGACACCGCCGATTTTACTGCCATCTTTCAGTAAAAAGCTGTCGCTGGTCACTTCATTGGCTACCGTCGTCCCGGTCAGATCATAGCAGTAATCTTTCCAGGAGGCGTAGCCTATAGGTCCGTTGACCTGAAACAGGGTCGGCGCTTCAGTTTTGCCCATCTCAGCCTTTAAGGTGGATTCATAGGTACCGGATGCAGCCGTTACCACACTGACCTCCACCCCGGTTTCTTCCGTATACTTGGCGGCCAGTGCTACCCATTGATCCGCCTGTTCCGGTTTGAAATTCAGGTAATAAACTGATCCGCCGCCAGCTGTTTCACTGGCTTTGGTCGTCGTTGCCTGCGTTTCTGATTCTGCTGCCGCTGTCGTGCCGACACTCTCCTCTGTTGCGGCGGCCGTCGTGGTGACAGCGCTGCTGCCGGCAGTGGTCGCGGCCGTGCCTGAGCCCGAGGCACAAGCTGCCAGGGGCAGGGCCATAGCCGCTGCCAATAGGCTTGCAAGTACTTTCTTCATATCCGTTTCTCCTTCTCCTTTATATATAAACCGCCTGCTTGACGGTTTACAGGCTAGCGAGATCTGACGCTTTCCCCCTGCGTCATATCAGTAGGTAAGATCAATTGAGCGCCTTTGTCCGCATGTTCTATCTGCCGGAGCAGCAGGGACACGCTGTGTCCGGCCATTTCCCTTTGCGGCTGCCTCAGACTGACCAGACGGGGGATGAAGTAGTGGGTCAGCGGAATGCCGTCAAAGCCAATGACAGATAAATCCTCCGGGATCCGCCGGTGCTTTTCATGTGCCGCCCGCATCGCCCCCAGGGCAATTAAATCCGACAGGCAGAAAACTGCTGTTATGTCCGGCCTGGCTTTCAGTAAGTTCAACATGGCCTGATAACCGCTGGCCGCGTTAAAACTGGCCGTTTGGTAACAGTCAGCCGCTAACGCCTGGCCGGTGGCTTTTTGATAGGCGTCCTGAAAGCCGCTGAAACGCCGCTGACTGACATAGGATGCATCCAGGGCGCCGCCAATGAGGCTAAGCTCCCGGTGCCCGCGATCCAACAAATAGTGGCAGACCTCCGCGCCGGCCGCGCAGTCATCCACCCCCACCTGCGACAAGTTGTCATAATGGAAGTCAGGAAACAGCGAGGAAACCAAAACCGCCGGGGTATGAATAGCCGAAAAGTTTTCCTCAAAATAAGCGCGGTTACCGCCCATAAAAATCAGGCCCGCGGGCTTTTGCTCCCGTACCAGCCGCTGCGCAAAGCGGACTTCATTTTCCGCCTCATCCAGGTAATGGACCTCCGCGGCATAGCCCTCCAAAGTAATCTGGGCTTGCATCCGCTCAATAATCCCCTCAAAAAACAGGTTGGCGCTGCCTTTGACCAGGATACAGATGCTCTTGCGCTGCAGCGCTTTAAGCTGACGCGCGTTGCTGTTAGGAATAAAACCGCACTCATCGACAATGGCGCGGATTTTTTGTTTCGTCTCTTCTGAAACATCCGGGTGATCATTTAAAGCCCGGGATACGGTAGAAATAGCACAACCGGCCTTTTCAGCAATATCTTTTATCGTCATACCCACGTCTCCGCTCTGCCTGGCAAGGGTGCCTGGTTCAGACAGCTTATGTCCTGCTTTAGATGTAACGTTTCCGGTAACGCTTCCGGAAATGTTTCCTGTACTTTAATTTTATGACGCCTTAGTTACTCTGTCAATAGAATTCCTGAATTTATGCTCGATTTTTGACGCT
>JAAVLZ010000031.1 GCA_012034405.1 Oscillospiraceae bacterium HV4-5-C5C | reverse complement strand
AAGCGGAAAATCTTTGCCCTGTTATCTTGTAAAAACCTTCGCTTCTTAGTACTATGTAATAAATCATGAATGCTGTTCTGCCGCGACACGCAGCAGTTGAATTGTTATTAGGAGGCAAATGTGAAAATCGTTGTCATAGCTGACCCTCGGAAAAACGAGCTGCTGGTTAATTTTTGTATAGCGTACAGCCAGATTCTGGCTAATCATGATCTATATTCTTTACAGAGCACTGCCAAATTATTGGAGAACAGTACCGGACTCAAAGTTCATGGTGTTGCGACTGATATTGCCAGCGGCCTGGAGCAGTTTGCTTCCAGAGCCCGTTTTAATGAAATTGATGCCGTTCTATGCCTGAGAGATCCCATGATTGACAGCTATAGTGAGCAGAACATGCTGATGAAGGCCTGTGACATTAACAGCATTCCTTATGCCAGCAATATAGCGGCGGCGGAGATCCTGGTTTTAGCTATTGACCGGGGAGATCTGGATTGGAGAAATCTGGTTCATTAATGCGCTTACTGGTTCAACGTTGTTTACAAGCTGCTGTTACGATTGAGGATAAGCAGGTCGCTGCAATAAAGCAGGGCCTGCTTATCTTTGTGGGGGTAAGAACAGGAGATCGTCCGGCTGACGCGGAGTATCTGGCCGCCAAAGCGGCTAAACTGCGGATCTTTGAAGATGCTCAGGGCAAGATGAACCGTTCAGTACAGGATATTGGCGGAGCGGTTCTGGTGGTCTCCCAGTTCACCTTATATGGAAACTGCAAAAAAGGCAATCGGCCTAGTTTTATTGATGCTATGGAACCGGCCGGAGCCAATGAGCTGTACTGTCATCTGGTCGACTGCCTGCGGGAAACCGGCCTGATGGTTGTGACCGGCGAATTTGGGGCTGATATGAAAGTCAGTTTGATTAATGACGGTCCGGTAACCCTTTGGTTGGATACAGAAACCTGACTGGTTGCCGTGAATCTGTGCCAGAGGAACAGGGAAGCTGGTCTTGCAGGCCGGACCCTAATTTTGCCTTTACACCTCTGACTGGCAATGCTAAGATTAGGAAAAGCTTTGACGGAGAGAGTAACTGTTGAGAGCAGGACCAAGAGAGGGGAATCATCGGCTGTGAGTTTCCCATCTGACCGGCAGTGAAGTTCACTCCTGAGCATTATGCCTGAGCGCAAACGCAAGGATTGAATTAGGGCATGACGGCGGCGAACCGTTATTCGATCGAGTGCTGCACTTAAACTGGCAGAATTCGGGTGGTACCGCGGATTTTAAATCCGTCCCGTTCAGGGACGGATTTTTTTATTTTATGATATCTATGGAGGTTAATAATGTCTGATACATTAAGTGAAATGCAGGAGGCTCTGCAGCAGATTCAGCTGGACTTTGAGGCTGAGGCTAAACAGGCTGGTCTGAACGCGCTGGCTTTGGAAAATCTGAGAGTTGCTTATTTAGGCAAAAAGGGCAGTCTGACCTTATTACTGCGCGGGATGGGTAAACTGGACGCGGCACAAAGGCCATTAATGGGACAGGCAGCCAATGACATCAGACAAACGCTGGAAGCAGAATTAAATGGCTACATTACTCAGGCCAGGCATGCAGAACAGGAAATCCGACTGGAAGCTGAGGCTATAGATGTGACACTGCCGGGTCAGGTAACCCCTTTAGGGTGCAGGCATCCGCTGACTCAAGTTATTGACCAGATTACCCGGATTTTTACCGGTATGGGCTATGCGGTCGCAGCAGGACCAGAAGTTGAATACACGCGGTATAATTTTGATTTACTGCATATACCGGAGGGCCATCCATCCAGAGATGTTACCGATACCTTTTATATAACGGATGATATTATCCTGCGTACGCAGACTTCGCCGGTTCAGGTGAGGGTTATGCGGCAGCAACAGCCTCCCATAAAAATTATCTGCCCGGGCATGGTGTACCGGCCGGATACACCAGATGCCACTCACTCGCCGGTCTTTCATCAGATAGAAGGTCTGGCGGTAGATCGGGGCATAACCATGGGCGACCTGGCCGGCACCCTGCAGCTATATGCCAGACAGTTATTCGGGGCGGATACAAAAATCAGACTGCGCCCGCATCATTTCCCCTTTACTGAGCCCAGCTGCGAGGTTGATGTCAGTTGCTGGAACTGCGGCGGAGCGGGCTGCCCGACTTGTAAAGGGGAAGGCTATGTGGAGATTTTGGGCGCTGGCATGGTCCACCCCTGGGTCTTGGAACAAAATGGCATTGATCCTCATGAATATAGTGGTTTTGCCTTCGGTATCGGGGTTGAACGTACTGCTATGGCTCGTTACAAAATTGACGATATCCGTAACCTGTACAGCAATAATCTGCAATTTCTGGAACAGTTCAAATAAGCATTGAGGTGAAAAAATGAAAGCATCTATTGAGTGGCTAAATGAGTTTACACCCATTAAGATCGACGCGCATGATCTGGGTGAGCGTATGACGATATCCGGTTCCAAAGTTGAAGCCATCTACCAACCTGGTGAGGCTATCAGTCTGGTGGTAACCGGCAAGATCATCGCAGTGGAGCCGCATCAGAATTCCGATCATTTACTGATTTGTCAGGTTGATATAGGTCAGGCAGAACCCCTGCAAATTGTCACCGGAGCCCCTAATACCAGACTTGGCTCAATTGTACCCGTAGCGCAGCATGGCGCTACGCTGGCCCAGGGCGTCAGGATAAAAAAAGGCAAGCTCAGAGGAGTGGTTTCAAATGGGATGCTGTGTTCTGTTCAGGAGTTAGGCTTTACGACTCAGGAATTTCCGGATGCTGCTGAGAACGGCCTCTACATCCTGCCTGAGGATACCCCGATAGGCGTTGATATTCACAGCGTCCTGGGCCTGGATGACAAGATCATTGATTTTGAAATAACCAGCAACCGGCCGGATTGCTTTTCTGTAGAAGGACTGGGCCGGGAAGCCGCCTTGACTTTGCAGCAAAGCTTCACGCCGGTCAGTCCTCAGGTGGTGGGCCGGTCAGAAGATAAAAGCAGTGACTTACTAAGGCTCGTCAATGATTGCCCGGAATTATGTGCGGTCTACTACGGCCGGGTCGTCAAACAGGTAAGCATCAAGCCGTCACCTTTCTGGATGCAACGGCGCTTAAGAGCCTGCGGCATCAGACCAATAAACAATATTGTGGATATCACTAACTATGTCATGCAGGAACTGGGCCAGCCGATGCATGCTTTTGACCTGGAGGATATTCAAGGCGGAGAGATTCATATCCGCAAGGCAAAAACGGGTGAATCCATGGTAACGCTGGATGGAGTAAAAAGAACACTGGATGAAAATATGCTGGTGATTGCTGATGCTGCCCAGGCCCTTGCCGTAGCTGGCGTAATGGGGGGGACTTTATCCGGTATACATCAAGAAACCCGGACCATAGTATTTGAAGCCGCCTGCTTTGACGCGGCGAGCGTGCGCAGAACTTCATCCAGACTTGGTTTAAGAACGGAAGCTTCTTCTCACTTTGAAAAGGGCCTGGACTGGCATAACACATTAAGAGCCCTGAACAGGGCCTGTGAACTGGTTGAACAACTGGGCTGCGGGGAAGTGAGCGCTGACTGGGCTGAGGTCCGGGGAGAGGTCACTGAGCCAATTGATATTGAGTGGTCTCCTGAATCAATTAATGCGTTTTTAGGCACCCAGATCAACGCAGATTATATGTACAGAATTTTAGCTGAGATAGGCTGTACTCATCAGACGGATCCTGAAACCCGTCCGGCTCGCCTGACTCCCCCCAGTTTCAGACCTGACTTGGTCAGTGAGGCGGATTTAGCCGAAGAGGTGGCCAGATTTTATGGCTATAATAATATTCAGCCTACTCTGCTTTCAGGTAAACAGACGACCCTGGGCGGTTTAAATCGGGAGCAGGCTCTGACAGAAACGGTTAAAAATACGTGTATAGCGTTAGGCTACTATGAAGCCATTACCTATACCTTTGAGAGTGCCCGGCAGCTGGACCGTTTAGGCGTCGGTCAGGACTCTCCGCTGCGTCGCCAGGTATGGATCAGAAATGCCGGTGAAAACGCTGCTGTCATGCGCACGTCCTTATTGCCGGCTATGCTGCAAGTATTGAATAACAATGCCAGCCGGGGTTGCCTGGCCGCAGCTCTGTTTGAAGTCGGCACTTGCTTCTATGCCAATAATACAGCTGCCGGAGAATTGCCGGATGAAAAACCGGAGCTTATTGCCGCACGCTTTGATCTGGCGGAAAAAAGCGGATCCGGACAGGCCTTTTATCAATTAAAAGGGCTGCTTGAAGAAGTATTTACGGCTCTGGGGCTGGGCGAACCGGTCCTGAGCAGTCTGCACGTCAGTAAACCTTATCATCCGTATCGCTACGCCGAAATCGCGATAAACTCTGATCCGGCTACTGCTGACTCCGACTCACTGCTGGTCTGCGGCAGCTTAGCTTATCTACATCCTGACACTGCACGGGAATTTGATGTGCCGGAGCAGACCGCGGTCTTACAGTTGCAACTGCCAGTCATTCTGGCTCAGGCTACTTCGCTCCGCAAACAAAAGCCTTTACCTAAATTTCCGGCAGTTTTAAGAGATATTGCGGTCGTTGTGAATAAGGAAATTGAAGCAGGAAGTTTGTTAGCTGCAATCAGGCAGGCCGGATCTCCCATTCTCAGCTCCGCGAAAGTCTTTGACGTCTATACCGGCAAACCGATTGCCAGCGGCCAGAAATCCATAGCCTTTGAGCTGGCTTTCCGTAAGCCTGATAAAACATTGACTGAGGACGAAGTCAATGAAAAAATGAATCATATCCTGAACGTCCTTAAGGAGAGATTTGAGGCTAAACTGCGCTAAATGCCTCAAACAGCTTTTCACCGATCCGGCTGTAAAACAGCAGATTCAGCTTTTGACTGAATCTGCTGTTTTTGTCTTATTCAATCTGAGCGCAGGCGGGACAAAACCGCTATGCTTCAGAAAGACCAGCTATAAAAAGTCAAGCCCGTCATCGGTCTTGAAAAGCAGGCCGGAGAGAAGCAGCGTAGGCGTTGGATGTCATTGAACTTTGGAAAATGAATAGGATTTTAGCACAGTAAATTGAACCAAAGAAAGATGGTTCTGTACCGGTCAGATAGAGACGTAGATCATCCACTTGTTTCATAGCGTCGCTTTTCGGCTAAAACAACAAAGACGAGATAGCAACGTTTACTGGCCACTGCACCGACAGCGCCCCCATGATGCTTGCCGTGTTGGCGTATGCGTTGGTAATAGGCGGACAGTTCCGGATCGTTGAAGGCGGCAACAAAAGCAGGCCGAAAGAGCGCTCGTCTTAAGTAAGGTGAGCCACGTTTGGAGATCGGGGTCCTTGAGCCTTGAAGCCACACGATTCATTTACGATGGTATCCAGCCCGGTACAGGAGACAATCTGCTTTTCGCTTGGAAAACGGCTGATATCACCGATTTCAGCCAGAATGATCGCATCATAATCGGTATGCACTACCTTTTCAAAAAGTTGCAGAGCGGTTATCCACGATTCTTTAGGGGAAATCTACCTTGCTAGAGATCCGGGACGTATGCTCCCATCAGTTCGTTCGAATCCTACCCGTAAGGCTGAGGCGTCAGTCTTTCTGTCGAGATGAAATCTCAAGACGGACAAGCGACGCGCTCAACGGTACGGATCCATGATCCCACATGGCTTATGGGATGAACAGGAAATGCCGTCAAGGTAGCACGACCCTGACCGACATCAATATACAAGGAGGGAGATATCATGGCCTTAACTTTAGAGGCGGCATTAATATGGCCGCTGTCACTGGTCGTCCTGACCGCTGCATTGCTGACCGCGCCTGCAGTATACGGTAAAACCAGTCGTCATAATCAAAGCATAGCTGAGCAGGCACTTAACCGCCGGCGCCATGAGCAGCTTTATAAACGGGAGAGCAACGCCGCCGGGCAGACCCTGAATCTGCTGACCAACCCGCAAAAGGCTTTAGCTTTATTGATCATCTGGCAGGATCTAGGTCAGGATGCCCTGGCCGCGGCTGCTGAAAAAAGTGAGGTGAATTATGCGGATTCTGAATGATAGCGGAGCGCTGACCCTTATGGTGACGTTGATTTTGGCTGCCATCCTGATCTTTGAAAACATCTTTCTCGTATCCGCAAAAGAGAGAGAAATAGAATGGCAGCTAGGTCAGCTGACTGATCAAACCGGAGACTGGGTATTGGCGGCTTATGACCGGGACCTGCTGGAACAGTGGGGGCTATATGCCTATTCAGCCACTAAAGTCAGTAATTTTAAAATGAGTGAACTAAGCCTGCCTCTGGCAGAAATCCAGGATCGCTTTAGTTTAGATATTCAGTTTAAAGATAAGCTGTCCTCAGTTGATATTTTAGAACGGCAGATCCTGAACTATATCACCCCACTGTATCCTAAACTGCTTAATGAGCTCAAAACCCTGCTGAATGCAGGCCAGGATCTGACTGGAGTTCCCTCAGATCAGGAAGGGCTGACCGGCCTTTTGTCCCGGTCAGACAGCGTCAGTCAGGCCGCGTCAGCCTTAAATGGCCTTAAGGACAAATGGCCTGAATATGCAGCCGGAGATCACGGTGCATCTGGAGTTCAAGATCCGGATCTGACTGAAGAGCAGGAAGATTTAAGCGTAGATTTGCTGAAGCTGATTTTTCAACAGGAGCCGGCTGAGGTTCAGACTGCTGCCTTGCCTGCTTTATGGCAGACAGGGAATCTGGAACAGAGTATCGATAAAATTCTGCAAAGCTTAAGTCAGGCTGAAACCTTGCTTCAGGCAGCGCAGCGGATAAGTCAGTACGCCTTTCCGGTCCAGCTGTATAGCTTGTGGCAAAGCACCTGTCAGCTGAATGGATCAGACGCAGCGCAAAGTACTTCGGCAAAGCAAAAAGCACTGAGCTTGAGAGGACAGGATTTAGATAAAATCGCTGACCAGTACCCCCTTGAACTCGAATATTTAACTAGCGGCATGGAACAGCTTTCAGCCCGTAAATCAGCAGCAAATCTTCAGGTGTATACGGTCAGGCTGTTGTTAAATTGCCTGAGTCTGCTCAAAAGTGAGCCGGAAATGCAGAAATTGGAACGGATGGCAGAGGTAGCCCGTATCATGGTCCTCTTGGTCAGTCTGGGTGAGGTACAAGTTCCTGCGTCCGCAATAAAGTGGCTTTTATTCCTGATAAAAGCGAATACCCAGGCCTATGCTGACTGGCAGGAACTAATTGCAGGCAAAACGGTTAATCTGCTGATCTATCAGCCGGAACAAAAGCTCGCGGCAGATTACCGGCTTCATTTGCTGCCTTACCTGTTAATTCAGTCGGAGGACGAGCTGCTGAAACGTTTGTATACCGTGATTCATCAACGCTGCCCCGGAGAGTGGTTTAATCAGGTAGACGTTACCCTGAACTATCAGACGGCTTACGGCCTTAAGAGAGGACTGCAACAGTCTTTTTCTTATATTTCAGCTCCGGAAAGTTCCTGATCATGAACAGGTGCAGCCGTCGGGAAAGGTAAGTATACATGAATAACAGGAAAGATGATGGTACGGTAACTTTAGAAGCCGCGCTCATATTGCCCGTCAGTCTTTGGTTTATCCTCCTGCTCACTGCCTGGCAGTATATTAGTGCAACGGAAATACTGCTGACGGATAGTCTGGAAATACTGGCTGATGAAATCAGCTTTGCCAGCAGCAGCCTGAGCCTGGCTGAGTCAGTCTGGGATCAATTGGAGCTGGCCTCACTTCAGGGAATGGATAGGGAGCTGCTTGATACCGGAATCGACTTCATAACTGAGGAAATACTTAGAAGCAGGCTTTATAGCTATTACAGATCGCTTCAACAAGCAGCGGCTTATCCCCGCGATTACCTGGTGGGTCTGGAACTGGAACTGGATAAATCCCAGGAAGAAAGTCAATCAGTCTGGTGGATAACGATTCATTATCAGGTTGATGCTGTGCTGGGCACGGTTGCCCGCAGCAAGCAATGGGCAGTGGGTATATGGAAGCCTGCTGCCAGAGAGGAGGAGACAGAGGCGAATGGTGACCAGACCGCGGCTGATGAATCGATCTGGGCTGCGGATAATTTCAGCAGGGGCAGATATTTCAGAAATAAATACCAGGCCAATCTTCCGGAATTTTATCCTACCATAGCCCGCTATGCTGCCGGGACTGTAACCTCAATCAAGAGCATAGATCTGAATCGCGCGACTTATCAGTCGTCACTGGTACTGGAAGCACAACTAGGCAGTATGCTGCTGGATCTCAGCCGGTTTTCTGGCAGCAGCCAGGCAACTGAACTGAGCGAAAAACCCTACATCAGCCAATCGGATATCCGCCAAAAAAAGCTGTTGCTGATAATACCGGAAAACCATGCCGACTGGCAGGCTTCGCTAATACAGCACTTCAGTATCCGAGCCAGAGCGGCAGGGATTACAGTGGAAGTCCAACCGGATGGCAAAAGCAAGGTCATTGATGAACCGAGTAATTGAAGGGTAACCAGGTGGAAATTGTGCAGCTTTAACAGTTACGCTTGATATGGTTTCATCCATAGAGTATCATTATGAGCGTATGTAACGGTCTGCTTGCAGCACCTGAGGAGGATATAGGATGAGCGACAAATTGCGTGATGGTGAAACAGATTATCTGTTTCAGGCGATTCTCAGCTTGAAAAACCTTGATGAATGTTATGCCTTCTTTGAAGATGTGTGCACGGTCAGCGAGTTAAAAGCAATGTCTCAACGCATGGCGGTAGCCAGGTTACTTTATCAGGAAAAGACCTATGCTGAAATCAGTCAGCTGACCGGAGCCAGTACGGCTACCATCAGTCGGGTCAATCGTTGTTTTGCTTATGGGCAGGATGGCTACAAAATAGCTCTGAAAAACTTATCTGAGCCAAATGAAGGCCAGAAGGACTGAAAGCTTGATTTATTCAGCCTGCTTAGATTTATGATTTGTAATCTGATTTTTTTATAAGGTGTATTGATATATGGGAATATTTCAAAAAATGTTCGGGACTTACAGTGATCGTGAAGTCAAGCGTCTGCAGCCAGTTGTAGACGCTGTCTTTGATCTGGAGGAAGCTTATTCGTCTCTGAGTGAACAAGAGCTGCAGCATAAAACGGTGGAATTCCGTGACCGTTTAGCTGATGGAGAGTCGCTGGACGATCTGCTTCCTGAAGCGTTTGCCGCCGTACGTGAGGCTGCGTGGCGGGTCCTGGATATGAAGCATTACCGGGTTCAGGTAATTGGCGGAATTGTCCTGCACCAGGGTAGAATTGCTGAGATGAAAACTGGTGAAGGCAAAACCTTAGTGGCGACCTTGCCGGTGTATTTGAACGCGCTGACGGGTAAAGGGGTTCATGTCATAACTGTTAATGACTATCTGGCCAAGCGTGACAGTGAGTGGATGGGTAAGATTTACCGCTATCTGGGCCTCAGTGTCGGTCTGATTGTCCACGGACTTAACCGGCAGCAGCGTCAGCAGGCATATCTTTGCGATATTGTCTATGGGACCAATAATGAATTCGGCTTTGATTATCTGCGCGACAATATGGTGACTTACAAAACGGATTTGGTCCAAAAAGACCTCAACTTCGCCATTGTGGATGAGGTTGACAGTATTTTGATTGATGAGGCCCGTACTCCGCTGATTATTTCCGGTCAGGGTGATGAGTCTACTGAAATGTATCAAAAAGCGGATAACTTTGTACGCTTATTGAAGCCCTACGTTATTGCTGAGCAGGATACTAAACTTGAAGTGGCTGACTATGCCGGTGACGCTGACTACATCGTGGATGAAAAAGCCAAGTCGGCAACTTTGACTGAAGGCGGCGTGGCTAAGGCGGAACGCTATTTCAGAGTTGAAAACTTAGCGGATGAGGAAAACTATGAACTTCAACACTATATCAATAATGCCATAAAAGCCCATGGTGTTATGCACCGTGATGACCAATATGTCATCAAGGACGGCGAGATTGTCATTGTTGATGAATTTACCGGCCGTTTGATGTTTGGTCGTCGTTACAGTGATGGCTTGCATCAGGCTATTGAGGCTAAAGAGGGCGTTCACGTCAAGCGTGAAAGCAAAACACTGGCCACCATAACTTTTCAGAATTATTTCCGCATGTATAAAAAACTGTCAGGTATGACCGGCACTGCTGCTACTGAGGAGGATGAATTCCGCACTATTTACAGCCTGGATGTGGTCAGTATTCCCACCAACCGCCCGATCGTCCGTGAGGATCTCCCGGACGCGGTATATAAAACCGAGAACGGAAAATATAAAGCTCTCATGAAAGAAGTCCTGGCCGCCAATGAAAAAGGCCAGCCCTTGCTGATCGGTACGGTTTCAGTTGACAAGTCTGAAAAGCTGTCCCAGATGTTCAAACGGTACAATATCAGGCACAATGTTTTAAATGCCAAGCATCACGAAAGAGAAGCGGAAATTGTCGCGCAGGCTGGTCGTTACGGCGCAGTAACAATTGCCACTAATATGGCTGGACGTGGTACGGATATCCTGCTGGGTGGTAATCCGGAGTTCTTAGCTAAGCAGGAGATGCGGAAATTAGGCTACAGTGAAGAATTAATTGATGAAGCAACCGCACACAATGACACAGATGATGAAGTTATCCTGGAAGCCAGACAACGATTTGGCACGCTGGAGACGCAACTGAAGCAAGCTACCCAAAGCGACAAGGAAAAGGTAATTGCTGCCGGTGGTCTGTACATCATCGGGACTGAGCGCCATGAGTCTAGACGTATTGATAATCAGCTCAGAGGCCGTTCCGGTCGTCAGGGAGACCCCGGAAAAAGCAAATTCTACCTTTCTCTGGAGGATGATTTGCTGCGGCTGTTTGGTGGTGAACGGCTGCAGCATATGTTTGAAACCCTGGGCGTTGATGAAGATATGCAACTGGAGAACCGGATGCTTTCCAACGCTATAGAAAGTGCGCAAAAGAAGGTTGAAGGTCGTAACTTTTCCATCCGTAAGAATGTGCTGGAATATGATGATGTTTTGAATCAGCAGCGGGAAATGATTTATTCTCAGCGCCGGCAAGTTCTGGAAGGTGCCGATCTTCAAGAGCATTACCGTAAAATGATCAGCGAAGTGGCTGAACGGATTTTATTGGCTTATTGCGCGTCCTCTGATGATCCGCATGACTGGGATTTCATAGCGCTTATCAATAAACTGGCTGATGTTTTTGGTCCGCTACCGATTATCCTGGAATTAAATGAAAAGAAGGAAGATATTGGTCGAAACGCGAAGGATATACTTAACGACTTAAGTGAACAAGCGCTGGCCCGCTATGCTGCCAGAGAAGAAGAACTGGGTTCCCGGGAATTCATGCGTGAAGCGGAGCGGGTTATATTACTTCGTGTGGTTGACCAGCGCTGGATGGATCATATTGACGCCATGGATGAACTTCGCAATTCAATTGGCATGAGAGGCTATGCTCAGCATGACCCCGTCATAGAGTACAAGCGCGAAGGGATGAGTATGTTCGAGGAGATGAACGATAACATACAAGAAGGCGCGGTTAGGTTGATTATGCGGGCCAGATTTATGACCAATCGTCCCTTGAAACGTGAAGAGCAGGTTAAATCCAGTTATGAAAATGATCCCGCGGCGGACGAAGCCCGTCAGCAGGCTGAGCGCAGGCGCGCTGCTATGGCTCGCATGGCGGTTAATGCCAGACAGGGCCGCTCTCCTGTCGCCATAGCGGCCAGACAAGAAAGAGCTAAACTGCAGCAGCAAAATAAAGCCGCGCCAGGCAATACCGCTGGCGATCAGCAAGAGGAACAGAACGCACCAGTTAAGCGTGAAAGCATGAAAGTGGGCCGTAATGACCCCTGCCCTTGCGGGAGCGGTAAAAAGTATAAAAACTGCCATGGCAAAAACGCTGACTGATGTTTAGTGAATTTCCTGAAAAGCTCCGTTATGACGGAGCTTTTTTATTGAAAATAATGATAATGGATCTTAATATCAAAAATATAGTCTACTAACTTGATTACGGCAGAAACTCATGCTACAATTTTATATGTAAGCTAATGATATAACTGACTTTATTAGTAAGCGCTTATGTCATGAATTCGTATGGAAGCTTACAAATTTATGACGAGAGGTATTTTGATATGGCAAGAGACATCAAAGAACTCAAAGGGACAAAAACTGAAAAGAATCTGCAGGAGGCTTATGCTGGGGAATCCCAGGCCACCAATAAGTACTCTTATTATGCCAGCCAGGCCAGAAAAGAAGGCTATGAGCAAATTGGCGATATTTTCATGGAGACATCTCACAATGAGCGTGAGCATGCCAAGCAGTGGTTCAAGTATCTTCATGAAGGAGAGATCCCTGTAACGACGGTTAACCTTACTGATGCTGCGGCCGGTGAGCACTATGAGTGGACAGATATGTACGCTCGCATGGCAGCTGAAGCCAGGGAAGAGGGCTTTACTCAGATTGCGGCTAAATTTGAGATGGTGGCCGCTATTGAGAATGGCCATGAGCAGCGCTACCTGAAGCTGCTGCAGAACATTAACGAAGGTATTGTATTCAGCCGTGATGGTGATACCGTCTGGCAGTGCAAGGAATGCGGACATGTTGTCGTGGGTAAAAACCCGCCTAAAGTCTGCCCGGTTTGCGGACACGCTCAGGCCTTCTTTGCTATGCGCGTGATCAATTACTGAGTTTATGACCTTTTAAAAGCGGAAGCTCCGGCTTGGCCGGGGCTTTCGTTTTTTCACCCGGCGTCCGGAGCCTTGCCTGGATAAACAACTGAATTGGATGAAACGTAAGAGAAGAGGTGAGTCTATGTCAGAGCTTAACTCCACAGTCCCGGATCATAAACCACCGTTGCCCCAGGCCCTAAAAGGGCGAGGAGAACGGTTTGACCAGCAAAACCGGCGGATTCTGATCTATCAGTGCAAGAACTGTGGGTATACGGTAGAACATGTCCAATTACCCGCTGACTATAGCTGTCCCCTGTGTGATGCCCGGCGGCAGCAGTTTAGACCGATAGATCCGGATGATTTCCCGGCGGAATACATCAATGAACGCTGGCCGGAGTAAAGTCCCTCAACCTACTTCTTTAGAGTCAAAGGTAAATTGACAAGTTAAGTTCCAGGTTGCCCCCGTAAGTACCAGTCTAGAATCATCAGGTGCTAGGATGGGGTCGTATCC
>JAAVLZ010000030.1 GCA_012034405.1 Oscillospiraceae bacterium HV4-5-C5C | reverse complement strand
ACCTTTTCAAAACTGTCAAAGTCAGGATTTTACTCGTGTCCTGATTAATTGACAAGCTCACCAAGATTCATTATGTTTACAGATACTGGTAAGCATGCTCCGCAGTGTGCAGACGGCCAGCCTGCCCGGACGGGCAGCAATCATCACAGAAACAGAGGCTGAAAGCATGCACAAAAATGCCGATTCTTCTCCCGCCGCCAACAGCCGCGGGGATTTACCCGATCATTTGATCAAACCGATTGAACGGGGCGTTCTGGGGTCTTTCCTGAATTGGATCGGCATGACACTGACCCACATTTTCATTCATCTTGAAGGCCGCGGCCTTGAAAATATTCCCCAGCAAACGCCTTACGTTCTGGCTTCCAACCATGAGACTTTTGTCGACGGTATGTGGATTGGTTCCTTTTTACCCCGCTGGCAGTTCAAAAAATACTCCTGTCTGGCGGCGCAGGACCTGCTGACTGACTACGGCGTATTTGGCCGGATCATAATGAGAGTGGGCCGCGGCATTCCGCTGAATCGCAAGGGAAATCCGATCCGCGGCTTGATTACCGCTAAAAAACAGGTTGAAGACGGCAACATCCTGATGGTCCATCCCGAAGGTACCCGCAGTCATGACGGTTACCTGTCAGAAATCCAGGAAGGCGCCTGTTATATTGCCAAAAAGGCCAGGGTGCCGGTGGTGCCGGTTTTTATTGACGGAGGCTACGAGATTTTTAATCGCTACCGCAAATTTCCTTCCTGGTGGGATCCCGGTCAAAAAGCTCGCCGCCGCCTGATTGTGCGGTTTGGTAAACCTTTGTATCCTGATGACTATAAAAATGCCCGGGAAATGACCCGAGCATTAAGTGACTGGATGCAACAGGCTTTTAAAGAAAAGGAAATTCCGCGCGACTTTGGCACGGCTTCAACAGCGCATACTTAAGTCAGACTTCAGTTCAGTCTGACCCGCGTAACGATATAATTGGTAATTTGCGCCGGAGTATGCAGGGTCTCCACATCCTCATCTGATATCTGCAGCTCAAAAGCGGTCTCCAGATCAACTACCAATTCAAATACCGCCAGTGAATCCATATTCAAATCGGCTATCAGATCACTGTCTTCCTTGACGTCCGCCGGATCCATAGCCGCCGCCTGGGCTATGGTCTGAATCACAATATCACTGATTTCCTGCTTGCTCATTTTGAACGGCCTCCTTTACCTTGTCTTCTCTTGCCGTCTTCTCCCGGGTTTGCTTCATCTTGATCTGCGTCTTTTGGGTACGCCTGCTGAGTTTTTTGGCGGTGTCTTGCCCCTCCGCCGTTTCAGTCTGCATCTCCCGGGCGTTATATTTGTAGTACTGATCCGTAATATAGCGGTCAATCAGGCTGAGCGCGCTTAACAATTGTTCCCGCTCACCGTCATTCAGGCCCTTTACCATACCATCTACCAGCAGGGTATGAAACTTCCAGAACATGCGATAAGCAATCTTACCCTCGCGGGTCAGCGACAGCAAAACAATCCGCCGGTCATTGGTTGCCCGCTCACGCTTGACATATTTCTTTTTCACCAGACGGTCTACCGCCACGGTCAAAGTGCCGGTGGTAATGCTGAGCCTGGCGGCGGTTTCTCCCATCGTCCGCTGTTCATAGGGACCAATACTGGCCAGCGTATGCATCTCCGCTTTAGAAAGGTCACTGAAGTGGCCCTTCAAAAGAGCTTCTTCCTCCGTCAGCATAATCTTTTCATAGATGGTCAGGAGTAAATCCAGTATAGTCCTGTTATATTCATTCATGGCAAGCAGACATCCCTCTCTCCGGCCTAACAAGGGTATTTTGATTGTCAATTCATTATATCAATTTTAACTGTAAACGACGTTTCCTACAAGCATATCCGCCCAAACAGTCATTATGATGAAAATGCCGGGGGTCCTGACGACCCGCGGCATTCTCTCTGCTGACAAACAACCCGCTGCTGTAACAAACTTAAGCCTGCTTGGTCAGGCGCTCCGTTTCCCGCGCAATCATCAGCTCTTCATTGGTAGGAATAACCAGAACCTTAACGGTAGCATCAGCGGCGCTGATATCCCCGCCAACCCGGTTGCAGCTCAGGTTCTTGGCCGGATCAACCTTGATACCCATAAAGCCCAGACCCTCTACCGCGGCTTCACGGATTTCCGGCGTATTTTCACCGATACCAGCCGTAAAGACCACCGCATCTACCCCACCCATGGCGGCGGCATAGGAGCCAATGTATTTTTTGACATGATAGGCAAACATCTTCAGCGCCAGAGCAGCCCTTTGATTGCCCTGCTCGGAAGCCTGAGCCAGATCCCTGAAGTCAGAGCTGACCCCTGAAATACCCAGAACGCCGGATTCCTTATTCATAATCCGGTCTATATCTTTGATTGTCAGGGATGGATCTTCTTCCATCACATATTTGATAACAGCCGGATCAATATCACCGCAGCGAGTTCCCATCGGCACACCAGCCAGCGGTGTCAGACCCATACTGGTATCCACACATTTACCGTATTTAACAGCCGCCAGCGAAGAACCGTTACCCAGATGGCAGGTAATGATCTTTAAGCTTTCAGCCGGCCGGCCCAGGGCCTTGGCTGCTTCCTGAGACACATACTGGTGGCTGGTACCGTGGAAGCCATAGCGGCGGACGCCATAATCCTCATAATAGGAATACGGAAGGGCATACATATATGCTTCCTCAGGCATGGTCTGGTGAAAAGCGGTATCGAAAACCGCTACCTGCGGCTTGCCGGGCATGGCCTTTTGGCAGGCTTCAATCCCCGCCAGATTAGCAGGATTATGCAGCGGGCCTAAAGGGATACAATCCTTTATAGCCTCAATCACATCCTTATTAATAACATAGGATCCGGCAAACTTTTCTCCGCCATGCAATACGCGATGCCCCACGGCATCAATCTGGTCCATGGACTTGATACAGCCGACTTCCTTATCCGCCAGCAGGCTGATAACCTTTTCCATAGCTACAGAATGATTGGACAAGTCCATGACGATCTTTAAAGGTTCAAAATCTGCCTTGTCTGGACGCTTGTAGGTGATTTTGGAACCAGCTATACCGATCCTTTCACAGTTGCCGCTGGCATATACTTCCCCGTCTATACTGTTAATCAGCTGATATTTCAGGGACGAGCTGCCCGCATTTACGACTAAAATAATCATCGCTCCAAACCTCTCCTAAATGAATTAGCAAAATAGCCTGCGTCACAAGTACAGTCATGACAACAAGCTATAATTTAACACAATCAGAGAAGCAAGTACAGCCTGATCTCCTGGCTGAGCAGATTCCGGTCAAAGTTCTTAATCTGCCCGAAGCCGATAAAAAGCCGCCTCAGAACCCCTGCCAGTCCCTCCGTTTACCAGTGAGAACAACGGAGAAGCCTGGCCGGCAGATTCCGGGCGGCTGCAGAAGGTGAATCAGGTAATGATGGCTGTTTTCAAGCCTTGAGATTCTGGGCCTGAACTGCGGTAATAGCTACCACGCCAACAATATCATCCGCGCTGCACCCGCGGGACAGGTCATTGACCGGTGCGGCAATCCCCTGAAGAATCGGCCCGTAAGCCTCCGCCTTAGCCAGGCGCTGAACCAGCTTATAGCCGATATTTCCGGCATTCAGGTCCGGGAAAATCAACGTATTGGCCTGTCCGGCTACCGGGCTGCCGGGAGCCTTGCTGCGGGCTACCTCCGGTACAATTGCAGCATCCAGCTGCAGCTCGCCGTCCAGTGCCAGCTCAGGAGCCCGACTTTTTGCCAAAGCAGTCGCCTGACTGACTTTATCAACCAGCTCGCTGTTGGCTGATCCCTTGCTGGAATAAGACAACAACGCCACTTTGGCTTCTTTACCGGTCCACACCTGGAAGGAATGGGCCGAAGCGATGGCAATCTCCGCCAGCTGTTCCGCATCCGGGTTTTCATTTAAGCCGCAGTCCGCAAACAAAAATGTACCGGCTTCCCCATATGCACAATCCGGGACGGACATCAGGAAAAAGGCTGAAACCAGTTTTGTCCCCGGAGCAGTTTTAAGAATCTGCAGAGCCGGCCTCAAGGTATTGGCCGTGCTGTTGACGGAACCGGAGACTACGCCGTCTGCTGCCCCCATTTTAACCAGCATGACCGCAAAATACATCGGCTCCTTAAGCTGCTCACGAGCCTTTTCAATCGTCATACCCTTTTTCTTACGAAGCTCGTAAAAGGCTTCCGCGTACTGCTCATATTCCTCGAAATCATCCGGATCAATAATCCTGGCACCGTCAAGCTGGCAGGATCCCGCCGCGGCCTTGATCCGTTCCTGGTTGCCGACCAAAATCACGTCAGCGATGTCTTCCTTCAATATCCTGTCCGTTGCCTTCAGTACCCGGGGTTCATATGCTTCCGGCAGTACAATGGTCTTTTTGTCCGCTTTCGCCCGCGCGATAATCGAATCGATAAACGCCATGTTCAAACCTTCTTTCAAATATTGACTGCGTATCCGGCTTCAGAACTTGGATCTGCAGCGGCTGCTGTTTCAGCAGACACAGCCCATAAATCAAGTATAATCAAAATTCACCCAGCTTACAACGCCACCGGGCTCCGGCAGTACGGCCATCTGGCTGGTCAAAAGCAGCTCAGTCAGGAGCAGCCCAGCAAAGCCCATACGTTATCCTGCGAGGTCAGCACCACGTTACCATCAGCTTTGGGCTGCCGGAAAATCAGGCCGTAGGCCGGACTGCCGGACACGGTTCCGATCTGGCCGTCAGTCAGATCAGAAATTGCGTAGTCATATAAATCCTGATCTGAAACATAGCGGGCAAGACGGCAGATCAGGCCCAGATTCAGCGGGCTCAAGGTATCTGAGAGCGTAGTCTGACTGATATAGTCATATGAATCCACCAGATTTGCTCCCCGCAGGGAAGCCTTAAGCCACGCTATGGTCGCGGTGGGCTTTTGACCGGCTTCGCTCAGCGACAAGGCAATTTTCAGTGATTGGGTCAGATCCAGCTTATTATCCAAACCATAGGTTATGTAGGTCTGGTATTCAGGATTATAGCCTTGCTGATACAGCGGCAGGCTGCCGTCCAGCAACGCGCCCTGCAATAATTTGAGGGAAGATTGGTAGATTGGTTCAAAGTCACTGTTCCACTCAGCCAGCAGCTGCAAAGACTGCAGATCAATCGTATCCAGCTCAATCAGAGCAATACTCTGATTTTCCTGCTCAGCCTGTGAAGCAGCAGGAGTCGGCGTCGCTGTAGGCGTTACCGCATCCGGTCCTTCGCCCGCTTCAAAGTAAGTCCCGGGGGTAGGCGTAACCGTAATCTGCTGCGGTGAAAGGGGCGGCAAGCCGTCCTGGCAGGCGGCCAGATAAGCTGCGGAACAGGTCTCTAAGTCCTGATACAAGCTCTGATTCCCCCAATTCAAGTAGGCTAAAGCCAAGGCCCGGCAATAAATCAGCGTGGCATAATAATCTGGATTATCACTGGCCTGTAACGTATCCAGATCCGCGATGTCACCGTCCGCAGGATCCCGTGTTTCAGCCAGTTCGGAAGCGGTAAAAGCTGCGTCAGCCAGGCTGGTCCGTTCTGCCAGCAGACCGGAGGGCAGCTGCAGATTTTTTTGCAGAACAGCCAGTTCAGCAAAAAAATTGCTGCGCCCTCCGGTTTCGGCCAGATAAAGCAGATAAAGCGCGGCGTTCTCGGAACTGGCCGTCGGGTCGTCGCTTTTATAGAATTTGGCTGAGCGTACATCAAGCCAACGGCTGTCCGTCAGTAAGCCATTGGTAGTCTGCAGCGCCGCCCCCAGATTCAGCTGCAAGCGGTCAGTATTCAGCGCCGAGCCACTCTGGCTGCTCAGAGCCAGCGATTGCGGCGCGGCGGCGCTGGAAAAGTCACGGCTGCGGCCGCTGCGGCCCCACAGCCCGTTGGACCAGGACCAATAAATGACCAGGCCCAGGAGCAGCACCGCTGAAACTAAAGATAAAATGAGCAAAAACCGCCGCTGCCGCCCTGGCAGCATGGCCGGCTCATTAAAGGTATCAGTCCCGGACGGTTTGCCACCTGAAGCAGACTGCAGAACCGATGACAAATCCCCGGGTTGTTTACCGCGTGGCTGCCGGTGCACTTCTATTTTCAATTTATCCGCTGGTTCTTGATCTGTAGCTGAATCTTTATGTTCCGTCAAAATCCTGCCTCCCGCGCTGGTCTAGTCCGCATTGACAGCAAACGCACTCTGTCAAGGATTTTAGCAGATTCAAGGTTTTTCCGCTAAGCTCAAGCTCGGGCAGGCAAGGGGTTTACAGTATGTTAAGATAAACCTGATTCAGCTTCATTGCTGACCATGGCATCAGTCGGCAGGAGATAATACTTATGAACGTCATTGGCGTGGTTACAGAATACAATCCCTTCCATTTGGGACACGTACGGCAACTGGAATGGATAAGAAACAAATGGGGAGCGGATACAGCGGTTATAGCTGTCATGTCCGCATCTTTTACCCAAAGAGGGGAGCCTGCTTGCCTGGATATGTGGACTCGCTGCGCGGGGGCACTGGCTGGTCCGGGCGAGTCTGACGGCGTTGATCTGGTCCTGGCTCTCCCGACTATTTTTTCCTGCGCGGCCGCAGATGACTTCGCTTTTGGAGCCGTCAGCAGCCTAACCGCCACCGGTGTCACAGAGGCCCTGGTTTGCGGCGCGGAATCAGCTGACAGTCCCACCTTCAGCCAGGCCGCCAAGCTTTTATATCAGGAACCGTTGGCCTTTAAAACCAGTCTGCAGCAAAAGCTGGCCGAAGGGCAGAGTTATGCTGCGGCTCAGGCTCAGGCGCTGGAAGCCTGTCTGGGTCCGCAAGCTTCCGGCTTACTGGCTGCCTCTAATAACATTCTGGCCCTGGCCTATGAAAAAGCCAGGCTCCGGTTATCAGACCAGGGGGTAAACCCTCCCCCCTTATTCAGGCATGAGCGGTTTGGAGAAGCCTATCTGCCGCATGCAGCCAGCTTACGGCAGATTTGCCGGGAATCACGTCAGGACCGAGCTCAGCTGCTGTTACAGCTGAGTGCCTGCCTGCCGCCCCGGTCATTAGCCAGTTTACTGGAGCAGTCCGCCAGACTGCTGCTGCCTCAGGATCTGGGGCCCTTCCTATATATCAATGCTGCAGCTAAAAGCCCGGCCCAGTTGCAGGAATACTTTCCTGAAAATGATGGGTTGGCTCAGCGCCTGTCTGACGCGCTGCAGCACAGTGCAGGGACGGCACCGTCCGATCTGTGGGAGACGCTGTGTCAGACAGTCATGACCAGACATTTACCCCGGACACGCGTGCAGCGGGCTTTTATCCGTCTCCTGCTGGATATCCGGCCGGCGGACCTGCAACAGGCACGGGCTAAGGGACCGGCTTACCTCAGGGTGTTGGGCTTTAACAAGAAAGGACGTTGGCTGTTAAAACAAATGCGGCAAAAAAGCAGCCTGCCCATTATCAATCAGCGCTCAGACTTTGAAGCATATCCGGCGGCGGCATATCCTGATTTAAAGAGACAAGCCAAACTGGATCTGCTGGCTTATGACCTGCAGGCACTGGCCGCCGGTGCCCCGGCGGGCAATGATTTTGACAAAGTTGTGCTCATTCGCTAGAATAAATTCATTGTGCCTGGATTCGGGACCCGGATTCGGCCTTCAATTACGTCATGGGACGAAAGGAGATTACTGACGTGGAGAACGTATATGATGTTCTGAAAGCGCGCGGTTACATAGCGCAAGTTACGAATGAGACAGCAGTCAGAGAAGCGCTGGCTAAACCGGGTGTTACGTTTTATATTGGCTTTGATCCGACTGCGGACAGCCTGCATGTCGGTCATTTTGTCACCATGATGGTCATGGCGCATATGCAGCGCGCCGGTCACCGGCCCATTGCCTTAATGGGCGGCGGCACCGGCATGATCGGGGACCCCTCCGGGCGTACTGACCTGCGTCAGATTCTGACCCCTGAGGCCATACAACATAATGTGGACCGGTTCAAAGAGCAAATGAAAATCCTGGTGGATTTTACGGATGACCAGGCCATTATGGCTAATAATGCCGACTGGTTGCTGGATTTGAACTACATTGACTTTTTACGTGACATTGGTTCTCAGTTTTCCGTCAACCGGATGCTGACCGCAGAATGCTACAAGCAGCGTCTGGAACGCGGTCTGACATTCCTGGAGTTTAACTATATGCTCATGCAGGCCTTTGATTTTCTGCAACTCAATCGCCGTTATGGCTGTACCCTTGAACTGGGTGGGGATGATCAGTGGTCTAACATCCTGGCCGGTATAGATCTGACCCGCCGTAAGGAGGGTAAAGAAGTTCTTGGCCTGACCATGAATCTGCTGACCACCAGTGAAGGCATAAAAATGGGTAAAACCGCCAAAGGAGCACTGTGGCTTGATCCTGATAAATGTGCCCCGTATGATTTTTACCAGTATTGGCGGAATATTGGCGATGCAGATGTGGAAAAATGCCTGCGACTGCTGACTTTTATGCCCCTGGAAGAAATTGAGGAACTGACCCGGGAAGGCGGCAGCGCGATTAATCAGGCCAAAAAGCGTCTGGCTTATGAAGTGACCGCTATCGTTCATGGAAAAGAGGCTGCCAGATCAGCTGAGCAGCAGGCAGCAGATTTGTTTGAGGGCGGCGGTGTGAGCAGTCAGATGCCGGTCACCAGTGTCGATCATACCCTGGTGGCGGCAGGTCAGCTGAGTCTGCTGGACGTGCTGATGCAAGCCCGGCTCTTCCCCTCCCGCAGTGAGGCGCGGCGATTGTTTCAGCAAGGCGGCGTCTACCTAAACGGTGAGGTAATTAATGATTTCAACTACCAGTTAACAGCAGCGGATTTCAATCAGGGCTTTGCGGTTGTCAAGCGGGGCAAAAAGATCTATCACCGCCTGACGCTGGACAGTTAATGAACCGCATACCCGGAGCGTCCGCCGCACAGAACAGATAATCAGAGCCCGCTGACAGTCTTACGGCCGCCAGCGGGCTATTTTTGTGTCTGAAATTGCAGATTCAAGGCAAATAAAAACCGCGTCACTAAAACGCGGTTTACAGTTCCTGATCAGCCCTGTCCGGGCAGCCGGCAGTCAATTATTGAGCTGCGGCTTGCTTGTTCATGGCACGTGCCAGACGGGACACTTTGCGTGCAGCGGTATTTTTATGCAGCCGACCACGCGCTGCGGCCTGGTCAAGACTCTTTTGAGTTGCTTTGACGAGAACCTCTGCGTTGTCCGCGCCGCCATCAATAGCCTGATGTGCTTTCTTAATCTCAGTCTTAAGTTCAGACTTGCTGATCCGGTTGACATACGTCTTCTTTTTGCTGACTTCGACGCGCTTAATCGCGGATTTGATATTAGGCATTCTTTTCACCTCCTGTACTGCATAATGACCGCTCACGGAACAAACCGGCTCTTGTTATGGTTTCTTCGCAAACGCCAAGCAATTTTACCATAGCAATTTATCACTTGCAAGCCGCCTTAAAATCTTATATTATTATCTAAGCGTTGATACACTTGGGTGTAGCACTGATTGATTCGAGCCGCTAAACAGCACAGATGTCTTCCAGCATCAGCACTTGTCCGGTTCGTTTTAGATAAATTACTGTATAGTCCACGGTTCCGGATGAACCGCACGTAGAGCTTAACCGTTTTTGCACAGTCGACAGTCTGATCGGAGTTCTTTTGTTGTCTGTCCATTGATCCAATAGCTTGATAGCTTCAATCCGTTCGCTGGTTCCGTGGCGAAGGAGGATATATGTCCCTTGATTCTAAAGGAAACAACTCTGACGCCAAACCCGCCGGAGCTAATGGTGAGGCGCGACCTAATCGCAGGCGCAGGCCTTCCGCTTCTGCGGCCGGCCGCAAGGCAACGGAGGGTCCGGCCGCAGAAGCGCGCCGGTCAGACGGCAATGGCAATCGCCCATTAGCCGCCGGCAGTAAAGTCAATGGCGGAAAGCCGCAAAATCAATCCCGGAGCCGGCGTAGCGGAGGGAAAACCGGCGCTAATGCTCAACCGGCGGCTCAGGCTCAGACCGTTAAGAAGCACAGCGGCACAACTGGCAGCCGGCAGTCGATCCCCGGTCAGGCCCGCAGCGCGCCCCCGTCCAACGTGGCTATGGGCCGTCAGAATCACCGCCGCCGCGCGGCAGGGTCCAGACGCGCTGATGTCAATGCCAAAGGTCAGCAGGTACGGGATCTGCCTAATTTTTCGCCTCAGTTCAATCTCAGCAATCTGAAAAGCCTGGGCCGCACCGGTGACGCTGATGAGTCACTGATGCAGGCTAAGGACGACAGCGTACAAAATGCCTTAAAAGTCATTCCTCTGGGCGGTTTGTGTGAGATCGGCAAAAATATGACCGTTTATGAGTACGGCAATGACATGATTATTGTCGACGTCGGCATTGCCTTTCCTGAGGAATATCAGCCGGGCGTAGATGCCGTTATCCCTGATTTCTCCTATGTGCTCAAAAACCGGTCTAAACTGCGCGGAATCTTTCTGACGCATGGTCATGAGGATCATATCGGGTCTCTGCCCTATTTGCTGAGGGAGGTTTCCTGCCCGGTTTACGGCGGCAAACTCACGATAGAACTGGTTCGTTATAAACTGGAAGATAATGGCCTTCGCAACCAGGGAGGCTTGCTGCATGTTGTTGAACCCGGTCCCAAGATTAAGGCCGGTGTCTTTGAAGTGGAATTTATCCATGTCAATCACTCCATTGCTGATGCCTGTGCGCTGGCTATCTATTCTCCGGCAGGCATTGCCGTTCATTCCGGAGACTTCAAAATTGATTACACCCCCATTCATGGCGAACCAGCGGACCTGGGACGGCTGGCTCAATTAGGTCAGCAAGGTGTGTTGCTGTTTGTCTGTGAAAGTACCAACATTGAACGGCAGGGCTTTTCGCCGTCCGAGCGCACGGTGGGAGAGGCTTTTGCCACTCAATTTCAAAGGGCTCAGGGGCGCATCATTGTAGCGACGTTTTCATCTAACGTCCACCGGGTACAGCAGATCATTACCGCGGCGGAGCGCTACAATCGTAAAGTAGCCTTGGTGGGGCGAAGTATGCTGAATGTTTTCCGGGCAGCCATTTCAATTGGCTACATTGATATGAAAGCGGATACACTCATTGATATCAATGATGTGGACCGTTATCCGGATAACGAACTGGTCATCATCACTACCGGCAGTCAGGGCGAGCCGATGTCCGCCCTGACACGAATGGCTTACTCTGAGCATCGCAACATTCAGATTGCCCCGGGCGACACTGTGATTATCTCTGCCACACCTATCCCCGGCAATGAAAAGCCTATTTACCGGGTTATCAATGAGCTTTATAAACGCCGGGCTAATGTTGTTTACTCAGCAATGGCCGATATCCACGTGTCAGGGCATGCCTATCGGGAAGAAATCAAACTGATGCATCAATTGCTGAAGCCCAGGTTCTTTATGCCCGGTCATGGCGAATACCGCCACCTCTATATTCACGCTGAAGTCGCTCACGATATGGGACAGCCCTGGGATTCCATTTATATCCTCAACAACGGCGATATTCTGGAAATTACCCCCAAGCAGGCCAGAATTGCGGGGTATGCCCAGGCAGGCGCCGTCCTGATAGACGGTTCGCCTGAAAGCACGATTGATGATGAGATTCTGGATCAGCGGCGTTCCTTAAGTGATGACGGGGTCATATCTGTATCTCTGGCGGTGGATCCTCGCTCTAATCAGCTGCTGGGCAGCCCCACTGTCCTCACCCGCGGCTTTATCTATGAAGAGGATGTCCGTGATCTGGAAAAAGATCTGGTCAAGCGTATTCACCTGCTGGTAGCCAAAGCCAATGATATGGGGAAGCCACTGGGTGCGCTGCTGGATTCCCGGGCTTTCCGGGAGCAGTTGCAGAACTTCCTGTACACCCGTACCCATCGCCGCCCGGTCCTTCTGCTGGCGGTCATTGAGGGTAAAGCTTAAAAACGTAAGCTGATTTTAAGGGAGCAAGACAAATAAACGGTGCTAAGTTACAGCAAAATGCAACTTAGCACCGTTTTGGTTTACGCCTGACCGCGATGGCGGCCGGCTGAAGCTTTTGCAGAGCCAGAACCAGCAAACCGGCTCAGGAGCGGAATTGCAGTTGGCTCATAAGCGAGTGCTTAACTGCCGCGCTGTACATCGATGATATCGCGCACCGCCTTAATGCGGCCCATGACGCGGTCCACCTGAGCCTGACTATTTACTTCGACAGTAAGCTGCAAGGAGGCGGTGGCATCCTTGTAGGCGTTCATGGAGCCTGAAATGATTGATACTTTTTCCTCCGCAATCGCGTTGGATACATCACCCAGCAAATGATTGCGGTCATTTGCCAGGATTTTCAGTTCCACCTGATAGGTCTTGTCAGACACATCCTCCTCATCCCAGTAAACATCAATCAGCCGGGACGCCCTTTCACTGGCCTCAGGGCTGTCAGCTGACGCGGCAAGAATATTGGCGATATTCTTGCAGTCTTTACGATGAACCGCGACGCCCTTGCCGCGAGTAACAAACCCGATGATCGGGTCGCCCGGTACCGGAGAGCAGCAGCGGGAAAGGTAGACCAGGCAATTATCCATGCCGGCCACAATAATACCGGCGCTGTTATTGGCCCGCCGCGGTCGCCGGCCGACCGGCTGTGGAACCGTAATCTCTCCATCAGCGGTTACCTGGGTCGTCTGAGGGGCGTAGATGACCTGGCCTCCGGACGATATCCGGTAACCCAGCTCATGTTGCTCATCCTCAGACAAGCTCTTGATATACTCGTCTCTCAGACGGGGGATCACCTTTCCGGCAGTCAGCGTCCCATGCCCAATAGCGGCGTACAGATCATCCAGGGAATTCTGATTGTAGCGCTGCAGCATACTATTGACATAGTCTGGCTTCATGAGCTGCATGGCGGTAAAGCCCGATTTCTTCAGCTCACGTTCAAAACTCTCTTTACCCCGGGAGATATTTTCATCGCGCATAACCCGCTTAAACCATTGGTTGATCTTACTGCGCGCGCCGGAACTCTTGACGATCTTCAGCCAATCCCGGGATGGTCCCTGTACCCGGTCGCTGGTCAGGATTTCTACAATATCCCCGTTTTGCAGCTTATAAGTCAGCGGAACAATCCGGCCGTTGACTTTAGCACCATACATGTGATTACCAATACCAGAATGGATCTGGTAAGCCAAATCAATCGGCACTGAGCCAGTCGGCAAGGATATGACGTCTCCTCGCGGGGTGAAGACAAAGACTTCTTCCGTGATCAGGCCTTCGCGCAGCGACTGCATATACTCGCTGGCATCCCTCATATCCTTTTGCCAGTCCAGCAGCTGTCTGAGCCAGGACAGCTTGGTCTCCAGCTCCTGCCCATCCTCATAGGTGACCGGAACACTCGGATTTGGCTTGCCCTCATTTTCTTTATACTTCCAATGTGCCGCCAGACCGAACTCAGCCGTCCGGTGCATGGCAACCGTCCGGATCTGCACCTCAAAAGGGATGCCCTGAGATCCGATTACCGTGGTGTGCAGGGATTGGTACATATTCGGTTTGGGCATGGCTATATAGTCTTTAAAGCGGCCGGGAATGGGCTTATACATCTCATGTACCTGGCCTAAAACGGCATAACAGTCAGCTACTTTATCAACAATAATGCGGCAGGCAAAAAGGTCATAGATCTGATCCAGATTTTTATCTTTGGTTTTCATTTTACGATATATACTGTAAAAGTGTTTAGGCCGGCCCTCAATCTCACAGCGAATACCCATAGCGGTGATCGCTTTTTTAAGCTCCAGCACCACCTTATCCAGGAACGCCTCCCGCTCTTCACGCCGCTGGCTGATTGCCCCCACCAGTTCATAATATGCATTGGGATCCAGATAGCGAAGACAGATATCCTCCATTTCCCATTTCCAGCGGTAAATGCCGAGCCGGTTGGCCAGCGGTGCGTAAATATCCAGCGTCTCCTGAGCGATGCGTTTTTGTTTTTCACGAGGTACATGCTTCAGTGTCCGCATGTTGTGCAGGCGGTCAGCCAGCTTGATCCATACAACCCGGATATCTTTGGCCATGGCCAAAAACATTTTGCGGAAATTTTCCGCCTGCATCTCTTCCCTTGAATTAAAAGACATTTTGTCCAGTTTGGTCACGCCATCAACCAGTTCCTGGACTTCAGGCCCAAAAGCCTCCACCAGTTTTTCTTTCGTGATAGGGGTATCCTCAACGGTATCATGAAGCAAAGCCGCTATTAATGTCGCGTCATCCGGCTCCAGTTCCGTCACGATATCCGCTACCGCCAGCGGGTGAATAATATACGGCTCCCCACTGGCCCGTTTTTGCTGACCGTGAGATTCCAACGCAAAGTCCACCGCAGAGTAAATCCTGCTTTCATCGCCATTCGGGTTATAGTGCTTATAGTGCTTGAGCAGCGAAAGAATCGCGTCTCTCACCTCATCCGCATAACGGCTGGGAATCGTTTTTTCCAGGTCTTCTTCCAGCTCATCTTCACTGCGGATAAAGCCTTCAACCGGCTGGCTGGCATGATCAGCTGATTCCGGCAGCTTAGGTTTTTGTTCATTTTCTGCAGTCATGGTATCCCTCCACCGCCTGGCCCTGACAGGGCTTTTCCCTGATCGGCCGCAAAAGATTTGTCAGGCCTGTTTACCCTGCAGGTCCTGATAGAGTTCAGTAGCATACAAATCAACTTTAGCGTTGACCGGTTTTATGGCTAAAACCAGTTCCTCTGCGGGTAATCGCCGCAGTGCCAGCAAACCAGCCTGTTCAAAAATCTTTAAGCTGCAAGCCAATTGATAAGCGTTATGTTTACTATTATATAGCCTGGTCAGGCTGTCAGACAATTCATCCAGTGACAATCTGCGGGGGCCCTCCTGCAAAAGCAGGTTCAAGCAGCGCCAGCTATCGGCCAATAATGGTTTATCTGGCAGTAAATCATCAGCCGCCAAACCCAGGACCGCCCCGATCTCTGCAGCTCCCCAGGCTGGCGTAAGCTTAAGGAGCTGACTTAGCAGCTGCAAGCGATCTGTCTCCGGTCCGTCCAGCGGCAGCGGGAGGGGCCTGCCGGCTGACTCCGGCCCGGTTACCGCCGCGGCAGGTATAGCTTCTGTTATTTGTCTATAGGCTGAAACGACTAATTGCAGTTGCTTCTGACCGCGGAATTCATTGACTTTCAAAGCCGCCAATATATCCAGGCAGCAGCCATCTTCCTGCAGCTGCGAATCAGCTGCTTGCATACCAAAAAAGAGCACTGATATCTGCGGCCAAAGCTGACCAGACCACTCCAGTACAGCTTTCAGATGTTCCTGCTTGCTACCCATCAGCTTAGGCTGTCTGAGCGTAACGGCCTTCAGCAAAAACAGCGGTTCAGGATTATCCTGGCCAAAAGGGCCTAATCCTTCAAGGAGATAAGCTTGCTCCAAGGTCAGATCTGAGGGCCGGAGCAGGCAGTCAGCCTGCTGGCGATCGTTTACCGTAAACTGTGACAGCGGCAGCTGATCGGCCGCAGCCGTTAGTCTGTTACGCAGGGCCGACAGGCGGTCTTGCTCAATGGTCAATCCCGCAGCCTGCGGATGGCCTCCCAGGTGGACAGTCAGATCCCGGACGGTTTCAAGCAAGGCCAGCAAGTCTATCTCGCCATAGGAACGTGCCGAACCACGCAGCTGCTTTACCGCAGCTGCTGCACCCGGCCTGCTCCCCTCAGCTTCCTCTGCCGGGTCCGGACCCAGCACAACACAGGGGCAAGCATAGTCTTCACTAAGTCTGGAGGCTACAATACCCAGGATCCCGACCGGCCAATGGTCGTTTGCTAAAACCAGGCAAGCGTGACTGATCTGATCCGGCTGCAAGGTCAGCTGCTGCCTGGCTTCCGCCCCAGCCTGAGTTACCAGCTCCTGCCGCTTCCGGTTCTGATCTTCCAGACTTTGGGCCAGACTAGCTGCTTCTTGTTCTTCTTCCGCCATCAGCAGCAGACAGGCTGTCTGACTGTCGCCCAATCTGCCGGCCGCGTTTATACGTGGACTTATCTGATGTCCGATGACCCAGGCATCAACACCAGCAGCGGGTGTTCTGATGAGCTGTAATAACTGAGCCAGTCCAGGTCTGGGGTTATGCCGCAGGAGTGCCAGGCCCAGACGGACAATCTGACGATTTTCGCCCCTCAGCGGCATCACATCGCCTACAGTACCGATAGCGGCTAAATCCAGATAATCTTTATAACAGTCCGGCTGTTCCAAAGCCAGGCTGAGAGCCTGACATAATTTCAAGGCGACACCCGCTCCGGAATAATCAGTAAAAGCAGCGGTTTCACCGGGTTGATGAGGATTTACCAAGGCGTCTGCCGTCGGCAGAATCGCTGGACAGCTATGATGATCAGTAATGACTACGGCGATACCGGCCGTCATCAGCTGCTCACAGGCTTCCGGTGACGAGCTGCCGCAGTCACAAGTTACCACCGCGCTGACGCCCTGGCGGATAGCCCGCTTTACTCCTGCATCGCTCAGGCCATATCCGTCGGTCAGCCGGTTTGGAATACATACCTCAACCGGCACATTGAAGCTGCTGAAAAACAGTTTCAGCAGCGCAGCTGAAGTCACGCCATCAGTATCGTAATCTCCGTGAATCAGAATCGGTTTACCTGCCTTTACCAAAGGCAACAAGCAATCCACGGCGGCTCTCATCCCCTTTAGCATAAATGGATCTGCCAGTTCAGGCGCAGGCTGTTCAAGCCACGCTTCTGCTTCCGCAGGACTGCAGCCGCGAGCCAGCAGGACCCGGTGAGCTAAGTCCGTTGCTGAAGCTGTATCTGCCATTGCACTGGCAGGGCTGCGCAGAGAAAACTGGGTCTGAACTTTGCGAAACATGCGCAGGATCTCCTTTTTACTCATAACATGGGTTATCAGTGTCGGATAGACAAGCAGCCCGGTACCAATTGGTACCGGGCTGCTACAATTAATCTGAGTTAAGCCGGCCGTAGCTTTAGGATGACACTGAAACCCGGCCAAACAAGAACATCAGTGCTTGCGCTTGCGAGCCGCTTCAGATTTCTTTTTCCTTCTGACACTGGGCTTTTCATAGTGCTCACGCTTACGCACTTCTGCAAGAACGCCGGACCTTGCACAAGAACGCTTAAAACGGCGCAGTGCACTGTCAAGGGATTCATTCTCTTTTACTCGTACTTCTGACATTTTCTCCCTCCTCTCGGCGGCAAAACAAAAAACAGCTTTGTTTTGCATGATCTTTGATATTATAACCGTATTCAGGGGTAATCGTCAAGGATCCGGGCCAGCTGGGTCATAGCAATTTTCCG
>JAAVLZ010000003.1 GCA_012034405.1 Oscillospiraceae bacterium HV4-5-C5C | reverse complement strand
CTTACCATGCGCTTTTTTACGGCTGTTTGACTCACTTGGCTGCCTGTATCCCTATTGTAAGCTTCTTTTCTGCTGTTCGCTGACTTGTTTTCTTCCCTTTTTCTGCCTGCCGTCTCTTTTTTGTAAGACTAATTGCTTCGCTGGTTCCTCCCCCTTTAAATGTAGAATTAAACTTTTCACTTCAGCAAAAATTTTCCTTCTGAGTTGAAAAGTTTATTTCCAGTTCAAGCCGGAGGGAATGGCAATTAGTCTTACAGAATTGGCCATGGCAAAACGCAAGCAATCAGTCTTACAGCAGATATATCCAAACGCTGTATTCTCAAGTATGCAAGTCTGATTATTTTGCAGGTTTCGGTCCGATTAAAAGTGAAGTAAGCCTCACATTTCAGCATGATTTATCCCGAGCGGTGAAAAGCTCAAAATGAAACTCAGGCGGGGAAGCGGTTACCTCGCGCCAACGCCAGCAGCTATTCAGACTCCCTCCCTCAGCGGATCAATTACCGTACTCAATCGAAATCTGATTGAACTGATTCAATAAGGTATCCAGTTGCAACTGCTGCTTTTCTTCTGCAGCGTTGTCACGGATAATAGTACCTTCATGCATCATCAGCAGGCGGTTGCCGTAATTTAACGCAAAGCGCAGATTATGCGTGACCATTAAGGTGGTCAGATGATGCTGTTCCACAATTTCCGCGGTCAACTGCATGATCCGTTCAGAGCTTTTTGGATCAAGCGCAGCTGTATGTTCATCCAGAATCAACAGATCAGGCGGATTCAAAGCGGTCATTAACAGCGCCAGCGCCTGCCGCTGTCCACCTGATAACGTTCCACAGGGCTGATCCATGCGCTTTTCCAGTCCCATACCCAACGGCTCCAGTAAAGCCTGATAACGCGAATGACACTCGCGGTCGAGCAAACGTCTGAAATTGAACGGCTTGAATTTATTCTCAGCTATGGCCAGGTTTTCTGTGATACTGAGATGAGGACAGGTACCCCGGGCAGGATCCTGAAATACCCGGCCGATCCACCGGGCCCGCCGGTTTTCCGCCAGGTGACTGATATCCTTGCCATCCAGTAATACTCTTCCGCTGTCCAGGCTGATGCTGCCGCAGATCAGGTTCAACATAGAGGTTTTGCCGGAACCGTTTGATCCGACAACTGAAACAAACTGCCCGGATTCAACTTCCAGGTTAAAATCATTAAACAGGACTGACGAGTTTGGCGTACCGCTCTGGTAGACTTTATTCACGTGCTGAAGCTGTAGCATGTCTTGCCTCCTTATCCATTAAAAATGAAATCAGCAGAATGACCAGGAACAGAATCGCCTGAATAAGTTTGAGATAGTTGGCATTCAGCCCCAGATTGATCGCTATACTGATCAAAGCCTTATAGACGACGGAGCCAATGATGACTTGAGTGGTCAGCCGTGGTTTATGTTTGAATTTGGTAAAAGCTACCACCCCGATAATAACAGAAGCCAGACCGGCAACCATCTGGCCGGTTCCCATTGAAACTTCAAAGAAGCCTTGCTGCTGAGCTAACACTGCCCCGCTTAAAGCCACCAGAGCATTGGCTATACCTAAACCCAGAATTTTAACGGTCCCCGGATTCCGGGCCGCCCCCACGACTACCTGCTGATTATCACCCGTCGCTCTGAGTAAACCGCCGGCACGGGTCTTTAAGAAATAATCCAGCATGAATTTGATGACGAGGATCAGGATCAAACTCAGAATAAATACCCGGAGGCGAAACGCCCCGATTTTGTCTGGTATCAGCAGCACCGGACCGGAATTGAAAATCGTACTGACATTAAATATGGGCAAATTGGCTTGTCCTGCTATCAGCAGGTTAAGCGAATAGAGTCCGGTCATAACAATGATCCCGGATAAGAGGTTGGATATATTCAGCTTAACATTTAAGATCCCGGTGATCAGCCCTGCTGCAAATCCCGCGCCCAGGGCCAACAGCAAGGCTACCCAGGGATTAATGCCATGGCTGATGGAAACCGCTGCCACAGCTGCGCCAAAAGGGAAGGTCCCGTCAACTGATAAGTCAGGGAAGTTCAGAATTTTGTAGCTGATCATTAACCCCAGGACCATAATGCCATAAATGAGTCCCTGTTCACTGATATCCAGCAAAATGTTTAGGATATGAACCATATAAACGCTCCCTTTACTGAAGTAAAAGCCGGGCGGTCAGAAGCCTGGCAGTCACCTCCGCAGCCTGAGTAAAACAATGGCAACAGCTATAAAGCTGCCGCCATCCAATATATTAACTCATAATCAGTTTTCCGAGGCAACATCTGTAGCATCCGCCGCATAATCAGCGGGAACGGACAGGCCCAGCTTTTCCAGGACCGTACTGTTGTAGCTGAAACTGGCGGCTTCAATGGTACTGACCGGAATGTCTTCCGCCCTGGCGCCGGACAAAATCTCCGCGCCCATCTGTCCGGTGATATTGCCTAAAGATACATAATCCAGGCCTTCTGCGGCTACACAGCCGTTAACGACCTGTTCAACCTCAGAGCCAAAATAGGGAATACCAGCTGCATCAGCTTTGTTGACAATGACAGGCAGATTCTGTACCACCAGATTGTCAGTCAGATTGCTCAGGCAATCAACATCCCGCAAAATCGCGTCGGCTGCCATCGGAATTTCCGAAGCGGATGCTACTCCCTTGGACTCTATGGTAAAACCATACTGATCAGCTAATTCCTCATAGCGGGCAACGGCTGAAACAGAATTGGTTTCACTGGTGTTATAAAGAATACCAATGGTTTTGGCGTCAGGCAGCATGGCCCGGATCATTTTGAGCTGGCTTTCTACCGGTAGAGCGTCTGAGGTTCCGGTTACACCGGTCAGATTGCTGCCGTCTGCATTTTGCAAACTGGCGGCAACAGGGTCAGTTACGGCAGTGAAGAGGACCGGAATACCATCTTCTTTGGCCGCGTTGTAAGCAGCCTGAGCTGCCGGTGTGGCGATGCCAACAATCAGGTCATAGCCCTTGCTGACAAAATTCTGAGCCATTTGATTGGCTACGTTAGTATCAGCATTGGCATTCTGCAGATCAACCGTCAGATTCTGACCTTCAACATAGCCGTTATCCGCCAGGCCCTGAATAAGACCCTGATAGCAATTATCCAGACTGCCGTGCTCAGCAAACTGGATGACACCAACGGTGAAGCTGGCACCGGAGACTGTAGTGCTCCCGTCTGCCTGACTGCTGGCTGCAGCGGTACTTTCGGTAGCAGCCGCAGCGGAGGTTTCAGCTGCCGCAGTGGTGGTTTCAGCTGCCGCAGTGCCGGAACTTGTTGCCTGGCTGGCCGCTTGTCCCTGGCAGCCGGTCAGTAGCAGACTCAGCGCCGCCAGTCCGGCCAATACTTTCCCCGTTTTCTTCTTTGTCCCTGATAACTCCTGTGTCGTCCGTTTCATAACCTGTCCTCCTCATATAAATGCTATGTAAAAATAAAGCAATAAAAAACTCCTGTCCCTTGAAATCAAGGGACAGGAGTTTGAAACCCCTGCGGTACCACCCAAGTTGGCCGGCTGTCCGGCCCAGCTTTTGTACGCCATACAAACATATGACGGCCAGGATAACGGGCGACCTCCCGTTGCCAGCTACTCAATGTTCACCGGCACACTCATGAGCCCATTCATTAAGATTCTGCCGGTTACATCACACCTAACGTAACTCTCTGGCGGCTGAAGACCTTAACTACTCTTCTCACTTAAGCGATTTACTTTATTTGCCCTATATTAAGCTGAGTAGCTTGCTGCTGTCAAGGCCGTATATATAGGATCGCAAACAATTCACCTGCTTAACGACGATTCATGAACGATAAGTGACCTTATGCCTGCAACAGTGCATCCAGGTCCCGAGCCGCTTGGCCGATCGGATGCACGTCAAAATTCTCCACCAGAACCTTCAGCACCGCCGGAGAGATAAAAGCGGGCAGCGTGGGCCCTAAATAGATCCCTTTGATGCCTAATGATAACAGTGAAAGCAGAACACAGACAGCTTTTTGTTCATACCAGGACAAGACAATATGCAAGGGCAGCTCATTGACGGAACAATTCAATGCTTCAGCCAGAGTGCCGGCCACATGAATCGCGCTGTAAGCATCATTACATTGGCCCATATCCATCAGTCTGGGGAAACCGGCCACTTCACCCAGGCTCAGATCGTTGAAGCGATACTTGCCACAGGCCAAGGTCAGAACCAGACTGTTTTCAGGGGTACTGCCAACTAATTCAGTATAGTAGTTTCGGCCGGGTTTAGCCCCATCACAGCCGCCGACTAAAAAGATATCTTTGATTTTTCCTTCTTTTATGGCTGACAGCAGGGGTTCAGCCAGGCTTTCTACGGCTTGATGAGCAAAGCCGGTCATGACGGTACTCCCGCCGTTGATTCCGGTTCGTTCCTGCCTTTCCTGATAGCCACCCAATGCCAGAGCCTTTTCAATCACCGGAGTGAAATCCTTTGACTCGTCAATATGGACCATGCCAGGGTAGGCTACCACCCCGGTGGTGAAAATGCGGTCTCTGTAGCTGTCGCGGACCGGCATAATACAATTCGTGGTGAAAAGAACCGGAGCAGGTAATTGATCAAATTCTTTTTGTTGATTTTGCCAGGCTGTACCAAAATTTCCTTTTAGCTGCGGGAAAGCTTTCAATTTTGGGTAAGCGTGGCAGGGAAGCATTTCTCCATGCGTATAGATATTTACGCCTTTATCTTTCGTCTGGAGCAAGAGCTGATATAAATCATATAAATCATGACCGGAGACGACAATAAAAGGTCCGGGTTCAATACATAGGTCAACTTTGGTTGGCTCAGGATTACCATAGGTTTCCGTATTCGCTTGATCCAGCAACGCCATGCAGCGCAGATTAACCCGGCCGGTCTCCAGCACTTCCTGAAGGAGTTCATCTGAAGCGGCCCGTTCATTGGCAATCATGGCCAGGGCAGTCCAGAAAAAGTCCAGCACCTCCTGGTCTTTATAGCCCAGAACCAACGCGTGTGAAGCATAGGCAGCCATACCTCTTAATCCGAACAAAATTAAAGATTTCAGCGAGCGAACATCCTCATCTGCCTGCCAGAGCGAAGCCATAGTAAACTTTGATACGCCATTTATATCAAGGATCTGGCGCTCCTGTAAAATGGCTGCAACATGGCGTCTGACGTCATCACTGTCAAAATCCACATTGGTTATGGCCGCAAACATGGCAGCCAGCATAACGCGCTGGGTACTCATTGTCAGATCTGACAGCTTGCCTGCCTGGACGATATCTGCCGCCAATCTGATGAGGTCCCCGGTCATTTCATCCTGCAACAAAGCGGTTTCCTGAGTTTTACCGCAGACTCCGCGGGCACCATGGCAAGCTTGGCCACCGGCTGTCTGCTCACACTGGAAGCAGAACATGGTTTCCAAGGTTTCAATTGCTTGTTTTTCCATCTTTAATCTCCTTGCTCCGAATAACCGGACTCTTTTCTTACCCAGAGATTAACAAAGATCAGGTAAATCGTACGTTGTATTTCCAACATGAGCCATTATCTTGCGGGCTGTCAGACCGAGGTTCAGGCGGGAGCGTCAACAAAAAAACACTGCTACCTGTCAGGTAGCAGTGTCTGGTGGGGGAAGGTGGATTCGAACCACCGAAGTCTGAGACAACAGATTTACAGTCTGCCCCCTTTGGCCGCTCGGGAATTCCCCCAGATAATAGTCAGCATGATAAATGGTGGGCCTTCGGGGACTCGAACCCAGGACCAACCGGTTATGAGCCGGCCGCTCTAACCAACTGAGCTAAAGGCCCATATATCATGACGATAACAGAGGATTGATACCTCTCTGCGCGACACTACAAAATTATAGCGACAGATCTGAAATGCGTCAAGTACCAATCCACCAAATACTAAGCCGCTGTAACTTGCAATCCGAAGCTCCCGCCGAACGGGAGCTTCGAAATTCAAAAGGGTAAATGGAACTAAGTAGTTCAAAGGAAACGTCGAGGAAGGAAGTGTTCCTTCCTCAAGCAAGGCATGAGTCATCGCGTAGTATGGCTGTCTGCCCGGAGCGGGAGTCGTCGTATCCTCAGAGCGTGGTTCGTGTCCTGACAGATCATGTGGTACTGTGGATGTTCGTTCAGCTGAGCAGGCAGTGAAAGGATGTCTACAATGACTCAGTACACACATATAGAACTAGCGGAACGAGAACAGATTCAGAAGGCGCTTGGCGCAGGTCAGACGATAGCTGCAATAGCCCGTAGCCTGAGCCGCGACCCGAAGAGCATCGCGCACGAAATCAAGACAAACCGGCAGGCCATATTCAAGGTAAGAAGCCCATGCATAGAGTGGACAGGCGCTGCTTCGAGGGTAGAACCGACAACGATTTTCTAGCCTACATGGATCAACATCCAGCTGTTTCTTACGTGGAGATGGACACCATAGAGTCCGTTGAGGGAGCTCGTAGCTGTCTGCTCACGCTGTGCTGGACACAGTCCATATTCGGACTAGCCCTGGCCTGTGAGTCGCAGACCGCACGTGAGGTCTGCAAGCGCCTCCAGGAACTACACAGCGCCTTGGGTGAGGAGAACTTCATCCGTCTGTTTCCAGTCATCTTGACTGACCGCGGATCTGAGTTTTCCAACCCGGCAGAGTTGGAAGCACTGGGTACGCGCATCTTTTACTGCGACCCCATGCAATCTACTCAGAAGCCGCATGTTGAACGTTGGAACCGTGAGGTGCGCTGCCGTGTACCCAAGGGTTACTCCTTTGAAGGACAGGCTATTCTCAGAGCCTTTGGCATCACCAGGATCCCGCCTGATGATGTCATGCGCTCACCTAGACTGTTGGCTGGGAAGATCAGGAAAATTGAAAAGAGACCCTAGTAGACGCTAGAGTCTCTCGGTCGTCAGAAATATCATTTTCTGACTTGCAATAGCCGCTTGGTTGAACGGTACAAACAGCTAAACCGTAAAAGGGGCTTCGTACTTCAAAAAGTAATTCTGAAGAGGAGCCTCGCTTTGCTATACCCTATTTTGGCTATTTCACCTGCAGTTTAACACGTATTTGTACCTGATTGGGCACTTCCACGCCACAGATTTTTCTAATCAGTTGAATTTCAGGGGTTTAGCTGTTCAAAAGGGGTCTTACTTTTGCAATCTACAAAATACTAAGCCGATCAGACAAGCTTATTAATAGCCGATCAGCGTGTCCGTTTAATGATACACAAATGCAATAAGACTTTAGCCGATTTTTAAGGTTCATTGACTGCCGGGCCGCTGAATTCAGAGTAGTCTTATATTGTTGACAGCATTCTTGCAATAGGAGGAGGTTAAGGCTGGTCTGAACAAGACTGCTGACTTTAAGATGCTGATATCCAGTTTGATTTTTATATATGGTTTCTTACCGTTCTGTCTGTTGGCAGCCTGGATGTTACCCTCGCCGCGGCAGCAGAACCGACTCCTTTTACTGGCTTCGTTGCTGTTTTATGCCTGGGGGAGCCCGGCTGACCTGATACTCCTGCTCTGCTTAAGCAGCTTTGTCTGGGCGATCAGCCTGCTGATGGATTTACCAAGCTCCAGTGAACGGCGCCGACACCTGTTATGTATCTGTGCCGTTGTCGGCCTGCTGATTGTATTAGGGCTGTTCAAATATAGTAGCTTTATTCTGAGACAACTTGGACTGGCTTTTGGCTTTTCACCACCTCAGCTGCGCTGGTTCCTGCCGCCAGGTTTGTCTTTTTATAGTTTTCGCTTATTGTCCTACATCCTGGACCTGTATAAAAAACGAATCAGACCACAGTACCGTTGGTCGGCCTTTATTTTGTACACCGCCTTTTTTCCGCAGGTGACGGCCGGCCCTATCATGCGTTATGAGCAGTTTAACCGGCAACTGCAGCATCGCGATATGAGCCAGGCCAAACTGATTGCCGGGATCAGCCGGTTTTTAGTGGGGTTGTCAAAAAAGGTCTTACTGGCCGACCGCCTGAGCCCGATAGTCAACCAGATTATGGGTGCAGCTTCCTTTAATAATCTCAGCCGGGGAGAGGCGCTGTGGGGCTTGATCGGGTTCACCTTACAGATTTATCTGGATTTTTCCGGCTATTCGGACATGGCGATTGGTCTGGGCCGTATGTTTGGCTTTTCTACGCCGGAGAACTTTAATTACCCCTATGTTGCCCGCAGTGTGACAGACTTCTGGCGTCGCTGGCATATTTCTCTCTCTTCTTTTTTTAGAGACTATGTTTACATACCGCTGGGTGGTAACCGGCGGCATCAGCTGCTTAATCTGCTCCTGGTCTGGTCGCTGACCGGGCTCTGGCACGGCGCAGACTGGAATTTCATATTGTGGGGGCTTTATTATTTTCTCTTTTTGATTCTGGAAAAGAAGCTGTGGAAAGAACAAATCGAAGCCGCGCCACGCTGGGTCAGCAGTTTATATACGGTCAGTATCGCGACCGGAGGCTGGCTGTTGTTTTACTTCAGTGACTTCCGGCTGGCCGGGCAATTTATCTACCATCTGTTTTCATTTTCAGTACCGCTGATAAATGACCCTGGCCTGACTACCATCCTGAATAACCTGGTTCTTTATGTAGCCTCAGCCCTGGTCTGCCTGCCGTTGTTGCCCCGGCTGGAGGTCTGGCTACATAAAAAGGGCGTCTACCTGCCGCGACTGGCTTTGCCGTCCATTACTACAGGGCCACGCCAGTTATCCGTCCAGCTGGGAGGCAGCCGCGCCTGGCCGCTGTTACTGACCGGCTGGCATTTATTACTCTTGTTCCTTTGTACGGCAGCGTTAGCTGGCTCTTCCTATCAGCCGTTCTTATACTTCAAATTCTGAGAGGCGACAAAATGAAACAACATCATGAAGATTGGATGATAGCAGCTTTTATTTTACCGTTGTTGCTCTTTGCTTGCCTTTATCTATGGTTACCAGCCCAATCCGTGTCCAGACTTGAAAAACGCTCTCTCCAGCAGCGACCAGCTTTCAGTCTGACGGCCTTATGGAACGGCGACCTGGCTGGTCAATGGGAACAATATTATACTGATCAGCTGCCTTTTCGCCAGTTATTTATTCAGACTGATCAGCTGCTCAGCAGCCGCGCTCAAACGCTCCTGGGTCTCAATCAGGAGCAATTCGTACACCGCAAAGCAGACGCTGACTTAGGCAAGGGGGAGAATCTGGGCACTCAAGGTAAAACCCTGTTGAGCTTTCCGGATGAGATAAGCGCATCGTCTGCCCCGGCGGCAGGTATGTCATCAGACGAATCCTCGCAGGCTCCGCCTGAGCCGGAGCCGACTGAGGCAACCCAGGATACCACGGACACTCAGGCATCCTTAACTGAGCTTACCTTGCCTGATGAAGATGCTTATAAGGCTGATAACGGGATTCTGATTTCAGGCGACCGGGCTATGGAAATCTTTTATTCCAGTGATACGGTAGATCAGGCGTACGCGGCGGTGGTTAACCGGCTGAAAGACATCTCAGGGAAGGCCAGGGTAATCAATATGCTGGTCCCGATTTCCAGTGCCTTTTACGCGCCTGCTGACTATCGGAGCGGTTCCAGTGATCAGGCGACGGTTATTCCGCAGATTTATAGCCTGATCAGCGATCAGGTTATCAAGGTTGACGCGTACAGTGCTTTACTGCCCCATATTAATGAATACATATATTTCAGAACGGACCATCACTGGACCCAGCTGGGCGCATATTACGCCTATCAGGCGCTGGCTGAGGCCAGCGGCAACACACCGGTCAGCCTGGAAGACTGCATTTCCGGGCAGGTAGACGGTAGCTTTTTGGGCACGCTTTATGCCTGGTCAGGTCAGGTACAAGCCCTTCAATCAGAGCCTGATTATGTGGACTATTGGTATCCTGATGTGAGCGTGCAAGGCTATATTTATAATGACAGCAGCATGACAGAGGGTTACAGCTGCGAGCTGGTCAAAACCGATACCAGCGCCGACAATAAGTATCTGGCTTTCATTGAAGGCGATCATGGTCTGTCCCGTTTCAGCAGCAGTCATCAAAATAACCGCAGTATTCTGGTTATCAAGGAATCTTATGGTAATGCTCTGATACCGTTCCTGACGCAGAATTATGAAAATGTTTATGTCTTTGATCCCCGGCAGATGACGCTTAGTCTGGCCGATTTTATATCCGATCATCAAATTGATGATGTTTTAATGGTCAACTACAGTCAAATCATCGGAAACCGTGAATGGCTGAACAGTCTGACTGAATCACTCAATGAGTAAGCGGCCTGTCTTCTGAAAACCGGTACTGGGATACCGTAACCTTTGCAGCCTGTGTTAAAATAAGTGACATATAGCCCGGGGGGCTTAATACAGCTTAATCTTGCCTTTAATCTGGCTTACTTACATATTAGAGGGGACTGAATGAAGCAAAATAATGCTATGGTTACACTATTGCAACATCATATTCAAGCTATTGCGGGGCGGGAAGTGTCGCATGCCTCGGTGCGGGATGTCTGGCAGGCGACTGCCAGAACTGTCGTTGATCTGATTGCCGAGCGCTGGGATCGCAGTACCAGGGTCTACAGCCAGGGAAGACGGCAGCATTATTTGTCCGCTGAGTTTCTGGTCGGCCGTTCGCTCTTAAACAATTTAGTTAACCTGGGGATATACGATGACATGAAAGCTGCTCTGGCCAGCCTGGGTAAGGATTTGCCAGTGGTGCTGGATGAGGAATATGACGCGGGCCTGGGCAATGGTGGCCTTGGGCGTCTGGCAGCCTGCTTTTTAGACTCCAGCGCGACGCTGGACTATCCGGTAACCGGTTATGGAATCCTTTATCGCTATGGCCTTTTTAAGCAAAGTTTTGAAAACGGCTTCCAAAAGGAATACCCGGATGCCTGGATGGAGGACGGCTATCCCTTTCTGATTGAACGGAAAGACTTGCGTGTAACCGTTCACTATAGTGATATGGAAGTCATCGCCACACCTTGTGACCTGCCTATTATCGGTTATGGGACGGAGAATATAAATACTCTCAGATTGTGGCGGGCTGATCCGGCTCAGGAATTTGATTTTAATCTTTTCAACAGCCAGCGCTTTGATGACGCGGTGATCCAGCGCAACCGGACTGAGGATATCTACCGGGTACTATACCCCAATGACAGCTCTTATGATGGTAAAGTCCTGAGAGTGAGACAGCAATACTTTTTTGTGTCCGCTTCGCTCCAGGCAGTCATCAGAGATTATAAGCAGGTCCACGGGGATGATCTGTCTCAATTGGCGGCATACAATTGTTTCCAGCTGAATGATACGCACCCGGTGATCGCCATAGCTGAATTAATGCGCCTCTTAATTGATGAAAATCACTTGAGCTGGCAGCAGGCCTGGAAAATGACCCGCAGCTGTTTTGCTTATACAAATCATACGATTATGGCGGAGGCCCTTGAGCGCTGGGATGTCGGGATCTTTCAGTTCTTATTTCCGCGGATCCTGGAAATTGTGCAAGGAATTGATCATATGTTCCGGCAGGAGTTGGCTGATCTGGGCGTCAGACAGGATAAGATAGACTATATGGCCCCTATCGGCGGTGGTCAGATCCGGATGGCCTGGCTGGCAGCCTACGCGGCTTTTTCAATTAACGGTGTTGCAGCGCTTCATACGGAAATCATTGAACATGATACCCTGCATGATTGGTATGAGCTTTGGCCGGAGAAATTCAGCAATAAAACGAACGGCGTAACACCCCGGCGCTGGCTGCGCTTATGCAATCCCGGCCTGGCAGATCTTTTTACGGAACTACTGGGCAGTGAAGCCTGGGTAAAAGATCTGGAATTGATCCGGCCGCTGCAAAGTAAAGCCGATGATCCTCAGATATTAAAGCGCTTTCTGGATCTGAAACAGCATAGCAAAAATGAACTGGCAGCTTACATCCAGAGCAGTATGGGGATAACGGTCAACCCTGAAGCTATTTTTGACGTACAGATCAAACGTCTGCATGAATACAAGCGTCAATTGCTGAATGCGCTTTATATCCTGGATCTGTATTTCCGGCTGAAAGACCAGCCGGATCTGGATATCACGCCAAGGGTCTTTATTTTTGGGGCCAAGGCAGCGCCAGGTTATGTCAGGGCTAAAGCCATCATCAAGCTGATTAATGAAATAGCCCGGGTGATTAATCAGGACAGCAGTATTAAAGATAAAATAAAAGTTATCTTTATTCCTAACTATAACGTTTCCAACGCGGAGCGGATTATTCCGGCTGCGGATATTTCTGAGCAGATCAGCACCGCAGGACTGGAGGCATCAGGCACCAGTAATATGAAATTTATGATGAATGGCGCGCTGACGTTGGGCACGATGGATGGAGCCAATGTTGAGATTGTGGATGAGGTGGGCTTTGATAATGCTTACATTTTTGGTGTCAGAGCTAAAGACATGGCGCCGACCAAGGCATATTACAATCCTCGCTGGCAATATGAACATATCCCGGGCTTAAAGCGGGTCATCGATTCCTTTACCAACGGTACCCTGCAGGATCAAAATACGGGTATGTTTCAGGATTTGCTGGAAAGTCTGCTTAACGGTTCGTCCTGGCAGCCGGCCGATCCTTATTATGTGCTGGGAGATTTTGATGATTATCGTAAAACCCGGGACCGGATGGCGGAGGATTATAAAGACCGCCTGGCCTGGGCAAAAAAATGCTGGATCAACATCACTCATTCTGCCAGATTCAGTTCAGATCGCACGATTAAGGATTATGCCCGGGATATCTGGCGCATAAAGGCAGCCAGTTGCACGGCGGAGCAGGAAGCAACAGCAGACCACAGTAAATAATCCGGTCACCGGCAAGCTATACTGCCTTAACTGCGGTCTGCCGCGCTATGACCAGCATCCGGTGTGTCCAGGTAGGAATGGGGTCGCAGGTTACCAGGATGACATAAGGCTCGGTCCGCGGCGTATTGAAATAGCTGAACATATCCTGAGGCAGGACGGAGATATTCTGCTCCACTGTGTAGGTATACTGATAACCACTGGCGGTGATGGTAAAGGTATCTCCGGCCGTGACCTCATTGAGGCGGTTAAAATCCTTGCCGTCATCCGGTGAGCGGTGAGCAAATATAGCGCAGTTGCCGATCTCTCCGATCGCGGCGGTCTTTTCATAATGCGCCGTGGCGTAACGCAGATTGACATAGGTCAGATTTTCTACGATCGGATGATGAACGCCGATTTTGCTGATGTCAATGACGCCCAGAGGTTGCAGCGCTACCAGACCATTTTCCTCCAGCTGGCTGGCCGGACTGGTTTCAGTCGATGACGGATCAGTAGCCGGGATGTAATTACCTTCTTCGTCAGGAATAAAATAATCATATTCTTCATCCGCGTCTTTATAGGCGTCCGGATCAACCCAGACGACCTGTTTATCTGTCTGCGACTGATCTTCCTGGTCAGTGCTGTCAGTGGCTTCCGCCACACTGATCAGTTCTTCCCTGATCTGTGATTTTTTATAGTCAATCCAATGCGGCTTAATTAAGAAATATAGACCCAGCAAAATGAAGAGCCCGATCAGACAGTTCAGCAACACGTTAATAAGCCGCTTCCTGGGTTTAGCTGTCCGCTTGGATTCAGCCGCCGGATCCGCTGCCGGCTGTGGTTCAGGAGACTGAGCGTTAGGGCTCGGTTCAGTCTCTGGTATGGGCTCAGAATCAGAAAGTCGTTTTTTCATAAATAGCCTGCTTCCGTCTTGATACGACCTAAAATGACCTGAATAAGACTAAGCCTGTCCGGGTCTGGTCCTTCGTTATTATAAACGTTTATGCCGGTGCTGCTGTCACCTTTGTTCAGCGGGATTGAAGTCTGTCTGAGCTTGTGTCATGATAATTTTCAGGAAATCTACTGACTTGGAGGCTTCAGATTAAGAAAGGGAGTAAGATCGTGGCAAAGCAAGATATAAAGATTACCGATGCAGAGTGGGCTTTGATGCAGGTGCTTTGGGATAAGGGGCCGCTGAAAATGGCTGACTTAGCTGCTTGTCTTGAGCCGGTATATAACTGGAACCGCACTACTGTTCTGACCTTGGCTTCAAGGCTGGAGCATAAGGGGCTGATGGGGACTGACCGCAGTCAGAAGGCTTATATCTACGCTCCGCTGGTCAGTGAAAAAGAAGCTCAGGCAGCCAGATTGCAGGAGCTGCTGACCCTGGCATTTCATGATAACGCCTATGACCTCGTCCGGGCTTTGGTCGATCAGCGCCTGATCAAGGGCGCTGATCTGAAAAAACTCCGGGAACGGGCTAAATCAATTAAGAGCTGAGAATTGTAACGCTTCCAGCCGTTGGCTCAGCACCTGAATATCAGCCATAACCGCTGCCGGCGCGGGACCACCGGGCAGATTGCGCTTTTCCACCAGCTGGTTTAAGTCAAGTGCGGGGTAAACATCGTCTGCAATCAAGCCGCAGGCTTCCTGCAGTTCTTCCAGACTTAAATCCTCTAAGCCGCAGCGGCGGCTGCTGCAGACGGCCACCAGGTGACCGACAATATGATGGGCGTCTCTGAAAGGCAGGCCTTTTTTTACCAGATAATCGGCTAAATCAGTCGCGTTGGTAAAGCCTCTGGCCGCGGCCGCCCGCATGGTTTCCCGCTGCCAGCCGGCGGTTGCCAGCATGCCGGTAAAAGCAGGGAGGCAGGCGGCAACGGTATCAAGGGCGTCAAACGTCGCTTCTTTATCTTCTTGCAGATCTTTATTGTAGGCTAAGGGCAACCCTTTCAACATGACCATCAGGGTGTTCAGACTGCCGATTACCCGGGCGCTTTTACCGCGGGTCAATTCCGCCACGTCCGGGTTTTTCTTCTGAGGCATGATTGAGGAGCCGGTCGAATAAGCATCATCCAGCTCTACAAAATGAAATTCCTGACTGGACCATAAAATCATCTCTTCGCTCCAACGGGACAGATGGAGCATCAGCATGGCCAGGTCACTGACCAGCTCGACAGCGTAATCCCGATCACCCACCGCATCCAGGCTGTTGGTGGCTACTCTGGCAAACCCTAATTCACGGGCGGTCATCTCACGGTCGATCGGATAGGTACTGGTAGCCAGGGCACCGGCCCCCAAGGGACAGCTGTCATTGCGCTGCTTCCAGTCCTGCAAGCGCCAGAGATCCCGCAGCAGCATATGCGCGTACGCACATAAATGATGCCCCAGGGTTATCGGCTGAGCTCGCTGCAGATGTGTGTAGCCGGGCAAAATGGTCCGGCATTCCTTTTGGGCCTGATCTAAGGTTTCCCTGATTAAGTCAGCCAATAAACTGCCGATTTCAGCCGTGCGGTGCTTAAGATAGAGTTTAAAATCCGTGGCTACCTGATCATTGCGGCTGCGGCCGGTATGCAGCCGTTTGCCGGCGTCGTGAATCCTCCGGGTCAATTCAGCCTCAATAAAGGTATGAATGTCCTCGGCTTCCGGGTCGATGGTCAAGGCGCCGCTGTCCAGATCTTTTAAAATAGATTCCAGTCCATGACGGATGGCCTGTCCGTCTTCAGCACTGATGACCCCCTGTCTGGCCAGCATAGCCGCATGTGCCATGCTGCCGGCGATATCCTCCGGGTACATTCTGCTGTCATAAGCGATCGACCGGTTGTAACGGTCTACGGCCGCGGCGGTTTCCTTGCTGAAACGACCAGCCCACAATTTATCTTCCATGCGCATTCCTTCCTGCAGTAATAAAGATGCGGAGTGAGCGCTCCGCATCTTTACCAGCTGAACTTAGCTTCAGTCTTTCGGTCCGGCCTGAGTCGACGCCTGCCCGCGATTGCGGCTCAAACGCATCAGGCTTTAGGCAGCAAACCGTTCCGCTGCTTCATCTGAGCCACGACCTTCATAGGCAGGCCAAAGCAGTTGATAAAGCCGCCAGCGTCTTTTTGATCATAAACATGATCTTCACTGAAGGTTGACAATTCCTCCTGGTAGAGAGAGAAGGGGGAGGTGGTGCCGGCCGGCAACACATTGCCTTTATATAATTTCAACCTGACCTTGCCGGTGACCACCTTTTGGGTTTCATCCACAAAGGCCTGCAGCGCCTCCCTCAGAGGATGATACCATTGACCGTAGTATACCAGCTCAGCATAGCGCTGTGCGACCAGATCTTTATAATGCAGCGTATCGCGGTCCAGGGTCAGGAGTTCCAGCTCGCGATGGGCGGCATACATGACGGTGCCGCCGGGGGTTTCATAAACGCCGCGGCTTTTCATGCCGACCAGGCGGTTTTCAACCATATCTGCAATGCCAACACCATTCTGGCCGGCCACCTCATTCAGGTGCTTTAATATCTCAGTAGCCCCGGTGATGCCATCCACTTCAACCGGAATACCGTTTTCAAAGGTCAGGTCAACATAGGTGGGTTTATCCGGCGCCGCTTCAGGAGATACCATTAGTTTTAAGATCTGATCATAATGCGGCTCATTTGCCGGATTTTCCAGATCCATACCTTCATGGCTCAGATGCCAGATGTTCTGATCCATGCTGTAATTATCTTTTTTGGTGACCGGAATCGGAATGTTCCGGGCCTTGGCGTAATCAACTTCTTCATCACGGGATTTAATATCCCAGATCCGCCAGGGAGCCAGAATTTTAAGCTCCGGCGCCAGGGCCTTGATGGTCAGCTCAAAACGGACCTGATCATTGCCTTTGCCGGTGGCGCCATGACAGATCGTGCTGCAGTGTTCCTGACGGGCAATATCAACCATATGCTTGGCAATTAATGGCCGGGCAAATGAGGTGCCTAACAAATACTTGCCTTCATACACAGCGTTGGCCTTTAAAGTGGGATATATAAAATCAGTAATAAATTCCTCGGTCATATCAATGACATAGCATTTCTCCGCGCCGCATTTGAGCGCCTTTTCCTTAAGCTCCGCCTCATCTACGCCAATGCCGACGTCACCTGCCATAGCTATCACATCACAATCATAATGCTCTTTCAGCCATGAAATGATAATTGAAGTATCCAGACCGCCTGAATAAGCCAGTAAAAATCTTTCTTTGCTCATGATAAATCTCCTCATCCGTGAAGTACTGCTTCAGCCTGTGGCTTACTTTAGCACAGCATGCAGGAGTATGCAAGACCTTCGCATATAATTCATATATAATGCATAAAAATACATGTATGGTTTACTCGCCGCCGGGATTTCAAACAGCGGCAAAGCTCGCCAGACGCTATAAAATAGGACAATTTCGGTTAATCGTAGCAAGGATCCGACGTTACAAAATCATCCAGTCATGCTATAATTACCACTTGCCAATAAGTAATAAGAAAAGAGGAGTCTAGCATGGAGCGTAAAGAAGGACAAATCAGTGTTAATACTGAGAATATATTTCCGGTGATACGGAAATGGCTGTATTCAGATCAGGACATTTTCCTTCGCGAATTAGTGTCAAATGGTACGGATGCCATCAGCAAATTCAAGCGCCTGGTGCAGCTGGGTGAAACTGACGCTGATGCAAATGAAGCTTACCGGATTGATGTGGTACTGGATACCGATCAGCATACCCTGACAGTCAGCGATAATGGTCTGGGTATGACCGCTGAGGAAATAGATAAATATATTAATCAGATTGCATATTCCGGAGCGGTCAGCTTTTTGGAACAGTATAAAGATAAGGGCGATGAGGGAGCGATCATCGGTCATTTTGGCTTAGGCTTTTACTCCGCTTTCATGGTGTCCTCGCAGGTGGTAATTAATACCAGATCCTATCGTAAAGACGCCACTCCAGCCCGCTGGACCAGCGCGGAAGGTATGGAGTTTGTATTAGACGCAGGAGACAGGGCAGAGCGCGGCACGGACATTATCCTCACGCTGAATGAAGAAGCGCAGGCTGAGCTGACCGGCTATAAAGTGCGTGATATTCTGCATAAATATTGTGAGTTCATGCCTTATGAAATTTACTTTACGGATGTGGTCAGTGACCGGGAGCAAAAATCCGACCGTGAAAAGCGCTATAAAGAACAGGTTGAAGCCTGGGAAAAGCGCAAAGCGGAAGCCCTTGAGAAAAAAGAAGATTTTACTGAAGCCCAGCCCACGCTTTATGAACCAGCCGAAGCCGGCCCGGTTAATCATCCCCATCCGCTGTGGCAAAAAGCGCCCAAGGATTGCACGGATGAGGAGTATAAAGCCTTTTACCGCGACACTTTCCATGATTACCGCGAGCCATTGTTCTGGATTCACCTGAACATGGATTATCCTTTTCATGTCCAGGGGATTTTGTATTTCCCGCAAGCGGAAAATACCTATGAAACCCTGGACGGCCGGATCAAGCTGTACAGCAACCAGGTTTTTGTCGCAGATAATATCAAAGAAGTGATCCCGGATTTCCTGTTCCTGCTGAAAGGCTGTATCGACGCGCCGGATCTGCCCCTGAACGTTTCCCGCAGCTTCCTGCAGAATGACAGCTATGTCAAAAAACTGAGCGAACATATTGTCCGTAAAGTGGCGGACCGTCTGACCAAAATGTTTGAAAAGGAACGGGATATTTATAACGGCTACTGGAAGGATCTGGCTGTTTTTGTCAAATACGGCTGCCTCAGGGAAGAGAAATTTTATGACCGCATGAAAGACGCGCTGCTTTTTGAAACGACTGACGGAGAATTCAAGACCGTTAAGGAATTAGGACAAAAGATCTGGTATACCACTGATAAAGCCCGCCAGGTCGCATATATAAAAAGAGCGGCTGATGCCGGTCACACCGTAGTTATCATGGATCATGAACTGGATAATCCGTTTATGTCCATGCTGGAGCAAAAGCAATCACCGCTCAAATTTGTCCGTATTGATTCTGAAGTGGACGCTGCTGAGGGTGTGATTGAACACCAAGAAACCTTTGAGAAGCTTTTCCGCCGCATCAGCGGGCAGGATAAACTGACTGTTGAGGTCAGAGCTTTGGGCGAAGACGGACCGGCTGCCGTACTGACCGAATCAGAAACCTCCCGCCGCTCGCAGGAAATGCGCAAACAGTTTGAACGGATGCAGGGCAAGGACTCTGGCATGGATTTTGACAGCATGTTTCCGATTGAGCAGACCCTGGCGGTCAATACGGACAGTCCCTTAGCCGCTAAACTCCGCAGTCTGGCGGATATTCCGGCTAAAAAAGAACAGGGAGATGAAATAGCCAGACAGATTTATGATCTGGCCAGACTCAGCCACGGCAGCCTGGCCGGACAGGATCTGGCTGATTTCCTGAGCCGCAGTACACGACTGCTGAATGAACTGGATTAAGAGCGGATAAACCGATGAAAGACCGTTTCCTGAGCAGGGGACGGTCTTTTGTTTTATCGCTGGCCTGAGAAGTCAAGTTAGGGTAAACTTGAGCCGTAATTGATTTTCCTGCAGGAGGAAGCAACATGATCGATCAAGCGGGGGAACGGGAGACAGTCAGATTATTTGTCGCCCGTAAAGAGGCTTATGCAGTTGAAGCTGAACAGATTTTACAAGATCTGAGGGACAATTTTGGCTTGGGCGGACTAACCGGCCTGAAAATCTATAATCGTTATGATATCAGCGGGCCGGATGCTGCTTTGATGACACAGACCCGCTGGACGGTCTGGGCTCAGGCGCCGCTGGATGAGGTCTATGATGAAATTGCGGATCTCAGCTACGCCGATTTTGTATTGGCAGTAGAAGCCTTGCCCGGACAGTATGAACAGCGGGAGGATTCAGCCGGGCAGTGCGTACAATTGCTGAATCCGAAGCAACGGCCGCTGGTACGCTGCGCTAAAGTCTATGCGTTTACCGGCCGGATACAGTCTGCTGAACAGGCGGTTATCCGCCGCTACTTAATAAATCCGGTTGAGGCCAGGGAGGCTGGTTTAGAAAAGCCTGAAAGTCTGGAACTGCAGGTTAAGCAGCCTGAGGCGATCGCTACTGTTACTGGTTTCAGAACACTGAGTAAAACAGATATATCTGAATGGCGCGAAAGCCACGGTCTGGCTATGAGTCAGGCTGATATCGAGCTGGTCCAGGCATTTTTTGCTGAAGAAGATCGGGACCCCAGTATGACTGAAATCAAGGTACTGGATACATACTGGTCGGATCACTGCCGACACACAACCTTTGCTACGGCGCTGAAATCCGTTTATACCGCTGGCGGTGAACTGGTTTCAGAGCAGCTGAAGTCCCTGGCGACTTCCGGCGGTCAGGCCGATTTTTCCTGCTTCCTGGCCGGCCGCTGGCAGGCGTATCAGCAGCTGCGGCAGACCTGTCTGGGCTCCCGGGCGGCTGACCGTCCCGCCTGCCTGATGGATATAGCAACTCTGGGCGCGCGGTATCTGAAACAGCAGGGCTTACTGTCAGATCTGGATGAGTCAGAGGAGATTAACGCCTGCAGCCTTAAAATCACGGTTCCGGTTGACGGACGGGCAGTCCCTTATCTGCTGATGTTTAAAAATGAAACCCACAATCATCCCACTGAGATTGAGCCCTTTGGCGGTGCGGCTACCTGTCTGGGCGGTGCCATCAGAGACCCGCTGTCGGGCCGGGCCTATGTATACCAAGCTATGCGGGTAACCGGCAGCGGGGACCCGACCGCGCCGGTTGAAAGCACCTGGCCTGGCAAACTGCCGCAGCGCAAACTGACCCAAGGCGCTGCCGCAGGCTATAGCTCTTATGGCAATCAGATCGGTCTGGCTACCGGCCTGGTCAGTGAAATGTACCATCCGGGTTATGTCACGAAAAGGCTGGAAATCGGCGCGGTGGTGGCAGCTGCGCCGGCGGACCAGGTGATCAGAGAAACACCTGAGCCGGGTGATGTGGTGGTCCTGCTGGGAGGCCGTACCGGCCGGGACGGTATTGGCGGCGCAACCGGCTCGTCCAAAAGCCATGATGAATCGTCAGTCCGGCAATCGGGCTCTGAGGTGCAGAAGGGCAACCCGCCTACTGAGCGGAATATCCAGCGCCTGATGCGCCGGCCGGAAGCCGCGCGTCTGATTCGCCGCTGTAATGATTTTGGCGCCGGCGGCGTAGCGGTGGCTATTGGCGAACTGGCTGATGGCCTCCGGATTGAGCTGGATCGCGTCCCCAAAAAGTACGAGGGTCTGGACGGTACGGAAATCGCAATCTCGGAGTCACAGGAGCGTATGGCCTGTGTGGTCAGAGCCAAAGATGCCGATCTGTTTATCCGATTCGCGGAAGCGGAGAATCTGGAGGCCACCGTAGTGGCCTGGGTCACGGCGGAACCGCGCCTGGTTATGACCTGGCGGGATCAGACTTTAGTGGACCTGCCTCGCGCATTTATTGCAACAAACGGGGCGCTTCAGGAAGCCAGGGCTAAACTGCCGGCGCTGGATTGGCAGCAAAAACCACGTCTCACCACCACCCTCACTGAGTTTGATCAGGCATTAAAAGCAGTATTGACCCAAATCCGTTTTGCCAGCCAGAAGGGCTTATCTGAACGCTTTGACGCCAGTATTGGCGCCGGTACCGTGCTGATGCCCCTGGGCGGCAGCTTTCAGCTCAGCCCTGAGGAAGGCATGGCCGCCCTGATTCCGCTGCGGCACGGCCACACTGATCTGTGCAGTGTGATGACCTATGGCTTTGATCCGTATATAGGCAACTGGAGCCCGTATCATGGCGCTTATTGGGGTGTTACCGAGGCTCTGGCCAAAATGGTAGCCATGGGAGTGTCCTGGCAGGGCGTCAGGCTTTCTTTGCAGGAGTATTTCCCTAAAACGTCCGATCCGGAACACTGGGGCTTGCCGCTGGCCGGCTTATTAGGCGCGCTGGACGCTCAACTGGATTACGCGGTTCCGGCCATCGGCGGCAAGGACAGCATGTCAGGCAGTTTTAACGACCAGGGTGTTCCGCCTACTGTGGTATGTTTTGCGGTGGCGACCGCTCCGGCTTTATCCCTGCATAGTGCCATTTTAGCTCAGCCGGACCGGGAGCTGTGGTTTATGCCGGCCGCTGAGAACAAGCTGGCTTTACCGGATGCAGACCGGATCAAACAACAGTGGCAGGCGGTTCATGAGGGGCAGGAGGCAGGCCTCCTGGGAGGTTGCTTTACCACTCACGGTATGGGCCCTGCGGCAGCTACGGTCAGGCAGTTATTCAGCGAAGGCCTGGGCTTCAGTTTCGATTTTGACCTTGAGCTGAAAGAATTGTTTCATGCGGCAACTGCCGGCCTGATTTTGGAACTGAACTTTACGGCTGATTCTGGTCAGCTTTCCCCGGAACAGATTGAAAAGCTGAATCGTTTGCAGATCCTGGGTGCCGTCCGCTTGGGCAGGACGACCCTTTCGCCAACCCTTCGCTATCGGGACAGCTGCCTTAAATTATCCCGGGCTCTGGGCTGGTGGACTAAACCACTGGAATCTGTTTTCCCTACCAGAATCAATGTCGAGCAGAGACCGGAGCAGCCGTCATCTGGCTGTCCTACCTTGAGCTATACCCGGAGTGCTGCCCCGGTAAAACGGACAGTCAGCCGGCATCATAATGGCCTGAAAGCTCAGCCCAGAGTTTTGATTCCGGTTTTTCCCGGGACTAATTGTGATTATGACAGCGAGCGGGCCTTTGCTGATGCCGGTGCTGAAGTCAACCTGTTCTTGCTGCGCAACATCCGGCCGGAACTGCTGCAGGCAGATTTACAGGAGCTTGCCCGTCAGATCGACCAATGTCAGATTTTAATGCTGCCGGGCGGCTTCAGCGCCGGGGATGAGCCCGATGGTTCCGGCAAATTTATCGCGACTACCTTACGCAATCCCGGGATCAGTGAAGCGGTGATGCGGCTGCTGTACCAGCGCGACGGATTGATGCTGGGCATCTGCAATGGCTTTCAGGCTTTACTTAAGCTAGGCCTGATTCCTTATGGCGAAATCCGCCCCCAGGCTGATGGTGATCCGACTCTCACGACCAATCGGATCGGCCGTCACGTCTCAACGTATGTGCGAACGCGCATAGCCTCAGTGAATAGCCCCTGGCTGTCCGGACTTCAGGTCGGTGATATTTTCAGTGTGCCGGTCTCCCACGGCGAAGGCCGCCTGGTCATGACTGAAGAGTGGGCTGAAAAGCTGGCGGCGAGCGGACAGATTGTAAGCCAGTATGTAGATGATCAAGGCCGGGCTACATTGGATTTACCATGGAATCCCAACGGGTCGGTGATGGCAGCTGAAGGCCTCATTTCACCGGACGGCCGGATCCTGGGCAAGATGGGGCATTCTGAACGCTATGGGACTCAGGTCGCCGTAAACATACCCGGGACCAAAGATCAGCGCATATTCAGCTCCGGCGTCCGCTACTTTGATTAAAGACGGTTGGAGGCAGCCACCGATAATGACGCCACCGGGGCAGGTGATTGATTTCCGGCCCGCTACCTTTGGCCCGGACAGACGGACTTGTCAGACCACTCTGCAGCGCATATAATAAGCCGAACATAAGTTTGCTGCGGGCGGAAAGAGGTCATACGATGGTCAACCAAACAAGCGCTGCTGATGCTGCCGGACCTGAGGTAAAGCTGGATCAGGAACGGATCAAGGTCCTGGCTAAAAGGCGACAGCTGAATGATCTGCCCCGTACCGGTGAGTTCATCTTATCAACTGACATGCAGCCCACCGGTGATCAGCCGGCGGCCATCAGTGAGCTTTGCCGGGGCATTGAAGCGGGCTATCAGGGCCAGACCCTGCTGGGCGTGACCGGATCCGGCAAGACTTTTACCATGGCCAATGTTATTCAACGGCTGCAGCGACCGGCGCTGGTTATAGCGCCAAACAAGACGCTGGCCGGGCAGCTTTGTGCTGAGTTTATGGCTTTCTTTCCGCGCAACCGGGTGGAGTACTTTGTCAGCTATTATGATTACTACCAGCCTGAGGCCTATATTCCGTCTTCAGATACTTATATTGAAAAGGATTCAGCGATTAATGATGAAATTGACCGCATGCGGCATTCCGCTACCGCTTCACTGCTGGAGCGGCGGGATGTCATTGTGGTGGCTTCCGTTTCCTGTATCTATGGCTTGGGTGATCCTGAAGATTATGCCCATATGATGGTTCATCTGCGTCCCGGCATGTCAAAGGACAGGGATGAGGTGATTGCGGAGCTGGTCAGCATCCAGTACACCCGCAATGATTTTGAACTCAAGCGCGGGACTTTCAGGGTCAGGGGAGACTCGCTGGATATCTGGCCGGCCAGTTCAGAGCAGCTCATGCTCAGAGTCTCATTTTTTGGTGATGAGATTGAACGGGTAGCGGAAATGGACCGCCTGACCGGTAAAACAGTAGCGGTGCGTAATTATGTCGCTGTATTTCCGGCTACGCATTACGCGACGACAGATGTAAAGATGAAACGGGCTATCGCTTCTATTGAAGCTGAATTGGAGCAGCGCCTGTCGGAGCTGAAAGCGGAAGGTAAGCTGATTGAAGCCTACCGGCTTGAACAGCGGACTCGTTATGATCTTGAAATGATGCGGGAAACAGGCTTTACCAAGGGTATTGAAAACTACTCCAGACATCTGGACGGCCGCCAGCCCGGTGAACCACCTTATACCTTGCTGGACTTTTTCCCTGAGGATTACCTGTTGTTTATTGATGAGGCCCATGTTACTGTGCCTCAGATCGGCGGTATGTTCAGGGGAGATCGCGCGCGCAAAAGCAGTCTGGTGGATTTTGGCTTCAGATTGCCTTCCGCATATGATAACCGTCCGCTTAATTTCCCGGAATTTCAGGCCAGGATGGGCCAGACCGTCTTTGTCAGCGCAACTCCAGGTGAATATGAAAAAAGCCACAGCAGTCAGGTTGCGCAGCAAATCATTCGGCCCACCGGCCTGCTGGATCCGGAAATTGCCATTCATTCGGTAGACGGTCAGATTGAAGATATTCTGACTGAAACCGCTGCAGTCATCTCCAGGGGAGAACGAGCCTTGATTCTGACTCTGACCAAAAAAATGGCGGAGGATCTGACGGTGTTCCTGAAAAATGAAAATCTGAAAGTGGCTTATTTACATTCGGCTATCGCTAATGACGAGCGACTGAAAATCCTCAGGGATCTTCGCCACGGCAAGTACGATATCCTGGTAGGGATCAATCTGTTAAGAGAGGGCCTGGATCTGCCGGAGGTATCCTTAATCTGCATTCTGGATGCCGACCGGCAGGGCTTTTTAAGGTCAACTACCTCCCTGATTCAGATTATTGGCCGCGCAGCCCGCAATGTTAACGGGAAAGTTATTATGTATGCGGATGAGGTCACCCCTCAGATGCTGGAGGCGGTTACGGAAACCAACCGTCGCCGCGCGATCCAGCAGGCCTATAATGCTGAGCATCATATCATTCCGCAGACGATTCATAAGGATATTCGTGATGCGCTGGATACATTGGCTGATGCCGCCGCTCAGGAAGGTCTGGACCATAAAATTAAGACAGCTGACAGTCCGGATGCCAAGCAGGCTTTGAAGCAGCTGAAGGGCAGTGATTTGCTGAGGCTTGCAGACCGGCTTGAAAAGGATATGAAGGCGGCGGCTAAAAAGATGGATTTTGAAGAGGCCGCCAGACTGAGAGATTTGTGGATTGATGTCAAGGGGAAAATCAGCCAGGCCTGACTGCCTGCCTGCGGGGCTGATATCAGACCTCACTGCTCTTTTTAGCCTGACGGGGGATGTGCTATACTTTTATTGTTTTATATATAGTTGGCGGCTATATCAGCAGCCCTTGCAGCGGAGGATACAATATGAGCAGAAGTGAAGAACTATATAAAATCTGGTCTACAGATACCTACTTTGATGAGGCTACGCGGACAGAACTGGCGGTCATCAAGGACCAGCCGGCGGAAATTGAGGAACGCTTTTATAAGGACCTTGAATTTGGAACCGGCGGCCTGCGGGGGATCATGGGAGCCGGAACCAACCGGATGAATCAATATACAGTAGCCAAGGCTACGGAAGGCTTTGCCCGTTATATTGATGGCCTGGGTGAGGCCGCCAGACAGCGCGGCGTGGCTATCAGTTATGATTGCAGGTTAAACTCGGAATCCTTTGCCCTGATCACAGCTTTGATCTTTGCCACTCATGGCATTAAAGCTTATCTGTATAATGAACTGCATCCCACCCCCATGCTTTCTTATGCCGTGCGTTATTACAACTGTACCGGCGGCGTCATGGTCACCGCCTCACACAATCCGGCCCAGTATAACGGCTATAAAGCTTATGGTGAGGACGGCGGGCAGATGCCGCCTGAAGCAGCGGATGTTGTCCTGGCGGAGATGAATACCATTACGGACTTCCGTACGCTCAACTGGATCAGCCGTGAGGAAGCTGAACAAAAAGGCCTGCTGCAGATCATTGGTCCTGAGGTTGAGTCAGCCTACTTTGCCATGCTGAAAAAACTGACCATCAATCTTGATAAGGTCCGGGCCCACGCAGACATGAAAATCATCTATACGCCACTGCATGGTACCGGCAATAAACCGGTCCGCCGCATTTTGAAAGAAATCGGCTTCAATCAGGTCATTGTTGTGCCGGAGCAGGAAAAACCGGACGGCCGCTTTCCGACTGTCAAATCACCCAATCCTGAGGAGCGGTCTGCGCTGCAGATGGCCATTGATTTAGCAGAAAAGGAGAATGCGGATCTGGTTATTGCCACGGATCCGGATGGCGACCGGACAGGCTTAGTAACCAGGCTTAAAGATGGCAGTTATCAGGTAATGACAGGTAATCAGATTGGTTTGTTGCTGATGGAGTATATTCTGTCAGCCAAACAAAAAGCAGGAAAACTGCCTCCGCGCTCCTTTTGTGTCACGACTATCGTGTCCACCAAGCTGACCCGTCTGATAGCTAAAGCGTACAATGTGTCCCTTTATGAAACCCTGACCGGGTTCAAGTTCATCGGCGAAAAGATCAAGGATCTGGATGAAAATGGCGACCAGCATTTTCAGTTTGGCTTTGAGGAAAGCTACGGCTATCTGGCCGGTACGGATGTGAGGGATAAGGATGCCGTCGTTGCGTCCATGCTGCTGGCGGAGATGGCCGCGACCGCCAAAGATGAAGGTAAAACCTTAGCTGATTACATGGAAGATATTTATGAAAAATACGGGTTTGGTACGGAAAAAACCGTCTCTCTCTATCGTGAAGGCAAGGAAGGCAACCGCCGGATCCGTCAGGCGATGGATTGGCTGAGAGGCAGTAAAAATCAAGGCTTGCCTGGCCTGAAGGTCTGTCAGGTAAAGGACTATCTGACTGGTGAAGCGGTTGACCTGCAAAGCGGTGCCACTCATACGGTTGATCTCAGCCGTTCCAATGTCTTGTTGTACGAAACCGATGGCCTGGATTGGGCCTGTGTGAGGCCGTCCGGGACAGAGCCTAAAATCAAGATATATTTTGGCTGTTACGGCCGTGATCGTGAGGCGGTCAAGGTCCGGATTGAGCAGATCAGCACCGCGGTCTGCGCTGAGATCGAAAGAGAGCTGGACCGGGATTAACTGAGACCCGCAAACTGGCAGCCGGTCCGGGTACCGGCTGCTTAAGCCTGTCGATTTGAAAGGATTGTGGCTTGGGAGAATTTGTTCATCTGCATTTGCATACGGAATACAGTCTGTTGGATGGCGCCAACCGGATCAAAAGCTTGCCTGCCAGGATTAAAGAACTGGGCATGGATGCTTGTGCCATTACAGATCACGGCGTTATGTATGGTGTGGTTGACTTTTATGAACAATGCAAAAAAGATGGCGTCAAGCCGATTATTGGCTGTGAAGTCTATGTGGCACCTAACGGTCGCTTTTCTAAAAGTCAGCGGGAGGATAAGCGTTCCTATCATCTGATCCTGCTGGCGGAGACCAATGAAGGCCTGAAGAATCTGAACCGGCTGGTTTCTGCAGGCTTTACTGAAGGCTTTTATTACAAGCCGCGGATCGACCGGGAATTATTACAGGCAAATCATGCCGGTCTGATAGCGCTTTCCAGCTGCCTGAGCGGGGAGGTGGCCAGACGGTTGCTGAATGGGGATCCGGAAGGTGCCAGGGCCGCCGCTCTTTGGTATCAGGATACCATGGGACCGGAGCATTATTATCTGGAGCTGCAGGCGAACGGCCTGGAAGCACAAAAACTGGTAAATACCCAGCTGATCGCGCTCAGTCAGGAAACCGGCATTCCACTGGTTGCAACCAACGACTGCCATTATATGTATCAGGAAGATGCGAAAGCGCATGAAGTCCTGCTGTGCATGCAGACCGGCAAAAAGCTCAGTGATCCGGACCGCATGCGGATGGAAACAGACCAATATTATATTAAATCTCCGGAGGAAATGCGCCAGGCCTTTCTGAATGTGCCGGAAGCCCTGGCCAACACGGTTAAAATTGCCCGGCGCTGTCAGGCTGAGCTGGACACTCATACCCTCCACCTGCCGGCTTATCACGTACCTGCGGCGGAAGATAATCAGAGCTATCTGCGCCGCCTGTGCTATGAGGGCCTTGATCGCCGTTTAGCCATACATCAGCCTTACCCCCGGGCTGATTATGAAAAAAGGCTGGAATATGAGCTTCAGGTCATCAATTCAATGGGCTATACGGATTATTACCTGATTGTCTGGGACTTTATTCATTTTGCCAAGACCCATGAAATTATGGTTGGCCCCGGGCGTGGCTCCGGCGCGGCTTCTCTTGCAGCTTATTGCTTAGGCATAACCAGTCTTGACCCCCTGGAGTATGTCTTGTTGTTTGAGCGCTTCCTGAATCCTGAAAGAGTCAGCATGCCGGACTTTGATGTGGATTTTTGCTATGAGCGCAGAGGGGAAGTTATTGACTATGTCACTCAAAAATATGGACAGGACCGGGTTGCGCAGGTTATCACTTTTGGCACCTTAGCCGCCCGGGCCGCTGTTCGTGATGTAGCCAGAGTGCTTGATGTACCTTATCAGGACAGCGACCGCCTGGCAAAAATGATTCCTGCGGCCCTGGGTATGACACTGGAGCGCGCGCTTAAGGAGTCAACCGAGCTGAAACAGGCCTATGTCAGCGACCCGCTGGCGCATGAAGTCCTGGATACGGCCCGCCGGGTTGAAGGTATGCCCCGCCATGCCTCCACTCATGCAGCCGGCGTGATCATTGCATCTGAACCGCTGACCGATCTGGCGCCTTTATCTACTAATGATAATGCGGTGGTGGTACAGTACGCTAAAAACAATATTGAAAAAATCGGCCTGCTGAAGTTTGACTTCCTGGGCCTGCGGACTTTAACCGTGCTCAGGGATACCAGAGATATGGTCCGGCAGAATTTCAAGCGCACGATTGATTTTGATACCCTGCCGCTGGACGACGCCCAGGTCTATCAGATGATAGCCGCGGGCGAAACCGGCGGTGTGTTTCAGTTGGAGTCTTCCGGCATGACTTCCTTTATGAAAGAATTAAAGCCGGAATCCATGGAGGATATCATCGCCGGCATCTCTCTGTACCGGCCAGGTCCTATGGAGCAAATACCAAAGTACGTAGCGGCCAGGCACGATAGCAGCAAGATATCCTATGAACACCCCTTACTGGAACCGATTCTGAATGTAACCTATGGCTGTATTATATATCAGGAACAGGTTATGCAGATTGTCCGGGATCTGGCCGGCTTTTCCATGGGTGAATCGGATAATGTCCGCCGGGCCATGGCTAAGAAGAAACCGGAGATACTGGCTCGATATAAAGACCTGTTCATACATGGCGGTATAATGGAGGATGGCCGGAAGGTGGACGGAGCGGTCCGCCGCGGCGTACCTGTCGCCATCGCGCAGCAGATATTTGAAGAGGTTATGGCGTTTGCCGGTTACGCGTTCAACAAGGCCCATGCAGCCTGCTACGCGATCGTAGCCTATGAAACCGCCTGGCTGAAACACTATTATCCGGTCGAATATATGGCTGCCTTATTGAATTCCTTTTTAGGAGATCTGGGACAGGCGGCGCATTATATAGAAATCTGCCGGACGATGGGTATTAAAATTTTACCGCCGGATATCAATGCCAGTCAGGTGAAATTCACGACTGAGAACGGTTGTATTCGCTTTGCGCTGGGCGCAGTCAAAAATGTGGGTCAGGCGGCGCTGGAGGAGTTGATTACCGAACGCCGTCAAAACGGGGCCTTTTCCAGTTTTGGTGATTTCTTGCGCCGGATTTACCCGCTCAGTATTAATCGTAAAATGATTGAAAGTCTGATCCGATCTTCTTCGCTGGACAGCTTCGGTATTCAGCGCAACCAGTTGATAGAGGCTACTGACAGCTACATGGATATCCTGGCTTCGCACAACAAAAATATCATGGAAGGCCAGCTCAGTCTCTTTGATTTCGGCCTTGAAAAACAGGAATTGGTTGAACCGGAATACAGTCAATTACCACCCTTGACCGTGAACCAGAAGCTGGATATGGAAAAGGAAATGCTGGGCCTGTATATTTCCGGCCATCCGCTGGATGCCTACAGAAGGGGACTGGAGACTTATACGAATATGAGCAGTTCCCGCCTCCAAAGCGCTCAGAATCACCAAACTATAAGTGGGGAAAGCTTGGAGAGCGCAAATGATTTACTGGATGAGAGTAGCGAAAATCTTGACGGTCAGATTGTAACGATGGGCGGATTGCTGCATGTGCGCAGCAACAAGGTGACTAAGCGTCAGGAAAGCATGGCCTTTTTGACAGTGGAGGATCTGGAAGGCCGTTATGAGTGCATTGTATTCCCTAAAGTGCTGAATGAATACCGCACGGTTTTGCAGGAGGGGCAGGTGTTGCTGCTGCGGGGCCGCATCAGCGCGAGGGAGGAAGAAGATGCCAAGCTCATTGTGGAAACCGCGGCCATTCTGTCAGCTGATCCGGCGGACAATCAGCCGGCCGCGTTACCAGCTGGTTTTAAGGCCAGAACAGCTGAGCAAACTCGCCCGCTCTCGGCTCTCCCCAGGGAAAGCTACGGCAGGTCAGTTGAGGACAGGCCGCCAGTCAACCCGACTGCTGCTTTACAGCCCCAGGACGAAGCGACTTTCGCGCTGGAACTGACCTACCCCGGAGTAGTCGGTGACAGCGGCTGGAAAATGCTCATCGCCACGCTGAGATTCTTCAGCGGTACTACGCCGGTTGTTCTGGTAAGTCAGGACCAGCAGTACCGGCCCTGGCGTCAACCCGCGCCATTTGGGGTAGAAGTTAAGCAGACCTGCCTGCTGACCGTTCTGGCGGATCGGTATGGGACGGACCATTTACAGTTTATCCCTGCCATTGACAGGGTTTCTGAATAAGCTTAAATTTAATGGGAGTGTAAAGCGGCAGACTGGTTTGAACTGGTTAACGCTCACCCAAATCACGGGATGGAACTGAGGTGCACACATGACCGACACAAATAACGATCCTAAAACCTATTCAGCTGATGAGCTGCTTAAGGAAAATGAAAATCTGCAGCAAAGTAACACCGGGAGCCTGTCTGCTATGGCTGAAGCTAAAACTGTTGCGGTGCTGACCTCCGGCGGAGATGCGCCCGGGATGAACGCCGCTATCCGCTCTATTGTCCGCGCAGGTCTGAACACCGGGTACAGAATGCTCGGCGTCCGCAGGGGCTTCCACGGGTTGTGGCGGGGAGATATCATTGAACTGAATTCCCGTTCTGTCTCTGAAAAGCTGCAGCGCGGCGGCACATTTTTGATGACGGCTCGCAGTCTGACTTTTAACAGCCCTGAGGGGGTCAAGCAAGCCTATGACATGTGTAAGGTCTTCAATATTGACGCCTTGGTGATCATTGGCGGTGACGGTTCCTATCATGGCGCGCTGGACCTCAGCCGTCTGGGTATGCCCGTGATCTGTCTGCCCGGAACCATTGACAATGATATCGCCTGTACTGATTACACGATCGGTTATGACACCGCCATGAATACTGCAATGGAGGCTATTGATAAGCTGCGGGATACTGCCAGCAGCCACGAGCGCTGCAGTGTTATTGAAGTCATGGGCCGTCACGCTGGTTATATCGCCCTGAATGTCGGCATTTCCTGCGGCGCTGAAGTTATCCTGATACCTGAGGTTGAGCATGATTTTAACCGGGATGTCATTAAGCGGCTGCTGGAGTGCCGTAACTCCGGCAAGCATCACTATATTGTGGTCATTGCGGAAGGCGTCGGGTCCGCGGTGGAATACGCCAAGCGGATTGAAAAAATGACCGGCATTGAATCCAGAGCAACGGTGCTGGGTTATGTCCAGCGCGGCGGCAGTCCGACCTTGAGAGACAGGCAGATGGCCAGCCTGATGGGCGTTCAGGCCATTGATTGTGTAAAAAATAATCGTCTGAATCGGGTGGTCAGCTACCGGGGCGGTCAGATTGTTGACATGGATATTGAAGAGGCCATGAAAATGACCAAGACGATCAGTCTGGAGGAATACGGGGACGCCAAGTTCATTGCCATCTGAGTTGAGCGATTACCGCAGCATGTCCAGATAGCCGGAAGCCAAACCGGTCCGTGAGAGGTTTATGAAACTAAAAGAAGTTAATTGGAAAAAACAACTGACCATCCCCAATGGGCTGACTGTCCTCCGACTCCTTTTAGTACCGGTCATGGCTTACTATATCTATTACATTGATAAGTATGGATGGACCGGCTTTTATTTATTCCTGGCCATCTGGCTGACGGATATGCTGGATGGATTCATTGCCCGCCACTTTAACCAGGTGTCAGATTTGGGCAAGGTTCTGGATCCGCTGGTAGACAAGATCTTTCAGCTGACCACCGGGGTCATGCTATTTATCATCGGCCGGTTGCCATTTTGGGTTCCGCTGATCCTGCTGGCTAAAGAAATTCTGATGATTGTGGGAGGCTCCTTCCTTTTCAAGCGGCAGGATGTGGTGGTGAAGTCTGAATGGTATGGCAAAGTGACGACTGTCTTATTGGTCATCGCCTTTTCTGTGACACTGATCATTCCCACCTCAAGACTGGATATAATTCCCCGCCTCTTCATCGTACCGGTCGGATTTGCGATTTTTGCGCTTATCCGTTACGCTTACTATTACTGGCCGAGCATAAAAAAGCATTGAACGCCAGCAGACTGGAGCAGTCTGACTGCTGAAGGGAAAACCATCATGAACCTGAGAGTTTATCAAAGTCTGGAGTTTGATAAAATAGTCCGGCAACTGTCCGGACTATCTTTTTCTGTCTTGGGCCGCAACGCCTGTGAGGCGCTGGAACCCACCGCTGATTTCAATGAGGTAAACCTTAGATTAGCCCAGACACATGATGCCATCCACGTTTTGCTCACTCGCGGCACGCCGCCACTGCAGAGTCTGGATGATGTGCGTCCTGCAGTGAAACGCGCTGAATTGGGCTCTGATCTGAGCACGACAGAACTTCTGCACCTGGCCAGCTTTTTGCGCTGTACCGCGAGGCTGCAAGGCGCAGTACCGGATACACTGCCTGATCCTTCATCCAACCTGGTCTATGATTTAATGGCTCATATGGAACCCTGTGAAGCCTTAGAACGCGCTATTTCTGCCGCCGTAATTGGCGAAGAAGAAATTGCTGACCGCGCTTCCGCAAAACTGGCGGATATCCGCCGGCGAATCCAACAGACCCAAAGCAGTCTGCGGGCCAACCTGGACCGCATAATCAGAGATAAAGCCAGTTATCTGCAAGAAGCGCTGGTCACCCAGCGTTTTGATCGCTTTGTTGTGCCGGTCAAGGCGGCTTTCAGGGCCCAGGTTCCGGGCATCGTGCACGATGCCTCCGGTTCCGGACAAACCTTGTTTATTGAACCGATGGCTGTAGTTGAGGCCAATAATAAGCTTAAAGAACTAGCGGCGGCGGAACGGGCGGAAATTGCCCGGATCCTGCATGACCTGTCTCAACAGACCGCGGCCCAGGCCGGCGCCATCCTCAGGGACGCACAGCGGATGCAGGCCGTGGACTTTATGATTGCCAAGGGGCGCCTGGCTTTAAAAATGAAGGCCATTATTCCCCGGCTAAATCAATCCGGCCGCATCAATCTGAAGCGGGCCCGCCACCCACTGATTGATCCTCAAAAGGTCGTCCCGATTGATATCCGGGTTGGAGAGACGTTCAAGACGCTCCTCATCACCGGTCCCAATACCGGCGGTAAAACTGTGGCACTAAAGACCTGTGGCTTGTTCGCGCTGATGACCATGGCCGGTTTAGCGATTCCTGCTGAAGAGCCCTCCAGCATGTCAGTTTTTACAGAAGTATTACCGGATATAGGGGACGAACAGAGTATAGAACAAAGTTTATCGACGTTTTCTTCACATATGACTCACGTTGTTGGAATCACTAAAGCCTGTGGCCCGACCACGTTGGTCTTAGTTGATGAATTGGGCTCCGGGACTGACCCATCTGAAGGCGCAGCCCTCGCCATGGCAATTCTGGACTACTTCAGACAGCGCGGCGCGGTCACGGTAGCTACGACCCATTATCATGAGCTCAAAGCCTATGCCCTGGAAACAGCTGGCGTGGAGAACGCCAGCTGCGAGTTTGATACTGAAACGCTTAAGCCAACCTACCGTTTGCTCATAGGCGTCCCGGGGGTATCAAATGCTTTTGTCATCTCCAGGAAATTAGGCTTAAGTGAGCAAATTGTAGATACTGCCCGATCCTTTCTGGCGGAAGAGAATATTCGCTTTGAAAACCTGGTGCAAAAACTGGACAGCCAGCGAAGAGAAGCCGATCAAGCGCTGCAGACGGCACAGCAAGAGCAAGCGGAAAGCCGGCGGCTGCTGGAAGAAGCCCAACGGGAAAAGCAAGCCTGGCAGCAACGCCGCAGCGAATTAACGAATCGCTATAACGAGGAGAAGCGGCGGGAATTGAAGGATGAATTAGACATCATTGAAGCGCTCCTGTCGGACATCCGTCAGGCCTACGCTGCCGGAAAGCTGGATGAGGCGGAAAGTCAGGGAAACCGACTGCGGCAGGAAATGAAACGGCGGCTGAACGCGGTTGAAGCAGAAATCGGACAGCAAACGCTGAGCGCAGCTCACCAGGGCGCTGCGGAAACTGAACCGGATAAATTGATTGTGGGAGAAAGCTATTTCGCCCCGGCACTGAACCTGCAGGGCAGACTTATATCCGGTCCGGATAAGCAGGGCCAGTGCATCCTGGCCAGCGGCAGTCTGCGGGTAAACGTAGCCGCGTCGGATTTACGTAAAGCGAACCGCAAGACTGAACGCCAGAGCAAAGGCCTGCGGAGCGATCACATCCAGACCAGCCGCCGGCTGACCTTCAGTCCGGAGATTAAATTGCTGGGGCAAACAGCAGATGAGGCGCTGGTCAATCTGGATCAATATCTGGATGATGCTGTATTAGCCAGTGCGGCTTCAGTACGCATTGTACATGGTAAAGGCAGCGGGGTACTGCGTAAAGCAGTGGCTGATTTCTTGCACAAGGACCGCCGGATACAGAGCTTTCAGCTGGCTCCTTATGGCGAAGGCGACAGCGGCGTTACAATTGCTAAATTGCGATGAGTAAATGCCAAGTCTGGCGGCAGTATTTGTACGTATAATCTGTTATAATCAGAGACTGACAGTTGAGACTGATTTTTAACGCTGAATGAACTGTTTGGAGGAAGCCATGATTATTCAAATTTTTGAGAATGCCGATCAGGTGGCTAAAGCGGGAGCAAATCTTGTCGCCGCCCAGTTATTGGAAGACCCTCAGTCTGTACTTGGTCTGCCCACCGGTAGTACGCCGATTGGTGTTTATGACCAGCTGATCCGCCTTTATGAGGACGGGGTCATTTCTTTTGCTGAAACCACCACATTTAACTTGGATGAGTATCTGGGCTTATCCAAAGATAATGATCAGAGCTATTATCATTTTATGCTGGAGCATCTATTCAGCCAGGTAAATGTTCAGGCTGAAAATATCAATATTCCGGATGGCACCGTGGATGATCCGGTGGCTGAGTGTGAGCGCTATGAGCAGGCGATCGCTGAGGCCGGCGGCATGGACCTTCAACTCTTAGGTCTGGGTCGCAATGGTCATATTGGTTTTAATGAGCCGGATTCATTTTTTCAAAAAGCCACGCATGTAGTGGAACTGACTGAGAACACCATTAATGCCAATGCCAGATTTTTTGCGGATCCGGATCAGGTACCCCGCCAGGCTCTGAGCATGGGAATCGGCACCATAATGGATGCGGCAAAAATTATCCTGGTTGCTACCGGCTCCAGTAAAGCTGAGGCGGTTAAGGCTATGGTTGAAGGCAATATTGATCCGCTTTGCCAGGCTTCTATCTTACAGCTGCACCCAAGTGTTACGATCCTGCTGGACCGTGACGCTGCTGCTTTGTTATCCTAAAACGCCCACCTGGGGCTGGTTTCCCAGGCAGTTCAGCTGGTGTCAGACCAGTTATATGCGGACAGCAGGAGCAGAACTAACCTTGTTGCCTCTGTCTGAGATCATTTGATTGTCCTTAAAAGGACCGTGTTCCTGAAAAGACTGCGGTCCTTTTTCAAATCTCAGGCCAACCGGCATTTTCTGTGCCTCAAAGCGCCTATTAATCGGAGGCCATTATGGCAAGAATTGATCATGTGAGTAAAACCTTTGAATTTGACCAGGCGGAAGCCCAATTATATCAGCGGTGGGAGGCCGCCGGCTACTTTACCGGCAAAGTGGATCCGGCTAAAAAACCTTTCTGTATTGTTATGCCTCCGCCTAACATCACCGGGCAGCTGCATATGGGCCACGCGCTGGATAATACTTTACAGGATATCCTGACCCGCTGGCACCGCATGCAGGGTGAGGCGGTTTTATGGCAACCTGGCACGGACCACGCTTCTATTGCGACTGAAGCTAAAATTGTGGACAGCCTTAAACAGGAAGGCCTCAGTAAAGCGGACTTGGGCCGGGAAGCATTTTTAACGAGGGCCTGGGCCTGGAAAAAAACTTATGGAGACAGGATTGTCAGTCAGCTGCAGCGCCTGGGTTGCTCTTGTGACTGGGACCGGCAGCGTTTTACAATGGATGAAGGTCTGAGCCGCGCGGTGCAGACGGTATTTATGGATCTTTACCATAAAGGCCTGATTTATCGAGGCGAACGGATCATCAATTGGTGCCCGTCCTGTCTGACCTCTATTTCAGATATTGAAGTCGTGTATGAGGATCAGGCCAGCTTTTTGTGGCATCTGCGCTATCCGCTTGTTGAAAAGCCTGGTTATCTGGTTCTGGCGACAACCAGACCGGAAACCCTGCTGGGCGATACCGCGGTAGCGGTCAATCCGGAGGACGGGCGGTATCAGGATCTGGCCGGCTGTCATGTGCGGCTGCCTTTAACTGACCGGGTTATTCCAATTATTCAAGACAGCTATGTCGACCCCGATTTTGGTACCGGGGTGGTAAAAATAACCCCGGCGCATGATCCTAACGACTATGAAGTTGGTTTGCGACATCAGTTGCCCCTTATCAATGTGATGACGGATGACGCTCACATTGTACCCGGATTTGACCGCTACAGCGGAATGAGCCGGGAAGAGGCCAGAAAAGCGGTAGTGAGCGACCTGCAAAAGCAGGACCTAATTGAAAAGATCGAACCATATCAGCATCACGTAGGAACTTGCCAGCGCTGTGGCACTACGGTGGAGCCTCGCTGCTCCAAACAGTGGTTCGTAAAAATGGAACCCCTGGCTAAGCCTGCTATTGAAGCAGTAAAAACCGGACAGATTAAATTTGTACCGGAGCGCTTCAGTAAGACCTACTTTAACTGGATGGATCATATTAAGGATTGGTGTATCAGCCGTCAGCTCTGGTGGGGGCATCGGATTCCGGCCTATTACTGCCAGGATTGCGGGGAGACGGTGATTGCCGCGAGCCAGCCTGATACTTGTCCGCAGTGCGGAGGGCACAGCTTTAAGCAGGACCCGGATACTTTGGATACGTGGTTCAGCTCAGCGCTATGGCCGTTTTCAACCCTGGGCTGGCCGGATCAGACTCCGGAACTGGGGTATTATTATCCCACTGATGTGCTGGTTACAGGCTATGATATCATCTTTTTCTGGGTAGCCCGGATGATCTTTTCCGGTCTGGAGCAAACCGGCCAGGTACCGTTCCGTAAAGTATTAATGCATGGCATTGTACGGGATGCTGAAGGCCGGAAAATGTCCAAGTCATTAGGTAACGGCATTGATCCTCTGGAAATCATCGACCAGTACGGCGCCGACGCCCTGCGCTTTGCCTTGATTAACGGAACTGCTCCTGGCAATGATCAGCGTTATCAGCCTCAGCTGCTGGAAAGCGGCCGCGCGTTTATCAATAAAATGTGGAATGCCTATCGTTTTGTGGTGATGAACTTACCGGATGAGCTTGACTTCAGTCAGGTCAATCCGCAGGCTTTTCAGTTAGAGGACCGCTGGATCTTATCCCGGCTGAATCAGGTGACGGAAGAAATCAACCTGAACCTGGAAAAATTTGAGTTTGGCGTGGCCCTGGCTAAAATCTATAACTTTATCTGGGAGGAATTCTGCGACTGGTATCTTGAAATGGTTAAACCGCGCCTGTATGGGGACCTCCCGGCAGGGCCGCTTGAAGCCCGTTTTGTCTTATGTACGGTTCTGAGACGCGCGATGCAGTTGCTGCACCCCATTATGCCCTTTGTAACAGAGACGATCTATTCAGATTTACCAGCTACCAGCCTCAGTCAGGCGGCGGAATCAATCATGCTGTCAGACTGGCCGGACTCGCATCCGGAGTGGCAGGACCGCGCCAGTGAACAACTGATGGATTTGATTATGAGCGCTACCCGCCAGATCCGGAATATCAGATTGAACCTGAATGTTAAACCCAGCCGGAAAGCTGATCTGATTGTCGTGACAGATAATCCGGCCCTGTCAGCATTATTTGCTCAGTCACGCCCTTATCTGGACCGCCTGGCTCAGGTCAGCTCAGTCAGCACACAAAAGGACAAAACCGGGATCAGTGTACATGCGGTTACGGCCGTGGTCCCAGGTGCCGAACTCTATCTGCCACTGGAACAGTTAGTGGATCTGGCCCAGGAAAAACAGCGGCTGCAGGCCGAACTGGAAAAAAATGCAGCGGAAATTGACCGGCTGGGGCAAAAGCTGGCTAATGAATCATTTGTATCCAGAGCCCCTGCCGCGGTCGTGGACAAAGAGCGGGAGAAACTGGAGCAAGCCCGCCAGGTCAGGCTGACCCTGCAGGACCGGCTTAAAGCGTATAGTGAACCTTAAGTCATCCATTGACGCGGGCGTTAAGTATCAGTAAAATAATACCGTTTGTAATCATTATAGCAAACGGAGCTGCGGGTTTTATTTTATAGGCTGGCAGTCAATAAGAACTAAGGAGAGAAACATATGCCATTAGTTACTTCAACTGAGATGTTTAAAAAAGCTTACGAAGGCGGTTACGCCATCGGTGCCTTCAATGTCAACAACATGGAAATCATTCAGGGCATTACTGAAGCTGGCAAAGAGCTGAATGCTCCGCTGATCCTGCAGGTTTCTTCCGGCGCCCGTAAGTATGCCAACCGTACTTACTTGAAGAAGCTGGTTGAGGCAGCGGTCATTGAGACCGGCCTGCCCATTGTTCTTCATCTGGATCATGGTGACAGCTTTGAACTGTGCCAGAGCTGTATTGAGGATGGCTTTACCTCAGTGATGATTGATGGCTCTCATCTCCCTTATGAGGAAAATATTAAGTTAACCCGTCAAGTTGTGGAGTACGCCCATAGCAAAGGGGTTGTGGTTGAAGGTGAATTAGGCCGGCTGGCTGGCATTGAAGATAAGGTCAATGTGAGTGCTGAGGATGCCTCCTACACCCGTCCGGAAGAAGTCCAGGACTTTGTTACCCGTACCGGAGTGGATTCCCTGGCCATTGCCATTGGCACCAGCCACGGCGCTTATAAATTCAAGCCCGGCCAGAAACCCCAGCTGCGCTTTGATATTCTGAAAGAAGTCAGCCAGCGCCTGCCCGGTTTCCCCATTGTTCTGCATGGCGCCAGCTCGGTTATGCCTGAATATGTAAAGATCATCAATGAGTTTGGCGGCAAAATGCCGGATGCTATCGGCATTCCTGAGGATATGCTGCGCCAGGCGGCCAGCATGGCTGTCTGCAAGATCAACATTGATTCTGACCTGCGCCTGGCGATGACTGCTTCTATCCGCAAGCATTTTGCGGAGCATCCGGATCATTTTGATCCGCGTCAGTACTTAGGCGACGCCCGCAGCAACATCAAAGCGGTAGTGGAACACAAGATCAAGGAAGTTTTGGGCTGCGCTGACAAGGCCTGAATCAAAGCTTGCTGTTAAACTTATTAGGACCGCCGGAACTGGATTCCGGCGGTCCTTTTTTGCTGACTTCAGCTTATGCAATGCTTTGAGAAAGGACGGACCGACCTGCCCTGGACAGGTCCAAGCTTACCGATCCGGGGAGAATTCCAGGATGCTCAGTTCAGGTCTGGACAGGAATCGGAAAGGCAGCAGCACACAACCTAAGCCACGGGAGATAAACAGTCCTGACTTATGCCAGGTATAAGGGCCCTGATCGTAGCCCTGCTTACAAAGACGGTCATGGCGCAGCATCTTGTATTCCAGTCTGAAAGGCAGGCGGATCTGGCCGCCGTGAAAATGCCCGGATAAAACCCAGGAAAAAAGGCCCTCCGGTAAGCTTAAAATAGTATCCGGATTATGAGCCAGCACGATCCGCCGGTTAGCCGGGATCTGCTCCGGCGTAGCCGGTAATTGGGCCGGGCGGCCCTCAATTGTCTGTTGTTCAGCCGGCCGTAATAAACGAGCAGCCGCGCTATGCCAGGTAGCCAGTCCGCGGGTCAGATCAGCTGTACCCAGCTTCAGATCCTGAAGTCCGGTAAGTAGCCAGGGCTTGCCATCGGCTGCCGGCAGCAGAACCGAATCATTGGATAATAAAATGAGACCGGTTTGTTCAGCTGTATCACGGCTCAGATACTCGTCATGATTGCCCATAACGCCCAGCAGCGGAATCCCGGCTTCGCTGAGGCCGGCGGCCAGCTCCCGCATATAGCGCATTGCTTTGGGCAGATCATGTTCAGAAGATGAAAAGTCACCGCCAAACACGACCGCATCAACGCCGGCCTGCCTGATCCGGGCTAACAACTGCCTGACCGGGATAAAGAGAAATCTGGCGTGTGCATCGGAAAAGAATGCCAGCCGCAGCGAGGAAGCATCCCGCTGCGCGGGTCTGGCGGACGCAGCGGAAAGCCTGAGCCGCTGACTCTTGCCCTTCGGTCCCAGTCTGAAATAATCCGTGTCCAGCAGATGCGGCTCTGCAATAGCCCAGGCTAACAATATGACGGCTGTCGCAAGAAGCAAAACAAGAAGCGCGAGCAGGGCCTTATTCATAGCGCTTTCCGCCAATAATGACATGTTCCAGTGCCAGATCCTCGCGCAGTAAAATCAGATCCGCGTCCTTTCCCTCTTCAATACTGCCCTTATGATCATATTCGCCGATTAAACGGGCGGGGTTGCGGGTCACCATTTTAACGGCACTGGATTCAGGAATGCCAAAGCTTACCGCATTTTTGAGACCGATCCAGACATTGGAAGTACCACCGGCGATAGTTCCGTCTGCCGTTCTGGCTACACCGTGATCAACCAGCACCGGCTGACCGCCCAGTTCATACTGCCCATCGGGTAAGCCTGCTGCCCGCATAGCGTCAGAAATCAGGATCAGCCGCTCATCGCCAAAAAGACGGTAGGCGCAATAAACTACCGCCGGATGAATGTGGACACCATCGGCTATTAATTCGCCATAGATTCCTGACTTTACCGCCGCGCCGATCACGCCCGGATCGCGGTGCAACAACGGCGGCATAGCATTGAAGGTGTGGGTCAGGCTGCGCGCGCCGCGGCGAATGGCCTCCATGGCCGTATCATAATCTGCGGTGGTATGTCCGATTGAGCAGACTACCTGACTGCCAAACTGAGAGATAAAATCCAGGGCTCCGGGCATCTCAGGCGCAATGGTCACCACTTTGATTCTGGCCCGGTTCAGATAATCAGAAAACTCCCCCGCGGTTGGTTTGCGAATACAGGACTCAAGATGAGCCCCGCGTTTTTTGGGGCTGATAAAGGGACCTTCCATATTAAACCCCAAAGCCTGGGCACCATCCAGGACCGGATGATTATTGAAAGCCTGCTCGAGCTCCTCAATCGGGGTGGTCATGGTCGTCGGTAAAAAGGCGGTAACGCCCTGACTGGCCAGATGGCGGCTGACCGTCTGCAGCGCCTCCGGAGTGCCATCCATGGTGTCCGATCCTCTGGATCCATGAATATGTATATCAATTAAACCCGGCAGAATTTTAAGACCGCGGGCATTCAGGATATCCTGCTGCCTGGCATAAGGGGCTCCCGGTTTTAAAATGGCCTTGATCTTGCCGTTCTCCAGGATTAAGTCTTTGGGTTCAAGGCAAAAATCACCGTTATAAATCATTCCATGATTAATACGCATAGTAAGTCGTCCTCTTCTAATGAAAGCTACTTTGTCGCTTTATACAAAGTCCGTTTACCATTTTACAGCAATTTGGCATAGCTGCCTATACAAGGGTGACCAGGTCCGGGTGTGGTATAATTCCACTACCGGATTTACCGGTATAGATCTAAAACTCTTGGAGGTTGACAGATGGCAAAGCAAGAATTTACCTTTGAAATCGTTAAGCATATCGGAGTCCTGAGCACAAATAAGTCGAATTGGAACCGGGAACTGAATGTGGTTCGCTGGAATAACGGCCGGCCGAAATTTGATGTCAGAGATTGGTCCCCGGAGCATGATAAAATGGGTAAAGGAATCAGTTTTACCGGTGAGGAATTAGCGGTTTTAAAGGAACTGCTGGATGAAACCGACCCTTATGAGTATGATGAATGACCTTGGGGAGATTTAGCAATGAACGACCGTTCAGCAAACCGTGCGGCTCGATCCCATCTCGCCGAACTGCGACAGCTGATAGAGCATTATAACCACTTGTATTATGATCAGGATGCGCCAGTCATTTCAGACTACGAGTATGATATGCTGCAGCGTGAATTGGCCGAGCTTGAACGTCAGCATCCTGAGTGGGCGGACGCGCAATCACCCACTCATAGCGTGGGCGGAAAGGCTGCCAGAGGATTTATTAAAGTCAGGCATCAGGTGCCCATGCAAAGCCTGACTGATTACTTCAGTGAAGCTGAGCTGTGCGATTATCTGCAGACCGCCCGTAAATTGGCCAGGGACAATGGCGCCTCCGAGCCGGTTCAATTTGTGGTCGAGCAAAAAATTGACGGCCTCTCTGTATCCCTGGAATACGCAGACGGCGTTTTAAAACGGGCGTCAACGCGCGGCGACGGTTTAATCGGGGAAGATGTGACGGTTAATATTCAACGCCTTGAGAGCATCCCTCAGCGGCTGCCGCAAGCCGTCCCCTATCTTGAAGTCCGCGGTGAGATCTACATGACTGAAGCGGATTTTATGGCGCTCAACCAGCAGCAGGATCAGGCCGGACAAAAACACTTTGCCAACCCGCGCAACGCCGCGGCCGGTTCACTGCGCCAGCTGGACCCTGAGGTAACCGGGCGGCGCAGGCTGGGACTGTTTATTTTCAACATTCAGCAGCTGCAAGGCAAAGCATTTACGACTCACCATCAGGAGTTAGATTGGCTCCGGGAGCTGGGGCTCCCAGTGATACCTGCTGAAGCGGGTATCCCTTATCACAGTGATGCTGAGGTGCTGGCGGCTATCAAGCAAATAGGGGAGCGGCGCGGCCTGCTGCCCTACGGTATAGATGGCGCAGTGGTGAAAGTTGATCAGCTCAGGCTGCGTGATCTGATGGGGGAGACCAGCAAAGCCCCTCGCTGGGCTGCGGCTTATAAATATCCGCCTGAAATCAAGACTACCCGTTTGCTTAAGATTGAGGTACAGGTCGGCCGGACCGGCAAACTGACCCCTTTGGCGGTACTGGAGCCAGTCTTGCTGGCTGGCAGCCTGATATCCCGGGCGACCTTGCATAATGAAGATTACATCAGGGAGAAGGATATCCGGGAAGGTGACCTGGTCAGAATTGTTAAGGCCGGAGATGTCATACCGGCTGTTACCGGCATCGCTGAGGGACAGCGGCCCAGCTTAAGACCGGCCTTTGAGATGCCGCGACGCTGTCCGGCCTGCGGTGCGCCGGTCATCAGGGAAGTCGGTGAAGCAGCCAGCTATTGTACCGGTTCTGACTGCCCGGCTCAGCTTGAGTCCAGGCTCAACCATTTTGTGGCCCGGGATTGCATGGATATCAGCGGTCTGGGCAGCGGGCTGATTAAACGGCTGATGGCTATGGGGCTGCTGAACAGTATAGCCGATCTTTATCGCTTGAAACTGCATCGGTCAGCGTTGCTGCAGCAAAAAGGCCTGAAGGACAGATCAGTCGATAAGCTTTTAGCTGCGATAGAACAGTCCAAGACCAGGCCGCTGGCTAACTTTATCGCCTCGCTGGGGATTCGCCATATCGGCTTGCAGGCGGCCAAAACGCTAGCGGGGCAGCTGCACAGCCTGGCCCGGATCCAGGCAGCTGATTTGGACCAGCTCAGGAGCCTGCCGGATTTTGGCGATATTTCAGCACGTTCGCTGCATAGTTTTATGAAAGCGGAGGTAAACCAGAAAATGCTGGATGAGCTGACTGAACTGGGGGTCAGGCCACCGGAGGAGCTGAGCCCGGAGGAGCGGGCGACAGACACTCCCTGGTCAGGGAAGACCATCGTACTCACCGGCAGCTTTCCTACCTTAAGCCGCAGCCAGGCCGGGCAGCGGCTTTCCGCCTGCGGCGCACAGGTGACAGGCACAGTCAGCTCCAAGACAGATTTGCTGATCTACGGAGATAAAGCCGGGAGTAAATTTAACAAAGCTCTGGAACTGAAGATACCGCTGCAAACCGCGCTGGACTTTGAGCAGCAAATGAACGAGTGGGTCAGAGAGCAGGAGGAACAGGCAGAGTCATGACAGCCTTCTTTATTATTATGCTGATATTGAGCGTCATGCTTAGTATAGTAATGACCGGCGCTATGCTGCATGTCCGGCTGCAGTGTATGAAAACACGGGCCAAAAGGCCTTATCAGCTTTTTGCACCGACTGTACTGGCTGTCCTTCTCTTGCTTCAGATTGGCTTTTTCAGCGGGCCCAAGCTGCTGGATTGTATCAATCTGGCTTCTGACAGTCAGTCCTTTGCGCAGATTCAGGTCAGTAAAAACGTAGCCTTGCTGGGGATACTGACGGATCAGAATCAGCAGGTCTACCATTACAACCCGCTGATATTTAAGCCGTTAGCCGGTGAAACCTACAATTTTCGCTACCTGCCCCATTCGCATTACATCACGACCGTAAGCAGCAAGTCCGATACTAGTACCGATACCAGTAGTTCCGGCCAAGCGAAGGCTGCGGTGACTGATTCAAGCAGCCTGACTGCAGATTATACGGAGAGCAAGGATTAATACTAATGAATCTGGCAAGCCACCTAACTGTCAGCCGATTGTCAGCCCGCCAGGTATATGAACGGGCTCGGCAATGTCGTTTGTTTGTCTGTGATTTAGATGGAACTCTTTTAGATAAATATGGCAGGATTGATCGGGAGACGCTGTCAGCCGTCCAACAGCTGCAGGGACAGGGCGTGTCGCTGGTTCTGGCTACCGGCCGCATGGATCGATCAGCTCGGGTGTTTTGGCGGCAACTGAATCTGCATACCCCCATCATCAGCTGTAATGGGGCCATGATCAGAATGCCGGGCAGCGAAGAGCTCCTGTACAGTCAGCCACTGCCGGCTGAAGCTTTACAGGCACTGGCCGGGTATTTAGACGCACAGCAGATTGACGTCCTAATCTACGACGCCGCTCAGGTCTTTTATCGCCGGGGCAGTCAACGGATCCGCTTTTTTGAGCGCTACAATATTCAAGCCCGTTCCTGCGGGATGCCGGAAGTACCGACCTGCACTTATACTAGCCTGACCGATTTACTGCTGGCTCATGCTGAACCGTTCTATAAACTTTTTGCGGCGTATCTTACGCCTGAGCAGGAGACGTATCTAAGGGCGATGAGCACTGAAAAGCAGGGCCTGTCGGCTCAAGCCTCCGCCTTGCGCTCTTTGGATATTATGGCCTCAGGTCAGTCAAAAGGCGAAGGCTTGCTGAAAGTCGCTGAGCTGCTGCAAATCGATCCGGCCAGAACCGCTGCTGCCGGCGACCAGGAAAACGACATAGCCATGTTTAAAGTGGCCGGCCTTTCAATCTGTATGAAAAACGGGACGGACCCAGCCCGACAAGCCGCAGATGTTATCTGGGAGGACCACGCTGCCGCCGGTATCGGTCGCGGCATACAACAATATTTCATCAAGCGCTAGTCTGGATATGGCCTGCAGGCAATTGACCTTTGATGGCTGCTGTTTACAATTTTCACACAGGAGGTAAGTCCTATGAACGATCAACCGCAGTCCAATCCGCCCGCAGATCCGCCGCCGGCTGCTGCTATACCGTCTGCTTTCAGTCCTTTTGAAGGCAGGACTACCGCCAGGCCGTCTTTTTATATTACCGCTTCAGATCGTGATTTACTGGCAAAGCTGACTGAGCTGATGCGGCAGCGTGGTTATATCGGCGTAGCGGATACCGCCGGGCGGATGCAGTATATACTGGATGGTCGGCAAAATGTATACCGGGCGGCACATCTGGTCAATGAGCTGGTTAAACAGCAGACAGCAGTATACCCTGAAACGGTACCTGAGGCAGCCGTGCTGCGCCGTTTGACCGCACAGGTATTCAAAGCCCACAACCTCTCCAGCCATTTAAGCGGCAGCCGCTATCTGGAGTATATGCTCTATTTATATTTACGGGACCAGGATCGCTGTACTTTGCAGTGCAGTCACTTGTATGCAGAAACCGCCAAGCATTATCTGACCACTGCTTCAAGAGTGGAACGGGATGTCAGATATATGTTACGTCAGGCTGATCTGAAGGGCGGTAATGCCAGAAACTTGAAGTATTTGGCGGAAAATATCCTCCGGCTCTACCGTGATGCTAGCCAAAATGGCGGCGCTGTTATAAAATAAGATAGCATTATACTTGTATCAGCAGTCTTATCCAGTCATTTGTCAGCATTAGTATTGACAATCTTCGGACTCATGAGGATAATTTGCTGTAGATTCCCTACTTGAGCTTTTAAGGAGGCACTAATAATATGAATAAAAGTGAACTGGTCGAGTCTGTGGCCAAGCTGACCCAGCTGAGCAAAAAGGATAGTGAAGCCGCTATCAATGCGACGCTTGATGCCATCACTGAGGCACTGGTTAAAGAAGAAAAAGTTGTATTGGTGGGCTTTGGTACCTTTGAGACCCGCCGTCGTGAAGCCCGTATGGGACATAATCCCAGCACCAAGGCTGCGATTGAGATTCCGGCTTCCAAAGCTCCGGCTTTTAAAGCGGGTAAAAGCTTAAAGGATAAAGTTAATAAGTAATAGATTTTGTTGAATCGGCGGACTGAATTTGGCCGGGACCTTTTGCCCCGGCTTTTTTTGGCAACCATATGTCAGCGCCCCCAGTTATATAACGGCCTTAATTGCTTCAGTCAGGTGATTTTGTTGCATAAAACACAGCTGTTCGGATTGCAGCGTAATATAATATTATTCAGGCGCCTGAAACTGGCTAACCGTGGCAGGATGGTTATGCTGATAGCAGCTGCTGATGGGATTGATATGAAAGCCTGCTAATCAAGGAGGATAATAATGATTACCAAGGATATGTATGTTGCAGATATCATTATGATGGACAGGGGAGTGGTTCCTGTATTTATGGAACATGGCTTGCATTGTATCGGCTGCGCCATCTCTTCTGCTGAAACGGTGGAAATGGCCTGTATGGTACATGGCATTGACTGTGACACGCTGTTAGCTGATTTGAATCAGTACTTTGGTGCCACTGAAACTGAAGGACAAAAGGCGTAAGCAATACGGGGGGTGAAGGACCGTGAATCATCAGATCGTCATAATGCCGGCACGTGAGCAAGTAGCTGCGGTGCTGCGACGGGCTATTTTGAGCGGTGAGTACCGCCCCAATGAACTTTTGACACTGGACTCGGTTGCTGAAATCTGCGGGGTTTCCCGTACTCCGGTGCGGGAAGCTTTCCAGATCCTGGCCATGGAAGGCCTGTTGGAGCTGCGGCCTAATCGCGGCGCTATGGTTAAGGATGTTTCGGAAGATTTTATTAACGATCACTATGATGTACGGATCTTAATGGAGGGGGAGGCCTGTGTCAAAGCTATCCGCCACCCGGAACAATGGGATACGATTAAACAAGCTATTGCTAGTGGACAGCAGGCTTGTGAGCGTCAGGATGTTGAGGCGTTTAATAAAGCCAATAATGATTTTCATATGGCTATTTGGCAGGCCAGCGGCTCTGAAAAACTAAAATCCTTTTTGGGCCAGCTGTGGAATGGCCTTTCCCTGGACAGCTATATTTCTGAAAATGAGTATATCAGTGTGGTACAAAAGGAGCATGAAGCGATCAGTCAGGCAATCTTTGCTGTTGACGCGGAAGCTGCCAGATTGGCCATGCAACATCATCTTGAACACAGTCAGGAGAACTTGCTGAGGCAGCTGGCGCTGCATAAGCGGCAGCAGAAGCCGGCGGAGTCCTGAATCTGTTGTTCCTTTGAATTTATGGACACAGCAAGATCCCGGATATAAAGGTCTCCCTACTGGTGTGCTGGAAGGTTGCGTGTTCTGCGAATAATACTGGCTTGGATACGTTGACAAACCTCAGTTCTGACAGGTAAAATATTGGCTGTTGCCTAATGCCTGCATAGCTCAGTTGGTAGAGCAGCTGATTTGTAATCAGCAGGTCAAGGGTTCAAGTCCCTTTGCAGGCTCCAAGCCCGGAACCCCCTATTCATAAGGGTTTCTGGGTTTATTTCTGTCTTGAAGGTCAAGCCAGTTCTGGCCCTGAAATCCCTATGAAGTGTAAAAACGTGTAAAATCGGTTTCAGGACTTTTGCTTCCGGCCTGTCCTAATCCTCCGCCAGTAACAGATTCAGGACTTCAGCCACCTTTATATCCGGCCTGATTGATTTTACCAAACCGGATTCTCTATCAGCCGAGCGTTACCAAGCCCGGCTTTTGAAACGGCTTACAGGTTCGGCCTTGCTCAGACCGTCTGCAGGATAAAGCCCCCGCAGATACGTTGAAACAGGCGGATAGTTATTGTATGATTGAACCGATTTGTACAATGACTACCATCTGGCGCTCACTTGTTAACTGATTGGTATGAAAGAGGGGTCCCCTGATGAAATTGGGATTAGATATTGGGATTGACCTGGGAACGGCTACCGTCCTGATTTATGTTAAAGGTAAAGGCATAGTTTTGCGCGAGCCTTCTGTTGTGGCGGTTAACGCTAAAACCGGGAAAGTATTGGCTGTCGGCCAGGAAGCATCTGAAATGCTGGGCCGTACACCAGATATTGTTGAAGCGATCCGCCCGCTCAGGGAGGGGGTTATTTCTGATTTCAAAGTAACAGAGGTCATGCTCAAGACCTTCATCAGCAGGGTTAACCGAGGCGTGGTCAGCAGTTATTTTAAGCCGACTATCGTAGTTTGTGTTCCTAGCGTCATCACGCCGGTAGAGCAGAAAGCGGTTGAGGACGCCTGCAAGAACGCCGGCGCAAAAGAAGTGTTTCTTATCCGAGAACCGATTGCGGCAGCTATCGGCGCGGGCATAGATATCACCAAACCGCAGGGCAGCATGATTGTTGATATTGGCGGCGGTACCACAGATATATCTGTTATTTCGCTGTGTGAACCGGTGGTGGATGCCTCTTTGAAAGTTGCCGGTGATAAGTTTGATGAGGCAATTGTCAGACATATCCGCCGCAAACACAATGTTTTGCTGGGAGAAAAGACTGCTGAAGAGCTGAAAATTGAGATCGGCTGCGCCTATCCCAGAAATGAAGAACTGAGCAAAAGTGTCCGCGGCCGCAATCTGATCACCGGTCTGCCGGCGCAGATTACAGTTACTTCAACTGAGATGATGGAAGCGCTGGAGGAGCCGATTACGCAGATATTTGATGCCATTCATAGTGTCCTGGAAAAAACCCCGCCGGAATTGATGGCTGACATAAGCTCCCGGGGCATTGTCCTGACTGGCGGCGGAGCCATGCTGTATGGACTGGATAAAATGCTGGCTTCAAAAGTCGGAATTGATGTAATTGTGGCGGATCAGCCGGATCGCTGCGTCGCCATCGGTACAGGCAGAGCGCTCACCATGATGGATAAGTTTGCGGCTTTGAGTTAATTTTAAATCAGATTAATACGTGTATGATTATCCACAATGTTTATACATTTAAGCAGATAATTGTAAAAGCGTCCCTCAGGGACGCTTTTTATGTTGACGTCATAAAATCCTATTACTATAATAAAGTTACTCCATGACGCAATTGTGCATACGGTCTTTTTTTGTACTCTGTTTCTTGAATCTTATGCAATCCAGGATGGATTTTCTGATAACGGCTAAAATGCAGCACCTGCATACCGGATCTTCATGGTATCTAATTTATATTTATATGAGGTTGGCATGGCAAATTTTGACTTTAAGTCTAAAACAAAAACGCGTTTGCTGGAAATTGTTCAAATGTCCGGTGTAATGCCTATCACAACCGCCCGCCGTATGACTAAGGCTGAACTGGTTGCCGCGCTGGAAAATCTGCAGTCTGCGGCAGAGGCTAAAACTGACACTAAGTCCGAGGCTAAAGCTGACGCAGCTTTGCCGGCTGAGCCGGTTGCTGTGCCTACTACGGCAGTGGAAGCTGATACTACGGCTTTACCGACTGCGACCACCCCCTCCAGGTTATCTACCGGCAGCCATAAAGCCGGAGAAGAAGTAAATCCGGAGCATAGTCCGAGAGGGCGCAGTATCATGATGACGCCGGAAGATTTATTAAAGCTGGAGGAAGAGCAACCTTCAGCAGCTAATGAGCCGCAGCTCAAGGAAGAGACGACGGTTACTGCTGAAAAGCCCCGCCGGTCTTCGCCATCGACCGCGCACCGTAAAACGGCAACGGGTATAAAAGCCTCGCAGGCAGAGCGTGGGTCTGCCAGCAAACCAGTCCAGTCAAAACGCAGCAGCAAGCCTAAAACAGGTGAGTCACTTAACCATAAGCCCCTTAAGGCCGCTGAAACCGGTCAGTCTGCAGAAAGCAAGCCGGCTGAACTGGCTGCTAACAGGCTGACTGAGTCTAAAAGCAGCCCGGCTGTAAAAGCTAACCCCAAACGGATTTCCACGGGCAGATCTGCGGCAAAAAAGTCTGCGAAATCCGCAGCACCTGAGGTAGCCGCCCCTATCGTTTTACATCTGCCCGCAGCCGCTAAGCAGGAATCATCGACAGGGACCCGACAGCGATCTCAGGAGGCGCTTGATCAAGATACATCAGTGTTGTCACAGCAGGCTGAAGAGCCGGTAAAGACCAATCAAGCAACTGCTAACGACCCTGCTGTCTCTGCTGTAACTGAAAAACCTGCACTTTCTGCCGCAGCAGAGAGTAAGCCTGCTCAAACTGACACCCAGCCTGCTGCTGAGCCTGTAACTGCTGCAGATAAGTCAGAACCGGAGCAGGTCGCTGTGCCTCAGGATAATCAAGCAGAACTTGCTGCTGGTCCTGCAGCAAGATCACGGAGATTCCACGCTAGCAAGAAGGGCGGGACCGCCGACAATACCGATACCGCTCAAACGGCTGAAAACGCTAAAGCCGGGACGGCTGCCACACCGGCAAAAATGAACAGCCGGTCAACCAGAGCGGCTAAAGCTCCGGCAGCTTCTCCTTCCAGTTCAGAAAGCAGTCTGGCAGTTCCCGAAAACCGACCTGAAACTGAAGCAGTTGTGGTTGCGGATGCAGCAGACAGCAAGACGCGCGGCTCAAGCCATCATGAACGCCAGATTGATTCCGGAGAGACCGTGTCCGGGGTGCTGGAAATCATGCCGGACGGCTATGGCTTTCTGCGTCGGGATAATTACCTGCAAGGCCCTAAAGACATTTATGTACCGCCGCAATTTATCCGGCGCCTGAATCTTCGCGAAGGCGATTTTATTGTTGGGCCAGGCCGGGTGCAGCGTGATATTGATCGCTATCAGGCTATTTACTATATCAAGAGTGTTAATGGCTTACCCCCGGAACGCGTTTACAATCGCCCGCATTTTGACCGGCTGACGCCTATCTATCCAAATGTCCAGTATGTTCTGGAGACCACCCGTAATGAATTATCTACCAGGATCATTGATTTGGTTGCTCCCATTGGTAAAGGCCAGCGCGGTATGATTGTTTCGCCGCCTAAAGCCGGTAAAACGATTCTCTTACAGAAAATTGCCAACGCGATCTCTACCAATAATCCTGATTCCAAATTAATTGTCCTGTTGATAGACGAGCGCCCTGAGGAAGTTACGGATATGCAGCGGTCTATTAAAGGTGAAGTTGTTTACTCTACCTTTGATAAAGCGCCAGAAAATCACGTAAAAATTACAGAGTTAGTTCTGGCCCGCGCCATGCGCCTGGTTGAAAGCGGAGAGGATGTCGTCATACTGCTGGATTCTATTACCCGTTTAGGCAGAGCATATAACCTCACGATCACGCCGACGGGGCGGACTCTCTCCGGCGGTCTGGATCCCGGTGCTTTATTTGGACCCAAACGCTTTTTTGGCGCTGCCCGCAATATTGAAAATGGCGGCAGTCTGACGATTGTAGCTACGGCCTTGATCGATACCGGCTCCAGAATGGATGAAGTTATCTTTGAAGAGTTCAAGGGAACAGGTAATATGGAGGTTTATCTGGATCGTAAGCTCTCTGAAAAGCGAATTTTCCCGGCCATTGACATCAACCGCTCCGGTACCCGGCGAGAGGAACTGCTCCTGCAGCCTCAGGCTCTGGATGCGGTCTGGTCTATCCGCAAAGCTTTCAGTCAGCTGGATTCCGCCAATGTCACTGAGACCATCATTAATTTACTGCTGAAAACGGCTGATAATCAACATTTTATATCCTCAATTAATGTTTCTATGAACAATAAGTCCTTGTTTGAGTCAATGCGAGGACCGGGCTTATCAGCCAACCGGCCAGCCACCAATGCTCATAATGTAAATACGGGGTATAACCAAAGATGAGTCATTCTGATCTACCAGCGCAAGAACAAGAGCCTAAAGCCACCGGAATAAAACCTGCGGCTGAGTCAGCCGCGGAACCGACTAAGCAGTCAGCTGAACCAACCGCCCAGGAACTCCAGGCTTTAGCGGCCCAGCTGGACCGCCTTGAACAGGCCGGTTATAGTTATCAGGAATATCTGGCCGAACAGGACGCTGAGCCGGAGGTAAGGGAAGAGGAAGCTCTGGACCTTGATATTCAGGCTAACCCGGCTTCAGTTGTTTTTTATAATGAGACCGTATTGGAGAAAGAGGATCTTAAAGAATTAGTCAAGCTGACGCTGAAAAACCGTAAGGGCGTCTGGCTTTATCGGATATTTTTACTCCTCTTTGGCGCCTTTTTTACCTTTACCGGCGTCAGCAGTCTCTATCAGGGACTGACCGCGGGGACCACGGCAGATATCGTCAGTGGTATCCTGCTCACGGTCCTTTCTTTGCTGGTAATCTGGTTTGCGGCCTATGGCTTAATATTGCAAACCTATCGAAGAATGCTCAAGCATGCAACCGATTTCTTTGTCAAGCGTGAATATACCTTTACGCCGGACATGATCCGGCAAATTGCGGGAGATCGCCGACAAACGGTTCATCTGCGTGAGGTCAGCGGGTGGCAGGCTGATGAGCGCTGTTTCTTTTTGAAAGTCGCCAGCTCATTTATGATCGTTCGTAAAGACGCTTTTAAGCAGGGAACGGCGGCGGAGTTTGAAGCCTTTTTAAAAGAACGGATCAGCCAGACACCGGGCTTTCAACCAAAAAAAGCCTGAATTGCGCTGGTATAATCCGCTCACAGGATCCTTGACTCCGCTCAGCTGTCAGGGGAGAAATCATGCTTGCTATTAATTTCTTCTCATGATATAATTTCTCCGGTTTATTACGGGTGGTCCGCTGCAGTTGCGTGTAAGAACATCCTGGCAAGAGAGGAGGAACGCAATATGGATTTATTACAAGCTGTTGAACAAACTCAGCTGCGTAATGCTTATCCGGAGATTGAAATCGGCGATTATGTTAAAATGCATCTTCGCATTACTGAAGGTAATCGTGAGAGAATTCAGATCTTTGAAGGCACAGTCATTTCCCGCAAAGGTCAGGGCCTGAGTGAGAGCATTACTGTTCGCCGTCTGTCTTATGGTGTTGGTGTGGAACGGATTTTGCCGGTTCATTCCCCTAAGATTGAGAAAATTGAACTGGTCCGTAAAGGTAAGGTTCGCAGAGCAAAGCTTTATTATCTGCGCGATCGGGTCGGTAAAGCTGCTAAAGTTAAAGAAAAGCTGGCCGCCAAAAAAGCTTGAGTCCTGTTTGGACTGCTTAGGCTTCAGGTTACCGCTTAAGTCCGTTGTTGCCGGTATCGGTGCAGCGGACTTTTTTTATGACCGGACAGCTTGTCCTTTTTTGTCTTAAAAATCTGCTTCGTGTCTGTGGTATGCTAACACTGCCTTGCTCATTGCAGGCCTGAGCTCAAGTAATAAGGAGTGCACAACAAATGCAGATTAACTGGTTTCCCGGTCATATGGCTAAAACACTGCGCCTGATTCAGGAATCACTGCGGCAGGTGGACGCGGTGATAGAGTGTATTGACGCGCGATTACCAATCAGCAGTTGTAACCCGGAGCTTGAAAAGCGGCTGGCCGCCAAACCCAGACTTATCCTTATGACCAAAGCTGATCTGGCGGATCCCAAGGCCACACACAGGTGGATTGATTTTCTGAACCAGCCTGCTCAACCTGCTTCCAGCCCGACCGGTGAATCCGACTTGACGGCTAACGCCCCGTTGCAGGTTTTAGCGGTCAGCCTGGCAGATGATCACGCGCTGACTGAGATTAAACAAGCGGTCCTTCAATTGTGTACTGATGTACGGGCCAAGCAGAGCGCCCGCGGCTTATTGACTGATGAAAGCAGGATTATGATTGCCGGCATTCCTAACACGGGTAAATCCACGCTCATCAATCGCTGGATGGGGCGTAAGGTTGCCAGAGCTGAGGACCGTCCGGGAGTAACCCGGGGTTCACAATGGATCAGGACAGAGGGCTGGGCGCTCTTGGATATGCCGGGCGTGCTCTGGCCTAATTTGGGCAGCGACCGGGTCAGGATAGCGCTTGCCGCCAGCGGCGCCATTAAGGATGAGGTATTTGATACAGAGGAGCTTTCGCTTTACCTGTTTCTATATCTTCTGAGACGCTATCCTGAATTATTGCAGGACCGCTTCCGGTTAACCGCTGCAGAGATCGCTGACAGTCTTGAGTCCTACCGGGAAGAGAGCAATGTGACCGCCGTCTATCCGCTCTGGCTGGAAGCTGGCCGGCGCCGCGGCTGTCTGCAGTCAGGCGGCCGGGTCGACCGCCCCAGATTTGCCGCGTTGCTCCTAAAAGAGTTCCGCAGCGGCGCGATCGGCCACATCTCCCTGGAGTGGACGGAGGATGGGCGCTTGTGAAACCGGTAAGACCCATCTCCGGGTCCGGGCGTTTAGCGCCACGGCATCCTCATAAGTGGGTGTGGGAAGCTAAGCTGGAAGCGCTGGGCCATCACTTAATCGCCGGAGTAGATGAGGCTGGCCGCGGCCCCCTGGCAGGTCCGGTGTATGCGGCCGCCTGTATTTTATCGCCGGACAGACTGATCACCGGTCTAGATGATTCCAAGCGGCTGACGGCCAGACAGCGGGAGCAGCTATTCTGGCAGATCAAGCAGCAGGCCGTAGCTTATGCGGTGGCCCAGGTTCCCGTGGCACTCATTGAAAAGATAAATATCCGTCAAGCCTCCCGGTTAGCCATGCTGGTTGCCGTACAGGCTTTAAAACCATCGGCAGCCGCCTTGCTGATTGATCATGAACCGCTGTTGTCAACCGGACTGCCGCAGTTCTCCCCGGACCACGGAGACGCTGATTCTGATTCTATCGCCGCCGCTTCAATCTTGGCTAAAGTCAGTCGTGATAACCTGCTGCGGCAGCTGGATCTGCAGTGGCCAGGCTATGAATTTGGCAAAAATAAGGGCTATGGTACTAAAGCCCATATTGAAGCGTTAAGACAACTAGGTGCAAGCCCCGAGCACCGTCCGCTTTTTCTTCGTAAATTCAAGTTGCCGGCCGATCACACGCTTGCGCCAGGCCAATTGGAGGGCTATTTGCTGGCAGACCAGCTGGATCACCAGTTTCCTCAGTCAGCTTCAGCTCAGCTTTCAGCGGAAGCCCTGGCCGGGATAGCCTGGATCAGCCAGGCGTGTCTGGTTAGTCAGGGAGGGAGCGGATGCCCGTGACAGACTCTGGCGGATCGTGTCCGCAACGCCGCTCCGGACGCAGCAAGACCGGCTTTCAGGCATATCAAAATGGCCTGTCCGCAGAAAATCTGGTTTGCCATGATTTGAGAAGACATGGCATTACCGTGCTGGAGCAACGCTGGTCAGCGGCGCATCTCGGGGAAATAGATATCATTGCCACCAGTCAGAAACGCTTGATGCTGATTGAAGTAAAGGCCCGCCGTTTATTTAAACAAACCGGCCTGCTGGCTAATGAGGCTTTGACCGCCAGGCAGGCACACCGGATTCTGCAAAGCGGCTTAGCTTATATACAAAGCCGCCAACTATCGGAGTATATTGTAGAGCTGTGGCTGGCCAGCTGTCAGTTAGACCGGACCGGTCAGCTGCTGGAATTGGCTTACTATCCCTACCTGGTCAGTTAGCCAGGGGACAATCTCTCAGGAAAAGAATCACGTGCCGGGAGATGTTCAGCAACTTCGCCGCTGGCGGTTTTGCAGGATGGGTTGCCCCTCCATGCAAAAATGCCTATAATGCAAAGTTGCAGATAAAGTTGCAGGAGGATGATATTATGGCAGTCTACAGCGAAATGAATCTGGATGATTTGAAATATGAATACCGTAAGCTTAAAGCCCGGGATGACCAATTTAAGCAGGCGGCGTATCATTTGGATATGACCAGGGGAAAGCCCTCGCCAGAACAACTGGATATGATCAGCAGTCTGGGCTTTAATGACTGCCTTACCGCAGAGGACTGCCACAGCGCAAGCGGCAGTGACTGCAGAAACTATGGAGACCTGTATGGGATTCAGGATGCCCGCGAGCTGTTTGCTCATTGGCTCAAGGTACCGGCAGATCAGGTCATGGTTGAGGGCAGTTCCAGCCTGAATCTGATGTATGACACGTTTGTCCGGGCCCTTCTGTTTCCCCTGCCAGGAGCAAAACAATCCTGGGCACAGCAAGGCACAATTAAAGTGCTCTGTCCGGCTCCGGGCTACGACCGTCACTTTGCTCTGGCGGAAAAGCTGGGTGCGACCTTGATAACCGTACCAATGACTGATGATGGACCAGACATGGCGGTGGTTGAAGAGCTGGTCCAAGATCCTCAGGTCAAAGCTATGTTCTGTGTTCCCCTATATAGTAATCCGGACGCGATAATATACTCAGAGGCCACCTGCCGCCGGCTGGCCGCTATGGAGACCGCCGGTGATTTCCGTATTATCTGGGATAATGCTTACAGCAAGCATCATCTGGATCCGGCGCAGCCGCACTTTATCCCGGAGGTTCTTTCTCTGGCTAAGGCCGCCGGTCACCCCAACCGCTTTATTGAATTTGCTTCTACGTCAAAAATCACCTATGCTGGCGGCGGACTGGCGGCTTTAGCAGCCAGCCCGGAAGATTTTGCCTGGATTGGCAGCAGTCTGAAATTTCAGACCATCGGGCCGGATAAAATGAACCAGCTCAGACACGTTCGCTTTTTTGCGGCTAACGGTGGGGTTGACGCGATTATGGCCCGTCATGCCGCCATTTTAAAGCCCAAATTTGATACGGTGGTAAACCGCATGGAGGAGGATCTGAGTCATACCGGTCTGGCTGCCTGGCAAAAGCCTTACGGCGGTTATTTTGTCGGTGTGCATCTGCAGCCGGGGCTGGCTTCAGCAGTCGTGGCGCATTGTAAAGCGCTGGGTGTGGCACTGACGCCGGCCGGGGCGACCTACCCTTACGGCAGGGATCCTGAAGACAGCAGTGTGCGTATTTCGCCATCTTTCCCATCTGTAGCAGATCTGGAAACAGCCATGACAGTTTTCACTAACAGCGTTAAACTATGTGCGATAGAAAAAATATTGAATCAATAAGCATTCAATTCCAGCGCATAAACAAAGGAGACAGGTCCACATGCCCAGAGATCGCTATGAAAGCCCGCTTAACGGCCGCTATGCCAGTACTGCCATGCAGAAAATCTTTTCTCCTGACCGTAAGTTCAGTACCTGGAGAAAACTATGGGTAGCTTTGGCTGAAAGTGAACAGGAACTGGGGTTAGCCATTACAGATGAGCAGATAGCTGAACTGAAGACTCATATTGAGGATATCAATTATGACAGAGCGGAGGCCTGGGAAAAGCGGGTGCGCCACGATGTTATGGCTCACGTGCATGCCTATGGTGAGCAATGTCCCAAGGCCAAAGGCATTATCCACTTAGGCGCGACTTCCTGTTATGTCGGTGACAACACGGATCTGATTTTGATGAGGGACGCCCTGGACCTGATCCGTCAACGTCTGCTGCAGACTATCCGGCCGCTGGCTGAATTTTGCCGGACCTATAAGGCTTTGCCGACTCTGGGCTTTACTCATTTTCAGCCGGCCCAGCCGGTAACGGTAGGCAAAAGAGCGACGCTGTGGCTGCAGGACCTGATATCAGATCTGGAAGATCTGGATTACGTCAGGAATTCGCTCTGCCTCTTAGGATGTAAGGGTACGACCGGTACCCAGGCCTCCTTTATGGATCTGTTTGAAGGGGATGAAGCTCGTTGCCGCCGGCTGGATCATATGATCGCGGCTAAGATGGGCTTTACGCAGGTTTATCCGGTATCAGGCCAGACCTACGCCAGAAAAGTTGACAGCCGCGTGCTCAACGTGCTTTCCGGCATAGCGCAAAGCGCGCATAAGTTCAGTAACGATCTGCGCTTATTGCAGCATTTAAAAGAGATTGAAGAGCCCTTTGAAAAGCAGCAGATCGGGTCATCAGCGATGGCTTATAAGCGAAATCCCATGCGCAGTGAGCGCATGGCCTCGCTTTCCCGGTATATTATGAATCTTGCCTTGAATCCGGCGGAAACTGCTGCCGAGCAGTGGTTTGAACGCACACTGGATGATTCCGCCAATAAGCGGCTCAGTATTCCGGAAGCCTTTTTGGCGACAGATGCGGTCCTGATTCTTTATACCAATATCGTTGAAGGCCTGGTTGTTTATCCTGAAGTGATCCGCAAGCACTTAATGGCTGAATTGCCCTTCATGGCTACTGAAAATATCCTGATGGAAGCCGTCAAAAGAGGTGGTGACCGGCAGGCGCTGCATGAAAGAATCAGGCAGCACGCCATGGACGCGGGGCGGCAGGTTAAGGAATTTGGCCGGGATAATGACATGCTGGAGCGGATCAAGTCAGACCCCGCTTTTGGACTCCAGGGAGTGAATCTGGACAGCTTACTGGATCCGCAATTATATGTCGGCAGATCTCCAGGTCAGGTCAGCGACTATTTATCGGAAGTCGTCGATCCGCTGCTGAAAGCGGAGCAGAATCAAATCGTTGTTACTGAGGGTGAGCTGAAAGTCTGAACTGATTTATTGATTTTTCGCAAGCTAAGTGTCCGGGGGCCGGTTGAATAAACCGGCCTGCTTTTATACAGGAGCTAACTGACCCGGGCGCGCCGGCCTGCTTATCGTTAACGATTTATCAGAGAAAGCAGGGTGAGCATTTGGCAGGCGCTGCCAGGCGTGTTATAATACTCAGAGCGATATGATGTCATAACCATATAACCTGGAGGCAACATGGAAATAGATAAGTATAGCAGTGTACCGCTTTATGCGCAGCTAAAGACTTTGATCACCGAGCGGATTGACAGCGGGGTCTATCCGGAAGGTGAGCAAATACCGACTGAAATGGCTTTTTGCAAGGAGCTGCAGTTATCAAGGCCGACAGTCCGGCAGGCTATTGCAGAATTGGTGTCAGAGGGTCTGCTGGTCATCATGAAGGGCAAGGGAACCTTTGTCAGAACTGAGGCAAAACGTCTGAACATAACCGGTTTCTCAGCCTTTAAGTTTGCTTTTTTATCCGGTCAATCATTGGAGCAGAAGCAATTTGTGGATTACCGGCGTTTGGATTTTGCAGCTTTGAGCAAAGAGCAGCAGCAAATCTTCGCACTCAATAAAAATGGGAATGAACGGGGCTTTTATGAGGTCATATGGACCGAACGTCAGGATAACAGGGTTTATGTTCTATGTCATTCGCTTATCCCCGTGGCTATGTTTCCCAGCCTGACGGAGGACATCCATGACCGTAAATCCATGATTGACATCACGGCTAATCGCTATCCGCTGTTACCGCAGCGAGCCAACTGGCGCATTTTTTACCGGCCCTCCAATCAGATCGAAGCCCGGGCGCTGGATATGAATAAAGGCGCAGCCGTGCTGATCAGTGAGGCCGTCTTCCAATCGCGCAACGGCAGTATTTGTGAGTCATCTGCTGCCGTGCTGAGAGCGGACATCTGCATGCTGCAATTTGACCCAAGCAGCAAATAACGCCTGTCCGAGCTTGTTATCTATGAAAAAGAGGCAATCAATACCATGATTTATTTGGACCACGCAGCCAGCACCAGGCCATATCCGGAGGTGGCGGCTTATTTAAGCGATCATTTATTGACTGATTATGGCAACCCGGCCGCTATGCACGCCTACGGTCTGAGCCAGGAACATATCTTGCGGGAAGCCAAAAGAGAGCTGGCGGCAGATCTGCACACTAAACCTGAGCACCTGATTTTCACCAGTGGTGCAACGGAGGCTGCTAATACCGCTATTAGAGCGGTCTGCCGACGGCGCGGCCACCAGGGCAGGCATATCCTGTTTGGCGCGGGGGATCATCCGGCTACCACCCAGTTGTGCCATGAACTGAAACAGGAGCACTTTGAGCCGGAAGCTATTCCGCTGTTAGCGGATGGAAAGCCGGATATGGACGCGCTGCGGCAGCTGCTCAGACCGGACACGATCCTGATCTGTTTGCTGGCCGTGAATAATGAGACCGGCGCGATCACAGATCTGGCGCTGGCAGATCAGATCCGGCAGGAAGCCGCGCCTCAGGCTCTGCTTTATGTGGATTATGTTCAGGCCTGGACGAAGCTTAACATCAATCTGGATACCTCGCCGGCAGATTACGCAGCCTTTGCCGGTCATAAGATTCACGCGCCTAAAGGCATCGGACTGCTTTATGTAGCTCCAAAGCGACCTTTTTCGCCGTTGATCTTGGGGGGCGGGCAACAGCAGGGCCGCCGCAGCGGCACGGAGAATCCTTTGCTGGCCAGGGCTCTTGCTATCGCCTGTCATATCGGCAGCAGTCGGCTGTCGGAAAACCAGCAGATCGTCAGCCAGCTCAACCACCGGCTGCGTCAGGCCCTGGCAGACTTGCCGGTGCAGTTCAACAGTCCGGATGACGCCTTGCCCAACATCCTTAACATCTCCCTGGCTGACAGCAAAGGTGAGACCCTGCTGCACATCCTGGCACGACAAGGCATTTATCTGTCCACAACCTCCGCCTGCCACAGCTCAGCCAATAGCGGCAGTTCAGTGCTCAGTCATATGGGGATCAACGGCGAACGCTTGCAGGGCGCGTTGCGCATCAGTCTGGATGCGTCTAATACCTTTGAGGAGATAGACACAGCCGCTCAGGCTATCCATGAAGCCTGGGCCTGGCTGCAGCAGTTAAATCTGCGCGGATAGCCTGCTGCCGCAGGCCGTCCGGTCTGCAGTAATCAGGCTTTGCTGACTGCCCCAGCGCAAGCAATACATAATAATTGGCCAAGAAAGGCAAGACGATGACTTCTGCTAACCTGATTTTAGCTCGTATGGGTGAAATAACTCTAAAAGGGCTCAACCGCGGTAAATTTGAGAACCGCCTGATGAAAACGATCCGCCGCAATCTGCAGCCGATAGGAAACTATGATGTCTTTCAGAGCCAGTCCCGGATCTGGATTAAGCCCAAAGATGACCAGAGCCGGGAGGCTATCCCTCAAGCTATAGAGGCAGCCAGGATGGTCTTTGGCCTGGTATCAGTCAGTCCTGCCGTATCCAGTCTGAAACCCGCAGATACGGCTGATCTTTTAGCCGGTGCCGTAGCCTTTGTCAAAGACTACCTGCGGCAGCATCCGGCGGCCAAAACTTTTAAGGTTGAGGCTAAAAGAGGGGATAAGCGCTTCCCCTGGGCGTCCCCGGAGATCTGCGCCGCCTGCGGTGAGGCGGTGCTTGCTGCCTGTCCCAAGCTTCAGGTAGATGTCCATCAACCTGATTTCACCCTGTTTGTGGAAATCCGTGAAAGCATTTTGTTCTACAGTGAAAAACTGCCCGCGGCCAAAGGTCTGCCCATCGGCAGCAGCAGTAAAGGCATGCTCCTGCTGTCCGGCGGGATTGATAGCCCGGTCGCTGGCTACATGATGGCGTCCCGGGGCATGGAAATCGAAGCCGTTTACTTCCACACCTTTCCCTATACCAGTGACCGTGCCAAAGAAAAGGTTATTTCGCTGGCTCAGCGCCTGTCTGACTATTGCGGCAGGCTGTTTCTGCATGTGGTTGATTTTACTGACATCCAGATGGAGCTCCGCCGCCAGGTACCAGAAGACATGATGACAGTCGTCATGCGGCGGGTCATGTTCCGGATTGCCGAGGGACTGGCTAAGCAATATGGCTGTCAGGCGCTGATTACAGGGGAAAGTCTGGGACAGGTCGCGTCGCAGACCACTGAAGCCATTGTATGCACCGACGCCGTGACCACCCTGCCGGTGTTCCGTCCTTTGATCGGCACAGACAAGGACACGACGATTGATCTGGCCCGACGCATAGGAACGTTTGAGACCTCTATCCTGCCGTATGAGGATTGCTGTACAGTTTTTGTAGCCAAGCATCCCAAGACCCGCCCCAGCCTGAGCCAGGCGGACGAAGCTGAGGCAAACCTTGATCTGGACGCTCTGACCCGCGAAGGTGTCAGTAAAACAGAAACGTTCCGCTTAGTGTAAGCGGTTCCGGCAGGTGGCAGATCCGGAGGTACCAGCAGCTGCTGCCTGGTTAATATGCCAGGTACCGAAATGCTATAATTGACTGGCAGACAAATCGTTTATCTGCAGATTTTATTGACTTTAGGAGGCTATCATGATCTACCCGCATCTGTCTCAGACAGACCCTGAGGTATACGCCGCGGTTACTCAGGAAATCCGTCGTCAGCAGCACAAAATTGAATTGATTGCGTCGGAAAACTTTGTATCTCAGGCTGTGCTGGAAGCAGTCGGCAGCCCGCTGACCAATAAATACGCAGAGGGCTACCCTGGCAAGCGCTATTATGGTGGCTGTGAATATGTGGATGTCGTGGAGCAGTTAGCCATAGACCGCGCGAAACAGCTATTTGGTGCTGAACATGTCAACGTACAGCCACACTCCGGGGCCCAGGCCAATACCGCAGTGTACTTTGCCATGCTGGACCCGGGTGACCGGATCCTGGGCATGGATTTAAGCCATGGCGGGCACCTGACTCATGGTATGGCCAAAAATGTTTCCGGTAAAAACTACGAAGCGCATTTTTACGGAGTTGACCCTCAAAGCGGACTGATTGACTATGACCAGCTGCGCCAGACTGCCCTGGCCGTTAAACCCCGCCTGATTATTGCCGGGGCATCGGCCTATCCCCGGGTGATTGATTTTGCCCGCTTCCGGGCCATTGCTGATGAAGTCGGGGCTTATCTCATGGTGGATATGGCTCATATAGCAGGTCTGGTCGCGGCAGGTTTGCATCCCAGCCCGCTGCCGTACGCTGATTTTGTGACGACGACCACTCACAAGACCCTGCGCGGCCCCCGTGGCGGTGTTATCATGTGCCGGCAGGCGTACGCCAAAAAAATTGATTCAGCCATTTTTCCGGGCCAGCAGGGTGGACCCCTGATGCACGTTATCGCGGGTAAAGCTGTAGCCTTCAAAGAGGCTTTACAGCCGGAGTTTAAGCAGTATCAGCAAGCTATTCTGGACAATGCCCATGCTATGGCCCAGGCTTTTATAGCAAATGGCATCCGCCTGGTATCCGGCGGAACGGACAATCACCTGATGCTGTTGGACCTGCGCGGGACCGGCGTAAGCGGACGGGAACTGCAAAATCGGCTGGATGAGGTTAACATCACTGCTAACAAAAATACCATCCCCTTTGATCCTGAAAAACCCACCATCACCAGCGGCCTGCGTCTGGGTACACCGGCTGCCACCAGCCGTGGTTTTGATACAGCGGATTTTGTACAAATAGCGGGCTTGATTACCGCCGCCATCAGAGATTATCCGGAGGCTAAGCCGGAGATTCTGGCTGCAGTCAGTCAGATCTGCGACCGGCATCCGCTTTACGCTGAGCTGCTGCCCTGAGTGCTGGACAAGCACCGGGAGACGGGCTGATCTGGCCTGCCCCGGCCGCCTGTCAGACGACTTTATTGGAGGAAACTACTAATTGGCAGAAGGGAAAAAAACCAACCACGATATCTGGCAATTTGGGGCCGCCGCAGAGTTGCCGGCGGACGCCGCCGCCGGTTCCAAGGTTGCTGCGGGTCAGACCGGAGCGGCTGACGCTGAGGATATGGCTGCGCAACCCCTGGCTTATCGGATGGCCCCGCGTACGCTGGAAGAGGTTCAAGGCCAACAGAAAATCCTGGCTCCGGGCAAACTGCTGTGGCGGATGATCAAGGCGGACCGACTGAGTTCCATGATATTTTTCGGGCCACCGGGAACCGGTAAAACTTCGTTGGCGAGGGTCATAGCCTCCGCCACTCAGCTGCCTTTTCAAAAGCTCAACGCCGTCACCGCGGGCGTAGCTGACATCAAGCGGGTGATCAGCGAAACCCAAAACGCCTTGCTGAATCCTGCTGGCAAGACTATCTTGTTTATTGACGAAATACACCGCTTTAATAAAGCCCAGCAAGATGCCCTGCTGCCCTATGTCGAAGACGGCACGCTGATTCTGATTGGCGCTACTACGGAAAATCCCTATTTTGAAGTCAATAAAGCCCTGATTTCCCGGTCCACCGTCTTTAAACTGGAACCACTGACGCCAGCGGATTTAACCTGCTTATTACTCCGGGCGATCCATGATCCTGAAAGAGGCTACGGCAAGCTGCCGCTGACAGTTACCCAACCAGCGCTGGATTTCCTGGCGGATCAGGCAAATGGAGATGCCAGACGGGCACTCAACGCCCTGGAATTAGGTGTCCGTTCGACCCAAGCCGATACCAGCGGTCGGATCATCATTGACCTGCCTCAGGCTCAAGACAGCCTGCAGCGCCGGGGTATCCGCTTTGACGCCAATGGCGAAGATCACTATGATACGATCTCTGCTTTGATTAAATCCATGCGCGGCTCTGACCCGGATGCGGCTGTTTATTACTTGGCCAGAGCGCTGGAAGGCGGCGAGGATATAGAATTTCTGGCCAGGAGGATCGTGATCTGCGCCAGCGAAGATGTCGGCATGGCTAACCCGCAGGCACTGGTGGTGGCCGAAGCGATGTACCAGGCAGTTTGCCAGATCGGATTACCTGAAGCCAGAATATTATTATCCCAGGCTGCCGTCATGGTAGCCTGTTCGCCGAAATCTAACGCCAGCTATCTGGCTATTAATAAAGCGCTGGAGACGGTACGGGACACTCCTGCGCCGGAGATCCCGCTGCACCTTAGAAACGCGCCGGTAAGAGCTATGAAAGCGCTGGACTATGGAGTGGGCTATAAATATCCGCATGATTATCCCGGTCATTACGTAGCTCAGGCATATCTGCCCCCGGAACTGGCTGGCGCGGTCTTTTATCAGCCCGGTCAGACTGGCTATGAAGAACGGATCTATCAGTGGCTGCAGCAAAAACGGGGGGAAGCGCCGGTTCCCCCCGCTGATCAGAGCTGAAGATCTGCAGTCAGGTCAGTCCAGAGGATCCATGACCGCTTTTCTGGCCTCAAAATGACAGAGCCAGCGGACGCCCAAACTATATAGCCAATCAGCTGTTTCTGCTAAAAACCGACCATTATTGTGATCTTCATGACTGTCTGAACTCAGCGAAATCAACTCGCCGCCCAATTCAAGATAGCGGCGGATGATGGCCGGGTCCTGTAAATCGATGTCTGTGCCGGTCTTATCCAGAAGGCGGTAACGGGTCCGGGTGTTGATCTCCAGACTTTTCCCGCTTTGGATCATCAGCCTGAACATGCGATCCAGCCGCTCGCTGTGATCCTGATAATTCATACGCTGATAAGCGCCCGGCGCGTAACGGGTCACGTAATCAAAATGACCGACGATATCAAAATCGCAGGGCTCTTCGAGCATCTGAATGATCAGATCCAGATATTTGTCATAAGCCGCCCTGGCGCCGTCACGGTAAGCGTCCTGAAAGAAATAGATATCTTTATTATCAACACAATGAATTGAGGCAATGACCGCATCAAAATTGAAGCCGGCCAGATAACGCCAGACGGTGGGCTGCTGGTAAGGTAGGTACCCTACTTCAATACCTTTGGTCAGTTTCAGGCGGGATCCTTCCCGTTCCAGCTTTTCCTGCGCCTGCATCAGACAACCATGATACGCCTGCAGATCAAATACCCATTCACCGGGAGCAGCCGGCTGACCATACTCAGAGACTGCCGGAAAGGGCTCTCCGGAGCGGACGTCCTTATCAAAGTGTTCTGTCAGTGCCAACCCCTTAAGCCCCCGGCTTTGAGCATCCTGCAGCAGCTCGTCCAGCGTCTGTTCTCCGTCCGGCGAAAAATGACGTGTATGGTTATGGTTATCAAATAGCTTGGAAGCTTCCATCAAGTATATTCCCTCCTTAACGCACAGGCTTCCGATAATAGGAAGCACAGTCAGCAACTATTATATAGACTTAATCTTAACAGTTTTATCCGGTATAATACTAAGCATATGTTATGGATAAGCTCAGGAAAGCAGGAAGTGTTTATATGGCAGAAAAAAAAGCTACCGCAAAAGATAAAAAGAAAAAGGATCAGCCTAAACTGAAAGCCCTGCAGGATAAGCTGACGATAAAATTCCCTAATTTATTTGACCTGACTGATCCCGCCACACTGAAACAGGCATACGACTATGCTGATCAGTACAAACAATTTATCTCCGCTGCCAAAACTGAGCGAGAGTTTACTGAACTGGCAATCGGGCGGTTGGAGGCTTCAGGCTTTAAGCCACTGCAAGCTGCAGCAGCCAGACTTAAGCCGGGTGACCGGGTATATCAGGCGCTGAGAGGCAAAGCGCTGCTGGCAGGTGTTATCGGGCAGGACCTTTGCGCTGGCGGTTTTCGCATTCTGGGGGCGCATATTGACTCGCCGCGTTTTGACAGTAAGCCTACCCCAATTTATGAAGACAGCGAGCTGGTCCTGATGAAGACCCATTATTACGGTGGGGTCAAAAAATACCAGTGGACCGCCATACCGCTGGCTTTGCACGGCACCGCGCTCAGCGCGGACGGCAGTTTGGTGACCATCTGTATCGGTGAAAACGCCTCCGATCCGGTTTTTACTTTCAGCGATCTGCTCATCCACTTGTCAAGAGAGCAACTTCAAAAAGCTGCCGCTCAAGTCATAACCGGAGAGGAATGCAATCTGATTTTGGGCAGCCAGCCCTTAGCGGATAAAGGCGATGACCGCTTTAAGCTGCAGGTTCTGGCCCTGCTTTATGACCGTTATGGCCTGACGGAACGGGATCTGATCAGCGCGGAGCTGGAAATTGTGCCCGCCGGACCGGCCAGAGATGTCGGAATGGACCGCAGCTTGATTGGAGCGTATGGTCAGGATGATCGGGTCTGTGCTTATCCTTCGCTGACCGCCCTGCTTGACCTGACCCAGCCAATCCCTGAGCACACCTGTGTCACCTTGCTCAGTGATAAGGAAGAAGTTGGCAGTGACGGGAATACGGGCGCTGCCGCCAGACCGTATGAGACGTTCCTGATGGATCTGTATGCCCGCTGCCGCGGCAACTATGATGAATTGGCATTCCGCCATTTACTGGAGGATAGCTCAATGTTGTCCTCAGATGTAACAAATGGATTAGACCCGTCTTTTGCCTCTGTGTCTGATCCGCGCAATTCAGCTTATCTGGGGAGAGGCCTGGCTATATGCAAGGTAACCGGATCTGGTGGTAAGTCAGGGGCCAGTGAGGCCAGCACGGAATACATGGGCGCGGTCTGCCGCTTGCTAGACGCGCACCATTTGCCCTGGCAAAGCGGAGAACTGGGGAAAGTAGATGCTGGCGGCGGAGGTACTATCTGTAAGTATTTTGCTAACCTGGGGATGCAGGTATTAGACTGCGGTGTGCCGGTGCTGTCTATGCATTCGCCTTTTGAGATAAGTCATAAACTGGATGTCTATTATACCTTTCTGGCTTATCGCTGCTTTCTGGAGAATTATGCATGAAAAATAACAGTGATAAAGCCAAGCCTGATTCGCTGGAGCAGCAGCCAGCTGAGTTAGTTGACGCGGCCAAGCTTTATGAGCCGGTTTTCTGGTCTGAGGAAGCAGAGGAAGATCCAGCTGCTGATCAGGTTCGGGAGGCCAATGCTTCCGTGACGTCGTCTGAAGCTGCTGATATTGCTACTGACCCAACGGCTGCTGTGGCTGATAGCGCTGATGACCCGCAAAGCAAAGCGGTTTCTGATCAAACTCAGATCCGGAACATCAGGCCGCCGGCAGGGATACGACCGGTTTCGTCAGGCGAGGTGGTTACAACAGGGGAGCCGGTTCCTTCTCCAGACCGTCCACCGGCACAGCCTGTGTCAGCGGACAGTTACCGGTCTGAGCCGCGGAGAGCGGAGGTAAGGCCCGGCCAAAACAGGGCAGGGGTAGCTCCCAGTCAAACTCAATCGGTCAGCCTGACTGGTTGGAGACAAAACGCTTCAACCTTTTTAAAGCAAAACCTGCTGCGTCGTAAGCCCAACGGACGGAAAACGGTATATAAGCCCTTAAAGTACCGGGGCATCGGCAGCCGCCTGCGCCGTCAGGGACCAAATAAAATCTACCGGCTGAAGGGCTACACCACGGTTACCCGGGTAAACCGTAAGCGCCGGCGGGAGCGGCTTAAGCGCCATACTCATAATTTGATTTCTTTTGCCGTGATCATCCTGGCTCTGATTCTGCTGTTTATCTGGCTTAATCCTTTACCCAAACTCCAGGATCTGCTGCACGCCTTAGGTTTCTCGCAATGACCAGATCCGGGTCCGCGGGCTGATCGCCGCATGAGCCGGCGCTGGCGCTTGTTTGTCAGTCACCAAGAAGGCTGCTCCGGGATTGAATCCGGAGCAGCCTTTTATAAGGGTTATTCTGTTTGCTGATTGACTGATCAGCCACCTAAATAGGCCTTAATGACCCGGGGATCATGTAATAGCTCACTGCCAGAACCACTGATGGTCAGCCGTCCCGTCTCCATGACATAAGCCCGGTCAGCCAGACTTAAGGCCATACTGGCATTTTGCTCCACCAGCAAAACTGTGGTTCCTTCTGAGGCGACCCTTTGAATAATGTGCATGATTTCCTTGGTAAGCACCGGTGACAGGCCCATAGAGGGCTCATCCAGCAAAAGCAGCTGTGGATGGCTCATCAGAGCCCGGGCAATAGCCAGCATCTGCTGCTCGCCGCCAGACAGTGTCCCGGCTTTTTGGGCCCGGCGATCTTTCAGACGCGGAAACTGCGCGTACATTCGTTGAACATCCTCGTCTACCTGCCTTTTATTGTGGTTACAGTAAGCGCCCATCAGCAGATTATCCTCTACTGAAATCTGGGTAAACATCCGCCGGCCTTCCGGTACCTGGGCCAGCCCCATCTGCAGGATTTTATGCGACGGCACTTTATTAATTACCTTGCCGCGGTACAAAATCTCGCCTTCTCTGGGCGTCAGCAGGCCGCTGATTGTTTGCAGCGTGGTCGTTTTGCCTGCGCCGTTAGAACCAATTAAGCTGACAATTTCGCCGGGTCTGACATAAAAGCTGATGCCTTTCAGCGCGTGAATCGCTCCATAATAGACGCTGAGGTCTTTGACTTCCAGGATGGCCGAGTCCGGGACCATAGCGGATAGGGCAGCGGCATCGCTTTGCTTGGCTTTAAAGAACATTATGCATCCTCCTCCAGGGGGTTACCCAAGTAAGCTGTGATGACCGCCTGGTTCTGTTTGATCTCATCCGGCAGGCCCCGGGCGATAATCCGGCCATAATCCAGCACAATCAGACGTTCGCAGATGTTCATGACCAGACTCATATCGTGCTCGATCAGGATAATGGCCAGTTTGAAGTGGTCTTTAACAAAGCGGATCATGCTCATGAGCTCCTGCGTCTCGGTGGGGTTCATACCCGCAGCCGGTTCATCCAGTAATAACAGCTGAGGATCAGAGGCCAGCGCGCGGCAGATCTCCAGCTTGCGCTGCTGTCCGTAGGGCAGGTTCTGGGCCTGTACCCCAGCGATGCTTTTTAAGCCAAAGATATCCAGGATTGCCAGGGCTTTCCGGGTCAGATCCTTTTCATCCCGCCAATAAGAGGGAAGTCTCAGCAAGGTTGATGCCAGAGAATAGTGCTCCAGACCGTGAAAGCCTATCCGGACATTATCCAGCGCGGACAGATTTTTGAACAGCCGGATATTCTGAAAGGTCCTGGCCAGGCCACTGTCTACCGTCTGCCAGGTACTGTTGCCTACGATACTTTTACCATTTAGCAGGATATCGCCTGAGGTGGGCGTGTACACTGAGGTCAGTAAGTTAAAGATTGTCGTTTTACCTGCGCCGTTAGGACCAATAAGTCCCAGGATTTCGCCCTTATCTACCGCAAAGGTAATGTCGTCCACGGCCTTCAAGCCGCCAAACTGGATGCTCATTTCATTAACTTCAAGTAAATGCATGCTTATACCCTTTCTGTTTACCCCTAACGGCGGCCCTTATGCTTACGGGTCAGCGGCTCATCTCCCTGAGTATCCAGACCCAGGCGTTCCTGATGCTTGCCTTCCGCTTCAGCAATGGGGGTGCCAGAAACAGGCAGATTTTCCTGCCCGCGAGTACTTGAACCACCTACGCCGGAGTCTCCTGAACCCTGCTCGGTCAGATAGGTATCTTCATCGACCACGGTGGTTGGAATATCTGCTTCTACCGGCACGGTTTGAGGCTTTTTCCCCAAGAGCTGGCGGCCCAGCCGCTGGAAGACCCGCTGGGACAGCTCCTTCTGTCCTAGCAGGCCCGATGGTTTAAAGATCATCAGCGCAATCAAAAGGATTGAGTATAGCAGCATCCGGTAGTCGGAAAAGCCGTAGAGTAACTGGGGCAAAATGGTCAGTACAATTGCAGCCAGGATAGAACCCGTGATGGATCCCATGCCGCCAAAAACCACCATGACCATGAAATCAATTGAATAATTGTAGTCAAATTTCTCCGGAGTGAGGACGCCCTGATAGTGGGCATATAAGGCACCGGCTACTCCGGCCAGCATCGCGGAGATAACAAACGCCAGCATCTTATAGCGCGTGACATTGATACCACTGGCTTCAGCAGCAATATCGTCTTCACGGATAGCCAGGATCGCCCGGCCTTGCCGGGAGCGAATGAGGGCGTAGACAATGTACATGGTTACGATCAGCATCCAATAGGTCAGGGGGAAATCGGTGGTTAAGGGGATACCGTTTAAGCCCAGCGCGCCGCCGGTAAAGCCCAGGCTGCGAATTAATATGGTGATGATCTGGCCAAAGGCCAGGGTGATGATGGCCAGATAGTCGCCACGCAGGCGTAAAGCCGGTATGCCGACCAGGACCGCCGCGATCCCGGCGGTAACCGCGCCAGCCAGAATCCCCAGCGTCAGGCCGACATAGGTCGGTAATCCGCTGTTCAGACTGATCAGCGCCGTCGTATAGGCTCCGACAGCCATAAAACCCGCATGTCCCAGGCACAGCTCACCTAAAAGGCCGGTAGCCAGATTCAGGCTGATGGTCATAATGCTGTTGATGCAGATCAAGATCAGAATACTGCGGTAATAGCTGTTGATCCAGCCTAACTGCAGTGCCAGGTAAACCACGATAAAGACGAACGCCGCCGCTGCCAGATTAATTAAGTACGAGCGAATTTTCTTTTTAGGCATCATGTTTACCTACACTTTCACTTTTTCTGGTTTACCCATCAGACCGGAGGGCTTGATCAGCAGCACCAGAATCAGAACCAGGAAAACGACTGCGTCCGTGATCTGTGAAAAGGCGGACGGGATATAAGCTTTGGCCATGCTTTCAATGATCCCCAGCAAAAATCCGCCTACCATAGCCCCGGGAATAATGCCGATGCCGCCTAAGACCGCGGCAATAAAGGCCTTGATACCCGGCATGGCTCCCATATATGGCTCAATCTGAGGGTAGGAAAACAGGTACAGAATCGCGGCAAACGCTGCCAGAGCTGAACCGATGGCAAAGGTCAGAGAAACAATAAAATCTACATTAATGCCCATCAGCTGTGCTGCCCGCATGTCCTCGGAAACCGCCAGCATCGCTTTGCCGATCCTGGTCTTATTGACAAAGAGATTCAGAATCATCATTAAAGCTACCGCCAGCGCGATACTGATAAAGACAATCACGTTGACCGTGGAATTGCCGATGGAGATGGTGGGCAAATTGGCTGTTACGGTGGGGAAACGGCGAGGCGAAGATGAAAACAGGAGCATGCAGGCATTTTGCAGGAGCAAGCTCACTGCGATAGCCGTGATCAACGCCGACAGGCGGGAGGCGTCCCGCAGCGGTTTATATGCTATCCGGTCAATCACCACACCCAGAATAGCGGTTCCGACCATTGATACGGCCGCTGCCAGATATATCGGCAGCCCCCAGTCACTCAAGGCAAAAAATGCAATATAGGCGCCCACCATCATCAAATCGCCGTGAGCAAAATTGATGAGTTTGATGATGCCGTACACCATTGTATAGCCCAAAGCGATCAGAGCGTAGATGGCGCCAATCTGCAGGCCGTTAATGAACTGCGTTATGAAATATGTCATAGCCTTGCTCCCTTAAACAAAAGGGCTGTTCTCCGTTGATCTTGCGAGAGCAGCCCTGAGCTATTGAGTTTACCGGTTGGTTGCTTTACCGTTCGATGTTCATCTTATCCGCTACCGTGTACTCGCCATTTTCAACCTTAATGATCAAAATCGGTTTAATCGGATCGCCATTCTCATCAAAGGAGATGCTGCCGGTCACACCGTCATAGTTGATTGACTGCAGGGCACTGGTAATGGCAGCAGAATCAGTGGAATTGGCATTTTTGATAGCCTCAGCCAGCATGTAAGCCGCGTCATAACCTAAGGCAGAGAAGGATACCGGATCCTCATCATATTCTTCTTTATAGGCAGAAATGAAATTCTGTACCTTCTCACTGGTATCGCTCTCAGAGAAATGGTTGGTGAAGTAGACTCCGTCAGCCTCCTGTGGATTACCTTCCTCAGCGACATTCAGAATACCATCCCAGCCATCGCCGCCCAGGATAGGAACGGTGAGCCCGACTTCTTTGGCCTGGCTCAGAATCAGGATATCGGTCTCATAGTAATCCGGGCAATACAAAACATCCGGATTGGTCTGTTGGATTTTGGTCAACTGAGACTTGAAATCCTTGTCATCCTTGCCGTAGGTTTCAGAAGCTGTAATCGTGAGACCCAAAGCTTCCGCTTCCTCAGTGAAGGCCTTGGTCAGGCCCACCGAATAGGTATCTGACGCGTTGCTGATAATAGCAGCGGTCTTGGCGCCCAGCTTTTCAGAGGCGTATTTAGCCATGGTTGTACCCTGATCAGGGTCAATAAAGCAGATACGGAAAATATTATCTCCGGTAAGCGTAACTTGAGCGTCAGTGGAGGTAGGGGTTAACATAGGAATTTTATCCTGAACAGCCCGCTGGGCTACGGCCAGTGAAGGGGTAGAGGTTACGTCACCCAAGAGCGCTACCATTTTCTCCTGGTCCCGTAAACGATTATAAGCGGTGATGGCCTCCTGGGCATCACCCTTTTCATCCAGGACTACATATTTGATCTGCTTACCGTTAACGCCGCCGGCTGCATTGATTTCCTTAAAAGCCAGCTGCGCCCCGTTAGTGGTTGCTTTACCGTATAGAGAAACGCTGCCGGTCAGGGGGGCCAGGCCGCCGATGACGATTTCGTCAGAGCTGGACGAGGAGCTTTTGGAACAAGCAGCCAGACTGATCACAGCTAATGCCGCGGCCGTGGAAACTGCCATCACTTTCTTGAAAGTCTGTTTCATATTCATTATTCAACTTTCTCCTTACTATGTAGTGGTTTATATTATGTTAGGGATTCATGAATTAACTGTAAAGAAGACTTGCAACTAATTAGCTGGTCAAGTATGTAGTTGTTATAATCAACAGCAAAAAATGAACATATCCTGACCAACCGCCGCTATGCGCAGTCATAGTGGTTTATAGTAGCAGCAGATAACAAACAATTGGCTGCCTGCAGCCAGCCAATAAGCGACTTGCAATACCCGGGCTTTCTGCTCAGCCTGCCTAATCTAGTCCACCGTACCTTTTTCTTCATCTGCCAGCGGGTTAGCTTCTACGGCCTCATGCAGCCGTTTATCATCCACATGGGTATAAATCTCCGTGGTCGAAACTGACGCGTGCCCCAATATCTGCTGTAGCAGCCGGATATCAACATGTCCGTACTGGTACATCAGGGTCGCCGCCGTATGCCGCAATTTATGGGTGGAATAGCGTCTGATATCAAGACCGGAGCGCCGCATCCAGTTTTTGATCAGCAGCTGTACCGTGGCCGGCGCGATGCGGTTGCCCTGGCGGGAGATAAACAGCGCATCCCTGGCGGCTGGTTTGATTTTATAGGCAGATCGCTCGGTCAGATAATCCCGCAGGGCCTTCATGCAGGCCGCATTAAGATAGATGGTCCGTTCTTTATTGCCTTTACCGATGACGGTTAACGTATCGTCACGAATATTGCTGACATTAATGCCGCAAAGCTCCGACAGCCGTAAGCCGCAATTGAGGAAAAAGGTCATGATACAGTAGTCTCTGGCAGGAAAAGCAGTTTGTCCGCTGGCAATTGTTTCCAGCAGCCCCCGGCTTTCTTCCAGAGAGAGATGACGGGGATTCCGCTTACCTAAACGGGGACTCTCCAATTCATAGGTCGGATCTTCATCAATCAGGTCCCGTTTACGCTTTAAATAGCGAAAAAATGATTTCAGGGCAGCTACCTTCCGTGCGCGGGTGGCGGCGGAGGCTTGCCGGTCGCGTACCAGCCAGCTTAAAAATGCGTAGCAGTCTGACAGGCGTACCGAATTGACGAAAGGCAGATCAATGCCACTGATATCCACTTCATCTAGAGGGCGATCGCTTTGCTGACCGCGCCGTTGCAGCAGCCAGCGAAAAAATAGCTGTAAGTCGTAATGATACTCTTTCATGGTCAGTACGGAACGCCCTTGAATCGCCTCCATATAGGCCAGGTAATCCTCCAGCGCAGGAAATGGCGCGGACATGCTGTGAGGCTGAGCGTGCATAGTCGACATGTGAATATCTCCTTTGAAAGATGGTTCGTTTTATCTGACGCAGTCTGGCGGCCGGGCTAAACCCTTTATCTGCGTTATATTATAGCGTATACTGCCATTTAATCTGAAGTTTTGCTGACGCCCGGGGGGCTGTTCTGGCAGCTTCAGGCAGATCTCAACATAGTGAGGGGGAAAATTATGAAATTACGCGTAGGTGTCGTAGGCGCTACTGGTTATGTTGGCCAGCGCTTTGTCACACTCCTGGCTGAGCATCCCTGGTTTGAACTGAAAAAGGTGATCGCTTCGCCGCACTCGGCCGGCAAACGTTATGATGAAGCCGTGGCCGGCCGTTGGAAAATTGAAGTGCCCATGCCGTCTCAGGCTGCCGGTCTGATTGTGCAGAACAGTCTGGATTATCAGGAATATACTAAAGACCTGGATCTGGTTTTTTGCGCGGTCAACATGAACAAGACAGACATTATCTCTCTGGAGGAGGGGATTGCCAAAACGGAAACCCCGGTGATTTCCAATAACTCCGCCAATCGCTGGACGACTGATGTCCCGATGATCATTCCGGAAATCAATGCGGATCACAGCGCGTTAATTAATGCGCAAAAGAAACGGCTGGGCACCCAAACTGGTTTTATTGCCTGCAAGCCTAACTGCTCTATTCAAAGCTATGTACCGGCATTAACCCCTTTACTGAGCTTTGAACCGGAGGCTCTGATTGTTTCTACATATCAGGCTATTTCCGGAGCCGGAAAGACGTTTGCTGACTGGCCGGAGATGGAGCATAACCTGATTCCGTTCATTGGCGGCGAAGAAGAGAAAAGCGAAAAGGAGCCCATGAAAATCTGGGGCAGCCTGGCTGCCGATCATATTGAACTAGCCAGTCGACCGCTCATATCAGCTCAGTGCTATCGGGTCGCGGTGCAGGAAGGCCATACAGCTTCAGTAGCCGTTAAGTTCAGACACAAACCAAAGCAAGAAGAAATTCTGGCTGCCTGGAAAAACTATGAAGGGGAAGCCCAGCGCCTGCAGCTGCCCAGTGCTCCCCATCCATTCCTGACTTACAGAGAAGAGGATAACCGTCCCCAACCGCAGCTGGATGCTCTGACGGAGCATGGTATGGGCGTTTCAATCGGCCGCTTGAGAGAAGACCCGGTCTTTGATTATAAATTCTGCTGCTTGTCACATAATACCCTAAGGGGCGCGGCCGGCGGCGGTGTTTTAACGGCTGAGCTTTTATACAAACAAGGTTACATTCAAGCTAAAAAAGCCTGAACATTTTTCTTTACTGCCATAAAAGAGCGACAGAATCTTGAAATAAGGTTCTGTCGCTCTTTTTAGTTTCATTTTGGGCTGGTAAGGACGGTAATGATGGTCAGCTGAAGGTGTACATTGGTCGTGTTTTAATAACCTGATAACATATTATTATTCAGACTTCATGATGACATAATAAGCTTACATTGGGTATTATTTGGTACATACCACCTTGTTTTTATTGATTCTGCACATATTATACTATATTATCAATGGTTCAGGCAAGACCCACTTGCAAAGCTATGCATTATTACTGCATAGGCCATGGATAAGTCGTGGATTGCTTCGGCAGCTGATTTTGCCGGTATTGTTACAGACATATTACTGTCTCGTATATTACTGCAGGATTACAGACTTGAATATGTTAAGCAAACATGTGGATAAGTCTTGTGGATCAGTTTCAACGTCATTTACTGCAGCTGTCCCAAACGGGATGATAGACCGGACCAAAGCTCTGGGCTTAACCGTACTTCTGGCGGAGACTTGCGTTTGGTCTGGTTGCCTTACGAGCTGGACTCAGGCAGCCGTGGAGCCGTTGCTTAGACGGTAAATCAGATGCTGAAGAGCTGCTTGATAATGCTAGGTAATCTCATGCGAACAATTTGGCGCGGCTTGACCCAGGCGGAATGCATATGATTGATCAGACCGAACTTAAGGAAGCGTATTCAACCCCGGTAAAGAGGGGGTCTTTCAAATCTGATCGACATAAACAAAATAATAATTTTGATTATGTAAGGAGAGGAGAAAACCAGCATTCAGGCCTGCAGCTGCTTTATCAGGCCTTCTGGTCCGCTGGATGAACCTACTTTCAATATAACTGTGGCTTAAGGATAAATATAAAAACAGGTCAGACTGCTTTGGTGCAGCTGATCTGTTTTTATCTCTAAACAGGTTTGCTATTTAAATCCAGAACTTATGATATCTGAGCGCCAGCAGCTTTGAATCAGGCTTGACTGGATACGGCAGCCGCTTTAGCTGGTATTTTGGTCAGTAAATCATTGACCGCGCTGATGACCGCCCGCAGAGATGATTTGGTTACAGAACGGCTTTCACCCGCTCCCACGTAGTATTGACCCTGACTCAGCAATTGCACTTCGCTCAGAGCACGGGACTGCGTGCCCCGCTCCATAGCCTGCTGATGATAGTTAGTAACCGAAATGTTTACCTCCAGCAATTTTTCCAGAATCCGGCAGAGCGCGTCAACCGCGCCGGTCCCGCTTGCTTGCAGCTTATAAGCCTTATCCTGATAAATCAGATTAGCTTCAACCTGAATTTCAGTATTACTGATCATCTCTTCTCGGAATGATTCCAGCTTTAAGGGCTGGATCCGATTGACATAGGAATTGATAAATAAGTTATAGATTTCCTGGGGTTGAAGTTCTTTATTGCCAATAACTGACTCGTGGGTCACCCGGGCTGACAGTGCCTTAGCCATGGGCTTGCTCAGACTGATACCAAAGAACTGCTCCATAATAAAGGTTACGCCGCCTTTGCCAGATTGAGAATTTATCCGGATAATCGGGTCATAGCTGCGGCCGACATCCACCGGATCGATCGGCAGATACGGCACTTCCCAGTAGACTTTATCCTTAATTGCAGCCATGCCTTTATTGATCGCATCCTGATGCGAGCCGGAAAACGCCGTATAAACCAAGTCACCAGCATAGGGATGCCGGGGATGCACTGACATACGCGTCAGATTCTCATAAATACCGCGGGCTTTATTGATATCGCTGAAATCAAGCTGCGGGTCTACGCCCTGAGAAAAGAGGTTTAAAGCCACGACCATCAGATCGCAATTACCGGTACGCTCCCCGTTACCAAATAGCGTACCTTCTACCCGATCTGCCCCGGCTAATAGACCCAGTTCAGTAGCCGCAATGCCGGTACCGCGGTCGTTATGCGTATGCAGACTGACTTCAATCTGTTTCCGATAACGAGTATGGGTACAAAAATACTCAATCTGATCGGCGTAGACATTGGGCGTAATCATTTCGACCGTACTGGGCAGATTAATGATCGTCTTGTTTTGTTCAGTAGGCTGCCAGACATCACAAACCGCGTCACAGATTTCCACAGCAAAATCCATTTCCGTTCCAGTAAAGCTTTCCGGCGAATATTCGAAAATGAAAGCCGTACCTGACTCATCCTGAGCGGCATAATCCCTGATGAGTCTGGCGCCGGAGACGGCCAGATCAATCACATCTGCCTGGTTCATACGGAACACCACTTCACGCTGTAACGTTGAGGTAGAATTATACAAATGGACCACCGCTCGCTTGGCACCTTTTAAAGCCTGGAAGGTTTTGGCGATGATTTCCGGTCTGGACTGAGTCAGTACCTGAATGGCGACGTCATCCGGGACCAGATCATTTTCAATCAGGTAGCGGGTAAAATCATACTCAGTTTCTGATGCGGCCGGAAAGCCGATTTCGATGGTTTTAAAGCCAATATCTAATAAATACTGAAAAAACTCCAGTTTCTGATCCAGATTCATGGGAATCTCCAGTGCCTGATTGCCATCCCTTAAGTCAACGCTGCACCACACCGGCGCTCGGTCTATGACCTTGGACGGCCAGGTCCGCTGCGGGAAGTCCAATTGGGGAAACGCCTTATACCTCTGATAATTCATTGTATTCATCTGCTATACTCTCTCCTTTCAGTCCTGAAAAACCGTTCCTTAACTGTTCTGGCATCTGTACCTGAGCCTTTGCTGTCGTGGTCCGGCCAGCGCGACGCAACTGAAGTTACGTGCGGATAAAAAAAACATCTTTCGTCTCTCCAAAAGAGACGAAAGATGTTCCGTGGTACCACTCTTATTCATTGCGTCTGATAACCCTACGGTCTCAGACAGACAATGCACTTGATTCATCCGCAAACACCGATCAGGCTGTACGGACTAGCCCAGTAACGCGGGCAAACGCTCCCCCTACTTAAATCATTTCAGGATCATGACTCAGAGACCAGTTCAAACAACCGGGCCTGACGCTTTTCACCTGCCAACGTCTCTCTGAAAAGTTCAGCTGTTTTACTATTTCTCATCAAGGTCAGTTAAATATTAGATTGAATCTGATTATACTCAAGCAGGGATCAGCCGTCAAGGATTTATTTTAAACCCGAACAAAAGTTTGCTATCTGCGGCTGAATGTGTTAAGCTAAGCAAAACAAAACTTCAGGAGGCAGTTATGGCGACCTCATTTACTCGTTCCAACTTAAATAAAACCTCCGAGATTATATTGGATTATGTCAAAAACTATATTGCTCAAAATGGCTATCCGCCTTCAGTCAGAGATATTTGTCAGGGGGTTGGGATAAAATCAACCTCTACCGTGCATTCACATCTGAAACGCCTGGAGGAGCTGGGACAGCTGGAGTATAAATCTGGCAAACGCAGAGCCATCTGTGTAGCTGATGAGCCGGCGGAAACCGTCTTGCTGCACCGTTCAACTGCGGTCTGGTTACCCTTAATCGGTACAGTTACAGCCGGGGTACCGATTTTGGCTACCCAGCAAATTGAAAAGTATATTCCCTTTGCGGAGGATTCTTTCAGTGATCCGGAACATCTGTTCATGCTCAGGGTGCGGGGAGACAGCATGAAGGATGCCGCTATCCTGGAGGATGACTTGGTCATTGTGCGCCAGCAGCAGCAGGCGGATTATGGCAGTATCATCGTGGCTCTGATTGAGGATGAAGCTACGGTCAAGCGGTTTATCCGTCATAATGGACAGCCATATTTAAAGCCTGAAAATCCGGCATACCGTCTGATCCCCTTCTTTGCTGATAACTGCAGAATCCTGGGTAAAGTTGTCGGTGTCTTCCGGGAATACTGAGCAGCTTTCACCTTCTGGTCAGCAACCAAAGACGCCAGGTCTGATTGATCTGGCGCTTTTTAGTTGCTGAGGACGTCTGTTTTATGATTCCGGGGCAGTTCAAGGCTCAGGAAGGCCTGAGTCCGTGGCTGTTTTTATCATAATAAGGCCGCTGGCTCAGTGGCGGAGAACTATTGATGTCTCCGGCCGTTAAGACTGGCTGCCGCGGTAATACCGCCATAATCGCCGACTTAAAAATCAGTGCCTGACTGCCATCCGCTTCCGTTTCCACTAAAAGGCTCCAGTTATCATAAGCTTTGATATATGCGCTTTGGATTGATTCATTTTTTAAATGTAAATCCACAATCACCGAGCGCTGCAGACAGGCTAATAAAAACCGATCCTGTGTTGAATAGTTATAGTGCCAGAGTTCCTTTTGCCGGTCCGCTCCCGCCTGAAGCAGCGGCCTCGGCGGGCGGCCTGCGGCCTGGACTGTCTGGCCAGGCGCCGCGTAGCGCCGCGCCAGACTGCCATTCTCACTGAACTGCCGTACAGAATTTGCACTGGCAGGTCCGGGGACGCTCTGGCCGCGGTTTACCTCCCTGCTGCTGATCGCCCGGCCGGTATAAGCTGTCTCCCCTGCTTTCTTTAAAGGCGCGATTTCCTGCGCTGCTTCTTCGGCCAGTAATTGCTGCCACACAGCATCCAAAGCCGGTTTGGCTGCTGCCAGATCAGCTTCAGGATGAGCCATTTTGCTGGCTGCCGGGCTGCTGTTTATCTTAGTCTCCTTGCTCATGGTGTCCGTTGAATAGTCTGTATCTGGCACTGCTGCCAGCAGACTATTCCGCTCCTTTCATCTAACAGCTTAGCTAAAAACAGATAACGTAGACTGCGATCGCTTGACAAAAGCATAGCTGACCAGACAGGGACTGCCAATTGGCTACAGGCAAGAACCGGTAAATATTTAGTTTTCATCGCCGGGTGGTTACTTCTGGGCCAGGAGCTGGCCTCTGCTTCAGTGATATTGATCCAGGCTTTAGCCCGCCAGAAGCTATTGCTTTGAAAGAAAATCCTGCCACAAAGCCTCAATCCGTCTGGCTAAGGCGGCAGGGATTTCTGCGGCTTCAGCACAGGGGAAAAAGTGAACATAATCTTTATGCCTGAACCAGGTCAGCTGGCGTTTGGCATAATGACGCGTGGCGGCTTTCAGTTCAGTAACCGCTTCGGCCAGCGTCTGGCGTCCTTCAAAATAAGGAAACAATTCTTTATATCCGATAGCCTGCCGGCAGGTAGCCTCTGCCGGCAGGTCGAGGTCATATACCTGTCGGGCTTCCTCTAAGAGACCCTGTTCCAGCATCTGGTCCACTCTGGTATTGATGCGTTCATATAAAACGGCCCGAGGCCAGTCCGGTATACAGACCAGACTGTTATAGGGTGAGGGCTGCAGACGTGCTTCCTGACGGACTAAAGAAGCCGGTTTGCCGCTGAGCAGACAGATCTCCAGGCTGCGCATGACCCGCTTATGATTTCTGGGATCTATGGTTTGAGCTGAATCCGGATCCAATTGTTTCAGGCGTTCGTACTGGGCTAAGGCCCCACTTGCCGGATCGCTTTGCAGCTGCTCCAGCAGGGTCTGCCGCAAACCTTCATCATATAAGCCGTCATCAAAGCGGATACCCCTGGCCAGAGCATCTATGTACTGACCGGTCCCGCCAGCTACAATCGGCCACGCTCCGCTGGCCAGGCAATCATTAATCGTCTGGCTGGCCAGGTCTAAGTAATCTGCCACACTAAAACGCTCAGCCGGTTCGCAGATGTCTATCAGGTGATGCGTCACCAAAGCCTGCTCGTCAAGGGAAGGTTTAGCCGTAGCGATATCCAGTCCCCGATATAATTGCATGGAATCAGCCGAAATGATTTCGCCCCGAGCGTGTTGGCTGGCTAAGCGCAGTGCGACGGCGCTTTTTCCACTGGCTGTGGGGCCGCTGATAATCAGGAGCGGTGGTCGGGGCGTCACAGAGAGCCTTCCTTTCTCAGACAATGCGGCGGAAGCGCTTTTCCAGCTCCCGTTCAGGAAACTGAAAAAAGACCGGGCGGCCATGCGGGCATTGATAGGGATGCTGCAACGCCAGCAGCTGTCGCAGCAACGCCTGGATTTCAGGCTCAGACAGGTGATCATGGCCCTTAACCGCAGCTTTGCAGGCTTTGGTGGCGTAATTAAGATAGAGGCGGTCACGGTCAGCTTCCAGGGACAGATTGGCGCCGTTTTCCATCATTTCGCCAACCGCAGCCATTAAAGCGGTGGCGCCGTCATTCAGTCCGTCGATGGCAGGCAAGCCTCGCAAGGAAATACTATCCTGGCCAAACAGATCATAATCAAAGCCCAGTTGCAGTAAAAAGGGTTTTTCCGTTTCCAAAACGGCCAGCTCACCTGAATTGACTTTAATCAGCTGCGGAGCCAGCAGAGGCTGACTGCGGACGGTCTGCTGCCGGCTGGTCCAGAGTTTTTCAAAAAGTATTTTTTCATGCGCCGCATGCTGGTCAATCAAGGTCACCCGGCCGGCGTCCTCAAATATCAGGTAAGTATCGAATAACTGCCCGACATAGCGGGCCTGCAGCAGGTATTGCAGATCCGGGTGCAGGGTTGTTTGCCGGTCTGAACTGGTAAACAGGCTTTGTGCGGCCGGGGACACATCTGACTGGTCAGCCAGGGCGCGGCTGCTCACCCCAGGTTCCGCTATTGCACCACCCTGGTCAGTTGCCGGTGCTGGTTGCTGCCAGGCGGAACCGGCATTGGCTAAGCGCAGTGAAGCAGCATCCTCCGATTGATAGCTTGACAGCGGCGCCACCTCTCCTACCGGCCAGGCTAAGGACGCCTGCCTGGCGTCAGCAGCTTGATCAGCGGTAGGAAACTGCCAGTCCTCGGCCGCCACGGCTGGTCTGGCAGTTCTTTCCGCGGTCTGATCCAAAGCAGGAGGATCTGCAACTGGCTCCTTGGTCTCCGCGGTAGTTTCTGCCAGGGGTGCATCCGGGGTGGCCGCGGAATGGACCGCGGCAGCCGTAGCCAGGCTTTCAAACAAGGTGTTTCTGACCGCGTGCAGCACCGCGCTGAAGACCTGACTGTCATTCCAGAACCGCAGTTCCATTTTTTGCGGATGGACATTGACATCAACCAGATGCCCGGGTACGGTCAGCTGCAGAATGGCAAAGGGATATTCGCCCTTCATCAGCAAGGAACGGTAGGCTTCATCCAGGGCCTTCGTCAGCAGGGCGGACTGTATGGAGCGGCCATTTACAAAAAAGAACTGCAGGCTGCGGCTGCGGCGGGCCAGCGTGGGCCGCCCCAGCAAACCGCGGACCGTAACGTATGAATCCAGCTCTTCCGCAAGCGGCTGAATATTCACCAGCTGACCGGCCAGCTCAGATCCAAAGAGGCTATAAGCCGCGCTCATCAGATCATCATTCCCGGGGGTATGTAGTTTTAGTTTGCCGTCGCTGCTGAAGCGGAAAGATACGTCTGGCCGGGCCATGGCCAACTTCAGCACCACATCATTGACGCGTGAGGCTTCCGTACTATCCTTCTTAAGGAATTTATATCGGGCAGGCGTATTATAGAAAAGATTTTCTACCTGTATTCTGGTGCCGGCGGATGTACCGCAAGGGACCTGCTCCTGCAGTTCGCCGCCTTCAATGACCACGCGCGTGCCGTCTTCGCTGCCCTGCGGACAGGTCTCCAGTCTGACCCGGCTGACTGCCGCGATTGAGGCCAGGGCTTCTCCGCGAAAGCCCATAGTTACCAAATTGTCCAGATCACTGATGCGGTTTAGTTTGCTGGTAGCGTGGGCTTCAAAAGCATTCAGCGCGTCTTCCCTGTCCATACCACAGCCGTTGTCACTGATTATTATTGAACGGATTCCTCCTCCGCTGATGGCGACGTTGATGGTATCGGCTCCAGCGTCCAGCGCGTTTTCGCACAATTCCTTGACCACAGAGGCGGGGCGCTCCACAACTTCTCCTGCGGCTATGCTGTTATAGGTTTGCGGATCAAGTTTATGAATGAGGGCCATTTTAATCTCCTTTTAAGCTGAGGCAATGGCTTAAGGCTTAGTATCAAGCTTGATAGAGCGGCTAAGCTGCACCAGATCATTCAGCCGGTTTAATGCATCCAGCGGGGTCAGGGTTTGAGGATCCGTCTTCTGCAGGGCCTCAATGACCCGGTCATAATCACGCAGCTGCAGCGAGGTGCTGAAGAGGTCCTGCTGCCCCTGCAGTTGTTTAGCTTGCTTCCTGATTCTGAGCTTGGACCGGCCGGAATTTGCTTCCTCCAAAGTGCGCAGTAAATCTCTGGCCCGGCTGACGACAGTCTGAGGCACACCGGCCAGCCGGGCGACTTCAATCCCATAGCTTTCATCAGAACCACCGGGCAAGATGCGGTGCAAAAACAATATATCCTGCCCGCTTTGCTGTACCGCGCTGTGATAGTTAACCAGTCCCGGCAAGGTCTTTTCCAGATCCACCAGTTCGTGATAGTGGGTCGCAAAGAGCGTCCGGCAGCCATAATGTTGTTGCTCTGTCAGGGCCTCTACAATAGCCCAGGCAATGGATAAGCCGTCATAGGTACTGGTTCCGCGGCCGATCTCATCCAGGATCAACAGGCTGGACCGGGTGGCGGTGTTCAGGATATGAGCGATTTCTTTCATCTCTACCATAAAGGTCGAGTCGCCGCCGGCCAGGTCATCTGACGCACCGATTCTCGTAAAGATGCGGTCCGTCACTCCGATATGCGCGGATTTTGCCGGTACAAAGCTGCCCATTTGAGCCAGCAGGACGATCAGCGCGGTCTGGCGCATGTAGGTTGATTTGCCGGCCATATTGGGCCCGGTCAGCAGCAACAAACAGGCATCTGACTGATTGAGATCGCAATCATTGGGCACAAAGGCTCCCGCCGGCAGCATCTTTTCTACCACGGGATGCCGGCCCTCTTTGATTTCCAGCTCGGCACTGCGGTCCACCAGCGGACGGACGTAGTTTTCCCGGTCAGCCGTTTCCGCCAGACTCTGCAGCACATCCAGCTGAGCTACGGCGGAGGACGTCTGCAGCAAAATGTCGGCCTGCAATTTAATCTGCTCCCGCAGTTGGACAAAGGTCTGATATTCCAGGTCCAGTGACCGCTGCCTGGCGCTGAGAATGCTGTCTTCCATGCCTTTCAGTTCTTCAGTAATAAAGCGCTCACAATTGACCAGCGTCTGCTTGCGAAGGTAACGGTCCGGTACCAGTGGCAGATTGCCCTTAGAGACCTCCAGGTAGTAACCGAAGACTTTATTGTATCCCACCTTGAGGTTCTTAATGCCGGTCTGGGCTTTTTCCCGGCTTTCCAGATCGAGTATCCACTGGTTACCGTTGGTGGCCAGTTCCCTGAGCTGGTCTACCTCCGTACTGTAACCGGCGCGGATGATCCCCCCGTCATGCAAGGTTACCGGAGCATCCGGATCCAAAGCTCTGGTCAGCAGGTCCGCACAGTCCGGCAACGGGTTAATGCTTTGATCCAGTGCTTTCAGATAAGCACTGCCGGCTTCAGCCAGCTGCCGCTTCAGCGCCGGCATTTTATTCAGCGCGGCAGCTAACTGCAATAAATCATGCGGGTTGACCTGACCCATGGCGACTTTAGCAGACAGGCGTTCGATATCATACATGCCGTTTAGGATATCCCGCAATTCCTGCCGGGCAATAAACTGACCGGCCAGCTCCGCCACCGCGTCCAGGCGGCGGTTAATATCATGAGGATCCAGCAGCGGTTGCTCCACCCAGCGGCGCAGCAGCCTGGAGCCCATGGCGGTCTGGCATTTATCCAGCGTCCACAGCAGACTGCCGCGGCGCTTGTGGTCCCGCAACGTCTCCGTCAGTTCCAAATTTCGCCGGGCAGCCTGATCCAGCATCATAAAAGGCTCAGCGTGGGTCAGGTGCAGGCGGTGCAGATGTGGTGGGATTTGCTGCTGGGTATCCTTGATGTAAGCCAGCAATCCTGCCGCGGCCTCCCCCCACAGGGCCTGACTGTTTTCACCTATATCCAGATAGTCCTGATAGCCCGCCGGGCTGAAATCCTCATCCGGTCGGACACTGACCGCATAAGAGGCCCGGAGCTGCAGCTGTGAGGCCAGCGGAGACGCCGCGAACGTCTGATTGCAGATGAGCTCCGCCGGGTGATAGAGCGCTACGGCATCGGCCAGCTTTTCCGCGGCTGCGCCGGCCGCATAATAGTCAGCTTCAAAGGTTCCGGTGGTGATATCACAGGCTGCCAGACCATAGTAAGCAGACTTTTGAAAGACCGAAACAATAAAATTATTCTCCCCTTCGTTAAGGCTGCGGGTATCCGTGACGGTGCCGGGTGTTATGACCCGGATGACATCGCGTTTTACCAGCCCCTTGGCCAGAGCCGGGTCTTCCATCTGTTCACAGATGGCAATCTTATAGTTTTTACTGATCAGCTTGGAAATATAGCTTTCCGCGGCGTGATAGGGGACGCCACACATGGGAGCCCGCTCCGCCTGTCCGCAATCTCTGGAGGTCAGCGTTATCTCCAATTCCTTTGAGGCTAACACCGCGTCATCAAAAAACAGCTCATAAAAATCGCCCAGGCGAAAGAAGAGCAAGCAATCTGGGCGTTTTTGTTTTTGGGCAACATATTGCATCATCATGGGCGAAAGCTGGTCCATGTTGATCTGCTCCAGTAAGCCAGTAGGCAACGGCCCGCCGCTTCCGCCGGCGGGTCTGGTGATAGCATTTTCAGGCTGCATTTGAATCTTGTCTATCCTCCGTCTTAATGCTCAGGTTCAGGCAGAATGGTTGAGGTCCGCCGGGGGGCAGCTCGGTCTGACCGTATCAGGCGCCGGCCTGGTCAGCTGCTGCCACTCACCCTCTAAGGAAAAGGTTCTGGCCAGGGTAACCTTTACCCTGGCAAAGCTGCCTTCTAACCGCTGCCCCAGCGCCCGGTCATCCAAACCCTCCTGGCCCAGCGCCTCCCGCTGATCGGGACTGATAGAAAAATTGATCAGGTGGTTGTCAGAAGCCCGGCCGGTGAGCATGTCCGGGCGGTGATCAGAACAACCTTCAACCAGTACTTCGTAAATCTGGCCGACCCGCTGTTCATTTGCTTTAAGCGAGTTGGCATTTTGCAGTTCCACCAGCCTGCCAAAGCGTTCAGTCATGACTTCAGGTGAAAGCTGCTCCGCCAAAAGGGCGGCTGGCGTGCCATACCGGGGGGAATACTGAAAGGTGTAGGCACTGTCATAGGCAAACTCCGCTACACAATCCAGCGTAGCCTGAAAATCCTGTTCTGTTTCGCCGGGAAAGCCGACAATAATATCCGTGCTCAGTGCCAGATCAGGCATGCGCTCCAGGGCGGCCATCACAGAACGACGATAGTCGGCCACGGTATAGTGGCGGTTCATTTTTTTCAGAATCGTGTCACTGCCACTTTGTAACGGCAGATGTAAATGTCGTTCTATTTGCGGATAGGCCCGCATCACATCCAGTAATTTTATGGAAATATCTTTAGGATGTGAAGTCATGAAGCGGATACGCGGAATATCACTTTGTTCTGCGGCCTCGGCTAAGAGATCCGCGAAATCATAATTCAGTTTACGACCGTCGGCTGAAGTCAGATCCCGGCCATAAGAGTTGACGTTCTGTCCCAGCAGCATGACCTCCCCAAAGCCCTGGCGGCCCAGATTCTTCAATTCCTGCAGGATTTCTGCCGGTTTACGGCTGCGCTCTCTCCCCCTGGTATATGGAACCACGCAGTAGGAGCAATAATTATTGCAGCCGTACATAATGGTACAGAGTGCCCGGTATTGCCGTTCTCTCACCACTTTACTACCTTCCGCTATCAGGTCCTCACTGCTGACATCATAGACCCGGCGGCTCCCGCTGAGCCGCCGGTACAGCAATTCCGGCAGCCGGTAGATATCCGAGGGTCCGAAAACCAGATCCACAAAGGGATAGCTTCGGCGGATTTTATCCACATGTTCCTCGATTTTCATCATACAGCCACAAACGGCGACCAATAAATCCGGATGATCCCGGCGCAGATTTTTTACCAGTCCCAGGTGACCAAAAAAGCGGTCATCCGCATTTTCCCGCACACTGCAGGTATTAAAAATGATAAAACTGGCTTCTTCAGGTGCAGCTGCCGGCCGATAGCCCATCGATTCCAGCAGACCAGCCAGTTTTTCTGAATCATTTTCATTCAGCTGACAGCCAAAGGTCCTGATATAGTAACTCGACCGTGGCAGTTTCAGCTGTAAGACAGCGTCAGCAAATTCTGCCTGACGGTCTAATTCAGTCTGGCTCACAAAACGGGGCTTAAGTTGTTCTGACATGAATCCTATTCCTTTATTCCTGCCCAGGTCCTGCCACTGAGGGACCTGGTCTTTCATTAAGCATATTGATTAAAGCACATGGCCCATACTTATCCATTATATAGGAAGACCCAGATACTGTGCCAGTTAATCTGTAACCATTCACGGTCGTTTACGCTCACTATTCAGCTCGTTATGCCCTGGTTTCAGGCCATAAACCCCCCGTCAACGGGCAGGACCGCGCCGGTAATAAAGGCCGCCGCTTCACTGCTCAGGAACGCGCAGGCTTCAGCCACATCTTCCGGCTGCCCCAGGCGTTCCAGCGGCGTTTCACTTTGAATCGCCGCCAGTTCCGCGGGGGTAAACGACGCATTCATCGGCGTGCGGATCATACCGGGTGCCAGAACATTCACCCTGATGCCGCTGGGGCCGACTTCCCTGGCCAGGGCCTGGCTCAGGCCGATCACACCGGCTTTGGCCGCGCTGTAGGCAGCTTCGCAGGAAGCGCCGTGCATACCCCACATAGAAGACACATTGATGATACAGCCGTTTTTTTGGCGGATCATATCCGGCAGAACCGCCCGACAGGTGTAGAAGACGGCCGATAAATCCGTGCCCAGCATCTGTTCCCAGTCAGCGTCGGTTGTTTCGGTCAACAGCTTTTGCAGCGCGATGCCGGCAGTATTGATCAGGACATCAAGGCCCTTATACCGCTCTCTCAACCGCAGATACTGACAGGCGACGGTTCCTGACTGCCGGAGATCCCCCAGGCCGGTCTCCACAGCAGCGCCGCGAGCCCGGCAGCTGGCCGCTATGGCTTGCAGGCGGTCCTGACCATTCTGTCCTGATAAATAGAGACTGGCGCCAGGTTCCGCTAAACGTCTGGCGATGGCCGCGCCGATACCGCCGCTGGCGCCGGTGATCCAGATCCGCATCAGGTTTGCCCTCCGGTTTTATGGCGGCCCAGCTGAGCGGCCAGGCGCTGCCAGGCTTGGGCTCTGGCTTGGTTTTCATATTGCGTATCCATCTGATCAGCTGAAGGCAAGTCCAGCTTGCGGCCATAGCGCCTTTGATAAGCCTGTTGAAGGAGGTAATCAGTCATAGCCGGGTTTTTGGGTAAAAAGGAACCATGTGAGTAAGTACCGTAAACCTGTTCCCAACAGGCTCCTTCAGTCCCGTCCTCGCCATTGTTGCCGTAACCATACAGCACCTTAGCCAGCGGCCGGGCTCTGCCCTTCAAGTACGTCCGGCTGCCATGATTCTCAAAGCCAAACAACAGCCGGCTGTCGGCCGGGCTATCAGCCGGCCCCGTCAGCTCAGGCTGTAAAAAGCCGGCTTGATAAACGGTATCACCGATCAGCCTGCCCCTGCCGCTTTCCGTATGGACATCCAGGATGCCCAGCCCCTGCATGACACTGCCATTGGCCAGCGCGACTTTTTCTCCCAGCAACTGATAACCACCGCAGACTGCCAGAATGACCTTGCCCTGCTGCGCGGCCTTGCAAAGGCCCTGCTTGTTTTTGAGCAGATCTCCCTGAATAGCTGTCTGCTGCGCGTCCTGCCCGCCACCGATAAAGAAGATATCATAGGCTTCAGGATCTAACACGGTTCCCATGCTTACGGCATACCGCTCCAGGCTGACGCCCAGGACCCGTGCCCGTTGCGTCAGGGCAATAATGTTACCGATATCCCCGTAAAGATTGAGTAAGTCCGGGTACAGATGACAAAGCTTCAGCGGCTGGAGATCCTGAAGTCTATTTAGCATTTCCATATTCCGCCTCCTCGGTTTGCGGACCAGCTGCCGTCCCGGCCCCGGTCACGCTGCCAGGATCCGCCCCGGCCGGGGCCGGTTGTTTTGGATCCCAACGACGCTGATACCCTAAAAGTGGAGCGAGTTCCTGTCTTAACTGCAGCATGGCGGTATAGTTGGGCAGTAAGTAAAGGCACTGTCCCGGCCGGCACTGCTCCAGGAATTGTCTGACCAGCGCTAACATGTCCTCATTCTGTTCAATCTTAACCCCGGATCCCAGGGCGTAGTGCAGACGTAAAGCCATATCCGCGCGCCGCTGACCGCTGGCTCCGACCGGCATGGCAGGCAATTTGACCTGTTCCAGCGGTGCATCCCAGATCCAGGAAATATCCACCCCGTCATTAACATGATTATTCAGGAAAAAGATGACCCCGCCGGCATCCTGGGCCTCACTTACCAGGCGCAGGCCCTGCTCCATACCGGTTGGATTTTTAACCAAGATGAAACAGACACTTTTATCGCCATATCTGATTCTTTCCAGGCGGCCAAAAGACGGCCGGACCTGCTGCAGGGCTCCCTGTACCTGGGACAGGGTCATTTCTGGTATCAGTGTCAGAGCCGCGGCTACCGCGCCGCTGATATTATAGGCATTATACAGACCCTCCAGCCGGAGCGGCAGCCGCTGAGTCAGCTGTTGCCGATACATCAGGGGCAGCGGACCCTGAGCCCCTGCCACCCGGCAATAGGTCAGCTCCAGGCTCCCCGCGGAAGCAGCGGCGGAAGCTTGGCGCCGGAACAGATATTCCGGTTCAGGCCGGCTGAAATCACAGGCGGGGCAGCGATAAATACCCATATGACTGATGCTGCGGCCCTGATAGGTTAAGAGCGAACCGCAAACCGGGCAATGGGCGGCGTCAGTCATATTGCCGCTCTGATGCCGGGGAGCGCATTCACTGTCCTGGGCGCCAAAATACGTAGCGTGCACACTGTTGCTGCCGATGGCCGCTACATGGGGATCGTCCGCTCCCAGTACCAGGCGGCAGGTCTGACCGGCCTCCAGACAGCCATTAAGAATCAGTTTATAAACTGTATCCAGCTCCCCGTAACGATCCAGCTGATCTCTGAATATATTGGTTACCAGAATCAACTGAGGCTTTAAGCTGGCTGCTGCTTTGGCAAAAGCCGCTTCATCGGCCTCCAGAACAACGTAATCCCCCTTTTTGCTTTGCAGCAGTACCGTCATCATTCCACTGGTGAGATTGGCCCCAAACGCATTGGTCAGCACCCGGCTGCCCTTCGGCAGGCCGGTCTCCAGTAACCTGGCTAATACTGATGTAGAGGTGGTTTTACCGTTCGTCCCGGTCACACAGAGTATCTGCCTGCCTTGGGCACTTAAGGCCAAAGCCCCAGGATCCAGCAACAGGGTCACCCGTCCCGGCAATGTTGAAGCCTGACGGCCGGACAGCCGCAGTAAATGATAAATCATCCGGCCAGCCAGACAGGCCAGCTGATAACGTAAAGATGTCATGGATCGTCCTCTCTTATGCTTGAAGTCGCCGCCTCATCCGTAACGCCCTGATAACCGCGGACCGGAGGCTACCGCCAAAGCTTGATATCATCAGAATTTTATCACGGATTCAGCTTATGTGCGGCTTGAATCCGGTGGCTTCAATACGTTATCATATTAAACTGAATGAAGCGCAGCATTCGGCTTGTTACCAGGCCGGATCAGGATATAGGAAGGATATGCTTGTGATTACACTAAATCCGCATTTTTTAGAACTGAAGCCATCTTATCTGTTTACTGATATTGCCCGTAAGGTTGAAGCCTATCAGCAAAACCATCCTGATCGCCGGGTTCTTAAACTTGGAATCGGTGATGTTACCTTGCCTCTGCCTCAACCCGTGATTGAGGCGCTTAACAGCGCTGTAGCAGAAATGGGTACGGCGGAGGGATTCAGAGGATATGGACCTGAGCAGGGTTATGCCTTTTTAAGAGAAAAGATTTGCGCGTCTGATTACCATCAGCGCGGCATCTACTGCATTCAGCCTGAAGATATTTTTGTCAGTGACGGAGCTAAAAGTGATACCGGCAATTTTTTAGATGTTTTGGGTCAGCAGTTAACCGTGGGTGTGTCGGATCCGGTTTATCCTGTCTATGTGGATACCAATATAATGGCCGGGCGGGCTCAGCAAATTGTCCGCTTGCCGGCGACTGACGCTAACGGTTATCAGCCCGGGCCAGCTGAGCTGACTCAGGATTTAGATCTGATTTATATCTGTTCACCCAATAATCCCACCGGCTCGGTTGCCAGTCGTGCACTGCTGCAGCAGTGGGTTGACTATTGCCGCCAGCATCAGGCCTTGCTTATTTTTGATTCAGCCTATGAGGCTTTTATCAGTGACCCAGGCCTGCCGCACAGTATCTACGAAATCCCCGGGAGTGAGACCTGCGCGGTTGAAATCCGTTCGTATTCCAAAAAAGCCGGCTTTACCGGACTGCGCTGCGGCTACACCGTGGTTCCGGCTGCCCTGATGGTAGCGGCTGAAGGCCAGACTGAAACCGTATCGCTTCGCCAGCTCTGGAACCGCCGGCAGACTACAAAGTTCAATGGTGTCCCCTACATCGTACAGCGGGCGGCTGAAGCGGTATACACACCTGAAGGTCAGCAAGCCTGTGCGGCAAATATCGCGTATTACAAGCGTAATGCAACCCTGTTGAAAAACGGCCTGAGCCAGATGGGGTATTCAGTTTATGGCGGCAGTGATGCTCCATATGTATGGCTTAAGGTGCCGGCTGGCTTCAGCTCCTGGTCATTCTTTGACTACCTGTTGGAGCAGCAGGCTTTAGTTACAACCCCAGGCAGCGGCTTTGGTAATTATGGAGAGGGTTATATCAGGCTGTCTGCCTTTGGTTCCTATGAGGTAACGCAGGAGGCTGTGGAGCGTTTGCAGCAGCTGCCCCGGCCAGACTGAGGTTTATTGGGTTACGGCTGCTCAAACGCAGCAGACAGCCGCGGCTGGAGGAACAGAGGAACAGCAGCCGCGGCTGTTTTGACTGCGCAGGATACCAGCCTACCTGAGGTGAGACCGGTACAGTTTGAACTAGCTCTTCAGACTGTGTATTGGAGCGGGGATATGGCCGCCGCGGTTAATAAAGACCGAACAATCATTGGGATTGACCTGCATGATAGGCGCGTCGCCCCATAAACCGCCATAGGATACTTTATCGCCCACTACTGCTCCCGGCACCGGTATGATGCGGACCGCGGTGGTTTTATTGTTATAGACACCCACGGCCAGCTCATCGGCAATGATGCCGGAAATCGTGCTGGCCGGGGTATCACCCGGGATCGCTACCATGTCAATGCCGACGGAACAAACACAAGTCATTGCCTCCAGTTTTTCCAGGGAGAGCGCTCCCACCTCAACGGCGTGTATCATACCCTCATCTTCGCTGACCGGAATAAACGCGCCGGACAGCCCTCCTACCCGGGATGAGGCCATGATGCCGCCTTTTTTTACCGCATCATTGAGCATGGCCAGCGCACAGGTTGTACCCCAGGCGCCGCAGGTTTCAAGCCCCATGGCCTCCAGGATGCGGGCAATAGAATCCCCGACCGCGGGCGTCGGCGCCAGCGAGAGATCCAGAATGCCCAGCGGCACACCTAAGCGGCGGGCGGCTTCGCTGCCGACCAGCTGACCGGCCCGGGTTACCTTAAAAGCGGTCTCCTTAATGAGTTCAGCCAGTTGATCTACAGAACAATCTCCGGCTTGCTTCAGCGCTGCCAGGACCACACCGGGGCCGCTGACCCCGATATTCAGCGTACATTCGCCTTCACCGGGTCCGGTAAAGGCGCCGGCCATAAAGGGATTATCATCCGGAGCGTTAGCAAAAACCACCAATTTGGCACAGGCAAACCCTTGCTGATCAGCTGAACGCGCGGCCAGGTCCTTGATAATCAAGCCAGTTTCCCTGACCCCATCCATATTAATACCACTGCGGGTGGTACCCAGATTCAGCGAAGCGCAAACCCGCTCACTGCTGTTGAGCGCTTCAGGTATGGACTTGAGCAGATTCTGCTCGCCTCGGGTCATTCCCTTTTGGATCAGAGCTGAAAAGCCGCCGATATAATTTACGCCAACAGTTTTGGCGGCCCGGTCCATAGCGATAGCATAGCTGGTGTAGTCCGTCGTGTCATTTGCCGCCGCAGCAACCGCGGCAATGGGCGTAACGGATATGCGTTTATTAATAATTGGAATGCCGTACTCCCGGCTGATCGCTTCGCCCGTACTGACCAGATGTTCCGCCTGGCGGGTAATTTTATCATAAATACGCTGGCAGGCTGTCTTACTGCTGTCAGACGCGCAGTCATGCAAGTCTATACCCATGGTGATGGTACGCACGTCCAGGTGTTCCTGCGAAAACATGCGCTGGGTTTCCAGAATCTCGTATGGATCAAACATGTTTGAACTCCTTTGTCTTAAATCCGGTTCATTGCTTCATAGACCGCGGTCAGCTGCATGCGGATATCAACGCCCAGCTGCTGCCCCAGTTGCTCCAGCTCCTGCTGCAGCTTATCAAAGTTCTGGGTACAAGCCTCTAAATCCACCAGCATAATCATATTAAACAAAGTCTCATGGAAAATGGTTTGATTAATATCCAGGACATTGATCTGGTGTCCTGCCAGCAGCGTAGTGATGCCGGCAATGATGCCGGGCCGGTCCTGGCCCACAACAGTGATAATTGCTTGGTTTTTGTTAGCATCGGTTTTCATCTTTGATCCTCCCTGATCTGAGTGGTAAAGTCTTCAAAAATAAAGGCGGTGTCTTCAGGACCCGGATTTGCCTCCGGGTGAAATTGAACAGAAAATACCGGACGCCCCAGTCCCGTATAGGTCAGGCCTTCAATGGTACCGTCCTGTACACTTTCATAGCTGATCCGGGCAGCTCCGGCTTGTTCCAATCCCTCCGGCAAAACCACATAGCCGTGGTTTTGGGCGGTAATAAAGATTCTGCCATCAGCCAGGCGCCGCACCGGATGATTGCCGCCGCGATGCCCAAAGGGCAGTTTACCGGTTTTCAGCCCCATGGCCAAGGCCAGCAGCTGATGACCCATGCAGATACCCATAACTGGTAATTGTGAATGCTGGAGTAAGGTGCGGATGACTGCAATTTCCTCTGTACAAACCGCCGGGTCGCCCGGCCCGTTAGCCAGCAGGATACCATCCGGTTTACATGACAGTAGCGTCTCAGCTGATACATCATGCGGAAATTCACAGACCTGACAATTCAAGTGCGCCAGAGCTTTTATCATACTTTCCTTAGCGCCGTAATCAATGACGGCGATGGTCAGCTCCCGCTCCGGTTCGGCGACGGATCCCGGTTCCCGATTTTGCTCTGCCGCGACATGGCGCGGATCAGCCATAGAAACCAGCGGAATCTGAGGCGACATCTGCCAGGCCCGAATTTCTGACAGCTGCTCAGCCTTCTGAGCAGCTGTCAGCCCGCTTGTGCCGTCCTGCAAATGGATCAGCTTGCCCCGAAGAGAGCCATGAGTCCTCAAATGGCGGGTCAGAGCCCTGGTATCGACTTGACTGACGACAGGAATCTGATATTGCTGCAGCCAGTCCAGAAACGCCTGATCTGAGCGGGGATCCTGACTGTCACCATTTAAGGTCCGGACGATCAGACACGAAAGCCAGGGTCGGCTGGCCTCCGCTTGTCCGGTATATACACCGTAGTTTCCGACTTCCGGGAAAGTCATTACGACACCCTGTCCACTATAGCTCGGATCGGTCAGCAGTTTGACATAGCCGGTCATGGTTGTGGTAAATACAAACTCACAGATGACATCCTGTTGGCTGCCCGCGGCAGTCCCTGTATATTCACAGCCATCTTCAAGCAGAATAATTGCCTTCATCTTAGCCCCCTTACGCTGGCATCACAGCGCTCTAAGTTTATCGCTATTTTCAAGCAGCAAAATCTATTTTAACCTAAAATCCTTGCAGGTTACAGCTGTTCCGGAAATAGCGAAGAGACAAAAGCCTGAGGATCAAAATCCACCAGGTCTTCTGCCTGTTCGCCCAGACCAGCCAAAAAAATGGGCAAGCGGGTCGCCTGGGCGATTGCCAGGGCAACCCCGCCTTTACTGTTGCCATCAAGCTTGGTTAAAGCGATCCCATCTATCTGCGCAGCCTTATTAAAGGTTTCTGCTTGTATGACCGCATTCTGCCCGGAGGTCGCGTCTGCAACCAGGATCGTCTGACAATTGGCTTCAGCGGCTTCTTTTGCAATAATCCGGCGGATCTTGGCCAGTTCATCCATGAGGTTCTGCTTATTATGCAAGCGACCGGCAGTGTCGATGATCAACACCTGAGTGCCCCGGCTCTGCGCCGCTTTCACGGCGTCAAAGACCACCGCGGCCGGATCCGCTCCGCTTTGCTGCCGGATAATGTCAGTGCCCGTACGCGTGGCCCATATATCAAGCTGTTCGATCGCTGCGGCTCTGAAGGTGTCAGCCGCGGCCAGAAGAACCCGGAGGCCTTCAGACTGGTAGCGCAGGCAAAGCTTTCCGGCAGTCGTTGTTTTACCGCTGCCGTTGACTCCGATCAGCAGGACAATGTTCAGCTGATCAGGTCTCAAAAGTAAGGTGCGCCGAGGCCCCAGAATTTCCAGCATCTGCTGCTGTAACACATCACGGACGTGCGTTTGGGAGCTGTCCCGGGTTTGCTTGAGATCCTGACGTAGGTTTGACATGATATGATCAGTAGCGGCGCTGCCGGCGTCTGCCTGCAGCAGCAGAACCTCTAGCTCATCAATCATATTCTCGTCAAAGTAACCCATGGCAAGGCCAAGCTGCTTGATGCCATTACTCAGGAAATCTCTGGTCTTGCTTAACCCCTGTTTAAATTTATCCAGTAAGCCCATAATTATCTCCTTATCTGAATTGTAATACCAGCTGCATCAGCTGCCTCATTCCTGCATCTGCAGAGATAGTATCTTTGATACACCGCGTTCCTGCATGGCTACACCGTAGATCGTTTCAGCAGCTTCCATGGTTCCCTTTCTGTGAGTGACCAGGATAAATTGTGACTGTTCCCTGTATTTTTTAATATACGCAGTAAAGCGAAATACATTGCTTTCATCTAAAGCCGCCTCAATTTCATCCAGGACATAAAAAGGTGTGGGCCTGAGCTTAAGGATCGCAAACAGCAGCGCGATAGCGGCCAGAGTTCGTTCGCCACCGGACAGCAGCAGCATGTTCTGCAAGCGCTTACCTGGTGGAGACACCCTGATGTCTATCCCGCCCTCCAGAATATCCTTACCGTCCTCGGGCACAATGTCGGCCTGGCCGCCGCCAAACAGCTCCGTAAAGGACTCCTGGAAGTAGCCCCTGATCTGCTCCAGCTTTTGGGTGAATTGGGTCCGCATGGCCTCCAGTAACTGCTCAATCACTTGATTTAAAGCTGACCGGGCGCTCTGTATATCCTCATATTGCTGTTGCATAAATGCCCGGCGGCGGCACAGCTGCTGATAATCATCAATGGCCTGCAAATTGACCGGCCCCAGCTTCTTCAGTTCCGCCCGCAGCTTGGTCAGGCGGCTCCTTAATATGTTATCATCCCCGGCCGCAGCCGGCCATAACGATACCAGACCCGAAGTCAGCTCATAATCTTCCCACAAACGATTGCGGTTCAGGTCCAGGCGCTGAGCCAGTCTTTCTGCCTCATGCTGAATCGCTTGCAGTTGATTTGCCAGCCCGGCGGCATCATCACTCAGCTGATTCTGCTGGACATAGAGCTGATCCCGCTGAGCCTGCAGCTCTTGCTGCCTGAGCTCTGCCTGCTGCAGTCCAGCTTTTGCTTCCTCCTGCTCTGCTTGCCGCTGCCGGATAATCTGTGCCAGATTTTCCAGATTTTCCTGCAGATTGGCGACAGACAACTCCATATGCTGCTGCTGCTGGCAGGCTTGAGCTAACTGGTTCTTTTGCTTATTGTATTCCTGTTCAAGCCTGGTTACTTCATTTTTTTGACTGCGGAAGCGCTCTTCCATGCGGGAAAAGCGGCTCTCCATCAGCGCTACTTGATCGCGGCAATTTAACTGTTTTTCATTATGCTGTCTGAGGGCAGTATCGGCCTGGTCTAATTTGGCTTTGATATCTATCAACTTTTGCTGCAGTGTTTGGTCCTGATTGATGTCCGCCTGTTCCGCCAAATCCAGTTGGCCCAGGGACAAAGCCAGCTGCCCAGCCTGGTCTGATTTCTGACGCTTTCGCTGGTTCAGTTCTTCACATTGGGTTTCTATGGCCTGCAGCCGGGCTTGCTCCGCAGCTTGCTGCTGCTGTAACAAAGCGTAGCCCCCCTGCAGCTTGTCCAGATCGGCCTGAACCTGCTTAACCTCAGCGTCAGCCTGGCTCAACTTCCCATCCAGGGTATTCTGCTGCTGGTGTAACCCGTTCAGCTGAGCCTCCAGCTGCTTAATGTCGCGGCTTCGGCTCAGCAGGCCGCTGCTTTTGCCTCGGTGATAACCGCCGGTCATGGACCCGCCGGGATTCATCACATCACCTTCCAGGGTTACCAGGCGCAGACTATGCCCCAAAGCCCGAGCGATATCAATAGCATGCGGCAGCGTGTCCACAATAATGATGCGGCCCAGCAAATTCTGGACAATTGGCTTGATATCCGCTGTGCTGCGGACGAGATCCGCGGCAACGCCAACAACGCCCTTTGAGGTATAAGGCTTCAGCCGCTGCTGTTCCTGTGGGCTGAGGTTACGGGCAGTAATTGAATTGACCGGCAAGAAAGTAGCCCGCCCCAACCGTTCGTTTTTCAGAATGCTGATCAGGTCTGAGGCTGCTGCCTCTGTCTGGACCACAATATTTTGCATGCTGGCTCCTAAAGCGGTTTCAATTGCCAGATCATAGGCGGGTTCAGTTTCCAGCAACGAGCTGAGCGTGCCGCGGATCTGGCTGGACAGGCCGGGTATCTGCCTGCCCCGCCGGAGGATCTGCCGGACGGTCTCATTATAGCCGGTTAAGTTTGCCTCAAGATTCCGCAGCGTATCAACCTTAAAGGTTTGCTGCCGCATCGTAGCCAGACAAAGATCCCGCTGTTCTTTGATTGACTGTAAATGAGACTGACAGTCCTTAAGATTCTGCTTTAAAGCGTCTTGCTGTTGCTGCTGCTGCCGGCTTTTTTCCTCCAGACCGGATAATAAGCTAAGCTGCCGGCTGCGCAGCTGATCCGCTTCTGTCAGTTGCTGCTCAAGCCTGCTTTGTTCTCCTTGCAGACTTTCTTGCTGTAACAGCATTTGTTGCTGGGCTCCGCTTCTCTCCCGGCGATTTTGCTGCAGTTGTTCTGTTTGCTGTTTTAAGCTGGCCTCGGTTTGGCTGAGGCGGCTGATTTCAGCGTATAATTCGGTCTGGCGTGCTTTTAGTTGCTGCAGCTGCTCTATCTCCGCCTGCCGTTGGGCGGCAATCGTTTGGTATTCAGCTTCTACGGCCGCAAATTGCCGCAAGCAGCTTTCCTTTTGCCTGACCAGATTTTGCAATTCCTCTTCAAGGTCTTCAGCCGAGGCGCCCTGCTCTGCAAAACGTTGCTGCAGCAGCACCATCCGTTCCTTTAAACGGGCCTCTTCCTGCTGCTGCTCTGTCAACTGCTGCTGCAGTGCCTGCAGGTGCTGTCTTGAGCTTTTCAGCAGCTCACTGCCACTGGCAAGCTGTGTCTGAGAATCCAGTAAATCCTGCTGCAGCTGCTCCTGCCCCTGTTGTTTGAGGGCCAGCTCCGCTTCCAGCTGCGCGCGGTCTTCAGCGGTCTGTTCTTTAGCTTTCGCATCCGCTTCAATTTGTTTTAGTAGCAACGCAATGTCTATGGTCTGCAGCTCATCATACAAAGTCAGATACGTGGCGGCCATTTTGGACTGACTTTCCAGGGACGGGTAGGTCTTTTCAATTTCCACCAGAATGTCTTTGACTCTCAGTAAATTCTGATCTGTTGCCTCCAGTTTACGACACGCTTCCTGATGGCGGACTTTATATTTCTGAATGCCGGCGGCTTCTTCGAATATTTTACGGCGATCTTCGGAACGTGGGCTGAGAATCTCCTCTACCCGCCCCTGGCCAATAATAGAGTAACTGTCCCGTCCCAGCCCGGTATCCATAAACAGCGCGTGAATATCTTTTAGCCGGCACCCTCGCTGGTTAATAAAAAACTCACTCTCACCGGAGCGATAAAGTCTGCGGGTCACAGCCACTTCAGCAAAATCAACACCCAGACCGCCATCGCTATTGTCAATTAAGATCGTAACCTCAGCCATAGACATAGCTTTACGATTATTGGTCCCGGAAAATATCACATCTTCCATTTTATCGCCACGCAGGGTGCGGACTGATTGTTCCCCCATAACCCAGCGAATAGCATCGGTGATATTGGACTTACCGCTGCCATTAGGGCCGACGATGGCAGTAACCCCTTCATTAAAGCGAATAACCGTCCGTTCAGGAAATGATTTAAAGCCATGTAGCGTTAAGGAGATCAGCCTCATATCAGTTTGCTTGACTCCCCTCTGCTGGTGCTTGCTTCAGCTGCAGCCATACTTGTCTGGCGGCAGCCTGTTCGGCTTGCTTTTTACTGCGGCCCCGGCCGGTGGCTAAGCAGTCTTCGCCCTGAAATAGTTTGACCACAAATTCACAATCATGCATCGGGCCTATTTGCTCGGTCGGCAAAAAGCGGAACCCCGGTTGTTCTGGATGAGCCTGACGATATTCCAGCAGGGACGTTTTATAGTCATAGACCAGATCTCCGGTCAAAGCTTCCTGATAATAAGGTGACATGATCTGCAGCACCACCCGCCTGGCCGCCGGATAGCCACCGTCCAGGTAAACGGCAGCAAAGATCGCTTCCATTGCATTTGATAAGTTGGACGGCTTAGCGGCTCCGCCATGCAGGCCTTCTCCTTTACCAAAGCGCAGGCAGCTGCCCAGATTGATAGCTGCCGCTGCCCTGGCTAGCGTCGGCTCACAAACAATAGCTGCCCGCAGGCGACTGAGCTGCCCTTCAGGCAACCGGTCATTTTCCTGAAACAGCGCGTCACCAATAACCAGTCCTAAAACAGCATCGCCTAAAAATTCCAGCCGTTCATTATCAAAGCTATGCTCTTGCTGGTGCTCATAAACATAACTGCGATGGGTTAAAGCACTCATCAGAAGCTGCCGATTATTAAAATGGTAAGCCAACTGCTTTTCTACTTGCGAGCAAGCTGCAGACAGATCAGGGTTAAGGGTTTGTGACGATTCTTGCATTATTATTACCTGCTTAACGTAAGGCTTTTGGGCCGAGACTAAGAAAACCATCAGGTCTTTAGGGCCGGACAGGCCGTACCTATCATAACATACCTCATAGGCCGCCATGAACTCATGTCGGTATCTCAGCCTCACGACTGGTTCAGACAGAAAAAAGGAATCCGTGGAACGGATTCCTGTCGTCAATCTAGGTCATATCGACTGCCTTATAAAGCTACTGATTCAGATGTTATTCTTTACAAATTCTACCGCGTCCCCGACGGTTTTGATGCGCTCGGCTTCTTCATCAGGGATGGAAACCCCAAATTCCTGTTCCATAGCCATAACCAGCTCAACAATATCCAGTGAGTCCGCATTCAGATCATCCGTAAAATCAGAATCCATGGTCACTTCATCTGCTTCAACGCCTAACTGATCCACCAGAATATCTCTTATCTTTTCAAAAATAGCTTCATCTTTCATTGAATCATCCTCCTAGAGTTTCCTGGTGACGGGCAGGCTTCTCCCTTAGGCCGTACCAGATATAATCTTGCGTAACGTATAGTGTTGTATATGATCGGTTATATTCTGTCAAGCTAAAAAGAATGAATTCCTTAAAAAGTTCAGGAACTTCGTCTTATATCCAAATTAACGTAACAATTTCTGGTTCTTTTTCAGATAATCATAGCCTGAAACAAAGGTAGTGATGATGCAGACCAGCAAAGCAATATTGCCTAATAAATTCAAGCCGGTCAAGAAAACGCTGGCAGGCAACAGTGTCTGCAGGCTGACATCCAGCAAAAGCAGGATCAAAGCGATCATCTGGGTTACGGTTTTAAGCTTGCCCAGTTTACTGGCGGCAATAACAACACCATCCTTGGCTGCCAGCAGGCGGATACCGGTGACCGACAGCTCCCTGAATAAAATAATGACCGGAATCCAGGAACTGATCCGCCCCAGTTCTGTCAAGGCAATAAAAACAGACAGGACCAGCATTTTATCTGCTATAGGGTCCAGGAATTTGCCCAGATTAGTGACAATCCCTCTGGATCTGGCGATATGTCCATCCAGGTAGTCAGTATATGAAGCGATCATAAAAAAGAGCAACGCGATCAGTCGACCGCCATTTAAAAGGAAGTCATTCCAGGGCGCCACCTGAGACCAGGGTAAAGGGAGTAGAAAAATCAGCACCAGAGGGATGAGAATAATACGCATGACAGTCAGTTTATTGGGTAAATTCATGATTCAACCACTCCTGTATAATCATAATTATCTGCCTCAATGATGCGCAACGGGTAATAATGCCCGAGCTCCAAAGGCTGCTTTTCAGCTAAAATATGCGTCAGGCTGTCAACCTCAGGTGCCTGCCAGTCACAACGTCCAAGATAGAATACACCATCCGATGATACGGATTCAACTAATACCGTATAGACCTGGTTTAGTCTTTGCGGGTTTAGCTCCTGTAATATCTGCTGCTGAGTCTCCATAACCTGATTATATCTCGTCTGAGCGATTGCGGCAGCGACTTGATCAGGCAAGCGGCTGGCGGGTGTTCCCTCTTCAGGTGAAAAAATAAAACAGCCCAGATGATTAAACTTTTGAGCTTTCAGAAAGGCTAACAGATCATTGAAATCCTGGTCAGTCTCCCCGGGAAAACCAACCATAACTGTCGTCCTCAAGCAGATATCCGGCATCACCGTACGCGCCAGATCAAGCACCTTCTGAATATGAGCCGAGTCATCTTTACGAGCCATTCTTTTCAGAATGGCATCGGAAGCATGTTGAACAGGAAGGTCCAGATAGTGGAGGATATTGCTGGCAGAGGCCATGACTTCCAGCAGTTCAGGCGTCACCCCGTCCGGATAAGCATACAGAAATCTGATCCGCTTAAAAGGCATAGCTGACAGCTTACGCAACAACTCAGGCAAATCTCTGTGGCCCGTCAGATCCAGGCCATACGCGGTTGTATCCTGTGCGATCAGGATCAGCTCGCTGATTCCCTGCTCCAGGATCGTAGCGGCTTCCGCTAATAACTCCTCCTGGGGCCTGGAGCGCTGCGGGCCTCTGATTGCCGGGATAGCGCAGAATGTGCAGTGATTAGAACAGCCTTCAGCCAATTTGAGATAAGCGTAGTAACGAGTAGACAATTGACGACCGGCAGCATGCAGGTGCTCCAGGGTTTGGTCCGGATCAAAATCAGTCCAGCTAAGCGGCAGGTGCCTGTCCTGCTCCGGCGAAGCCGCAAAACCTTGCTCAGCGTATAAACGGCGGATGGCCTTAGCAATATCATTGTAATGGCTGGTGCCGATAATTGCGTCTACCTCCGGGAGATCTGCCGCAATATCCGCGGCATAACGCTGAGCCATGCAGCCGGTTACGATCAAAAAATCGCAGTTACCGTCCTGCTTGTAGTCAGCCATATCCAGGATGGTGGCGATCGCTTCCTTTTTAGCACTGTCAATAAAGCCGCAAGTGTTGACCACAATAACGGACGCAGCCTTTGGGTCCTCAACAATCCTCATGCCGTCAGCAGCCATTACACCGCTCATATACTCCGCATCTACCAGGTTTTTAGAGCAGCCCAGCGTGATCAGCGCAACGGTTAAGCTCGTAGAAGCAACGGCGCTACCGGGCTTGTTTGCTTTCATCAGATTATGATCCTCCGTACCAGGATAAAAATATGGTTCAAAAAAGTATATCACACCAGGAAGCAAGCCTGAAACTTATTCTGAGGTAAGTCCCCACAAGTTCAGCAATTGTCTCAAAACTGCCGGCGAAAAACCCCTGGAGGCTGAGCGCCGCCGCAACAATAAATGCAGCTCCCGGCTTTCCGCCGGAGTCAGTTCCTGATCCCTCAGCAGGCGGAGCTCAGAAGCATACTTGCTTTTAAGAAAGGCGGCTAATAGTTTTAAATCACTTTGACCTTCATGCCGGTATGTCTCCAAGGCCTGAAACCTTACTGCAGAAGGAAAACCAAGGCGTTTCAGCCGTTGCTCCAGATGAGCAAAACTCTCAGCCTTGCTGCCGCAACGGCCTTTCAGCACCTGTTGAGCCAGTAATAAATCATTGATATAGCCATCATTGACCAAAGTCTGCGTGACTGCCGCGGCGGCCGGAGCGCTCCAGCCTTTACGAACCAAATAGCGCCTGACCTGACCGCTGCTGCTCTTTTTCAGTGACAAATAATAAATAGCCGCCTCCCGCGCCTGCTGCCAGGATCCTTCAGTGGCGGCTTGGTCTGCGGTTTCTGAATGCGCAGGCAGACAGCTATCATTTGATTTAAGTATCATGACGCTCCGGTTTATAAATCATCCAAGTTTAACAAATCATCCATTTCCGCGTCACTGATGCGTTCAGGCGTCGGATGATCAACAGGCTTTGCAGCCGTCTCAGCCAGGTTATCCTCCTCACCGTGGTGCTGGCGTTTGGCATAAATATCCCGGATTTGTTGCTCAATCTCAGCACTGATGTCAGGGTGATCCTTCAGGTATTGTCTGGCATTATCTCTGCCCTGGCCAATCCGCTCATCATGATAAGAAAACCAGGCCCCACTCTTTTTAACCAGGTCCTCCTCAACCCCCAGATCCAGGATGCAGCCCTCTTTAGAAATACCTTCACCATACATCAGGTCGAATTCAGCTTCACGGAAAGGCGGCGCAACTTTGTTTTTGACAACTTTGACCCTGGTGCGGCTGCCCACAACATCCGTGCCGTTGCGCAGTGTCTCAATCCGCCGCACATCCAGTCTGACCGAGGCATAAAACTTCAGCGCCCGGCCACCGGGCGTCGTTTCAGGGTTACCAAACATGACCCCGATTTTTTCACGCAGCTGATTGATGAAAATCAAAACAGTCTGAGATTTGTTTACCACTGGCGTCAGTTTACGCAGCGCCTGCGACATCAGTCTGGCCTGCATACCGACTACGGAGTCTCCCATTTCACCATCAATTTCAGCCTTGGGAACCAGGGCCGCCACGGAGTCAATAACCACCACGTCAATTGCGCCGCTGCGCACCAAAGCCTCAGCGATCTCCAATGCCTGTTCACCATTATCCGGCTGGGAAACAATCAAGTTATCAATATCAACGCCCAGATGCTCGGCATAAGACGGGTCAAGCGCATGTTCAGCATCAATAAAGGCTGCAATACCGTCCTGCCTTTGGGCTTCCGCAATAATATGGAGCGCCACCGTAGTCTTACCTGACGATTCAGGGCCATATATTTCAACCACCCGGCCGCGGGGCACGCCGCCGATGCCCAACGCAATATCCAGGGACAGCGCACCGGTGGGAACCGCCTGTACATCCACGACCTTCTGGTCGCCCATCTTCATGACAGCACCTTTTCCAAATTGTTTTTCAATGCTGCTGAAGGCCATTTCAAGCGCTTTCTCACGCTCATCATGCTCCTTTGGACTGACATCCTGGGTGGATTTACCGCTTTTAGATGATCTGGCCATATTTACCTCCTGGGCGGCCTGAAGCCGCATAATGACACAATTAGAACATACGTTCTTTATTATTATAGCTGTTGTCCCGATTTAGTCAATCATCATTCTTGTCAAAACCGGTCAGGAACGGTCAAAGCCCTCAGCTGCGCCATGCTTTAGGCAGGAGCTTATTCAGGTACGGTCGAACCTCCGGCAACCCCATAACAATGGCGGCTAACATATAGATCAGCATACCAAGCACGGACTGTATACCGAGGGACAAGAGCTGCGGCAGTTTTCCGGTGCTGAAAAACTGACTGCCATCCATCACATTCCTGACAACAATCCCTGCTGTTAACTGAATCAGGGCTGCGGGAATAGCTCTGACGACAAAAGGCAGAAGTTTCCGGGGCCGCCCCTTGGGATTCTTCAACCTGTAGTAATATAGCAGAGCGACCGCATTCAACAGACTGGCGGCAGCATAGCCCAGCGAAAGTCCGCTGGCCCCCAAAGATGTATGATAGGAAAAAATGTAACCCAGGGAGGTGGTTAAGACCAGCGACACAATACTGGTATATAGCGGAATTTTGGTCATCTTAATCGAATAGAAAGCATTATTCATAATCGCCACAATGGTATGAGTTATAATCGTCAGGCAATAAAAGCTGAGAATGCCGCCTGTCAATCTGACAGCATCTTCATTATAGCTGCTGATATGCCATTGAAAGACCGCCCTTACAATATCATCCCGGTTAACAAAGAAAATAACCGCGAAGGGCAGGGTAATAAATAAAGATTTTTTCAACGAACCTGTGAGCAGCCGCCCGGCTTCTTTATGCCGTCCGGCTGCGTCCGCTGCCGCCAGACTGGGCATCATGACGTTGGCTACGGAAACGGCGATCACGCCCCAGGGAAGCATCCACAGACTGCCCGCGTTGCGCAGACTGGTGGCGGTCCCTTCCGGAAACGCCGTGTTGCCGCCGATGATAGCATTTAGCACAATGCTGTTTAACTGAGGAATGGAAGCAGAGATTAAAGTGGGCACCGCCAGTCTGACCAGTAAGCGAAAGTCTTCATTGTGATTATCCAGAGAAAAATGGAAATTGGCCAGTTCCCTCCTGCCTAACCAGGCCTGCATAACAAAATAGACCAGCGCACTGAGCGTGACCCCCGCGGTTACCTGAACCACGGAAGCATCTGTAGCCGCGCCAAACAGCATCAGGCTGATCACAACCAGAATATTATAGACTACCGGCCCAAAAGCAGTCCGCTCAAATCGGTTGTAGGCATTTAGAACACCGATACTCAGGGCGGCCAGCATCATGAAAAAGGTTTGCGGAAACAGGACTCTGGTAACGCGTACCGCCAAATCATATGTCTCAGCTTGAGTCACCAGCTTCATATACCAGGGCGCAGTCGCGATCCCCAGAATATTAATGCCCAGCAAAATGATCATAACATTGCTGACAAATATGCTGACGGCGCGCCAGCCTTTTCTACCTTCCCCTCGGGCCAAAGCCGCTGACAAAGTCGGAATAATGGCGGCCTGTATCGACCCTCCTACCAGTAGTTGATAGACAAAATCAGGAATTAAAAAGCCCTGGGTATAAGCGTCACTGCGGATGCCGTGCTGAAAGTAATTCATGGCCAGGATGTCACGCAGCTGGCCGGTAACTTTGCCGATGATTGAAGCCACCATCAGCAGCATGGTCATGCGCCCCAGTTGGCGGCTGCTGGTATCAAGCTGATGATTGAGGGCCAGCGGCTGCTGCCTCTTGTTATTATTCGCCAAGGTTCAGCATCCTCCTGCGCAGTAAATCATAAGCCTTCAGCGCGGCCAGGCGACGGATTTTAGCCCGGTTACCCTGAAAACGGTGCAGTTTGCTCACCACGCCCTGAGAATCTGCTACGGCAATCCAAACCGTCCCGACAGGCTTCTCCGTGCTGCCGCCATCAGGGCCGGCAATACCAGTGATGGAAACACCGTAATCACTGCCAAAACGATCCCGGCAGCCTACAGCCATGGCCTGTGCGCAGGACTGACTGACCGCGCCGTCTTGCCGCAAAATAAAGGCCGGAACCTGCAACAGGTTTTCTTTTGCTGAATCAGCGTAACTGACTACACTGCCCAGAAACACTTGAGAGACGCCGGGCAAATCGCCAAATTGGCTGGACATCAACCCGGCGGTACAGCTTTCCGCAAATGAGACGGTCAGTTGTTTGCTGGCTAATAGATCCTTAACAACTTCAGGCAGTCTCCGTTCGCCTTCCTCATAGACATACTGTCCCAGCCGGGCGTACAGTTCATGTTTTACTGGAGTAATCAAGTCCGGATCCTGATCATCTGTACAGAGCTGGGTTAGCCGCAGGGTGACTTCTCCTTCTGAGCAATATGGCGCGATTGTCGGGTTGCTCTGCTGTTTGATCAAATCCTGAATCCTGGTTTCAACTTCTGACTCCCCTATGCCGGTCAGATGCAGAAATACAGATCTCAGCTGATGGCGGGTATGCTTCAGCAGCACCGGTCGGACATAATCCTGAAACATCAGGTGGTTTTCCAGCGGCGGTCCCGGCAAGAGCACCACAAAACGCGGCTGCTGCTGCCATAGCAGGGGGATGAGCGCGCCGGGCGCGGTGCCGTTGTTATTGGGTAAAATCAGGCTGTCTTCAGGCAGCATGGCTTGTTTACGGTTGATTTCAGCTGCTTTTCTGCCAGTGCGGGCAAAGTAAGCTGTGATTTTATCCCATTCAGCCGGATGAAAAACGAGTTTCCGTCCGCAGGCTTCCGCCGCGCAGGCCATAGAAATATCATCTGCTGTCGGTCCCAGGCCTCCGGTCATGATCAGTAAATCGGTGCGGGACAAAGCCGTATGAATAGCCTGGATGACGCGAGCATGATTGTCACCTACCACCGTCTGGTAGTAGGAGGAAATCCCCAGTTCACGCAGTTGCTGCGCCAGATAGGCGGCATTGGTGTTTACAATCTGCCCCATCAGCAGTTCAGTCCCGACTGCCAGGATCTCCGCGCTGTCTATCTGAGCGGTTTTCAGCAAGTCCATTTCGTTTTTCTCGGTCATATTATTTCTACCTCCAGGATCAATGACTATGCCAGTCACTGCCCTTCTTTCTGGGATTTTATCTGTTCCCACTGTACTCTGGTGAGCAGCAGTTTGCGCGGTTTTGAGCCCTCAAACGGTCCGATATATCCCGCCCGCTCCATAGCGTCTATCAGCTTTCCGGCCCGGGGATAGCCGATGTTAAGTCTGCGCTGAAGGATGGATACGGAAGCATAGCCCGTGTCCAGAATCGTTTCTACCGCTTCATTAAACATATCGTCCTGATCGTTATCTGAAGCATTATCGCCCGCCGCCGCCGCTGCCTGGGTCGTCGTAATCTCCTGGGCCAGATCATCATCATAGCCGGCAGTGTTCTGGGCTTTGCAAAAGGCCACGACCCTTTCTACTTCTTTTTCAGTGATGAAGGCTCCCTGTCCGCGGATCGGTTTGGGCGCGCTTTGCGGCGCATACAGCATATCACCTTTTCCCAGGAGCTTTTCCGCGCCGGACATATCCAGAATGGTTCTGGAATCCACCTGTGAGGAAACCATAAAAGCAATGCGCGACGGTATATTGGCCTTTATGACACCGGTGATCACATCTACTGACGGGCGTTGGGTTGCAATAATCAGATGCATACCTGCAGCTCTGGCCATAGCCGTCAGGCGCGCAATGGCATCTTCAACTTCATGCGGCGCTGTATTCATTAAGTCAGACAGCTCATCAATGACCAGAATAATCAGAGGCAGTTTCTCACCGTTTTCAGCCTTCATCGCCTGATTATAAGAGGCGAGATCCCGTACGCCTTTTTTGGCAAATAAATCATAACGTTTTGTCATCTCAACAACAGCCCAGTTAAGCGTATTAGCTGCTTTTTTGGGATCAGTCACCACCGGTGCCAGCAAATGAGGAATGCCGTTATAGACACTGAGTTCAACCACTTTGGGATCTATCATCAGCAGTTTAACCTCATAAGGATTGCAGCGGTAAAGCAGGGAAATCAAAATTGAATTAATACAAACAGATTTGCCTGATCCGGTGGCGCCCGCAATCAAAAGGTGCGGCATTTTGCCCAGGTCACACAGAATGGGAGCACCCGGAATATCCCGGCCTAAAGCAACTGTAAGCCGTGACTGCGCCTGCCGGAAGCTTTGCGATTCTATCAGCGGACGCAATAACACTGCGGTGGTTTTTTTATTGGGTATCTCTATACCAATGGCTGATTTTCCGGGTATCGGTGCTTCAATACGAACACCGACCGCCGCCAGGCTCAGGGCAATATCATCAGATAAATTAGTGATGCGGCTGACTTTCACGCCTACCCCGGGAGTCAGTTCAAAGCGGGTGATAGCGGGGCCGGTCGTGATATTAATCACTTTGGCCTCAACCCCGAAACTGTGCAGGGTATCCTCCAGTTTTTTACCCATAGCCGTAATCTGACCGCGGTCCTGAGCGGTATTGGCCGCTTCATCCGGATTCAGCAATTTGGCGGGCGGCAACCGGTAGGGCCGCTGCGGCGCCGCTGGCAAATTCTGACCGTTCTGAGCCTGCTCCGCCGTTACCGCCCGGACCCCGGCCACAGCGATTTCCTTGCCATAACGGTTGGCGGTTACAGAGCTTTGAGCCCCGGAATCAGACGGAGGCAGCTGAGGGCTTCTGACGGAGCGCGATCCAGGTTCAGCCTGGCCGGGTTCGGTCCGGTCCAAAACCGCCGGCACCTCAGGATCTGCTTCCCAGGGTTCTGACATCGCCTCATCCAATACATCATCCAAGGATATGGTCTGACGGTCTGACCCAGCTTCATTTTGCGCCGGCTGCAGAAAATCCGGAACGACAAAACGGTTGCTGTCCGGGGCTGCAGTGTACCCGGGTGTATGGTCCGTGCTCAGCGGATCCGCTAAAGGCTGACTGTCCGTTTCCGGATCATATGATAGGATAGGAATTTGACTGAAGGCTGCAGTAGTCTCCCTGTCGGACTGTTCCTGCTGCAGCTTTTCCAGCTCGGCCTGATTCAGATAGGCCTGTTCTTCATCACTGGGCATGACATTCATACCAGCCTGGTCTTCCCCGATATCAAAAAAGCGGCTGCGTCTGCTATCCAGAGCGCTGCGTTCAGGGCGAGGCAATTGTTTGGTTTCCTTGTAACTCACCAGTTCGATTTTTTCTGTTTCTGCAGATTCTGTAGCTGGCTCTTTCTGCTGGTCCGGCGACAGAATCCGGGTTTTTGCGTCAGCTGCTATAACCTTTGGGTTGTTCAAGGCTTCGGCGCTGTCTGCTGATCCGGGCCGTGAAGCGTCAACCGGCAGGGGCTCATTTTCAGGCTCGCCATCAGCCTGAGGCCAGGCAGCCAGCGCATCAGTCATCAGCTGACCTTCGGTAGCGTTAATTTCATACATCCGGGCGGACTTAGCCTGACGGGATGTTTCCACGCCCTGTCTGACTGCTTCTGTCAGCCTGTGACCTGTACTGCGCAGCGCGACGCTGGTCTGGTTAACCGCCTGGGTTAAGGAGACATTGAAGAGTAAAATACCCTCTGCCGCCGCGGCCCCGATTAACAAAACCAGCGCTCCTGCGTGACCGGCCAGACGCTGCAGACTTAAGGTCAGCAGACCGCCCAAAACTCCGCCAGGATAGGTTCCGATCAGGGCCGGATACGCGGTTGTACTCTGTCCGGAACGCCAGAGCAGCCGGACGGCGGCGGAGGCCTTGAGCGGCTGGCCGCTTGTTTGTCGCAATGCGGCGGTAAAACTGCTGTAACTCAGACTGCCTGCCTGGACCAAAGCCGCCGCCAGTAAGAACAGAATAGCGATGTGCAAAAACCGGCTGTGCGTCAGATTCCTGGAATGACTGATAAAGTAATCTGCGGCCATATATAAAAACAGCAAGGGCAAGGCATAGGCAACCACACCCAGCAAACCACGGCCGGAATCCAGCAGCAAGCTGCCCAGAACGCCGGTAGAGGCCGGCGTGTAATAAGTAATACCAAAAAGAATCGCGAGCAGCAGTAAGGCTAACCCGGTCAGTTCCCTGCCCTTATCAACGGGATTATTGCTCATTGGCCGCACCCTGGCATCCAGCCGGCTTTTGTTCCGCAGATAAATATTGCTTTGCCTTAAGGATAGCTATCTGACTTTTGGCATCGCAGATCGTGCCATCCAGTACCATGCCGACCGCCTCTGATAAGGGGATAACCCGGCAACTCAGAAATTCGCCCTCATCCAGATGCTGCCGGCCCTTTTTTAAATCCAGGGCCAGATATAAATACAGCCGTTCACTGGAAAAGCCGGGAGAGGTCCAGCAAGAACCTAATGAAATGATACGGCCGGCAGTATAGCCGGTTTCTTCAGCCAGCTCCCGCCGGGCGCAGTCCAGCGGATTCTCTCCCGCTTCAAGTTTGCCGGCAGGTACCTCCAGCAAGGTCTGAGCGGTAGCAATTCTGTATTGCTCTACCAGACAGACCTGTCCATCCGCGTCAACAGGAATGACACAGGCGCCGCCGTGGTGCAGGACCAGGTCACGACGGGCCTCACGGCCATCCGGCAGCTGCACCTGCGCCACATGAACCTCAAAAACCCGTCCCTTAAATACGCACTCATCTTTTAGCTTTTTTTCTTCGTACATATGCTGCCTCTTTGTAGTAGAACTCCTGCGATGGTTTTGCACCGTCATCATAAGTATAGCCGGTTATTATTGAACCAGACTTAAGGAGTCTGGGTTTGCTCAGCCTTCAGCTGTTTGACAGCTGCGACGGCCAGTTCATCACAGCGATTGTTCAGATCATTATCAGCGTGGCCCTTTACTTTTATCCACTGAATGGTGTGGAAAGCGGAAAGCTCCAGCAAGGCCTTCCATAAATCCTGATTGGCTACCGGATTCCCGGCCGCGTTTTTCCAGCCTTTGGCCTGCCAGGATTTCAGCCAGTTGTTATTAAACGCGTTGATAATATACGCGCTGTCGCTGTGTAGTTCAACCTGACATGCGCGGTTTAAGGATTCCAGAGCCTTGATGACAGCTGTCAGTTCCATCCGGTTATTGGTGGTTTGGGCTACCGCTCCGCTGATTTCTTTTTTGGCCTTACCGGCAAGCAAAACCGCCGCCCAGCCGCCGGCACCAGGATTACCCGAACAAGCGCCATCAGTATAAATGGTAACATGAGGCTGCTGCTTCATGGGGTTTTCCTGAAGGTCTGTCTGATTCATGCTGCTCCTTTGCTGACCGCTGTGTTTCTCTGCAAAATCATATCATGAGCCTTGACACTTAGCAACGACTCCAGTATACTCTCATGTTGTTCGGACTGTTAGTTCGATATCACATGATTAGCTATCTTTCTATAGGGGAGTGACTCAACGGTAGAGTAGCGGTCTCCAAAACCGCCTGTTGCGTGTTCGAATCGCGTCTCCCCTGCCACTTATAGCCATAATCCTGAATTCAGGGTTATGGCCTTTTATATTTCAGAGCCCGACCGCCCTGAATTCCGGCCTTGCTTGAAGGTCAAAGCCAGACGGGTCACTGCCATTCTTTCAGCAGCCAGAATTATCTGTGCTACAATAAAATCAATTGAAGTGAATTCAGCAGTCCTGCAGGATACTCCGGACTGCGGACCGTGGCATAATTGAGGAGACAGCTTAACAATGAGTTTTTCTGATCAGTTGAAAAGAATTCGCAAAGCAAAAGGTGTATCTCAGCTTCAACTGGCACAGGTCGCGGGGGTGTCTCAGCAGGCCGTTGCTAAATGGGAGAACGGCAATGCTTCACCGGATCCTGATACTCTCTGTTTGCTGGCAGCCCGCTTAACCTGTTCGCTGGAAGATTTACTGGATTACAGCAGCGTGCTGTCCCTGCATAATCCCCCGCTTCCCCAATCTGACAGTGACCGGCTAAGCCTGATGGATACCTTGTCCTTTGACTTGCCGGCAGATTTGCTGCAGCAGCGCAATCTGCAACTGACACTCAGGCATGACAGCATGGAGCCGGTTTATCAATCGGGAGATTTATTGCACATCGTTAAGACCGGGCTTAATCCTGATGGTAAAGACTGTCTGGTACAGACTTCAGATGGAGCCTTTGTATTTGCCCGGGTCGAAAAACCTGACTCAGGCAGGTCTGATAATACCGGTTTACTGCTGAGATTTTTCAATCCCAGATATCGCTGTATATATGTAGCGGACGCTGCCTCCGTACAGATCCTGGGTGAGGTAATCGAGCTGCGCAGGCCGCTTACCCTTTAGTCCGGGCAAATCCGGGCGAAGGGAGCCTGAGTAACTACGGTATAATATAGCAATCAAAAATGGAGGCCTCAGATATGATTTCACAGGCGGTATTGGAAAAAAATCGTGGTTCATCGATGATTCGTCAAATGTTTGAGCAGGGGCAGGTCCTGCGCAATAAATACGGTGCGGATAACGTTTACGATTTTAGCCTGGGTAATCCTGATCTGCCGGTTTCTGCCCAGCTGACGGCGGCCCTGATAGCCAGTGCCCAGGAAGGCCGTCATGGCTATATGAATAACGCGGGTTATCCTGAGCTGCGCGCTATGATAGCCGGCCGGGAGCAGCAGCGGTCAGGCCGGCCGGTTACGGAACAAGGGGTTGTCATGACCGTAGGAGCCGCCGGCGCATTGAACATCATCCTGAAGTCCCTATGTAACCCCGGTGATGAAGTTATGATTCTCAAGCCTTATTTTTCAGAATATCTGCGTTATTGTGAAAACTGTGCCGCCACAGCTGTTCCGGTTGACTGCGATCCTGATAACTTTTTGCCGCTGACTTCAGCAATGGAGCAGGCGCTGTCACCCAAAACCAAAGCCATCATCATCAACAATCCTAATAATCCTGCCGGTGTCGTTTATGACGCAGCGTTTTATGAACAATTGGCCGCGCTGCTCAGCCGGCTGAAGCAGCCGGTTTATGTTATCAGTGACGAGCCTTACGCGCAGATTGTCTATGACCGCACCACTGTACCCTCCCTGCTGCGCTATTTTCCCAACGGTATTGTTGCTTATTCCTGGAGCAAATCATTATCAATTCCGGGAGAGCGAATCGGCTATGTCGCCGTTTCAGAGGACTGCGCGGATTATGAAGACCTTTGCCAGGCGCTGGTTTTTTGTAATCGTTCACTGGGTTTTGTCAACGCGCCGGCCATCTGGCAGCAAACCTTGCTTAAACTGGGGGATTACCAGCCCGACCTCACAATTTATCAGCAGCGGCGCGATTTGTTATACTCGCTCCTGACCGGGCTTGGCTGGGATTGCTATAAGCCGGAGGGTGCTTTCTATTTATTCCCGCGGAGTCTGGAGGCTGATGATCAGGCTTTTGCTCAGGCCGCGGCGGAGGAGCATATCTTATTGGTACCCGGCCGGGGCTTTGGCATGCCGGGCTATGTCAGGCTGGCTTACTGCGTGGACGAAGCCGTCATTCACCGCGCTGAAAAGGCGTTCCACCGGCTGACTGAGCGTTACCGTTCTTAATTTCCGCGCTTAATCATCAGCTGGAGTTACCAGCAGCCAGCCGGTGCCGCGGGCCAGACTGACCGTGAATTCGGAGGACCTGGCGTGATTACTGATGGCAAGAGAGCTGCCCTGCCTGACGGTCTGATCAGTTAATGGATAATACAGGCCCTGATAGCTCACACCTTTCAAAACGCTGGTCGCGGCAATCAAAGATACGGTATAAGGCAGCGGCAACAAGCTCTCTAGTCTGACGGTCTGAGTCCTGGGACCCCGCAATGTCCAGACCCAGCTAAGGCCGTCCGTCAGCAGCGGCGCTGTCGGCAGTTTTTCAGCCAGTCTGGTCATCAGCTGCAGGTTCATTAAACTGTGATCCGGCCTCACAGAACCGAATACGCCTAAAAAGGTTAAACTGTCAGCTCCTGCTTTACAGGCATAATCAGCACATAGCTCAGCGTCAGACCAATCTTTTTCAACCGGAAACTGTAAGACCTGGGTCTGATTTCCTGTCTGTTCAAGCCATTCGCGGTCAGCTGCTGTAACTGAATCCATATCGCCTAGCAGATAATCCGGCGGGCAGCCTAGCCGGTGGAAATGCTTGAGCCCGCTGTCAGCCGCGATCAGCAGATCATAGCATTTTTGCTGCGCAGACTGCCGTATAATCTGATAGTCGCGGACCGGCCCGCCTAAAGCGATCAGCGCCCGCATGCAGCCCTCATTTTCTGGAGAACCTCAGCAGGCTGACTGGCTCCAAAAACGGCGGATCCGGCCACCACTACATCAGCTCCGGCCTGGTAGACCCGGTCAATATTAGCTGCTGTGATTCCGCCGTCCACTTCAATGTGGATGCGATAAGGTGTACTGTCCAGCCACTGCCGCAGCCTGCTGATCTTATCTATGGTGGTTTCAAGGAAAGCCTGGCCGCCAAAGCCCGGGTTGACGCTCATAACCAGGACCATATCAATATAGGGCAGCACTTCCTCAAGCACCCGTATGGGAGTGGAAGGATTCAGGCAAACGGCCGCAGCCATGCCGCAGGCTCTGATTTCAGCCAGCGTCCTTTGTAAGTGCACACAGGCCTCAACATGGACAGTCAGCATATCAGCCCCGGCCTCAGCAAAGGTTTTGATATATCTGGCAGCGTCGGCTATCATCAGGTGAACATCCAGCGGCAGCGGATAATGATGCCGCTTTAGAGCTTCGATAATTGGGAAGCCGTAAGAAATACTGGGTACAAATACCCCGTCCATCACGTCTACATGGAGTGTGTCGGCAGCTGCCTGAACCGCGGTAACGGCTTGGCTCAAATTCCAAAAATCAGCAGCCAGTATGGAGGGGGATAAGTATAGCCTACGTTGATCAGGTTGATATTCCGGTAAATGCATCTCTGACTCCTTATGCCCTGAGCTTAGATTAATCGGTTTTGCCGATAGCTTGGTCTGGCATCAAGTTCCTTCCGAAAGGTAACATAGCGGTCATAACGATCCTGCAGCTTCGGTTGCTGTAAAACCAACGCCTTGACCGCGCAGTCTGGCTCCGACAGGTGATGGCAGTCCTGATAACGGCACTGCCGCGCTGCCTGCTGAAATTCCGGATAACCGCAGATACATTCTTCAGGTCTCAGTCCGACAACCGGCAGTTCCAGAGAACTGAAGCCGGGTGTATCAGCCAAAAATCCGCCGGCAAAGGGAAACAGCTCCACATGCCTGGTGGTGTGCCGGCCGCGCTGCAGGCGTTGGCTTACCTGGCCCGTTTCCATGTGTGCCGCGCCCAGTAAGCAGTTAAGCAAGGTGGATTTCCCGACGCCGGAAGGACCGGCAAAGGCAATCAGTTTTCCCTTAACCAGAGCCAGCAACTGCTGGGCCGGCACGCTACAAACGTCTGAGCAAAAACTGGTATACCCGGTCAGCTCATAGGGTGCGGTCAGCAGCGACCGCTGAGGCTGGGGCAGCAGCTCAGCCTTGGTCCAGATGATAACCGGCTCTATGCTGGCTACCGCTGACAAGATCAACAGCTTATCCAGCAGCAATAAATCCGGTTCCGGCTGGCTGACTGAAAAGCACAAAAAGATCCGGTCCAGATTGGCGACCGGCGGACGCAGTAAAAACGAGTGCCTTGGAGACAGCCGGTCAATGATCCAGGGAACCGCCGCGTCGCCGCTTTGGATCAGCTCAGCCCTGTCCCCTGGCAAAGGGGTCTGTGTCCCCCTGCGCAAACGGCCGCGGAGCCGGCAGCTAAGCTGCTGTCCTGAGTCCAGCAGCACCTCATAAAGCCCGCCGACACCTTTCATTATTATACCGCTGGCCACCAGCGGCGCTCCGGCAGCGGGTCGACTCATTGGTCCGGCCATCAGGGCGTAACTGGCTGAGGTTCCTGGCCACCATCTCCCTCCGGGGTGACCGGTGCCTCTGTCGGAGCGGCGGTTGGCTGCGTCGTGGTGGTTGTTTCTGTTGGCGGCTGAGTGGTGGTGGCAGACGGAGTCGTGGTTGGCGCTGTAGTGCTTTCAGTTGTGGTCGGAGCCGTCGTAGCCTGAGTGGTCGTCGGCGCGACGGTGGTTGTGGTAGTTGTAGGATGGAAATATTCATAATCCACAAAGACCAGATCTACGACCGTCCCCTTGGCCACCTGAGTACCGACCGCGGGATTCGTCGAGTAAAGGTATAAGCCGTCAGAATCAATGGTCTTGCCGTAAGGCACAGTACTGTTACCAATGGTAAGACCCAGGTTCTTCAGCTCCTCCAGGACAACTGATTTTTCCCGTCCGACCAGCGTTTCAGGTATGGTAACCAGGCTTGGTCCCTGACTGACATACAGGGTGACCGTATCGTTTTGAGGCAACTCTCCGGCTTCAGGATCTGTCCGGATGACCAGATCCGCCTTGAAATCGTCATTGTACTCCTGCTCGATATTAACCGTATAGCCAAAATCATTTATCAGCGTGCGCTGAACGGTCAGATAATTCTGGCCAATATAATTCGCCAGTTTGAGGCTGTCACTGCCCTGACTGACCCAGAACGTCACCGTTGTGACCCCGCCGTTACTGATAGCCGTGCCGCTGTCCGGTTCCTGCCTGATGATATACCCGGAGGCGACTTCAGTAGACGCTTCTTGCTTAACTGTCGGAGTAATGCCATACTTTTTCAGTTCCGCGACCGCGTCCTCCAGCGAATCATTCGTGAAATCCTGCAGCACATAATCGGTCTCCTGCGTTGTCTGGGTATTCATGCCGCCGCTGATCCGGCTGATGACAAACACGCCCAGGCCAATTAATAAAGCACTGAAAATCAGAATCATAGCGATCAGCACGCCGTTTTCACGTCTCCTTGAACGCCGCCGTTCCTGGATGGACTGTTCCAGTTCCTGTACTTTACTATAATTATTTTCAGGGCGAAGCGTGCCGATAGAGGTGGTCGGGTCATTGGGATTGAAATCCTCCTCTACGACTCCGTACTCACCATCCGGATTCAGTAAAAATGCGTCCAGCTCATCGATCAGTTCCCGGGCACTGCCGTAGCGCTGGCGGGGGTTTTTTTGAATGCATTTCATAACGATGGCACAAAGCCCCGCTGGAAGATCCGGGACTCTGGTCCTGGGATCTGCCGGCTTTTCCTGTAAATGCTTTATGGCAACCGCAACGGAAGTCTCCCCGTCAAACGGGACGTCGCCGGTCAGCATCTCATAAAACAAAATACCTAAGGAATAAATATCTGCACTGGGACCCACCATACCGCCACGGGCCTGTTCCGGCGAAAAATAATGCACGGATCCCATGGCATTTCCGCTGGTAAGCGTAATGGTATTGGCGGTGGTAGCCCTGGCAATGCCGAAATCAGTGACCAGAGCCCGGCGGTCAGGCGTAATCATGATGTTATGCGGTTTAATATCCCGGTGGACGATGCCGGCTTTATGAGCGTGTTCCAGAGCCAGGGCTATCTGGATGCCTATCGGTACGGCTACATGCCAGTCCAGGCGACCGTACTGGTCAATCAGGTCCTTCAAAGAAGTCCCTTCCACATATTCCTGGACCATGTACTTGATGCCATGTTCTTCTCCGACGCCCAGCACGCGGACAATATTGGGGTGGGACAGGCTGGAGGCCGCTTTGGCCTCCGCGTCAAAGCGGCGCACAAACTCCTCATCATTAGACAAGTCATTTTTCAGCACTTTTATAGCAACCAGCCGCTCATTCTGCAAGTCTTTAGCCAGATAAACCAAAGCCATGCCGCCTGCGCCCAGCAGCCGTAAAATACGGTAACGGTTACTTAGTACCATGCCAATTGTGATCGTTTCCTGATTTTCGCCGTTCATGCATTACCTCACTATTGTACAAATCCGCAGATGACCGTGACGTTATCCACACCCGCCTGTCGGTTGGCCAGTTCTATCAGCTGGTCTACAGCCGTCTCCGGATTTTTTTCATTGACTAAAATATATTTAATATCTTCCTCATTGACATAATCATGCAGGCCGTCACTGGAAAAAAGATAGCGGTCTCCTCGTTCAACAGAATATATATAAGTATCTGCTTGCATATATTCCGGTGAACCCAAAGCGCGGGTCACAACGTTCCGCCTGGGATGCCGCTTAGCTTGTTCCGTGCTGATATCGCCCCGGTCCACTAAAGCCTGGACCAGCGTATGATCCCGTGTCAAGTGATCAAGCCTGTCCTGGCGCAGCCGGTAAACGCGGCAATCACCGATGTGGCCGATAATTAACTGATCTGACGCAAATACGCCAACCGTCAGGGTCGTGCCCATACCGCTGTTTTCAGTTGACTCCAACGATTGAAGGTAAACTTTGACATTGGCTCTCTCCACCACTTCCTGCACGATATGGCTGATCCGCTCAACCGGCATGGCTACTTTAATTTCACGGGCGAGGCGCTCAGAAGTATAGCGAACGGCAGTAGAAGACGCCAGCTCCCCTCTCTGGTGACCACCCATGCCGTCAGCCAGTATCACTACAAAGGAGCTGTCGTCACTGCCTTTCAGGACAACAAACGAATCTTCGTTGTTTTTGCGCGTCAACCCAACATCAGTACGGGCGGCAAAGCTAATGCGATTGCTCATGCTCTTCCAGTCTTCTCCTGAGCTGCCCGCAGGCGGCGGTGATGTCACGGCCCAGTTCTCTCCTGACCGTGCAGGGTATGTGGTGCTGTGTCAGTATATCCTGAAAAGCTCTCACCCGTTCCGGCGGGCTGGGACTGAGTTCAGTGCCGGGTACGGGATTGGCCGGTATCAGGTTGACATGACACCTCAGGTCATGAATCCGGCGGGCTAATTCCTCAGCCTGCTCTTCCCCGTCATTTACTCCCTTGAATAAAGCGTATTCAAACGTCAAGCGGCGGTTACTGTTTTCAAGATATGTGCGGCAAGCTCCCAGCAGTTCATCAATTGGCCAGCGCTTGGCGATGGGCATCAATTGACGGCGAAGCCGGTCATTGGGCGCATGTAAAGAAACTGCCAGGGTAACCTGGGGCGCGTCTTCCGCAAATTTTAACATTTGCGGCACCAGTCCGCAAGTTGAAACGGTCATGTGCCGGGCACCTATGCCCAGACGGTCAGCGGCTTTCGCCTGGTTGAGAAAGCAAATCAGCTGCTCATAATTCTCAAACGGTTCGCCGATACCCATCACCACGAGTTTATCAATCCGGCAGGCCTTATCCCGACCAATCAGCGCTACCTGAGCCAGCATTTCCCCCGCGGTCAGATTCCTGCCAAAGCCAGCCTGGGTGGAGGCACAGAAGCGACAGCCCATCTGGCAGCCGGCTTGTGAGGATACGCAGACTGAAGTCCCGGTTTTATAGATCATGAAAACACTTTCAACAATATTGCCGTCAGTTAATTGAAAGATATACTTGCTGGTACCGTCCTCAGCTGAATCCTGTCGCTGCAGCAAGGTCAGGCCCCGGGTATCAAACGCTTCTGATATAGCCATTTTTAATGACTGGGGCAGGTTTGACATCTTCTCAGGATCAGGCACTCCTTGATTCAACCAGGCCAGGATTTGTCCGGCTCTGTAGGCGGGCTGTTTTTGCTGACTGAGCCAGGATTGCAGGCTATCTTTGTTCAGATCATAAATATATGGTTTCATACGCTTCCCTTCATAGCTAAGCCGTACAATTCAAGCCGCTGTTTAAGCTTCCCGTCTGAGGAAAGCCATATAAAAGCCTTCTGTTTCAGCCGCGGGCGGCAGGATCAGAGCACCAGTTTGCTGCTGCAGCAACTCCCGGGTTCTGGCTGGCATAACCTGGTCAGGCAGCCGTTGCGCCAGGTTTATCGCTGGCAGCAGCCTAAAACGCCCCTTAAACTGCGGGTCAGCTAAAAACGTTTCAATCTGGTCCTGATTCTCCGCCTTCCGGACCGTACAGGTAGAGTATATCAGCAGACCGCCAGGCTTAACGTTTTGGGCGGCTTGCCTCAGGATTTGAGCCTGAGTCAGCTGAAGTCTTTGTACTGCCGCGGCCTCCCATTTTAACCGCAGTTCGGGCCGGGACCAGAGCAAGCCCAAACCGCTGCAGGGAACATCCGCAATGACATAGTCGTAGCTACCGGAGCGGGGCCTGGTAGCGTCAGCCTGGATCACTTCAACATTTTTCAGGCCTAAGCGGCGCAGGTTAGCTTTGATTAAGGCAAGCTTAGGCAGCTTTAGTTCAGCTGCCAGGACCCGGCCTTGAGGACCGACTGCTTCAGCCGCCTGAATAGTTTTTCCGCCGGGCGCCGCGCACACATCCAATACCGAGGCGCCTTCAGGCATAGCCGCCAGGATCAGTGGCAAGGCGCTGGCTTCACCCTGCAGATAGATTAAGCCATCTTTAAACGCTGAAAGACTGGTGAGCGAGCGAGAGCCCAAGGTTAGATAAATAATGTCCTCAGGCAGCAAAACCGCGGGGCTGCAGCCGACATCTTCCTGCTCTAAGCTGGCTAAAGTAGCAGCTGTCTGAGCTTTGCCCCGTTTAGTCAGGCGGGCACATAAGGGCAGGGGCGCTGTCAAGGTCTGAGCAAGAAACGCTGAAGCCATAGCTGCTCCCAGCTGCTCTGTCAAATCCCTAAATAAGTCCGGATGGACATTCAGCTGAATCCACGGCGCGGCTTGACTCAGATCCGGCTTTCTGCGCTGGTAAGCGCGCAAGATGGCATTAGCATACCCTGCCGCGCCTGAATTGAGCTGCCGTTTCACTAAATCAACCGTTTCATATATTTCTGCATAAGCCTTTGCGGCAGGATCATAATTAAGCCTGGCCAGAGCCAGACGCAAAGCGTTCCTCAGGCCGGGATCAAGCTTGGCCGCAGGGCGCTGACCAAGCTGATCAAGCAACCAGTCACAGCTTGGTTGATGGCTCAGGGCCAGATAAAACCAGGCCTCCGCCTGCTGCTTTACCCTCAAGGCAGCAGCTGAGCTATCTGATGCTGCCTGGTGCTTCAGGTCAGCAGACAGCAACCGGTTGGACCAGGCGCCTTGCTCCATCCGGCAAAGCCAATACCAGGCCTGATCCCGGCTGCTGTCAGATATAAATTGCTTTTGATTTAAAGGTTTAGGTTTACTCACTGGCACCGGTCCCCTGACGTTCGGCGTCCTGCTGCTTTGCGCCAAAGCATAAGCCAGCCTTCAGGTTATGCGCTACTTCTGTATAAGGCAGGCGTTTTCGCCCTTCCAGTTGCAGTTCCTTTAAGCTCAGTACAGTTTTCTGACCGCAGCTGACCCAAAGTCCCTGCCTGTCAGCCAGCAGCACCGTACCCGGACAGGCCAGAGCCGCCTGATCCAAAGGCAAGCAGGCCGCTTGTTCAGACTGGCTGACGACAGCAGTCTGAAAAATTTTCAGACTCTTACCGTTATACACGGTGCTGGCACCGGGCCAGGGATTTGTCCCTCTCACCAGACAGTCTATGGCAGCGGCAGGCTTTTCCCAGTCAATCAAGCCATCTTCCCGCGTAAGCAGATGGACGTATGTAGCCTGTGCTTCATCCTGCGGAGTCGGTCGGAGCCCGCCGTCAAATAAGCCATTAAGATCAGCCGGCAGTCTGGCAGCCGCCAGTTCAGCCAGACGCTGCATTAAACTGTCAGCGGTATCATCAGGTTGAATCCGTAAACGGTGCTGGGCCAGAATAGCACCGTGATCCATGGCGCGGTCCATTTGCATGAAACTGATGCCGGTCTCCTGATCGCCGTTAATCAGACTCCACTGTACAGGCGCCGCTCCCCGATAGCGAGGCAATAAGGAGGCATGAACATTGACAGCCCCAAAGCGGGGCAATTCCAACCAGCGCTGGGGCAGGATTTTACCATAAGCCGCGGTCACAATTAAGTCAGGCGCCAATTGCTGCAGGTAGGCCCAGGCTTCAGGTGACTTCAGACTCTGGGGCTGCCACACCGGCACCCCCAAGGCTTCAGCCGTCCGTCGGACCGGCGTTGGCAGGATCAGGTGATGGCGGCCTTGCGGTTTATCAGGCTGGCTGGCCGCGCAAATGATGTTGAAGCCGGCGGCTGCAATTGATTTCAGTACGGTGGCGGAAAACGCCGGTGTGCCCATAAAAAGGATGCGCCAATTCACGCTTTCACCAGCTCTCCTATAACCTTGTCGGTAAACAAAACGCCGTCCAGATGGTCATTCTCATGACAGATACAAACCGCCAGCAATTCCTCAGCCTCCAGCTCAAACGGATGGCCCTGGCGGTCCTGAGCCTGAACCTTTACCGTTGCCGGCCGCTCAACCTCCCCCCAATATCCGGGAATACTAAGACAGCCCTCCGTACTGCTCTGCTGGCCTTTGCGGCTGATAATCCGCGGATTGACAAAAACCCGGACTCCGGCCTCATCCTGCATATCAATAACAAATATTCTCCTGAGCACGCCAACTTGTGGAGAGGCCAGGCCGATGCCATTGCCCGAGTGGTGCAGGGTATCAATAAGATCATCTATTAAAGTCTGGGTACGCGGGCCAAAATCAGTCACCTCGCGGGCCTGCTTACGCAGGACAGGGTCCGGATCCAGCACAATTTTTCTGATTGCCACAATATCATCCTCCTTTGGTCCTTATATTTTATCATGCCAGCAAAGGCCAGTTGGTAACTAAAGCGAAGGCTCAGGCCGGATCCATAGAGAGTGACAGCGAACTGTCTTTGGGCAGGCGCTGTCTGGCCAGAAAATTCAAGCATTGGCTGATCAAACGTTCAGACTGACAGCGCAAGGTAAATTGCCAGCGGCTGCGGCCATTCAGGCGCGGTAGACTGGCACTGCTGCAGCCCAGACTGATGAGTTGAGCATCCCTGGCTTCCGGCCAGGTCTGCCACTGAAATCTGAGCCTGGCTTCAAGGCTCTGGCATAACTCACGGGCTACTTTTTCATCCGGGTGGCTGACCAGAGCCGTGCCCATGCAGCTGTAAGGCGGATACTGCAAGGCTCGCCTGAACGCTTGCTGCATCGCGAAAAACGCTTCATAGGTTCCGCCACAGACGGCTTTCAGTACTTCATTTTCTACATCAAAGGCCTGGATAAAAACCTGGCCGGCCAGCTCTCCCCGCCCGGCCCGGCCGGCAGTTTGCGTCAGCAGCTGGTAGGCTCGTTCTTCTGCCCTGAAATCATTTTCGCGGAACAACAGATCGGCAGATAAAATACCCGCCACGGTCACCAGCGGGAAATCATGACCCTTGGCAATCATTTGCGTGCCCAGTAAGGCAGCAGCCTCATGCCGCCGGAAGGCTTCCAGGATATCCTTATGAGCGCCGCGGGCCGTGGTGGTATCCTGATCCATTCTCAGAATCCGCTGTCCGGGAAACAGCTGCTGAAAGACAACCTCCGCCTGCTCCGTACCCATACCCCAGCCTGCCATAGGTTGCCCGCACACAGGGCAGATGGCGGGTGCTTGCTGGAGATAACCGCAGTAGTGGCAGCGAAGCTGTGCCGGTCGATGTTGGCAAGGCTGATGATAGGTCAGAGCTACGGAGCAGTTGGGACAGTCAACACTGAAGCCGCAGGCCGGGCATAGCCATAAAGGCGCGAAGCCCCTTCGGTTCAAAAATAATACCGCCTGCTCACCCCGTTCAAAGCAAGCTGACAGGGCCTGATACAGCGGCTGGGAAAATAAACCGGCGGGGTCCGCTTTACCGACCTTTCTCATGTCAATTACTTCCAGCCGGGGAAGTTTTGCTTCGGCCGGCCGGTGCTGCAACTGCAGCAGCGTGCTGCGGCCGCTTAAGACTCGTTCATAGCTTTCAAAGGAAGGCGTGGCCGAGCCCAGTAATAAAAGCGCGCCGGTCGCTCTGGCCCGCAGGCGGGCCACTGTCCGGGCATGATAACGTGGCTTGTGGTCAGACTGATAGCTGCTGTCATGCTCTTCATCCAGGATAATCAGCCCCAGATCTGCTAGCGGCGCAAAAACAGCACTGCGGGCTCCCACCACAATCGCAACCTGGCCGCCGCGAATCTTTTTCCATTCCTGCAGGCGCTGACTGCCGGTCAGACGGGAGTGCAGGACCGCGATCCGGCTGCCAAAGCGGCTGACAAAACGTTCGGTCATTAAGGGCGTCAGTGAAATCTCCGGCACCAGCATCAGTACCCGGAGGCCCTGCTCCAGAACCGTTGCCGCTAACTGGAGATAGACTTCTGTTTTTCCGGAGCCCGTAATGCCCATAAGTAAAAACTCAGACAAAGCAGTCCGGGAATTGTGGCCCGGATGACCGGGCAGCCGGTCCAGCGCCTGTCGCAACTGTTCCAGCGCCCGCTGCTGATCCTCAGTCAACTGCAGTCCGCAGGCCGAAGCGCTCGTGTCACGCCCCGCCGTCCAGCTGCCAGGCACGGCCGACACCTGGGTAGCGGCAGCGGCCTGATCTGCCGGCATATCAGGCAGTTGCTTAATAATGGTGTGCGTCAGCAGCTGCTTTTTTTCCAGTGTCTTCAGAGTGGACAGGCTTACCTGGCAGGCATGAAACAACTCTTCTGATGTAGCCTGGGCATGATCCAGCAGATATTCAAGCACCCGGGCCTGATTTTCATAGCGGATCTCACCGTTTTCCATAGCGGCAGCCGCCTGATCAGGAGCCTGGAGACGCCAGAGCCAGACCCGCTGTTTTTTTTCAGTACTCCGGCCGCCCAGGCCCGGTGGGATCATCTGGCGGCAGGCTTCTCCCCAGGTACAGGCATAGCGGATCCTTAACTGAGCGCATAGTTTCAGTTGGTCTTCGTTAAGGATAGGGTAAGGATCCAGGGGTAAGCCGGCAGTTTTGATGAGCGGTCCCTCAGCGCCGGCGGTTAGCGGCGCAGTCCCGGCGGTTGTCTGGTCAGGGGGTTCAGACGCAAGGATTTCTGCTACAACCGCCTCCCGCCAGTGATTTTGACGGCCAAACGGGATCTGCAGCCGCAGGCCGGCCGCCCAGGTCTGCGGGGCGGGCAGTACAGGCAGCTGGTAAGTATACAGCCGGTCGTAAGCCGGCAGACTGTCCATTAAAAATACCCGGCCAAGCATGCGGGCTTTACCCTCCTTATAAGCTGAAGTCGCCAGTTATTCCGGTGTCAGTTATCCCAGCAGACTGAAAATATCCATTTGTGCCGATTCCGGTAGATCTCCCAGGACACCGTGTTCGCGCAGATTCTGTACTGCGGACTGGCCTATGCCTGATCGCTGCTGTAAATCTTCTTCTGACTTGAAGGGCTCGCTGCTGTTTCTGGCAGCGACGATAGCCTCACCGATTGCCTGACTGATGTTGGCGATGCAGCTGAACGGCGGTCTTATCTGCCCTTTTGATTCAATTTTGAAATTAACCGCCTCAGAAGCGTACAGATCGATCGGTAAAAACACAATACCCCGATAGTACATTTCTTCTACCAGCTCAGCAATATAGTATTGCTTCTGTTCCCGCGGGTTACCGTCGCGACCACTAAAGGCCCCCCGCAGGCGCTCTCTTTCTGCTATGGTGTGCTCCAGACCCCGGCAAAATAAATCCGCGTCAAATTCAGGCGAACGCAGCGTAAAAAAAGCGGCGTAGTAAGCCTCAGGCCGGTAAACCTTGAACCAGGCAATTCTCAGCGAAGAAATCGCGTAGGCGGCCGCGTGGGCTTTGGGGAACATATACTTGATTTTTTTACAGCTGTCAATATACCATTCCGGTACCTTGTGTTCCCGCATCAGGTTTTCATGTTCTTCCGACAGGCCCTTGCCTTTGCGGACCTTTTCCATAATATCAAAGGAAGCTTTGGATGGCAGGCCGAAATTAATCAAGGAAGTCATAATGCTGTCCCGGCAACCAATCACCTCGTTGATCTTACAGATCCCGCTGCTGATCAGATCCTGCGCGTTGCCTTTCCATACGTCCGTCCCGTGGGACAGGCCCATCAGCTGCACCAGGTCATAAAAACGAGTCGGTCTGGTTTCCTTTATCATGTCTCTGGCCATAAACGTGCCCATTTCAGGTATGCCCAAAGTACCGCAGTCCGCAGGGGTGCTGCCCGGCCTGATGCCCAGCGCTTCCGTGGATTGAAACAGAGACATGACTTGATCATCAGGAATCGGTATATCCGTTACTTTGACCCCGGTCAGATCACTCAGGAATTTCAGCATAGTGGGATCAAGATGGCCCAGGATATCCAGTTTCAAAATGGTGTCATGCATGGCGTTGAAATCAAAATGAGTCGTCGTCATGCTGGCGTCTTCATTATCCGCCGGGTATTGAATGGGCGTAAAGTCATAAACGTCCCGCTCTTTAGGTATGACCACAATCCCGCCGGGGTGCTGGCCGGTGGTTCGCTTTACACCGACCAGGCCGCTGGCCAGCCGGCGTTTGTCTGCCTCGGTCGTAAAGGTCTGCGTTTCTTCCAGATAGTTCCTTACCAGGCCCAGGGCGTTTTTATCCGCATAGCTGCCGATCGTACCGGCTCTGAAGGTGTGGCTGTGACCAAACATGTCTTCAATAAAGTGATGGGCCACCGGCTGGTACACGCCACTGAAGTTCAGATCAATATCCGGCTGCTTATCCCCATGAAAGCCCAAAAAGGTTTCAAAAGGAATATCCTGGCCTTCACGGTGCAGCGGCTGCCCGCATTCCGGGCAGTCCTTGGCCGGCATATCGTAGCCGGAGCCATATTCGCCGTGAGTATAGAATTCCGAATAATGGCAGTGCGGGCAGACGTAATGCGGTGGCAGCGGGTTAACCTCTGTAATGCCGCAGAAGGTCGCAACCAGAGAAGAGCCCACCGAGCCTCTGGAGCCGACGATATAGCCATCCTCATTGGATTTGCGGACCAGGCAGTAGGCAATGTAGTACATAATAGCAAAGCCGTTATCTATAATGGAGGTGAGCTCTTTATTGACCCGATCTTCAACAATATCAGGCAGCCGGCCATCTTTTTCATAAATCGCTCTGGCCGTCCTCCATGACATGTTACGGACATTTTCCGCGGCCTCAGGAATCAGCGGAGGATAGCTGCCCTCAGGGAAGGGACGCATACCGTCGTCGCACTGCTCGACAATCTGGCGCGGTACGTCTATCACCGCCCGCCGGCGGGTTTCTTCGTCCAGATAGCTGAATTCTGCCAGCATTTCCTCCGTATTGCGGAAATACAGCTGAGCTTGTTCTTCACTGGGGTCAAAGCCCATGCCGGAGAGCATGATTTTTCGGTATATACCGTCTTCAGGGTTCAGGAAATGAGAATCACAGGTAGCGGCGACCGGCCGCTTGCTGATCTGACCCAAATACAGGACCAAACGGTTCAGATTCATCAGATCCTCGTCGTTTAAAATCCCATTGCCTTCCTTGCGGATCATAAAACGATTATTACCCAGCGGCTGTATTTCCAGATAATCGTACTGACGGGCTATCTTTTTGATCTCAGCTTGATTCAACAGCTGCCTGGCCCGCTCCATATCCCGCTCAGCTTCACGGTAGGCGTTCATAACGGCCACAAAAACCTCACCCCGTTCACAAGCGGCGCCGGCGATCAGTCCGTGACGCAGGTAGGTCAGGACGGAGCGGGGAATCCGGGGACGGGAGAGGAAATATTTGGTATGGGATTCAGATACCAGGCGGTACAGATTATATAAGCCCACGTAGTCTCTGACTAATAAAATAATATGAAAAGGTCGGGTTTTACGGGCCATATAGGTTTCCCTTGGCAGGCATCCGGCCAAGCGGTTCAGCTCAGGCAAGGAGGGCGAACCCAGCTTTTGATACAAAGCTAAAAATATACGCGCGCTGGTCAGGGCATCATCTGTTGCCCGATGATGCTGTCCTATATCTATACCCAGATATCCTGCTACCGCGTCCAGCGTGTAGCGATTTTTACCGGGAAGGAAAATCCTCGCCATGGCCAGCGTATCGATGGCCACCGGGTTGAATTTGAGCCGGGGCGCGTTTTCTTCCGGCGTGCGGAACCCTTCATAACGCAAAAAGCCCAGATCAAATAAAACATTATGCCCGACTATCGGGTCATTGCCTAACCAGTCAGACAACTCCTGTAAGGTCGGAAAAATGGCTTTGCCCTGCAACAGATCCATATCCGTCAGCCCGGTCAGCTGAACGATTTTGGGGCTTAGTGAGCAGCCCGGGTTAATCAGGCAGGTAAACCGATCCGCCTCCACAAATTGTCCCTGATCATTGCGGCAGAAGCGGACGGCTCCGATCTCTATGATATGGTCATTATGAGCATCCAGTCCCGTGGTTTCAAGATCCAGGGCCACAAAGCTGTCTTTCAAAACTAACTCATCCAATCCGTAGACACAGACCGGACCATCATCTACCAGATAGCCCTCCATCCCATAGACCAATTTGATTGGCTGGTTCTTTTTAGCCAGCTTATCCCGGGTCGCGCAAGCCTCAGGGAATGACTGTACGACACCATGATCAGTGATGGCCACTGCCGGGTGGCCAAATGATGCGGCCAGTTCCAGGATTTTGGAGGCGTCACTGACGGCGTCTTTGGCTGACATTTTGGTATGGCAATGCAGCTCTACCCGTTTGACCGGAGCCAGATCCTCCCGGGGTTTAGGTTTGCTGGCTCTTCCTACGCCCCGGATGATGGCCTGCAGGTCATGAGAAAAACGACCGTCAAACTGGACGGTTGCTTCAAATAGCAGAAAGCTGCCATCTTTAATCAGGGCGGTCAGCTCTTCTTCTTCTTCTGGCTTGGCAAAGATGACGCAGTCAACCGCTCCCCCTTCATCACTGACCATAAATTTGACTAACAGTCTGGTGCCATTACTGACCAGGGTGAATTCCGGAGACCATACATAGCCAGCCATCTGCGTGTCGCCGGTATCGGCCACAAAGCTCTTGATCGGGTTGATTTTCAGGTTGCTGTTCAAACGCCCCCAAAGAGTATTTTCGCTTTTAGGCGAACGCCGCTTCTCCTTATTTTTTTCCCTATTCTGGCGCCCGGCTTCTTCCCGCTGATATTCCCGCTGCAATTGCGGCGGCGCCTGACTTAAATCCAGTACAGGCTGGCCATATTCATCCACCCGCCGCACTACCTGCTGCTGTGCCTCGCGGCGCTCTTCCGGAGTCAGCTGCCGCTGCTGCTCGATCTGGGCCTTAATTCTGCTTTGTGTCTGCTGCTGCCAGCTGTCCGGTGAATCGTGTTCTGTTTCAGGCAGAACCTCAGCCCGGCAGCTGAACTCAAGGCCAGCTCTGGTTTTAAAAAAGTTTTCCATCAAATCCAGCCCCTCTGTTTGAAGACAAGATAACATCGGAGCAGGCGTTCTGATCAATAAATGCTCTGAGCTGAGCGCAATCTGGCTGCGCCGGAAAACCAGCGCCCAGAAACCATGTTTACGCCGGATTGATTCAATAAACCAGGGGAACAGGCGCTGCAGCAACGGTTGCAGCTCGGCTGCAGTCTGCGGAGGAGACTGCAGCCGCAGGCAGAGCTCCAGCGCTAACGGCGCCACCTGTTGGCTGAACCGGTCCTGCAGCTGGATCAGATCCCGTCCTTCCGGACAACTGGTCACTCCCAGGTATAATTGGATCGTTTCCCCTCTGACCTGCAGGCGCTCAAGCTGAGCGGCAGCCAGACTGGCGGGCAGCGCTGCTTCCACTTGCTTCTGTCCGCCGGCCATCGCCAATTTATTCAATTCCTGTAAGTATGTTTGTAATATAGGCAAAGCAGTTCGGTCCTTTCCCAAGGCAGTTGCCGGACAGTTACCTGCCACAGATTGCACCGCTGCCCTTATTCTGCCGGATGAGGTGGGGATTGCTCTGCTTCCGACCAGTTGTCAATCAGCTCAAATAAACGGTCCACTGCCTGACTCTCCGCGACTTTACCCAATATTTTACCACGGGCAAACAGTAAAAACTCGCCTTTGCCTCCGGCTATGCCCAGATCCGCTTCTTTTGCCTCTCCGGGACCGTTTACAATGCAGCCCATAACCGCTATTTTCAAGGGCTTATGCACCGTTTTCAAACGGTTCTCCACCTCCTGAGCCAGACTGATCAGATCGACCTGGGTCCGGCCGCAGGTCGGACAGGAAATCAGGACGGGCCGCTTTCGCGCAATGTCCAAAGCGCTGAGTAAATCCCAGGCCGCTTCCACCTCTTTGACCGGGTCATCTGTCAGGGAAATACGTAATGTATCTCCGATACCTTCGGCCAGCAGCGTCCCCAGGGCCGCTGCGGAGCGCAGGATGCCGCTTCTGGCGGTACCGGCTTCAGTTACGCCGATATGCAGCGGATAGTCACAGCGCCGGGCCAGTTCCCGGTAACAAGCGATGGTCAGGGCCGGATCAGACGCTTTTAACGATATGACAAGATCATGAAAATCACAAGCTTCTAGAATGGCCACAGTATCCAGCGCACTGCTGACCAGGGCCTCAACACTGACACCACCGTACTTCTCTAAAGCACTGCGGCTTAATGAACCTGAATTCACCCCAACCCGGATGGGCACGCCATGCTCCTTGCAAGTCCTGGCTACCTGCCGCACCCGGTCGGTCCCGCCAATATTGCCGGGATTAATCCTGATTTTGGCTGCCCCGGCTTCCACCGCGGCAATAGCCAGGCGGTAATCAAAGTGGATATCCGCCACAATTGGCAGCGGGGATAAAGGCACCACTTTTTGCAGACATCGGGCTGCCTCTGGATCAGGTATTGTCATGCGGGTCAGATCGCAGCCGGCCTGGGCCAGCTGTTCAATTTGCTTCAGATTAGCCTGCCAGTCATGCGGATCGGCATTATTCATAGACTGAACCAGCGGCCGCCGTCCACCGCCCAGCTGCAATGCGCCGACCCTGACCAGCCGGCTGAGGCGCCGGGGCGACAGATAAGCCGGCCAGGCATCCTGCCTGGCTGCCGTTACGTTCTCACTGGATCTATTCATTTTAAATTCCTCTATTACATCGATCTGCCTGGGCTATCCCTGTATAATCCGTCCGATATCCAGGTAGAGGCCATAGGCGAAAAGAAATATGATGATCACCAGTCCGACAGCGGAAATCACATTGCGTACCCTGGCGGACAGGGGTTTGCCCCGAACGGCTTCTACAGCTAACAGCAACAGATGGTTGCCATCCAGCAAGGGGATGGGCAGCAAGTTGGTAAAGCCTAACGACAGTGAAATCAAGGCGATCATATTGAGCAATTCCAGGAACTTTTCGCCCCAGTTGATCCGGCTTTCCACCACGACGTCAGAAATCATACTGACAATACCGACCGGGCCGGACAAAGCGTCTGACGCGGCGATCTTGCCACTGATTAAAGCGCCGATCGCTTGAAATGAGCCGCGGATAGTAGACCAGCCATACTGAAAGCTGTAGGGCAGCGCCCGCAGCACATTATGTGAAACCGTTAGAACCAGTCCGGTACTATTGGCTGTTTCAACCGCTTTAGAGGTGCTGTAGATGACTTGTTCCTTGCCCTGCCGGAAGACGGTAATCGGAGCTGAAGCGCCTTGATAAGGCGCCAGTTCTGTCGCAAAATTATCCAAAGTTACTTCCGTATCGCCAACTTTCAGAATAATATCACCATCTTCAAAAACCGGATCCCCGCCGTTTTGCCAGGAACTGATACCGACAACTTCCAGTCGTCCGTCCGCTGTGGTCTGGGTGCTAATGCCGACCTGATAAACGGTAGACATAACAGGTGTGAGCACCGCCTCTATAGCCTGCCCGTCCCGTCGGACCGTTATGGGAATCCCCTCGCTGTCTGATCCGCTGAAATACAAGGCCATACTGGCGTCGGCGCTGGTATAGATACGCTCTCCTGCCAGGCGGATGATTTCATCTCCGGCCTGTAAGCCGCTGTCGGCCGCCTGTGTATTGGCTTCAACCGTACCCAGGACCGGGATTGTATATCCGGTGGTAGCAAACAGCAGAAAGAAGATTAAAATCCCCGACAAAATATTAGCCAGTGACCCTGCCGCCAGCACCGCTGCGCGGTAACGTTTAGGCCGGTTCATAAACAGAGACGGGTCTTTGGCTGAAGCGACGCCATCGGCCGCCGTCATCCCTGAGGTCTGATCCTCAGGCTGTTCATATTCTCCGGCAAATTGAACTGCCGCGCCAATCGGAAACAGGCGCAAAGTGTAGCGGATGCCCTTCCGCTCAGTCTGCCACACCACCGGACCCATAAAAATCATTAATTCATCAATTTTGAACCCGAGCTTTCGGCCAACAATAAAGTGACCCAGCTCATGAATCAGCATCATAATGCTCAAGGCAAGCAGCGCTATGATGATGCCGACTAATCTTTCCATTCCAATAGCTCCTTTGCCTGTTGACGGATATGACGGTCCGTATCAAGTATACGCTCCAGATCCAAATCCTCATCGGTGCTTAAGATACTGTATTCATACAACAAGCGGCTGACCAGACGGCTGATGCCGCAAAAATCCAGCTTGCCTGCCATAAAAGCCTGAACAGCCACTTCGTTAGCCGCATTAAAGACCGCCGGGGCCAGGCCCCCGCGTCGTAAGGCCTCCCTTGCCAGATCAAGGGCCGGAAAGGTAGCCGTGTCAACCGCCTCAAATGTTAAAGCTGAAGTTTGGTTCAAATCCAGGCCGGCCCGGGCTGACGGCTGGCGCCTTGGATAGGTCAGCGCATACTGAATAGGCAGACGCATGTCTGTTGTGCCTAATTGGGCTATCACAGAACCATCCTGCCATTCCACCAGAGAGTGGACGATACTTTGCGGGTGGACCACGACAGCGATCTGATCTTCGGTCAGATCAAACAAGCGGGCGGCTTCGATCACCTCGAGTCCTTTGTTCATTAAGGTGGCTGAATCAATGGTAATCTTGCCACCCATTTTCCAGGTCGGATGCTGCAGCGCCTGCGCCAGGGTCACCTCTTTTAAGCGGGCCTCGCTATAGCCGCGAAACGGACCGCCCGAGGCGGTGATTATGATGCGCTTTAGTTCCGATCTGTGTCCGCTCCTTAAGCACTGCCAGATAGCAGAATGTTCACTGTCGACAGGCAGAAGGCGAATGCCCTGCTGCCTGGCCCGGGCCAGAACCAGCCGGCCGGCCGCTACCAGAACTTCTTTATTAGCTAAAGCAATGTCATGGCCACTGTCAATCGCCGCCAGGACCGGCTTGATGCCACACATGCCGACCATCGCCTGAACCGTCATCTGCGCTTGGGGATCCCGGGCTACAGTTTCCAGGCCTGCTTCACCGGTCAGCACTTTGCATTCCAGTCCAGCCGCCTCCAGCCGCTGCCGCAGGCGCAAAGCTGCCGCAGGCTGGCTGACTGCCACCATATACGGTTGCAACTGTTTGATCTGCTCAAATAAAAGATCGATCTGACTATGACAGGCTAAGGAGGTGACTCTATAACCCAATTGCTGGCATACATCCACCGTTTGGGTACCAATGGATCCGGTACAGCCTAATATTGAAATCTGCATCACTGATATCCTTCCCACAAATAAAAACGGACTGCTCTGGCCTGAGCAGTCCGTTTCAGCTATTCTTGCAGTAAAAAGCTTATATGGACTGCAACCTTAATCCTATCACGCCAATATAAGCTATTATCAGCTCAAATAATAACAGAGCGTTAAAATTATACTGACAGGCAAGGTAAACATCACACTATCAAAGCGGTCCAGAATACCGCCGTGCCCCGGCAGGATATGGCTGAAATCTTTGATCTTTACGTAACGCTTGAGAGCAGAAGCGAACCAGTCACCAAACTGGGAAAACAGACTCAGTAAAAATCCGGCCAGCATACCAAATAAAAAATTGGCTCCCCGGCCGGACTTGAACGGAGCTTCGCCAGTCATGAAAATCATAAAAAACAGGCCACCCAGTACAGTCGTCCCCAGCAGACCGCCTAAAACACCCTCCAGCGTCTTTTTGGGACTGATTTGGGGCAGGATATGGGTGTGTCCCCAGAAGCGGCCGGTAAAATAACAGCAGACATCACTGATCCACGGAGAAAACACGGCGACAAAAAGCCACAGATAGCCCTGAGGAACGGCAAATAAATAGATCGGGATAATTGATAAAGGGAAGGCAATATAAAACACGCTGAGATTTTCCGCCAGCGCCAGAGGCAGACTGTCCGGCCCCCGGTGAAGCAGCGTAAACAAAGAACTCAACAGAAACCAGGCTAATGCCGCCAGCATAAAGACACCCAGACTCAAGCCGATTAACCACATCAGATCTGTCTGCCAGTAACCGTCCAGCGGCAGCTCTGATTTCTTCAGCAAGCGCCAGCCGGGGCGCAGATTTTTATACAAACGCCAGATGCCGGTGGGGACTAAGTAAAGCAAAGCACCCAGTTCCATAACAAGCAATGAAGGCGCGTCATATTTACGGCTGATAGCTTGCTGCAGTTCCAGAGTGGTCAACAATGCCACCGCTGTAAACAGAATAAGCGGTAACCAGGGCAGCTTAAATGCAGGTATCAGAAACAGTAAGATAATAGCGGTAAAAACCGTTCCTGTGATGACACGTGTTTTCATGATGACCCTTTCTTTCTGACCTGAGCCGGTTCAGTTGTGCTAGCGTCTGCAGGCAGGTCACGCTTAGCCACGGGTGGTCTTGATGGCGCCGTAGCGGCGGTCCCGGCTGCTGAAAGCACGAATGGCTTCCAGCAAGGTCGCCTCATCAAAATCCGGCCACAGCGTGTCAGTAATCCAAAACTCAGTGTAAGCAGCCTGCCATAACAAAAAATTAGATAATCTAAGCTCCCCGCTGGTCCGAATCAGCAGATCAGGATCCGGGACATCCGGCAAAAACAGCGCAGACCTAACGTGCTGCTCATCAATCTGGGATGGCTGCAAAGTCTGATTACAGCAGTCCTGAGCCAATTGTCGCGCGGCTTTGATCAGTTCCTGGCGACCGCCGTAATTAAATGCCAGGATTAACTGCAGGCCCTGTCTGTGGAAGGATTCAGCTTCAGCCTCTTCCCAGGTTTGCTGCACCGAAGCCGGGAGGGCGGACTTATCACCCATAAAGCGCAGCCTGACATCATTTTGTTTCAGACTTGAATCGTATTTATGAAAAAACTCCACAAATAAATTCATCAGGGTCTGCACTTCTTCATCCGGCCGTTTCCAGTTTTCTGTCGAAAAGGTATAAACCGTCAGATACCGTACACCCAGCCTGCCGCAAGCGTCTGTGATATCGTGCAGGCGCTCTGCGCCTGCACGGTGACCAAAGCTGCGGGTCAGGTGGTGTTTTTGGGCCCAGCGGCCATTACCATCCATAATAATGGCAATATGCTGAGGAATTTTTAAGGCCGTCCGGGTTGGATCCGTTTGGGGATCGCGGCCTTTGAACCACTTAAACAAACTCATCAGACCGTCATCAGTTCTTTTTGCTTGGAGCTTACCTGAACATCAACTTTTTCCGTATAACGATCCGTCAGTTTCTGGACCTGGGTCTCCGCGTCTTTATAGACGTCCTCACTGATCTCCTTTTTTTTGAGATAAGCTTTTAGCTGGTCAATTGCCTCGCGGCGCAGATTGCGCACGGCGACCTTTGCTTCCTCGCCCAGTTTAGTGACTTGCTTAGCCAGATCCTTACGCCGTTCTTCCGTTAACGTCGGGAACACCAAACGAATCAATTTGCCATCGCTGGTAGGGTTAATGCCCAAATCAGAGGATTGGATCGCCTTCTCAATTTCCTTGAGTAAAGACGGATCCCAAGGTTGAATGGTTAGCATCCTGGGCTCAGGAACCTGTACATTCGCCACCTGATTTAAGGGAGTCAAGGCCCCATAATAAGATACGGTGATGCGGTCCAAAACATGGGGGTTGGCACGGCCTACCCGGACAGCGTTCATTTCTTCCTGCAAAAAGTCCAGACTTTTATCCATCCGCTCTTCATAAGGGCGGTAAAAATCCTTGCCAATTTCAATTGCCATTTTGACACCTCCATTAGCAGTTATCAAACTACTATTCATCAATTGTCTATTATAATAGAAGAGGCAAGGCCTATCCAGCCCCGCCTCGATAATTTAACGGCCATTTCTATATGGCCTGACGCTTCCGCAGTTTATTAATATACTTCAGTGCCAAGATTTTCGCCGCAGGCCAGGCGGATCATGTTTTCCGGATCAGCCAGGTCAAAGACCACAATTTTCAAATGGTTATCTCTGCAGATTGCGGCAGCATTAGCATCCATGACCATCAGATGACGCTGTAAAACCTCATCATGGGAAATCCGTTCAAACTTGCAGGCATCGTCAAATTTATGCGGGTCTTTGTCATATACACCATCGACATTGGTCGCTTTAAAAACGACATCAGCATCAATTTCTGCCGCGCGCAGGGCCATGGCCGTATCGGTAGAGAAAAACGGGTTGCCGGTACCACAGGCAAATATCACAATACGGCCCTTTTCCAGATGACGGATCGCACGCTTACGGATGTAGGTCTCCGCAATCTGGCGCATTTCAATCGCGCTCATAACCCGGGTTGTGGAACCGGCCTGTTCCAGAGCGTCAGAAATAGCCAGAGCATTCATGGTTGTGGCCAGCATACCCATGTGGTCTGCGGTGACCCGGTCCATGTGGCTGCTGGTTCTGCCCCGCCAGAAATTGCCGCCGCCCACAACAATCGCGATTTCCACTCCCATATCAGACAAGCGATGAACGGTGGCGGCCAGTTTAGTCAGGACCGACTGGTTCAGTCCGATCTTTTGTTCTCCGGCCAAAGCTTCTCCAGAAATCTTCAGTAAAATCCGTTTATAAATTGCAGCCTGCATGTTCCCTCCTTCATTTGCAAATTATATGCACTGTGAATCATATAACCTCATAAAAATACCGTATCAGCTTTCTGATACGGTATTCTCTACCTTTGCCGATTATTCGTGCTTCAGTTGCTTCTGCACTTCTTCAGCAAAATCATCTTCCCGTTTTTCAATTCCTTCTCCCACTTCATATCGGACGAAGCGGCGGATCGAAACTTTTTCACCAATTCTGACAGTAAGTTCAGTTAAGAGGTCCTGCACTGACTTGCTATCATCCTTCATATAGGGCTGATCCAGAAGGCAGTGCTCCGCGTAAAATTTACTCAGACGACCTTCAACGATTTTATCCACTACTTTTTCAGGCTTCCCCTCATTAAGGGCCTGGTTGCGTACCACTTCACGTTCACGCTCCAGCACATCTGCCGGTACCTGATCGCGGCTGACCCAATCCGGTTTCATCGCGGCAACCTGCATGGCCATTTCATGGACAAAGCTGCGGAAGCCTTCATTTTGAGCGGCGAAGTCCGTCTCAATATTTACTTCAATCAGCACGCCGATACGACCATTACCATGGATGTAGCAATCCACCACCCCTTCAGCAGCAATCCGGTTGGATTTGTTCTGGGCTTTGGCTATGCCTTTTTCACGCAGCCAGTCAATCGCCTTTTCCACATCTCCGTTGCTTTCTGTCAGTGCTTTTTTACAATCCATCATGCCTGAGCCGGTGCGCTCACGTAATTCCTTAATTGCTTCAATAGATATACCCGCCATTTATGTACCTCCTCGTAAATGGGTTCTGTACAGCAAATAATATTTTAATTCTCTTCACTGTCCGCTACGATTTCTTCCAGGTCCGGGCTTGCTGCCGCAGTCTCTTCCTCCGCAGTCTCATCAGCTGCCGCCGCGGCCGCTGCTTCTTCAGCTGCCTGCTGCTCGCCCTGATGGCCTTCAATCACCGCGTCTGCCAGCTTGCCGGCAATCAGTTTGACCGCCCTGATAGCATCATCATTACCGGGAATTACATAGTCAATCAGGTCAGGATCGCAGTTGGTGTCAACAATCGCCACAATGGGGATACCCAGACGGCGGGCTTCATTGACCGCAATATATTCCTTTTTAGGATCAACTACAAACAAAGCGTCAGGCAAACGGCGCATTTCTTTAATACCACCCAGGTTAGCCTGCAGTTTATCATGTTCCAGCTGCAATTTGGCCACTTCCTTTTTGGTCATGTAATCAAACGTGCCATCAGTCGCCATGGTTTCCAGTTCTTTCAAACGGGCAATTCTCTTTTTAATAGTAGTGAAATTTGTCAGCAAACCGCCCAGCCAGCGGTTATTGATATAAAACATGCCGCAACGCTCAGCTTCTTCTTTAATAGAATCCTGCGCCTGCTTTTTGGTCCCTACAAACAAAAGGCTGCCGCCGTTCTGAGCCAGATCGCGGACAAACATATAAGCTTCATCAGCCTTTTTGACCGTTTTTTGTAAGTCGATGATGTAGATACCGTTACGCTCGGTAAAAATGTACTCCGCCATTTTAGGGTTCCAGCGGCGGGTCTGGTGACCAAAATGGACACCGGCTTCAAGTAATTGTTTCATGCTGATTACGGACATAATTAAAACCTCCTGTTTTACCTCCGCGGCGCCTGTTATCACAAGAGTGTGCACCGCGTGTGTATTGCCATACTAAACAGCTGTACGATTATATCAATGGAATTCATTTCTGACAAGGCCCGGATCTAACCTGAAGCTCATTGCGCCTCATTCCTCTGCCGTTTCAGCGACTGCTGAATCTGCCGGTCTGAGTCCCGTTTAATTAAGGCATCACGTTTATCATAATTTTTTTTGCCCTTGGCCAGCCCCAGCTCTACTTTAACTAAAGAATGCTTAAAATAGAGTTTAGTCGGAACCATAGTCAGGCCATCCTGTTTAACCCGGCCCATCCACTTCAGAATTTCCCGTTTGTGCGCCAGCAACTTGCGGTCCCGCAGCGGGTCCTTATTGAAGCGGTTCCCCTGCTCATAAGGGGAAATATGCAGACCAGTCAGCCAGAGTTCGCCATTTTTTACCTGTGCGTAGCTGTCAGACAAATTGGCTCTGCCCGCGCGTAAAGACTTGACTTCCGTACCGCTGAGCGCAATGCCGGTTTCCATCGTCTCAAGGATACTGTAATTATGATAAGCCTTACGATTTTCAGCAATGATTTTTATACCTTCTGTTTTTGCCACAGTTATACGCTCCTCAGCTAATTGCCAATCTACCTCTTTGAATGAAAGCCTGAGTCTGTTCCCTGCTCCAGTCCTCCAGATCCAGTGAAGGTTGGGCATCCCAGCTATCCAGGTCCGGCGGCTGCGGGCAATAACAGGCCATCGCTCCGACCATGGCGGCATTATCCGTACACAACTGAACAGGGGGAATAAATAACGATATTTCATTTTGAACGGTAAGTCTGGACAGCAGCTGCCTTAATCCATGGTTGGCAGCCACACCACCTGCCAGAGCCAGACGGTTGACGCCCAGCGCAGAACAGGCGGTTACGGCGTGACTGGCCAGTTCCGAAACGACCGCGTGTTGGTAAGAGCTGCAAAAATCTGCCAGTCTGGTATCATATCTGCCCTGTTTTACCGCCTCCGGATCGGCTTGAAGCTGCTGCCGGTTCAATTCGTTCAGCGCAGCGGTTTTAAGACCGCTGAAAGAAAAATCCAGGCTGTGGTCGGCTAATCTGGTTTTGGGAAAAGCTACCGCCTCCGGATTTCCGCTGGCGGCAATGGCATCAATCAGCGGGCCGCCGGGATAACCCAGTCCCAAAGCCCGGGAAATCTTATCAAAGGCTTCTCCTGCCGCATCGTCACGGGTCCGGGCCAGGACCTCAAAGTCACAGTAATCCTTTACCAGCACAATGTGACTGTGTCCGCCTGATACAATCAGAGCCATAAACGGCGGTTCCAGTTCCGGCGAATTCAAATAATTGGCAGCTAAATGAGCCGCCAGGTGATGAACCGGGATGAGCGGCTTGTTCAAGGCCTGAGCCAGACCTTTGGCAAAGCTGACACCTACCAGCAGCGCACCCACCAGGCCCGGTCCGCAGGTCACAGCCAGACAATCTATATCCGGCCAGCTGAGGCCTGCTTCCGCCAGGCCGCTGCGCAGTACCGGGACAATAGCCTCTACGTGTTTTCTGGAGGCTATTTCCGGTACGACTCCTCCAAACAGGTGGTGTAAGTCGGCTTGAGAAGATATTACATTAGACAGAACCGTCCGGCCGTCTTCAACGACCGCACAGGCTGTTTCATCACAGGAGGATTCAATCGCGAGGATTTTCACAGTCAGCAGACCTTTCTATATTACTGGTCTTTTATTATACTGGACTGGAAGTATAAAAAGCCATCCGAAGTATAATTTATCCATAGATTAAGATATTGATCGTTCAGTTTGGTCCGTTTAGTGAGGCGGCGCCGGCTTGAGGAGTGAAATCATGTTACGTAGCAAGCAAAGTTTTGAACGCATTGACTATCGTCCCAGACGCAGTCACGCCCTCCACCGCCTGGCTGCCTTTTTAGGCATTGCCGCGGGCTTAATGATCGCTTTAGCCGTACTGACGATCTCAGCCGCTAACCGTCTGACCGGGGCGGATACGGCAGAACTGAGCACACCTACGTCCAACATCATGCCGGCGTACCAGAATGTCAGTTTTGCGTCCCTGGATGAGAGCTTTACGCTGAAAGGCTGGCTTTTTTTTACTGAGTACAGCAGCCGCGGCACCGTTATCATGGTGCATGATTACGGCCAGAACAGACTGATGTACGGAAAAGACAGCGCTGCCATGTACAGTGCTCTGACCGACGCGGGTTTTAATGTCCTGTCCTTTGATCTGCGCCACAGTGGCAGTTCCGGCGGAGATATGCACGGGTTTGGCTACAGTGAATGGGAGGATGTGCTGGCTGCGACCCAGCAGGCTTACCGTCTGACCGGCGATGACCAATTCATTTATCTGGCTGAAGGCAGCGGCATTACCGCTGTGCTCCGGGCCATTGATTATATGGGGAGCCTGGGGCAGGACAGCAGCACGCAGACCACTGCCTCCCTGGATACGGCTGCCGGTCAGGCAACAGCAGGCAGCAGTTTTCCGTCAGCGGAAACAACTTCTGGCAGCACCTTATCGGAAGATGACACTGACAAGCTTGAATTTACTAAGGCCATGATCAGCGGCCTTATCTTGGACCAGCCGCTGGACAATGGCGATGAGTACATAAAAGCTGCTCTGGCGGCAGCAGAACCTGACTGGATCAGCGCCTTAACTGCCAGTACCGTTCCTTACGCGGTAAGGCTCAGTGCCGGTCTGGCCGCTCCTCTATATACGGTTAAAGAACTCAATCACTTTTTAAACCCGGTTCTGCTGATCACACGGGTAGTGGCTACAGATCAAAGCACGGCCGCTGCGGATACGTCTATCGGTGACAGCAGTCAGGTGATCAATGAGCGATTAAGGCTGCTGCCCAGTCTGACGACCGAGTATAGCTTAACGGTTCCGTCTGACAGCAGCCGCATCGATTACACCGAATATATCAACGCAGTGACCGACTTCCTGCACATCAATTTTTAAGCCTGACTGCTTGAGGCAAATCAAGGGGCTGCCGCGGCGAACGTCACCAGACTTAGTTTTCAGCGCTGGCGGACACCGCTGTGGCCAAAGCCGCCACCGCGATCTGCCGAGTAAGCTGACGAACTGTCCGCCTCTTGGGCAGCTATGGTTTTCTCTTGCAGCTGAATGCTGCTTACCTGGGCAAAGACCAGTTGAGCGATGCGGTCACCGCACTTAATCAGATACCGTCCTTTACGATTCAATGTTTCGTCCAGCGTAAATACCGCCGCTTGATCCTGAACCTGGCAGGGACAGCTGCTGTTGTGCAGCAAAATTTTCAGCTCATCCCGGTAGCCCGAATCAATCGTCCCGGGGCTGTTAGGTAAACGCAGCGGAGTCTTGAGCGAAAGGCCGCTGCGCGGCCTGACCTGGATTTCCATGCCCCGGGGCAGTAAGAACCTCAAGCCCGTCGGCACGGCCACAGTTTCCCCGGGAGCCAGTTCCACATCCACAGCCGCGCAGATGTCCATACCAGCATCCCCTTCATGGGCGTAAAAAGGCAAGCTGGCCGTTTTACGTATTTTTTCTACCGTCACCAAATTGGTCATCGGCAGTTGGTTCCGGACTGAAGTCCGGTCATTATTATGTTCTGTCATCTATAGTCCTCTTCCTTCTCTTAGTATTCTTGCTTGCTCATATTTTTCCGGCTCCATGTCAATGCTCTATCGGGTTACAGCAGTTAATCCCTGTCTGAGCAAGGCGAGCTGTTCTGCTTTGCTTTCATACATAAAATCCATCCGCCAAACGACAGGCACCCATTCAGCTATCTGTCGCCAGGCCTGTTCCTGCCGGGCATCGGGTTTCAGCTGACTCATTAACTCTGTAAGGCAACCTGCTTCCGGATGACAAAGCAAGGGGAAATTCCGGCCTGCTTCATCCAGCAAATGAAACCGCTTGTTCTGGCATAATTGACAGCCCTTTTGTCTCAGGCCTGCCGGACAATGCTTCATATACATGCTGCGTTCCCATAAGCCCAAAGGCAGAATCAGGCCCAGATCGTCCGGCCAGGCCCGGGCGGCCACCATCCGCTGTACAGTCTGCAGTAAAGCCGTTGAAGTCCATTCGGCCGCCGGCGTCAGCAAGCGGTAGCCCAGGTTATAATAGGCCATTATAGCGGCTTGATTCAGAATATTTAAGCCCCGGTCTCCCCAAACCGGCAGATGATCTGTTCTGAAGGCACTGAGTGCTTGTCTGGGGTTCAAATAGGCTCTGACCTGCAGCCTTGAGTCAGCACCGGGAGCAAGCAAGGCTGAGGCCGATCCTGACTCATATTGATGGCCGGCCGCCGGCAAGGGCGACCAGGCCAGAGCCAGGGGCAGTTGCATAGCCGCTAATTCAGCCGGATCAGCCTGATTCACCTCAGTCTGCGGCAAAATGAGGACGGTGTCAGCTGCAAACGACGCCACCGGCTGTGGTTGCGCGACTAAATCTGTTTGAGTCAGACAGTCTGTCCCCACGGCAGCAGTTGCCTTTTGCTGACGGCCGCACCAGGAAGGATAAGCAAGGAGTAGTTTGGGAAAAGGTGCTTCAGGCCGCAGCCTGCCCGGATCACGGCAGGCATTGAGCGATGGTAACACTTTGAGATCAGTCAGCTTGCTTTGCACAGGGCTACTGACCTGAGCTTGGTCTGCCTGTTTGGGTACTGATCTAAGTTCTGTTTCAAGGTCAGCGGTCAGGTTGCGCCGCAGTCGTTTGCACAGACTTAAGGGAATCCGGCAGTCCGGGGGCAGGTTAACTTCACTGGCAATAAAGTCAGTCTGGCCCAGCTGCGTCAGTGCCCGGGTTACTTTGGCCGGGTCAGCTAACGCAAAGGGCTCTGACAGGCTGGGGTTGGCAGCGGGCTCGGCCGGGCTGCTCAGTTCATCGCTGTTCAGGCTAACCGTCCGGCGGACGACAGTTTGCCCTGGCAGCCGACAGCAACCGGTCAAGGACCATGAAAACTGATCTTGATCCTGCCTTTGCACCAGAGTCAGTTCAAGCTTAACCTTTTCCACCGGCCGATCCAGGCAGGCCGGCGTCTCATTCACTGCATTGAGCCGGTATACTTTATCACCCGGTCGCACTTCCTTCAATTTCCGCGGATGAAAGCCTTTAACACCATATACGTCAGCTTCCTGGCCCCGGCTCAGTTTGCCCACCGGCGCACTGATTGACCATTGACCCGGTCTGCGCACCGCCAGGGTATCGCCTGTTTCTGGAAGCAGAAGCGGATGATCGGACAGGTCTGCTGCCGCGCGGATTTCCAGCCAGCCCTGCTCCGGCCGGACTGTCTTCACTACGCCGCAATACAGGCCGCTGGAACCAGGTTCACCACTTAAAAAAGTCTTATCCCGGCTGTCGGCCAGGTGGGAAGCCGTGAAATGGCCCCCTCGGTTAAAGGCCAGTAATAGCTGATCTTTCAGTTCCTGAGGATCCCTATCCTGATCCAGTATTTGCCGGTAAGCAGACACCGTTAAAGCTACATACTCGGGGCTGCGTTTTCTGCCCTCAATTTTTAAGGCGGCAACGCCGGCTAGTTTTAGCTGCTGCACCCAGGCTGCCAAGGATATATCACTGGCAGATAATTTGTAGGGCTGATTCGTCGCATAGCGCCGGCCATCCTGATCAAGCAGCTGGTATGGCAGCCGGCAAGGCTGCGCACAGGCGCCGCGATTGGCGCTGCGGCCTCCGCGGTTAAAGCTGAGTAAACAGGCACCTGAACAGGCGACACACAATGCTCCCTGAATAAAAACTTCGGTTTCTATCCTCACTGCAGCAGCGGCTTGAGTAAAGCTTTGGATTTGGTCCAGGCTCAGTTCACGTGGCAGGACCACCCGGCTGAAGCCAAGCCTGGCCAGGCCCGGCAGCGCTTCCGGATCAAACAAGCCCATCTGAGTAGAGGCATGCAGCGGCAGCTCAGGGTAGTGCTGATGCAGTAAAACCGCCAGACCCAGATCCTGTACCAGGACAGCAGAAATACCCGCGCTGACAGCAGCACCGGCAGTCAGCAGTGCGCGGTCAAGTTCGCTGTCTTCAAGCAGCGTATTAAGAGTCAGATATGACTTCAGCCCCGCTTGCTGTGCCTGTCTGACAATCCCGGCCAAATCAGCGTTTTGAAACGCGGCTGAGGGCTTACCGCTCTGCGGTAAGGACCGGGCATGAAAGGGGCCTACTCCAAAATATACCGCGTCGGCGCCGGTGTTTATAGCGGCCTCCAGCATGGCCTGGCTGCCGGCTGGCGCCAGTAATTCTGTTTTCAAAGTGTTTGCTCTCCTAGATAATCATCAAAGGTCATCTGACAAGGCAGGCTGCCTGGACAATCCCTGCTGTCACTGCCTGAGGCGATGTTTTGTTTATGCTGACTGTACTCCGTCCGGGGTACCCGTTTGGGTGCGCTGCCCGGTTGGCGTCGTCGCTTCCTTTTAGGTTCGGTATGGCTGCCGGTATACTCCTGCATGAAGGCTTCAGCTAAACAAGCCCGGGCTTCATAAGCCGTCAATTTTTCCTTCAGCAACTGATTTTCAGCGGTCAGCGCAGCGATTTGAGGGACAGATTCTGCCGGCTCCCCGGCTTCACGGCGACTTCTTTCCTGCTGATCCAGCTCATTAATCAAGGCCAGCAGATATATCTGGTCATCTCCCAGGCCGTTTTGTCTGGCTTTGATCTGCCGGATTTTCTGATCAGCCAGCCGGCATACTTTTTCCATGTATAAGGCAGAGGCGTCAGACTGTAAGACACAGCGCCTTCCGCCAATGAAGGTGGTGATTTTTGCCATTTTAGACCAAACCTTAGTGAGATTATGCGACGGCGTCAGAAGCTAAAAGCTCAACGTTTCAGCCGCAGCCGGAACTGCTGCAAATTATATTAACACAAAAACGTCCGGCTGGTTCAGCTCTACCCGGAAATCAGGTCAGCCAGACCGCTGAACGTTTATCCTGTCATTTCAAGTCCAGATATATTTGGGCCAGTTCAGCTAAGTCCAGATTCTCCGCCCGGCTGCTTTCAGATCGGTGGAGGTTTTGCAGGGCTGTCTTTACCCTTGCCGGATCCATCCTGAAGTTCTCCTCTGTCTCTGCGTTTTTCAGATTATTGACCAGAGTCTTTCGACGCTGCCGATAGCAACTGTGTAAAAATTTTTGCCAGTCAGCCGGAGCTTGTCTGAGTAAAGCCGTTGCCAGCGGCTGAGGATTGTTCGCTTGATCATAAGGCCGCAAAACAATAAAGACTGAATTCACTCTGGGTGGCGGAAAGAAAGCTGCTGCAGGAAGGTGTTTTGCAATATACAGCGTTCCGTAGGATTTGATTAAGGCAGTCAGCGGGCCTGACTGCCTTTTGGCTCCGCGGTCCACCAGCCGTTCCAGCACGTCTTCTTGAATCATGAAAGCCATGGACTCGGCTTGAGGCAACTCACAGAGACACTTTTCCATTAATTTAGAGGTCAGATAATAGGGCAAATTGGCCGCGACCCGGTAAGGTCGCTGTTCAATTCGAGGTAAAAAATCCTGTCTGAAGTTCACAGTTACCGCGTCCTGCAGTTCAAATTGAAAAGCCGGGTATCTAGCCGCTACTTCCTGCAGAAGCTTTTTAAGATCCTGATCAATTTCATAAGCCACCACCAGGCCGCCCGGAGCTGCCGCGTCCAGTAGAGCCTCGCTGAGCGCGCCTGCGCCCGGCCCGATTTCCAGCACAGCATCTCCCGGCGTTATACCCGCATAGCTGGCTAAGCTGCGGGTCAGTTCGCGATCGGCTAAGAAATTCTGACCTAAATGATATTTTAGCTTCAGTCCGGCGGCGTCCAGTTTTCTTTTTAGCTCCTGCTGCTGGGTCACCCTCTTCCCTCCGCCCCGGGAGCTTCCCGCCACAGCTGAATCTGGCTGATCAGAAGCGTCCCGGTCCTGAGTTTATCTTGCAGTACCAGTTGAGGAAAGCCTTGGACTGTTTTTAAGCTTGCCGGAATCGGCAGACTGAGCTTTTGCCAGTTTAACCTGGCCTCAATCACGGTTTCCGCCAGCTCAGGGCTCAGACTCAGGGCCTTTTCCCGGTCATCCGGATTGAAAACATAAACAGTCAGCCACCGGTAAATGGTCATATCCAGCGGTGGTTGAAGCGAGTTCAGCTTATTTACCTGCAGCAAGGTAAAGCGCATGCTGTCACTCCTGTAGTCAATCCTCAGGGTCGCGACTTCATCTCTGAAGTGTTCCTGATCAAGCTGAAAACGGCAGCCGCTGGAAGCCGGAGCATACAGCAGTTCCTGAAAACCTGCCTGATCAGGCAGCGGTCGGACTTCATTTCCGGTAAATGCCCAGATTTTAAGAGTATCCAGGGATAACAAAGGCGCCCATACCTGATTAAGCGGCAGCCTGCCGTTGGTGGAAAACGGTTGCACCGGCAATTCGTTTTCAGTAACCAGGTTGCAGTCAAGATTCAGATCATAGGCCGCATAAGCGCAGCTGCAGGGATGGCTGATATCATCATGCCAGACCATCACTTGTACGCCAAACAGAATCCTGGCCTGGGCTGGTCTGAAAATACCATCTGAACCGGCCAGTGAAAACCCTTTTAGCCGTTTATCGCCTTTTCTTATGGTCAGATTTTGCTGCCCGGTTTCAAAGTTGAGCATGAATTTATTGCCGACGATCCGGGCCTGAGACAGATGCGGTGAGGTTGCCGGGCTACTTTGTCCGTAACACAAACCCAGTGAGAGCTCAGCCATCCTCTGGCCCAGCGGGGCCTTAGACGCCGGATGCAGCGGGTGCCGCCAGGAATCCGGGAGATTATGATATTCCGGCGAAATATCATATAAACTGACTAAGGCCGAAGGCCAGGGCAGTGTTTTTCTTAACGCTGCCAGCATCAGATTAAAGCGGCTCAAGGCAGCAGGCTTTAAGGTCTGATAAAAGTAAGGGGCCAATTGACAATAAATTAAGTTCAGTTTGCTGCCCTCGGCCGCCTTGAAAACCCGGCTCCAGGATTTCAGTAAAGCTGGAAAAGTCGCAGCATAGTAATCAGGAAAGGCTACGTCACTTTCGCCCTGGTACCAAAGAACGCCGCGGCAGACCAATCCGGTTAGAGGGGCAATTTTATGGTTATAAAACACAAAAGGCTGATACCTGGCTTTAGGACCGGTGGGCTCCCAATCGGCTTCAGTCCGGTACATCTTAATTTTTCTGAGATGATTGACAGCGTCGGGCATAGCGTAGAGTCTGCGCCGGTCTATCCAGTTGTGCAGCAGACTGCCGCTGCTTTCAGTTGAAACAATACCGACCGGCACGGTCAGGCGTTCCTGCAGGCGTAAAGCAAAATGAGCCGCCACCGCGCTGATCCGGCGCAGATCCAGGATCTGGCCCGGTTTGGTCCATCTGGCTCCGCTGGCCTGCTCCAGCGGTTGATAAGAGAAGGGCTGGCCGCTCTCCACCCCTTCTTCTGCCTGAACCAGGAAACGGATGGTATCATTCTGATCTAAAACTGAACGGTATTGTCCTTCATCGGCAAAAGCCAGCGGCATAGCCATGTTATCCTGACCGGCGGAAATCCAGACCTCGCCAAACAAGATATTGTCAAAGACCTTCATATCCGGCAAGGGTTTAGGCATACCCGGAGCGCGGACATAGGGCTCAGGTACCGAGCCTTTGCGGCGTTCTGCGGTGCTGATAGTCAAGATGTACCGTTCAAATCCGCCTTTTTGAGGCGGCAGCGTAAAACGGAAATGGCCCCTTTCATCTGTTACTTGGCTGTCACGATGAATCACGCCAAATTGCCTGGAAAGTCTGGGCGCCAGATGACCTGGTGCCGGAAACCGTTCCAAAGTCAAGTCAACGGTCTGGTTTGGCGCGGCCAGGCCCACTACCGGCAGGTCGCTGTTTTGCTGCAGGATCATGTCAGACGCTATATATGAAGGTAAAACAATATGACTTTCAGCCAATGTATTCACGCCTTTCTCTGGACAGACAATAGCCGGTAGCTGCAGCCCGGTCAGGACTGCAGTACCGGTTATGACAGGAAACATCCGGTACATTCTGGCTAAACTGCTGCCAGGAGTAATCACTGTATATATCAATCGAAGGGCCGGGCAGTCAGATCCGATCACCGGCCGCAGGGCTGTGCACTGTTATGCTTTGAGTTGCTGCTCCAGTCTGGCACGCTGCTCTTCATAGCCTGGTTTTCCTAGCAAGGCAAACATATTCTTTTTGTAAGCCTCGACACCGGGCTGATCAAAGGGATTAACCGCGTTCATATAGCCGCTGAGAGCGCAAGCGTACTCAAAGAAGTATATCATCCGGCCAAGATTAGCCTCATCAATCCCATCAACCGTTAACAAAAGGTTAGGCACACCGCCGTCAGCATGGGCCAGCACCGTTCCTTCCACCGCTTTATCATTGACGTCCAGCATGTCCATTCCGGCCAAAAAGTTAAGGCCGTCGGCATTGTCCTTCACCGCCGGTACCGTCAGCTCGCGCCGAGGCTTAGAGACATGCAGTACCGTTTCCAGCAGGCCGCGGCGTCCATCTTGAATAAACTGCCCCATGGAGTGAAGGTCCGAGGTGAAATCAACCCCGGCAGGCAGTAAGCCGCGATGATCCTTACCTTCGCTTTCACCGTAGAGCTGTTTCCACCACTCCGTAAAGTAATGTAACTGCGGCTCATAATTCACCACAATTTCCGTGTCATAGCCTTTACGCAGCAGGCAGGTACGGATAGCGGCATAGGTTTCCGCGTCATTAAAGCTCTGATGCTCTGACAGCAAGTAGGTCTGGCGAGCCTCCTCTGCTCCCTCCATTAAGCGGGTGATGTCAAAGCCTGCGGCCGCAATCGGGAGCAAGCCAACGGCAGTCAGGACTGAAAAGCGTCCGCCCACATCATCCGGAACCACAAAGGTTTCATAGCCTTCCTTATCTGCCAGTCCCTTTAAGGCTCCGCGGCTGCGGTCTGTCGTTGCGAATATCCGCTGCCTGGCTTCAGCCTTCCCATAACGATTTTCCATATAGGCTTTAAGTACACGGAACGCGATAGCCGGCTCGGTCGTTGTGCCGGATTTAGAAATCACATTTAACGACACCCGCTTATCCTGTAAATAATCCATCAGATCTGCCAGATAGCTGCCGCTAAGATTATAGCCGGCAAAAATGACTTCAACAGCGGGACGGGCCGCGGTTGCATTGAAATATGGTTTCAGAGCTTCAATTACCGCTCTGGCACCCAGATATGAACCGCCGATGCCGATGACCACCAGCACGTCCGCATTGGTTTTAATGTATTCCGCCGCGCTGATAATACGATCAAACTCCTCCTGATCATACTCAGCGGGCAGATTTACCCAGCCCAAAAAGTCATTACCGGGGCCGTTTTTTTCCAGCAACTGGGTTCTGGCTAAATTCAGCTGCGGCTCCAGGTGAGCCAGTTCATGATCTTTAAAAAAGGAAGTGGCATGGGAATAATCTAATTTCAACATAATTTCATCCTTTCTGGTCAGCAGACACGGTCATTTATTAATAAAGCTGACGGCGAAGCGTTAACGCAGGCTGGTTGCAAAAATACAGCCGCCAACGATTCAGACTTATTCTAAACCATCAGCGGCCTTTTTTCATTAACTTAACCTTATTTCTCCGGTCAGCCGGCGGCGGTTTTCACCCCCGTCGCTCACAAATCCATTCCCGGCATGATCAGATCCTGCGGATCCTTACCGGCAGGAATCATTGGATAAACATTTTCTTTCTGCCTTACAAAAACCCGCAGCAGGTAGGGACCGTTAGTTTTGATAGCCTGCTCAACAGCCTGATCAAGGTCTGCCGCAGTATGAACATTACAGCCTGGTATGCGGTAGGCATCTGCCAGTTTGACAAAGTCCGGGTTGGTCGTGAGCAGGCTTTGGGAATAGTGCTCATGATAGAACAGTTCCTGCCATTGTCTGACCATGCCCAAAGTCTGATTATCCAGAACGACAATCATGACCGGGAGCTGGAGGTCATAGAGCGTACCCAGTTCCTGTTCAGTCATCTGCATGCCGCCATCACCGACAACCGCTACGGTCAGACGGCCGGGAGCGGCTTTGGCCGCGCCTATGGCAGCCGGCAGTCCAAAGCCCATACAGCCCAAGCCGCCTGAGGTCAAAAACGAACGGGGTGTCTGAATATCAAAATACTGTGCCGCCCACATCTGGTGCTGACCGACATCCGTCACAACGATCGGATTATACTGGCGCAGCAAGTCAGAAATCCGCTTCAGGGTGTACTCAGGCAGCAGCGGTTCGCTAACCTTAAGCAAGGGTGCAGCGGCCTTATCATAGGCTTGTGTCAGATCCGTTAAATACGACTGCCATTCCTGCCAGTCGGCACTGAACTTCTCCGGTAAGGCCTGATTTAAGCAGCGGAAAAAGTCCCCCGCGTCATCTTCAATTTCAATGTCAGGTTTGACATTTTTGCCGATTTCCGCCGGATCTATATCAACATGAATGATCGTGCGGCCGGCAGCATACCGTTCCGGATTGGCGATCGCACGATCGCTGAAACGGCAGCCTACAGCCAGCAGCAAATCACAATTTCCCAAGGCCTTATTAGCCTGTACACTGCCATGCATCCCCGCCATGCCTAAATAACCGGGTGCCTGCGGCTTAACCGCCCCGATACCCATCAGGGTCAGACAGGTCGGCATAGCAGTATGGTTGACAAACCGATCAATCTGCTGCGGAGCCAGATCAGAAATCACGCAGCCGCCGCCCAGCATCAGCAGAGGTTTTTTTGATTCAGATAAAGCCCGGACTACATGATCAATCTGGAGTTCTGATTTCAGCGGCTTGGGTCTGAGCCGGGCATAGCTGCTGAAACTGTCATGGGACTCCGGGATCTCTGCTGACAGCAAATCTTTGGGGATGTTGACCAGAACCGGACCTGGGCGGCCGGCAGTGGTAAGTTCCCAGGCTTCTTCCAAAATGGGTTTTAAAGAGGCCGGATCCATTACCAGATAATTATACTTGGTTACCGGGTCGGTAATACCGGTAATGTCAGCCTCCTGAAAAGCGTCGCGGCCTATTTCCTTCCGGGCGACCGCGCCTGTTATGGCCAGAATAGGCGTGCTGTCCAGCAAGGCATCTGCCAGGCCGGTAACCAGATTGGTAGCGCCGGGCCCGGAGGTGGCGATAACCACCCCCGGCCGGCCGCTGACCCGGGCATAGCCCTCAGCCGCGTGAATCGCGCCCTGCTCGTGCCGGGTCAGGATGTGGGGAAAGTTACGTTTGTAAATAGCGTCGTACAGAACCAGAATGGGGCCGCCCGGGTATCCAAAGCAGGTATCCACCTGATGATCTTCTAAAAATTTAACTACAGTTTCAGCACCATTCATTGTATTTACCTCATATTCATACCGCTCCCTGAGACGGCAACCTGAGCGAAGCTCCGGACCAGCAGGAACTTTAATTAAAACGGATAGTTTTCCACCGCAGCTCCGCTGCTGGCCGGACCGACCTGCTTTTGATAGCGGGCCAGAACGCCTTTGATCGGTCGCTCCGACAAGGCCGCTGGTTGTCTCTGATCCAGTTCTGTCTGAGGTACATCCAGCTGCAGGCTGCGCGCAGGGATATCAATAATAATATGATCCCCTTCATGCACTTTGGCAATCAGACCGCCGCGAGTGGCTTCCGGACAGATATGACCGATAGAAGCGCCGCGGCTGGCGCCGGAGAAGCGGCCATCCGTCAACAGCGCGACTGAATTATCCAAACCCATTCCGGCCAGAGCTGACGTAGGACTGAGCATCTCTCTCATTCCCGGACCGCCTTGAGGGCCTTCAAAGCGGATAACCAGCACATCTCCAGGTTTGATCTCGTGACCAAAGATTGCGGTACAAGCAGCTTCTTCGCTGTCAAAGACGCGCGCCGGCCCATCATGCCGCATCATTTCCGGCAGGACAGCGCCTTTTTTAACCACACAGCCTTCCGGAGCCAGATTACCAAACAGCACAGCCAAACCGCCATCCGGCGAATAAGGCCGGGCAAAAGGATGAATAACCTGACCGTCTGCTCCGCCAAACCGCAGCAGTCTGTCTCTCAGGCTGCCGCTGACAGTCGGTATATCAAGCTGCAAAATGCCAGCCTTACTTAGTTCAGCCATAACCGCGCCGATCCCGCCGACTTCATCCAGATCACTGATAAAATAATCCCCGGCAGGGTTCAGCTTGCAAAGCTGGGGAGTCGTAGCGGACAATTGCTCAATTTCCGGCAAGGACAAAGGATAGCCTGCCTCTCTGGAGATGGCCAGCATATGCAAAACGGAGTTTGTGGAGCCGCCCAGAGCCATATCAACTCTGAGGGCGTTCTTTATGCTGGCTTCAGTCATGATCTGGCGGGCGGTCAGTCCCTGCTCCACCAAAGCCAGGATGCGGCTGCCAGTCTTGCGGGCCAGGCGTCTGCGCTCTGACATGACCGCCGGCACCGTCCCGTTACCAGGCAAACCCATGCCCATCGCTTCAGTCAGACAGTTCATGGTATTGGCTGTGTACATACCGGAGCAGCTCCCGCAGGTCGGACAGCAGGCCATTTCCAGCTGAGTCAGTTCCTCCATATCCATCTTCCCCGCGGCATAGGCACCTACACCTTCAAAGACGTTCATCAGGCCAACTCTTCCGGTCTTGGTTTTGCCCGGAAGCATAGGACCGCCGGAGACAAAAATGCTGGGGAGATTCATTCTCGCCGCGGCCATCAGCATACCAGGGACTACTTTGTCACAGCTGGGGATAAAGACCACACCATCCAGGACATGAGCTGAAAGCATGATTTCACAGGAATCGGCAATCGTGTCCCGGCTGATTAATGAATAACGCATCCCCTCATGATTCATGGCCAGTCCGTCACAAACCGCGATGGAGGGAAATTCAAAGGGGACACCGCCGGCCATACGGATGCCGATTTTAACTTGTTCGGTCAATTCCCGCAGGTGGACGTGACCTGGAACCAGTTCGTTGAAGGAGTTTACGACGGCGATAAAAGGACGGTCAAGCTCTTCTTCTGTCAGCCCTAAAGCATAAAGCAGGGATCGATGAGCGGCCCGGTTCACGCCCTTTTTCATAGCGTCACTACGTTGGGGATGCTGGTTTTTATCTTGTTCTGGCATATTCTTACCTCATTTCAAATAGCTCAGGACCGCATCAGTCATACCTTGGGTCCCGACCTTCATTACCGGCTGACTCGAGCCTACCACTTGCAGATCCTCGCTGCGGTAGCCTGCAGACAATACAGCCTGACAGGCGGTCTCAACCGCAGCAGCAGCTTGAGGAAGATTCAGGCTGTAGCGAAGCAGCATAGCGGCAGACAGGATTGTTGCCAGGGGATTTGCTTTACCCTGACCGGCAATGTCCGGCGCTGAACCGTGGATGGGTTCATATAAACCGGGACGGTCCGCCTTCCCTAAGGACGCTGAAGGCAGCAGCCCGATAGAACCGCTGATTTCTGCCGCTTCATCGCTCAAAATATCCCCAAACATGTTGGAGGTCAGAATAACATCAAAATCATAAGGCCGGCGGAGCAGCTGCATAGCGGCATTATCCACATACAGAAAGTCTACCTGAACTTCCGGGTAGTCTGAGGCAAGATTGGTTACCGTTTCCCGCCATAATCTTGAGCTTTCCAGGACATTAGCTTTATCAACCAATGTGAGGTGACGCCGCCGGGCCTGAGCGGATTTAAAGGCCCACCGGGCTATCCGCTCAATTTCCAAGGTATTATAGCGCTCGGTATCCCAGGCTGATTCAACCGTTTGTCCATCAGGCAATTTGATTGTTTCACGGCCCCGATCGCCAAAATAAATCCCGCCGGTAAGCTCGCGGCAGATTAGCAGATCCATGCCCTTAGCTGCTACATCTGAGCGCAGCGGCGACGCCGCGCCTAACTGCGGATACAAAATTGCCGGACGGAGATTACAATAGACACCCATAGCCTGACGGATGCCTAGCAATGCACTTTCCGGCCTCAGCTGGCGCTCCAGTTTATCCCAGGCCGGTCCGCCGACCGCGCCCATTAAGACCGCATCCGCCGCGCAGCACTGATCAACCGTTGCTTGCGGTAACGGATGGCCGCAGCGGTCATATGCGGCACCGCCGATGGCGGCCTCCGTAAAAGTCAAAGTAACATTATATTTTTGAGCGCAGGCCTGCAAAACCTGCCTGGCGCTGTTTATGACTTCCGGGCCGATGCCATCGCCCGGAAGCAAGACGATATGTTGGGTGGAACGCTGATTTTGTTTCGTGCCTGTACTGGAATTACTCATGCCTTAGCCTCTTCTGTAGTAGCAAAGTCGTATTTACCGCGTACATATCCCACCAGACCATCCGCAGCCATCAGCTTACGGATAAAATCCGGGAATGGCGTGGCCTGATAGCGGGTCTGCCGGCTCAGATTTTCAATCCAGCCTTCAGTCAGGCTGACCTTCAGCTGGTCCCCCGCCTGGATATCAGCCGCGGCTTCGGGGCATTCCAGAATGGGCAGGCCCATATTGATAGCATTACGGAAAAATATCCGGCTGAAGCTGGCCGCAATGACAAGAGCAATCCCGGAAGCTTTTATGGCCACCGGAGCGTGTTCCCGTGAGGAGCCGCTGCCAAAATTCTGGCCCGCCACAATAAAATCTCCCGGCTTAACTGTAGCCGCAAAATCAGCATCCAGATCCTCCATGCAGTGTTTGGCCAATTCTGCCGGATCCGTGGTATTCAAATAGCGGGCCGGAATGATGACATCTGTATCCACATTGTCACCATAGCAATAAAGCTTTCCGCTCAGTAAGCAGTCAGTCTGGGCGTCGCCCGGTTTGGTTTGATTTTCACTCATAATATATCTCCTTTGCTAACAGCAGCCTGAGCCGCCCTGTAGGTCACCTCACGCCTTGACTAATTCCGGCAGCTCATCCGGACTGGCTATGCGGCCCATCACCGCGCTGGCGCAGGCTACCGGCACACCGGCCAGGAACGTCTGAGATTCAGGGCTGCCCATACGGCCGACAAAGTTGCGGTTGGTAGTACTGACACAGCGCTCTTCAGAAGCCAGTACACCCATATGTCCCCCGATGCAGGGGCCGCAGGTAGGCGGTCCCACCACGCAGCCGGCATCCACAAAATCAGCCAGCAAACCATCACGCAGGCAGCGCAGGTATACTGCCTGCGAACCAGGAATTATAAAGCAGCGGACCCCCGGCGCCACCTGCCGACCGCGGAGCAACTCAGCGGCGACCTTGAAATCGTCATAACGACCGTTGGTGCAAGAGCCAATCACGACCTGCTGTATTGCGGCTTGATCAGCTGCTGCGACCAGTCTGACGTCCTGACCGTTTTCAGGCAAATACGGCTTAGCCACCATCAGCGGTACCTCAGCCAGGTCTATATCCAGGGTCTGGACATACTCCGCGTCAGGATCCGCGGTAAAAACCTGATAGTTCTTCTGGGCATAGGCCTGGGGAGCGTGTTCGCGGATATAATCCAAGGTGACCTGATCAACCGGGAAAATACCATTTTTGCCACCGGCTTCAATGGCCATATTGCAGATGGTCAAACGATCATTCATGCTGAGCTGGGCCACGCCCGGTCCGGTATATTCCATGGAACGGTACAATGCACCATCAACGCCTATTTTTGAGATCACATAGAGGATCAGATCTTTACCTGCTACATGTGGCCGCAATTGACCGCTCAGGTTGATACGAATCGCTTGCGGTACTTTAAACCAGGTCTGACCGGTGGCCATGGCGCAGCCTAAATCCGTACTACCCACGCCGGTAGCAAAAGCCCCCAGAGCACCGTCGGTACAGGTATGCGAATCAGCGCCGATCATACAGTAGCCAGGCAGAACCAGACCATTCTCTGGCACAATGACGTGTTCTATTCCCATGCCTTTTGATCCTTGTTCATAATAATGTGTAATGCCCTGAGCCGCCGCGAAAAGGCGCATTTTTTTGCAGTGCTCCGCTGACTTGATATCCTTGTTAGGCGCAAAATGACTGGGCACCATCACAATCCGGTCCTGGTCAAAGACCCTGGTTGCGCCGGTCCGGTAGAATACATCAATTGCCGGCGGCACAGTAACATCATTGCCCAGCATCAGATCCAATTTAGCTTCAATCAGATCCCCGGCTTTAACAGTTTCAAGGCCAGCATGTGCGGCCAATATTTTTTGTGTCATTGTCATTCCCATGTTTTTACTCAATCCTTTCAAACCTTGAATAAGGCCTCCGCCACCGATTTCTGCGCAGCGGGATATTGTTAAGTCCCGGTATCGAGTGCCGTTTTCCGCCGCTCTCCTGCCGGTCCGGATGATGTAATAACGAGAATAACCTTGCCTTGCCTTACTGACAATAAAGGACAAGCAAGGTTTTCTGGTCACTTTCTGATATAATCAGATAATATGCTCCTCAGGAGGACAATATGAGCATCCTAAGTTTAGAGAAAATCAAAAAATCATATTTTGGCCGTGAAGTCCTCGCTGGCGTTGATTTCAAGCTTGACCGTTCCGAACGGGTCGCCCTGATTGGTGAAAACGGGGCAGGGAAAACTACCCTGTTAAAGATTATCACCGGGCAGGAATCCCCCGACAGCGGACAAGTCACCCTGGCTCAGGGCACAGTAACGGCTTATCTTTCGCAGCAGCTGGAAAGTCTGGGAGAGGCGGCTTCACTGACTGTACTGGATAACCCGCGCCTGGATCAGCTGGAGCAACAACTGACCCGATTAGCGGAACAAATGGCTACCAGCAGCAAACCGGATCAGGCGCAGCATTTCAGCAGCCTTGCGGATCAATATGCCCGGGCCCAGCAGGCCTTTGAAGCTGAAGGCGGCTATGATTACCGGCCCAGATTAGCTCAGGCTCTGGCTGGACTCGGCTTAAAGGGAGAAATCCTGGAGCAGCCGCTGTCATCTCTGTCCGGCGGCGAGCGCATGAGAGTGAAGCTGGCTCGTTTTTTAGTTTCCCAGCCGGATTTGCTGTTGCTGGATGAACCGACTAATCATCTTGATATCGACAGCATTGAATGGCTGGAAGAATATTTGCTGCACTATGGCGGAGCGGTTTTATTTGTATCCCATGACCGCCGCTTTATTGATCGCCTGGCTACCCGCGTCGTCGAACTGGAACGCGGCAATCTTGTATCTTATAAGGGTAATTACACTGACTATTTACAGCAAAAGGCTGAACAGGAACGGTATAAACAGCAAGAACTGGAGCGTTTGAAAAAGGAAGCGGCACACCAGGCTGAAGTTAAGCAGACCTTACTTTCCCACCGCAATATCAGCGGCTTTCACGAACGCGAAAAGAAGCTGGCCAGGCTCAGTGAGGAAATTGACCAGCTGAAGGAGAAACTGGCGGCAAGTCCTCAGCGCATGAGTTTCCACTTTTTGCCGGCTGATAATGAAGGAGATCCTAACCGGATCATCTTAAAGATCCAGGACTTATCCAAAGCGTTTGGCAACCGGCTTTTATTTGAGCACTTTGATTATGAGATGAAGCGCCATGATAAAGTTGTACTGGCAGGTCCGAACGGCTGCGGCAAATCAACGTTGCTGAAGATATTGCTCGGTCAGTTGCCGGCAGATAGCGGCGTCATTTTGCTGCCGGGAGATCTTAAACTGGCCTATATGCAACAAAATGTCAGTTTCAGTCAGGAAGACTGCCCGATCCTTCAGGAACTGATGCAGCGTACTGATCTGCCTGAAGGGCCGGCCCGGAATCTGCTGGCCCGCTATGGTTTCCGGGATATCGACGTTTTCAAGCAGATTGCTGTCTTATCCGGCGGGGAACGCTCCCGGCTGTATCTGTGCTGTGTCTTGCAGGAACGCCCTGATTTGCTCCTGCTGGATGAGCCGACCAACCATCTGGATATCCGTTCCAGAGACATCCTGGAACAGGCTCTGGTGGATTATGAAGGCGCGGTTTTAGCCGTCAGTCATGACCGTTTCTTTATTGATCGTCTGGGAGGCGCGGTTTTAGGCTTTGCCGCCGGCCAGATCCTCCCCTACCCCTCATTTGATGTCTACCGCCGGCAGGCGCGTTTACTGGTTGAGCAGGCCAAGGCCAGAGCGGCGGATCCGTCCAGGCTGACAGCAGAAGCTAAGGCCAGAACCGATCTCAGGGCTGACCTGGCCGAGGCAAAGAAAAAGCCCGGTCAGAGTACCGGCCGGAACCGACAGCAGCGGCGCCGGGAAACCGCGCGCCGCCAGCAGTCTATCCGCGAAGCAGAAGAGCGCCTGGCCTTTATTGAAGTTGAGCAGAATGCCCTGGAAGAACAGCTTGGACCGGATTCCAAGCCTGCTGATTACCAGAAGCTCGCTGATCTCAGCCAGGAGTATGAACAGTTAAGTGACCAATATCTTCGCCTGCTGGAAGAAGCTGCGGAGGCGGATTCAGATTGTGATTAACGCAAGTTAAAACCGGGATGACGTCAGCGACGCCGGACGATCTGACTGTTCCTTGGCATTAAGATAAAGATAGGTCAGTCTCTGACTGACTTCTTTAATGTCATAGCCCGCCCGGCGGATCGCCTCAGTTTGATCCAGCCGCGGCTGCCGTGCCAGCTGGCGTAACTGCCCTGCCCAGATCTGAGGCCCCTCCTGTAGGGACATATAGGAGAGTTTATCGGTCAGTTTGGCTTCCTGGCTGATCGTATCTGCAACCAGGCAAGGCAGACCTGTCGCCTGCGCTTCAACCAGAGTCAGAGGCAAGCCTTCATAAAGGGACGGCATGATAAAGGCATCCATAGCCATCATCAAGTCCGGCACATCCGACCGGGATCCCGGAATGATGACATGTCCTTTCAGCGGCATTGACTGAGCCAGACTGGTGATGTCGTCACGGTCTTCGCCCTCGCCCACCAGAAGCAGCTGGGCCGACGGCTCAAGTTCCAGAAAGCGCTGAAACACCGAGAGGATAAAAGCCTGGTTTTTCACCGTCGTAAAACGGCCCACATGACCGATCAGCAGTTCCGGACCCAAGCCCAGTTCAAGGCGTTTTGCGGCCCGCTTCTGAGCGTCAAAATGATACAGCTCCAGATCGATCCCGTTAGGAATAATGTCAAAGGGATGATTGCCGAACATCCATAGTCCCGCGGCCTCAGAACAGGCCAGATGCCAGCGGGTTATGCGGTACAAGGGATTCCGGCATAGCTGGTGCAGTAATTTAGTATTGAATTGGGTGCTGTTATGCGAATGCGCGATCAGACAATCTGCTCCGCCCTGCCGGGCAGCCAGCAATTCAAAATACATGGTACTGTTAGAATAATGACGGTGGACAATCTTGTAGCCCTGCTCCGCTACCAATGTCCGCAGGGCTTTCATTGAAGCCAGCAGCTGCTTCCCCTTGGGCGGCAGCCGGTAAATACGCCCGCCTAAATTGGTTATTTCCGGATCATAATCCGCCGGCGTATCCGTGAATTCAACAAAATCAAACTGAATGCTGCTGCGGTCCAGGTGGCGGTAGACATTCATGATGAAGGTCTCCTGACCTGCCCGGTCCATACGATCCACTACCTGCAGTACCCGCAGCATATGTACGTCCTCCTGTTTACCTCAGCATCCGTATTCGCTCAAGTCCTCAAACAAGCCGCTGAAATCCAGCGTTGCAAAATAATCCCTGGGCGTCTCATTGCGACGGATGCGCCGGACGCTGCCGTCTTGCTGCAACAGCAGCTCCTGATGCCGCAATTTGCCGTTGTAGTTGTAGCCCATAGAATAACCGTGGGCTCCGGTATCATGAATAAACAGCAAGTCTCCGGTATCTATCAGTGGTAAGGGCCGGTCCACCGCAAATTTATCATTATTTTCGCAAAGCCCTCCGGTTACATCATAGATATGATCAGCGGGCCAGGCTTCTTTACCGACTACGGTAATATGATGATAGGCGCCGTACATCGCCGGCCGCATTAAGTCCGCAGCGCAGGCATCCACGCCGGCATACAGCTTGTAGGTGTCCTTCAGATACTGTACCCGGGTCAGCAGCCCGCCATATGGACCCATAATATAACGTCCCAGTTCCGTGTAAATACTCAGGGATCCAAGACCGGAGGGGAGCAGAACGCTGTCATAGGCCGCTTTGACCGCGGCTCCGATTGCTTCAATATCACAGGCTTCCTGCTCCGGACGATACGGAATGCCTATGCCTCCGGATAAATTGACAAATGATAGTTCAATTCCCAGTTCAGCTTTGATTTCCACGGCTAATTCAAACAGGAGCTTGGCCAGTTTAGGATAGTAGGCGTTGGACGTAGAATTGCTGACCAGAAAAGCGTGAATACCAAAGCGCCGGACCCCCAGATCACGCATGGCCGCATAAGCCTGTTTGATCTGTTCCCGGGTCATGCCATATTTAGCGTCTCCCGGATTATCCATAATGCCGTTTGCTACTTCAAAAACACCGCCGGGGTTGAATCTGCAGCTCATTTTTTCCGGCAGCTTCTGACCGCCATTTAAGCGCAGCACAGTATCCAGATGGCTGATGTCATCCAGATTAATTGTGGCATTGAGCTTTAAGGCCAATTTAAAGTCTTCATCCGGCGTGTCATTAGAGGAAAACATAATCTCCTCTTGTTTAAACCCGCAACGGTCGCTCATAATCAGCTCAGTCAGAGATGAACAATCAGTGCCTGCCTTTTCTTGCCGCAAAATCTGTAATAGATATGGATTGGGCGTCGCTTTCACCGCAAAAAACTCTTTATAGCCGGGGTTCCAGGCAAAGGCCTGCTGCAGCCTGCGGAGATTGCGGATCATACCTGACGCATCATAAAGGTGGCAGGGAGTTCCAAATTCAGCAGCAATTTCCCGCAATTTTTCCGGCGATGCAAAGGGTTTTTTCATGTTCATTAACCAAATACCTTCCTATTTTTTCAGCAGCGGGTGCAGGGTCTCAATAATCCGGGTAACATCATCATCTTCCAGACAGGTATGCAGCGGCAGGGTAAGCTCTTCACTGTATAGTTTATATGCTTCCGGGAAATCCGCGATATTAAAGCCTAAATTACGGTAAGCCGTCATCATGGGCAGCGGTTTGTAGTGAACATTGCAGGCTATCCCCTCATCGGCCAATTGATTAATCAGCTGATTGCGGCGATTGATGCCCCGGCCTAAGACTCTAAGCAGATAAAGATGAGCGGATGAATAGCTGTTTTCGCTTTCATGCGCCAGCCAGCCAACGTGGCAGTCCGCAAAGCTCTCATTATAGCGATTGAGAATCTGATGCCGGCGTTTGAGGATGTCCTTATAACGTTTCATCTGGGAACTGCCCAGGGACGCGCAGATATCAGTCATATTGCATTTATAGGCAGGGTAGATGATGTCATATTCCCATGCGCCGGCACGGTTTTTATGCATGGCGTCCTTATTCTGGCCATGCAGTGATAAGAGCATGTATTCATTATAAATGGCCTCATCATCAAAGCCAGCAATCGGCAGCCAGGTTACGGCTCCGCCCTCAGCAGTGGTCAGGTTTTTGACCGCGTGAAATGAAAAGCAGGTAAAATCCGCCGCCTGGCCGCTATGCCAGCCATCCCGCTCTGCCCCAAAGGAATGCGCCGCATCTGCTACAATAGCAACCCGGCCAAGCGCGGCCTGTAAATCATTGGCAGGCTTAAATAGCTGCCGCTGCTGCTGCAACAGGTCTCGCAGGCGCTTATAATCAGCCATCATGCCGCCCAGGTCAACCGGGATGACCGCTTTGGTTTTAGGATTCAGTTTAGCCGCGACCTGCTCATAGTCAAGCTCAAAACTGTCCGGCGCGGTATCGACCAGGACAATCGTCGCGCCGACATGATGAATGACCGAGGCGGAAGCGGTATATGTATAAGCGGAGGTAATGACCTCATCCCCCGGCCGGATGCCCAGCAGACGTAAGGTCAATTCCAAAGCAGCAGTGCAGGAGTTGAGACAGGCAGTTTTCAGGGTACCGCAAAATGAGGAAATCTCCCGCTCAAACGCTTTGGTTCTGGGACCGGTAGTAATCCAGCCGGACCGTAAAGCCTCCGTAACCGCCTGGATATCTTCTTCCCGGATATCGGGCGGAGAAAACGGTATTTTTTTCATAAGTCCCCTTCTTTCGCTAACTGTTCGCGAACTGCTTCACCTTTAGCTTCCGACTCTTCCCTGGTCAGTTCAAAGGCTTTATCCGGATCCGGCTCACAATCATGTAAGGTAATCTCCGGTTTATAGGTCGGCAGCACCTCTGATACCCGGCGTTTGACCTCAGCTGGCGTCGCGTTGACAACTGGTTTCAATTGATCCAGCTTAGCTTGAATTTCTTCCAGGCTGAACTTAGTTGAGGCACAAACCATAATATTCTGATTATCCGTGCTCAAGGTTTCCTCTTCAGCCATCTGTAATTCTTCATAGAGCTTTTCACCCGGACGCAGGCCGGTAAAAACAATGTCTATATCTTTGTACGGTTCATACCCGGATAATCTGATCAGGTTTTCTGCCAGATCCAGAATCCTGACCGGCTCTCCCATATTCAAAATATAAATCTCTCCGCCGCGGGCCATGGCCGCTGCCTGAATGACCAGCCGGCTGGCTTCCGGTATAGTCATAAAAAAGCGAACAATATCCGGATGGGTAACCGTTATCGGGCCGCCCTGTTCAAGTTGGTGCTTAAAGGTCGGTATAACACTGCCGGATGAACCCAGCACATTACCAAAGCGAACCACGGCGAAGCGGGTTGAGGATACTTGACTGTAGCTTTGCACGACCATCTCAGCCAGCCGCTTGCTGGCTCCCATAAGGCTCGTGGGGTTAACCGCTTTATCAGTTGATATCATGACAAACCGGCCCACCTTATATTTATCAGCCGCCTGTACCACATTCAACGTGCCAAAAATATTATTTTTAATGGCTTCACCCGGACTGTCTTCCATCAACGGTACATGCTTATGCGCCGCCGCGTGAAAAACCAGATCAGGACGGTAATGGTCAAATATTTCATCCAGCCGGGCGCGATCACGGATAGACGCGATTTCTATCAGCACATCCAGATCCGGCGCGATATCTTTCAGTTCATTTTTCAGATTAAAAGCGTTGTTTTCAAAAATATCCAGGATAATCAGATGCCGCGGTTTGAACACCTGTAGCTGGCGGCAAAGCTCTGAACCAATTGAACCGCCTCCGCCAGTCACCAAAACGGTATGATTTTTCACATATTGACCAATAAGGTCCGTATCCAGGTGGATCTCTTTACGTTCCAGCAGGTCGTCTACTTCAACCTCCCGCAGCATCAGCTTGGTATCACCGGTCTGCAGCATGTCATTCAGATCCTGAGCCGTTTTCAGCATACAGCCGGTGGCAATAGCCTTATCCAGAATATCCCGCCTTGTAGCGGAATCGAGGGTTGTGATGGCCAGGATAATAGTATCTATATGATACTCCTTAACCGCGCGCTGGATGACCTCACGCCCGCCCACGACCGGTAAACCGTGTATCCGTTTACCTCTTTTATTCGGATCATCATCCACCACCACAACGGGCTTACCCAAGGGCAGGGTTTTGTCCTGTAATTTGGAAATAACCAGCGAGCCCATGGTTCCGGCGCCAACGATCATGATCCGGCGGTCGCGCTCTCCCTTAAGCCTGTATTTCCGTTTTGTCTCCTGTTTGCGTAAAAGATGATAGAGCATTCTGACAGCACCGGACACCAGCAGCATGACCACCCAGGCAAAGAAATACATGCTGTAGCGCATCCGGTTATTGATAAGAATCGAAAAGAAGAGATCTACCACGGTGGCCGCTAAAGTGGTGACCGTGATCTGCAAAACTTCATGTGAGCCGCTATATTCCCACAGGCTGCTGTATAAGCCGCCCAAAGAATAAATAAAAATATTAACCAGCGCTAAAAGTATAATGGTTTCCAGTTTTAAAGGGTCCAGAAATACCCCGTTTTGCTGAGGCTTAGCATCAAAGGTATTGATCACAAACAGATAACTGAATATAACGCCAAAAAAATCTGCCAGTAACAGCGTGATCTGGCTGATCCTTGTATTTAAATTGTTTGGCTTTTGCATCCTAATATCCTTCCTGAAAAAACTGCAAAACAAATCCCAGCGGACGAGCGGCAAACCAGTCAGGCAGCCGGTCGCAGACAGCTTTTCAACTGTCTGATATTATATCAAACTCCACTGGTTTTTGGTGCGTTAACGGCTGACAGGCTTTGCCGGTCTGAAACGGGGTTTTGCCGGTCTGAGTCGTTCTGACAGTCTGGGTAAAGCCGCTGCTTCATAGATTATGAAGGCAATAAAGGGCATCATCTGCCGGCTGTCCATCGCGACCGCGGCTAAGGCCCCGATCAGGAAAGCAGGTATGAGCGATAGCAGCGGCAGATTTTTGTAGCACCAGCCTTTCAGATATACATAGGAATAGAAACTGAGGTAACAAAGCAGCGCCAGAATCCCGCCATTGTGCAGCACCTGAACCACCTGGCTGTCACCCAGGAATTCCTGTTCAATCGATAGCGGCCCGACTCCGATCAACCAGTGCTTTTTTATCACACCCATCGCGCTGGCAGTTATACCGCTGCTGCTGTTGACAGCATTTTCCATATCCTGAGTGCTTTGACTGAGATGTACTGAGCCATAACGTGAGGATAAGGAATTTAAAGGCCGGAGCAGCAAGCCGTAGTAATAATTTCTGGCGTTGTGAGAGAACGCCGGAATCGTAAAGTAAGTCACCCCATAAACCGCGGTGGAAATCAGTAAGACCACTGCCCAGCGCTGATACAACGTCTTTTTCCGCTCTGGGAAAAAGATAAGCAGAATAGCCCAATAGATAATAAAGACCGGCAGTCCCAGGATGACAATTTTGGTGTAGGCAATGATAGCCAGGTGCAGTATCAGCGCGCTGATAATCAATAGCAGGCAAGCCCGGTGCCGGGCTTGTCTGGTTGCCGTCCTGTCAGGCTGGCTGCCGGACTCAGGCGTGCCCAGGAGCTGAGGCTGCCGGCTGAGCCAGACCGACAGCAAAAAGGCCAGCATGATCAAAGCCGTCAATCCCAGCAGCGTGGGCGAATAAAAGGTTCCGAATATACGATCAAAATAACCAGTTTTTGCTACCTCATTCAGGGGCTTGTAGCGGCCATCAGAGGCATATAAAGCAAATGTCAGCCGGTAGGCCTGTTCATAAAAAGCGCGCTGCAGAACCGCAAAGATCAGATTGACAGCCACGGTTATCAGGATGCTCAGAGCCATTGACTTGTATACAGCGTCCCGGCTCATGCGCTTGAAGAGATAATAAAAAAGCAGCGGGAGCAGCAATACCTGTAAATAACCGGCCATCGCGATCATAAACGCGCTGCCCTCCTGACGGTTATTCACCACGTAACCCAACAGATACAGTAAAAAGGCCAGAGCCATACTGATGCCAAACCAGCGGTCTGCAGTATGCTCAAACAATTTCAGCTCTCCCCGTTTAACCGCCAGCAGACATTCAGTCAACAGAATGATCGTTAAGATATATAGCGGGCTCAGGCGACGGCTGCCCACAATTATGCTCGGGGCCATAATGGCAAAGATCGCTGCCGTCACCACAGCAGGCCGATACTGGCGGCGAGCTAAAAAAGCAATCAGGATAGCAGCCCAGATTAACAGAATCAGGTCATTAGGCAGCAGTTGTTGTAATTGAATCAGCAAAATTTATCCTCTCTTTCACACATAGACAAACCTGCTTTATTATAATGACTCATCTTCACTTGTAAAGAGCGGTACATCGTGCGGTCTGACCTGGCCGGCCAATATAGCTGCTAATTCCGGATAATACTGATCGGCTGAGGCAAAGCGCAGCCAACGTTGGCGGGCCTGCCGGCGGATCTGCTCCCGCCAGGCCAACGGACGACCGGCATAATCCAGCAGGTCTTTGGCGATCCGGGCGGCTGTCACCTCAGCGGGCCAGAGCCAGCCACCCTCACCCGCCCGGACCAGTTCAGGTGTACCGCCCACCGCCGTAGCCAGAGCAGGAATGGAGCAGGCCATTGCCTCCATAATAGATACCGGAACACCTTCGCGCTCACTCACATTAATGAACAGATCCGGTTTTTGATCCAGATAATACTTCAGCAGCACCTCATGCTGAGTAGCGCCCGGAAAGATGGACTTAAGCTGCGGAGCTAAAGCTGCTGCCTGTTCTTTCAGATTGTCCAATAGCGGTCCGGCGCCAAAATGGACCCAGGTCAGGCGGAGCCCGGATTGCTGTTTCACTAAGGTCAGTGCTTGCACTAATAAGTCCAGGCGCTTCTCCGTTTCAGCCCGGCTGCAGGTAACGATGGTTAAATCTGCCTGGGACGCGGAGGTCAGGTTCAGGGAGGCCAGATCCCGAGACAGTTTAGCGGCCTGGACTGCTGGTTGTACCACAGGATCAGGAATCGCTAAGCGGCCCAAATAAACATGGCTCAGATCAAACTGATCTTTGTACTGTGCCTTCATATAGTCCACCCCATTTTGAGAGCAGACAAAAATTCCGTCAAAGCGCGTCAGCAAAGCCTGGCGATAAGGCAAATAATGAAGACTGTTAGCATATTCATAGACATCATAGCCATGCCCGCGCGAAAACAGGCTGATCTTTAACCCGGGGCAGCGGGTAGGCAGCCAATCTGCCAGCAGCTGAGCAGTCCTGGCCGCGGCGGTCAGCCAATAGCTGTAAAGCGTAACACTGGTCGCCGATTCAGCGGCGGCCAGTACAGCCGGTTTCAGATCATGGAAAGCCTGCGCGCAGCGGCCGTCAAAATAAGCCAAAAACAGATGTTTTTTCAGATTTTTGCCTAATTTCCGGCGTTCTGCCTGCTGATCAGGTCTCTTGCCAAAGGCACTGATCCAGGCATAGCCGCAATCTCTGCATCTGGCAACGAATGACCCGCGCCGGTTAGTGGTAAGGATCTCGACTCGGTCGGGATAATGGCCGTGATCCGGCTCTTTTCCCACCGCGTTAACCGGACAGACAATAATGCGGTCAAATTGTCCGGCTAAATAAGGTAGTTCATCTTCTACAAAGCGGTCTTTCCAAGAATTAGGATAGACCATAGTTAGAACAATCAGTAAGCGCTGCATATTTTTAAGCCCTCTTTCCTGCCGGTTACAGTACCAGGCGCTTACCCGGCCTTTCGGCTGCGGCTCTTCAGGATGGTTAGCATCTGGCGGATTTCAGGTCTCAGCCAGATCAACGCAAGTAAAACAAAGGGAACAGCCAGCAGGCTTTGTATCTTAAGCGAAGGGAAAGCATAAAATAACCCGGTCGCGATCAGGCTGCCGCCTATAGCAATCCACATGACAACCGGATCAAGTTTCACCCCAACCATTTTTTTCAGAATCAGATAGCGACAGATGACAGTGGCTAAAAAGCCAAGACACAAAGACAGATTAGCTGCTTGCAGTCCCATGTAGCCGTATAAAATGACCATGGCCGCAATATTGACCACCGCACCCAGAACGGTGGAGTAAAGCAAGGGCGTGTTTCGTTTTTCAGCACTGAAAATATTGCCAAAAAAGTTGGATAAGGCAGACAGCGCCACACCGGCCAGGACCCCCGGTATCAGCTGGACCGCTGCTTCTCCATAAATGCTGTCCGCTCCCAGGACCAGGGCGATGAGGCGGCCTGCGGGGATCATGCACATGACCGCGACACTCAGAACTTTGAGATAGCGATTTAAGGTAAGGCTGTAAAAAGCCACCCGGTTGTCATCATTACTGACTGCAAAAGCGGTCTCTTGCCAGGCTAATGAAAAGACCGTAACAAACAAGGTTACAAACAAGCCGACCTTATTAGCGGCCTCCAGCTGACTTAAAGCCAGTTTGCCCCCCTCCTGCTGCTGAACATAAAGCTGGTTGAATTTGGTCAGAGCAAAATACGCGGCCGCGTTAATGGACAAGGGAAAACAGAAGCGCAGCAAAGCTTTCATATAGGCAGCGGAAAGCTCCTGCCGTTTAAAGCGCCGCAGCTGTCTGGTTTTGCTTTCATAAATGGTAATTGAAACCAGCGAACCGATCATGGGTGAAATAATGACTGCCAGCGCGCCCATTTTGAAGACGGTCAGCAAAAGGATCTGGGCTACGCCCATGATCAATGAAGATACAATACCAGTAACCGCATATAGTTTATCTCTGCCGATACCGCGGCAGCTGAATTGATAAAGGTAATCCAATAGTGTCAACAGGCCCATCAATATCAGGTAGGGCGTATAAGTCCAGTCACCGCCGGAACCGCTCAGCACAACAATGCTAAGGATGAACAAGGGAGATAAAAAGCCGGCTATAACTAAAGCATTGCTAAAAGCCTTATGCTTTCCGGTCATATCATTCTCATCATACATAAACCGCATCACGCCAGCCCACATCTCCAGATAGAATATCGAAACCAGCTGCGGTACTGTCGATACATAAAGATTGACGGGGCCGTAAGCATCGGTGTTAATACTGGTAATCTGCAGCCTGGTTAAAATCAGATTGATGACTTTAGTGCTGAGATTGCCCAAAAAGTAAATCACCAGCCGGCGCATCAGGGTTTGATCTTTACCGCTTTTCAGCTTGTTGTTTTCAATCATGAGGTACCGGCTTCCTGAGCAGCAGGGTTGGTTGCGGTAACCGCCGTGCGGTTTGCCGCTGTCCCGGACGCAGTTTGAGCGTCAGGCGGCTCAGCCGGGGGCATAACCGCCGGTAAATAAGCTTCCAGCACCGGGGCCCAGAAATCATAATCAATATAAAACTCTGACAGATGATGGCCATGACGCTGGTCTGGCGGCGGCAACTGTTGGTAATCCCCGAACAGTTGTTTCAGTTGTTCGTCCCACCCTGCCGGGACCGCAAACAAACTGCCGCAAAAAGGCAGTCGGACCGTATCCTGCATGGCCTGACGCAGTAAATAGGAACTATCGTAGTCAACCCGGGCTGACGGATAAGCAATGCAAAGCTGGCTGTCCGGCTTGCCCCAGCGCTGCATGCTGCGCCGGCAGGTCTGCCAGAGGACCGCGGGGTTCTTTTGAGCCCGGCTGTCATACAGGCGTTGCAGCCACTTACGCTCGCTGCGGTAGCCTTCATTTTTAACCCGAATCGGAAAATAGTGTAAAAAGAAGTCAACTTGCTGAAGCTTCTGGCCCAGTTTACTGTCAGGGACATTATCCAGAGGAAAAATGTCGACAAATATACCCTGATTAAACGTCAGTTTTTCATGCCCCTGTTCTACAAAGCGTGTGTGTCTGGCTCTTAACTTAGCGTAAGGAACAGCCAGGAGCGGCTCAAATTCAGCGCTCTGTACTTCAAAGGCTTCTTTTTGAATTTTGGTCTGCAAAGCACTGAGCAAACGATCATAATCCTTGCGCCAGACCCCCAGATCAATATCATCATCCCAGGGGATAAAGCCTTGATGGCGAACCGCGCCCAGCAAGGTGCCGAACAATAAGAAATAAGGGATATTTTCAGCCTGACAGACTTGATCAATAATTTTAAGCATGGCTAGCTGAATAGCATGAATGTCATGGATACGGGGGTCAGCGGCAGTTAAAGAAAATCCGCTGTTATGTTGTTTCTTCACATTCGTGTCCTTCTTCAACAGATTTATCCACTTATGGTAAATCAGATTTAGGGCAGCCTCAGCGTCACTACCGGAGTTAAGGGGTATCCCGGCTTGGATCTCAGGCAGCAGTTATTGGTCTTGGTGGTAAGCGCTATGTTAGCCAATATCTTCTGGTACGTCAAACTCTGGCCAGCTTTGCTGAGCTTCAGACGCGATCCTGAGCGCTTTTGGCCAGGCAGTGATTTGTTGGAGCGGCAATTGGGGCTGCCGCTTGCTAACCTCTACATTATAAGGGAAAAGTCGATATAATGTGCTGACCGGTGTATTGGAGTGGCCAGTTGAATCCAGCAGTGATTGCCGCTGTTTTATCAGCCGCCAGTAGGTCTGCTCCTGCCGGTTGTTCATAGCAGCCAGGCTAACCAGCTGTTGCAGCCGATGCTCCAGCTGTTTGTAGCGCTGCCAAATGCACGCATTTTTGATGAAATCGCCGCGGTAAGCTGGATACAGCGGTATGAGGTTGATGGCGATACCCTGATGAACAGGTAAATGCGCCAGTTCCGGGTCTTCCAGCGTACTGCCGTTTAAGCAAAGGCGCGTCCAGGGTTTGGGAAAAGCGGGGTCCGTTGACTGATTTTGCCAAAAACAGCGTTCTTCCGGGGATTGATTGGCAAGCTTAGCCAGGAGTGATTGGTAATCACTCAGCATAAAATATAGGCTAAGTCGGGGGATTGGCTGTGGCAGCGCGCTTCCATAGGGAGTCAGCTCATATTTCCGGCAGAAATCTGCCGCTGCATTCAGGAGCAGTTCAAGAGCCGCCACCAGCCCGGCCGGGCAGGATTCAGGCGCACTAAGTTTGATCGTGTTCATGCTTGTCCTCATTTGCCCTGGCCCGCAACGCGGCCCTGGCTGCCGCGGCAGCCAGGCAACCGGTACTGAAAGCCATCTGAAGATTATATCCTCCGGTATCACCGGATATATCCAGCAATTCACCCGTAATATAGCAGTGCGGTGCCAGGACACTTTCTAAGGTTTGCGGCTTGACTTCCGTACTGGGAATACCGCCGCAGGTTATTTGTGACTGTTCAAAGCCTCGGTCTCCGCTGATGCTGAAGGTCAGGCTAAAGGCTTGCCTGGCGATTTGCTGAATTTGCCGCCGGGACAAGTCCTGCAAGGTTAGGCCGCAGCGACTGATGAGCTCAGGCCGTCGTGTCTTCTTGGCTTTGATCCGTCTGCTTTTGTGGGTCAATTTGGGGGAGTTCGCAGCCGGACTGAGTTTTTGAGCAAGCTCCGGTAAGGCCTGACTCAGTACCAGTACCGCCAGTTTTTCTGAAAGCAACCCCCACAAAGCTGTTTCAGCCGCCGCCTGCGGTAGCCGCTGCCGCCGCTGACATATATGGTCATAAAGCTGTGCTTCCGTGTATTCCGGGCAGACATTCAGCCGGAGCAATGGTTGTCGCTGTTCCTGCAGCAACTTACCACAATAAAATGAGAGGTCCATGGTACAGATACCGGACAAGCCGTAGGCAGTGAACAGCACCTCCCCTTCACTCTGGCGCAGCGGTGAAGCGGACTGGCAAGCGGACAAAGTCAAGGTCCCCCGGACGCGCTCTCCAGCCATATACTCAGGAACATCCGGGCTACACAGGGGGGTCAGCCCCGGCCATAACGGCGTCAGATGGTGTCCCAGTGCGGTCAGACTCGTATACGCCGCCGTGTCCGGATAACTGCCCGCTCCAGATTGTCCGCCGCTGGCCCAGATGACCTGACGGGCCAGATAGGTTGCCTGACTGCCGTTTACCAGCCATCCATGACTGTCCGCATTACCGCGATACGGCAGCAGTCCCTGTACCCGTTCCCCGGTTACCACCTTAATCCGGCTATTCAGCAGACTCTCCTGTAAAAGGCGGCTGACTGTCTGCGACTTCATGCTGTAGGGGTACAGCCGGCCGTCCTCTGCTCTCAAAGCTAAGCCCAGCCGGTCAAAGATCTCAAATGGTCTGTGTAAATGATCCGGGGTCAGCACCGTTTCCAGCCAATCCGGCAACGGTTCAACTTGATGATAGTGACATAAGGATAGGTCCCGGTTGCTGAGGTTGGCTCGTCCGTTACCTGTGGCCAGGAGTTTATGGGCAATACAAGGAGTCTTTTCAAGCAGCACAATGCGGGAGACAGCCGTATCCTGCAGCAATTCCTGGGCAGCCATAAGGCCGGCTGCCCCTCCCCCGATAATCAGGACATCGCTGCTGTTCAGCTCGGCGATTCTGCCAGCCTTGCTCTTGGTGCCAGGACGCCATTCAGGGTGCGTCCGTAAAAGGTCCGCGGCTAAGCGGTTCAGTTTGTCCGCCGGTCCGTTCTTTAATTCAAGTTCCAGCTCATCGATCTGCTCCGCTCCCCAGAGGCCCAGAAGCTGGCCCTTATCCAGCGCCAGTTCAACCTGCAGGTCTTCATAAGCCGCCAGTCTGACCAGCCGGGTAAAATCCGCCTGGCCGTGCAGCGCTAAATCCGGCAGCAACTGGTTCAACCATCGTTCCAGCCTGGCTGGTAAGGCCAATAAAGCCAGCTCAGCTTCAGTCGGGGGAACCAGCTCGCCTGCAGAGCCTGTGCTCAAAACAGCTTCATATTCTTGCCTCAGCCAGAGACCGGAAAAAGACGATGTCACAACGGCCCTGTTTGATAGTTCTTCCGCCACTGCTTCAGGCAGCTGTGCTTCCGGTGCCGGCCCTTTTAAGGTCAGTACCAGTTCATCATTCATAAAGCGTGACCGTAAGCTGTAGCCGGCCTGGGCTACAGCTAGTGACGGAGTATCCCAGTAACCGGCTCTGATTCTTAGCTTTTCTGCTGTTGTCAGCTCCTTGAGCTGGTTATGTAAGCAGGTCAGATCTTCATAAAGCAGATCGGTCGGAAAGCTATAGCCTGGGGCGGCGGCTAATTTGACTTCGCGTTCCATTGGCTTCACTCCTTACTCTTAGCAGAACAGATGGCGGCAGTGCCGGAAAATCCAGCTGGTTTTGACTGACTTCAAGGTTTGATCAAGCGGACCGCATCCTCCGTCACACAAAGGATGCGGCCCTTGCTGTCCAGGTCAAAGCTAGTGATCTCACTCTTCAGATCATAGGATCGGGCGCTGTCCAGTTTCCCTTGGCTGATAAGCCAAAGCTGCTGCCCACTGCTCACCGCGGCCAGATTACCACTTATCTTTGGGACTGAGGGTTGATCACCCAGCGCCAGGGACGTTTCCGGTAAACTATCCGTAGTCGTATTCAGCATATAGGCACTGGCCTGATCACCTACTGTAGCACTGGCAATGAGCAAGACCTGCTCATTGACGGAGGTCAGACTGTAAATCGTTCCTAAGCTCAGCCAATTTTCAATCTGACCATCAGCCAGTTTAAAGAGCTGATGATCATCAGCCGCAACCATGGTACCGGCATCAAAATAGGCCAAACCGCCTACCGGACCCGTACTGTCCGGTTGAAACTGGGCCAGTCGCTGCCCCAGTTGTTCCTGGTTCAGGTCAAAACGATTGATAAAGGATTTAGGCTCATTGCTCTCAGTATTATATAAGGCCACATCCAATGTCTGTCCGTCTGGCGAAAAGAGAAGCTTGATGGGGTAACCAGAAAATGTACTGTCCTGTGCCTGCCAGTCAAACAGCTTATCTCCGCTGGTATTATAGACACTGACTTGGCCTTTGCTGTCCTCGGTATCCAGAATCAAAGCACAGGCTCCCTGATCTGAAAGAGCGCCTCCGGCTATGGGCGCGGCAGTTGTGCCGCCATACAAATTCTGATTGGCATCAATCACGTTATAGCGATAGCCTGAAAGCTCATAGATCAGCACACGACCGCTGGCAGAGACGATCTGCGGATCATCATAATCCTGAAACAGAACCTCTCGCTGCTGACCGTCCAGGCTGAGCAGGGACAGCGTCGTACCCTTTTTTTCCAGCAATTTATCGGTGCCGATAGCCCACAGCTTATCCGCCTGGTGATCGCTGAGGTTAAACAGCAGTTGGCCGGCTGCCGCGTCCGCGGTAGAGCCGGCGGTTTGCGGACTGTTTTTTCGCACGATTAATACCACCAGCAAGGTCAGCGCCGCTATAAACGCCAGCAAAAGGAGAAAATTCAGCCGTCCTGGTCTGAATTTTCTCCTTCGCCGCGCCACGGTCTTTGGCTTGGTGCGCGTTTGATTGGTCAATCTTTGCAACCCTCCCGCTAATGATCAGAACAATAGAGTCCCCTCCAAATCTTCAGCCGGACAGGCAACCACACTAACTGTGATCAATGAAGACTGGCAGAGGACTCTATCCTGTCAGTTAGTTACTTGCTTCAGTCTCAGGAAAATCATATACATTATCCTGAGCTTGATCGATGGCTGTCTGCAAGCGGGTCAGCAATTGCTCAACCCCCATATCATCAGGATCAGTGGCCTCATGATCCAGATTCTCTTTCAGTGTATAGAAACCCGTATAGGTTCCGTCCACAAACACATAATAACTGCTTTCATCTCTAGGTACCAGAGCCACATTTTCCACAAGGCTGCTATCTGTCCTGTGCGTAATCGCTAAAGTATATACCGCATCAGACAGTTGAGGTGTCGCCTGAGGATCCAGGCCATCCAGCATAATTGAAAGCAGACCGCGGTATAGATCACGGAAATAGGAATCATCATCCGAAGTGAGCACATCCGCGTCCTGGCCGTTGAGCGTATAGTGATTCGTTAATGTGTCATCAGCATCCTTTTCTTCTGTAGAAGGATGGAAAACAGTCATATCATATTGGCCGGTCGGGGTGGTGAGATTAATCGCACTCACATCCTGGATATTAACCAGTACAGCAAATTTATCAAACAAGCTCATAGAGGTTATATCCAATGAGGTCAGACTGGAGGTATCAATGGTAAAGAGTTCGCTTCTGCCGCTGACCGACGCATAGCGTATACCGACTTCTTTTTCATCTCCCAGCTTAACCGTCACGGACTCATCGCCATGATTTAAGGTAAAAGCATAAGCCGGATCATCCAGGCCATAGGCGGCAGGATCATCGATCGTCTGACTGACAATGTCTGAGGCCGATAAGCCCTGCAATTCGCCCAGGAGCGTATTAATGTCACTGCCGCCTTCCCAGTTAAGCGGGCTGGTGACCATCCAGCTACGGCTGGCCGCTGCGGTTTCAGGATCTTCAGTGGTAGCAGACTCATCCGGCGTAGGTGTCGGAGTCGGAGTAGCCCCGGCCTCAGCTTCAGGTTCATAAGTGTAAGCAGCCAGATCCAGCTGATCCGATTTACGTGAATAACTGAAGCTGTCAATCTCCGACAATTTAAAGGGAATAATTGTTTTGCTGGTAAAGTCATTGGCGGACAGCTCAACCAGGGTGCCCACATTAGATAAGGTTACAATTCGGTCTCCGCCCTGCAGCATGGCGTACCCCTTAGCGGTTTCATTTTTCAGCAGGGAACCCAGCTGAACCACCTGCTCACTGCCGTCTTTGAGCGTGTAGGTTATGGTAGTCTGCGGGGAAGCCAGACCATAATCAGCTAAGTCAACGTCGCTGGTAGCAGCCACAGACTGTACCGGCAAGGATAAGTAGCGGGAAGCCAGACTCTTAACTTGAGCGCTGTCCGGCGTAGAAACGTCCGGAGACTCCAGAGTATAGGTTACCGTAGTGCTGCTGCTGTCCGTTCCGGAGCTTTCCGCCTCTACCCCAAAAACAAAGCTACCTTCGCTGTTGGTGACGGTGATTTTATCAACATCTGCGGCATCCAGATTAATCAGATAATCCGTGTCCGCCGCAGTGGTCGTCGCGGCAGTCGTTTCAGAAGACGGCAAGGTAAACCCTGTCAGTTTGCTGACTACCAGTCCTGCTATCAGCAGGACCAGTAAGGCAGACATTATAATTACAGTACGCTTTTTCATTTATTTATGTCTCCGCTGTTTCCAAGCCGCTCAGAGGTGCTGACGGCGCCGATATACCACAATCGCCGAGATAATCAAAATCAGCGGGATGACCACGCTGCAGAAGAAAGCAATCATCTGCAATGGCGCGGTATTGGTGGCATTAGTCAGATAGTAGCTGGCTACATCTTTGTCTGAAATCAACAGATCATTACCGGAGGCATCATTGTTGGTCAGCCAATTGATCATGTTATAGGTCAGTTGATAATTATACCAGCTGTTTTGTACCACGCTGATTACCTGATCTGAGAACAAGGAGGCACTGCCCAGCGCGATCGCCCGCGAAGAGGTGGTCACGGTCGTTCCGTTCTCAAAGCCCGTATTTTCAGACATCAAGGCTAAAGTCTGTACGCCGCTGGCACTGACACTGTTTTCATCCCCTCCCTGCTGTCTGGCACCCTGATCAGAGGTCTCAATCAAATTAGTAACAGTAATCCAGTCCACCGGATTTTGCAGTTTCTGAATATAGTAGGCATCCAAAATCAGGATCGGGCTATTATCCGCGTATGTGCTGGCGGTTATATCACTCGAAGGTGAAGTAGCAATAATATAAGTGTTGTTCTGCGCATAGATGCGGCTTTGATCTGTTTCAATCGCGCGGTCATTGCTGACACTGAGATTAAAGTCTTCCAGAACCTTATTTACGTTAGTAAAAGCGGTGGTTGAAAAATCACCGGCCGCAAACATAAAGTTTCCGCCCTGCTCAACATAATCCGTCAGTTTACCGGCTTCCAGCTCGGTCAGGTCAGTTTTAGGTGCCAGCATGATGACTGCAGATGCATCTTCCGGAACACTGTCACTGGTGATCAGGTCCAGATCCGCCGTTTCAAAGCCATTATTCTGCAGCAGGTTTTCAAAATACTGATAGCTGTCACTGAGCGTTGCCTCACTATGTCCGCTGGTGAAGTAAATTTTAGGCACTGTACTCAGGGTTACATAGTTAATGGCGCCACTGATGGCACTTTCAGCCGAATAACCGGTGATTTGGTACGAATAAGTACTGGAGTCCATCTCCTGGGTGACCAGCTCACTCGTAGTGACAACTTTGATCCGCCCGGTTTCACTGCTCTTAACCACAAATTCACCGCTTGTCAGATTATAGACGTCATTGGCATCCAGATCCGTATAGATACTTGGCTGAGTAACTGGATCCACATAGGATACAGCAACCTTGCCATTACTTTTTTCTGCATATTCTTTTAAGAAATCAGGCATAAAACTATAGGTGCTGGAACTGGCCAGTGTATCCTCAGTTCCCAAATAAGTAATGCTGACATCCTGATCCAGGCCGTCCAGCAGTTGTATACTGACATCCCCCAGCGTCATCAGCTTGTTGCTGGTAATGTCCCAGGACCAAGCGTCACCTACCACGGATTCCAGCAAAATATTCACTGCCAGCAGGACCGCGATGATCAAAAGAATGCTTAAGGTCGAATAGCGGCCCATTTTACGATTGCGCCGGTCTACCAAAGCTTTAGATGCCCGCTTTTTATTCCTGGCAGCTTTTTTTGCGCTCAAGGGCTTTGCTTTTTTACTGCCGATCGGAGGTTTGGCCTTAGGTGCGTCAGCCTGAGGCTGAGAGACAGGTTCTCCCTGCGCTTTAGTGTTGCGGTCGGCGCTGTCCTGCTGGATTTCAGCTTGTTCTGCCGCATCCTTGGAATCTTTGGACATCACGTCGGCCTGATCCGGTATTAAGTTTGCTTTATCGTCAGTCATTTTGTCATCTCCTTATTCTGCCACGTCACTTAGCGCTGGGCCCAGCGTCTCTTATCGTGATACTGAACCGTCAGGAACAAGAAGAGCACGATATAGCTGAGCAGGAATATAATAGGGGTCACTCCAAAAATGCCCTTATTAAAGTCAGACAGCCGGGTTGCGGGATTAATCCAGTTTATGGCGTTGGTCACCGCCGTACCGGCCGCGGTATCAGCCGTTGAGCTGATCAGCTTCAGCACATCCAGATATTGCAGTAAATTTGTCACCAGAGAGCCGATTAATGACGCAATAGAACTCAGCAGAGTAAAGCCAATAAAGATCAAAACTGAAACAATGGCAGCAATGATCTGATTTTCAGTCAGACTTGAAATATAGATGCCGATAGCAATGTAAGCGGCTCCGGATAGAATAAAGGCCAAATAGGTCCCCCAGGTCACCGCATTGATCACGCCGCCAAACGCTGCCGTAAAGATCACATGCAGAAGGATGGTGGAAGACATCAGTAAAAAGAGGCAGAACGCGCCCAGATATTTGCCCAGTACGATTTCCAGTGTGCTGGCAGGTGAAGTAAACAGCAGCACTTCAGTGCCTGATTTGCGTTCTTCGGCAAAGGACTTCATAGTAATAATAGGTATCAGCACAAAGAACAGGCTTTGCACAAATGTCAGCTCGGAAGCAATATCGCTGTAGGAACTGATAAAGTTCAGCGAAAAGAACAAGCTGCTGACAAAGAAAAATATAGCTACCAGAATCCAGCCAATCGGCGATTTGAAATAGCTGGTAAACTCCCTTTTTAAAATAGCCCTTATCTGTTTCATGAACAAACTCCCTCTCTTACTGCTTCACACTGCGGTAATCAACATTACCGGTTACTTGCAGGAAAATATCTTCCAAGGTAGGATCAAGACTCTTCATTTCCAGAATCGGCCAGCTGTTGCGAGCCATTTCATAAAATGCCTGCCGGCGGATATCCTTGCCCTGAGCGCACTCCAGCCGGATGGTAGCGATACTGCCGCTCTCCCTGGTCACCGCGGCATCAATCACATTTGGTATCAGACGCAGCTTCTGAACCACCGCGCGGGCCGGTCCTTCAACCAGCAGCTGAAGATTTTTGACATCCTCCACCCGGCTGTTCAGGCGGTCTATATCTTCCTCTGCCACTAAATGGCCATGATTAATTATGATAACGCGGTCACAGATGGCGCTGACCTCAGGCAGAATATGCGAGCTGAGGATAATCGTATGGTTTTTGCCCAGTTCTTTAATCGTATTACGAATGTCAATAATCTGTTTGGGATCCAGCCCAACTGTCGGCTCATCCAGAATCAGGACATCAGGATTGCCAACCAGAGCCTGAGCAATACCGACCCGCTGTTTATAGCCTTTAGATAGATTTTTGATCAGCCGGTGCGCCACATCCGTGATCCTGACCAATCTCAGAATCTCTGTCAGCTGCGACCGCCAGATTTTTTTGTCGACATTTTTCAGATCAGCTATGAAATTCAGATACTCGCGAACGGTCATGTCAAAATACAGCGGCGGATTTTCCGGCAGATAGCCGATTTGCTTTTTTGCCAGCTGCGGCTGCTCCAGGATATCATACTGATCAATCAGCACATGCCCGCTGGTAGCGGATATATATCCCGTCAGGATATTCATAGTAGTGGATTTTCCGGCTCCGTTAGGCCCCAAAAAACCGAGGATCTCTCCGTTCCTTACTTGAAAGGAGATATCATTGACCGCCTCGATCTCACCATAACGTTTGACCAGATTTTGAATCTCAATCATCTCTGTCCTCCCTGGATTTCTTCGTTCGACTTTTCACTGCGCAACATAACCACAGGTCTGACCTTGAGTATAGATCACAGCCTTGGGTACAAGCCTTATGGATTATAGCGCACGCCTGAAGTTACGTAAACGAAACTGCGGTTATTTATTTAGGTTAGCGAATGATACTTAAAAGAAGCTTAAAAAGCCTGGCCTTCTGCCAGATGCAATTTAGTTGTAATGCAGTCTGGCTCTGAAGCAGACCAGGCCGTCATGATTCCTGCCCTCCACATCAAAGAAACCTGACAGGTTACTAGCTTCAGCCAGCGGAACGGACGGACTGGCCGGTGCCTCAGCGCCAAATAAAAACACCTCATCTCCCGCGTGCAGTTCAGATACAAAATTCAAATCCAGGCCCATGATCGTGTGGGGCCGCTGCAGACCCTTGGCCGCATAAAAGCAATCTGCCACCCAGGCGACATAGCGGGTATTATTAACATGATGGTTGCGATCTATATCACTGAAGTCCGCATACTTTTTGATCTGAGGCAAGTCAGGATAGACGACAGAGGCGTTACGAAGTTTGATCGCGTCAAACGGCAAAACAGCCTCAGGATTAACAAAGGTCTGCTGCTGTTGCAGGCTGATCCGGTCCGCTCTTTCCGGTTTATGCGTACTTTTATCACTTAAAAACCAGGCAGTCGTGGCGCAGCCCCATAACCGCCCCTGACCGTTACTGAGTTCAAAGTCTCTCATATAAAAAAGGCGTTCAACGTTGCGGCACCAGGTTCTTATATAAAGGTCATCACCCCAGCCGGGATAGCTGTTCATCCTCAGGCTGCTGCGGGATAAAAGCCAGACCAGACCCTGAGGGTCCAGCTGAATATAGCCATAACCATTATCCACGGCATTGTCTGAGGCCACCTCCTGCATCATGGCAAAAAGTGCCTCAGCCTGTACCTTATCCCACAGATCACATTGAGTACTGAAGATACTGAATTTGCGAGTTGTGGAAGCAAATCCAGCAGTACCTGGCTTGGGTGCGATGCGATTATCCATTATAAGCCTGCCATTTTATTGTATCTGACTTTACTGGGAGCAAAGCGGTGCATATTGGCCACCAGCCGCTCCTCACCATTCAGCAATAACAGCGAGCGGCTGCCTTTATAGTTAGCTACAATAAACCAATTTTTAACACTGCCGGCATCCGTACTACAGTCGATCAGCTTCAAGTTTTGCTTTTGCAGCTGCTTGTAGTCATCTGACTTAACTGAAGCCATTAACTCCAGTTCTTTGCTTTTAACGCTAAAAACTCTTTTACGCTTGCGGCGGGCGACAATCATGTCAATATCCAGTTCACCCTTGGTTACCACATATTCAAACTCCCGGCTGGTAGCTGAAGCCAGCCACCAGACCAGCCAGGCGCCGCCAATCAGGCTGATGGGCAGCAACATGGATATGAACATCATCACGATAACATTCAGTATAATGAACGCAATGATTAAGCCGAATATTTTCAGATAATCCTGCCCGCGCCGTTTTTGCGGGACAATAATCTCAGTAAAGGTCTCCGCGTCTTTTTGAGTCTCATACTGCTTATACGCCCGGCTCAGCGCTGAATCAGCTTCAGCCTCACTGACCTGCGGCACCGGCGCGGCCGCGGTGGATTTGGCAGAGTCGGTGTTGTTGCTTGCCTGATGATTTGCAACAGCCGCAGAATTACTGCCCTGAACCTCTGAAGGATGATCTAGTCCTGACATATATAGCCTCCCTATTACGTCTATCTGCATTATTTTAGCGGATTTCACCCAATAAAAAAAGGGCCCCGTATGTGGCAGCTGCCACATACGGGGCCCAGGGTCAACTTAATAATCTGTCAACCGGTTGCTTTCAGGCATTAATACATGCCGCCCTGGCCGCCGGCGGGTGCCGCGGGCTCGGGTTCAGGGATATCCGCCACAATCGCTTCAGTGGTCAGTAACATGGAAGCAATGGAAGCCGCGTTTTGCAAAGCAGAACGGGTTACTTTGGCAGGATCAACGATACCGGCATCCACCATATTGACATAGCTTTCAGTCAGCACATTGTAACCAACACCCGGTTTGCTGTTCTTGACACCCTCACAGATGACGGAGCCATCCAGTCCGGCATTAACCGCAATCTGACGCACCGGCTCTTCAAGGGCGCGCAGCACAATATGGATACCCGTCTTGACATCACCTTCAGCATCATCAAGCAGGGCCTTGACCTCAGGCAGCACATTCAGGTAGGTCACGCCGCCGCCCGGAACTATACCTTCTTCAACCGCGGCGCGGGTCGCTGCCAAAGCATCCTCAATACGAAGCTTGCGCTCCTTCATTTCAGTTTCAGTCGCGGCGCCGACTTTAATGACCGCTACGCCTCCGGCTAATTTAGCCAGCCGCTCCTGTAGCTTCTCCCGGTCAAAGTCGCTGGTGGTCTCCTCAATCTGCGTCCTCAGTTGCGCGACCCGGCTGGCAATATCTTTCTTGTCACCAGCACCATCCACAATGATGGTGTTTTCCTTTTCAACCTTAACCTGGCGGGCCTGACCTAACTGCTCAATCTCGGTGTCAGCCAGTTCCATACTCAAGTCAGAGGAAATGACCTGAGCGCCGGTCAGGATAGCGATATCCTGCAGCATCTCTTTACGGCGATCGCCAAAGCCCGGGGCCTTAACCGCCACGCAAGAGAACGTACCCCTCAGCTTATTTAAGATCAAGGTAGAAAGTGCTTCGCCCTCAACATCTTCAGCAATAATTAAAAGCTTTTTACCGGTCTTGATGACTTTTTCAAGTAAAGGCAGAATTTCCTGAATGTTGCTGATCTTTTTGTCAGTAATCAGGATCAGCGGCTCATCCAGAACAGCCTGCATTTTATCCATATCTGTCGCCATGTAGGCGCTGATATAGCCGCGGTCAAACTGCATACCTTCCACGACTTCAAGGTCAGTCACCATGGTCTTAGATTCCTCTACGGTAATAACGCCATCAGCGGAGACCTTCTCCATCGCTTCAGAAATCAGTTTGCCGACCTCTTCATCAGCTGCGGAAATAGCGCCGACTTTAGCAATATCTTCCTTGGTGCTGATAGGCCGGGATATTTTTTCAATACCGGACACAGCAGTTTCAACAGCTTTTTTAATACCGGTACGCAGGATCATGGGATTAGCGCCGGCCGCGATGTTACGCATGCCTTCACGAATAATGGCCTGAGCCAGCAGCGTCGCGGTGGTGGTGCCGTCACCGGCCACATCATTGGTCTTGGTAGCGACTTCCTTGACTACCTGGGCACCCATATTTTCAAAACGGTCTTCCAGCTCAATCTCCTTGGCGATGGTTACACCGTCATTGGTGATCAAGGGTGAGCCGTATTTTTTATCCAGCACGACATTGCGGCCCTTGGGGCCCAGGGTGATTTTTACCGTGTTGGCCAGTTTATCAACACCGGCCTGCATCGCCTTGCGGGCATCCTCATCATATTTCAAATCTTTTGCCATCTTTGTTTCACTCCTCATTTATGCCTTGCGGCAAGCTTAGTCTTTTTTCAGATATGAACCAACTCAGTCTTCAACAATTGCCAGTACATCACTCTGGCGCAGAATGGTATAATCCACCCCATCCAGCTTGACCTCAGTACCTGCATATTTGCTGATCAGGACATGATCCCCGGGCTCCAGTTCCATAACGACATCCTTGCCATCCACGACACCGCCAGGGCCAACAGCCATTACTTCTGCAACCTGTGGCTTTTCTTTGGCGGAACCGGGCAGAACAATACCACTCTTAGTGGTTTCTTCATTCTCCAGCATCTTAATCACAATGCGGTCACCCAAAGGTTTGATTGTCATATAAATTGCCTCCTTGACATAATAGTGAACTGATTCAGGTTTAGCACTCTTGCTCTTTGAGTGCCAACACTGGTAAGTATAAGCAATTGTCAGATAAAGTCAATACAAGAAAACATGAACATTATTTTAACGTAACATATATGACCTTCTGGCGCAGGGAAGCAAAATCAGCGCTCCGGGATACAATAATAGCCGCAGGTTTATTAAAGCTGCGGCTATTATTTTTAACTGGTTTTATTGAGCGGCTGTCGTCTCAGTTTCAGAGCTATCAAAACTCAGGGTACTGGTTTCATCCGGCTCTAATCCCATGTCCGGGGTAACCGTAACCGGAACGCCATCTGTCGTCCATCCGGACGCGCCGGTGTTGGCAATCGAGGAACTGCCATCCTTAACTCCGTCAGGTATATATTCCTGATCGGTAACCTGCAGCGGTGTGTAGGGCAGCAGGGATACCGGTTCAAAGGTACTGGGCAACTGGCCGTATATAAACTGCTGCAGCTTGGGAATTAAGGCGTTGAAATTGGCGTGGATATTCCAGCTATTATCAGTATCTGCCCAATAGTAGCCAAACAAAGGGATCTGTAGAGTTTGTATATCTGAATTCAAGGTTGGCAGCAAGGCAAAGATCATCTGGGTCAGCTCAGTCTTGCTCATATCAGTCCGGATAATGCTAAAGCCGGTCTTTACCGTTTTTAACAGCGTCAGCGCGTCCTCTGTCCGGGCTTTCTGGTATACCTTATACAAGACTTCGCGCTGCCTGGCCATCCGCTTATAATCGCTGTCCAGTTCCCTCATGCGGGCATACGCTATGGCCTGACGGCCATTGAGGTGCTGGTAGCCTCCTTGTTTAATGGTATCTACCCAGCCGCTGCGGTCCTCACCCCAGCCTTCATATATGGCATTCTGTTCAGTGATCAAGCGGTTCAGATAGTCCAGAACTTCCTGATCGTCCGGAATATCCACATCAATGCCGCCTAATGCGTCAACAATTTTCTCCGCATCGATCATATTAACCATAATGTAATCATCAATATTCAGGTCAAAATTCTGATTAATGGTTTGAATCAGATATTCCGGCCCCTTTAAATTGGCTTCATTCAGCTTCTGGGGCTCACTCTCGCCGTCCATATAAACCATCATATCCCGCTGAAAGCTGGTCAGCTTGATTTGTTGTTCAGTCTGATCAATGGTCAGCAAGATCATCGTATCGGAAAGCGCGTAAGTTAAGGATTCGCCATCCCGGGAATCTGTCCCGATAATCAGAATATTGGTTATTTTTTTATCATAATGGGCATTTTCAATCACCGCTTCATCCGGATCCGGTGTCGGCGTGGGGGTGGCAGCAGCTGTCTCAGCTGAAGTGCCGGTCGAGCTGCCGCTGGCTGCCGCCGCCGTAGTAGATTGGGATGAAGTCTGGCTGGTTTGAGCCGAAGAAACAGTCAGGCTGGTCTGAGCACCTGATAACAGCCAGTTCCATAAACCGACCAAACCAACAGCCAGTACCAGCAATAGTGCTGCCAGGCCGATCAGAATCCGCTTGACCCAGCGGTATTTACCTTTTTTTTGACGGGTTTTGACTTTTTTGGTGTGGGCTGACAACGGCAGGTCAGGACCTGAGTTTTCTTCAAAAGACACATAGTAGGAATCCGGCTCTGTCTGCTGGCTTAGCGACGCAGAGCTGTCAGTTTTTACTTTGCCTGACTTATGCCCTGTTTTAGCCTGCGCGGCAGCCGGTTGATCTGGCCAAGCCGCTGGGGGCTGGTTCTCACCTGCTGGCGCGGCAAGACCAGCCGCATTAGTAGCAGGCCCTGAGCGAGAAGCCGGATCCGCTTTTCCCCGTTCTGGAACGTTTTTAGGCTGAGGTACGTTCTTTTTCATAATCTGCAGTCCTTAAACACTTACTTTAGCAGGTAACGGCAGCCCCAGCCGCAGCCAGTCAGGAGTTTCACAAGACTTGGATAACGGCTGATACTTTTACATTATACACAGGATTGACAGCCCGGCTTTATAAAATTTTATTAAGTTCATTTTGCCGTTATGACACCAAGCGGCCCGCCGGGGCCGCTTGGTGCCTTGACTTCGGCTTATGGCAGCGGGGTGTACCCGGCAGCGGTTTGCCTGGCCAGTTCAGCCGCGCTGGCTTCTTCGGCGCCGGCTTCTCCTAATGTCGCGCTATACGCCCGGATAAAATATTCGGTACCGGGCTCAACATAATAATCCGTTTTCAACCTTGGCGCGTTAGCAATCTCCGGGACGGTTTTAAGATGATCCAAATTGCCAAAAATAGCCTGGTGCAGTTCGGCGTTAACCAGACTGAAGCCCGGTACGATATCACCGGCCTCATCTTCCCAAAAATTACCTGTCTGGGGGATCTGCTGCTGATCCATCGAATCCATATTCGGGACGATGGAAGTTGCCAGCTGCAGTAAATCAAATTCCGACATATTGCTGCTGACATAACCCAAACCGGTTTTAACGACATTCAGCATATCAGCGGCTGACAGCGTTTTAAATTTGCCTAATAGCAGCCCCAGCACTTCCCGTTGCCGTTCGGTCCGGCGGTAATCACTGTCTACGGTTCTGACTCGCATATAGGCCAGCGCCTGGCGGCCATTCAGATGCTGCAGTCCCGGGACTTCCACATCAGGGACATAAGCGTCATAGTTGTACCAGCCTTCAGCTAAGACATTTTGCTCATACAGCGCATCATTCAGGGCATCAATAAAATCCTGATTGTCCGGTATATCAATATCCACCCCCCCTACCAGGTCAATGATATCTTCGGTCCCGGACATATCAATCATGACATAGGAGGAAAGATCCATCGAAAAGTTCTGGTTCAGGGTATACATAAGCGCGTCCGGACCTTCCTGTAAGGCCGAATTAACTTTAGCCAGGCGACTGGTATCGCCATTGATATAAACCAAAGTATCTCTCTGAACTGAGCTGAGCAGCAATTGATCCGTATTGTTATTAACCGTCAGGATCATAATAACATCAGCCAGCGAGTGCTCGCCGTCATTGCGGGTATCACTGCCTATCAGCAGGATATTCTGTATGCCTTCAGCAAAAGCAGATTGCTCAGGAATGGGGGTAGGCGTCACCACCTCCTGCTGATCATTCGTAACAGTAATCTGAGTCTGATTATTGCGGCGATAGTCTCCCATTAAGTATTGCCATAATCCAAATGCAATCGTCAGCAGCAACAGTAATAAAGCGCCCGCACCGACCAGAATGCGGGTCCACATTTTTACGGGTTTTGGGGAGCCGGATTGCCTGCCGCCCCCAGTCCTGCCGCCAGTACCAGTTTTGCCGCTGTGTCTGCTGGTCCCAGACTTGGCAGGAAGCGGTCTTTTCCCATCCCGGGCCGGCGTCCGGCCGTCGCGGTGACCGACCGGCACCGGACGATGATCCTGGTGACTGTTTGAGGATTGATAGCTTTGGCGAGAATTTAAATGATCGGCTGTCCGGGGCTGAAATATATCTAAGTCCCCTGCTGCTGTCGAATCCGGTTGCCTCGGGCTGGCAGTATTTTTATCTGTGGCCGGTTCCGCCTGAACCGGCTCAGCCGGATACCGCTGCAAGGTATCCGGCTGGGTCCAGTCCTGCTGGCGCTCCTCCGGCCGGGGCTGCTCTCGGGGTACATTATGTTTCACAATTTCGTCCTCTGAATTAATTTTTATCCTGTTAACCCACACTACTAGCCTGCCGCGTCGGCAGCAGACAAAATCAGGCAATCAGTAAACCCCCGAACAGATAAATCCGTCGGGGGTCAGGGCGGATATCAGGCGGCCGCGTTACTCAGGCGTTAGCATATCCCTGAGGGTTATTTTTTTGCCATCTCCATGAATCGCGGCACATATCATCGACATCTTTTTCTGCTGTCCAGTTTAACAGCGCTTTAGCTTTTGAGGGATCCGCGTAGCAGCTGGCAATGTCTCCCGGGCGCCGCGGATCAATGACGTAGGGGATCTTGATACCAGAAGCTTTTTCAAAAGCAGATTTCAGCTGTAAAACTGAAAGTCCCAGCCCGGTTCCGAGGTTTATCGCCTCACTGCCTTTATGCGCCAAAGCATAGCGAATCGCGGCGACGTGACCGCGGGCTAAATCAACCACATGGATGTAGTCCCGCACGCCAGTCCCATCCACCGTATCATAATCATCGCCATATACATGCAGCTCGGACAATTTGCCAATCGCTACCTGCGTAATATAAGGCATCAGATTATTTGGGATGCCATTGGGCTGCTCGCCAATCAGTCCTGAATGATGGGCGCCAATGGGATTAAAGTAACGCAGCAGCAAAACCGACCATTCAGGATCCGCCTTAGCTACATCGCCCAAAATCTGTTCATTCATCAACTTGGACCAGCCGTAGGGGTTGGTGCAGGACAAAGATTCATCTTCTGTAATCGGTACCTGATCCGGCGTACCATATACGGTGGCCGAAGAGCTGAAGACCAGGCATTTGCAACCATGCCGGCGCATGGTTTCACAAAGGACCAGCGTGCTGTACAGATTATTATCATAATACTCCAGCGGCTTGCCGACTGATTCCCCCACCGCTTTCAAACCGGCAAAGTGAATCACCGCATCAATCTTCTGTTCACTGAAAACGCGGTCCATCAGCTGGCGATCTCTCACGTCTCCTTCATAAAAAAGGATTGACTGGCCGGTTATCTTTTCTACCCGACGCAGGACCTCCCTGGAACTGTTAACCAGATTATCTACCACCACCGGTTTATAACCAGCCTGAATCAACTCTATTAATGTATGTGAACCAATATAGCCGGTTCCACCTGTTGTCAAAACTGTTGGCATCTCAGGACACCTTCCTTTGCAGTTATTTCTTATACAGAATACTCAGAGCTCCTGTCAATGTCCAGTTTTTATATTACTGTTTCATTGCGGATTTCGCCACTGCCGTGGTTGCGCCGCAACCTGGCAGCAGTATTGCTCCGCTTATCGCTTATCTAAACAGCTAAGTTACTTGCTCAAATCAACCACATCTGTTTCAGCCGGCACAGACCGTCTGCATTCTTAGTATGATAAAGAAAACCTATCATCAGTACAGTTGCCGCATGGGCGGAAAGGATGTCGTTTATGAGCCAACCCTTTGAAAGCTGCCGCTGGATTTTTCAGTCAGAGCAGGGACTGACCCTCCGGTCAGGTAACCGTCACTGTTTTGAGTTTGACTTACCAGAACAGCGCCGGGCTCAAGCCTTGAGATTATTTGTTACCGGAGAAACAGCCCTCAATTATCTATGGAAAAATGAACCGGATTATCCATATCAATACAGGAAAATAGTTGATGCTCTGGACCAGACTCACGCCAGTCAGGCCCAGTACTGCCTGGATTTTTCCAACCGGCGCCAGGAATCCTATATCAAGCAGGTCTGCAAAACCGTACCATGGCCGCCGCAGCTGTCCTATCTGCCGCTGACGCCACTTGGCGACAGCTGGACCGGCGGCATCCGGGTCAAAACCCGGCAGCTATGCTTTCAACCCGGCGGTTATCTGCGGTTGCGCTTTGACCTTCGCTACCGCCGCCCGGATCACAGTCCGGCAGATCTGGGCGAAGCGGCGCAGTCAAGCCGGTGTCTGGACATACCGGCCGGCAGCTATGACTGGCGGACTGTATCCTGTCAGCTGCAGTTACCTGCAGAAACGCTGGCTTCAGTGATGGTTTTTATTGAGGGCATAAATTACCAAGGTGAAGTCTATCTGGAACGACCGTTTCTTCAGTCTGAGTCAGGTTGGAACCTTTTATCAGACTTTGTGGACGCCACCCCTGATAAACAGGCGTTTGACTGGCTGGGAGTCAATTTATCCCGCAAAGAGTGGCCGGAATTTTCTGTCAGCCTTAATGGAACAGAAATTTTTAAAGGCGAAGTGTTTGAGCGCTGTCATCGCCACTCTGAATGGGAAATTGAACTACCCACAGACACCCTGCTGAACGGTCAGAACTGCTTGCAGATCACGAATTGCAGTGCTTATCATGATCCCTTACCTTATACCTTTTTCAGTCTGGGACTGATCGGCTATGACGCAAGTCCGCTGCGGCTGATCTATGCACCTGATTACGTACCGGCCTACCGTCAGTTTGGCCTGCTTATTTATCTGGACCAGCCAGATGAGCTGTCCTTGGACAGTCAGGCATTCAGTACCGACCAGATACTGAAATTTACTGAGCCGGGCTTTCAGGTCATACAGTTGCGGGCTGGTGCTGCCCGGAGCCAGGCCGCCTGGACCCTGATCGGCCGGCAGGGCCGTATTGATCACCAGGTCCTGCGGGTGGTTGAAAAGGCTGACGATGATATTCATACCGGTTCCAGCGATATTCTTTATATTAATCATAATCGCGCTGATTTTTCGCACTTCCTGAGCTGGTACCTGTCGCAGCAAGTCGGCAATCAAATTAATCTGAGACATTCCTACCGCTGGAATGGTACGCGCCAGCTTAACCCGGACGCCTGGAATTTTTTAATTCCGCTGCTGAATCAGCTCAAGTTCCGCTATAACTTAATCCGTGACGGACGGGAGTTGCCCGGAATGGCCGCCAACCCTGATCACCGGCTGCTGGACGGTCCCCAATTTGCTGGCTTTCAGGAGCATGAGCTGGATGGCGCCCAGTTTTACTGGGGGAACCGTAATCCCGGTCATTCTGAAACCCAGCTGACCTACCACGGCTTGGAACAGCAGGTATTTATGGACCAGCCTGGGCAAACCGCCTCTACTCATTCGCCGGAAAACTTCCTCTATGATGACCAGGATCCAAACAGTGTACTGTGGTTATACCGCAATCCGGTCCAAAAGGCAGATATGGCAGCAGGCCGGGAATATGCGGTAAACCGGCTGTCGGCTTTACGGAACCAGGCTGCACGCCATACCGGCCCCTCTGTCATGTTCAAATACTTTTACCAGGCCGGTTTTGGGTGGCTGGGCGCAGAGACCATGTACGGTTCTCTGGAACCCTTGCTGGCTTTTTTAAGAGGTGCTTCCGCTGCTTATGGCCATATCAGCATGGGCGTTCATGTGGCCGTTCAGTGGTCAACTACCCCTCATGATACCGCCTCGCGCTACCGCCGTTACCGTCTGGGTTTGTACCTGCCTTATATGCTGGGTATGACAGAAATTAATACCGAGGAAGGCTTTTGGCATATGGAGGAGTACTACAGCTATTTCAACCGCTTTAGTCCGGCCTGTCTTAACCACCTGGCACAGCAGCAGGATTTTTATCGCTTTGTCAGAACTCACACCCGGCGCGGAAAGTTTTATGCCGCTGCCGCCTTTTTGCAGGGACGGGATGATGGTTGGCACGGTTTTACCAATCGCCATCCCTGGGGTTTCAATACCCCCTGCGAGGAGCCTGAAAACAGCTGGCAACTCCTAAAAGTACCTTATCCTCAAAGCAAGCCGGGCGAAGCGCTGTACATTTATGACTGTCCTGAAGAGGCCTCGGGCTATTACTCTTCCGCGCCCTGGGGCAACATTGATGTAATTCCTGCGGAAAGCCCTGCAGACTTACTGCAGCGCTACCGTTTTCTATCCTTTACAGGCTATAACCGCGCCCAGAAGGAGGATTTTGACCGCTTGCTGGCCTATGTGGAAGCTGGCGGCTGTCTCCTGCTGGGTTGGCCTCATCTCACCGTGACAACTGACCGGGAAGCTCTGACTGCGTACCGTCTTGACTACCTGGATCATCCCCTCTTACAACGGATAGCTGCGGAGCCGGTCTTTCAGCAGGACCGTCTGGACGGAAAGCGGCTGCAGGTCGGGCGTCTCGGTCCTGACAGCCAGGTCCAAATAATGTCTTATACAGACCAGGGAGCGCCTTTACTGATCAAACGGCCCATAGGCGCCGGCACGCTCTGGTTTGTCAACGCCCAGGAGTATCCTGGTAATCCGGCCTTGATGCCGGTCTACACCGCTGTTTTACAGCAGCAGTTACAACTTCTGCAGCAGGCAGAGCCGGTTGCGGTGCAGACTGAGGCCAATGCCTTGCACGCTATCTACGTTCGCGAGGATGGCAGCCGGGATGTTTACCTGACCGCCATAGATTGGTATCACGCCCCGGATAAGCCTCGCCAAGCCTGGTTGCGCCTGCTGGAGCATACTTATCCGGTCAGCTTCCCCTTTGGGGTCCTGTTGAAAATTGTATGCTGGGATCGGCTGGCTGCCTGGTGTGACAGTGAGGACGCCGAGGTGCTGGCAGTCTCTGCCAGGGGCTTTACTGCTCAGGGCAGCGGCAGCGTTTTATTCCATTGGGTGAAGGACGGTTGTCACCAGACAGTTTGCGTGGATTTTTCTAGTCTTGCTAAACAAGAAATCTGTTTTGAATAAAGGTCTGACTGGCTGTCCTTCAGTTGTTGTTTCTTCCGTCAATATATCTCATGACAGTAAAACGCCCCCATTATGCCAGCGGCAAAATGGGGGCGTTTTTTGATGGTATATATATTTCTAATCTGCCTTCAGGCTTACTTAAGGCTGGCCATGTACCGGTCCAAGCGAGATTGATCAATCTCAATCAGCTGATCCAGACCCAGAGCCTGCAGTTCCTCAATGTAGGAATCCCAATTATCCAGCGAAGCCTGACCCAAAATCAGCTGGGTAGCCAGCTCTTCCGAGCGAGTTTTCAGATCAGTGATAATGCCTAAGCGAGTCTCCACCTGTTCTGAAGTCATAACCGGGAGGTAGTTTTCATTACCCAGCGGTACGGTCGGAGAGTATTCGATGATTTCTTTTTGGAATTCGGCTTTATTCTCCGGAACCACACTGATTTCATTTTCCATCGGCACAAAGCGCCGCTTGGGAAACATGCTGCCATTAGCCCATAAGGCATCACCAATGGCTTTGCCTTCACTGGCGGCCTGTTCCCAACTGGCATTCAGCGCAATATCTTTCAACTGATTTTCGCCGTCTACTACCTCATAAGTTTCACCCTCTATACCCCATTGGGTCAGGGTCTGGTAGTCTTCACTGCAGAGTAAGTCAAGCAAGGCTGCGGCGGCGGTTTGATCAGTCACGGCCTTGGTGAAGACCCATTTGCCATACGACAGGTTAGGCGGTTCAATCGCATTGACCGGGGTAATGCCCTCTGCTGCCTGCAAAGGAGCCAACGGCTGATATGAGGCACCCTCAGCCGCAACACTAGGCTCATACCAAGTCTGCATGGCATAGGTAAAGATAGCGCTGGCTTTATTTTCTGCTATGCGCTGGTCTAACTGATCATCTGTAGTCAAGCCAATCAGGCTAGTATCCATCAGGTTTTCCGAGGCCAGCTTATTTAAGAATTTAAAATAATCTTTAATCCCATCCTGGTACCAGGGTGAGGTCACTTTTGCGTCCTCAATCACAAACGAAGTGATATCTGTCACTAAACCAAACCACTGAGCGATGCCATTCTGGAAGCTGGCCGGATTAAAAGCCAATACTTCATCCTTTTGACCGTTACCATTGACATCCTGATCCTGCATGGCCTTCAAGGCCTGGTAAAATTCATCCGCTGTAGTGGGCAGGCTCTGGCCAATTTTATCCAGCCAGTCCTGGCGGATATTAACCACCATTGAGGTTGAAGCAGGTTTACCGTCATAGGTGGTGGCCTGAATCTGACTGATCCAGTAGGCATTACCATCTTCAGTCGTGTTCAGCGTATTGGATAGTTTACCTTTACCGGTTTCAAAAAACGCCTTAGCGGTCCCATCGCCCTCCTCCATGAGTTGAGTAATGGACAGGAACTGCCCCATATTTACATAGTTCATGATTGATGAATCATCTAGTGAGGAAACCTGCGCAAAATCCGGCAGATTACTTCCTGAGGCCATCCGGGTCTGGATGGTCGTTTTATACTGATCACTGGCTACAATCTCAAATTCCGGATTAATGCCTCTCTCTTCAAAAAGCTTTTTAAAGGCCTGCCAGGTACTGTATTTCTCACGATCAGCAAAATGAATGTATGGGTTTGATGTTTCCGGACCCAGGATATGCAACGTCACCCCTTCGCTGCTGCTTTCTCCACTGGTCTGTGCCGCCGCGTCAGTTGATGCTGCGCTTCCTCCACTGCTGTCGCCGCTTTGAGCCGTGGTACTGCCACTGCTGCCGGAGCACGCTGCTGCGGATAATAGCAGGGACGTGACCAAAGCTGCGGTTAAACCTCGCTTCATTAATGTCTTCATCTCTTTCCTCCTTGGTTTTCTATTAAAGCATTTGCATGCATTAACCCTTCAGTGAGCCGATCATGACCCCTTTTACAAAATATTTCTGAAAGAACGGGTAAACAAAGATAATCGGTAAAGTCGTTAGGATGATGACTGAATACTTCAGTTGGCTATTAGACAGTTTCAATCGCGCCATAGCTTCTGCTTCCTGCATACTGCCTATGTTGGTCAGATCAACCGACTGTTCAATCAGGATTCGCCGCAAGTACATTTGCAGCGGTTGAATATCCATGTTGGGCTGGTAAACCAGAGAAGGAAACCAGCTGTTCCATATTCCTACAATGGTGTAGATAGCTACCACAGCCAGAATCGGTTTTGCCAGCGGCAAATATATCTGCCCCAGGATCCGATAGTGATTAGCGCCATCAATTTTGGCTGATTCAGTCATTTCATATGGAATAGATGAAAAAAAAGTTTTTGTCAGGATAATGTATGTAATGTTATAGCTGCTGGGCAAAACCAACGCCCAAACGGTATTATAAAGGCCCAATTTAGTTATCAGTAAAAAGGACGGGATGAGTCCTCCGCTGAAATACATAGGAATCAGTAAAAAAACAATCAACCACTTTTTGCCAATAAGTTTCGGTGCATTGAGCACATAAGCACTGGTTACACTGGTAAAAAGCGTCAGGATGGTCCCGGATATAACATAAAAGAACGTATAGCCATAGGAATGCCATAACTGGCTGTCTTTGACCAGCAAGCCATAGGATTTCAAGAAAAATCCTTTGGGATAAAAGTATACGTTCATCGCCGCTACTTCCAGGGGATCACTGATTGATTGCAAAAACACGTAATACATTGGATATAGGGTGATAAAAGCTACCAGGAGCATGATCACGATAATAATGTAATCCCCCCAGGTGTTCCGGTTTAGGTTATTAGACCGTTTACTTGCTTTTTGTTTCATACTGTCCCCTTCTTACCACAGGCTGGCGCCGGTAAATTTGTCACTGGCTTTATTAGCCACAAAAACCATCAGGAAATTAATCACTGCTGCCAGCAGTCCTATGGCCGTGGTATAACTGAACTGCCCGCCTTCAATACCCAGTCGGTAAATATATGTACCAATAACATCACTGCTCTCATAATTAGCCGGACTGTACAGCAATAAAATCAGGTCTGTGTTAGAAGACAAAATCGACCCGACCGACAAAATCAGCATAATTGCCATCGTTGGCTTGATAGACGGAATCGTGATATAGCGCATCAGCTGAAATCGTTTAGCACCATCAAGTTTGGCAGATTCATACAAAGCTGTATCAACCGCGGCTATAGCAGACAAATACAATATGGAGTTAAAACCAAAGCTTTTCCAGACATTTGTAATGGTGTAAATCCGAGAAAAATACCGTGGATCCGTATTGTAAGATTTAGCAGTGCCACCGAATACTTCCACCAATTTGGAAAACACACCATTAATGTTAATAAAGGAAAGGACCATACCAGCGACTACTACCATCGAAATGAAATAAGGCAGATAACTGGCCGTCTGGACAAATTTTTTAAAGCGATTCAGCTTAACTTCATTCAGTAACAGGGAAAATACTACGGGAATTGTAAAGCCAAAAACAATGTTCAGAAGGCTCAGCCATATCGTATTTCTCATGATTCGAATAAAATACGGACCATTTATAAACTTTAAAAAATGCTTGAACCCTACCCATCGAATGCCAGCCTGCTGACTGAAAGAGACGATGGCGTTACCCGGTGCGTAGTCCTGGAAGGCAATCAGCAGTCCGTATAAAGGGATATACGAAAATATCGCAATCATGATGATTGCCGGCAGAATAATTGAATAGAGTTCCAGGTTTTCCTTTATAGCTTCCCTGCTGTGTCGTCTCTTCATAATTTATTCTCCTTCGTAGCTCACAAGCATCCGGTTCAGTTTTTGTGCATCTTGTGATGTAACGATCATATCAAAGGTTAAATTGCTCATGTTTGCTGATTTCTATACCATATTTAGCAATTTGGTCATTATGCAATTTTTGCTCATACCCTTTTCAGGCTCTTCCAGGTTTTCTTTAATAAGTTATGAGCATTTGCATAATTCTTGGTTTATATTCTTTGATATTATTTGCAAATGCCCTATTCACGAGACTATAGCGCTATTTGGTTTTTCGCATTTTGCAAGTTTATAGCAATCGTTTTTCACATTTGTCAATTTGAATGCTTTAATAATATTTGATTATCCTGCTCTCAAAATGCCGAGAGCACAAATAATCCCTTTCATATTTTTCTATTTATCGCATTTAATTGCTCATATATTTTAGTTTTAAAACCGGATCCTTCAGCGTAATAGCCCTGCGGCACCCCGCTTGACATGCTTTTAATCTGCTCTATAATAAAGGAACATTTGTTCTTTTTTGGAGGTAAAACTTATGGACAGGACCATCCTTCATGTCGATATGAACAGCTTTTATGCGTCCGTGGAGTGCCTGCACCGTCCTGAGTTGCGTAGCCACCCGGTTGCAGTAGGTGGCAATGTGGAAGCCCGGCACGGCATTATTCTGGCCAAAAATCAGCAGGCCAAACAAGCCGGGGTCCAGACCGGCAGCGCATTATGGGAAGCCCGGCAGATGTGCCCCGGGCTGATTATAGTTCCGCCTAATTATCCCTTATACCTGCGCTACTCGTCTCTGGCCCGCGCCATATATCAGGAATATACCCAGCAGGTAGAACCGTTTGGCTTGGATGAGGCCTGGCTGGATATCAGCGGGCAAGACGGTCAGGCTACGGCGGAGGAAATCCGCCAGCGAATTTTCAAACAACTGGGTGTGACCGTCTCGGTTGGTGTTTCCTGGTGTAAAGTTATGGCCAAGTTGGGCAGTGATCTGCGCAAGCCTGATAAAGTGACTTGCATCCGGCGGGATAATTATGCTGCTTTGGTAGCACCGCTGCCGGTCAGTGACTTGCTTTATGTAGGGCCGGCCACCACCCGCAAGTTAAAGGATCTCAATTTATGCACCATTGGTGATCTGGCCGCGGTTGATCCCCGGTTGCTGCAACGCAAAATGGGCAAGGTGGGGCTCTTGCTCTGGCGGCTCAGCCGGGGTGAGGATGATGAACCCGTGGCCTGTTCGGCGGACAACACGCTGATCAAATCAGTGGGCAACAGCGTCACCACACCGCGGGATCTCATCACCGCAACGGATGTTAAGCTGACGCTATATGCTTTGGCAGAGAGCGTGGGCGCGCGCCTGCGTGAACGCCATCTGGCCGGCCAGACGGTGGAGGTGCAAGTCAGAGATTCCGGCCTGGGCTCCTGCAGCTGGCAATGCGCTTTGCCCTGGGTCACTTCTTTGACTCAGGATATCGCACAAACCGCCTGGCAGCTGTTTCAGGCCCGCTATAGCTGGTTGTCGCCCATCCGCAGCCTTGGTCTCAGGGTCACCCGGCTGACGGCTGACCGTCCCTATCAACCTGGTCTTCTGGCAGAACAGCAACAGCGGGAGCGGCAGCTGGCTCTGGATCAGACCGTCGACCAGTTGCGCTCGCGCTATGGCTACCATTGCATCAAACGGGGACTCTTTTTGACTGATTCTCTGGGGGAGTTAGACGCCCGGGGAGATCATATCATCGCGCCGGTAGCGTACTTAAAAGGAGGGATAAGTGTTGCCGGATAAGTCTTTATTTTATCCTGTACAGGTCTGGGCTCAGGTCAGCGCTCAAGGTGAAGTCAGACCCTTATCCCTTAAATTTCAAGGTTACCGCTATCCGGTCAGTCAGATTTTAGATAAACGGCCGGCCAGTTCATTGAAAACCGGCGGTCAGGGCTGGCGTTATCTTTGCATAGCCGGTGGCGTGGAGATTGAACTGTTCTTTGACGGCGTGCGCTGGCTGTTGGCCGGTCATTTTTAAAAGCTTGCCATCAGTCAGTTGGTTCCAGCAGATGACGGCTTAAATCCTGATAGTCCTGAGCCGCCAGCTGCAGTCGGTTAAAAAGATCCGGCCGCTTAAGCAAGGTTTCTCTCCAGCCATCCAACTGGCGCCAACGGGAGATTTTGGCATGATGACCGCTGAGCAGAACTGCCGGAACGCCTTCGCCTTGCCAGATTTCAGGCTTGGTATACTGACGGCTTTCTAAACTGCCGTTATATAAAGACTCTTCAGTGTAGGCTTCTGTGTTAGGCAGAACCCCGGCCTGCTGGCGGCTGACCGCATCAATGACAATCGCGGCGGCCATCTCTCCGCCGGTTAATATATAGTCGCCTATAGATAGTTCCTCAGCCTGGATTGCCTGCAAAACACGATCATCAACCCCTTCATAGTGTCCGCAGAGTAAAATCAAGCCTGGCTCCGCAGCCAGCTCATTCACCTTCCGCTGATCAAGTACCGGACCTTTAGGCGACAAATAAATTGTACGACAGCCAGGAACTGCCGCGATCTGCCGCCACTGACTCAGAGCTTCCTGCCAGGCCTCCCAGATTGGCTGACACTGCATCAGCATACCCGTCCCGCCCCCATAAAGACTGTCGTCAACCTTACCATAACGATTAGCGGCGTAATCACGTATATTGATCGCCTGGATATCCAACAGGCCCTTTTCTCTGGCCCGGCCAATAATGGACTGGCTGCAGACTGATTCAATCAAGTCAGGAAACAAAGTCAACACTCTGAAAAACATTTACAGCTCCCACAAACCTTCAGGTAAACAGACGTCTATCCGGCGCTTCTCCAGAGCAATCTGCCTGATTTGCTCATTCACAGCCGGCAGGTATAAATCAGTCATACCGGGACGTTTGATAATATAAAGATCATAACCGGGTCCATCCACGATATCGCGCAGGGTTCCAATAAGGCCTCGCCTGGCATCATAGACCTGGCAGCCAATCAAATCTGCAATATAGTAATGACCCTGCGGAGCCGGTCCGGCCTGACTGCGATCCAGAGAGACCCAGCAACCACGCAGCTGTTCTGCCGCGTCACGGTCCTCAATCCCTTCAATTTTCAGCAGCAGCAGTTGCTGATGAAATTGGACGGTCAAAGAGATCAAACGGGGTTGGCTTTCATCTGGCTGCAGCAAATAAGCCTGCTGTAAAGCTTCCAGCCTGCCGGGGACACGGCTCAGCCGCTGTGCTTTAACCATACCCTTGATGCCGTGAGCTGCAGTTATGCGGGCAACATGAAGATAGGGTCTTTGCCAATCATCAGATGGTAACGGTATGCCCGTGGCCTGATCCGCCGCCGCATATAAAGGCTTTGCACTCATCATCTCACAATGCTTGTTCATAGTCCCTCATTACAAAAAACCCGGACGGTAATATCTCAGCCTTCCGGGTTTTATCAGCAACGCCAAAGCAGCTATCAATCCAGGATATCCACCACGACGCGGCGGCCCAGGCGGGTAGCCTGAGCTTTCATGACGGTGCGCAGAGCCTCAGCCCGCCGGCCACCCTTGCCAATGACTTTACCCATGTCTTCCGGATTAACACGGACCTCCAGAACCACAGTGTTTCCCTGTTCAGCCGGTTGAATATTAATATCTTCCGGATGATTAACCAGTGGATTAATTAAAGTCTTCAGCAAGCCGCTCATGCGCTGGCTGTCACTGTTCATTCGATCACTCCTGAAATTTTCAGCAGTTTCTTGACCGTTTCAGTGGGCTGGGCGCCGTTCTCCAGCCATTTTTTAGCGGCATCCGTGTCAATTTTGATCTCTGAAGGGGTCAATAACGGATTATAAGTGCCAATTTCCTCAATAAAGCGGCCATCCCGCGGGGACCGTGCGTCTGCTACGACCACGCGATAATGCGGGGCTTTTTTTGCACCGATACGTTTTAATCTGATTTTGACTGCCATTTGTTTTCCTCCTAAGAAAATCTTTCTATCTATGCTAAAAGTCAGAACGGAAATCCGCCGCGTCCCATGCCTGGAAAGCCGCGCCCCTTCTTACCCTTGAAGCCACCAAACTGTTTCATCATTTTCAGCGTCTGCTGATACTGATTAATTAACTGATTAACCGCCTGTACGCTGGTGCCGGAACCCTGCGCAATCCTTTTGCGCCGGCTTGCATTCAGCAACTGCGGATTATCCCTCTCCTTGGGGGTCATAGAACGGATAATTGCCATGTTCTTATGAATGATACTGTCATCGACCTTCGCATCTTTCAGCTTGGCGCTGCTGACACCTGGTATCATCCCCAGTAAATCCTTAACCGAGCCCATTTTACTGACCTGCTCAAACTGACTTAACATGTCACTCAATGTGAATTGATTCTTTTTTAAACGGTCAAGCGTCTTTTGGGCTACCTTTTCATCATAATTAGCAGTAGCCTTCTCAATCAGGCTGACGACATCTCCCATGCCCAAAATCCGGTTAGCCATGCGTTCCGGATCATAGGCCTCCAGCGCGTCAGTTTTTTCACCGATCGTAATAAACTTAATAGGTTTACGGGTATTATAAGCAATGGACAAAGCAGCGCCGCCGCGAGCGTCGCCGTCCAGTTTGGTCATAATGTAGCCATCCAGTCCAATCTCGCGGTCAAAGGTTTCCGCTATATTGACGGCTTCCTGACCAATCATGGCATCGACAATCAAGAGCTTCTGGGTGGGTTTTACCACAGCGGCTACCTGTTTCAGCTCGGTCATCAATGCCTGATCAATCGTCATCCGGCCGGCAGTATCAACAATCAGCGTATCACAGAGTAAGTAGCGTGCCCGGTCCACGGCGTGACGGGCTATTTCTACCGCATCCTTATTGGCTGTTTCAATATAACAAGGGACGTCAATGGATTTAGCCAGGACATCCAGTTGCAGCATAGCTGCCGGTCGATGGGTATCCACCGAGGTCAGCATGACTTTCTTCCCCTTATTTTTGAGAAAGCGAGCCAATTTAGCAGCAGTGGTGGTTTTTCCTGAACCCTGCAGGCCATATAGCATCAATACGGTAAAGCCACTGGGACTGACGGCCAGTTTTTGCTCGCCGATATTAAGAATGTCCACCATGCTATCGTGAACAACCTTAACCACCTGCTGTCCGGGTGTCAGGCTTTCCAGCACTTCAGTCCCACTGCATTTTTCAGAAATGACTGCTATCAGCTGTTTTATAACCTGATAGTTGACATCGGCTTCCAGCAAAGCCAGGCGGATTTCCCGCATCATGTCCTTAATATCTTGTTCAGTCACCCGCGTCTTACCGCGCATTTTTGCGGTTATCTGCTGCAGTCTGGAGGATAAGCCTTCAAATAGTGCCATAAAAACTCCTGTCCTCAAAGATTTATCATTTAGCTTGTCGCCGGCGGCCAGAACCGCGGCGGTTGGCTTAAGTACCCAAAAACTGCTCCAGCTTCCCCAGTTTCTTTTGCAGCGACTCCGTCGCGCCTTCCTCATCCGCCTGTCTGCGGCAGTCGGCGATAAGCTTTAACGCAGTTTGACGGCGAAACGCCAGCTGCAGGCAGGATTCATACTTAAGCAACGCATCCTCTGCCCGCCTTATCCCGTCATGAGCGGCCTGACGGCTGATTCCGCGAAGTTGGGCTATCTCTCCCAGGGAATAATCCTCATTACAACTCAGATCCAGCAGTTCCCGCGAGCCGGCTGGCAAAAGGTCGCCATAAAAATCCAGCAATAAGCTGAACTCATAATTTTTTAACGGCGCTGAAGCACTTGATGGTTCCGCATCACACATGCTGTGTATTATAAGTAAGCCAGCTTGGGCTGTCAAGCATTTTCCCTTTACACCCTTGACTTTTCTCATACA
>JAAVLZ010000029.1 GCA_012034405.1 Oscillospiraceae bacterium HV4-5-C5C | reverse complement strand
CTGCTTCTGTATCATGACGGCTGAGTGTCAGCCTGTCTTCAGGGCTTGATATAAGCATAGCCCTTGCTTTGCCGTTCAACCAGTTCGCGCACCCCGGATGGCACGACGGTCACAAACGGGCGCAGCTGCCGCTGAGCGATCTTTAAGCCTGACAAAGCATGGGCACAAGCCACAAAACACACCTGTTGCCGGGCCAGTTCTGTCATTAAGCTGCCGTCTGCTTCCACCGCGTCCAGCAGATAGCCCTCAACCGCCGCAGCATTTGCCAGCACTTCAATCTGCAGTTCAGCCTGCTCTGGTTCCGGCAGGCTCAGCCTGTCCGTTGCAGGCGCGGCCTGGGTTTCAGCTGGGCCGGCCGGACAATATGCCCTCAGCAGATTGCTGACATTATGCAGGAGTAAATCCCATTGTTTCATGTCATCAATATGAAAAAGCACCTTGATTTTCATGGCTCCGCTCCTTTACCGCAGCATCTCATCTTTTTTATGTTCCCGCTGAATCGCCATAACCGCCGCCAGCAGCTGAAAGAGGACGCCCGCCGGTGTTACCGATCATGTTACACCATACATTTTATCAGGATCGCTTGACAGCATGCTTTTATTTTCTACTAAAACGTCAGATAATACTATTGATCGTTCTTCCAGTCGTCAGGCTTTGGTCCGGTAAGACAAAGGTTCAGGTACAGGCACGTGGCTAAATATGGACAGTCCAGAGAACAGCATTACTATGCTCCAGCCTGGTGGCAAAAGCTGGGTGTGCTGAAGCGTGCGGCTACCACCGCTCTGGAAGCGCCTTCCGGTTATGGAAAAACCACCGCCGTCAAAGATTATCTGACGGCAGCCGCCGCTAAAACCGGCGCTCAGATCTATTGGCGCAGCGCCCGGGCCGATAACCCGGCGGCTTCTTATCAGCAGCTTTGTAAACTGGTCGCCAGACTGGACCCGATGGTCGGCGGTACCCTGGGTCAGTCAGGCCTGCCTGACGCTCATAACCGCGCCGACCTCAGCGAACGGTGGCAGGAATTAAGCTGTTCTGCTCCCTGCTGGTTGGTCATAGATAATTTTCAGTATCTGCAGCCGGTCTTCCCCACCGCGTTTTTTGCAGCCTTGCTAGAAAGGCCCCGTTCAGGTCTGAGCGTCATATTGATTTCCCAGTTATATCAGCGCGAGCAGCTGTCTCTGTTGTTAAAGCTGGGGGTTCCGCTGCTGACTCAGGCGGATCTGAGCTGGGGCGCCGCGGACATCCAGGCTTACGCGCTGCAGCGCGGACTGAATCTGACTGAAAGCGAGGCGCAGTTACTATATCGCCGGACCGGCGGCTGGGTTACAGCAGTTTCCCTGTATCTGCGGCTGCGGCAGGAAAAGCGACCGGAGCGTGAGAGTACCGGCGGCCTGATGTTCCTGCTGGAGCATGCTATCTGGAATCCCCTGCCGCGGTCACAGCAGCTCATTTTGCTTCACCTGTCACCCTTTCAACAAGTCAGTGAGGCTCAGCTACGTTTCCTGTGCCAGGATATCAGTCCGCCGCCAGATCTGCGCGCAGCGTTGAATCTGCCTCTTATCCGTCATGACCTGCTGACTCACCAAATTGAAATTCATGAACTGCTGTCCGACTTTTTGCAGGAACGGCGCAGACAAATGGGACGCGCGATGAATCACGACTGTCTGCGCAGGGCCGGTGACTGGTGCCGGGTGAATGGTTCTCAGCTGCAGGCAGCTGGCTTTTATGAGCAAGCGGGAGACTTCCGGGCTATTCTGAAGCTGGATCCAAGATTATTCTTCCACGACCAGCTTGAAGGAAAACCGTTTTACCGGATCGCAGCAGCCTGGGCCAGGCAGCAGGGACTGGATACAGCTTTGCTGCGGGAAGAACCGCTATTTTGGCTGCGGCTGGCTTATATTCTGCTGATAAGCGGTCAGAATGAGGTCTTTGCGCAATTGTTGCGGCGGCTTTTTTCCCGGCTGCACCGCTCCGACCCGGCCGACCGTCTCTTGCTGGCTGATTGGTATCTCCTGAAAAGTTATACCTATCTGCCGGATCTCTCCCGTATGACCCGCACGCTGGAGCAGGCCCGGACCTTGTTTCAGTCAGATGTTTCAAGGGTCATTCAGGCGGATTCACCGTGGTGTTACGGTGTGCTGGCTCCTTGTTCGCTCTTTCATCAGAAGCCCGGTCAGATCGGGCAGGAGGCGGTGGACCTGAGTGCCTATCTGAGCTTGTACACCAGGTTCACCCGGGGGCATGGGGCCGGACTTGAGTGTCTGTTCCGCGCAGAAGCCAGCTATTACGCGGCCGACCTGGTAACAGCAGAAAAGCAAGCCTATAAAGCCATTTTTATCGCTCAAAACTCGGGTCAGGAGATCCTTGTACTATCTGCTTTCTATATATTAGGTTGGGTCTCTGTCCATAAAAATGATGCGCATTTTTGGCAGGAGGCTGTCCGCGACTTGAAAGGGCGGGCCGGTGAGGTCTTTGAGCAGGCTTTTATCCTGCCTTCTTCAGCAGAAACCCTGCAGGCTGTGCTGGTCTCTGAGACCGGCCTGCCGGGCAAACCGGCTTTTCCCGACTGGCTGAAGGCAGGCGCTCTCTCCCGGGACCGCCTGCCCTGGCTGCATCAGGTTCAGGTTACACTGTACCTGAGTTATCTGCTGGATACCAGGCAGTTGCCCCGCCTGACCGCTTCTCTGGAGGCGCTGTTCCCCTCAGGAATTCAGATCCGCTGCTTTGGTGACGTCTTCCCCGCGTTGCTGGCCGTGCAGGCTTATCACGCGCTGGGGCAGCGGAAGCCAGCACGGGAGATCCTGAACCAGGCCATCACCTTTTTACTGCCCGACCGGCTGTTCAATCAGCTGATCGTCTGCGACCTGCAAACCCAGGGCCTGGTCAGCGCCTGCTTCAAAGAAGATTTTCCGGCACAGGCCGCCTCTTACTTACAGGCCCGGCAACAGATGGAAGCAGCTTTCATTCACGGCTATCCTGATGTAGAGCAGCAGCAAGCCGCTGAGCAGCTGACTGAGCGGGAACGGGAAATCGCCCGGCTGGCCGCGGCTGGGCTGACGAATGAAGAAATTGCCCGGCAGCTTTTCCTGTCAGTCAGCACCGTTCGCACCCATCTGCGCGCGGTTTTCCGCAAACTGGGCATCCAGCACCGCAGCAAACTGAACGATTTCCTTCCCTGATGAGCGGCTGCTCCTGGCTTTGTCTCTGCAGCCTGTCCCCGCGGCCGGCAACTATTCGCTGAGTTTTACCCTGACCAGCAAAGCCTGGCACTTCATCATCCACTGCCGGCTATCCTGATCTCTTACTTCTTCTCTTCGTTTTTTACATTTTACTACCCGGGTAAATATCGTCTGATCGGACGATAGGCTGCCGGACAGCAGCTGCATAAACTGAAAACAGAAGGACTGCACAGGCTGACATAAATAAGCTCAGAAATGAAGTGAAAGGCTTGCGGTATATCAAAGCAGTCGTCCCGCTGACCGGGACCCGTCTATTTGTCGCGCTGGAAAGCGGCAGTCTGCTGATTGTTGATCTGTCGGTTCGCCTGACCTTCCTGAGGTTTCAGGAATTAGCCGATCCCAAGCTCTTTGCCAGTGTACGGACCGACGGCGATTATGTGATCTGGGGGAAGGGGAAGCTGCGGGTCACCGCCCGCGAATTGATGGAAACCGCGCTGATCAGCGAAGCCTGAACGGACCCTGGATCAGGCGGCCGCCGCACGCCCCTCCGTCGCTCATACCAGTTATATGAAAGGAGCGCGCCTGCCCCCGGCTGGCAGGTGCCGGAAGGAATATGACCATACAAAAAGAAATGGATTCAGCCCGACAGCAGCTGCTGATCAAGGTCAGCGGCAGGCTTGACACCAATACGGCCCCGCAGCTGGAAGCAGCCTTGAAGGAAGACCTCCAGGCCATCCGGCAACTCACCCTGGACTTTCAGCAGCTGGAGTACCTGTCCAGCGCCGGTCTGAGAGTGTTGCTGGCCGCCCAGAAAATCATGCTGACTAAAGATGGCATGGTGGTCCGTCATGTGAACACTGTGATCATGGAAATTTTTGACATCACCGGTTTTTCCGACATCCTGACCATTGAAAATGCGGCCGGTTGATTTGGTCCTGGAGCCACTTTCACCGGCCAATATCACGGTTGCCCGGGCGCTGTCGGATCAGTTTGTCGGTCAGGGCATGTACACCGCTGACCAGCTGGCCCGGCTGGCAACAGATCCGGAACAGGAATTTGTCCTGCTGCTGCTCTCCGGGGCGTATATCGGCTATTTTTACGCTCAGCAGCTCCCGGCCGCGCAGCTGGATCGCTGGCCCGGCCCGGACTACCGCGAGGTCGCGGATCTCTGCGAGCCAGCTGAGACAATTGTCGTCTATCGTTCTATGGGGTTGCGGCCGGAAGCGCGCGGCAGCGGCCTCAGTGATCGGGTTCTGGCCCGCTATAACAAGCTGTACCAGGAGGAGCGCCGGATCCGCCTGACGCTGGGATTTGCCTGGAAACAGGGTAATCACGTGCCGGCGCGCCGCCTGTTATTGCGCAGTGGTTTCAGATATGTGCGGGACCTGACGGCACCCTGGGCCGGGATTTCTACCCTGCACTGCCCCTGCTGCGGCAGTACACCCTGCCGTTGCGACGCTCAGTTATACATCAAAGGAGGCCAGCCATGCGTCTCAAACTGAAAAAGCCTCAGCTGCACCACCTTTCCCAGCGACTGGTCTTAGGGTTTGTGACACTTGGCCTGGTCATCTGCACGGCCTGTCTGCTCATCGCTTATATAAAATACAAAACCGCAGTCGAGGCCCAATATAACGAAAGCGCTTACCGCATTGCCTCCGTGGGGCTGTCCTATATTGATGGGGACGCGATTGAGCGCTATCTGGACAGCGGGCAGACGGACGCGGCCTATGATGTCATGAGCCAGGCTTTAAGCAGCCTCCGGAGCAACATGAAGGCCAACTATATTTATATCGCCCGTTACGGTGACCTGCAGCTGACTTATGTCTTTGACGCGGACAACCCCGCCGATGATTATGAGCCCTACCAGCTGGGCGATACCGGCTCCATCAATCCCAAATACCAAACCGACCTGGAATACGTTATTCAGACCGGGCAGCGGGCCAAACGTTATTTTTATTCCAAGAGCCAATTTGGCTATAACACCTCCGCCATTGTGCCAATTTATACCTCCGACGGCCAGGTTGCCGCGCTGCTGGGGGTCGAAGTCGCCATGGAAACCATGCAGCACCTGCTCACCCAGTTCATCCTCTTTACTTTCCTGGTCTCAGCCGCGCTGACCGCGCTCTTTGTCAGCCTCTATCTGGTCTATCTGCAAAAACATGTCGTTGCTCCGATCCGCCTGATGACCCGCGAAGCCGGTCAGTTTATCCGGGATGAAGCGTCTGACAGCGCCGCGCTGGAACAGGTCCGGACCGGCGATGAAATTGAGACACTGGCCCGGGCCATCCAGAAAATGGAAGCGGATATTCATCATTATATCCAGCATCTGACTCAGGTCACCGCCGAAAAGGAACGGATCAGCACCGAGCTCAATGTCGCCGCCCATATCCAATCCAGCATGCTGCCCTGTACGTTTCCGGCCTTTCCGGAGGATCCTGACTTTGATATCTTTGCCACCATGGTTCCGGCGCGCGAAGTCGGGGGAGATTTTTATGATTTTTTCATGCCGGACCCGCAGCACCTGGTTTTTCTGATCGCAGATGTTTCCGGCAAGGGCGTTCCGGCCGCGCTCTACATGGTGATCGCCCGCACCCTGATCAAAAACCAGGCACTGACCGGCAGTCCGGCAGCAGAGATCTTTGCCCAGGTCAACGCCCAGCTGTGCGAAAACAACGAAGCGAATATGTTCGTGACGGCCTGGCTGGGGATCTATGACCGGTCCAGCGGCCGCCTGAGTTTTGTCAATGCCGGCCATAACCCACCCTATATCAGCCGGGCCGGTCAGGCCTGGCAGCGGCTGCAGCAGCGACCGGGCTTTGTGCTGGGCGGCCTGCAGGGGACTCGTTTTCAGGCAGGTGAGCTGATTTTGCAGGCCGGCGACACCATTTACCTTTATACCGACGGCGTGACCGAAGCGACAGATACTCACCAGGACCTATTTGGCGAAACGCGCCTGGCCGCGAGTCTCAACCGTCACGGCAACCCGTCCCCTGCCGAGCTGCTGCAGGCGCTCAGTCAGGATGTAACGGCCTTCACCTGCGGCAGTGATCCGGCAGATGACATGACCATGCTGGCACTGCGCATCAATAGCGACGCCCGGCCGTCTTTGCGGCTGCCAGCAAAGCCGGAACAAGCCCCTCGCCTGCTGGGCTTCCTGGACGGTCTGTTACAGGACACCGCCTGTCCGGCCACAACCCAGAGTCAGCTGCATATTGTGCTGGATGAGCTTTTTTCCAATATAGCGCGTTACAGCGGCAGCGAGTGGGTCACCATCTACGGCCAGACGGATCAACGCGGGGTGGAGCTCACGCTGACCGACCGGGGTATCCCCTATGATCCGCTGAACAGCGCAAAACCGGATACCAGCCTGAGCGCGGCCGAGCGACCAGCAGGCGGTCTGGGCCTCCTGATTGTCCGGCGGCTGACCGATCAGCTCAGCTACAGCTATATGGACGGGCAAAACCGGCTGACCCTGCGAAAGAGGTTTTAGGAGGTACAAGAAGCCATGCGTGACAAACTTTTCCGCCAGCAAAGTCTGGACCGGGTCAACTCACCCGAGCAGCTGAACGACTATATCCGGGTGGCCAATCCGCACATCTGGCTGCTGCTCATCGCGGTCACCGTTCTGCTGCTGGCCTTTCTGGCCTGGGCGGTACTGGGCGAAGTACCTGAGAGTTTTCAGGTAAACGGGATTGTGACTGACGGGCAGGCGATCTGTTTCCTGTCTCAGGATCAAGCTGCTTCCGTTCAGGTCGGTGACGAAGTAGCCATTGGCAGTAATGGGGAAAGCGGACAGATCAGCGCGGTTTCATTGGTCCCGCTGTCCCGGGCTGAAGTGCAGGCAGCGTATCCCGGGGACTACTACAGTGAGCAGCTCAGTTTGAACGATTGGAATGTAGAAATACAGATTCAGGCGTCAGACCAGACAGACGGTCTGGCTGAAATCCGCTTTACGACGGACAGCTATCATCCGGTCAGCTTTCTGCTGAATTGAGGTTGCGGGTATTGGGCCCGCGGGGCAGGAAGCACGCCAGACCGGCCTGCCGCTGTGACCGCACAAACCCCAATCATTCAAGGGGAGGTTCTTCATGATCAATTTACCATTCCGGCGTCCGGGCGCCGCGGTCAGCCAGGCGACCGGCCGTCGGCCGGTCCGGCCCGGCCATCCGGCCAAAGTACCGGTCCTCCTCCAGATGGAGGCACTGGAGTGCGGCGCGGCCTGTCTGGCCATGGTCCTGGCTTATTACAACAAATGGCTGCCGCTGGAACAAGTCCGCCGTGACTGCGGCGTGTCCCGCGACGGTACCAACGCAGCTGATATCATGCGGGCGGCCCGCAACTATCAGCTGGAAGTTCACGCTTACCGGGCGGAACCAGAGCAGCTGCCGCAGCTGCCGCAGCTGCCGTGTATTCTGCACTGGAACTTTAATCACTTTGTCGTGCTGGATGGTTTTAAAAAGGGCCGCGCGGTCCTGAATGATCCGGCCCGAGGGGTCGTGGAAGTCAGTATGGAGGAGCTGGACCAGGCCTTCACCGGTTTCCTGATCAGCCTGACCCCGGCGGCGGCCTTCCAGCCCGGCGGGCGGCCGGAGCCGATCCGGCAATACATCCTCAGCAAGCTGCAGGACAATCTGACCGCCTTTATCTATGTTGCCCTCTCAACCTTCCTGGCTGCCATGATCGGCATCATCAGCCCGGCCTTTTCTCGGGTCTTTATGGATCAGCTGCTGACGCAGGAAAACCCCTCCTGGCTCACACCATTGCTGCTGATGATGGCAGGCTTTGCTGTGATTCAGGTGGTTCTGGCCTGGCTGGAGGCGACCTATAAGCTCAGACTGGAAGGCAAGACCGCGATCGTTGCCAACAGCCGCTTTGTCTGGCATGTCCTTCACCTGCCGGTGGACTTTTTTTATCAGCGCAGTGTAGGGGACATCAGCAGCCGGGAGGCCGCCAATGAAAAAATCGCTTTCTCGCTGATTAACACCCTGGCGCCGCTGCTCTTCCAGTCCGGTGTCCTGGTTTTTTATCTCTTTGTCATGTTCCGTTACAGCTGGCTCCTGTCCCTGATCGGCATCAGCAGTCTGCTGATCAAGGCCTTGAGTGCCCGGCTCATCGCTCGCAAACGCAACAATATCCTGCGCGTCATGCACCGGGATTCCGCTAAACTGTCCAGCACAACCATCTCCGGTATTGAGATGATCGAGACACTGAAGGCCAGCGGAGCGGAAAGCGGATTTTTTGAGCAGTGGGCCGGCTATCAGGCCGCGGTCAATACCCAGCAGGTCCGCTATGCCCGGGTCAATCAGTTTCTGGGAGCGGTTCCCCTCCTGGTAGCCAGTCTGGCTGATATTACCGTTCTGGTCCTGGGCAGCCTGATGGTCATGCAGGGACAGTTCACCATCGGTATGGTCCTGGCTTTTCAGGGCTTTCTGAGTTCCCTGGCAGCCCCCGCGGACCAGCTGACCTCCGCCGGCCAGAGCCTGCAGGAGACCCGGACGGAGCTGGAGCGCATCAAAGACGTGCTGGATTATCCGGAAGATGTCCGGGAGGATACGGCTTACGCGGACGAAGCCCTGACAGGAAAAGCAAGCAGTGCTTCCGGCAAGCTCAGCGGTCAGATTGATATCTCTCATCTGACCTTTGGATACGCGCCGTTGGGAGAGCCGCTGATCCGTGACTTCAGCCTGTCAGTGGCGCCCGGTCAGTGGATCGCCCTGGTCGGTCCGTCCGGCTGCGGGAAGTCCACGCTGGCCAAACTGATTTCAGGCCTTTACCAGCCCTGGAGCGGCGAAATCCGCTTTGACGGTCAGCTGGCCCCTCAGCTGCCCCGGGCGGTGCTGACAGGTTCCCTGGCAGTCGTAGACCAGGATGTCACGCTTTTTCAGGACAGCATTGCCAATAACATCCGGATGTGGGACAGCTCCATAGAAGATTATGAAGTGATCCTGGCCGCCCGGGACGCCAGCCTGCACGACGATATTATGAGCCGCGAAGGGGGCTATGCCTATGTGCTGTCTGAAGGCGGACGCGATCTGTCCGGCGGCCAGCGCCAGCGGATGGAGATTGCCCGGGTGCTGGCCGCAGACCCGACCATTGTCATCCTGGACGAAGCGACCAGCGCTCTGGACGCGCAGACTGAGTTTGAAGTCGTGAAGGCCATCCGCGACCGCGGCATCACCTGCCTGGTCATCGCCCACCGCTTGTCCACCATCCGCGACTGCGATGAAATCCTGGTGCTGGATCAGGGGCAGGTCGCCGAGCGCGGCAAGCACTCGGACTTATTGGCCCGCCAGGGGCTGTACAGCCGCCTGGTTGAGAATGACTCATGACGGAAGAAGGAGGACGGAGATGGGCTGGATAGATGATCAGCTGCGCCAGCGTCGGGAAGCCGACCAGCAACAGTTTCAGCAGTCCCTGGAGGACATGGCGGCGGTCGTGCAAAAAAGCCGGACTGAGCCGCTGACCGGCGATCAGGTCCCACCCGCCCCGGCCGCAGAAGGGGCCAGAAGCACGGAAGCTGCGGAGGGGGCCAGTCAAGCCGATGCCGGAGCCCAGTCCAGCCGGGACCAGGAAGCCTCCATCCGGGCCATTCGGTCGGTTTTCAGCTACTATCATACCAAACCCGGTCTGCCACCGGCGGGCAAGGTTTCAACGGAGGTCCTGCTGGATTACATGCTGCGTCCGACCGGCATGATGCAGCGCAGAGTCAGGCTGGAGACCGGCTGGTATAAAGACGCGGCCGGAGCGCTGCTCTCAGTTGACGCGGTGGGGAATCTGGCAGCCTTACTGCCGGATCTGCTGGGACGCTATGACTACTATGATGGTCACAGCAGCCGGCGGCGGCTGGACCGTCTCAGTGCCGCCAGACTCCCCGCGGAGGCCATCTGCCTGTACCGGCCCCTGCCCCTGAAACGCCTTCAGATCAAGGATCTGGCCTGGTATATTCTCCAGACGCTGAATCTGGGAGATCTGCTCCTGATTGCTTTCAGTACCCTGGCCGTCACACTGGTCGGATTGATCACGCCGCTGGTCACCCGCAGTCTGTTTTCAACTGTCGTCAGCAGTGGCCTGATCCGTCTGCTTTTATCGTCTGCCTGCCTGCTGGCCGGCGCAGCCTTTGCCCGCAGCCTGATCAGCATCAGCCGGAACCTGAGCATGTCCCGGATCCAGGCCAAAATGTCCCTGGCCCTGGAGTCAGCCTCCATGATGCGCGTGCTCTCGCTGCCGGCGGTATTTTTCCGCCGCTATGCCAGTGGCGAGCTGTCCGCCCGGGTCCAGACCATCAACAGTCTGGGAGCCATGCTGATGGAAGCCTTTTTTACGACCGGTCTGTCCTCCCTGTTTTCACTGGTCTACCTGTTTCAGATCTTCGGCTATACCCCCGCCCTGGCAGTGCCGGCGCTCCTGATCACCCTGGCTACTTTTGCCGTCAGTTTACTGTCCACCTGGCTGCAGGTTTCCATCACCCGGCAGAAGCTGGAAAGCAGCGCCCGGGAAGGCGGCTTGCTCTACGCGCTTTTTTCAGCCCTGCCCAAGATCAAACTGACCGGCTCGGAACGGCGCTCCTTTGCCCGCTGGGCAGAAGCCTACCGTGACGTAGCCCAATTAAACTATCAGCCGCCGCTGCTGGTCCGCGTCAACGGCGTGATCACCCTGGCGATATCACTGGCGGGGAACATCTGGCTTTATTACACCGCGGTCACGCATCAGGTCAGCACCGCAGACTATATGGCTTTCAGCACCGCCTATGGGATGCTATCAACCGCCTTTTCCGCGCTGGCCGGCATCAGCTCCGTCTTCGCCCGCATCCGCCCCACCCTGGACATGGCCCGGCCGGTGCTGGAGACCTTGCCGGAAACAGCCGGCGGCAAAAAGATCCTGACCCGGCTTGGCGGCCAGATTGAGCTCAGTCATGTCTCGTTCCGCTACGCGCCGAATATGCCGCTGGTGATAAACGACCTGTCTCTGAAAATCCGGGCCGGACAGTATGTCGCGGTGGTCGGCACGACCGGCTGCGGCAAATCCACCCTGGTCCGCTTGCTGCTGGGTTTTGAGCAGCCGGAAAAAGGCGCGGTCTACTATGACGGTCAGGACCTGGAAAGCCTGGATGTTCTGTCTCTGCGCCGGCATATCGGCTGCGTCGTCCAGAACGGCCGGCTTTTTCAGGGCAGTATCTATGCCAACATGGCCCTGTCCGTACCCTGGCTGACCCTGAAGCAGGCCTGGCAGCTGGCTGAGGAAGTCGGCCTGGCGCGGGACATTGAAGCCATGCCCATGGGCATGCATACGATTATTTCTGAGGGAAACGGCATTTCTGGCGGTCAGAAGCAGCGGGTACTGCTGGCCCGGGCCTTGGCTGGTTCACCGCGGCTGCTGATCCTGGATGAAGCGACCAGTGCCCTGGACAATATCACCCAAAAACAGGTCGCCCAGTCTCTGGACCGACTGCACTGCACCCGGCTGGTGATCGCCCACCGGCTGTCCACCATCCGGAACTGCGATCGCATTATCGTGCTGGATCAGGGCCGGATTGCGGAAGACGGAACCTACGAAAGCCTGCTGCAGCAAAACAACCTGTTTGCCGGTCTGGTCAAGCGGCAGCAGCTCGGTGAGGATATCTGACCGTGGACCGGAATCTGTATATGCCGCAGCGGCTTAAGGCTAAACTGGACCACATCAGCCAGGTGCCCGTGACGGTGGTGTTTGCGCCGACCGGATACGGTAAAACTGCCCTGCTCAGCAAATGGGCGCGGGAGAGCGGGCAGCAGCTGCTGTGGGCCGATGTGGAAGACCTCACGCCACAGAAAGGCTATGCACGGTTCTGTCTGGCTCTGGCTCAGGCCGGGGTCCCCCAGGCTGAGCGCCTGGCGCAGCTTGGTTTCCCCAGTTACAGCAACTGTTATGAAATCGCGGCTCTGCTCCGTCAATGCGACCGCGCGGATGAACCGCTTATTTTGCTGCTGGATCACTTCCACTGTCTGCAGAATCAGCTGCCGGAGCCGGTGCTGACTGCTTTACTGCAGCATGAAAGTCAGCAGTTGCATCTGGTCCTGCTGACCGACTATCTCTGGAACAGCTTTTTATACGGGCAGCAGCGGGCCGCACTGATCACGCCGGAAGACTTCAGCCTCCGCCCCGGTGACATAACGGCTTACTTTGCCGGCGAAGGAATCCAGCTCCCTCCCCTGGAAGCCGAGCGAATCTACGCGGTAACGGGAGGTTGGAATATTGCGGTGTTTTTACACCTGAATCAATATCTGAAATTTGGCAGCAGCATTAACGACAGCAGTACCCTGCAATTAATTGAAGAACTGATCTGGAACCACTTCAACCTGGAAATGAAGCAATGCCTGCTGAGGCTAGCTCCCTTTGATACCTTCAGTCTGGAAACCATCGCCTGGGTGCTGGATCAAAACGAGGTACCTGAAACAATCAGCGACACGCTGAAGGCGACACCGCTGATTTACTATGATCCACTCAGTCGTGTCTTTTATCCTCACCGCATAGTAATGGATTTTTTCCGCTCTGCTCTGGATTGCCGGCCTGCGGATCTGCGTACGGAGATCTACAGCCGGGCGGCGGATTACTGTCTGAAGCATCAGAACTGGGACCAGGCCCTCCGGTTTTACCAGGAAGCGGGACAGCCCTCGGCTGTGATGCAGATTGCGCCGCGGCAGTTATACCAGGTACTCAGGCGGCAGCCCGGGCTGGTGGAATTTGTGGGCCAGAGCCTGGCGGAGCTGGCTCCGGCCGCGCTCAGCCAGCAGCCGCTGCTCTACCTCTCGTTCTTCCGTTTTGCCGCCGAAAGCGGCCGGACCGAGCTACAGCCGGCTTTACTGGCGCAGCTGCGACAATTAGCCGGGCAAGGCCAGGATCCTCAAGTGAAAGCCCAGCTGCTGTTGCTGGATACCGTTAAGCCGGTCCAGGACCCGGACTGCCTGGCCCGGCTTTATCAGGCAGCGGCCAGTTGTCTGCTGCAAAACCCGGCTGGAACAATGCCGGCAGATCCGCAGCCGCCGCCAGACTGCTTCATGACGGCTGATCAGGCCTTTCTGCCAGCTTTTCCCAGCCTGCTGGACTTTGGCATGACTGACGCCGGCAGGGCAGACCAGGCCGCAGAGCAGCTGCAGCAAGCAGCCGCGGCTTGGGCTGTCATCTGCGGCAGACAGCCTGCGCCAGCAGCGGTTTTTTATCAGGCTGAGTTAGCCTTGTGGCGCGGACAGTTTGACGAGGCCCTGATCCTGACCTATCAATCAGAGCAGCAGGCTCAGGCAGCCGGATACACACAAATGGCAGCAGCAGCCCAGCTGCTGCGCGGCCTGACCGGGCTTTTGCGGCAGGACACCGGTCTGATCAAAGACAGCCTGGACAGCAGTGCCCGCTTTCTGGAGCAGCTTGATCCGGAGCTCCGTGAGGGGCAGACAGCCTTACCGGCAGCAGAAACCGGTTCCCGCCTGCTGCTGGCCCGGGCCGCGGACCTGCTGCAGCAAGCGGCTGCCATGCGACACCTGATGATCCGGCCCTGCAGGCTATCTCCGACTGCTTTATGGCAGCATGAGCCCGCAGACCGCTGGCCGGGTTATCCGTCGCTGCAACGGAATCTGACCCTGCTGGAAGCCGCCCATTATCTGCAGACCGATCAGCCGGCCCGGCTGATCGCTTTATTGAACAGTCTGCAGGCAGAGGCACCGGCAGCTGCCTCCTCAGCCAGGCTGTTGTACCAGCTGGCAAGCACCGTCATGCTGACCTTGGGCTATGCTGACCTGGGTCAGAAGCAGGCTGCCGCTATGCATCTGGCCCGGGCGCTGGAGCTGGCTCAGGCTGCGGACCTTCGCCTGCCCTTTATCAGCTATGACGCCCGGCTGGCTGCCTTTGCGCCGGCCAGTCTCTACAAGGAAATCCAGCTTTGGCTGAAGCCGCCCATAACCAGCCAAACGCCTCCCGCGGCAGCCGGTATCAATCAGCTGACGGCGCGGGAGCGGGAAATTGCCAGGCTGGCCGGGCTGGGGTTGCGCAACAAGGAAATCGCGCAGCAGCTATACATCAGCCAGGGTACCGTTCGCAATCATCTCAATGAGGTATTCCAGAAGCTGGGCATTGACCGCCGCGGCAGTCTGAAAGATTATCTGGATCAGCTATGAACGCCTCTGGCCTGGCCGGGGCCGGCAGGGGTAGGTATGACGCTGAAGTATGACAATCAGATATGACAAAACAGCTCGAATACAGGCCATTTGTCAGTTCCGTCACAAATGAGCTGCAGCTAAAGTATAGACAGGTAAAGCAAAAAGGCTTCACCGCACTGGCAGGGCCAAAAGGGATCCCGGCATGTACTGTCAGTCAGAAAGGAGAAACCATGGCAGATCAGATAGCAGAAGAAAAAAAACAGTTTAATACCCTTGAAGAAGTTAAGGAAGACGAAGCCCGACGCGTTGCAGGCGGCTGGTATGTTGGAAGCGACAAGTACACCTTGGAAGAATACTCCCGGGCCGGTATAACCTGGGAACACAATGTATGGTCCAAAGATCGTTACTTCATCCGCGGTGCAAAGATTGACCAGGCACTGGCCGAACGTATCACGGATAACTCCCTGATGCTGGGCCGGCTGCTGACCGATGATGAGCTACGCATCCTGGGCGTCAATCTCTGAAGCCGCTTATTGCTGGCCTGCCAGCTGACGGGCGTCCTCTGCGCCGCCTCGGTCAGCTGGTCATAAGCGTAAGCTGAAAAATCTGGCAGCAGCGCTTTGCGCCCAGGCCTGCCGCTTTTACAGCCTGCTCACAGTCCATAGCCTGTTCCAGGGTGAGGTCAGCTGATTGCTCCGCTGACCTGATCAGATCAGGTGATGGCCCCTTGGCAGGCTGTTTGTGCGGTCTGCCAGTTTTGCTGCAAGCAGGCTGTAGAAGCCGTAGCGGCAGCGCAGATTGCAGTTACTGGAGGCGGGTTTGATTCATATAGAAAGCGGCAGCAGGTCCGTAATGCTCTGCTCAGGGCTTAGGGTTTAGAGCAGGCTTTGAGCGGATCGGCCGCCAGGTCCACAGCCCGCAGCAGCTGATATTGCTCCGGCTGGCGCAGCGCCCGGGTCAGGTCTGCCGCAGCCAGGCGGTCCCGCTGCGGGAACAGCAGTCCCGCTCCCCGGCAGTCTTCAGTCTGGTGATAATCGTCCCCGGCAGTCTGCAGCCGGCCGCATTGGGCAGCCCAGGCCAGCGCGCGGTCGTTATGGGAATCGTGACGGGGATTACCGTTATAGACCTCTATGCCGTCCAGCCAGGACGGATTGGCCGGGTGGCACATGCTGCGGAAGGGATGCGCCTGCACCACCAGCAGATCATTGGCCTGCGCCAGCTCATGAAAGGCTTGCAGCGAACCTTGGTAGCACCAGGGGTGCTGCTGCAGGAAAGCCAAGGTAACTCCGTAAACCAGGAAATCATTGAGATTAGCCGGGAAGCGCAGCTCCAGGCCTAAAAATATATCCAGTCCGAGTTTTTGTCCCGCACTAGCCGCGGCCCGCCAGCCGCTGACATAAGCTTCCAGTAGCGCATTCCAGCTGCCCTGGCCGGAGCCGCCCCAACGCGCCGGTCCGCCCCAGACGGATTCACTGAAGTGATCTGTCACCATGATGCCCTGAAACCCGGCCCTGGCGTAAGCAGCTACGCCCTCTGCTGCCGGGATATGCCCGCAGGGGCTGCTTTCACTGGTATGAAAATGTGTTGCAAGTTTATACAAAACCTATTGCCTCCTCATCGGCCAACTCTGCTTATCATACCGCAACTGGCCGGGAGATGGAAAAGTCAGGTAACGGCAACAGGCACCCTCAGCTAGTTTTTCCTGTCAGGTTCAGACCCGATGACGCTTATAGCTAAAATCCCCCGGGGCTCAGGCTAAAGAAGGCCAGGCAGCAAGCAGCAGCCGGAGCGGCCTGCCCGGTGCAATTAACGGCAGTATAGCTGAAACTGATGGCAGTACAGCGCAGAACCTGTTCCTTGGTAGTTCCCGATTCATACTGGCTCAGTGTTCTGGACCACCTGTAATTGACATTAGCCGCAAGGCTGGTAAGCTTTTAATAAGTTACCCAGTTTGCGCTACTATGATTGCTTGCACCGGCAGTAGTCAGCGCACTGCAGCAGTTTGACTGCTAAGTTGAAATTTATAGATCTGTGAAGCTATTACAGTGAGGCGGTTATGAAAACAGTCATGTTGGTATTTGGTACCAGACCGGAGGCAATAAAAATGTGCCCGCTGGTCAATGAATTGAAACAGCGGACCGGGCTTAAAACGCTGGTCTGCGTTACTGGGCAACACCGGCAGATGCTGGATCAGGTGCTGGAAGTGTTCAGCGTTGTGCCGGACTTTGATTTATCCATCATGACCCAGAACCAAACCCTCTTTGACATCACCAGCCTGATTCTTAACCGAATCAGGACAGTCCTTGAGACAGCAAAGCCAGATGTCGTGCTGGTTCACGGGGATACTTCCACGACCTTCGCCACCGCCCTGGCCTGCTATTACCTCCGGATTCCTGTCGGTCATGTTGAAGCAGGGCTGCGCACCTACAATATCTATTCACCCTATCCAGAAGAATTTAACCGGCAGGCAGTCAGCATTATCGCCCGTTACAACTTTGCCCCCACCAAATTAAGCCGGGACAATCTGATCCGTGAGGGCAAGGACAAGGCCCGGATTTATGTAACCGGCAATACGGCTATTGATGCTCTTAAGACCACGATTCGCTCAGATTATCACAACGAAAACCTGGACTGGGCCGCCGGCAGCCGCCTTATATTACTCACCGCGCACCGGAGGGAAAATCTAGGCGAGCCGATGCACCACATGTTTCGCGCTATTCGCAAGGTTATGGATGAACATCCAGAGGTCAAGGCTATTTACCCGATTCATATGAATCCGCGGGTCAGGCAGGAGGCTGTTAATGTCTTTGGCGCCGGTGCGGCAGGCGGTCCGGAAGAACGGATGCGCATTATTGATCCGCTGGATGTATTGGACTTTCATAATTTTATGGCCCATGCCTATCTGATTCTAACCGACTCAGGCGGCATTCAGGAGGAAGCTCCCAGTCTGGGCAAACCTGTTCTGGTAATGCGGGACACGACCGAAAGGCCAGAAGGCATAGAGGCTGGCACGCTGAAGCTTGTCGGCACTAGTGAAAGTGTGATTTACCGTGAATTCACGCGCCTGCTGGACGATCCACTGGCCTACCGCCAGATGGCTCATGCCGCTAATCCTTATGGCGATGGGCATGCCTGTCAGCGTATCGCTGATATTCTGGAAAACAACTAAAGCAGCTGGCTTAACTTTCATTGATCCAGTAACGGCCCTGCTTAGCAGCCATCCAGCGCCGCTGTCTGGGTATCAGCCTGTTGCGGCATCGGAATCTGCAGGAGATATCACAAAGCCCATTTTTTCCAGCACCTGATCCTGGCTCATTCCTTCAAAGCCAATATAGTTTATGAACCAAACTGCTTGTTCACAGCTGATGCGCCCGGATGCGACCAGCCTTTCAGCCAGATCAGACTGACCATCACCTGCTGGTAAAGGCTCCAGGTCCTGCTCAGCTGCTGATCTTCTGTTCTGCCCTCCGAATATCCGATCCAGCCCATTCAGAATAGCCTGCCGTGTAGTAAACGCTAACTTGATGACCTGGCCACTGGTGGCTTCCAGCTCGGTTTTAGCCTGTTCCGCACTGTCATCGCAAACAGCGATCATGCAGACTTGCTTATAATGAAGCAGGGGCAGGACCAGGAGCTCGCGCAGGAGCTGTTCATCAAACAGACCCGCCAGCGATTCCAAATTATAATGAGACAGACTGTACGGTCGTACATACGGAATATGCTTGACATGAGCCAGCGCCAGCAACAGCACCTGTTCATCAATCAGATTTTGCCGCCTTAAATAATGGCCTAATTTTTCATTCTTTTTCTGAGCTTCCTTAATATTGTATGCCAGGTTATCCGCGGAAATAAAGCCCCACTCTAATAGAGTATCGCCTAAAGTCCGCTGATAGCGGCGCAAGACAGGCTTGGATAAGAATTCATGATCCGTTTTGGCCCAAGCTACAGGTTTAGCCGCAGTAGTCGTACTGTTTGCGGAGCCACCGGAACCAGCCAAAGCCTGCTGAACCGGGAGAGGAGGCGCAGCAGTCTGGCAGCTCCCGATGTTTAAGGCAACTGTATTCACTGGCGCTGCCACAACCACTTGCGCCTGTGCCTTTAAACGATGAGTTTTCTGATAGGTCCGGAGTTTTGCCCGGGTTTGACGGGCCGTTATCTTCTGTCGATACGCGTGAACAGTCGCCACCATGTTAATAATATTGCCCCAGATCAGCCGAAGCGGAAATAACGGCGGCAACAAGCAGGCAAAAAAAACACTGCGCATACCGTAAACATGGTAAATAGAAACCGAGCGAAATAGCTGCCGCTGGATCATCATAACCGTCACTGCAAAGCTGAGGTACCATGAGAGACTGCCTTTGGGGTAAATCGGCTGCAGTGGCAGAAACAGTGAGATCAAGAAGTAGATCAGGACCGGGTAGCCGACCATAGATAAAAGGTTGCCGACCTTCGCCTTCATGTCCCTGTACAGTGAGTAACGCCCTGCCAGGTGCAGTCCCTTTATACTGAAGATCTCTCTGAATCGGACAGACTGCATAGTAATGCCATAGATCCAGCGGGTTTTCTGCCGGACTGCGGTTTTAAAGGTCTTGGGGAACTTGGAGCGAGTCGTAACATAATCCCAGACCAATTTGCCCCGGTCATTGATGCGGGGGACGGATTCCAGTACATAATAAACCTGCATTCCCTTTTCATAGAGCGTCAGGGACAGGCGGTAGTCTTCAGTCAGACTGTTGCTGGGCAGTACGTCTGCTTCGCCAAAGCTGGCCAGGGCCTTGCGGGACAGAGCAAAGCCGGTACCGGCAGAAGGAACAAAGGCCCCGGCCATATACCGGCTAACCATAGTAGAGAAATGATTTTCAGAAAATTCATCTGCATAGGTCCCCGTGGTCATGGTTCTGAAATAATTGCCGAACCGCGGCATCTCCATCAAGGGAAAGACCGGGAACTGCAGCACATCATGTTGTTCCAGCAGGTAGTTAGTTACCCTTAGTTCCAGTGGATGCACCACATCCTCTGAATCATGAATGGTCAGGGAAGCAAACTGCCAGTGCCGTTTTTTTTCATAGGCACGGATTTCCCGTATGACATGGTTAATATTCTGAGCCTTAGAAGTCGGTCCGGGCAGGTTATTGATGATAACATGAACGTTTTCGTGGCGTCGGGCCAGGTCTTCTGCAACAGCAATGGTATCTGGGTCATTAGGATAAACACCCAGAAATATATGGAACATTGAGCGAGGGTAGTCTGTGGATTCGATAATGTTGTCCACGACGTCTCCCAAGACATTGCTTTCATGCCAGGCGGCCACCGTCAGGGCCAGCAATTTGGGGGGAAGCGTATTCAGCCGATGATAATTATGTAAATGTCAAGCAGAATTTTAGGTAGTGTGGTAAGCAGTTTTTAGGTTGAG
>JAAVLZ010000028.1 GCA_012034405.1 Oscillospiraceae bacterium HV4-5-C5C | reverse complement strand
TGGCTGCGGCATGTGGCCGGCACCCAGTGGGGTAACAAGAAGTACATGAATATGAAGCATCTGGAGACGATTCCCGACGAGTCTCTCATCGCGGGTTAAAGCTATTGCTCAGAGACTGCAAACCAATTTGCGCATAAACCCTGACACTACCCCGAACCGGGAACTGGCCCTGAAGCGGGCTCAGGTGCTAATAGAAGCCTATGAGAACCGTCTTCCAAAGGCCATCTCCACCCTGGAAGCAGGCTTAGAAGACAGCCTGTCCTATCTGGCCTTCCCCAGTCTGGACGCTCGAAAAATCAGCTCGAACAACCTGATTGAGCGCCTGAACAAAGAGATCAGGCGCCGGACCAACGTGATCGGCATCTTTCCCAACCCTGAGTCCTACGTACGCTTGATCACCGTTTCCCTGATGGAATATGCTGAAGACTGGTCGGCTTCCAAGGCCTACCTCAGCCAGAAGTCCATCGAAGACATACCAACGCTAACAGCCGCCTAGATACACTTAGAACGGAACCCGAAGTTGCGAACATATGTTGACACGACCGCAACTGACGGTTGAAATTCTCGATGGCATTTGTGGTATAGATCATCCGCCGTATCTGCTCCGGATACTTGAACATGGTCGAAAGCTCATCCCAGTGATCCCGCCAGGAGCGGATGGACTCCCGGTTTTTGTACCCCAAATCCGTTCCAATTCTCCCAACGCTTCCAGCGCGCTTTCTTCGGTCGGGGTTTTGTATATTGGCTTGAGCGCCACTGTGAAGGCCTTGACGTCCTTATAGGAAACATACCGGGCGGAACTGTGGAATTGCTGGACGATACAGCGCTGCACGTCCGTGTAGTGAATTGCATCCAGCAGCACCATCGCATAGACCCTCTCCAGCGTACCGATTTTGCCACTCGCGAATCATGGGCAGCAGTTTATCTGTGATCTTGGATACACGGGTCGCGTCTACCTCGATGCCGTACAGCTCCTGCATCGTTTTCTCAATATCCCGGGTGGATGTCCCTTGTGAATAGAGGAATATGATCTTGTCCTCAATGGCGGAGATATCCATCTGATGCTTTTTGACAATCTGCGGTTCATACTCGCCGTTGCGATCTCGGGGAACGGTCAATTCGACGTCGCCCTGACTGCTGCTGACGGTTTTCTTGTAGCTGGCATTGCGGCTGTTATCCGTCTGCTTGTTCCGGTAATCGTACTTGCTGTACCCGAGTTCTTCCTCCAGCTCCGCATCCATGGCTTCCTGTATCAGCCCAGCTGTCAGTTCTTTCACCAACGCCTGAACGCCGGCGACATCTTTTATGCCTCGCTCCTCAATGAGCTGCCTCATCAAGCTCTTTTCCCGTCTTGCCATTTAATAAACCTCCGTTGTTTTTAGGTTATCTGGCATCCGAGGTTTACACAGTTTTTTCAGCAGTCTCTTGCTGCCGGGTCAGTTAAAGGCTAATTGAGTGTGTATATTAAGTAAATACTTACATTAAAATGATAAAAACACAGCCTACTGCTTGCCTCTGCGCTCTCGTGTACTGTATTGTGACGGAGAAACACCGTAGTATTTCTTGAATTGTTTAGTGAAGTAAAGCGGATCGTCAATGCCGACGGATATAGCAACTTCACGAAGATAGGCACAGCCATTCCTAAGTAACTCGGCGGCTTTCTGCATGCGTAAGGTATTGATGCAATGGAATATACTGCTGCCGGTTTCTTTTTTAAAAAGCCGGCACAGATATGTTTTATCCAGTGCAATATATGCGGCAATATCATCTAGCGTTAACTTGGACGCATAATTTAAGTGAATATAATCAAGGGTCTTGCTTACGTATTTGTTGCCACCTCTATAGGTGATCCCAATGTCAGAAGATATCAAGTGGAGAATTAAACTCTCAAAAATTTCCTTTAAGGTCGCTATGTTGTGACACGATAAGAGATCAGTATGACGCAGTTGCTCCTCAGGCGTAAGAATCGCTGCTGATACCAGAACCAAGGTTTGAATAATATGGAATGCCAGATTGCGGATATCTTGTGGCTCAACATATTGATTTCGGGCGAATATACTGAAACGGTCAACTACTTTACTAATACCTGCTTTTCCGCTTTTCTTAAATATATGATCAATTAGTTGACTGTAATCTCTATAGCTGAATTTGGTGTTTAGGTGCGTAGCATAAGTTTTCAGGCTGTCTATGATCAACTCATCTGCCTGATAAAAGGCCAATAAACTCTTGAGTGATATTATTCGCTTGTATTGACACTTCAAAGCCTCCTGATCGGAAACGCTGTCACAATATAGGATCAGGCAGTCCAGGTTCAGATAAAGCTTGGTCTGCCGCTGAATTTGCAGAGCTTTCTGGCTGCTGCTGCCGGATACGCTTTTAGCAGGTACCATACAAAAATAGTCGGTTGATTCAAAATGATAGATATCTAATTGACTGTTGTTATTAAAAATTGAATAGATAATTGATTGGATTCCCAATTGGATGTTTTGTAAGTCCGCTCCGTTTTGGCTAAATACGATGTAAAATAGCATATAAGGATAATCTGACCACAGCGTTTCAGCCTGATTTAGAGGAAGCTCTTTCTGAACATTCAGGAGTGAGTATAGGAGAGCTGTTTTCATACTATGATTGATTGTGGTTGTGTCTGACGTCTGTATGGCCCGGCTCTCTGACAACTTATCTTCTTCAGAATTTTTAGCACGGATGGTCTGACTGTAGCGCTTGGTTGCAGCATCCAGATAAGCAAACAAGGTACTCTCATTTACATTAACTTTTAGTATATAGTCATTTGCGCCGGCCAAAAGTGCATCGTGTACCAGATTAAAATCAGAATAATTACTCATCACAAGAATCATTCCAGTGTAGCCGCCAGATCTTAATTGCTCGATTAATTCTATGCCATTCATTTCGGGCATTTTTAAATCGGTAATGATGATATCAACTGAATAGGTATCTACGAAAGTAAGCGCTGCTGTGCCACTTTCTCTGGAAGCGATTACATGGTAAATATCGCTTTTCGTATTAATAATACTGCCAATAGCCATGCTGATAACAGGCTCATCATCTACAATGAGTATCTGGTACATTAGTTCTCCTCACTTCGTTACCGTATCAGAGTCATTCGCATGCGGCAGTTGAATGGTTACAACCGTTCCTTCTCCGATGCGACTGCGGATGCTCAGACCATAAGCTGGTCCATAATACAGCTTTAGCCTTTCATCTACATTAGAAAGACCTATGCCGGTGAACTGATGGCTGAGGTTTTTAATTTTGTCAACGTGAAAGCCATTTCCATTGTCACTAATGCTTAACTCAATATCGCCATTTTTAAGCTTTAGACTGCTGATTGTGATGCAGATAACATCTTCGCGAGTTGAATGGACAATCGCGTTTTCTGCTAAAGGCTGAAGAATGAGCCGGGGTATTTTATAATTCATGAATTCAGGGCTGACTTGCATTTTTACATCAAAACTATTGCCATATCTTATTTTTTGAATTTCAAAGTAGTCACTTAGGTTCTTCAGTTCTTCTTGTAATGGTATAAATTCGCTTCCTGCCATTAATGTGTTCTGAAGTAAGGAACTGAGTGCTTCAATACCATTATATAAGACCGGCACATTGTTGAGCTTGGCAACCCATTTTAGAGAATTGAGCGTGTTAAAGAGGAAATGCGGATTTATTTGATATTGAAGAGATTTCAATTCCAGTTCTCTCCTGCGGATTAGATCTTTTTGCTGCTGTTCTGACATCTGCTGTATGGCAACAAACTGATCATCTATGGTCTTGGCTAAAAGGCCAACCTCGTCTTGGCAAGGATCATCTGTCGCGCTCAGTCTGAGGGTGCTCCCCGCTTTATTGGTTGCCGAGTTATTATTAATACTGAAGCGCTTAATTATATTGTTCATAGGATTGACAATGCTGTAGTAGACCAGCATTGTAATACCTAACCCAAATACAAAAAGTAATAAGCTCAACAGGAGCAGGTTTTGCGTTATCTGTCTGGTTTCATTTTGCAGATACTCCTGGGGGACAGTTGCAGAAAAGTAACAGTCATAGGCATCACTGTAATCATAAACTACCAGCGAACTGGTTCCGTCTCCCTCAAGTTTAAAATGACCACCCTGTATTTTTGGTTCAGCTATCAGCTGCTTGAATAGTGCCAGGTCTGTTATTGAACTACCCTGTAAATCTAAATTGCTGGCAGCCAAAACCGTACCAGAGCTGGTCACCAGATAAACCTCACTGTTATCTCCAAAGTTGATGTTCGAAAAAATCTCATTTTGGATGAACCTGGCGTCAATATAGAGAATGATATAGCCGATTGGCTCCAGCTGAGAATTATGATAGCGGTATATTTTCCTGCCCAGAGCGAGATTTCCCGCTTCTGTGCTGCTACTGGATATGTATTGGAGACTGTCAGATGGTGATACCCGATCGATATCGTCGATCAATTCATTATAATTCATAGATGCCAGGCCAATGTAACCTGTACTGTATAGCAGCTGTTTGTCGCTGGATATAATCTGCACTTCTCGCAAATTAATGCCTCTGAGTGCCGCATTATCTATTTCTTTGGTAATATTCTGAATAATGGTGGAATTAGCGGTGGTGGCATTTTTTTGATCATTCGTCAATAATTGCTGAACACTGTCCATAACAGACAGTGTGTTGGTTAAGGAAGAATATTGCTGCAACTCCAAATATAAGACATCATCCAGCAAGCTAACAGATTGCTCTGCATACTCAGAAACTTTAGAATACACGGAGTCTGTGTATACTTTGTAAGCATAGACACCTATGAGTGTTACAGGCAGAATAGACATGAGAATAAAGGTAACTAGCAGCCGGGTTTGTATTTTTACTTTTCTTAACTTCAAAACAATTTTATTAAACAAGCTACTATCCCCCCAGAAATGAATCACCAGCTCCCCACTACTGTTTTACTTATTATATGGATAATTCCGGAGAGAGGGCATTGTAAAAATCAACAGACAAATATCGTCCATGAGTGAGTCAATTTATAACATGTTGTTAATATATACCCCCAATTATACTGCAACTGTTCAAAGCTCTCCTGTATAGCAGGAGAATATAGAGGAGGTCAATAAATAATGAAGAGAACCTTGGTTAGTCTAGTTCTGACAGCTGCTCTGACTGCTAGCATGCTAGCAGGTTGTGGAGCTTCCACCGATTCTTCAACCTCACAGACAACAGCCGCTGGTACTGCATCCACTTCGGCAGCGACCAGTGCAGAGACCACGCAGGCCAACGGGACAGCTGAAAATGCTACTTCAGCTGCGGCTGGTAACAGTGAAACGAAGACCTTCGAAAATAACGAGCTGAATATTGCTGTATTTGAAGGAGGCTACGGTGAGGATTACTGGAACGCAATCGTAGAGGCATTTGAAAAAGATTATCCGGGTGTTACGGTAAACATGCAGATCAGTCCGACCATCGCTGATACGATTCAGTCGCAGATTGCGGCAGGAAACATTCCGGATTTTCTCTGCCTCAATGGAACCAGCTATAGTATTATTTCAACCTTGATTACGGAAAAGGGTTTAATGGATCTGACGGATGTGTTTGATAGCCAAGCTTTAGACTCGGATCAAACCTTACGGGATGAATTTACTGAGGGTATACTGGATTCTTCTTACTGTTCGCCCTATGGTGACGGAAAAATATATCAGGCGCCGATTACAGCAGCACCTTCAGCCTTGATATACAATAAAACGCTTTTTGAAAAATACGGCTGGGAGCTGCCCGTTACTTGGGATGACTTCTTTGCTTTAGGTGAAAAGGCCAAAGAACAAGGTATCGCGTTATTCACCTATCAAGGTATTTATCCTTCTTACTTGCAGTATTTCTTACTACCTGCTGCTGAATCTGCCGGAGGCGAAGAGAATTTTAACAAACTGCTTAACTATGAGGAGAATTCTGTTGCTGATTCTGGTTTCCAAACTGAACTGGATCAATTCCAGAAATTAGTTGATTCAGGCTATTTGATGGATGGAACTGTTGCACTGAATCACACTCAGGCGCAGCAAGCTTTCCTGCAGGATGAAGCTTTGTTTATCCCTTGCGGCACCTGGATTGAATCAGAAATGGCTGATTCTCCGCGTACCGATGGCTTTGAGTATGGCATGACCCCCGCGCCAGTGGAGAACGATGGGGACACTCGCTATGTTGCAGTTGCTCTGGAAACCATGTCCATACCACAGTCTGCTAAGAATCCTGAATTGGCGAAAGAGTTCCTGAAGTACCTTTACACGGATCAGTCGGCTCAGTTATTTGCTGAAAAAGCTAATGGGGTCCTGGCAACCAAAGATACTGCTGAAAAGGTGAAAGATACAATTAGCTCCAGCATGTACAATTTTTACAGCATCTATAATGAGGAAAACGTTAAAGCTACGGTCATTTCCTTTGCGGTCCAAGCTCAGGGCTCAAAAATAGACTTAGGCGCTGAGCTGTGGAATCCTGCTTCAGATGTCGTAAATGGGACCATGACCTCGACGGAGTGGGGACAAAGTATTGAAGACGCTTTCAGTCAGATCAGAAGTGAATTAGAAGCTGCTGACTAATCACTGCTGCAGAATATAAGTTAAATAAAATCCTAAATGAGGCCTTGCGCTGAGTGCTGTGCAAGGCCTTCTTCTTAACAAGGAGTCATTATGAGTAAACTTGCCGCAGATATGAAGCTGAGAATAAATCGACGCCCAGGTCAGAAACCCATTGGCTTTATTCTTATCACCACATTACCGACTTTCTTTCTCGCCATTTTCTTTATTGTAGTCCCTACGATTCGCGCGTTTACGATGTCATTAACAAATTCTACGATGCTGAATCTAAATACAGCAGGTTTTGTTGGCCTGGACAATTATATATACATGCTTAAGGATAAGAATTTCCTTCAAGCCTTACGGAATACTCTTGCTTTAATGCTGGTCGTTCCACTGTTAACGATTTTCATCAGTCTGGTTCTGGCATCTATTTTGACGCAGAGCCATTTGAAAGAGAAGGGCCTTTATCGTGTGCTGTTTTTTCTGCCATCTGTTATTTCGTTAACGGTGGTTGGCATCGTCTGGTCGTTTGTTTTCCACCCCACCATGGGGATCTTAAATACCCTTATGGAGCATATCGGGCTGGGCACTTATACCCGTTCCTGGTTAGGCGATGCTTCAACCGCACTTTGGTGCCTTGCTGTTGTACTGATCTGGCAAGCGGCAGGGTATTACATGATCATGCATATCGCTGCCATAGATGGTTTATCACCTGATCTTTATGATGCTGCTTCAATAGACGGCGCCAACGGGGTGGATAAGTTGTTTCGGCTGACACTCCCACTGATTAAAAATATAGTAGGGATTACCTATGTGTTATCGCTATCTGGGACATTGGGCCTCAGCTACATTCTTTCCCGGGTCATGACCGGGGGTGGACCTAATGGTGCTTCTACAGTTCTATTGCAGTATATCTATACAATGGGTTTCAAGAATGGCTCATACGGCTATGCGATGGCATTAACGGTCTTCACGACTATCTTATCCGTTTTACTTTCTGTTGCATCACAATTGCTGGTGTCTCGTTCAAAAGGAGGTCAGTAAGATGCGTAAATATCACTTATCTTCAGGCATCCTCCGGGTACTGATGATCATGGTAACGATATTCATGTTATATCCTTTTATCTGGAACATTATCTCTTCATTTAAGAGTAGTGCCGAATTCCTGGGCAACCCCTTTTCTTTACCTGAAACACTGGAGTGGAGTAACTACGCCAGGGCGCTGGAGAAATCAAAAATTATCGCGAATTTCAAAAACACGGTTTATATTGAAATCCTGACCTGTTTCTTTTTTGTCTTGCTTGTTGTTCCAACCTCATATACCTTAGCCCGCTTCAAATTCTTTAGCAGCCGCTTGCAGAATAGCTTTTACATGTCCTTGATTTTTATTCAGGCTCAGTGCATCATGATCCCGTTATTCTTGCAGATGAATCAACTGAATTGGCTAAATAAACTGACTCCGCTGGCATTGCTGTATGCTGTGATGTCTTGCCCGTTTGCCATTTTCCTATTAAGCGGATATATGAAGGGGATACCAAAAGATTTTGAAGAAGCAGCCAAAATAGATGGCTGCGGTAATTTCCGCATTTTGCGTAGTGTAATTATTCCCATGGTTAAACCAGGTATTGCTACAGTGGTTATGCTGACCGCTATGAATACCTGGAATGAGTACCCTGTGGCCTTAGTTATGTTGACAGATGAGAATAAACTAACGATTTCCGTCGGTGTCGCGGCAATGTATGAAGTTCAACGGTACAGCACAGATTGGGGAGCGCTGTTTGCTGCGTTGGTGTTAGTCCTGCTTCCGACGGTGGCTATATATATATTTGGACAAAAATATCTGATTGCTGGTGCAAATCTAGGAGGCGTAAAGGAATGATAGAAGCCAATAGTAAAAGTCAAGGAGCATCAACCGACAGCCCTAGGGCTGATTATCCCCGTCCGCAGCTGGTTCGAAAGAGCTGGCTGTCACTGAACGGTCAGTGGTCTTTTCAAATGGATTTTAACGATAGCGGTGAGGAAAAGGCCTTCTGGCAACAAGGCTTTAACCAGACCATCACAGTTCCATTCTGCCCTGAAAGCAGTTTATCAGGAATTGAAAACAAAGATTTTATGAAAGCAGTTTGGTATAGCAGACAGGTTCAGCTGTCTGAACCGCAATGCAAAGGTATCATTCACCTGCACTTTGGAGCCGTTGACTACTTTTGTAAGGTTTGGGTGAATGGTCACTTTGTCGGCGAACATCAAGGAGGTTATACATCGTTTTCTTTTGACATTACAGATGCAGCCAAGGCTGGCTCAAATAAGATTGTTGTACTGGCACGGGACAATGTGCGGGATCCAATGCAGCCAAGCGGAAAACAAAGTGAAAGACTAAACTCTTACGGCTGCTTTTATACACGAACCACAGGTATTTGGCAGACAGTCTGGCTGGAGTTCTTGCCTTTGAATTATCTCTCAGACCTGAAAATGACGACTGATGCTTATAATGACACGGTCTCTTTCAGGATTGCTCTGGCTATCAGCGATTCTAACCATCGCCCCGATCAGGTTAAGATAGAAGTCTTTGATCAAGAGACGTTGTGTGCAAGTGTAAATTTGCAGCCGGCTGAACCCTGTCTGCAAACTCAATTGGTTATTCCGCACGCTCGTTTGTGGTCACCTGCTGATCCCTGGCTATATGATATTCGGATTCAGCTTCTTTCCGGAGAGAAGATCCTAGATGAAATTACTAGCTATGTGGGCCTCCGTACAATTGAATGGAAAAACCATAAGCTTTGGCTGAATGGAAATCCTATATTCATGCGGTTGATCTTAGATCAGGGCTTTTATCCGGATGGTATCTACACCGCACCTTCTGACCAGGCCTTAGTGGATGACATTTGTCTGGCAAAGAATCTTGGCTTTAATGGAGCCAGATTACATGAGAAGGTCTTTGAAGAACGGTATTTATATCATTGTGATCGATTAGGCTATTTGGTCTGGAGTGAATTCCCAAACTGGGGTCTGGATGTATCCAGAAGCGATAGTTTACCTGTTTTTTTATCTCAATGGATTGAAGTTCTGAAACGTGACTGCAATCACCCCTCAATTATTGGCTGGTGTCCCTTTAATGAAACATTTGACGTTCCCTTTGATAAACCAAGAAGAAGCCAGAATGACGACGTGATCCGCAGCATTTATGAAGTCACAAAATTATATGATCCAACTCGCCCGGTGATTGATACCAGTGGTTTTTATCATGTGAAGACAGATATTTATGATGTCCATGACTATGAGCAGGATATCATGGCTTTCTATAACCGTTATCATAAAGAGCCGGGGGAGGAAATCCAGGAGGAAATGAGCCTGAGGCAGCGCTACAGTGGAACAAACCCCCTGTTTATCAGCGAATACGGGGGCACTTTTTGGATTAAGGATCAAGATAAGCGGATCTACCCGCTGCGTGATCCTGGCTGGAATAAATGGACGGATCCTCGCGATGAACAGGAGCTATGCGACCGGATTACCGGATTGACCAAGGTGCTCCTGGATAGTCCCGCTGTCTGTGGGTTGTGCTATACACAGTTAACTGATGTGGAGCAAGAGGTAAATGGCTTATATACCTATGAACGAAAGCAAAAGTTTTCTGACTGGATATACCAGCAAATTAAAAAAGTGTTATCCACGGAAGCGGCAGTCGAAAAAAGCCCCTTATAAACCGGCGCTTCAACAGTTGCGTACAGAAATTGTTGAAGCGTCAGTTTTTGAGAGATTGCTGAAAAAATTGTGTAAACCTCGGATGTCAGATAACATAAAAACAACGGAGGTTTATTAAATGGCAAGACGGGAAAAGAGCTTGATGAGGCAGCTCATCGAGGAGCGAGGCATATAAGATGTTGCCGGCGTTCAGGCGTTGGTGAAAGAACTGACAGCTGGGCTGATACAGGAAGCCATGGATGCGGAGCTGGAGGAAGAACTCGGGTACAGCAAGTACGATTACAGGAACAAGCAGACGGATAACAGCACCACAAATGCCATCGAGAATTTCAACCGTTAGCTGCGCAAGGTCACAAAAACAAAGAGCGCGTTTGTCAGCGATGATGCCCTTTTGAAGCAGCTGTATCTGGTGACCATGAACATAACGGATAAATGGACGATGCCCAACAAGGATTGGGGCAGCATACTGATGCACCTGATGATTTACTTTGGGGACAGAGTGAACGTCCGACTCTGAGCGACTAACCCGGCGGTGAAGGCCCGTCAAGCCAGCTGTGCTTTATGCCTGACTGCCCGTCGTTGCCGGGTTATGGTAACGATATCGGGCAAGGATAATTCTTGCCCATCGGAATCACTTGAAATTATCTGGCTTTCAGAGAATACACAAAGTTTTCGGCGCTACCTTGACACGACCCCGAATCCCTGATGGCTTTTCTATATGCTTATATCAAGTTGCGAACGTCAGCCTACTCTACCACTGAAAGACCCTACAGAGACTACCAAAATCTTGGAAAACGTACACATGACACAATTATAGTTTCCTCTGAAGGCTAGGAACTACAGTTAGTTGTGCATCTGACCTTTAGTGTGAATTCAGTTTCTCCTTTTTGGTTTATATTAACTATGACGCCACAGTCGGGTCCATAAAACATTTTGAGTCTGCGATTAACATTAGCTAAACCAACATGCGCTTCGCTTTCATCTTTTGAGGAAACAGTGCTATGAATCAGGTCATACTGGATTTGTTGTAGTCTATTGCAGCTTATTCTTTTGCCATCGTTACTAATATGGATAAAAAGGTATAAACGGTCTTTTTTCACGCTGATCTTTATTGTACCAGTGCCGCATCGTTGAAAACCATGAATTACCGCATTTTCTACAATTGGCTGAATGATAAAACGTATCAGCTTATGTTGCAATAAACTGTCTTCAACGTCCGTTTCTAATTTATAACCCTCCGCGCAGCGATAGTTTATTATTTTGATATAATTGCGAGCATAATTGAGCTCATCTTCTAAACTGCATACAGTTTGCTTATGCTTGAAGATTGGCTCCATATAATCAGCAAAGGTTGTTATACAATCCGCGATATCGTTTTCCTGGTGAATGAGCGCCATCCATTTAATGATATTTAAAGTGTTATATATAAAGTGCGGGTTAATTTGCTTCTGCAACGCTCGCATTTCGAGATTCCATTTATCGCTTTCTACTTGCAGATTATAGTCAAATAAATTCTTAACACTAAGAGACATTTCATTGAACTGCTCTATTAGTTTACCTAGATCATTATTAGGTGGGTCTGCAATCGTTAAGCCGAGATTTCCAAACTCAATTTGCTTCATAGTGTGCATAAGCTGGTACAGGGGCTGCATAAGTCGATGAATCCATATTGTGGACAAGGATACAGCCATGATTAGTCCCAAAACATATAGACCAATCAAAATAAGTCGTAACCAAGTTAAATCTTTAGTTATAGCCCGCAAGGGGATCATGCTGGCCAGAATCATATTATTATTTAGTGTAATGGTGCTGATTTGCTTTTTTTGGCCATTAATAATTTCAGTTCTGGATGACACTAATCCTGATTTGATCAATGGACCTTCTAATAAACTGCTCTTCCCGATACTGCTTTCATCATTACTGGATAAGATGATCCCAGCTGAGTCTGTGATCAATATATCTCCAGTTGCATTGTCATTATTGTTATATAAAGAGGTAAAATCCTCCATGTTCACGTTAATTGTCAAAATACCATATTGACCAGAAGAGAGAAGACTTCGCGATGCTGAAAGATAGTACTCTTCAACAGGCTTTTTTATACTATGCTGATAAGAACTGAAATCCAGGTTGGTGTAGCCGCCATACCAAACGAGACCCTGTCGATGCTCCAATATTTGCTGATACTCATCCGTTGAATAAAACCAGTCCGTTTTGTCAGAGTCATAAACAATTTCATTGCTTTTATCAAATACTTTTATTGTTAAGCCAGTAGTTCCGTAAAAGCATACCGACTGAATGAAATCGTAATTACTCATAACCTCTGTCATTCGGCTAATTATGCTTGTGGCGTAATAGGCTCGTGAGCTGTCTGTCATGGTTTCATAGCCATTAATCTCCCATAAATTCATTTGACTGGATAAACGTCTGGATATGTAATCTAATTCGGTGCAGAAAGAATCAATATTATAAGCTGACTGCCTCAACCGTTCATTTCTTTCCTCTGTAGCATTGTCCGTAAGTACTCTAGCTATTCCCCAATACAGTATTACAAAGCTGGTAGAAATAATTAATATATATACAAATAAAAAAGCAAATATAATCTGAAAAGAGAAGTTATGCCTGAAGCCGTGTTTTAACAAACGCGAGATGCAAGATTCATATTCCTCAGTATTTATGTTTTGTCCGCTACTTTTCCTGGATCTGTTTTGGTAGAACTGTTCAGTTTGCCGCTCTTTTTCGATACTCATTGGGTGTCATACCTGCTACTCTCTTAAATACTCTGATAAAGTAGCTCTCATCAGAGAAGCCGACTTCACCAGCGATAACATAAGCTTTTTGGTCGTTGTCAGTTAGCAAACACTTTGCTTTCTCAATACGAATGCTATTAATATAATCGAAAATATTAATCGACATTTCTTTCTTAAATAATGAGCAAAGATAATTGGGCGACATACCAGCTTGTTCAGCAAGGGTTTTTAAGCATAGCTTGCTGCCTAGATTATTATCTATGTAGGTGATGACTCGTTGTATTTCTCGGGAGTGTATATTCTGGTCTATTGGTTGTTGGGATAATACCAATAAGGCCTTGATCCAATGCTTTTTTGCTATTGAATAATGAGCAGATTCCTTTATGTATTGTACCAGCAGGCTGAATTCAGGCGTCATTTGCTCCGGCTGCAGATTCTGACGAGCTGCGAGCCAATACAAGATATAGATCAGAGCCTCCCGGTATTTTTGAGGAGAGAACCGGTGCTGTTTCAGAGCGAGTACTTTGGTCTGAAGAAGAGCTTTTATTTCTTGGTTTATAATAAGCAGAGAGATTGAACTATATAAATCTTCTATGCATTTGAGGTATTGCTTCAGTTGCTCTACGTCTGAAAGAGCGATTAGGTATGTTACATCAGAAAAGTATAACCCATCAAGAGCAGACTGTGCTTGGTTTAGGCTGGATATAAATTCGGATTGGCTAGAACTCGGTTGGCTCACACCAATCAATGAATTTACACTAATATAAGTTTGTAAACTGCTATTGATGTTTTGACAAAGACCACGTATTAGTGAATCTGGATTTTGTTTTCCTGACAAATCTAGCAGGATTAGATACTGGTCATCCGTCTTCCGGACAACATGACTATTGTTAACCTTCTGTGCCTCTTGTTCGAGAAGGTCCCAAATAAGTAAGGAGGTATTATTCAATGAGTTTGCTTTGTCAGCAGCTGGCTGCTCGGAAATAAAAATTAAAATACTCATAACCGTATAATTAGTTACAGAGCTGAATTCACTGGCTATAGGAGCGTGTAAACAGAAATCATGAAAACTACCTTTGGGATTATAAAGCAGTTTTAGCATTGCCTGGTTTTCAGCAAGCCGGTTTACTATCTGCTGCGTGCCCGTTTTTATTCTCGGTCTAGCATCCAGCTCTTTTTTGACACGTTGCAGGACCGCTTCCATTTCCGGCATAGACATCTTCAACTTTAAAATATAGTCTGATACACCTAAGCGCAGTGCCTGATGCACCAGATCAAACTCCTGATAACAGGTAAGAATAATAAATCGAGTGGTTTTGTCATTTTGTCGGACTGCTTGTATCAATTTCAGACCATCCATAATGGGCATCTTGATGTCAGTCAGAATAAGATCAGGTTTTTTTTCTTGGTACATTCTGTAACCTGCTTGACCATTAGGCGCTTCACCTATGACTTGCATGTTAAATTTCTGCCAGTTAAGCATATTCTTCAGCCCAATACTGACTAGAATTTCATCTTCAATAATAAGAACTCGATACACCTGATGCCTGCCTGCCTTTCTGATAATCTCTTATATGATACCGTAAGCGGACAAAACACATTCTTGGTAGGTGTTTCAATTATAGTAAATTATTGGTATCTGTATCGGATTATATTACGATAAGATAATATCCTATCTATAGATAATAATTAAAAAAGCGATAACATAGTGATATAAATCGAAACTGCGTGAATTGTGTGACCCTATTCGGATAAGCTAAGCTTATTTATGAAAAGGGGGCATATTTCATGGAGATTCAACCCGCAACTAAATTTCTTCACTTTGGTAAACTTAAGCCCAAAACCGTCTTGGGCATGCAGTATTTTGCTTTTTCATTAGTTTTTCTGACAATTGTCATTCTTTTCAGTTATGTTCCACTCTTTAGCTGGAGTTATGCGTTTTTTAACTATAAACCGGGATTGAAGATAGGACAGATGAATTTCACTGGGTTGGCAAACTTTAAAAAAGTACTCGATGACTGGAAAGAAGTTGCCAGGGTGCTACGTAACACGCTCGTAATGAGCTTTATTGGGATTATATGCTCGCCCTTACCTGCTTTATTTGCCATTATGTTGAATGAACTGAGTAATGTTCGCTTTAGAAAAGTAGCCCAGACAATTACAACATTGCCAAATTTTATTTCGTGGATCGTTGTCTTTGGTGTTAGCTGGGCGATGTTTTCCTCATCTGGTTTAGTACCTTCAGTTGTTAAACTGTTTGGTGGCAGTACGCCCTCTACCGGTATTTTAGGGAGTAATCAGTGGGTATGGTTGTTTCAGAGCGCCCTGGGTATCTGGAAGTCTTTAGGTTGGAACGCCATTATTTATTTGGCTGCGATTTCTGGTATCAATCAGGATTTGTATGATGCTGCTAAAATAGATGGGGCCAATAGACTTCAATCCATCTTACATGTCACTGTTCCAAGTATCGTTCCAACTTATCTCGTTTTACTTCTATTGGCTGTGAGTAATATCTTAAATAATGGATTTGACCAGTATTTTGTTTTTTACAACTCCCTTGTTTCTGATCGTATTGAAGTCCTTGATTATTACGTATATAAAATTGGAATCCTGGTAAGTGACTACTCCTATTCAATCGTATTGGGGATGTTTAAATCACTAATTAGTATTCTTCTATTGTTTACGGTAAATACGATCAGCAAAAATCTCCGCGGTAATACCCTGGTTTAGTAGGAGGAGAATCTAGTATGCAGAAGGCAAAGCTTAGGCTCAGTGCCAGTGAGAAATTACTTAATGGACTTAATTACCTCCTTGTTGGGCTCTTTACATTTCTTTGTTTCTATCCATTTTACTATATTATTATTTATTCGGTTTCTAATGCCACAGAAGCTAGTCAAGGTATCTACTTATGGCCCAGAGGGTTTACCTTAGAATTATACGAGAATATTTTTCAACAAGCAGATCTTATCCATGCCTTTACCATTTCTGCACTTAGAACTGTACTTGGCACCATACTTTGTGTACTGGCGTCTTCAATGTTTGCCTATTTGCTCATTCAGCGCGAGATGCTATTCAGAAAAGTTGTGTACAGATTGGTGATCATCACCATGTATCTGAATGCGGGTCTGATACCATGGTATATTACCATGAAGATGTATGGGCTCAAAAATAATTTCCTGCTGTATATTCTACCCGGTATGATAAATGCTTTTTACCTCATCCTCATGAAGACATATATAGAGCAATTGCCCGCCTCATTGGAAGAGTCGGCAGCTTTGGACGGTGCAGGCTTTTTTACCAAGTTCTTTAAAGTGGTACTGCCATTATCAAAACCGATCCTTGCCACTATAGCTGTGTACAGTGCCGTGGGTCAGTGGAATTCTTGGCTGGATAATTATTTCCTTGCTTCTGATAAAAAGCTTCAGACGCTACAGTTGATTCTGTACAAGTACCTTAATCAGGCGGAAGCACTGGCTAATTCAATGAAAAATGCTTCGGCCGTCAGTAATGCGACAGCAGTATCAAACATAAATCCGACAAATGTCAGAATGGCGACGATTGTTGTCACTGTTGTCCCGATTATGTTAGTTTATCCTTTCCTGCAAAAATATTTTGCAAAAGGGATACTCTTGGGTGCTGTCAAAGGGTGATCATGCCCAGGTCTCTGGGTGATTAATAAGATCAATAGGAGGATGTTCTATGAAAAGGATGGGAACCGTTGCATTAGCACTAAGTTCAGCTATACTTCTTGTACTATCATCATGTTCAGGGGGTAGCCAAACTACAGCAAGCGCCACAGACGATAATAAGTCAAGTGAGATAAGGGGCACAGAGGGATCAGTTTCGGGGAGTGCCCAGGAACCGATTACTCTTACGGTCGGAATTCAGGCCGCCAATTGTAATCTTGATGGTGTAAATCAAGATTACACGGTACTGCAAAAAATAACAGAAGAAACTGGCGTGACTTTGAGTTTCGTATCATACGACAAGGATAAATATACCGTTTTAGTGGCTGGTGATGATTTGCCAGATATAATAAATACCTATAGTGATGATGCAGCCAATCTTAGTGCTATGCAGTCAGGCCAATTCTTGCCACTGGACGATTTGCTGAACGAATATGGTCAGACCATTCAGGAGCATATTCCGTTGGCTTTAAAATGGTCTAAGGATATTTATGGAAATGGCACTACATATCTCCTGCCCACTAATGTTCAGATTTCGGATGAAAGTAACCCGGAGAAAGTAGACGAGTGCACCTTTAACGCACGTTATGATATTTTTAACGCCATTGGATCTCCTGAAATTACAGATGATGATTCATACCTTGAAGTGTTAAAGCAAATGCAGGAATATGCCCGTGAGCAAAGTGGCAGTGATGATATCTATGCGATTTCTGCTTGGACTGATTGGGGTACTTGGCCTTATATGATCGATTATCCCTTTGCCTATGGGTATATGAACACAAGCTATAATCAGTTGATCAGTCCTGATGGTGAACTGGTGAGTGCCTTTACTTCGGCGGATGGGATCTTCTGGCAAGGCCTAAAGTTTTTTAACAAAGCGTATCAGATGGGTATTTTTGATCCTGAAGGTCTAACTCAGAAATTTGATCAGTACTCAAATAAGGTGAATACGGGAAAAGTACTAACTCTTTTCCTGGCGGGTGATATTGATACAGACACGCTGGGCGAAGATGCCGTTATGGCGATTTTGCCGGGCTCAGTTAAGTATATACCTGCTGTTTATAACACTGAATCTCCACTAGGCTATAATGCGAGCAATGCCAGGGCCATTAACGCCAATTGTAAATATCCAGAACGTGCTATGCAATTTCTGAACTGGTGCGAAGAAACTGAGAATGCCCGCCTGCTAACTAATGGTGTTAAGGGAAGTGAGTGGGATGTGATAGATGGTGTCCCTCAACTGATTGGTGACTATAAGCAAGCTGTTCTAGATGGAACAATAACTCAATATGGTGATAGTCATAAAACAGGACTCACTGGCAGTAACTTTGCAAACTTGGGAAGATATTTGACTTCTGGTCAGTTCTCTACTGAAGATGGTTATCCTATTGATCTCTCAGCTACTAAGCAGATCAAAGAGGAGGGCGCCAGCACCGCAGTCAAAGGCTTTGCGAAAGACTACGGATCCGATCTTTATTATCGCGGGGAAGTTTATGATAAATGGATCAAGGAGGGCAAAGCCCAAACCATAACTTCTTATAATATCGCAGCCAATTTGATCGCGACACCATCTGATGAAACGGTGACAACAACCAGCAAAGCTCAGGAATATTTTATGGCAAACGTATCAAAAATCATTCTGGCAGCCTCCGACGATGAATTTGAAACGGAGAAAGCCAACATGCTGCAAGCTTTTACCGATATGGGTTTGGATAAAGCTGACCAAGAAATACAAGATCTATTTGTCACTGCACAGCAGGTGGCAAAAGATTATAAGAATTAGTTAGCAATAATATGTCAGACCAACCCAGCAGTTTGTTGCCTAATACATGCGGGGATTTAAACCCGCATGTATTTCTTACTTGATACATTGAATTATCAGGGGTGTAAAATGCAAATTTATATTGATCCTCAGAATGGTAAACATAGAGCCGCCGGCAGTCTGACAGATCCTTTTCATAGCGTCAGTGATGCCTCAATAAACGCAGGTGACCAAGTCTATATTAAGCGTGGGAGCATTATTAAGCAGGAGCTATTTTTAATTGGAGGAACACCTGAATCCCCGGTAACTTATTCCTCATACGGTCAGGGTTTTAAGCCTGTCATAAATCCTTCGATAGATGCTTCAAGTCCAGAGGCTTGGGAAAAAGAAAAACAGCTTAGCAGATCCCTAAGCATATGGCGATATAAAGAAATTTTGACTAGTGAGGTATGTAATATTGTTTTTAACGATCACATAAAGGGTCTCCTCTCCAGAACTGGGAATTTACGATGGGATCAAAGTGAATTAGTTGAGTCAGACGAGTGGTACTATGATAATTTAGGAAATAGTATGCGTGGTCAGCCGGAACGCTGGCCTGATTTTGGCAAAGGCCAGCTCTATTTAGTTTCATCAGAGAACCCAGGAATGCAAAATCAACGTATTGAAATTGTGGTCTGGGGAAAAAGAAATGCCATCAATGCTCAATCGCATTGCATCATTGAGGATTTGTGTGTAGAGAAATCTGGTGTGCACGGTTTTTCAGCCACTAAAGCTAGCAATATAACGCTCAGGAACTGTGATTTTCGTTTTATTGGTGGAGCAGTCTTTGATTTATCAGCTAGAATTCGCCTGGGAAATGCTGTTGAGTTTTGGGATGGCGCAAGCGACTGTGTGGTAGAGCATTGTACTTTTACTGACATTTACGACAGTGGTGTTACCCATCAGGGCGGATTACAAAGCAGCTTAATGGCTGAGCGATTGTATTTTCGCAATAACTTGTTCATCCGCTGTGGTTTGGCAGCATATGAATGGAGAGGTCCATCATCACGAGATGTATATTTTGAAAACAACACATGTTTAGAAGCTGGCGGCGCATTTACTATGCAAGGACAGAAGTTTATGAGGAAGACAGAACAGGGGTGTTTCCCTTGTTCCTTTATTATGATCTGGTTGCTAGAAAAGCCAATAGCAGCAAATGAAATTTACTGCCATATCCGACACAATTATTTTGGCGATGTGGGCTTAGCAGGTCAAGCCATCGCCATAACGGTTGATCCCAGCTATTTTTCCCAGTTTGATCTTAATCAGAATACCTATGGCTGTTATGATAAATACAAAAACCAAAAGGCGATAGCAATAATAGGTAATCATCATTTTGCAAAAGACTTATTCGATCAATACCGGCAGATGACAGGCTTTGATCAGGATAGCAGCCTGATTAACCTGGTTCTGTAATTCGGGACTGCGGAAATAATTATGTAACCCTCCGATGTCAGATAACATAAATACAACGGAGGTTTATTAAATGGCGAGACGGGAAAAGAGCTTGATGAGGCAACTCATCAAGGCGATATGGGTCGGCGCAACGGAAAGCTCAAAATACTGGCCCGGCGTACTGAATGGGCTGAAAAACCGGGGCGTTCAGGATATCCTGATGATATCGGTAGAT
>JAAVLZ010000027.1 GCA_012034405.1 Oscillospiraceae bacterium HV4-5-C5C | reverse complement strand
CAAGGTCACAAAAGTTCCGCTGCTACCCGATCCAATTGTATAGCGTTTGATGTCTGGCTGCGTACCCCCAGCCGCGGAATTGCTTTGGTGACGGACCCACATTCTCCATACAACGCTAGTGCTCTATCCGACTACTCCTCAGAGAACACATTTCCATCCTGCTGGAATTATGTACTGTCCGCATTCCTAAAACTCGTTATTTGATCCATAGATAATTGTGTTATTATGTACAAATTGTTAAATGCTTATATTGGAGGTGTGAATATGGCAAAGCTGACCAAAGTTAATTCAAAAGGTAAACGGCGGCCATCCTGTTTAGGGAAAATTATGATAGCCTTCGCGATCATAATCTGCATCACTGCTTACAGTGAAGCGATCAGTGGAAAGAAAAGCGAGCTGGACTCAAGCTTAACCACCAACGCTTCTATCCGGCTTGCTGCTGCCTCAGATACAGCGGCTGAGTCCAGCACTGCTGTTGCGGCAACGCAAGAACAGACGACGCTGACACCAACTATCCAAGCTATTAAGGCATCTCCGACGATTACACTGCCTCCAACCACAGCAGCCGTGACCACGACAGAGGCAACAGCCCTGACGGAGGCCGTTGAGAACACCACCCTTGAATCTGCTCTGACTAAAGCCCAGTCCTATAGCACAGCGCTCAATGTTCACTTTCTGGATGTGGGCCAGGGTGCTTCCGTATTTCTATCGACCGCTGATGATACCTTGCTTTTTGATGGGGGAGGCGGCTCAGCATCATCCTATACGGTGTCATACCTGCATAATCAAAACCTGATTGATCTGGAGTATATAGTCTCCAGTCACTATGATGAGGACCATCTGGGTGGTCTGGTTGGCGTACTGAATGTATTTCCTCTTACCGGTACCGTCTTTGATGGTGGCTATGCAACTGACACTCGGGTTTATAACTCATTTAAAACATACATCTCCTCTCATGATATTGCTGAGGTAGTGCCTTACCAGGGACAAGAGCTTGACCTGGGTGCTGCTGTGGTTACGTTCCTGGCACCAGATAACTATAACCATAAAGAGGATAACGACAACTCGATTGGCCTGAGGGTTGATTATGGGGATACCAGTTATATCCTGATGGGCGATCAGTCTTCTGATGCTGAAGCTGATCTGATCAGCAGTGGTCTCAAACTGGACGCGGATGTGCTTTACGCCGCTCACCATGGATCAAGAACCAGCACTTCAGCTTCCTTCCTGGACGCAGTTACCCCTGACTGGGTGGTGATCAGCTGCGGCAAGGACAATAGCTATGGCCATCCGACCGAAGACGCACTCAGCCGGATCCAGACTGCCGGCGCGCAGCTCTTCAGAACCGATATACAGGGAACCATCGTCTCAATCAGTGACGGCAGCACCATCAGCTGGGACCAGGATCCATGTAATGACTTTACACCCGGATCTGACCAGGCCGCTACACCGACGCCGGAACCAACAGAAGCACCGGAGACAGAAGCAACGGCAGAAGCTATTGTTGAAGATGAAGCACCGGAGCAAACCTATGTGCTGAACACGAATTCCCAGAAATTCCATTATCCTGACTGCCCATCCGTTGATCGCATGTCGGAGAGCAATAAGAAGATCGTCACTGATACTCGTGACCATATTATTGCGGAAGGGTATGTTCCTTGTAAAAACTGCAATCCGTAAGTCTTCATAATCGCTGTGAATTTGCAAGCTGACAGAGCAAAAGCTTTTTGGGTTTGTAGGTGTTCCGGAACAATCCATCCTTGCCGGACAGAACAGAAGATAGCTTTCATACACCGGTCATGCTAATTGTCATACACTGACTCCTCCCTCGGAATTGAGTCTTTCTGCACAGATTATCTCAAGCGGTAAGGCACAGGGCAATTGGGTCGAGGCAAGAAATTGTTAACTGTTTTGCTTCGGATTTTGATACTTAAGTGTATGGTGCTGAACTCATTCCAGCCGGGACCAGGTGAACAGTACCCTTAAATTAGCCACTTTATGGACCATCCTATTCATTTACTATCAATTGATGAATTTTCTGTACTTTGGCCTATTTTACTTTGATTTATCCTTTACTAATGAATAACAACTGTGATAAGCTTTATTGGCATTTTAGAAACGGGGAAGTATGCCCCTGAGGAGGATTTGGATGGCTTCAGCAATCGAAAAATTAGAGCACAACGTCGTTCGGATAGATTTGGATATAGATCAGGCTACGTTTCAACATGGCTTGGAGTTCGCTTACCATAAAAACGCTAAGCGCTTTTCTATTCCTGGCTTCCGCAAGGGCAAGGCACCAATGAGCATGGTGATTCGCTACTATGGAGAGGGCGTCCTATATGATGATGCCATCGACCATGTTGTCAATCCCGCTTATGCTGAAGCTGTAAAGGAACATGACCTGCAGCCGGTGGCCCGTCCGCAGATGGAAATTAAAGAAATTGGTATGGACAAGGGACTGAAGCTTTCAGTTGAAGTCACGGTGAAACCGGAGGTCCAACTGGGTCAGTATAAAGGCGTAGAAGCAGTTAAGCCTGAAGCGGTGGTGGCAGACCAGCAGGTTGATGATGCTTTGAAGCAAACCCAGGAACGTAATTCCCGTATGGTGCCGGTGGAAGACCGCGCGGTTATGGACGGCGATACGGTCAATATTAATTATGAAGGCTTTAAAGGTGAAGAGACCTTTGAGGGTGGTAAGGGTGAAGACTATGACTTAGTTATCGGGTCACATACCTTTATTCCCGGCTTTGAGGAACAACTGATTGGTAAAAACAGTGGAGACGAGTTTGATATCGAGCTGACTTTCCCGGAGGATTATCATTCAGAAGACCTTAAAGGGCAGGCCGTCCGTTTCCACGTTCTGATTAACAGCATTAAAGTCAAAGAACTTCCGGTTATGGATGATGAATTTGCTAAAGATGTCAGTGAATTTGACACCATGGAAGAGTACCGCAACAGCGTGCGGGAAAATCTCCAGAAAACTGCGGATACCCGTGCTCAGAATGTGTTTCAGGATAATGTTGTAAAAGCCGTAGCTGCTAATACACAGATTGATATTCCTGAGGTCATGATTGAGAATGAACTGGATAACCTGGTTGGTCAACAGGACCAGCAGCTGCGCATGCAGGGCCTGTCTCTGGAACAATATCTTCAGTATGTAGGCCAGGATATGGCTGCTTTCAGAGAACAGTTTAAAGAACGTGCTGCTGAAAGGGTCCGCAATTCACTGACCCTTGAAGCTGTAGCTGACAAGGAAGAGCTGACCGCGGATGAGGCTGATGTTGAAAAGCAGATAACGGATCTGGCTGCCCGCTACGGTATGAAACCTGAAGCTCTTAAGTCAGAACTCCATGATGATGATATGGAGTACTTCAGAGAAAACGCGCGAATTCAAAAAGCGGTTGAGCTGATCACCGCTGAGGCGGTGGCCGTACCTGAACCGGTACAGGAAGAAGCACCGACAGAAGCTGAGGCAGGCCAGGCGGATGAAGACGCTGAGAACAGCGCTGAAGAAGCTGAGTCCAAGCCTGAAGCCTGAGCTACCGGTACTTGAACTTGATCACTGCACGGGATACAGCAGCCAAGCTGCCTGAGCCTGATAAGTTTGGTTTGAGACGTCAGCTAGTTAGTAGCGGCGTCTCAACTTATAGAAATCTGAGTCCTGATAGGACCGCTGCTGAAGAAGCGGCAAAAAAACAAGCAAATGATACAGAACTTTGACTTTATTTGACATATAATCACTTCATAGTCAAATGAAAGGGGTATCTAACTATGAGCCTGGTACCAATGGTAATTGAACAAACCTCACGTGGTGAGCGGTCGTATGACATTTATTCGCGTCTGCTGAAAGAACGTATTATAATCTTGAGTGAAGATGTTAACAGCACAACAGCCAGTCTGGTGACGGCGCAAATGCTGTTCCTGGAGGCTGAAGATCCAGAAAAGGATATACAATTTTATATTAACAGCCCCGGTGGAGAAGTGAATTCAGGTATGATGATTTATGATACCATGCAGTACATCAAACCGGATGTTTCAACGATTTGCATGGGCATGGCCGCCAGTATGGGTGCTTTCCTGTTGGCTGCCGGGACAAAGGGAAAACGATTTGTTTTGCCAAATGCTGAAGTGATGATCCATCAGCCTTCCGGCGGCGCGCAGGGGCAGGCAACAGACATCAGTATCGCGGCGGAACACATTTTGAAAATGCGTGAACGTCTGAATCAGATATTAGCTGATCGGACCGGTCAGCCGCTGGATAAAATCCGTCTGGATACGGAGCGGGACAATTGGATGACCGCTCAGGAAGCTCTGGATTACGGTTTGGTTGACCATATTATGGAGAGGAAATAAGTAATGTCCAATAACTCCAAGGGTGGTAATCAGGATATGTTTACACCGCTGGTCTGCTCTTTCTGCGGCAAAGATGAGTCCCAGGTGGAGCGGATGATCGCGGGGCCGGGTGTGTTCATTTGTAATGAATGTGTAAAACTGTGCCAGGACATCCTGATGAATGAGGATGAGAAGGAAAAACCGAAAGGTTTAGCCAGACCTCAGCACCTGCCATCTCCAAGAGAATTGAAAGACGCGCTGGATGCTTATGTCATCGGGCAGGATGAAGCTAAAAAAGCCCTGTCGGTTGCCGTATATAATCATTATAAGCGCATATATAACCAACCTGAGGATCTGTCGGCAGAAAAGAAAAAAGGCCGGCAGGAGTTAAAACCGGCCAGTAAGCCTTCTAAAGCCGCAAAATCAGGTGAATTCAAAACCATTGTGGATGAAGATAGCCAGGTAGAATTAGCTAAGAGCAATATTTTACTCCTGGGCCCGACTGGATCCGGAAAGACCTTACTGGCACAAACGCTGGCAAGGATTCTGGACGTACCTTTTGCCATTGCTGATGCCACAGCCTTAACAGAGGCGGGGTATGTGGGCGAAGATGTAGAGAATATATTATTAAAGCTGCTGCAGAACGCTGATTATGATATTGATCGGGCTCAGCGCGGCATCATTTACATTGATGAAATTGACAAGATTACCCGAAGGTCAGAAAATCCATCTATAACGCGTGACGTCAGTGGAGAAGGGGTGCAGCAGGCCCTGCTTAAAATCCTGGAAAGTACTGTAGCTAATGTTCCGCCTCAGGGAGGCCGGAAACACCCGCATCAGGAGTTTATCCAGATTGACACCACCAATATCCTGTTTATTTGTGGCGGTGCCTTTGACGGCATAGAGCGGATTATATCCGACCGGCTGGGTAAGAATTCCATTGGCTTTGGCGCTAAAATTGAGCGGGTCAACCAGCATAAGGATAGCAAAATCCTGCATCAGTTAATGCCGCAGGATTTGCTGAAATTTGGACTGATTCCGGAGTTTATTGGCAGATTACCAGTTGTAGTATCTCTGGATGCCCTGGACGAAACTGCGCTGGTGAGAATCCTTAAGGAGCCTCGGAATGCTTTGCTTAAGCAGTATCATCGCCTGTTGGAGTTAGACGGTGTAGAACTGAACTTCACGGATGATGCGGTTGAGGAAATTGCCCGACTGGCTCTGGAACGCAAAACAGGCGCCCGTGGTTTGCGTTCCATCCTGGAGGAAGTGATGCAGGATGTCATGTTTGATATTCCTTCGCGTAATGATGTAAAGCGCTGTGTCATTACCAAGTCAGTCATAGACCGGCAGGATCAACCTCAATTGGAACTCAAGTCAGCTTAAACCTAAAAAGCAGATTCTATTACAAAGCGGTTTTCAGCGTTATGGCTGAGAGCCGTTTTCTTTTTATCACCATAAGATGAAGCTTATTCGGTACGGTTCATGTACATAAGGTCTGACCCGGTATAGGTTGCTGTAAAGATTTTGTCGGTTTCTGTCTTAAAGACCTTTACGTAGCGGACTGTCAGGACACTAATATGAAAAGGAATCAGATGTAATCTGGATTCAATTATTTGCGGCCTAGGAGGTTTGAGATGGAACGTAAAGGTGACAGCGGCAGAGACGGCAAATCCAGGGACAGGGATCCGATCAGCTTTGAGATCAAAGACTATATCGGTTGTTTATCTACATCAGCCAGCGGGTGGCGGCGTGAAGTTAATATTGTCTCCTGGAATAATAAAGCGGCCCGGCTGGATATCCGTGACTGGAGCCCTGACCACAGTAAGATGAGTCGTGGTGTCGGGCTGAGCGGGCCTGAAGTTGAGAATCTGGCTAGTTTGCTTCAGGGCTTTGATGTTTTGCAGGCGGGTATATAGCACATCGGACCAGAGCGCTGGCTTAGCAGTTTTTTCTGCCAGCTGAAAGCGCAGCCCCGGGTTTGGCAGCCAGGCATCAGACCCGGGTGCCTATTGGGGTCAAAACACGGATGCTTCCTCTCCCGACATCTCAGCGTAATATGGTTGGTTATGATTCAAAAGAATGAATGCTTGCGAATTAAATGATTTTTATTCATAATATAAGACAAAGATTAAGTTTGAAGGTGAGTTCATGGATACTAGACTGGAAGAGCTGCTGCCCATCATAGATCAGGGTTTTATAGATACTACGGGCACGATACCGGTTGTTGTAGAAGGTGTTTTGCGCGCCTTGCCGGTAGGTGAGCATGTATCCAAGCCCAGTGTTCATGAGGCTCATGAACTTACTTACATGCGAAAAGGCAAGATTCAGTACAATATAAAAGGTAAAACTTACGTCATTCCTGAAGGTCACGCCATTGTGATTAAACCCCACCGGGCCCATACGTATTCAGTTGTAGACGGCCCAGCTGAGATTATCGTTGTTTATTTTGGCTTTGCGGCTAAAAACACGGATGGCAGTTCAGCTCCTAAAATCAGCAATGCGTCCATTGAACAGTTCTTCAGTTTTGTCAACGGCGACGCGGAAAAAACAGATAAAGAGGAATTCAGCGGCGACGCCATGATGGTACAGGGTCGCTACGGTCAATCCGTTGCTTCTTTGGTTGAGCGTATATTGGGTGAGCGCAATGAAGACAATTTTGCGGGCTCCCTGATGCAAAGATGCCTGGCAATCGAACTGGTGATTGAAGTAACCCGGTCTATGAAAGATTCGTGGGAACGCAGTCTCAGGATTAAAGAAGGCAAAGCCAGAGAACTCGTCCTGATTGCCCGGGACTATATCATGGCTAACTATAATAAAGACATATCAGTAGCTGATGCCGCTAACTATGTTTTTCTGAGTCAGGGCTATTTTGCCCGCGCGTTCAGGGATGAAACAGGAATGAGTCCCATGGCTTTCCTCATAAAAGTCAGGGTGGAAAAATCCTGTGAGCTATTGAGTCATCGTGACCTGAAAGTCAGCAGCATCGCTTCCAGGGTCGGATTTTCCAGCCCCCAGCGATTTAACGCGGCTTTCCGTAAACAAATGGGCATGACGCCAATGGAATACCGTCGCCGGCTCGCGTAGGCGTAAAGGAGAATTTGTGAAAAAGTATCCGCTCATTCAGCGCTCTGTTTTTGCGCTCATCGGAGCTTTTATTGCTGCAGCCGCGGTAAATCTGTTTTTCCTGCCGCCCCGGCTCACGATGGGTGGTATCAGCGGCGTCGCGGCTATTGCTTATACGTTGACCAGCCGCCAGTTGCCTCTTCCTTATGGACTATGGGTCATCTTACTGAACTTACCAATTTTCCTGGCAGGACGTTTTTTTGTCAGCCGTCGTTTTGTATTAGACAGCCTAATCGGTACTGTTTTATATTCCGTTGTTATTGACCTGACAGAACAGCCAATGTCGGTTTTCTATGAACGTTATTTAGCGCCCCAGGCCGGCGCGGTACCTGATTTGTTCTTAAGTGCCTTTGTAGGCGGCGCCTTATATGGCTTTGGACTGGGACTGATGCTCCGGGGCGGCTTTACCACCGGGGGAACGGATATAATTGCCGTGTTGTTGCGCCGACGCTACCAGCTCAGCTTAGGCCAGTGGATTGGCATCATGGATGTTTTGATCATTACCGCTTCCGGCTTCTTTTACCGAGATGCTCCGGACAGCAGTATACAACTGATGCTGTATTCATTCCTGGCGATGCTGGTGACCAGTAAAGCGGTGGATTTAATTCTTGAAGGTTTCGATTATAAACGGACCGTTTTCATCATCTCTTCCCAAAATGAACGGATAGCCGACCGCGTACTTAAAGAACTGGACAGAGGCGCGACCATGCTTAAAGGTAAGGGTATGTATACCCGATCGGAGCAAAATGTCTTGCTCTGTGTTTTAGCCCAAAAGGAGATTCCTGCCCTGCAAGCCATAACCAGGGAAGAGGATAGCGACGCGTTCATGTTTGTCATGGATACCCGGGAGGTCTTAGGAGAAGGCTTTGAAGGCAGCTCTTTTTTGAAGTGAATGCCGCTGTTATCACTACAGTCTGCTTTTGTCAATCATCCTTAGTTTGACCAAGGTACAATTTCGTGATATAATCATTAAAGTTAGATTGCGAAACGGAGGCTGTGGCATGATAGCAAAAAGTGATGTAGAACAGTGCCGCAAGGATATGCAGGCGTTTGTCGGCAAACGGATTAAGCTAAAATCCAGCGGCGGGCGCAAGCGTATCATCGTCCGTGAAGGCGTACTGGATAACTGTTACCCCAATGTATTTACAGTTTTATGCAAAAAGGGTAATAACCGTTATGAAGAGCTCATTTCATACAGTTATGTGGATATTCTGACATCCGCTGTTGAAGTAGCTATTGATGCTAACGCCTTGGCTCAATAAATCAGATAAGCTGAAGGCCGCCTTGGATGGAGCAGCTGCTCATCATTCAAGGACGGCTTTTTTTTATGTTTAATTGGCTGATCTGGCGCTGAGTACAGACCGGTTAAGCAGAAAGGAAACGGACTGTTTGAGTTGTTAGCTTGTGAGAGGGCCTATGGCAAAGTTAATCATTATCTTTATTTGATCGGGACCCGAGCTGACGGGTATCACAATCTAGATACCGTTATGCAGACAGTTACCCTGCATGATACCATCTGGCTTGATATCAGCGCTGTCAGTCCGGATCAGGCGTCTGATTTGGTGCCCCTGGCGGCGCCGCTGCAGCCTGGTTTTGCATCTGACCATAAGTCGGATGTAAAACCAGTAGGGCTGCGTATTTTATATCAACAGGATCATCTGGATTATTTGCCCTGGACAGAGTTGGATTGGTCCTTCGACTTTAAACCTGAAAAAGAAACTTCTCAGGGCGAGACCGACTGCCTGTTGGCTTCGCAGTCTCTTAGTTACCCACCAGAAGCTTGCCGAAAAAACCTTGTATATAAAGCTTTTGACCAGTATCTGAGCCGTTTTGGGTGGCCATCCGTCCTCCGCCGGGAACTTGAGCAGCAGCAGAAAATGATGCCAGGGGCTTTACCGCTCGTCCGACTCCATATGATTAAGCGTATCCCGCCGCGGGCAGGTTTAGGCGGTGGCAGCGCTGATGCTGCGGCTGTGCTGCGGCTGCTGCTTAAACTGGAGACCGATGCCCTGCGGCCGGAGCGGCGTGCGGTATTGGATCTGGCCCGCGATCTGGGAGCGGATGTTCCCTTTTGCCTGGTTGGCGGACTCAGGCATTGTGAGGGGATAGGGGATATTATGACCGTACTCCCCTTGCCGGAACCCAGACCCTGCATTTTGCTAAAACCAGAGACAGACAGTGAAACTGCGGTCGCTTTTGCCCGGTTTGACGCCTTGCAGGCAAAAGGTGACTGGCAGAAGCGGGGGCAACGTCATGCGGCAACAGTGCTGTCGGACTGGCAGGAGCGTAAGGGTAATGACTTTGCTGCTCTGCTGGACCGGGACTGGCCTTGGCTGAAGGAGGCTCAAACGCTGTTAAAGAGCACCTATCCAGGCTGTCAGACAGGTCTGACCGGTTCAGGCAGCTGCTTGTGTGGCTTCCCGGCGGCGCTTCCGGAAAACGAGGGTCCGGCTTCGGTCACCCTGCCGGAGTCAATCCGAGAACAAAAGTGGTGGCTTTGGAAAGGTTACACACGGTGCCGGACTTTATATTAAGTGCTGCGCCGGCGAAATTCTTTATTTGATCATTACAGCAGGCGGCAAAGGCCCTGACCGGTCAGTGAAACCTGACCTGCGGCAGCAACTGGTTTAGTTGACAGTATGCCAGGATAGCGAGTATAATTTCAGGCACTATGGATATTTTTGTGGAGGATAAATACTATGTCCAAAATGACATTTCAACCTAAAACTCGTCACAGCAAGCGTGTGCATGGCTTTCGTAAACGCATGCAAACTTCAAACGGCCGAACTGTCCTGAAAAGGAGACGTCTCAAGGGTCGTAAGAGCCTGGCGGCATAAGCCTGCGGCTACGCGTTGGCGGTATTGCTACCAGCGGCCTTTGGCTGATGTCTGCTGAGCCGCAGGCCGGGTAGCGGTCAGCGTAAGGAGCAAAGCTAAGCTGTGAGTGGACTGAATGAAATCAATCAAACTGAAACGGGATTTTGCTTTAGTATATCGACGCGGAAAAGTTTATAAGGGTCGATATATTATTTTGCATGTCTTTTTTCATCCACGCAGTTCACAGAATCGTTTTGGCTTTACCTGCAGTCATAAATACCGTACCGCAGTATCCCGCAACCGGATGAAACGTCTGCTCCGTGAGGCTTGCAGGAGCTATATTCCAGCTATGACAGATGGCTTTGACCTGATTTTGACCGCAAAATACAGGCAGCCGTTGCCGGAGTACCATAAACTGAATCAAGATTTAGGCTTGTTACTACAACAGGCCGGATTGACTGAGCCAGCCGCTGACCTGAGTCATTCTGATGCATGCCACGTATCAGCAGCAGATGCCTGAGTTACCTATGAAAAAACTCATGATCCGTATGATCCGCTTTTATCAACGCAGCATTTCTCCTTTACTGGGGCCAAGCTGCAGATTTATTCCGACCTGCTCGGAGTACGCGGTTGAGGCAATCCAGAAATACGGCGCAATTAAGGGCGGGGCCAAAGCTTTGTGGCGTATCCTACGCTGCAATCCGTTTTCAAAAGGCGGATATGACCCGGTGGATCCGCCGCTAACTGATCACAAGGAGAAGCTATGATCATGACAATGCTCCCCGTTGCTTTAGGAATACTTGATCCTCTGTATTCATTTTTTGGATGGATAATGCGGGGGCTGTATTATGTTTTCGCCAATTATGGCGTTACAATTATTGTCTTTACTATATTTCTTCGCGCCATCATGATCCCGTTGTATGTCAAACAGCATAAAACAAGTTTGAAACAAGGACAGCTGACGGATGAAGTGAATGAGCTCAAGCGTCGGTACAAGGATGATCAGCAGGGCTTTGCCATGGCTCAGCAGGAGCTGTTCAAGGAACACAAAATATCAATGTTCAGCGGCTGTCTGCCGCAGATTCTGGCCCTGATCCTGATCTGGCCCATTTGGAGAATTATATCCCAGCCGCTGCACTACGTCATGGGTGTGTCTCTGGACAATATCAACACCATGGCTCAGCGTTTGGTAGATATGGGTCTGATGGACAGCTCCGCGCTCAATAATGCCCGGAATGTGGACATTACCATCATAAACGTCCTGCGTGAAAATGGTGCGGCGCTGACCTCAATGGTCAAAGACGGTCTCATTCAAGCCAGCCAGCTGCTGAATCTGGATTTCCTGGGCATTAATCTGGGCTTGGTTCCCACCTTATCCCCGGCAAAATTATTTGGTGACCAATGGCAGACTTACCTGCCAACCTTAATCATCCCACTGGTAGCGGTTGTATCCTCCTTTTTCATTAACACCGTTACCGAACGGACGAATCCGACTATGCTCCAGGCCAAACGGGACAGGGAGCTGGCCAAGATTAACCCGGCGCGTGATAACAGCAAAGAAAATGCTCAGATGGAAACCATGAACAAGAGCATGAAGTATATGATGCCGGTTATGACCCTGATGACGGTGTTTTTTGCCCCCGGCGCTATGGGCTTATACTGGATTGTCGGCAACCTGATGATGATCGTACAAAGTTTATTGCTGTATTATATATATACAAAACCAGTATACGATGCCATAAAAGCTCAGGAAGAGCGCGCCAGGATGAAACCGGCGGAACTGGCAAAACAATTGGAAGCTGAGCAGGCTTTGTCGGAGCCTAAGAATAAGACAGGCAATAAGGCTAAAAATAAGCGATAAATGGAAGCGCCAAAAAGGAGCGGATTAAGATGGCCAAATCAGTTGAAACCACAGGAAAAACCGTTGATGAAGCAGTGAACAACGGCCTGGAAGAACTGGGCTGCAGTCTGGACCAGGTCACAATTGAAGTCTTGGATGAAGGCGAGTCAGGCATTTTGAAATTTAACCGGAGGCCGGCGCGGGTTAGACTGATTCTGGAGAATGCGGAAGATCTGGCTCCCGGCGCGACTGTTCCGGATAGCGAGCAGTATGATTTTTCCCAACCTGGTCTTGCAGCTATGGAGGCTGAAGATCCGGGAATGCTGACGGACACGGAATTTACTGACGGGCTGGAAACCCTGGTTGAAGCTGAAAGCCAGGAACCGGTCGCTGCCAAGACAACTGAACCGGTTTATTATGGTGACGCCAGTGACTATTTAGATGATCAGACTGATGAGTATGCGGAAGAAGCGGTGGCCTTTGTTAGGGAAATCCTGCAGTTTATGGACATTGACGCTCAGGTTACCTTTACCCGGGACGATGATCATATTAATGTAGATATAGAGGGTGGAGATATAGGGGCTGTTATCGGCCGGCGAGGCGATACCCTGAATGCCCTTCAGTATCTGCTGGGCCTGACTTTAAACCGTAAAAGTGAGAAACATCTTTATATCACGCTGGATGCGGCCGGCTATCGCCGCCGGAGAGAAGATTCGCTGACTGACTTAGCCCGTCGCTGCGCCGCCAAGGTGGTTAAAGTCAGGAAGGATTTTGTTATGGAACCAATGACTTCAGCAGAGCGGCGGATTATTCATACAGCCTTACAGGATTATCCCGGAGTCAGTACAGAGAGTGAAGGTGAAGAACCTAACCGCTGTGTTGTCATCATCCCAACAGATAAGGATTGATTGCGGGTGAGGCAAACAAACATGTCCTATTCTACGATTGCTGCATTTGCAACACCGGCCGGTCAGTCAGGACTGGCCGTTTTGCGTTTGTCTGGTCCAGAAGCCTTATCCATTGCAGAAGCGGTTTTTACCCGCGGACCGCTGCCCGGACGTCAGGTTCAAATGGCTGCGGATAAGACCGCCGGCTCCGCGGAGCCGGCGGCTCAGAGCGACCGGTTTTCTGTCGGTCGCATTGTGACAAAACCGCTGAGTCAGCTGCGCGGCTATGAGGCCTGCCTGGGATATTTGCATTATCCGGGCGCCGATTCTCAAAGCGTGATCGATCAGGCTATCGCGCTGCGTTTCATAGCCCCGCATTCCTATACCGGTGAAGATGTCTTTGAGTTTTCCCTGCATGGCGGATGGCTGGCCCGGCAGGAAGTCCTGGAGGCGGTGCTGCAGGCCGGAGCCGAAGCAGCGGGACCTGGAGAATTTACCAAGCGGGCCTTTTTGAATGGCCGCATGGACCTGACTCAGGCAGAATCAGTCATGGATCTGATTGAGGCAGATAGCAGACAGCAGGCTGATCTGGCTTTGTCTAATCTTAATGGTCAATTATCCGCCCGCCTGCAGCGGCTCCGGAAACAGCTCCTGCAACTGATGGGAGATTTGGAGATTGATATAGAGTATCCAGAGTATGATGACTTTCGCTACCATAAAGCGGGACTGTTGCAGACGCTGTCTCAGATAGATCAGAGCCTGGGCGAGCTTGAGGATAGCTACCGCCAGGGACGGCTGATTAAGGAAGGCGTCAAAGTTGTGCTGGCGGGACGGCCAAACGCCGGTAAATCATCCTTGCTCAATTACCTGACTTCCAGTGAAAAAGCAATTGTAACAGAGATTCCCGGGACCACCAGAGATGTTATGGAAGCAGCCTTCAGCCTTGATGGCTTTGCTCTCCGTTTATTTGATACCGCAGGTATCAGAGTGAGTCAGGATCCAGTTGAAAAAATCGGTATTGAAAGAGCCCGGGATAGCTTAAAACAAGCCGACATCGTGCTGTGGCTGCTGGAGGAAATCCCCGCCGCCGGACCGGGGAGAGATCCGGTTGATTTGCCGAACGCAGAAGAAGCGGCACTAATAGGCCCTGATAAGCCTGTCGTGTTGCTGCTGACCAAAACGGACCAGCGGGCGGCCGGATTGCTTAATCAGGAATGGCAGCCGGCAGTGGTTCAGCTGCAGGATCAGCTCCGGAAACAGGGTGTGCGGCTGGCCGGCACGGTGCAACTATCTGTCAGGACCGGTGAAGGCATCCGTCAGCTTCGCCTCATTTTGAGTGACCTGTGTCAGCAGCTGCTGGCGCGGGGCGCGCCGGGTGCCGACTTGCAGCAAGCAGCTTTGCTTACCCGTGAGCGGCAGGTCCAGTCTGTCCGGGAAGCCCGCGGGTACATCAATACGGTCTTAAAACAGGCTGAGCTTTTACCTATGGATATTCTGGCGCAACAGTTAAGACTGGCAGCGGACGCTTTGGCAGCACTAACTGGAGATCAGGTTAGTGACAGCCTGCTCAATGATATTTTCAGCCGGTTTTGCGTGGGCAAATAATACGGCAGTCTGTTTAGCAGCAATTACTGGCAGACTGCAGATCCTGGGGTAAAAAGAGGGAATCATGAACATTAACGAAACAGCTATTTCCAAGCTGCCATATTATGAAGCCGGGCGGTACGACGTCGTGGTAGTCGGTGCCGGACACGCGGGTATAGAGGCCGCTGTGGCGGCGGCTCATTTAGGCGCAAGGGTCGTTTGCCTGGCTATGAACCTGGATAGTGTGGGCAATATGCCCTGCAACCCATCGATTGGCGGTTCGGCAAAGGGACAGCTGGTCAGAGAGATTGACGCCTTAGGCGGGGTCATGGGGCAGATGGCTGATCGAGCCAGTATTCAGTTCCGCCTGCTAAACCGATCCAAAGGTCCCGCGGTCATAGCCCCACGCGCGCAGATTGACCGCCGTCGCTACCAGGCTCTGATGAAACAAAAACTGGAGCAGACACCCAATTTATTCCTGCGTCAGGACGAGGCGGTTGACTTGCTGGTAGATGATCAACAGACTGTCTGCGGCGTTTTAACCCGCTTCCATGGGGTATACCGCTGTTCAAAAGTTATTCTGGCTACGGGTACCTATTTGGAATCCAGAATTATCATTGGTCAGGAAACCTTTCCCTCCGGACCGGACAATCTTTTCCCTTCGCGCGGCCTGTCTTTAGCACTACAGGCTTTGGGCATCAAAATGCAGCGATTTAAGACCGGTACCCCGGTCAGGCTGGATGGGCTGACCATTAATCGCCAGGTGATGGAGCGGCAGGACGGTGATGCGCCTGTCGCCAGCTTTTCTTTTGTTGATGAAGCTTATCCGGACAGGGAGGCTGAACTGCCGCAGAAACCTTGCTGGCTGACCTGGACCAACGAGGCGACCCATACCCTGATCAGGAACAATCTGGATCGCTCTCCGCTTTACAGTGGTCTTATAGAAGGCGTAGGGCCGCGTTACTGTCCGTCCATTGAAGATAAAGTGGTACGCTTCAGTGATAAGAGCCGGCACCAGCTGTTTGTTGAACCCATGGGCCTGGACACGGAAGAATTGTACCTGCAGGGACTGTCGACCAGTTTACCTCAGGACATTCAACTGGCCATGCTCAAAACTATTCCGGGTCTGGAGAACAGCCGGATTCAGCGCAGTGCCTATGCTATCGAATATGATTGCCTACTGCCGCAGGAGCTGACTCTATCCCTGGAATTAAAAACGGTGCATGGCTTGTATGCCGCCGGACAGTTAAACGGCAGTTCCGGTTACGAAGAAGCGGCAGCCCAGGGTTTGATGGCTGGTATCAATGCGGCAAGGGCCCTGCAGGGCAAGTCTCCAATCGTCCTTCGCCGATCACAGGCCTACATAGGCGTGCTGATTGATGATCTGGTAAATAAGGGCACGGCAGAACCTTACCGGATGATGACCGCCCGCGCGGAGTATCGTTTGGTGCTGCAGCAGGGGAACGCAGATCAGCGGCTGACTCCTTTAGGCCGGGAGATCGGACTGGTGGACGATCAGCGCTGGCAGATTTTTGAACGTAAACAGGCTGCTCTGAAGACTGAGCTGACTCGCCTGAAACAGACCAGAGTAAAACCTGATCTCTCCAACCGCGCGTATTTGCAGGAGCTGGGTACCTCACCTTTAGCTGGAGGTATATCGCTGGCTGAATTGCTGACCCGGCCGGAGCTGACCTACGCAAATCTGAGTCCCCTTGATCCGGACCGGCCTGAACTGCCCGCTGATATTACTCATGAAGCTGAAACTGAATTGAAATATGCTGGCTATATAAAGATTGAGGAACACCGCATCGCGAAGTTTCACCAGATGGAAGATAAGCTTTTGTCGCCTGAAACGGATTATAAGCTGGTTAAAGGCCTGCGTCTGGAAGCCCAGGAGAAACTGAATGCATATCGGCCGCAATCAGTCGGACAAGCCAGCCGCATCAGCGGCATTTCACCGGCCGATATCCAGGTGCTGCTCTTCTGGCTGGACGTGAGGAAAAGACAAAAATAGGAATTCATGCTATAATTTGTATATTATAATAATGTATTAGAAGAACTGCCCCCGGGAGTCTGCTCCCGATAGCGGAAATCTGCTGCCGCAAAGTAGCGGCCAGCTGTCCGGGCAGCCTGAGGAGGAAACAAGATCGTGGCAAGAAGCAAAAGAGAAGCTGCGAATCCGAGTCATAACAGTAGTGTCGACCAGATTTTCCGGGATAATGTGAACAACATCATTCCGGTTGATCTCGAAGATGAGATGAAAAAATCTTTTATTGATTATGCCATGAGTGTTATTACTGACCGCGCCTTGCCGGATGTGAGAGATGGCTTAAAGCCGGTACACCGCAGGATCCTGTATTCGATGTATACTCAAGGCTTCACCCCGGATAAAGCCTACCGTAAATGTGCGACAACGGTTGGTGACGTACTGGGCCGCTTTCATCCGCATGGCGATGCGGCTGTCTACGACGCCCTGGTCAGATTGGCCCAGGACTTCTCTATGCGTCATATGCTGGTGGACGGACACGGTAACTTTGGCTCCCGTGATGGAGATCCGCCGGCTGCGTATCGTTATACTGAGGCTCGTCTGACCCGCATTGCGCTGGATATGATGAGCGACATTAATAAGAATACGGTGGATTTTCAGCCGAACTTTGACGAGCATGAGATGGAGCCGTCAGTCTTGCCGGCGCGTTTCCCTAATTTGCTGGTTAATGGCTCAACTGGTATTGCCGTGGGTATGGCCACAAATATTCCTCCGCATAATTTAAAACAGACTGTAGCTGCCACCATTTATCTCATGCATCATCCTGAGGCTGGGATTAATGAATTGATGGAGATCATAGAAGGACCTGATTTTCCTACCGGCGGTATTATCTTAGGCCAGAATGGCTTGAGGGAAATGTACATGACCGGCCGGGGCCGCTTTGAGGTCCGCTCTCACACGGAGATAGAAGAGTTTGGTCATAACCGGCATCGGATTGTGGTGCATGATTTGCCTTATCAGGTAAATAAAGCGCGTCTGATTGAAAAAATCGATCAGCTGGTCAAAGAAAAGCGACTGGACGGAATCAGTCTGGTCAGAGATGAGTCGGACCGTAAAGAACCGGTGAGGATCACGATTGAACTCAAAAGCGGTGCCAACCCTAATGTGGTCATGAATCAGCTCTTTCGCAATACCCAGCTGCAGGATGCTTTTAACGCCAATTTACTGGCGCTTGTTCCTGCAGCTGACGGCCGGCTGGAGCCAAAGCTGGTTAATCTGCGTCAGGCCTTGCTGTATTATGTGGACCACCAAAAGGATGTGGTGACCCGGCGCACCCGCTTTGATCTGGAAAAAACTGAAGCCCGGCGCCATATAGTGGAAGGCCTGTTAAAGGCAATTGACCACATTGATGAAGTGATCGCTATTATCCGCAGCTCCAGAACGGAAGATCTGGCTAAAGCCAGGCTAAGCGAACGCTTTGGCTTTTCTGACCGTCAGTCACAGCATATCGTAGATATGCGGCTGGGCCGTCTGACCGGATTGGAAAGAGAGAAATTAACCCAGGAGTATCAGGATCTGACCGCGCGCATTGAGTATCTGACCTCAATTCTGGCGGATGACGCTGTTTTGCTCCAGGTGATAGAAAAGGAACTGCAGGATGTATCTGACCGGAATGGTGATGAACGCCGGACTGAGATGGATCCTTTTGCGGATGATGAGATTACGGATGAGTCGCTCTTAAAAGAGGAGACCGTTGTGGTTACCTTGACTCACTTTGGTTATGTCAAGCGGCTGCCGGTCGCAACCTATCAAATGCAGCACCGCGGCGGGCGGGGCATCAGCGGCATGCAGACCAGGGAAGAAGATTTTGTTGAGCGGATCATTATTACATCCACGCATGATTATCTGCTGTTTTTCACGAACTGGGGCCGGGTCTACATGATGAAAGCCTACCGGATTCCTGAGTCATCGCGGCAAACCAAGGGCATGGCAATTGTCAATCTGCTGCAGCTGAACAGTGGTGAGAAGATCCAGACAGTCATCCCGGTTCATGAATTCAATGAGGACGGTTATCTGTTTTTTGCTACCGCTAAAGGCCAGGTGAAAAAGACTGCGCTGCCGCTATTTGCCAATATTAACCGGGCCGGTCTGATCGCTATCAGCTTGATGGAGGATGACCGCCTGATCAATGTCGCAATGACGGACGGCTCGGCGGATGTGATCCTGGCCACCGCCGAGGGACAGTCGATCAGGTTCTCTGAAAATGATGTCCGCGCTATGGGCCGAGACACGCAGGGAGTACGGGGAATAAGGCTGCGCCCTGATGATGAGCTTATAGGTATGGTTATAGCCCAGCCGGGACAGGATTTCCTGGTGGTAGCTAGAAACGGCTATGGTAAACGCAGCGCTCTGGAAGATTACCGGCTGCAAAGCCGCGGTGGTACCGGTATACTGACTTACAAAGTCAGCGAGCGGACCGGACCTCTGGTGGCGGTGTCTCTGGTTAAAGACGAACAGGATTTGATACTGATCAATGATGCCGGAGTCATTATCCGGCTGGCAGCGGAGGAAATTCCGCTGCAGGGCCGGGCGACTCAGGGCGTGACCCTCATGCGTTCGCATAACGGCACGGTTGTGGATGCGGCGGTGGTTGACCGTGAGGATGAAGATGGGGACGAGGATTCGGGGTCAACGCAAGATCAGTCTGACCCGGAAGAAAGCTCAGCAGAAACTGAAGACGAGCCCTTGACCAAACAGGATACCGCGCAACCTGCTCCAGCTGCGGCTGCGGATGACAGCGAGCATCCTGGCCTGGAGGATGACCGGTCCTAAGCCCTGACACGCAAGCGGACGGATAGCTGATTAGCAAGACCAGCTGGCCAGTTAGTGATTAACCTGATCAGCTGGTGAGATCCAGACAAAAGAAAAGCCCCGCAGCTGCCATCTGCTGATGACCGCTACGGGGCTTTATTCATGCATCCAGTTTCCTGAAATATTTAGATATCTTTGACGTGCTCAATAACGGATTTGACCGCTTCACCGGATGCCTGCAGTTTTGCTGCTTCATCATCAGTCAGTTTAAGCTCAAGGACTTTGGTGACTCCATCTGATGAAATGATGCAGGGAATATTAACCACTGTATCCTTCAGTCCGTATTCGCCGTCCAGAACGATACCAACGGTACGAATCGTATCAGAATCTTTCAGCAAAGACATGACCAAAGAGCTGACGGAAATACCAATACCATAGAAGGTGGCCCCTTTGCGCTTGATCACTTCTGCGCCGGCTTTCTTGGTCTTCAACGCAATTTCGTCGCGCTCTTCAGCCGAGAAGCTGATGCCGGAAGCGGTACAGTAATCGTCAATGCTGAAGCCGGCGATGTTCGTCGCGCTCCAGGCGGGGAACTGCGTATCACCATGCTCGCCAATGATGTAGCCATGAACGTTCTTAACATCAATGTTGAACTTCTCTGACAGCAGATAGCGGAAACGGATGCTGTCCAGAACGGTACCGGAACCAACTACTTTGTTAGTGGGCAGGCCGGTCCACTGGCAGATCTTATAAGTGATGACATCTACCGGATTGGCCACGACCAAAATGACGGCACCGTTGTAGTACTTCATCATTTCAGTAGTAGCGGATTTGGCGATCCGGCAGTTCTTGGCGGCCAGATCCATGCGGGTCTCACCAGGCTTGCGGGCAGCGCCGGCGGCGAAAACAATCACATCCGCATCTGCGCATTCTTCATAACCGGCTGAGCGGACTGCCATCTCACCCAGGAAGGGTAAGCCGTGTGCAATATCCATGGCTTCGCCTTCGGCTTTGTCAGCCATGATGTCAACTAAAACCAGGTCACGGCAGGCTTGTTGAATAGACATAGCGTAAGCGATCGTAGCACCTACCTGGCCAGCGCCAATAATGACGACTTTAGATCCAGAAACTTTTTTACTCATATAGACCTCCTGATAAGATAATTGAACTCTTGTGGGTTACCCGCGGGGATTTAAGTCGTATATATCATGATATATACGACTTAAATCCCCGCGAATGTGATCCGCGAAAGCGATACTAATATATCATATCGAAGCCAAAATAAAAAATGCCTGAGCGTAGATTTTACAAAAAGCTTTATATATATACTTCATATAAGCGGTTAGATCACGGGATAAGAGGGATCACGACAGAGGCTGAGCTGTGACTGGGTGCATCTCGGGCCCTCTGTCTGATAGCAGCGCAGAGGGCGGAGGGGCAGCCAGAGGGCGAGGGACAGCGCAGGGGGCGGAGGGGCAGCGCAGAGGGCGGAGGGGCAGCGCAGGGGGCGGAGGGGCAGCGCAGAGGGCGGAGGGGCAGCGCAGG
>JAAVLZ010000026.1 GCA_012034405.1 Oscillospiraceae bacterium HV4-5-C5C | reverse complement strand
TCTTACTTTTGCAATCTACAGCCAAAATTCAAGCCCATAAGCTTCCCGAAGTTATTACAGCTGTTTACCTGCTATCTGAGTGTAATGACTTCACTGGAGTAGTCTCGTTGACCATATAACCGTGCCGGATAACAGCAAAAAGCCCTGAACGTTTGTCTCCGTAGTGGCGACTCCGTAATGATCCCGATCTACTACTACAGTAGATGTCCGTTTTTACTGAATCAGGATGGCTGCGAAGTCCTGCTGTCAAAATCGTGGAAGGGATCGGGCAGATCATTCGTCTGACCACCCAGTCGTTTGATAGATGAGAGTGCTTCATAGTATAGCTGGCGGTCTATATCCTGATGATGCCGCTCTATATAGGACCTTAGCAACGCAACGCCCCGTCCGTCGCCATAATCACCCAGACAAACAGCCGCGATCACCTTTTGCGGCATTTTTTTAAAGCAGCTTCGCAGGGTGTCAAAAACATCAGTCGAGCTGATTTTGGCCGCATCTGTCAGGAAAATCAGTAAATACTCATCCGCGGTTTTCCAGTCTCTTTTTCCCGAGCTGGCCTCAAGCAGCCGGCGCTGCAGCAACGGCAGAACCGCTTGAGCATTTTGACGGCAAAACTCATGCAGCGCATCGGCAAGATATTCATGGGGTGCTGCCGGATTCACAAAGCGGTCCAGCAGCGGCTCTAAGGCGCTTACCCGCCCCCATTCACCCAGCAGCCGGATCGCAGCTGCCGCGGTCTGAACCGGCTCGCTGGCGGTCTCAGCTGCCATGTACGGAACGTCACAAGCCAGCTGCAGCAAGCGCGGGCTCAGGTCCGGTGCTTGCTTGCCCATCTGCTGCTTCAGGATATCCGGCAGTTCTTCATCACAGGCTACCGCAGCTATCTTAAAAAAATCCAGCAAATCCGCCGGGGTTTCGACCTGACTGACAAAGTCCGCCGGGCTCAGCTGATTCAGCTCCGGCAACGGCTCATCATACCAGTCCCGAAGGCTGTTCATAGCGGTATTTCGCAGCTGCTCGTAAAAACCAGGTTGACTCAGCTGCTCCTCTTCCACTTGCCCGGTCAAGCGGTCAAACGCCTGTGCCAGGTGTTGATTATAGCTTTGAAAAAACTGATCATAATAGGTTTGCTGCATCTACCCTGCTCCTTTTTGCTGTCAGCCCGATTACGGGCGGTCTCAGCAGTCTGACTGATACTAAAAAACGACAGAATCAGGTGATTCTGTCGTTTTGCTGGAGGCACCACCCAGACTTGAACTGGGGAATCGGGGTTTTGCAGACCCCTGCCTTACCACTTGGCTATGGTGCCATTGATATGATGAACGGATCATATCAACCGTGGAGCGGAATACGAGATTCGAACTCGCGACTTTCACCATGGCAAGGTGACACTCTACCACTGAGTTAATTCCGCATTAGATTTCTCATTGCTAAGAAATCCGGACTGGTGGGTACTATAGGACTCGAACCTACGACCTCATGCGTGTGAAGCATGCGCTCTAACCAGCTGAGCTAAGCACCCGATAGTGGTGACCCGTAGGAGAATCGAACTCCTGTTTTCGCCGTGAAAGGGCGATGTCTTAGCCGCTTGACCAACGGGCCACGTATGGTAGCGGTAGTGGGACTCGAACCTACGACACTTCGGGTATGAACCGAATGCTCTAGCCAACTGAGCTATACCGCCATTATTAAGGAAGTGCACTTGCTTGTGCAACGTGCTTGAGTATTTTATCAACTGGCTTAATACTTGTCAATATAGTATTTTCAAGGGTTGTCATTTTCGTTAACGGTCTGACCGGCATCCAGGTTGCTGTTCTGCGTTCTGCGGCTGAGGAAGCCTGCCACAAAGAGGCGGGTCACGATTTGTTTTTGGTTTTCATATGAGGGGCCCTGCTAGGTATGGGTGGGCTCGCTGGCTGCCCGGACAGACGTCTGCGCGCATGAAGATTCCTGACTAAAACAAAAGCTGAGGACACAAAAATGATCCCCAGTGCAATGGAACCGGACTTCATCAGCGTCAAGTATAAATAGTGCGCCGTCTGACTCAAATTATTCGTGAGCAGCATTAATAATGATTGATATATATCACCTCCCGGCACCAGGGAGATTAACGGCGCGACCAGGAATAAGGTGGCCGGAGCTTTCCGCCAGCGAGCCAGCAACTCGCCGCCTAAAGCAATGGCCGCGCTGCCAGCCAGGATTCCCGCATAAATATTTACCGGTAACAGGAGCAGATAAATTGCATAGCCCACCGCTCCGTTCAGCGCGGCAAAAGGCATATGGCCTTTATTGACCTGAAAAATAACTGAAAACGCCACCGTCACCACGGCTGCCGACAGGATACCAATAAACATAAGGCTACCTTTCTCCAAACAAAATCGACCAGAGGCCGGGAAAATTGCCTGACCTTGTGTTCAGGCAGAGCTGATCACAAAATCAGCACAGCGTGCACAAAAGCAGCCCCTAAAGCTAAAGACGCCGCTATGAACGAAGCTTCCAGTAAGCGACTGGTACCGGAGACCAGATCGCCGCCGGCCACGTCCCGCAGGGCGTTTGTAAAGATCATGCCCGGTACCAGCAGCATTAAAGTGGATATGGTGAGGATGGATGACTGCCGGGCCCAGCCGATTACCGGCAGGAGCCAGCCAGTAAAAGCGGCAAACGCCCCTCCGATTAAATAGATAAACAAATCGCCAAACCCCAGCTTCCGCAGTCCGGCTGTTAGAGCATAAAGCAGGGCTCCGCATAAAAGGCCGCCAGCCGCGTCCTGAAAGCTGCCGCCAAACATCAGCACAAAAGCCGAGGTACCCAGTGCCGCCGCCGGCACCTGAACAGTCAGGCGATAATTAACTGATTGTTCGATTTTTTTCAGCTCAGTCAACGTCCGGTCCAGTGACCACCGTTCCTGTACCAGGGTTCTGGACAGCCGGTTAACCTGCTCCACGCGCTCCAGATGGGTGGTGCGGCTCTTTATTCGTCTGATGATACTGTATGTACTGCCTGCTGGATCTAATAAAGAGGTAATGATCATGGTTGGGGTTGCCGAGCAATCGCAGCGCACCATGCCATAGGCTCTGGCAATATAATCTATCGTTTGCTCTACCCTGTAGGTTTCAGCGCCGTTCTCAAGCATAATTTTTCCCGCCCAGGAAGCAGCCTCCAGTATTTTATCGCCATCCATATCACGTAACCTGCCGTCCATTATCTGTAATGCTCCTCTAGTAGTATTATTGCGGCGTTACCAGCCAAAGCTGTTCCAGTAAAGGAAAAAGAGACCGGCAGTATAATGCTGTCGGTCTCTTTATATAAATCAGATAAACGCTTACTTGAGCTCGACTTCTGCTCCGGCTTCTTTCAGCTTGGCAACGGCGGCTTCAGCCTCTTCCTTGCCGACATTTTCCTTCACGGGCTTGGGTGCTTCATCAACCAGAGCCTTGGCGTCTTTCAGACCAAGACCGGTCAGCTCACGCACAACCTTGATAACCGCGATCTTCTGGGGACCGGCAGCCTTGAGCTCAACCGTGAACTCGGTCTGCTCCTCAACCTCAGCTGCAGCGGCGCCAGCGGCACCGGGAGCCGCAACTGCAACTGCAGCGGCGGATACGCCGAACTCTTCTTCCAGTGCCTTTACGAGCTCGTTGAGCTCCAGTACACTGAGGCTTTTAACTTCATCAATAAACTTCTGAACTTTCTCACTAGCCATGGATAGATCCTCCTATTATTTTACACATGATTTAAAAATCGTTACTGAAAAACTACTCAAGCCTCTGTTACTTCAGAGCCGGCACCGACGACTGCAACAGCTGCCGCGGTTTCCGCGCCTGCCTCTTCAGTCTTCTGACGAATCTGATCAAGCAGCATGGCCAGTCCTGCAATCGGGGAAATCAAGCTGCCTACCAGCTTACCGTACAGTACCTCAACCGGCGGAATTGAAGCAAGTGCTTTGATTTCTGCCAGGCTGCTGACCTTACCATCAGTATAGCCGCCCTTAAGCTCAAATTTTTCAAGCTTATCTGCATACTGCTGCATGATTTTGGCCGGAGCGATGATATCGTCCTTACTGAAAGCAATCGCGCTGGGACCGGCAAAAAAATCATCCATTCCTTCAATACCGGCTTGCTTGGCAGCCAGCTTCAGCATGGTGTTCTTTACGACTTTATATTCCACACCAGCTTCACGCACTGCTTTACGCAACTCAGTATCCTGTTCAACCGTCAAACCGCGGTGATCTGCCACGACCAGGGTCAAAGCCTCTTTTAATTCATCCGCCAATCCGCTGACTTGAGCCTTCTTGACTTCAAGAATCTTATTGCTGGGCATGAACCTTACCTCCTTATAAAAAATATCCTTCTTGTCCAAAGACAGGAAGGATACAAATCTGCATAGAGTATCTCACTCATCAAATCCGCACCTGGGCAGGAACTGTTAGGTCCCGGAGGACACCTGCTGTCTTTGGTCACGAGTATAAATATTACGGGTTTATTCCGTTTTTGTCAACCTGACTCAATGAATCAATGTCAGAGTTTTGTTGTACCCAAACGAAGTCCCGGTCCCATGGTTGAGGTCAATGTAGCGGACTTAATGTATTGTCCTTTGGCAGCTGATGGTCTGGCTTTAAGCACTGCGTCCATCAACACCCTGTAGTTTGTGTATAACTTTTCAGGGCCAAAACTCACTTTACCAATCGGGCAATGAATAATGTTGCTTTTATCAAGGCGATATTCAATCTTACCGGCCTTGGCTTCCGTGACAGCCTGGGTCACATCCATAGTGACCGTACCGGCTTTAGGGTTCGGCATCAGGCCCTTAGGACCTAATACACGGCCCAGACGACCGACTGTGCCCATCATATCCGGGGTCGCGATTACGACATCAAAATCAAACCAGTTCTCACCGGTAATTCTTTGCACCAGATCATCATCGCCGACAAAATCAGCGCCTGCGGCTCTGGCTTCATCCGCTTTCTGCCCCTTGGCAAAAACCAGGACCCTGACTGTTTTACCTGTTCCATTAGGCAACACGACTGCGCCGCGGACCTGCTGATCCGCATGTCTGCTGTCCACCCCCAAGGTAAGATGAAGTTCAACAGTTTCATCAAATTTGGCGGAAGCGATCTTAGTCAGTAAATCCAAAGCTTGCTGCGCGTCATAACCGGCGTTGCGGTCTACCTGTGCAGCGGCTGCATTATACTTTTTTCCGTGTTTCATATCGCAAACTCTCCCCCGCTCAATCGTCAACTACAACAATGCCCATGCTGCGTGCGGTACCCGCTACCATCCGGCAGCAAGCATCCAGGTCAGCGGCATTTGTGTCGACCATCTTTAACTCGGCAATTTTGCGCACTTCCGACATAGGGATGTTCGCAACCTTTTCACGGTTAGGACGTCCTGAGCCAGCGTTCAGCTTGCATGCGTTTTTCAGTAGCACCGGAACCGGAGGAGTCTTTGTAATGAAAGTAAATGAGCGGTCGGCATACACAGTAATAACTACTGGGATGACCAAACCGGCATCTTTAGCTGTTCTTTCATTAAACTCTTTAACAAACTGGGGAATGCTGATTCCGTGTTGTCCAAGAGCTGGTCCTACCGGTGGGGCTGGCGTTGCTTTTCCTGCAGGAATCTGCAATTTTACATATCCGGCAATTTTTTTTGCCATATCGTCCACCTCCCAATGGATTATCTCCCGGCTGAGTGCCGGTTTTATATCTTAAACAGGCTGCAACTGCAACACTGCTTAATTCAATTTACAGCGGTCATGACAGTCCTCAGGCTGACATCAGGCCTTCAAAGCCGAACCTATTGATTATAGTCTGATCACCTGCGTAAAATCAAGCTCAACCGGGGTCTCCCGGCCAAACATAGAAACCATCACACGTACTTTCTTCTTTTCCGTGCTGATAGCGTCTACCGTGCCGATAAAGCTCTCTAGCGGCCCATTTATGACCTTAACCGAGTCACCTACGCCGTAATCTACCACTGGCTCCCAATTAGCTTCCATGCCCATCATAGCCAGTTCTTCTTCTGTCAGGGGAACTGGTCTGGAATTAGGGCCCACAAACCCGGTCACGCCTCTGGTATTGCGGACGATATACCATATCTCATCGTTTAATACCATTTTGACCAGCACGTAGCCCGGGTAAATCTTTTTCATGCTGGTTTTACGTTTACCGTCTTTAACCTCAACGACTTCTTCCATCGGTACTGAGATATCTTTGATAAAGGCAGTCAAATCGCGATTTTCAACGATTTGTTCCAGCGTTTCTTTTACTTTATTCTCATATCCGGAATACGTATGAATGACGTACCACTTGGCTTCATCACCCTCATCCTCGGCCGCGTCCCGGGCCTCGCGCTCTTCATCACTAAGCTGCTCAGGCTGACGGATACTTTCATCCGGACCCTGTACCTCAGCAAATTGAGTGTCGGAAGCCTGACTTTGCAAATCAGCTGCCGAAGGAGCTTCAGTCCCATAGCCGGTCTCATTTTTACCTGCAGGACCTGATGGCTGTGGATCAGCCTCTGGTGTCACGCTGTTGTTCAATTCATCTGTCATTTTCATCTCCAGAAGCAGCTGCTCAGTTACTGGATGCGGCAGCAGTTGTGGCTTCAGCAACCGTAACGGTTACTTGCTCACTGCTGTCAGCGGTTTCAGTTGACTGGCTGTCCGCGGTGGTCTCCACTGTTTCAGTAACTGCAGTGGTCGTAGCCGAGGTCGTTGACGAAGTCGTGCTGTAAAAACCGCCGGCTGTCAATATTTGAGTCATCAGCGCATCTACTATCCAGATCAGTACGGCAGAGGCCAAAATGATAGCCAGCACAACTGCAGCGGATTGCTTCATCTTTTCCTTGCTAGGCCAGATAACCCGTTTCAGTTCAGCTTTAAGCTCACGGAAATACTTCCCCATCCGTTTAAAGACGCTGGGCTTTTTACTCTTGCCGTTTGCTTTGGCGCTCTTTTTGTTTTGTGCTGCGTCTTTGGCAGCAGGGCGCCTTTCCGAGTCTTTTTTTGCCATCTGTTCCACCCTCTACTTGCGTCATCGATAATCTGCGGCACCTGCCCGGCTGACGGATCCATAAGGAAACGCCGCAGCCCGTCTTATAAGCAGCTTACTTTGTCTCGCGATGAACAGTCTGCTTTTTGCAGAACGGACAGTATTTTTTCAGTTCCAAACGGTCGGGGGTATTCTTTTTGTTCTTTTTGGTGATATAGTTTCTCTGTTTGCATTCTGTGCAGGCCAGAGTAATCTTTTCTCTTGCACCAGCTTTTCCCGCCATATCCGAATCTCCTCTACGAATTTCTCCATAAAAAATAATGCTCTATGGGCAGAGCCTAGATATAATAGCATAGCGGTTTTTTACTGTCAACGCAGCGGTCCGCGCTTTACCTGCTTTTCAACGCATTTTATGATGATATGCGCAGCGGTCAAAGCAGCGTAACCCCTTGTTTATCAAAAGCCTGCTCGGTCTGACGGTCCCAGACCGAGGATTGAACTTCACCGATATGCGCTTTACCCAGCAGCAGCAGACAGAGTCTGGACTGTCCAATGCCTCCGCCAATGGTCTGAGGGAGCTGACCGTCAAGGAGTAATTTATGGAATGGCAGTTGTCGGCGCGCCTGGCAACCCGCAGTGCTTAGCTGCTGTTCCATCGTGGCCGGATCCACCCGGATACCCATGGACGATAATTCAACCGCGCGGTCTAAAATGTCCGACCACAGCAGCAGGTCACCATTCAGGCTCCAGTCATCATAGTCCGGCGCTCTGAGCTGGTGAGGCTGACCGGATTTCAGCTGATTCCCGATTCCTATGATAAAGGTAACAGGATGCTGGCGGACATACATCTGCTCTCTCTGTTCAGGCGTAAGCTCAGGCCACCGATCTTCCAGCTCCTGACTGTGAACAAAGCTGACTTCGCTGCTATACATGGGTGGCAGTCCTTTAAAACGGGCTTTTAAAGCAGCCTGGGTCCCCACCAGAGCCAGCATGATATTCTTAACCGTGTCAATCAGGTAAGCTTCATGACGCTGATCGGCCGCCATGACTTTTTCCCAGTCCCATTGATCAACGTAAATCGAATGGAGATTATCCGGTTCTTCATCCCGGCGGATCGCGTTCATATCCGTATACAACCCCTTGCCGCAGTAAAAATCATAGCGCCACAACGCATAACGCTTCCACTTGGCCAAAGACTGTACTATTTCGCCCCGGCCGGTGATATGGGGCATATCAAAGCCGACCGGACGCTCTACACCATTCAGGTTATCATTTAAGCCAGTCTCCGGGGATACGACCAAAGGCGCGCTGACCCGCTTGAGGTTGAGGGCATCTGCCAGGCGATCACTGAAGGTATACTTGATCAATTCAATAGCGGATTGCGTTTCATATAAGTTCAACACGGGCTGATAGTCCGGGGGGAAAACTGAAGGCATGGCAATCTGACCTCACTTTTCCCGGCGGCTGGCCAGCTCATCCGTAATAGCCTGCCAGTCCACGCCCCGGTCAACCAGTAATACATTCAGGTGATAAAGCAAATCACTGACTTCATAAATAATTTCATCCGGAGCGTTATTTTTGGCGGCAATAATGACTTCAGCGCTTTCTTCGCCTACCTTTTTACAAATCTTATCTATGCCCTTGTCAAACAAATAATTCGTATACGACCCCTCTTTGGGGTTAGCCTGCCGGTCTTTAACAACCTCATACAAGTCATCCATCATTTTGCCAATATCACTCATATATCTCTCCTTCTCCTTATCTGGTCCGGTACCAGTAACCGGACTGTTTGGGCATAGCTGGAACTGCCGGTTCAGGTCTGTTCAGCCGTCTGAGCAAACTCTTCAAGCCGGCGGAAAAAGCAGCTAGTGGCGCCGGTATGACAAGCCGGTCCATCCGCTTTCACCCGATATAGCAGGCAGTCTGCGTCACAATCAACCTCAATCGCCTGAACATGCTGGTAATGGCCGCTGGTTTCACCCTTTAGCCAAAGACAGTTGCGGCTGCGGGAATGATAGTGCAGCAGGCCGGTTTCAAGCGTACGAGTCAAAGCCGCCTGATCCTGGTAAGCCTGCATTAATACCGCCCCGGTCGCCGCGTCCACTGTAATTGCGCAGACCAGACCGGCCGCGTCTTTTTTTAAGGCTTGCCAGATCTGCTGGCTCTGGCCGGCCAGCGTGTTCCAGGCAGTCACAGCAGACTCGTCCGCAGCCGGCTCGTCTGCGGGCAGCTCATTTTTTACAGGCCGGGTGGCGGCAGGCTGCGGCAGTTGCCGGGCCAGTCGCAGCGCGTCAGCCAGATCCACTTTGCCTTCATAAAGCGCCCGGCCAAGAATCGCCCCGTCCAGGCCAGCGTCCCGGGCGGCGGCAATATCCTCAACAGAACTGATCCCGGCCGACAGAATAACCTCCAGTCCAGTCAGTTCCTTCAGTTTTCTCGTTTCTTCAACTGCCGGCCCCTTTAACAGGCCATCCCGGCTGATGTCCGTAAAAATCAGAGTTTTGGCGCCGGCATGTTTCATTCTCAGGGCAAAATCAGGCAGATTGATCCCACTGTCCTCCGTCCAGCCCTGGACGCGGATACGTCCGTCCCGGCTGTCTACAGCGATGGCGATCTGCTCAGGCCAGCGACGCAAGGCCTCAGCGGTCATGTCCGGATCCCTGACCGCGGCCGTGCCAATGACACAGCGGCTGACGCCTGCCGCCAGCAACGCTTCAATGGTAGCAAGGGAGCGGATTCCTCCGCCGGTCTGAACCTTCAGTCCCGGCAGACGGCAAATGGCGGCAATTAAATCCCGATTGACCGCGGCAGCACCGCGGGCCGCGTTCAGATCGACTAAATGCAACCAGTCAGCACCTTGACGCTGAAAGCTCTGGGCCACAAACAGGACTTCATCCGTATACTCCCGTACCTGCTCGTAATCACCTTCGCGCAGGCGCACGACCGAACGGTCTAAAAGGTCAATGGCTGGATATAGCTGCATGCACGTTTACTCCTAATCTCTTATTCTGCCAAGGCGTGCCCGGTCAGGCGTTCATAAGCCTCACGGTAGCGGGTGGCAGTTTTGAGGATGATCTCCTGCGGCAGGGTAGGCGCCGGATAGGTTTTATCCCAGTCAAGGGTCTCCAGGTAATCGCGAAGGTACTGTTTATCAAAGCTCGCCTGCGGAGCGCCGGGCCGGTAGAGCTTCCGGTCCCAAAAGCGAGAAGAATCCGGAGTAAACAGCTCGTCGGCCACCACCAGCTCTCCGTCAATATGGCCAAACTCAAATTTACTGTCCGCCAGGATGATGCCGGCCGCCTCTGCGTGGGCCTGAGCTGCGGCAAACAGCGCCAGACTGCGGTCAGCCAGCAGCTCGGCCTCCTGCCGGCCGATCAAATTGGCCAGTTCCTCACGGGTGATATTCCGGTCATGTCCGCTCTCCTCTTTAGTCGAGGGGGTAAACAGCAAGCGGGGCAATGGATCACCCTGCCTCAGGCCTGCCGGCATGGTCTCACCGGCTACGGTACCGCAGGCACGGTACTCCTTGAGTGCCGAACCATCCAGATAAGCTCTGACAATGCACTCAACCGGCAGCATCCGGGCTTTTTTGACCAGCATGGAACGCCCCTCCAGCAGTTCCCGCCAGGGAGCGGTCTCCTGGGGATATGCTGCCGGATCTGTGGTCAGCAAGTGATTCGGCAGCACTGACTGCAGATAATTAAACCAAAATGCCGAGATGCCGCTTAACACCCTGCCTTTATCCGGTACCAGCTGATCAAACACCACATCAAATGCCGAAATACGGTCCGTCACCACCATCAACAGGCAGTCGCCTAAATCATACATCTCGCGGACTTTGCCGGATGACAGCCGGGGCAGAGTAATAAAGGATGTATCCCCCAATAATTTGTGCATAGATTCCCTCCATAGCAGGCGCGGACAGCAGCCCTGACAGCCTGAACTTGAGCGGCACGGGCAACGGTTCAAACAGTTCAGCGCCCGGCCGGACTTTTACATTGTAACGCAGACCGGTAAGCCAGGGCTAGAGCAAACCTTTGGTTGACGGTATGCCGCTGACGCCTGGATCCAGAGCGACCGCCTGCCGCAGAGCACGTCCAAAAGCCTTGAATGACGCTTCAATAATATGATGCGTATTCACGCCGTGCAGGCATTCAACATGCAAAGTCATCCCGGAAGTATTGGCCAGGGCACGGTAAAACTCGTTTACAGTCTCGGTCTCAAAGCTCCCCAGGACCGGGGCTGACAAGGTAAGCTCACTGTACAAAAACGGTCGTCCGGACAAATCAATCACAACCCGGCAAAGAGCCTCATCCAGCGGGACCAGCGCGGCGCCATAGCGGACAAGCCCGCGGCGTTCGCCCAGAGCCGCTTTCAGGGCCAGACCCAGGCTCAAGCCAATATCCTCAGTGGTATGATGTGAATCAATTTCCAGATCTCCGCGGGCCTGGATATTCAGATAAAAATTGCCATGCCGGCCGACCTGGTCCAGCATATGATCCAGAAAAGGCTGACCGCTGCTGATGCGCCTGACTCCTGGCTGATCTGAGGGATCCTGAGTCTCAAAGCTCTGATCCAGGTTTAAGCGGACGCTGACCTGGCTCTCTGAGGTGTTGCGGTGAATGACGGCAGTTCTCATATGGAGATCTCCTTATGAATTAGTGCAGACAGCGGTTTACTGCCTGCGGCGGTGCTGAACAGTCAAAAGTCTATTGGTCCGCCAGTACATCCAGGGCGGCCAGCAGCCGGGCAATCTCTTCATCTGTCCCTATGGTAATCCGGACAAACGGGCGTAATTTGCTGTCATCAAAATAGCGGACCAAAATGCCTTTTTGCTTCAGCTGCCGGTAGATATCCAGGCCGGACTTGCCAGGCAGGCCCAACAAAACAAAGTTAGTCTGAGAAGGCAGCAGCTGCCACCCCCTGGCCTGGCAGGCTTGCTGAAAAGCCTGACGGGTCCTGACCACCTTTGCGGTCGTCCGGGCAAACTGTTCGCCGTCTTGTAAAGCGGCCAGACCCAGAGCCTGTGCCTGGCGATCCACGGTATATGAGTTAAAGCTGTCTCTGATCCGGCATAAAGCCGTTATCAGGTCTGGCTGACCCAACGCAAAGCCCAGACGCAGTCCCGCTAAACTGCGGGATTTGGAGAAGGTCTGTACGACCAGCAGGTTATCATACTGTTTGATCCAGGGGACGGCCGAACAACCGCCAAAATCGATATAAGCTTCATCAATGATGACCATCCGCTTCAGCTCCCAGGCCTGGCGCAGGAGCTGATCCAGCTGGGCTTCACTCAACGCCTGACCCGTCGGAGCATTCGGATTGGCCAGTACGAGGCCCTGGCCCGCCTCCTCCAGCATACCTTGCCAGTCAATCCTGAAATCCGGATCAAGCGGCACAGTGGTCACCGGCAAATCCCAGAATCTGGCAAAGACCGGATAGAAAGAATAACTGAGCTCCGGAAGAACAACTGGAGTCCTGGCTTTTCCCCGGTCAGCAAAGAAGGCGGCGAAAGCCATGGCCAGGATCTCATCCGAACCGTTGCCGCAAAAGACGCATTCAATATCCAAACCATAATACGCCGCCAGTGCCTTACGCAGCTCCAGACAGTCCGGATCCGGATATAAGCGGAGCGTATCCGGGTCAAACCTTGCCGCAGCTTGCGCCACCGCCACTCCTGGTCCATAGGGGTTCTCATTCGTATTCAGCTTGATATAGCGCCGGTCGCGGGGCTGCTCTCCCGGGACATAGGGTTTCAGGGCGGCGCAGAGCGGGCTGGCATAGCGGCTAAGCCTGGCAGCCGGTGTTACCGGAGTCAGCGGCAGGTCATTTGCTGAGGCGTCCGCTGCGTCCGTCCGGTTCAGTGCCTGAGAAGCCTCAAAGCGGACCGCTATACTCTCAGCGTGACACGTCAGGCCTTCTGCCCTGGCCAGCGTCTCAATTGCCCGGCTCGCCTGTTGCAAGGCCGGTCGATCATAACGAATCACACTCATTTTCTTGATAAAATCACTGCAGTTCAGCGGCGAAAAGAACCGGGCACTTCCGCTGGTCGGCAAGACATGATTCGCTCCGGCCCAGTAGTCACCCAGCGGCTCCGGGCTGTAAAGGCCCAGGAAGACCGCGCCGGCATTAGTAATCCGATTTAATAAAGCTATTTCCCTTTCCGGCCGGACCGCCAGTTCCAGGTGTTCGGGGGCAAAGCTATTTGCCAGGCGGCAGGCTTCCTCCAGGCTGTCCAGCAAAATCACCGCGCTGTAATCTGTCAGTGAACGCTCCAGTATCCCCTTCCGCAAGGCTGCCTCCGCCCGGGTTTTGGCTTGCTGACAGACGTCCTGGGCCAGGGCTGGGTCATCGGTCAGAACAATGGCGGAAGCCATCCGGTCATGTTCTGCCTGAGACAACATATCCGCCGCTACAAAAGCTGCCGGTGCGCTGTTATCGGCAATGATCAGTATTTCCGAAGGTCCGGCGAACATGTCAATATCACACGTTCCGTATACCATTCGCTTAGCCGTGTTGACGTAAATATTACCGGGGCCGCAGATTTTATCTACCTGCGGGACCACAGTGGTTCCGTAGGCCATAGCGGCAATTGCCTGAGCGCCGCCGATCCTGAACACGCGGTCGGCCCCCGCGATGAGCGCGGCAGCCAGGATAACATCCGCCACCCGGCCATCCGGACCGGGTGGCGTGCACATTACCACCCGGGGGACGCCGGCGGTTTTAGCCGGAATGACATTCATCAGGACAGATGAGGGCAGCGGCGCGGTCCCGCCCGGGACATAGACGCCGACCTGGGCCAGCGGACGGTTGCGCAAAGCCAGTTTCTGTCCGGGGCCAGGCTCATACAACGTATCCTGCATATCCTCCATCTGAGCCTCATGAAAGCGGCGGATATTAGCTGCGGCTTGTTCCAGATCCTGTAATAATTGCGGCTCCAGGCGCTGCCGCGCTTGCTCCAGCTCGAGCCGGCTGATTTCCAGTTCCCTTGCCTCAGCCAGGTCCGCGCCGTCCAGCTTATGAGTATAGGCCAGCACTGCCTCATCGCCTCGTTCACGGACTGCAGCCAGAATATCTGTCACAATCTTCGTGACCGCAGGGTCAGTCATTTTCCCCCGCGATGCGATTTGCTGCAGCAGTGAAGCGGCTGACTGGCTGCGGCCGTCAATCAGCCGCAGCTGAATGGCGCTTTGAGGCTGCCGGGTTGCTTCTCCGCTTGTCTCCGCCTGTTTTATTTCTGTACGATCACTCATGCTTTCGTCTCCGTTTCGCGCTGGTTTATTACCTGACGGACCTGATCAATCAAGGGCCTGATAGCCGCAGCCTTCATTCGCATGCTGACCCGGTTGACGACCATCCGTGCGCTGATATCAGCGACTGTCTCCAGCACTTCCAGATTATTTTCTCTCAGGGTCCGCCCACTTTCAACAATATCAACAATGACATCCGCTAAACCGACCAGCGGTGCCAGTTCAACGGAGCCATTCAGCTTAATGATCTCCACTGATTCCCGCTTCACCGTTTCAAAGTACTGCCGGGCAATGTGAGGATATTTGGTCGCGACGCGTTTATTGCGCAGTTCATCCAGATGTCCCTGCAAGGATCCCGGACCGCATACGCACATGCGGCAGCGGCCAATCCCCAGATCAGCCACTTCATACAAGGAGCGGTTGTCCTCCAATAAGGTATCCTTACCTACAAAGCCAAGGTCCGCCGCGCCATACTCTACATAGGTAGGGACATCACTCGGTTTGGCTAAAAAGAAACGCAAGCTGTTCTCCTCATTGGCTAAAATCAGTTTCCGGCTTTTTTCAGCCGCAAAATCGCAATCCATGCCCGCAGCATTCAGCAGCTGCAAAACCTGGTCTCCCAGCCGGCCCTTAGGCAGGGCCACGGTCAAAGCTTGATCATGCATGGGTATCAGCCTCCTTACTTGTGGATACCCGGGTTAATCCGGCCGGAAGCTGCTGACCCGGCCTGCAAAAGCGTGCCTGACCCTCAGACGTCAGTAAGTAAAGATCCTGGCCAGGATAAGACTGAGCCAGCTGCTCCAGCCGCCCGGCATCCGGCTGTTCACCTTCAGATAAAAAGCAGCAGGCAAAGCTCAACGGCTCTCCTGCGTCTGATCTTTGCGCCTGGTAAAAGTCCGGTACCAAGGCGAGCTGCTCATAGGGCACAACCAGCACAGCCGGAACCGGCAGTTGAGGCCATGGTAAGCTTTGGCGCTGCAAGGCTTGCATCAGCATTTCCATCCCTAAAGAGAAGCCCGTAGCTGGCCGGTCCACACCGAACGCCGAAACCACCTGATCATAGCGGCCGCCGCTTAGCACCGGTGTTCCCACACCATAGGTGAAGCCTTTGTAAACAATGCCGGTATAGTAATCGAGATCCTGCAGCAGACTGAGATCCAGGCTGCAGAAATCCAGCAGCTGCCATTTGGCCAGGCAGGAACGGATTTTTTTCAAATCTTCAATCGCTGCCAGGGCGATCGGCTGCGAGGTCAGGTCCGCCAGTTCTTCCAGCAGCGACCACTCCCCGCTGCCATTGAGGAGGTGATCAATGATGCGCCGTTCATCCGGTTTTAACTGAAGATCCTTTAATAGAGCCGCTACGGCCATATCATTTTTCTGATCAATATACTGAGGCAGTTTACGGCGCATCTCCTGATCCAGCGGCCAGTCTGCGGTCAGGCCCCGGAAGAAATCCACCTGTCCGATACTGATCTGCAATTGACTCAGTCCCAGGGTCTGACAGGCTTCCAGCGCCAGCATGATAGCCTCCGCATCCAGCCAGGGCGAGCGGAGGCCCAGCAATTCCACACCTGCCTGGGTGAACGCCTGCGGTCTTCCCCCGCCTTGATCGCCAAAGCGGTACATGGGCTCTATATAAAAAAGGCGCAGGGGCAGCGGCTGATCTCTCAGCACCGTAGCCGCCATCCTGGCAGCCGGTATCGTCCCGTCATAACGCAAGGCCAGCAGCCGGCCTTGCGCATCAGTCAGCTTGAACAGTGATTCGGGCCGGGCAAAATCTCCGCAGCTGTAGACATCGGCAAACTCCAGTCCCGGCGAAGCAATCTCCCGGAACGCGTGGGTCTGAAATAATTGTCTCAGCTTATCTTCCAGTACCCGAGCGGCGTAGCAACTACCTGGCAGATCATCCGTCATACCGTCCGGGGTGTATATTGACCAAGGCGTTTTCATTGTTTACTCCTTTATCTTGATAAAGCATTGAAGTAATTATGTCACCTGTCCCGCGATCTGTCAAGACTTGCCTGACCAGTCATGATCCGGAGCTGATTGGGGAAAGACAGCGACGCGCGGCCCGGGCCCTGGGCCGGTCAGAGCCGTCCGGAAGCAAAAAAGCCGGCTTGTCCTGCGGCAAACTGGCTGTAAGAGGTTATTTATGGTAGGTCTCACCTGACAGGATTTTAAAAGCCCGGTACAACTGTTCCAAAAACACCAGGCGCGTCAGTAAATGCGGCAGGGTCAGCGGAGAGAGAGCCCAGCGTTCATTTACCTTAGCCAGGATCTCCGGGGCATAACCGTTGGACCCCGCGATCAGGAAGCTTAGCTGACCGCCGGAACGGTCCAGCGCCTGCTCCAGCTGTTTGGCAAAGGCTTCCGAATCAGGCGGCAGCTGGCCGTGCAGATCAAGAGCAATCGTATAATCGCCAGGCCGGAGCGGCGCGGTCAGGCGCTGACCCTCCTCACTGAGCAGACGGGCTGTTGGAAGCAGGTCAGGGCTCTCCGCGACTTCAATAAGGTTCAGTTTAGTAAAGCGGGATAAGCGCTTATCATATTCCTTTACCCCTTCTTGCAGCCAGCGTTCCCGAAGTTTTCCCACACAAATCAGGCGGATTTTATACATAGACAATATCTCCCTGCAGCCGAGCACTGCCCCTGGCTGGTATTAACGGCTCCAGATAATCGGGTTCCCCGGCACGTACCTGGGGGCTACCATAAGTTGATAATCCCTGTCTCTGACCATCCCAGCCTGATATAAGTTCTGGCTGACGGTCAGTTCTGCCAGCTCCGGCAGATTATTTTCACGGCTCAGATGAGCCAGTACAAACTGTTTGGTTCCGCGGGTGATCAGGTCAATAATAGCCTGAGCCGCAGTTTCATTGGCCAGGTGGCCCCGGGGGCCGGCAATCCGTTGTTTTAAGGCCCAGGGATACGGTCCGTTTTGCAACATGGTGGGATCATAATTAGCTTCCACATAAATTAAATCACTGCCACTGACTGTATCCAGCAATTGTTGATTCAGCTGCCCCAGATCGGTAAAGACAGAAACGACGCTGCTGCCGGTCTCCACCTTATACCCGACTGACTCCGCCGCATCATGAGGGGTCCTGAAACTGCTGACCTTCAGATCACCAATCAGCAGATCGCTGTCACTGGGGATCTCATGCCAGTCCAAACGTTCAGGCTGAGCGATACTGCGGGCGTAAGCCTGCCAGGTTGCCTCATTCATATAAACAGGCAGATGATACTTACGGGCCAGTACATCCAGCGCCGCCACATGGTCCCGGTGCTCATGCGTTATAAATACAGCAGAAAGCGAAGCCGGATCAACCTCCCTCGCCAGTAACGCTTCAGTCAGCTTTTTACAGTTCAGGCCGGCGTCTATCAGCACGCTGGTTGAACCGCTGGATATGTAGTAGGCATTACCGCTACTGCCGCTACATAACGAAAAGCTCTGAGCCCGCTGGCGAATAAAAGTCTGCTGGATTCCGGATGTCACATTTTACCTTCTTATTTTCCTTCATACATGCCAAAAGTTCAGTTTATTCAGTCACCTTAAAACACGACAGACGGCTTTTCCTGATCATATACTGCGCGTATATCTGCCCCTAGCGCAGATAATTTCTCAACCAGATGTTCATAGCCGCGCTCGATCACTTCGATGTTATACACCTCGGTTTCGCCATTAGCTACCAGTCCTGCCAGGACCATAGCAGCTCCGGCCCTCAGGTCCCGGGCCATGATCCGGGCACCGGTTAATTGACAGGGGCCGCTGATTAAGGCAACCCGCTCCGCCACGGAAATATCTGCTCCCATCAGTTTTAACTCATCAACATATTGGAAGCGATTTTCCCAGACTGTCTCATACATTCGGCTGATACCTGTGGCGGTACAAAGCAGGACAGTAGTCTGAGGTTGTAAATCGGTCGGGAAGCCTGGATAAGGCAGGGTTTTGAAGGTGGTTTTACTCAAAACAGCCTGACCGTCCGTCCAGACTCTGAACCAATCATCACCAGACTGGGTCTGAACGCCCATCTCTTCGAGCTTGACCGACAGCGGCTCCATGTGCTTGGGAATAATATTGCGAACCACCACATCACCCCGGGTGGCAGCTGCGGCAATCATATATGTACCCGCTTCAATCTGATCAGGAATAATCGAATATGAGGGACCGCCCGGCAGTGCCTCAACCCCGGTAATACGGATGACATCCGTTCCGGCACCCTTGATGTTCGCGCCCATGGTATTTAAGAAGTTAGCAACGTCAACAATGTGCGGCTCTCTGGCGGCATTTTCAATAACAGTTACGCCCTGCGCTTTAACCGCGGCGATCATCAGATTAATGGTTGCGCCCACTGACGCAATATCCAGATAAATGTGGTCACCGTGAAAGGTATCCGCACTCATCTCAATATTGCCATGAGCTATTGACACCTTAACGCCCATGGCTTCAAAGCCTTTGACATGCTGATCAATGGGCCTGGTCCCAAAATTGCAGCCGCCAGGCAAAGATAACACCGCTTTATGAAAACGGCCCAGCAGAGCACCCTGTAAATAGTAAGAAGCCCGGATAGATCTGACCTTTGTAGACACGGCTTCACAAGTCGTTATGGTACGTGGATCTATCGTCAGACTGTGGTTGGCGTTCAGTGTAACGGTAGCGCCTAAATCCCGGCAGATCGATAATAAGACAGAGACATCAGATATGTGTGGCGCGTTCTCGATGACGCAGGATCCATCCAGCAGCATGGCAGCCGCAATAATACCCAGCGCGGCATTCTTGGAGCCGCTGATCATCACTTCACCCTGTAGCGGTTTACAACCATTTATATAATAACTAGACACAATTAATCCCCTTTCGGTTCCGAGCTGACTTCCTGGTCCGGAGCGTCAAAAGACGGTGCCGTTTCCGGCGTCGGTTCCGCCGGGCGTTCCTCCATTATAGCAGGCTCTTTTTCAGGTTTATGTTGGAACCATGACAACAGTGTTGCAATCTGATTAGCTGAAAGATCCTCCAGCGTATCTGCCTCAATTCCCTGGTCATGTGCTACTTCTATAATTTCATTCATGGCAGCGATGCTTAGATTATCCGAAGGAACCGCGCCTTCAGCAAAGGAACTCAGTGTATCCGCCATAACTTTATCAGCCAATGAGAACATAACGGTAAAACTGGAGCCCTTTCCCAGCGCTGATTTAACATCGATCTGTCCATGATGCATCGCTACAAGTTCTTTAACAATGGATAAGCCTAAGCCAGTACCACCGTATAGTCTTGAACCTGTCATATCAACCCGGTAAAAACGGTTGAATATCTGGCTCTGGTATTTTTCTTCAATACCGTAGCCATTGTCAGTAACTTTCACATAAGCGGCGTCATTTATCAGGCCTACGTAGACCTTAATTTCACCCTTTTTATCGGTGTACTTTATCGCATTGGACAAGAGGTTGGAAATAATCCGCTCAATAGATGACCGGTCACCCAGGATCGGAGGGACTGTGGCCATACTGATGCAGTCCAGATCAATCTGCTTCTGCTGCGCTTGAAACTGCATCCGCTCAACGGTCTGCCGGACCACCTGTTCAAGATTTAACATTTCCATGCGGTTCGACATCTTGCGGCTGTCAATGCTGGACAGCAATAACAGGTCAGACACCAGATCTTCCATTCGCTTAGCATCGTCGTGAATTCTGATGATATCTTTCCTTAATCCTTCTTTTTGCTTTTCTTCCAGTCCCCAGTCCAGCAGCGATTCAGAATAAGTAATAATCGTTGTCAACGGCGTTTTCAGTTCGTGGCTGACATTAGCCACAAATTCTTTACGCTGCTGCTCCAGCAGTTCCTGATCCGTTATATCCTGAAGAATGATTAAACTGATACTTTTACTGGCCGGATCTTCTTTCCCAGCCGTTTTAATGCTGATTTTTATGGTACGGTTATCAATTTTAAGAGTGCCTGAAGCTTGCCCCCGACCCAGTATCATTCTGGTCTTTATCCCGTTCACATCACCGTATGCCGTCAGGAAATCATCCAGTTCTTCTGGAATGACTGCTAAATCGAGCAACTTTGCCGCTGCCTGATTAGCATAAGATAAATGTCCATCAGCACCATAAGCCAGAACACCAAGATCCAGCGAAGAAAAGATGGTATCTGTCTTCAGTTTTTCCGCAGCAAATTTATGAGTCAGTGAGGACAATTCTCTGACCCCTTTTTGTTTCCTCACCCAGACATTTAAAAACCAGACCAGCGCGGCCAGGACAGCGGCCAGCGCAAAACCACCAAAAAATAAGGCATAAGAAGCCCTTATGGTTAACATGATCATATTTTCAGTCTCCGCTTAAAACGCTGATTTGTCAAAATAGTACCCGACACCGCGCTTGGTCATAATAAACCTGTATTGACTCTGATCAGGCTCCAGTTTTTCACGGGTGCGGCGGACGGTTACGTCTACTGTCCTGACATCGCCAAAATATTCGTAACCCCATACTTTTTCCAGTAATGCTTCTCTGGAAAAGACCTGGCCCGGATTTTGAGCCAAGAATCTCACTAATTCATATTCACGTAAGGTCAGATTGACATTCTTGCCCCGTAATCTGACTTCATATGCTTCAGTATCGACTTCAAGATCACCATATTTCAGGACTTTCTGGTTTGTTTCTATACTGGTCTCAACCAGATTGGACCGACGCAGCTGAGCTTTGACTCTTGCTAAGACTTCTCTGATGCTGAACGGTTTGGTTATATAGTCGTCAGCGCCCAGTTCCAGTCCTAACACCTTATCAATCTCTTCACTCTTAGCCGTAAGCATCAGGATTGGAATCTGAGAGGTTTTCCGTATCTGCCGGCAGACGTCAAAGCCATTCATTTTGGGCAGCATGCAATCCAGCAAAACCAGATCCGGCTTCTCATCTCTTGCTTTTTCAACTGCTGACACGCCATCATACGCGGTTATGGTTTCATACCCGTCCCGCCGTAAATTATCATCCAGAATATCAACAATGTTTTGCTCGTCATCAACTATCAGTATTTTTGCACTCATATCACACACCATATTAAACTGAAATAAATATCAGTAATTTTGAATAAGACATTTATATTGCAGATTTGTTGGCTAAATATTTCTAACGAATCAATTATATCATGCTTCCTGCGCTTACGCCGGCTGTTTGGTCTGATTCATCAAATTCATTATAACTGGTAAGGATATGCTGCGTTTCATAAAACGAAAAGACCGCAGGCAATCAGCCTGCGGTCTTTATATAAAA
>JAAVLZ010000025.1 GCA_012034405.1 Oscillospiraceae bacterium HV4-5-C5C | reverse complement strand
GTAACTGCTGGTTGCATCACAACACCATCATAATTCCAATCAATCATGACGGACTCTACGAGCTGCCTCCAGTCCTCTACATATTCTTTTTGAAGGGAAAGCTTCTGCATCAGATTCATTGGATAGAAAGAACGTATCACAAGTTTGCTACCTTCTCGGACGATCTCGGCTTCAGCCTCGCGTTTCAACTGTAGATCTGCCTTATCACGGAGGATGTCTACAATCTCAACATCGAACTTATAATCTCCCTCATCCTGTTCAAATGACGCCTTTAGATCCGGCTCGTGGCCCATACAGACAATAGTGATTTTTTCTACAGGCTGATTCGGATGCTCTTCCTTACGTTTCTCGTAAGTCTTGTATGGAAGGTTCGCCTTCAGCCCTTCGAGGTCAGCTTTTGTTGCTATCCTGTTTACCGGCATTATCTTTACCATTCTGCCATCAAGTTCCCCATCCCAGACATTGTTGTCTGGAAACGGTTGAATCTCCAAAGCCTCAATAATAAGATCACGTGCTTCTATCGGATTGCGAAAGAAGTCATAATTATTAACGTTGTAAATCTCGAACGCCGTGTACTTTTCCGCTTTCATCGGAAGCTCAGTATAAATACCTTTTAATTTGATAAAATCTACAGCGGCCGCCTTCTCTGCATCACTTGCTTTTTTACTTGCGCTCGCAGCTGCATAGTACTCTGCATCTTCATCTTGTTCATCACCTTGTCCAATAATAACTTGAGACGTTTCATCATGATTAGATTGTATTTCGTGCGCCGTTGCAATTAGCCTTTTTGATGTCAACTGGATTGAACCCAAATTAATATCAGCACCAATAAACCGACGTCCCATTTTCATGGCACACATTTGAGTTACGCCACTTCCCATGAAAAAATCCGCAATCAGATCTCCTTCATCCGTTGTAGCAGATATGATTCGTTCTAACAATTTAAAAGGCTTTTCTGTGGGATATCCCACTCTTTTTACACCGTCATTAGGATATCTTCCCGCGATAGCCATTTCCCACCAATCTTCTGGAATTTTACCATCCGCAAGATTGTATTCTCCGGCAATAAAGCCAGATCCTCTAAGGCCTTGTTTAAAGTTGCCCGTTGTCTTTTCATCATGAGGAACACGTATAGCATCTGCATTAAACTTCCAGACGTTATACGTCTTGCTGTACCAATATATGTCATCGTGCTTGCGGTTAAATTGACGCATTCCGGGAGAACCTGGTCCATAATAGCACCATGCTATTTCATTTACAAAGTTTTGAGGCCCGAAAACTTCATCCATTAAGCACCTTAATTGATGAGCTTTATGCCAATCACAGTGGATGAAAATCGATCCCTTATCCGAAAGCAATTCTCTCATTAAAATTAGTCTTTCGTACATAAACTGGAGATATTCGTCATTCGTCCATATATCTCCATATTGTTTTTCCTCAAATGAGGAGCTGTCGCTTTCCGCTTTCCCAATTCCTTTTATTTCTATTTTTTGCTTGTAATCAGCCTTGCTATCGAATGGCGGATCAATGTAAATCAGGTCAATCTTTCCACGAAAATTTTTAAGAAGATGACTCATGACCTGCTGGTTATCTCCCCAAAAAATCTTATTAATCCAGCCGCTCTCTTCCTCTCCATATCTCTCTCTAATCTGTGCCGGGTAATACTGTGTAGAACGATACGGACGTTTTCCGGTCCATCTAAGTTCCGGAAATCCCTTAATTGTTGGTCTTTCCATAAATTCAAAAGTCATTTGCTCATCCATATGTATTTCCTCCATTTTCATTGCTTGGCTTAGTTTTCGCATTTACTTGCTCTGACAGTAAAACCGGAAGTCACAGCTTGCACATATCTTTGGATCGCTAGAACAGTGTCTGAAATCCTTCCGGAGAATCTTATGAACCGTATCATCAAAAGCAGCCACAGTTCCTTCGATTGCACTTTTGGTATACGGATAGGTAATCATCGGATTTCCGTTCTCCTCGCCGGTATAGTAGAGATTCATCTTGCTAACTTTCTGACCGGTCCGCTGCTCAATCAGGTAAGCGTATATATGTAGTTGACGGCGGTAGTGCTCCAGCCGATCTTGCATCGCGATCATATCTGGTTTCTTTTCAGACTTAAAATCTACAAGTTCTACCGTGTCTCCCTCACCTTTTACAAGATCAATCTTGCCTTCGATGATGTATTCCGGTTGTACCAAACTAACATCGACTTCTGCCTGCTTGACGGTACCCCATTTTCCAGCTTGGCGTTCCGCATATCGCAGCACCTGCTTAAGAGCGGCCTCTTGCTGCGGCTTAGCCAGATAACTATGTTCCGTTTTAATGAGAGAAACATAGTTGCTAGCAAACCAGTTAGAAATATTCTCTGGCGTTATCTTCTCCTCTTCGTTTCTGAGTGCCGCTCGGTGGATATCTTCTATCGTTTCATGAACCAGAGTACCGAACAGCATAGCGCCCTGCGTGATCGGCATAAACTCCAGTTCCTTATAAAACTTATACTGCAGAGCGCAAGTCTCATAAACCATAATGTGCGAGGTAAAGGAGAACGTATCCTTAATGTTTACTTTTTTGACGGGTTTAAAGTTAAATTCAGTGAGCTCGAGACTATCTGTACTTTGAAGCTTGCTGTAAATATCCGAAAAATACTTGCTCGGCGTTCTTTTATCTTCATTACAAGTCAGTACCAGCAAATCCTGTGCTCGTGAAAACGCTGTGTAGTAGAGTCTCCAAAAATCAAAAAATTTTGTTTCTTCCGCAGGTTCAAAAGCAGGCCGGTGAAAGTACTTGCGCTCAACAGTATTCATTAGGTCTTTATACGCCTTTCTCGGAACATCGCCGAGAGAATCCACAAATACGATGGGGAATTCCATACCCTTCGATTGATGAATGGTGAGGAAAGAGACGCACCCGCTCGGAGCATATTCTGCATCATCCTCATATTCTGCTATCCCGCCATCTATCAACAGGCGCAGATAGAGGTTAAAGAGCTGTTCAGTGTCTCTGTTAATATAGTCCCCATTAAAGACATCAACTCGATGGAGATATTCAAATTTCCCAAGAACTTGTGTGAGAAGCGCCAAATTCCTCGTCGGACGAACATCGACAACACCTGCTCCAAGATCCGTGTCTAAAAGGTTCCGGAACGGCTCAAACATAAAAAGCTGATATAGAAGGCCAGAGTATGCGTAATCTGTCGTTCCGGTCAGCCCTGTGTGCAATTTTCCGTGATGGCGAATAAACTTCAATAATTCCTTATTCTCTGGCTGCATAACCAGAGTATTTGCCGCAACGATGCAGCCACGATAATAAAAGTAGTGCTCTGGCTGGAGGTACTGATACTCTCCTTTCTCCAAACCACTCACGTATTTCGGAAACATGAGCATCAAACAACCTAGCGCTAGTTTTATTTCGTCCCGTTTGAAAAACATATCGGAACGCGGCGAATAGACATTAATTCCATGCCCTTCCAAGAATGTCGCGAGTGAGGTCACACGTGTATGTTTGACCGAATTGAAGAGGAATGCCAACTGGTTATAATTCGTGAGTTTTCCGGATTCTCTAAGCCTATTAATGAAACCAAGTATGTACTCGTGCCATTCATCCTCATCTTCGGTACTTGCCAGTTTCACTACGCAAGGACTCTGAATTGAAGATTTTTCATGTGGTTCTATTCTCTTCGCATAGCGGAACTTGCCCCAGTCAAACTTGAATTTCGAGCCACTTGTTGTGACCATCCATTCGTTATAGAAGTCCACGATATCGCTGTCAGAGCGATAGTTCACAACCAGCGGGATGACCCGGCACTCACCGGGCTTAAACTTTGTCGGAAACTCCAAGATATTTCGGATGGTTGCTCCACGGAAGCGATAAAGGCCCTGATCGTCATCGCCGACAACACAGATGTTTTTTCTGTCTCCCGCAAGGAGAAATACAATCTGCTCTTGAATAAAGTTCGTGTCTTGATACTCGTCGACCATGATATATTTAATTTTTTCGCGGAGCTGCCCAAGTATATCCGAATTCTTAGTAAGAAGCCTGTAGCATTCCGTCTGAATCGCTGAAAAGTCAATCAGGTTCTCTTCTTCAAGCAGCCCATGGTAAATGGTCATCATATCAGCAAGAGCAACTATCGAAATATCCGGATCATCGGACATAGCGTCGACATCAACAAGTTCTTCAGAGAGATTATTAACATACTCGCAGATAGCGCTCGCCCATTTCCATGAACCGCCCTTCGGCATCACCGCATCGATATTGTCGATATTCTTGAACTTATAGATATTGCGAAAAACAAGGTACTGCTGGTCAAAAGAATCAAGAAGCCGGTAATTCCTCTTCAGTCTCGTGAATTCAAGATTCTCTTTTATAATCCGCAGACAAATTGAGTGGAACGTGCCGACATACATTTCATTCACGTTTACGGATATATCTCGGGTAGCAAGCTCATTCGTGATACGAGTAATAAGCTCTTTTGCAGCCTTCTCTGTAAAAGTGGCAATAAAAATCCGCTCAGGATCAATTCCGCATTCTTGAATCAAATAAATAGCCCGTTGAACCAACGTATAGGTTTTCCCGGTTCCCGGCCCGGCGGTAATCAGTACCGGCCCGTCCGAAGTCGAAATAGCCTTGCGCTGACTTTCATTTGCGTTTCCAAAATCAAACATCCAGCACCGCTCCTATCTTTTTTCTGCAACAACCTCCGGCACAGTCTCTGCAATGTTGGAAATATCGCATTGTAAAGCCTCGCAGATTTTCAGGAGCACTGCAGTACTCACATTTTCGCCCTTTGTAAGCTTCGCCACAGTAGACGAACTTATATTAGCAGCGATGCAGAGATCCTGTTTATTCATATCCTTATCGATTAGTAATTTCCATAATTTCTTATAACTGAATACCATATCTTTCGCCTCTCAGGTTCCTACCTGCATCTGTTTCTACGTTACAAGGTTCCATCAATTTATGGTGATATAAATTAATAGAAAGTATAGCATATCTCCTTCTTGTTTTCAATATTTGACTTCGAGTTCTCGAAAACATAATTTCCATTCTCATTTTTCACCACTCTGTTTAAACTCCAATCGAAAAGCAGAGTGGTCAAACGTGTTCAAATTTTCACTTGGTCTTTATTGACATCCGGAACCCGATGGTGTAAACTATAGGTTACACGGACGACCAAAGAAGGAGCCTTAACTGTAATGAAAGCTGAGCTTATAGCAAATATTATCGCCGCTCACTGTTCCGGCGATGAATCCAAGTTTAAAACAGCGGTCGATGAATTAGCTGCTGATGAAGATAAAAAAGGAAATGTAAGAGTATCAAGCCTGATTCTTGCCGCATATAAGGGCGACCGCACTGCTGCTCAGAAAATGCCTGACGTTTCTATGTTGCAAGAATCTGGCTTCACAACACAATCTGCTGGAGGTGGGACCTCCTATGCACCACGCGATAAAGACAGCCATCTTGAGCTTTATGACATAGTGGAACCGTCGATCTCTCTTGATGATGTTATCCTTCCTGCAAAGCAAAAGCAGCTGCTTCTGCAGATACTTGATGAACAGAAAGAAAACGCTAAACTTGCCGCACATAATCTCCCAGCCGCAAATAGGCTATTACTTTGTGGCCCTCCGGGGTGCGGAAAAACAATGACTGCCAACGCTATAGCCAATGAGCTCGGTCTTCCGATGGCTTATGTCAGGCTTGACGGTCTGGTTTCATCCTATCTTGGACAAACAAGCGTGAATTTGCGTAAGGTATTTTCCAGTATGGAAAATAAGCCCATGGTCTTGTTCCTTGACGAATTTGATGCAATCGCCAAGAAACGCGATGATGGGAATGAGCTAGGAGAATTAAAACGCGTGGTAACAGCGCTACTCCAGAACTTCGATAATATGCCTGACAACGTGTTTCTTATCGCCGCTACAAACCACGAGCACTTACTCGATCCAGCGATATGGAGACGCTTCAACTATGTTATCAACCTTGGGTATCCGGATGATGAACAGCGTGCGGTGCTTATTGAGAAATGGCTCTCCGAATACAATATTGAGCATAAACTCGATATTAAGAAGATGACATCATTAACCGCTGACAGAAGTACGGCTCAACTGAAAGAACTGATTATGGCCACAGCAAAACGCTATGTCACGACCGGAAACGTTGTCACTATGGATGACTTTGTTGAGATTCTCATTCAGCAACTCACAAATAATGCTAATGGTGCGGGTGTGGTTGAAGCGGCGGCAGCGCTAAAGTTAAAAGGGGTCAGCATACGCTCGCTTGCCAAAGCAATCGGTATGCCACATAACACGCTCTCATATCAGATCAACAAACTTAACAAAGAGGACGGTTCAGTAAATGGATGATTTAAGACGCCATCTTTTAATACCGGAAACGGAAGTAGAGTACATTGACCCCACTCAACCCCGTGGCCCCAAAAAAGAAGATGTTGATCATTTTGAGCACGGGAAGGTCCTCTCTTCCGGGCTTCAGGAAATAGTTGACGCATATACAAAGGTTCAAAGCGCGGGGTCTCTCTCAGACGAGGATATCCGTGTTTTTGAAGTACTGCTTCCTGAAGGTGAAAAGTTTTCAAACAAAACTCTTCGTGATTTTCTGCAAGGCGAAGGAATGAAAATCAAAAATGTACACGATGAGCGCTGTGCCACCGTCGTCACTACTACGTCTCGGTTCAACACACTCAGAGATCGTGTCGGAAAATATAGAGACGGTGAACGTATCAACAAAAGCTTTCGGGATATTGATTCTTTTCGTTTCCCTGATGCAGTGGATAAACAATCTCCGTCCCTGAAGGCCAGGTTTCTTGAAGCTATAGGTGCCGAGATCTTCGACGTCGAATTTCAGGAACAGAAACTCACAGATGAACTTGGCACTAACGGTCAAATGCGTATAGAACAGAAGCTTATCGCAGAGATAAAGCAAGAAGGTGGCGAAATTCGTTCTGAACCATATTCTCTTTCCGATGACACCAGAATCATAAGAGCTGGAGTTTCTCTCAGCAGCTTAAAGAAGATATCCGACGATCCCCTTGTTAGCCATGTGGCTCCTACTGCATTCTATTCGACAGCACCAGCTTACTGCGTTCCATCAAACAGTAAGCTCTCGCTTGATCCGTCGATAAGCCTCGATGATCTTCCCATTGTGGCAGTTCTGGACAGTGGCATTGAATTTCCACCCGAGTTAAGTGCTGTTGTGATCGAGCATTGGACTCCACACGGAGCACAGCCCGGAAATAAGGAACACGGCACGAGTGTTGCCAGCAAGGTGGCTTTCGCTAATACAGGAATTCAGATAACAAACGGAATCATGACCCCACGTGCGAGAATTATAGACTGCAATGTATGTGGAATAGACCCAGAAAGTCCTGATCCGACAATCATTTCAAACCCTACGATGATAAAGCGAATCAAAGAGGCTGTCCAAAAATTTAAGGATGTTGCAAAGATTTTCAACTTCTCATCGGCAGGTAGGAAGCCGATTGAGGGTGATAAAATCAGCAATCTCGGATATGAGTTGGATGTTCTGGCTCTTAAATACGGCGTTCAGTTTGTAATCTCCGCTGGGAACCACGAATTATACAAGACAGAAGATTCCCTGCAAAGTATACTTGACGATGATGACGCCCGGATTGCCGCGCCTTCCGATTCCATGCTAAATATTTCCGTCGGTGCCATCGTCGGTCAGGATCATGCCGGAAGCCTTAGTAAGCGGCTTGAAGTAGCTCCGTATTCAAGAATTGGCCCGGGATTTCAGGGCATGAGAAAGCCCGATATCGTTACATACGCGGGCACCATTTTGAAATCTGGAAATGCTCCTGCTGACGACTATTCCATGATGCTCGGCATTAATAATCAGCTTGCTTTCGATGCCGGAACCAGCTTTACAGCTCCTGTGATTTCTGGGGACTTGGCTCAAATTGCCACATCCGTACCGGACGACAATGTTTTCCTTGCTAAAGCCTTATTGTATCACGGAACTATAATGCCGATAGATCCCGGAAAAGAAAAAATCAACCGTGATGATGCAGCATTCTACGGCGACCTTTATGGAAGAGGATTATCCGATGTAAATGCAAGCATGTATTCTACCCCTGACAAAGTCACGTTTCTTCACGTGGGGACGATGAATAAGCTTCATAAGCAGCACGTCAAATTTCTCATGCCACAAGTATGTGACAGCATGGATATGCATAAACGAAATAGAAAGGTCAAAATCACCGTCACCTGTGTAACACAGTCACCTGTAGACAAAGATAAGGGAGAAGATTACCTTCAGGCGTATGTCAGTGCTTCGATTTATTCGATTAATGGCAGTGGGAAAAAAACCAATAGTAATCCTTCAGAAACTGACGGAAGGAAGAAATGGGACACATGCTTCCATTTTGAAGCGCCATATTCAAGTTTCACCAGCGGCGACTGGGAGATATGGCTTGAGCTCCATACAAGATATGAAGTTCCGGACGATCAGGACATAAACTATTCTCTCTCCATAACAATAGAGGATTTGACAAAATCCCTCAAGCTATACGACTCAATAAGGGCCGAGGCAAGAGACCGTTTCCCAGTAGTCCAGCTTGTACGGGTTCCCGTCAGAATATAGGCAAAAAATGGTGCCGTTGCTATCATATAAGCAGCGGCACCATTTTTTACTTTCTCTGGTTTTTTATAAAAGCAATGTACTGATTAACCTGTGCCAATTCATCCTCTGTAAGATCCTCAGCACCATTGATTCTCGCAGCAGTGGTCGAATTTTCTTCCTCGGTCGGTGCTTCATCAATATAGCCCGCAGCGGCCATCAGGTCTTCATAGGGAGTGCTTAAAGCGGAAGCAAGAAACCTCAATACTTGCGGCGACGGCTGTTTTCTGACGCCACCTTCTATTCTCTTAACTTCTGTATGACTGATTTTTGCAAGCTCAGCAACCTGCCGCATAGACAACCCCTTCTCCTTGCGAAGGTACTGAATATATTCTCCAAGGCTCATCTTCCCGATATCCATATGGCATCAACCTCCTACGAACTAATTTTTATTATAGCATGGATGTAACCTAAAAGCAACACTTTTTCGGAAAATCCCTTGTGTTTTGTAACCTAAAAGTGTATACTGCTTTTTGGAACCCAAAGGTTCCTATTCCACCCGAAACAGTCCTTCGGGTATTTTTTAGATACAAGGCGGAACCTAAAAGCACCAAGGAGGTTAGCATGAGACCTAACATTGATTACATAAAAGCAGAGATGAAAAAGCGCAACTGGTCAGGCAGCAAACTTGCCATGAAGATGGGAATTTCAAGAATGGAAGTCAGTCGAATTCTGCGCGGAGAACACGTCGGCGGCAAGAAATGTATTGCCGGTCTTATCAACACGTTCCCTGACTCTCCTCTCGAAACCTTATTTTTTTTGGATTGACTGGAACCTATAGGTTCTGAGTGAGAAGGTGATGCAGTTATGGAAGTCGTGAAGAACAGCGGCGATAAGACGGTCTGCCGTGCCGATGGATTATCGAAAACGATAGAAATAATCCACAAGCACTACAAGACAGTCATCACGTTTCTGAGCAACGGAACGTACAAAGTAACAAACACAACTATATAGGCAAATGTAATCCGCAGAACCGCTAGACGGGCATGGATAGAAGCATTCTAAGGCTTCTCCTGCCCGTTTTTCGTTTCTTACGGATTTACGGCTCTCGCGGATTTCAAAATTTTGAAATTCAAAGGAGCCAATAAAATGTCAAACAAAGGAAAGAATCTTAGTCAATCTAATGAACGTAAAGTCTACATCCGCAATACCGAACAATGGGTCGAGGTTACTGAGGCGCAGTACCGCGCTTACTATCGTGACATCTGGGCCACCAGAAAGCGTGCCCAAGGACACCATCAATGTATGTGTCCACGAAACAAGCAGTGGATGTGCGATGGCGATTGCCTTGTCTGTCCGTTCCATGCAGCCGGGGACAATCTTTCTCTTGATTACACTGTTACAGACAAGGACGGCAACGAGAAAAGCTGGCTCGATAATCTGGTGGACGACAGGCCCGACATTCAGTCAACTTTGGAGGACCGCGAACTGCTGGATGTGCTTCTCCATAAATTGGACGAGCTTGATCCAGAAGGTCGCCGGATATGTGAGCTTGTGATGGAAGGCCGCTCCGAACGCGACTGCGGCAAGGAGATGGGAATGGCCAGGAATACCTTCGTTTATAAAAGGGACAAGCTGTTTGCCGTACTCGCCGATTATCTGAAGGATTTCATCTAAACTTCAACGCCTCTCTCCGGCAAAAGCCAGAGAGAGGCATCTTTTTTTAAAAACTTTTTTCTGAGTTTTTCGGCCAAACGGCACTTTGACCTCCATTGGGAAGTGGAAAGAGCAAAAACGACAACCGCTCCTTCCAAGGAGGTGAACGAGATGTACGGAACCGATACCCGGACCCACGCGGACGATGATCTGATCGAAACCTTGATCGCCATTAGCGTCGTGTCCAAACGTTTGGCGAGAAAACTCACGATACTTGCCAATCAGAGCCAACACACGGAAGGAGGAAAAGCAGATGAGCAAAATGAGCGATATGGCTACTACCATCGAAGAACTGCGGAATGCCGCTGCCGCTATTAACGACGCCGCAAACTGGCTGGTCGAGACTTTTAGTTCTGCTGATGACACAGCGACGGTGCCTGCTACTAAAGCGCCAGCCGCCGAACCGGCATTGAAACTGGAAGATGTGCGGGCCGTCCTCGCAGAAAAATCCCGCGCCGGGCATACCGCCGAGATTCGCTCGCTGCTTCAAAAGTACGGTGCAGATAAGCTCTCAAAGATTGACCCTTCAAACTACAAGGCGCTGCTGGCCGAAGTGGAGGTACTGGACAATGCCACCTAAAGGACACGCAATACTCTCCGCTTCATCTTCAGAGAGATGGTTACACTGCCCGCCTTCCGCCCGGCTCTGTGAGAGTTATACGGACAAAGGCAGCGACTACGCCGCCGAGGGCACCGACGCCCATACACTGTGTGAATACAAACTGCGTAAGGTGCTGGGGCTTCAAGCCGAGGACCCGACCGAGGACCTGACCTGGTACAACGAGGAAATGAACGACTGCGCCACAGACTACTCCGCTTATGTACTCGAACATGTCGAAGCCGCCAAGCAGGTCTGCGCGGACCCGGTGGTGCTTATCGAACAGCGTGTCGACTTCTCACGCTGGGTGGAGGACGGCTTCGGAACAGCTGACGCTCTCATCATCGCGGACGGCACACTCAAAATTTGCGATTACAAACATGGGCTCGGCGTACTCGTCCGGGCAGAGGAAAACCCACAGCTCATGTGTTACGCCCTCGGTGCGTTGGAGCTCTTCGACAAGATCTACGACATCGAAACAGTCAGCATGACTATTTACCAGCCGCGCCGGGACAACGTAAGCACCTACGAAATTTCCAAAGACGACCTGTACCGCTGGGCCGACGAGGTGCTGAAGCCTACCGCCGAGCTTGCCTTTACCGGCGACGGCAATTTCCTCTGCGGTGAGTGGTGCGGCTTCTGCAAAGCGAAGAACGACTGCCGCGCCCGCGCTGAGGCGAATCTTGCTCTGGCTCAGTACGAGTTCAAGCTCCCACCGCTACTCACAGATGAGGACATTGAGGACATTCTCTCCAAGGTGGACGAGCTTGTCTCGTGGGCATCGGACATCAAAGAATACGCCCTGCAACAGGCAATCAGCGGCAAAGAGTGGTTCGGCTGGAAACTGGTTGAGGGCCGCTCCAACAGGAAATACATCAACGACACGGTTGTTGCCGATGTCGTCGAGCATGCAGGCTTCGACCCGTTTGAGCGCAAGGTGCTCGGTGTCACTGCCATGCAGAAGCTGCTCGGAAAATCCCGCTTTGACGAGCTTTTGAGTCCCTATATTGAAAAGCCACAAGGTAAGCCCGCTCTGGTGCCGGAGAGCGATAAACGTCCGGCGATGTCTACGGCAGCAGCCGATTTTAAAGAAAATTAAGGAGGACAATCATATGTCTAACAATATGAACAAAGTCAACAACCCCATGAAGGTCATCACTGGCCCCGACACCCGCTGGTCCTATGCCAACGTCTGGGAGCCGAAGTCTATCAACGGCGGAACGCCGAAATACAGCGTCAGCCTGATTATTCCGAAGTCCGACACCAAGACCGTCGCAAAACTTAAAGCTGCTATTGAAGCCGCCTACCATGAGGGCGAATCCAAGCTTAAGGGTAACGGCAAGACCGTGCCGCCTCTGGCCGCAATTAAGACGCCTATGCGCGACGGTGACGTCGAGCGCCCGGACGATCCCGCTTACGCCAACGCTTACTTTATCAACGCAAACTCCGCGACGGCACCCGGCATCGTAGATGCGGACCGCAATCCTGTCATCACTCGCTCCGAGGTGTACTCCGGTGTGTACGGTCGTGCCAGTATCAACCTATATGCCTTCAACAGCAACGGCAACAAGGGTATCGCCTGCGGTTTGAACAACCTGCAGCTTATCCGCTCCGGTGAGCCGCTCGGCGGCAAAACGAGTGCGGAGAACGACTTTGCATCCGACAACGACGACGACTTTTTGAACTAAGGAGGAAAACGACTATGACTACATTGCAGACAATTTTAGTAACCGTGCTTATCGCCATTTGGCTTATCTTCAGTGTTGTGTTCCTGATCACCGCAATTCAGAGCTGGATCTATGACCGCAAGCGTGAAAAGCGTGAGCAGGAATCCGCCGCCCGCGATATCGAGTACCGCAAGGAACGCGACAAACGTGAGCAGGAACAGGCTGCCCGTGATGAGGAGTACCACCAGAAGCGTATGGAGCAGCTCAACAAGTAAGGTCTGACCCGTGGGTGGTGGGAGCAATCCTGCCACCCTTTTGGGTATCTGAAAGGAACGGTGAATATGAAAACACTCTCAATTGATATTGAGACCTATAGCAGTGCGCCGCTTGCCAAATGTGGTGTTTACAAATATGTGGAGGTTCCTGATTTTGAGATTCTTCTGTTCGGCTATAGCGCTGACGGCGGTGCTGTTCAAGTTGTTGACCTCGCCTGCGGTGAAACGCTGCCGGATGAAGTCAAAGCCGCACTCACAGATGAAGCCATAATGAAGTGGGCTTTCAACGCCAGCTTTGAACGGATCTGTCTGTCCAGATATCTGGGCTTGCCGACCGGCCGTTATCTGGACCCCGGCCAGTGGCGTTGCTCCATGATCTGGGCTGCCACTATGGGCCTGCCGCTGTCGCTGGAGGGCGTCGGCGCTGTGCTCAAGCTGGACAAGCAGAAGCTCACCGAGGGCAAGGACCTCATCAAATACTTCTGCCAGCCCTGCACTCCTACAAAATCCAATGACGGCCGCACTCGCAATCGTCCCTATCATGCTCCGGACAAGTGGGCCACCTTCAAAAGATATAACGCCCGCGATGTGGAAACGGAGATGTCCATTCAAGAGAAACTCTCAAAGTTTCCGGTGCCGGAATCCGTATGGAATGAATACCACCTCGATCAGGAAATTAACGACCGTGGCGTTGCTCTGGATATGACGTTGGTCAAACAGGCCATAGACATGGACGGCCGGTCCCGTCTGCAGCTCACCACAGCCATGAAAAAGCTGACCGAATTGGACAATCCAAACTCGGTGCAGCAGATGAAGCAGTGGCTTGCGGATAACGGGTTGGAAACGGATACGCTCGGCAAGAAAGCCGTCGCGGAGCTTTTGAAAACGGCACCCGAACCACTCGGTGAAGCGCTCTCCCTTCGACAGCAGCTTGCCAAATCGTCTGTGAAGAAATACAAGACAATGGAGACCGCTGTCTGTGCCGACAGCCGCGCCCGTGGGATGTTCCAATTTTATGGTGCAAATCGAACCGGTCGATGGGCCGGCAGGCTCATCCAAATGCAAAACCTGCCTCAGAACCATCTTCCCGATCTGGAACAGGCCCGCGCTCTTGTGCGCTGCGGAGATTTTGACGCGCTGGAGCTTCTCTATGAAGATGTCCCAGACACACTTTCGCAGCTTATCCGTACCTCTTTTGTGCCAAGAGCCGGAGCCAAATTTATCGTATCAGACTTCAGCGCCATCGAAGCTCGTGTCATCGCGTGGTTCGCCGGCGAACAGTGGCGGCAGGATGTCTTTGCCAAGGGCGGCGACATTTACTGCGCCAGCGCCAGTCAGATGTTCAAGGTCCCCGTCGAAAAACACGGCATCAATGGGCACCTGCGTCAGAAAGGTAAAATCGCGGAATTGGCGCTCGGTTATGGCGGTTCTGTCGGTGCGCTCAAAGCGATGGGCGCTCTTGAAATGGGTCTGACCGAGGACGAGCTTCCTCCGCTGGTTGATGCGTGGCGGCAGTCCAACCCGAATATCGTGAAGCTCTGGTGGGACGTGGACCGGGCGGCGCTTGAGGCTGTCCGCAACAAGCACACCAACAGTACGCATGGCGTCGTGTTCTCCTGCCAGAGCGGGATGCTCTTTATCACGCTGCCCTCCGGCCGGAGACTCGCTTATGTGAAACCGCGCATCGGTGAAAACAAATTCGGCGGTCAGTGTATTACCTACGAGGGTGTCAGCGGCACGAAGAAGTGGGAGCGGTTGGATTCCTACGGCCCGAAATTCGTGGAAAACATCGTTCAGGCGACCAGCCGGGACATTCTTTGCTATGCCATGCAGACACTTCGGAATTCCTCCATTGTTATGCACATCCACGATGAACTGGTCATTGAGGCTGATCCGCGTATGTCTCTGCAGGCGGTCTGCGATCAGATGGGTAGAACCCCGCCGTGGGCGAAGGGCCTGCTGCTGCGGGCGGATGGCTACGAGACAAATTTCTATAAAAAAGACTAACGGATTTTCGGCCAAAACGGGTTTTTACCTCCATTGGATAGCAGAGGCGGACTAAAGCCCGTCGTGAAAGGAGGCTCCCAATGAGTATTGATAAACGTAATGCTGAAGGCTACATGGACCCGACCGCCTATGAAGCCATGTCACTGATTGAGAAGGAGGAACGCGCACTCCGCGCCTTCCGGCCAATCATCTACATCTGCTCTCCCTATGCGGGAGACATCGAAAAGAACGTAAATGCTGCGCGGGGTTACAGCCGATTCGCAGTGGATAAGGGTTTCATCCCCCTCGCACCGCATCTGCTGTTCCCGCAGTTCATGAACGACACAGACCCGCAGGAGCGTGAGCTTGGGCTGTTCTTCGGAAACGCCCTCATGAGCAAATGCTCGGAGGTTTGGGTGTTCGGCAGCTTCATTTCTCCCGGCATGCAGGCAGAAATCAAACGAGCCAGGTGGAAAAATTACCGCCTGCGCTATTTCACAGAAGATTTGGAGGAGGTACAAGATGTTTGCAATCACTGAAGGTACCCGCCGCATCGGCGGCATTGAGGTTCCTACCTATAAGCGTGAAATCGTAAGCGCCAACATTCTCGAAGTCGAAGCCGGGACGAATGGCTATCAGGGTGGCGACGGCGGGCATGGCAGCCGCACCTATTTTCGCATTAAAGATTTGGCTTCCACGGAAATGGACGCCCATGTAATCAGGGACAAGTTCGGCAGCGAAGGCATCGAGGTCACACTCGGCGGAGACTGCGAGCTTGAAACGATCATCACCGCGCTCAAGTTCATCACCAAGGTGCTGGAGGACGGCGCGAAGGAGGTGCACGACTGATGTTTACCCTGTATAGCGCCGACATCATCGGCAACCCCGGCAACTGCTCCTATCCCAATAAAAACACCATAACGGACGCAATCAGCCTGCAGCTCGCGGTATGCCACGACTATGTTTGTGCTGAGTATAAAAACAATTACCGCAACGGTGATAACTTTCTCGGTGCTGACTGCCTCCCGGTTGACTGCGACAACGACCACTCTGAGAATCCGGCTGACTGGGTGCTGCCGGCGGATGTCGCCGCTGCTTTCCCGGACGTCAGCTTCGCGGTCCACTACAGTCGCTACAACATGCGGGAGAAAAACGGCAAGCCCGCTCGGCCAAAGTTTCATATCCTGTTTCCCATCGAATACATGACCGATGCTGACGTCTACAGCGACATGAAAAAGCTGGTCAACTCGATCTTCCCGTATTTTGATACACAGGCGCTGGATGCCGCACGATTCTTCTTTGGTACAGCCTCGGCAGATGTCGAGCTCTTTCCCGGCAGCATGAATCTGACCGAATTTCTGGAGAACGACGACTTTGACGCGGATCTGCCGGGCGGCCATCATGCCAGTCTCGTGATCCCGGAAGGCAGCCGCAATGCAACCATGTCCCGGTTTGCCGGGCGGGTCATCAAGAAATACGGTGACAGCGAAGAAGCCTACCAGTGCTTTCTCGACGAAGCGGCGAAATGCACGCCCCCGCTGGAGGACTCCGAGCTGTCAACCATCTGGCACAGCGCCCAGCGTTTTTACGCAAGGGTCCAGCAGCAGGCTGGCTATGTGCCACCGGAGGTCTATAACGACGACACCTCCTATAAGCCTGATGATTTCTCCGACGTCGGTCAGGCCGAGGTGCTGGCGAAGCACTTTTCCGGGGAGCTTCGGTATTCACCGGCGACGCATTTCATCCGGTACACGGAACACTACTGGAAGGAAACCGAACCCGGAGCACAGGCCGTCGCCCATGAGCTGACCCGCCGCCAACTTGAGGAAGCCGCGAAGGATATGCGCGATGCGATGAAAGCCCTGACGGACTGCGGCGCGCAGAGCATCCTCGATACGACCTCAAAGGTCAAAGCCGAAGCCCTATTCAATGACGCACAGGCCGAAACCTATGCCGCATTCCTTGCGGCCAAAGCATATCAGTCCTTTGCGATCCGCCGCCGCGACTCCAAAAACATCACCGCCACGCTCAAAGAGGCACATCCCATGCTGGAGATTTCGCCGCGTGATTTGGACGCCGACTGCTTCGTGCTCTGTACCCCTGCCGCCACCTATGATCTGCGTCGTGGCATCGCGGGAGCTCGTGAACATTCGCCAGAGGACTACATCACCAAGATCACATCTGTTTCACCCAGCAACAAGGGCGAGCAGATCTGGCGGGACAGTCTCGACCTGATCTTCTGCAAAAATCAGGAGCTCATCGACTATGTCCAGATGATCTGCGGGTTGGCTGCCATCGGGAAAGTCTTTGTGGAGGCGCTCATCATATCCTATGGCTGCGGCCGAAACGGCAAGTCGACCTTCTGGAACGCGGTCTCTCGTGTGCTGGGTCTCTACAGCGGCAACATCTCCGCCGACACCCTGACGGTCGGCTGCCACAGGAACATCAAGCCGGAAATGGCGGAGGTCAAAGGCAAACGTCTGCTGATCGCGGCCGAGATGCAGGAAGGCGCGAGACTCAACGACTCCACCGTCAAGCAACTCTGCTCCACTGACGATGTGTTCGCGGAGAAAAAGTACAAGGACCCGTTCAGCTTCACGCCCTGCCATACACTGGTACTTTACACCAACCATCTGCCGAAGGTCAGCGCCTCCGATGACGGTATCTGGCGCAGGCTGATCGTTATCCCGTTCAACGCTAAGATTGAGGGCTCCGGCGACATCAAGAATTACGGCGAGTATCTCTACAACAACGCCGGCGAGAGTATTTTGGCATGGGTCATCGAAGGTGCCCGGAAGGTCATCGCACTGGATTACAAGATTCCGGTGCCGGCATGCGTGCAGAAAGCGATTGAGGAGTACCGGGCGCAGAATGACTGGTTCGGCCATTTCCTCGACGACAAGTGCGATCTTGATCCCAGCTATAAGGAAGGCTCTGGGTCCTTGTATCAGGCGTACCGTAATTACAGCATCGACACGAACGAATATGTCCGCAGCACGGCAGACTTCTACTTTGCTCTGGAAAAGGCCGGCTATGAACGCATTGTGCGTGATAATAAGCGCTATTTTGTTGGCCTGCGGCTCAAGATTGATGACGGAGATTTTCTGAATTAAGGCTGGTGGAGTAACCTCGGCAAAGGTCATATACAAAAAGTCTCTTAGGTCTATAAAAAATGGCATAAGAAAAAGTTTAGTAAATGACATACGTCGAGGTTACTTCTCCACCGGATTGGAGACTGCAAATGAGAGAAAAAACATCCGAGCAAAAATTAACGCTGATGGTCAAAGCCGCAGGCGGTATCGCGCCGAAGTTTGTGTCTCCCGGTTATGACGGGATGCCGGATCGCATCGTTCTTTTACCGGGCGGCCGCATGGCTTTTGTGGAAGTCAAGGCTCCCGGCAAGGTGCCGCGCCCTTTGCAGGAAGCCAGACATCTTATGCTGCGGAAGCTGGGCTTTAAGGTTTTTGTGCTGGACCGGCCGGAGCAGATTGGAGGGATACTGGATGAAATACGAGCCACATAACTATCAGACCTACGCCATCGACTACATTGAAACGCATCCGGTATCCGCCGTTCTGCTGGATATGGGCCTTGGCAAGACAAGTATCACGCTGACTGCCCTGAATGATCTGCTTTTTGACAGTTTCGAAGCCCATCGAGTTCTGGTGATCGCGCCTCTCCGTGTGGCACGGGACACATGGCCCGCCGAACTTCAGAAATGGGACCACCTGTCGCTGTTGACCTACGCGGTGGCAGTTGGGACCGAGACAGAACGCAAAGCGGCGCTTCTACAACAGACGGACATCTGCATTATTAACCGGGAGAACGTCCAGTGGCTCATCGAGGGCAGCGGCGTCCCGTTCGACTTCGATACCGTGGTGGTCGATGAGCTGTCGTCCTTCAAAAGCTATCAGGCAAAACGATTTCGGGCGTTAATGAAGGTCCGCCCCAAGGTTAAGCGCATCGTGGGACTTACCGGCACGCCTTCCGCGAACGGCCTCATGGATCTGTGGGCTGAATACCGGCTTCTGGACATGGGGCAGCGACTCGGCCGCTTCATTGGGCAGTATCGCACCAAATACTTCATGCCGGACAAGAGGAACGGCCAGATCATCTACTCCTATAAACCGCTGCCCGGCGCGGAAAAGGCCATCTACAGCAAAATTGCGGATATCACGATCAGCATGAAGTCCACCGACCACCTGCAGATGCCGGAGCTTATCAGCAGCGAATACGAGGTTCAGCTTTCTGAGGAAGAACAGGAGCATTACGATGATCTGAAGGACGACCTCGTGTTGCAGCTCCCGGACGGCGATATCACCGTGGCCAATGCCGCAGCCTTGTCAAACAAGCTCTCACAGATGGCCAACGGTGCAGTCTATGACGATGGCGGCGGCATAGTCCATATTCACGACCGCAAACTGGATGCGCTGGAGGATTTGATTGAGGCAGCAAACGGCAAGCCGGTGCTGGTGGCCTACTGGTTCAAGCATGACCTTGCCAGAATCTCCGAGCGGCTGCACAAGCTCCATATCCCGTTCTCCCAGCTTGACACACCGGAGAGTATTCGCAGGTGGAACGCTGGCGAACTGCCTGTGGCGCTGGTGCATCCCGCCTCTGCCGGACATGGTCTTAACCTGCAGAGCGGCGGCTCCACCATCATCTGGTTTGGGTTGACATGGTCTTTGGAGCTTTACCAGCAGACCAACGCCCGCCTGTGGAGGCAGGGCCAGACGGCGGATACCGTTGTGGTGCAGCACATCATCACAAAAGGCACCATTGACAGCCGGATGCTGAAGGCGCTCTCCGCCAAGGACCGTACGCAGTCCGCCCTGATCGCCGCTGTAAAGGCAGATCTGAAAATCTGAGACAAACTTCGACAATCCGTGCCAATCCGAGGACTACAAAAATTCGGAGGTACAGATTATGAACGACCCTTATGAAAATCTCGCAAATGCCATCGTCCTTTCTGCGGTGGAAGATTACCGGGAGATACTTCAAAGATGGAGCCTACACCCGGAAAAAGAAGTCTACCTACAGGACAAAGCATCTCTTGAGCGCTTCTTTCGTTCAGGTTGGTTCGGAGTACTTACCCGTGTCGACCCTGAAATGCTGATCTGTAAACTGTGCGCGGAGGTGGCCTAATATGACGGCAAAAGAATATCTGTCACAGGCATATCGGCTCGACCAGCGCATCAACAGCAAGCTGGAGCAAGTCGCGTCTCTGAATGAACTGGCCACCAAATGCACATCGACCCTCACAGGAATGCCCCGCAATCCAAATCACGGCACTTCCACGATGGCAGACGCTGTGGCAAAGATCGTCGACCTGCAGGCAGAGATCAATTGCGACATCGACCATCTCGTGGATTTGAAGCGCGACATGGTCAGAGCCATCAAAGCCGTTGATAACACAGAATATCAGACGCTTTTAGAGCTGCGGTATCTTTGCTTTAAGACCTGGGAGCAGATTGCTGTTGACATGGGCTACAATGTCCGGCACGTCTACCGTCTTCACGATGAAGCGGTGAACAGTCTTATGTTTCCGCAAACACAGCAGTAAATGTCACTGTTTGTCATGCTACCTCTTATGATAGTATATACTTGTAAAAACATAATACAGAGAGCCATCGAGGAGAAATCCCCGGTGGCTTTTGTTTTACCCGAAAGGAGGCAGCCATGCCGCACAAACCTTTAACGCCCTGCCGCTATCCCGGCTGCCCGAAGCTGGTGCCCGGCCGCTACTGCGAGGAGCATCAGAAGCTTATCGACAAGCAGTACGAACAGTACGACCGCGATCCCATAGAGAAGAAACGGTACGGCCGCGCGTGGAAACGCATCCGTGACAGATACATCTCCCGGCATCCTTTGTGTGAGGAGTGCCTGAAGCGCGGCGTCTATACCCCTGCAACCGAGGTTCACCATCGGCTCCCGCTCTCTCGCGGCGGCACGCACGTCGATTCCAATCTTGAGGCGCTCTGCACGCCTTGCCACTCGAAGATCACCGCCGAGATGGGCGACCGCTGGCATGACCGTTAAAGTGGTTTGTATTACATTTTGATACAAACCTCACGCTCGCCGACCGGTAGGGGCGGTCGAAATCTCTGTGCGAATATCGCCGGGGAACGGGCGTGGGGTCATCTTCGCTAAAACGCAGAATCAAACGGGGTATTGACCCCGCCGAGGAAGGAGAAGTTGCCGCATGGCCAAAGACGGAACAAACCGTGGCGGCGCACGCGCCGGTGCCGGAGCGAAACGGAAGCCGCTGGCGGATAAGCTCGCAGACGGCAATCCGGGAAAGCGCCCGCTCACCGTGATGGAATTCAAAAACGCTCCGAACCTGCGCGGTCAGGATATGCCGGAGCCGAAAGAAATGCTCTCGGCGGTACAAAAGGACGGCAAAGCGCTGCCCGCCGCCGAAATTTATAAATCCGTCTGGCAGTGGCTCGCGGATCGCGGCTGTGCGCACCTCGTTCCTCCAGATACCATCGAACGCTACGCCATGAGCGCGGCCCGCTGGATTCAGTGTGAGGAAGCCATCACGGAATACGGCTTTCTCGCCAAGCATCCGACCACCGGCAACGCCATCGCCTCGCCCTATGTCACGATGGCAAACAGCTTCAAATGCCAGACCCGCGCGGACTGGGCTGAGATTTTTCAGATCGTAAAAGAAAACTGCGCTGCCGGTTACAGCGGCGACAATCCACAGGACGATCTGATGGAGCGCCTGCTCACGGCGCGGAAAGGAAAATAACTAATGGCGAATACAGAACGCTTTGAAAAAGTGGACATCAATAAGCTGGTGCCTTACGCGCGGAATGCCAGAACCCACAGCAAGGAGCAGATCGCGCAGCTTCGGTCCAGCCTCCGGGAATTCGGTTTTGTCTCTCCCGTGATCATCGACAGCGATTACAATATCATCGCCGGGCATGGACGTGTGGTCGCTGCCAAGGAGGAAGGCTACAAAACAGTTCCCTGCGTGTTTGCTGAAAACCTGACCGAAGCTCAGAAACGTGCCTACATCCTCGCGGATAACCGCCTCGCCATGAACGCGGGCTGGGATGAGGAAATGCTGGCGGTCGAACTCTCCGATTTGCAGGCCGATGCCTTTGATGTCTCTCTGCTCGGTTTTACCGACGCGGAACTGAACAAGCTCTCCGGTGCTGCGGAGAATGTCAAAGAGGACGACTTCGATGTTGATGAGGAACTTAAAAAGCCAGCCGTCACGAAGCTCGGCGACCTGTGGCTGCTCGGCAATCACCGCCTCGTCTGCGGCGACAGTACCAAGGCGGACACCTTCGCCCTCCTAATGGACGGAAAGCTCGCCAATCTCACGGTGACCGACCCGCCTTATAATGTGAACTACGAAGGCAGCGCCGGGAAAATCCAGAACGACAACATGGCGGACGACAAGTTCTATCAGTTTCTGTTCGACGCCTTCACCAACACGGAAAAAGCAATGGCGCAGGACGCCTCCATCTATGTATTTCATGCCGACACCGAAGGGCTGAACTTCCGTAGGGCCTTCTCGGATGCCGGTTTTTATTTGTCCGGCACCTGCATCTGGAAAAAGCAGTCGCTGGTCCTCGGCCGCTCGCCCTATCAGTGGCAGCATGAGCCGATCCTGTTCGGCTGGAAAAAATCCGGAAAGCATGAATGGTACTCTGACCGGAAGCAGTCCACCATCTGGGAATTTGACAAGCCCAAGAAAAACGCCGACCACCCGACCATGAAACCGGTGACCATGCTGGCCTATGCGATTCTCAACTCCAGCATGTCGAATTGCATCGTGCTCGACCCCTTCGGCGGCAGCGGCTCCACTCTCATCGCCTGCGAACAGACCGGCCGCATCTGCGACATGATCGAGCTCGACGAAAAATACTGCGACGTCATCGTAAAGCGGTATATCGAAACAAAGGGTAATGCGGACGATGTATTTCTTCTGCGGAATGGGATGAAGACTGCCTACGAGGAAATAGGCACAAAAAACAAAGGCGCGGTATAAACCACGCCCATGTGCTGAATTATTTTTCCTCCGGTACCTCTATGACACCGTGCTCATTTTCAAACTGGTCAATGTACTGGCGAATCAGGTATATGACCTGCCCATTCGCTGAACGCCCCTCATACTGTGAAATGAAATGCAGCTTATAGTGCAGTTCGTTGTCAATACGAAGCCCAAGATGCTTGTCTTTCTCTTTTTTTGGTATATCCATAAAATCACCTCGCCTTAATTTGTACTTAATATAAGATATTATGAGTTCATTTTAAGTAATTTTTATGGTACAATGTGGTCGATGTACTTAAATTAAGTACACAATATTTTGGAGGTGACCAGAAATGCAAGAGAAAGGCAAAGCACTTTTTATCTATAAGCCGCGACGCATCGAAGATTTAAGGTGCCCTCATAGGCCCGAAGATGAAACGGCCTATGAAATTGTAAAAGAAATGAGTCTGAGCGGCATCGAGTATGAGAATTTTATCACAGACTTGTTGGCGGACAGGCAGTATTTTGAGGAGAATGCCGCGCTTTGCGGCGAAGGAGCGACTTTTCGCTGCTTGCTCATCCGCCAACATGGGTGCAAGGACGGCATTCTGATAGTTCCCGAACGGAAGGCTTACGTTAAGTGGGCGGCATACATAGACGGCGAAACGGGATCGGACGTATGAAGGTAGCTGTTATCGGGTCACGCGGTCTGTCCGTTCCCGACCTGAGAAAATACCTGCCGGAAGGTGTTACGGAGATCGTTTCAGGCGGGGCGCGGGGCGTGGATACGTCGGCGAGAGAATACGCGCTGGCAAACGGGATCAAACTGACTGAGTTTTTACCGGAATATAAAAAATATGGACGTTCCGCACCGTTGAAGCGCAATATCACAATTATCAAAAACGCTGACCTTGTGCTGGCATTCTGGGACGGCAGATCGCACGGCACAAAGTTTGTAATCGACAACTGTAAAAAGCTTGGCATACCTGTAAAAGTTTTCGTTCCCTCCGATTTAAGATAAGCACACATAAAGCCGCTGGGGTTCCCGGCGGCTTGTTCATTATGCAGAATGTCATTTTTTATTTCATGTATCACTTGCTATTCCACAGCTTTAGAGTGATGTATATGACTACCAAAACAAGAAAGGTGGCCAAACCCCATGAAAATCAACTACAACGTAACAGGCGAACAGCGTAAAGCATTGGTCAAGGCAATCGGAGCTATCCTGCAGATTAAGCCAGTATACATGAAGATGCCGACCTGCGCCTACGAAATCGGCGACATCACAGTCAACAAGGAAGGCACCCTCCTCTGCGAGGATGACGCCAAGGCTGAGCGCATCGCCCACAACCTGATCGCGGACGGCTTCACCGCTGCCGAGAACCAGGAGCCTGCAGTCGAAGAAGCTGTTCCCACCGAAGAAGCCGCTCCCGCCGAGGATGCCGATGCTCCGGAGAGACTCACAATTTCGATGCCGAAGGACGGCTTCACCGATGAGGCCATCGCCAACCTGAAGCATCTGGTCGAAAGCAAAGCGACGCTCATCAAAAAGGCGCTGGGCGCGGAGTCCCTGACGATCACGGTCGAGGACGACAAGATTTCCTTCCCTTGGTTCACGGGTTTTCCTGCACCGGAAGAAATCAGCGCCTACGCCAAGTTCATCGGTAGGCTCTGCGGCATGGCCAAAACCCAGAAGCGCGTCACCGCCAAGGACAAGACGGTCGACAATGACAAATACGCCTTCCGCTGCTTCCTCCTGCGGTTGGGCTTCATCGGGGCCGAGTACAAGGCTGACCGGAAAATCCTGCTGAAGAACCTGGCCGGGTCCTCGGCTTTCAAAGGAGGCGCTTCCGATGTTGATGAATAAAAAACTGCTGGCGCACCTCCGGGAAACTTACCGAGCCGGGACCCGTGTGGAGCTTGTGCGGATGGACGACGTGCAGGCTCCGCCCATTGGTACTCATGGTACCGTGTACGGAGTCGACGACACAGGCTCCATTCTGGTGCACTGGGACAATGGCTCCGGCCTGAACGTGGTCTACGGTATTGATTCCTGTCGGAAGGTCGGTGAGCGCAATGGCGGATAAGGTCAAGGAACAGATTCTCGCCATCCGCGACACCGGCGAAACGAACATGTTCGATACTGCCCACGTCCAGCGCATGGCCTACGACCGTGGCTTCTACGAGCTTGTGCTCTTTCTGGATGAGCACAAAAAGGAATACGCGCGCTTCATTCTGACCGGTGAGTAATACACAGTTTCTCCCGCCAAGGTTTGTGTACTATATATCGCCTGAATCGCTTGCTATTACCGGGCTTCAGAGTGATATATGTACATACCAAAACGAAAGGGGTACACCACAATGACCGAAAAACAGATGAAGCAAATCCAGAGCCAACTTCCTAAGGACGAGAAAATCAACCGCTGCTACAGAGCCTTTGAGGGCGACATCCGGGTGATCACCCGTAAGCCGGACGGCAGCGAGGTCCGCTACAGCGTGAGCTTCGACGCCGACGACAACGCGACGATCAGGAAATTTTGAGGAGGTGGCCATCATGTGGTCAGAAGGAAGCATCAAGCTCGGCAGTGACATTTTTCATTACTGGGTCAAGCACTACGACGAGGGTTCGCAATACGGCATCGACGAGGGCCGCATTTCCAAGCTGACGCTGAAGCGGAACGGCGAGACGGTTTGCAACTATGACCGGGGCTGGGACATCAAGCCCGCCGACGAAAGCACCTCGACCGCGCTTGCCATCCTGATGAAGGATTACAACTAAAAACAGCCGGAAGCCTGGGCCAGAAGGCCCTGTCTCTCGTTGTCAATAGATTTCGGATGGACTGCTTCGGCAGCCTTTTTTCATGCTCTAAAGGGGTACCCCAAAAGGCAATTTGCCTTTTGGGGAGAGGACGAGCAACGGAATGAATGAGATTTCACGCTTGCGCGGAAACGAATGATATGGAGTTTGTGAGGACGAAGGAGGCGACGGCATATACGAAAGCTCAAGAAATACAAACCGACCAAGTTCATGGCGAAGGATTCCTCCTACGACAAGGACTCCGCCGATTATGCCGTCAGCTTCATTGAAAGCCTGCGCCACACAAAGGGCCAGTGGTACCGGGAACCTTTCGAGCTCATCGACTGGCAGGAACAGATTGTCCGGGATGTGTTTGGCGTTCTAAAGCCCAACGGCTACCGGCAGTTTAACACCGCCTATGTGGAAATCCCGAAGAAGATGGGCAAAAGCGAACTGGCTGCGGCCATCGCGCTGCTGCTCACCTGCGGCGACGGTGAAGAACGCGCCGAGGTTTACGGCTGTGCCGCCGATCACAATCAGGCGTCCATCGTTTTCAATGTCGCCACCGATATGGTCCGCATGTGTCCGGCACTCTCAAAGAGGGTGAAAATTCTCGACTCCAAGAAGCGTCTCGTTTACCTGCCGACCAGCAGCTTTTATCAGGTGCTCTCGGCGGATGTGGCGAATAAGCACGGCTTCAATACCCACGGCGTGATTTTCGATGAGCTGCACACCCAGCCAAACCGGAAGCTCTACGACGTTATGACGAAGGGCTCCGGCGACGCCCGGATGCAGCCGCTGTATTTTCTAATCACCACGGCCGGTGACAATCAAAACAGCATCTGCTGGGAGGTCCATGAAAAGGCCAAGGACATACTGGAAGGCCGGAAGCATGACGCTACCTTCTATCCGGTCATTTACGGGGCCGACCAGAACGACGACTGGACCGACCCGAAGGTATGGAAAAAGGCGAATCCATCGCTCGGCATCACGGTCGGCATCGACAAGGTACGCGACGCCTGCGAGTCGGCCCGGCAGAATCCAGCCGAGGAGAACGCCTTTCGTCAGCTTCGCCTGAACCAGTGGGTCAAGCAGGCGGTGCGCTGGATGCCGATGGAGAAATGGGATGCCTGTGCCTTCCCGGTCGACCCGAAGTCGCTGGAGGGCCGCGTCTGCTACGGCGGGCTGGACCTTTCCTCCACCACGGATATTACCGCCTTCGTGCTGGTATTTCCTCCGGAGGACGAGGAGGACAAATACAGCATCCTGCCGTTTTTCTGGATACCGGAGGAAAACGTGGACCTCCGTGTCAAGCGGGATCACGTCAACTACGACCTGTGGAAACAGCAGGGGTATCTGCAAACGACCGAGGGCAATGTCGTCCACTACGGTTTCATCGAGAGCTTTATTGAAGAACTCGGCACCCGCTACAACATTCGTGAGATTGCTTTCGACCGCTGGGGCGCGACACAAATGGTCCAGAACCTTGAGGGTCTCGGCTTCACCGTCGTTCCTTTCGGACAGGGTTTCAAGGATATGTCGCCGCCGACAAAGGAGCTTATGCGGCTGACGCTGGCCGGACAGCTTGCCCACGGCGGGCATCCGGTGCTCCGATGGATGATGGACAACATCTTCATCCGCACGGACCCGGCCGGAAATATCAAACCGGACAAGGAAAAATCGACGGAGAAGATCGACGGCGCGGTTGCTACGATTATGGCGCTCGACCGGGCACAGCGTGTGGGAATCACGGGCGGAACGTCTGTTTATGACGAGCGCGGCATCCTTTCATTTTAACCAAAGCATCTCCCCGGAGGTGCTTTTTTCATGCGAATTTACAGGAGGAAACCTATGGGAATCAAAGAGCTTTTTCACTTTGGCAGGGCACGGGATAAACCCAGCGACTACTACACCGGAACGGATTACCGGTTTCTGTTCGGTCCTACTACGAGCGGCAAGAGTGTGAATGAGTTTACGGCGATGCAGACCACAGCGGTTTATTCCTGTGTCCGCATCCTGTCGGAAGCCATCGCGTCCCTGCCGCTCAACATTTACCGCTATAAGGCTGCGGGCAAGGAGCGTGTCTACGACCATCCGCTTTATCACATTCTCCACGATGAGCCGAATCCTGAAATGACCTCGTTCGTATTCCGTGAAACTCTGATGAGCCATCTGCTCATCTGGGGCAACGCCTACGCGCAGATTATCCGGGACGGAGCTGGCCGGGTGGTGGCGCTTTATCCGCTGCTGCCCGACAAGATGCAGGTCGACCGTGACGAGCACGGCGAGCTCTACTACCTCTACACGAAAAGCAGCTATGAAAACCCGAACGTGAAGCAATACGGTCAGGTCCGCCTATCGCGGTATGACGTGCTGCACATTCCGGGGCTGGGCTTTGACGGCCTTGTCGGTTACTCGCCGATTGCGATGGCCAAGAACGCGGTCGGCATCTCACTTGCCTGCGAGGAATACGGTGCCAGCTTCTTTGCCAACGGGGCCAACCCCAGCGGCGTGCTGGAGCATCCGGGCGTTCTGAAGGACCCGGCCAAGGTGCGCGATTCGTGGAACGAGGTCTATCGCGGTTCCGGCAACGCCCACAAGATCGCGGTGCTGGAGGAGGGCATGAAGTACACGCCCATCTCCATCTCGCCGGAGGAAGCGCAGTTTCTGGAGACGCGGAAATTCCAGATTGACGAAATCGCTCGGCTTTACCGCATCCCGCCGCATATGGTGGGCGACCTTGAAAAGTCCAGCTTCTCCAACATCGAGCAGCAGTCCTTGGAGTTTGTCAAATATACGCTGGACCCGTGGGTAATCCGCTGGGAGCAGGCGCTCATGCGCTCTCTCCTCACTCCTGCGGAAAAGCAGCAGTACTTCATCAAACTAAACGTGGACGGGCTGCTGCGCGGCGATTACCAGAGCCGCATGAACGGCTACGCCACCGGCAGGCAGAACGGCTGGCTCTCCGCCAACGACATCCGCGAGCTGGAGGACCTAAATCCGATTCCAGCCGAGGAAGGCGGCGACCTTTATCTTATCAACGGCAACATGACCAAATTGAAAGACGCCGGAATCTTCGCAGCGTCCGCGCCTGCGAGCGGCGACAAGCCGGGTCAGGGAGGTAAAAACACGTGAAAAGAAAGTTCTGGAACTGGGTGAAGAACGACGGCACTGATGAGTTCGGCAGTGAACGCACGCTCTACTTAAGCGGCGAGATCAGCGATGAGACCTGGTACGGAGATGAAGTCACCCCGCAGAGGTTCAAAGACGAACTGAACGCCGGGAGCGGCGACATCACGCTCTGGATCAACTCGCCGGGCGGCGATGTGTTCGCTGCGGCGCAGATCTACAACCTGCTCATGGATTACAGAGGCAACGTCACGGTCAAGATTGACGGGCTTGCGGCTTCGGCCGCTTCCGTCATCGCCATGGCCGGCACCAAGGTCTGCATGTCGCCGGTTGCCATGCTGATGATCCACAATCCGGCGACCGTGGCTATCGGCGACGAGGAGGAAATGCAGAAAGCCATCGATATGCTCGCGGAGGTCAAGGAAAGCATCATGAACGCCTACGAGATCAAGACGGGCCTCTCCCGCACGGTGATTTCGCACCTCATGGACGCGGAATCGTGGTTCAACGCCAAGAAAGCTGTGGAGCTCCACTTTGCCGACGAAATTCTGTTCTCGCCGGAGGAAAAGGAAGAAGCGCCTGACGACGTGGAGGCCATGCTGTTCTCCCGCGCGGCGGTCACGAATTCCCTGCTTTCCAAGCTCATTCCGAAGAAGCCGGAAAAGCAGACGGCTCCAAAGGTACCTATTTCGCAGCTCGATAAACGGCTGAGCCTGCTGGCTCACTAATTTAACAGGAGGATTTACTTATGAATCAGATTCTTGAACTCAGAGAAAAGAGAGCGAAGGCGTGGGAAGCGGCGAAAGCGTTTCTCGACACCAAGCGTGGCGCGGACGGCCTGATCTCCGCCGAGGATTCCGCGACCTATGACAAAATGGAAGCCGATGTGGTGAACCTCGGCAAGGAGATCGAACGTCTGGAAAAGCAGGCCGCCATTGACGCGGAGCTTGCGAAGCCGACGTCCTCTCCGCTCACCAATCAGCCGGGGAACCACACGGCCAAGGAGAAAACCGGCCGCGCTTCCGATGCCTATAAAAAGGCGTTCTGGGACAGCATCCGCAAGAAGAACTACTACGACGTGACCGACGCCCTTGCTGTCGGCACGGATACCGAGGGCGGTTACCTCGTGCCGGACGAGTTTGAAAAGACGCTCGTTCAGGCCCTGCAGGAGCAGAACTTCTTCCGCACCCTCGCCACCATTATTCAGACCTCCAGTGGTGAGCGCAAGATCCCTGTCGTCACTGGCCACGGCGAGGCAGCATGGATGGATGAAGGCGGCCTGTATCCGGAGAGCGACGACAACTTCGGTCAGGTCACCATCAGCGCATACAAGCTGGGCACCGCCATCAAGGTTTCCGAGGAACTCATCAACGACAGCGTGTTTGATCTTGAAAGCTATATTGCCGCTGAGTTTGCTCGCCGTGTCGGTACCAAGGAAGAGGAAGCCTTCATTACCGGAAATGGCACCAGCAAGCCGACCGGCGTGTTTACATCCGCCGAGAGTGCAGTCACCACGACCGGCACGGCTATCACCTTTGATGATGTCATGGACCTGTACCACTCGCTTCGGAATGTCTACCGCAACAAGTCCGTGTGGATTCTGAACGATACCACGGTCAAGGCGTTGCGGAAGCTCAAAGACAACAACGGCAACTATATCTGGCAGCCGTCCGTGCAGCTCGGCCAGCCTGACATGATCCTGAACCGTCCATACTACACCAGCGTTTTTGCACCAGATATCGCGGCGGGCAACAAGGTCATCGCGTTCGGCGATTTCTCCTACTACTGGATCGCCGACAGGCAGGGCCGCAGCTTCAAGCGCCTGAACGAGCTCTACGCTCCGAACGGCCAGATCGGATTCCTTGCCAGCGAGCGCGTCGACGGCAAGCTCATCCTGCCGGAGGCGGTCAAGACCCTCGCAATCAAAAGCGTGTAACTGATACGGCCGCCTGCTGAGAACCTATCTCGGCAGGCGGCTTCTCTTTGGAGGTGATCCTATGCCAGTAACACTGGAGGAAGCAAAAACCTATCTGCGTGTGGATTCCGGCGATGAGGACGGCCTGATTTCTGACCTGATTTCCACGGCCATGCAGATGTGCCGCGATGTAGCCAGAGCCGACGACACCGTGCTCAATGAAAACGCGGCGATTACCCGTATCGCCGTTCTGTACACGGTCGCTTACCTGTATGAGCACCGGGAGGAAGCCAATCATCAGACACTCCTGCTCACACTCCGGGCGTTGCTGTTCGGTGTCAGGAAGGAAGCGTTCTGATGGACATCGCGGCGCTGAATGTGGAGGTCACCTTCCAGAAGAATACGGTCGTGACCGATGAGGCCGGCAACCATAAAAACACCTGGGAGGATTACTTCACCTGCCACGCTACGGTCGGAACCGGAACGGGTACGGAATCAAACGGCGCGGCTATGGTAAATCCGGAGGAATCCATGGACTTCACTACGCGTTGGTGCAGCGAGCTTGCCGCCGTGGAGTCCACAAAGTACCGGATTATTACGCAGGGCAAGATTTACAACATCGTGTACGCCAATCCAATGGGCTACAAAAGAAACAGTCTGAAATTCAACTGCAAGCTGGAAAAGAGGTGACGCCTGTGTCAAAGGATATTGTCAGCATCGATGAGATGTCCGACGCGATCATGAAGGGCCTTACCGAATATGCCTCTGTCGCCACCGATGATATGAAGCAGGCGGTCCGGGATGCCGGAAACACCGTCAAAAAACAGATACAGGCAAATGCGCCTGTGGACACCGGTACCTACAAAAAGAGCTGGACGGTCACGAAGGTATCGGAGAACTCCAGCAGTCTTGATCTTGTGGTCCACTCCAAAAATCGGTACCAGCTTGCGCATCTTCTGGAGCATGGGCACGCAAAACGCGGCGGCGGCCGTGTCGCGGCAAGACCGCACATCGCTCCTGCGGAGGAGGCTGGCAAAGAGCAGCTTCTTTCTGATCTCGAAAAGGCGCTGCAAAATGACGCATGAGGAAGTTCTGGCAATGGCGGCTGAAACAAAGCTGCCGGTCGCCTACGACCACTTTGCGGAAGGCGAAAGCCCGGAACCGCCGTTTCTGGTTTTCCGCTATCCCTCCGCCGACAACTTTGCCGCTGACGGTACAGCCTATTTCAAAAGGAACCGTCTGGACTTTGAGCTCTACACCGATGAGAAGTCCCCGGATACAGAAGCAGCCGTAGAAGCCGTGCTTGACAGCCACGGCATTTTTTATGCCAGGAGCGAAGTATGGATTCCCTCTGAGAAGCTGTACGAAGTGCTCTATCAAATGGAGGTTTGAATATGGGCAACAAAATAAAATTCAATATCTGCAACGTCCATTATGCGCCGATCACCATCGGCACGGACGGGACAGTCACGTTTGCCACTCCTGTGGCGATGCCCGGCGCGGTGTCTCTCTCGCTCGACCCGAACGGCGAACCGGAGAGTTTTTATGCGGACGGTATCGAGTATTATACCATCAACAACAACATGGGTTATGATGGCGATCTGGAGCTTGCCATGATCCCGGAGAGTTTCCGCACGGACATTTTGAAGGAAACCGCCGACAGCAACAAAGTTCTGGTCGAGGACGCCAACTCTGAAACCGGTGCTTTCGCCCTGCTCTTTGAATTTGACGGCGACGTCAAGAAAATCCGCCATGTTCTGTACAACTGCTCGGCCTCCCGTCCGAAGATCGAATCCAAGACCAACGAGGAGTCCCGCGAGGTGCAGACCGAAACGCTCTCTGTCAAGGCCCGTCCGCTTGCCAGCGGCTATGTGAAGGCCAAAACCGGCGACAGCACCACGGATGCCACCTATAACGACTGGTACAAGGCCGTTTATATGCCTGCCATGACTGTCGCTTCTGCCTCGGCGTCGTCCTCTTCCAGCACGTCGGCGTCGTCCAAGTCCAGTTCGTAAGGAGGACAGATAAATGAGCTTGTGCAAAACAATTGAAATCGACGGAAAACCCGTCAAGTTCCGGGCCTCGGCGGCCATCCCGCGCATTTACCGGATCAAGTTTCAGCGGGATATCTACAAAGACCTGCGCTCGCTGGAAAAGTCCGTCAAGACAAACGACGAGGACAACTCCGGGCTGGAC
>JAAVLZ010000024.1 GCA_012034405.1 Oscillospiraceae bacterium HV4-5-C5C | reverse complement strand
AGCGGCAAATCTGGCTGATTGAATCCTTGACATGAAAGATGAACCTGTTTATAATCGGAGCGTTAACCATAAACCGTTTTAGCATACGTCGTACTTGGGACGACGCGTTAAAAAGCATGTGAGGTGTGAAATGAAAGAAGGAATTCATCCTAAGTACGGCAAGGCCATTGTGCGCTGTGCCTGCGGAGAGACATTTGAAACCCGTTCAACCGTCTCTCAGATCAATGTTGACATTTGCTCAAAGTGCCATCCGTTCTTTACCGGACGTCAGAAACTGGTGGATGCCGGCGGACGCGTTGATAAATTCAAAAAGAGAATGGGGCAAAAGTAATTGGCCTGCTGGTCATAGCCCTCAAGAGATGTTTCCAAACGGCGCGAGCAGATTTGAGACATCTCTTTTTTTATTTTGTTATAGCCGGGCGGATTTGGTACCGGCCTGAAGGAGCAGGAGAAGCTGTTTGAGTAGTAAGAAGACAAATATTGGCGGTCAGGCTCTGATTGAAGGTCTGTTGATGCTAGGCCCGGATAAGGCTGCGCGGGCTAATCGTTTTCCGGACGGAAGTATCAGGCTGACCTATATGCAGCGGCCTAAACTACTGCCAGTTATGCAGGTCCCTCTAATCAGGGGGGTGTTCGGCCTTTTTACCCAGATGAAGCTGGGCATGAAGGCTATGAATGACGCCGCTGACGAACAAGAGGCAGCCGAATCGGCAACCGCAACATCTACCAGGCAGACCGCTGAAGCCAAGGCTGAATCCGGTCAGGATTCCGATCGTCGCGCGGCCGTGCTGTCAATGATCCTAGGCGTTTTACTGGCGGTTATTTTGTTCATATTCGTACCGAACGCAGTTGTATCCCTGCTTTACAGAGGAAATCCGGCAAGCTGGCGGGAGAGCTTTAGAGGCAGTCTGGCCATCAATCTGACAGAAGGTGTGATTCGTATTGCCATACTGTTGCTGTATATGTATCTGACCTCATTAATTCCGGATATCAGGCGGGTCTGGCAATATCATGGCGCGGAGCATAAGACCATAGCCTGTTATGAAGCCGGTCAACCACTGGATCCAGACCATATCCAGACCTTCAGTCGATTCCATTCTCGCTGCGGTACTTCATTTTTGCTGATAGCCGTGCTGATCGGTGCGATTGTTTATGCCTTTACCGGCTGGTACGCGATGTGGATCAATCTTTTACTGCGCTTGATCCTGATACCGGTTATAGCCGGTATCTCATACGAATTGCTGCGCTTTTCCGGCCGGCATGACCGGGATTGGTATGGCAGGGCCCTGGCTCAGCCTGGACTTTGGCTGCAACGCCTCACTACCCGGGAGCCGGAACCGGCTATGCTTGAGGTGGCGGCGGTGGCGCTTAAGGCGGTTATCCCTGAAAATGAAGGCCAAGATGATTGGGACCAGGGTTAATTCACCAGTGGATAGCCCGGAAAATCTGGAGCAGGTCCTGCAAAGCCTGACCCATTACCTATGTCAGGAGACCGCCGCCAGGCGTCTGGCAAGGCGTCTGCTGGCGCAAGCGTGGCAGTGCGGTGAGCAGGATCTGATTGCGGCCCGACCGGATCAGCTGGTCCCCCCTGAGGTGACCGCTCAGGCCATAAATATGGCTAGTCAGCTGACCCAAGGTATGCCTTTGGATTACGTACTGGGTGAAAGCTGGTTTTTGGGCCGCCGGTATAAAGTCGGACCGGGGGTCTTAATTCCCCGGCCAGATACTGAGGTATTGGTAGAAACAGCCTGGCAGCTATTATTGAAAGAACCGGCTCTGGCTGCCGGCCCCTGGTTTGATTTGGGTACCGGGAGCGGCATCATATCTATCAGCCTGGCTCTGGCATTGCAGTCAGGTCAATTGCTGGATGATCGTCCTCCTCAGCTGCCTCCTGGCTATCGTCTGCCACAACAACCAGCCAGTTTTATATGGGCCACAGACCTCAGCCAGACAGCCTTGACTTACGCCAGGCAAAATGGCCAGATGTATCATATCGGACAATTGGTATGCTGGCAGCAGGCTGATCTTTGGCCGGCAGGCGCGCCGCCAGCAGCGGTGGTGCTGAGCAACCCGCCATATATAGCTGAAACAGAACGGAGCCTGCTGGATCCGGCTGTCGCTGATTATGAACCGGCAGAAGCGCTGTTTGCCGGAGATGGATTAACAGTCTATCGCAGAATTATGACCGGGGCCAGCCGCCATATAAAACCGGGAGGATGGCTGATCCTGGAACATGGCTATCAACAGGCTGCCGCCTTGCGCCAGATAGTAGACCGTCATGCAGATTTGAAGTTTATCCGGACGGTAAAGGATTATGGCGGGCGGGAACGGGTCATGGTGATTCAGCGCTGCCAACGTGACGGCTAAATCGGTATAATAGTTATAAAATATTAAGGCTGGCAGGCTGCGTCAGGGCCCGACTGCCGGTTGCAGATAGAAATCAGGAAAGGTACCAACAGGCATGGCCAATCGATTTTTTTTGTATAAATTTCAAGCGGGCATGCAGGTGAAGCTGAAGAAAGCGCACCCGTGCGGCGGAAAAATCTGGGATATTGTGTCTGTCGGTGCAGACATCAGGTTGCGCTGCCAGACCTGTGGCCATTATTTGCTGATGCCGCGGCGTAAATTTGAACTTGCGGTTACAGACATTCTGTCGGTGCCGGGAGAGCCTGTATCGCCGCAGGCGGAAGAAAACAGGTAAGAAAATATTATGGAGACTGATCGTGAGACAAGAGAACAAAGTATTCTAAACCGTTTTGCCGAGCTGGAAGCGGCTATCAGCGAGCCTTCGGTGATGGCCCGTCAGGAGCATTATATCAGCCTGCTGCGGGAGCATGCCGGGCTGGAGCCGGTGGTAGCGTTCATCCGCCAGCGGCAGAAGCTGGCACAAGAACTGCAGGATACGGAAGCTTTGATGCAGGAATCTCGTGAGGCTGATCCGGAGCTTTATAAACTGGCGGAAGCTGAACATAAATCAACCCTTCAGGCCTTAGCTGAGACGGATCAAAGCCTGAAGCTGGCATTGTTGCCACAGGATCCGCTAGATGACCGGGACGTGGTTCTGGAAATCCGCGGGGGAGTAGGCGGAGAAGAATCCGCGTTGTTTGCGGCAGACCTCTTCAATATGTACCGGCGCTATGCTGAACGGCGCGGTTATCAGCTGGAAATGGTTGATCTGAATGAAACTGAATTGGGTGGGATTAAGGAAGTGATCTGTACCGTCAGCGGGCAGGGCGCTTACAGCCGCTTGAAATTTGAGTCAGGCGTTCATCGCGTTCAGCGGATCCCGGTGACAGAATCAGGCGGCAGGATCCACACATCGGCCGCGACTGTGGCGGTTATGCCTTCGGTAGATGAAGTGGACATTCAGATTGATCCCAAGGACTTGAGAATCGATACCTACCGATCGTCAGGAGCCGGCGGTCAACATGTCAATAAGACCAGTTCAGCCATCCGGATCACCCACTTGCCGTCGGGCTTGGTCGTGACTTGCCAGGATGAACGTAGTCAGCATAAGAATAAGGATAAGGCGATGGCGGTTTTGCGCTCCCGGCTCTATGAGATGGAGAGCGCCAGGCAAGCCGGCGCCGTAGCGGATGAGCGGAAAAACCTGGTCGGTTCAGGTGATCGGAGCCAAAGAATCAGAACCTATAATTTCCCTCAGGGGAGAGTGACAGATCACCGGATCGGTCTGACCTTATATAAGATTGAAGATATTATGCAAGGCGATCTGGATCTGCTGATTGATCCCCTGATCGCGGCTGAACAGGCGCAAAAACTGGCTGCCGGAGAAACAGAACAGCCAGATGTCCGTTCTATGGAGGCCTAAGGATGAGACCTGATGACAGGCTTAGCGGGATGGTAGATCAAGTCAAAGCCGACTGCGGACTGAACACCGTTATACTTAAGGCAGACCCGGCGGCTCCGGCGGACCGGCTGCGACAGCAGTTGGAACGGGCAGCAGAAGCGCTGAGAGCCGGACTATTAGTAGCTTTTCCGACTGAAACAGTTTATGGATTGGGTGGCAACGCGCTTCTGCCAGATACCGTGAAAAGAATTTACCGAGCCAAAGGCCGCCCCAGCGATAATCCATTGATTGTACATGTGAGTAAAATCGATGAGATCAATCCGTTGATTTCGCGGTGGCCCAGACTGGCGCTGCCGCTGGCCCGTAAATTCATGCCAGGCCCCTTGACCCTGATATTGCCCAAAAGTGATCTGGTGCCCCGGGCAGTCAGCGGAGGCATGGACACCGTCGCGGTGCGAATACCCTCTAATCCGGTTGCTAATGCTTTGCTGCGGCAAGCCGGTGTGCCAGTGGCGGCGCCTTCTGCTAATTTATCCGGCCGCCCCAGCCCTACGCTGGCACAGCATGTTTATGAGGATCTGGCAGGCCGGATCAGTTATCTGGTAGATGGCGGACCCTGCACTTATGGTGTGGAATCTACGGTCTTAGACCTGGCATCAGGTCCTTATCCCCGGATCCTGCGGCCCGGCGCGGTAACGTTTGAGATGATTAAGGACTTCTTGAACCAGGCACAATTGATGACGGAGCCTGAGACAGTCTGGGGGCCGTTATTAGCCAATGAAGCGGGCCTTAACCGGGTGCTGCCAGATGGAGAGCATCCGCGGGCTCCGGGCATGAAGTACCGGCACTACGCCCCGCTGGCCCCGGTCATTATTCTGGAGGTTCGACAGGTTGCGGAGCTTGCCGCGGCTATGCCTAATTTGAAGACTTTGCTGGCGTTGCTGGAAGCGGAGCAAGAGCCTGAAGACCATAAGGGGCGGCAAAACGCCGGAGCAGCTCTCAGACCGGGCCGGTCCAGAACCCTCTGCGCTCTGCTGGCCCGGGCTGAAGCTGCGGCCTGGCCAGGTCAGCTGCAAAGCTCTGATAATAGGTTATGGGACTGTCAGGTCAGCGGCTTTGCAGAAGATCACAGCGGACAGGCTGCGGCGCATGACCTTTTTGCGGCTTTTCGCCGCTTTGATCAGGTCGGAGCCGCCGCCATTGTGGCTCAGATCCAGCCTGACAACAGTCTGGGCCGGGCGTATATGAACAGGCTGGGTAAAGCCGCCAGCTACAGGGTCAGTTCCAAAGGGATCTGGTGCAAGGATAAACAGCTTGGCTGGGTCCAGGTAAAGGCGGGAGAGCATTTACCTGCCGCAGCCGGAAAAGATGGTAGCCTATTATGATAATTCTCTTTGTGTGTACAGGTAATACCTGCCGCAGCCCCCTGGCCATGTTCCTGCTGCGCAATCTGTTAGCTGAATTTCAGGTCGGCTCTGAAAAATGCCAGGTCATGTCCGCGGGTTTAGCTGCTAACCCCGGGCAGCCTATGAGCCAGGCTGCTGTGGATTGTCTTCCTGAGTCTGATCAGCCTCAGGCCAGGGCCTATGCGGCCCGGCAATTAGATGCCGGGCTGCTGTCCGCCGCTGATTGGGTGCTGTGCATGACTAATGAGCAGGCGAGCTGGCTGAAGAAAGCCGCAGCAGATATGGCAGGAAAAATATTGAGCCTGGGTCAGGCCGCGGCCATCTGCTGCGACAGGCTGACTGATTCAGGCAAGTTTCCGCAAGAATCTGGACCCGTAACAGATTGTGGGCTTTATGACCGTGATATACCGGATCCGTATGGCGGCAGCGCTGAACTTTATCAAAGAACCGCCAGACTGATCCGGCAGGATCTGCAGCCTATTGCGGCGTATCTGGCAGCATACGGCAAACTCAGTTTAGCTTAGAGACAGGAGGCAGAGGAAAGAGATGAATTTCAAACATGTACGTATTACAGAGTCAGCTTTTGCTGTCTTGTTTATCGGCTTAGCGGTTTTGACCTGGATCTTTCCGGGTCGTGCCCTGGAAACTCTGGCGGTGTTCTACGGCATCGCGGCCTTGCTGAGCGGTTTGGTTGATTTGCTTTTGTATCTATGGACCCGGCAAAAGAGTCCCTGGTTTGCCGTAGGAACTTTATTGCCGGCTACCATCAGTGTGCTCGCTGGCATTTTATTAGTTATCTGGCCAAAGGCTGCTGCCGAAGCGCTGGCTATTGTTTTTGCTATCGGATTTATTGCTCATAGCATTGCTAAATTGTCAGGCTTAAGCGCTTTACGGAGATATGTCAGCCGTCCGACCTACTATCTTAGCCTGACGATGGATTGCCTTGGTTTGGGCCTGGGCATTGTTCTGCTGTTCAGCCCCTATTTAAGCGCGCTGCTCCTGAACGCCTTCATCGGCCTGGCACTGCTGGCTCTGGGCATATCCAGTCTCCGGCTGGCGCTGGAAAAATGGCTTGAACCAGGCCCGTTTTGACCTTGACCGGGACCGCTGATTTGTGCTATCATCCAAAGGCTGTTTAACAGCCGTTTTCCTCACTCTGCGGCGATATGCAGAGTCGAATGAGTCCAAGAGGAGGTGAAGTGCAATGGATAGGAAATACGAGATGGTATACATTCTCAACCCCACGCTCAGCGATGAAGAACTGGCGGCCGTAACGGAACGCATTAAAACTAACGTTGAGAATACATCAGCAACAATCGATAATGTTGATGACTGGGGACGCAAGCGTCTGGCTTATGAGATTGATGATCAAAAGGAAGGCAATTACACCGTAATGTCTTTCAGCGCTGACGCAGAGGCACCAAAAGAGATCGAAAGACTGATGAAGATCACAGATGGCGTGATGCGTTTTCTCATCGTACGCCAACCTGCTTAAGCCAGGTTTAGGTCTTGACCAATTTGAGGGCAGGATAAATCGGTGAACAGGAGAGGACAAAATGAATAAAGCAATATTGATGGGCCGCTTAACACGTGACCCGGAGTTGAGAACAACCCAAAGCGGTGTTCCGGTCGTGCAGTTTACCCTGGCGGTGGATCGGCGTTTTAAAAATCAGAATGGCGAACGTCAGGCTGATTTCATCAGCTGTCAGGCGTGGCGTCAGACGGCGGAGTTTATTGCCAAGTACTTTCAAAAGGGTGCAAAACTGGCAGTGGTAGGCTCCATCCAAACCGGCAGCTATGAAAAAAATGGTCAGACTGTTTATACCACGGATGTCGTGGTGGAGGAGGCTTACTTTGTTGAAGCCAAACGCCAGCAGGATGGACAGTATTCTCCGGCTCCCCAGACCGGCAGATCGCCGCAGTCTGGCCGTGGCGCAGATAACAGCGGAGCCAGACAACAAGATAATAGCTTTGATTCGTTTATGCCCGGCCCGGCCGATGACACATCTTTGCCCTTTGATCTTTAAGGTGAAAGGAGTGTATTGTAATGGCTGATCAAAATAGAAATTCTCATGATGGCGGACGTCCTCAGCGCCCGCGCCGCGGCAGACGTAAGGTCTGCGCTTTCTGTGCCGATAAGGTGGAAGTGATTGATTATAAGGATGCCGCTAAGCTGCGCAAGTTTTTGTCTGAGAGCGGCAAAATCCTGCCCAAGCGCATGAGCGGTACCTGTGCCAAGCACCAGCGTGAGCTGACCACCGCTATCAAACGGGCGCGTCATCTGGCTTTGCTGCCGTACATTGGTGAGTAAATAAGCGTTTGTACTGCGGTACAGTTCATTAGCCCTCCGTCTGCTCCCTCAGGAGACAGCGGAGGGCTTTTTATCAGGCAGATAACGTATGGCCTTGCCCCACTATCGTACTGTTCAGCGTTCGCAAATCGCGCCAGCAGCTGTCAAGGTGCTCCGGTTTGTGCTGATACTTGTGTTAGAATAAGACTGAAACACGCGGAAAGAGGAGTGAACTATGAAGGTAATTTTGCTGCAGGATGTAAAAAAACTGGGCAAGCTTGATGATATCGTTGAAGTCAGTGACGGATATGCCCGTAATTATCTGTTCAGGCAAAAGCTGGCCATTGAGGCAACGAAAGAAAATCTGAATGATGTAGGACAACGTAAAAAAGCCGAACAGGCCAAGGCTTTGCATCAGCTGGAGGAAGCCCGCCGGATGGCCGCTGAGCTTAAGGGACAGACTTTCACCATGAAAATGAAAGCCGGGGACGGTGGCAGATTATATGGTTCGCTGACCGCCGCTGATGTGGCGGAAGCGTTGATCAAAGCCGGATATCCGGTAGATAAGCGTAATATCAGCATTAAAACGCCGCTTAAATCTATTGGAAATACCAGTGTGGAAGTTAAGCTGCATAATGAAGTCAGTATCAATATTGATGTGAAGGTTGAAGCAATCTGATGCCGGCACTGGGTTCAACTGCAAAAGTGCCGCCAAGTAATGCGGAGGCAGAACGTTCGGTTTTAGGCTGTTGCCTGATTGATAATCAGGCTTTGGCTGTGGTAACGTCTTACCTTAAAACAGATGACTTTTACGAGCCTTCGCACCAGCTGATCTATGAAACAATCCTGACACTTTATATGGATAATCGGGCCGTAGACACGCTGACCATCAAAGATGCACTTGAAAGCAGCGGTCAGCTGGAACGCGCCGGCGGCTGGCAGTACATTGAGGCACTGCCCAATGCGGTGCCGTTCATAACCAGAGCCAGGGAATATGCCGGTATCGTACGCCAAAAAGCCGTCCTCCGGAGGCTGATCCAGGCAGTTGAATCTGTGCGGGATTTAGCTTATCAGGATCAGGAAGATCCGGACGAATTGCTGGATCTGGCTTCGCAAAAAATATATGAAATCCGGGAAAATCATGATGTCACCGGCCTGGAAGCACTGGGTGATATCATGAGCCGTGCCGTTAATGAAATCGCGGAATTGGCTGAGGGTAAATCCGGCCGCCGCGCCGTAAAAACCGGATATCCCTCGCTGGATACGCTGTTAGGCGGCTTGAATCGCGGTACCTTAAATATACTAGCCGCGCGTCCGGCTATGGGAAAATCCGCGCTGGCGCTTAATATTGCCATGCATGCGGCTTTGGACAGCGGCCTGACCTGCGCGGTTTTTTCTTTGGAAATGTCCAAGGAGGAGATTGCCTCGCGTTTTCTGTCCGCAAAAGCCTATGTGGATTCACGTAAGCTTAAGTCCGGGCAGGTGGCAGGTGACGACTGGGATAAACTGTCTGAGGTCTTACCCCAGCTTTATGCCAGTAAAATATTCATTGATGATACTGCGGCTACTACGCCGTTGACGATGCTCTCCAGCTGCCGGCAGCTCCAGATTGAGCATCAACTGGGGCTGGTGGTGATTGATTATATGCAGTTGATGAGTTCGCAGAACAATCGCGGGGACAACCGCCAGCAGGAAATTTCCGATATCTCCCGTTCGTTAAAGCTGATGGCAAAAGAGCTGGATGTGCCGGTTATTGCCTTGTCCCAGCTGAGCCGTGCCTGTGAAGCCAGGCAGGATAAGCATCCGGTGTTATCCGATCTGCGGGACTCCGGTTCAATTGAGCAGGATGCGGATAGCGTTATGTTTTTGTTCAGGCCTGACTATTATGTGCAGGATCACCTGCCGCAGGAAGTAGAAGAAGCTGATCTGGTAGTAGCTAAAAACCGCTCCGGCGCGACTGGAACAATAAAACTAGGCTGGATGCCCAGTTATACCCTGTTTGTGGATTTAAGCCGTCAGGAAGCGCCGGATGAGTATGTGGGGGCACAGGCACAGGATTTTGATGCTCCCTATGAACTGGAATGAGCCAGGTCAAGCCTGGACGATCGGCGGAGCGCGGTCAAAACGCCGTAAATAAGTCAGATCATTTGACCGAAGATCAGCTGATCCGACTCCTCCGGCAGCAGGTCGCATCAGCTTTACGCCGGAACGTCAGCTTTCCCGCCCGCCTGATATTGGCCATATCCGGTGGCCTGGATTCAGTTTGTCTGCTGGATATTCTGCAGTCTCTGGCGCCGCAGCTGAATTTCAGTCTTGGTCTGGCTCATTACAATCATAAGATGCGCGGGGCTGACAGTGATCAGGATGAGCAGTTTGTGCGCGGCCTGGCCCTGGCGCGGAATCTGCCGCTGCAGGCAGATAGCTGGCCTGCGGACAGACCTGAACTGAACAGCGAAAATGCCGCCCGTGAAGCCCGTTATCAGTTTTTGTTCCAATGCCGACGACATTTCCGGGCTGATTGGATTGTAACGGCTCACCATGCGGATGATCAGGCGGAAACACTACTGCTGCAGTTAGGCCGTGGCTGCGGACTGGATGGCCTGAGCGGCATGCCGGCGGCAGATTATGACAGACACTTGCTCCGCCCGCTCCTTGGTATCAGCCGGCAAGAGCTGGCGCTTTACGCCCGGGCCAGACGCTTAACCTATCGGGAGGACCTGAGCAACCAGGATTGGTCCTACCGGCGCAATCGGATCCGGCACAGCCTGCTTCCCTTGCTGCGGGATATGTTTGACCCGCAAGTTACGGATCGGATAGCAGCGACAGCCCAATTACTCCAGGCTGATCAGTCATTTTTGCAGCAGCAGACTGATGTATGGTTTGAGCATACCGTCAGCTTGATTTTTGGTGACACCGCTCAATTGTTATATGTACTGCTGGAGGTTCCGGTTTACCAGACTGCCCCGGTGGCGATCAGACGGCGGCTGATCCGTCAGTGTCTGGGCCTGTGGCCCGCCGGTCAAAAAGACCTGACCGCAGCTGACATCCTGGGCCTGGATCAACTCCTGATGAGCCGGCCTCAGGCAGCTGGCTCTTCCCGGAACCTGCCCAGGGACTTAAAATACGCGGTCAGCGGCACGGCCTGCAGATTCTGGCTGTCAGCTGAACTCAGTGATTATTCGGGCTTTCTGAATGATGGTAAGCACACGCTCTGGCTGACGAAACCTGGCGCGCCGGTACAGGCAGCCAGTCAGGCGCTGGAACAAGCTGCATTTAAGCTCTGCAGAGTATCTGATGCAATTGATATGCAGGATGGAGTTCGATATAATAATTCGACATGGCTGGTGGAAAGCCGGCTGCTGAGCTGCTTCTACTGCAGAACTCGCCGCAGTGGTGATGAGTTATTATATTGGGATGGCTCCGCGGGTTTTCATAAAAGCCTGAAAAAGTACTTGCAGGAAAAACAAATTTGGCCTGAATTGAGAGACAAAATTTGTTTAATCGTAAAAGATCAGGAGATTGATTTTATTCCGGGTCTTTACCGTAACCGGCGGCAGCCGGGAGCTTTAATGGATGTTCTTTGCTGGCAGCTGCCGGATAAGATGATGAGTAGTCAGGATCAGGAGAGATAGCGTTTAATGGCAAAAGTAGTTGAGTCAGTACTGATTGGCAGAAAAGATATTGATTTGATGTGCCGGCGGGTGGCCGGTGATATTTCCAGGGACTATGCCGGTAAAGAAATACTGATTGTTGGTGTGCTGAAAGGTGCGTTTATTTTTCTGGCTGATCTGGTCCGTTATATAACCGTACCGGTCAAGGTCGATTTTATTGCCGTCAGCAGTTATGGCAATGATACCAAGTCCAGCGGCGTCGTCCGGATCAACAAGGATTTGGATGAAGATATTACCGGCTGCCACGTAATTGTAGTGGAGGATATCATTGATACGGGTCTGACCTTGCTAAAATTGAAAAATCTGCTGCAGACCAGAGGCCCTGCCAGCCTGAAAATCTGTACCGCTTTTGATAAGCCTTCCCGCCGCACCGTGAACCTTGAGCCGGATTATTGCGGACAGGTGGTACCGGATCGCTTTGTGGTCGGCTATGGCCTGGACTTTAACCGCAGTTACCGCAACCTTCCGGACCTTTGTGTTCTGGCTGATGAGGAGGACTCTGATGAATAGTAACAACCGCCGCAGTCCATTTAAGGGCTTTTCATTTTATATTATTGTCTTTATCATTATTGTTTTGTTCGCGCTTTTCTTTAATCCCCGTCAAACCTCAACTGATATACCTTACTCCACGCTAATTCAGTATATTGATGATGACAAGGTAGATAGTGTAGTTGTAAAAGGCACGTTGGTGCAGCTGCAGCTGAAGGATGCACTGCCCAGCGGACAGACTGTCATCCAACAAAATATTTCACCCTATTGGATGGAGTCTTTGCTGGATCATTTGGAAGACAGCGGTGTGTCCTTTACTTATCAGGAACCGACAGACTTATCTGTCTGGTTAAACGCGATCATGCTGCTGCTTATGGTAGGATCCATGGCTTTCTTTGTCTGGGTCATGTACAAGAATCAAAGCGGTGAGGGGAAGAGCGCGATGAATTTCGGGCGCAGCCGTGCCCGTTTGAATGATCCGTCCAGCAACAAAGTGACCTTTAAAGATGTGGCCGGTGCGGAAGAGGAGAAACATGAATTGCAGGAAGTCGTGGATTTCCTTAAAAATCCAAGTAAGTACGCGGATTTAGGCGCCAAGATCCCCCGCGGTATTCTGCTGGTCGGCCCTCCCGGCACCGGTAAAACCCTGCTGGCTAAAGCTGTTGCCGGTGAAGCCGGTGTTCCGTTTTTTTCAATTTCCGGATCCGACTTTGTTGAAATGTTTGTCGGCGTGGGCGCCAGCCGGGTGCGTGATCTGTTTGAGACTGCCAAAAAGAACGCTCCCGCTATCGTATTCATTGATGAGATAGATGCCGTCGGCCGTCAGCGCGGCGCTGGTATGGGCGGCGGACATGACGAACGCGAACAGACACTGAATCAGCTTTTGGTGGAGATGGACGGGTTCAGCGACAACCAGGATGTCATCATTATTGCTGCGACTAACCGTCAGGATATCCTGGATCCGGCTTTATTGCGTCCCGGCCGGTTTGACCGGCGCGTCACCGTCATGAGACCGGATATCAAGGGCCGGGAAGCGATTCTGAAAGTTCACGCCCGCAATAAACCGCTGGCTCCGGATGTTGATCTGGCTGAGATTGCTAAAATTACGCCGGGCTTTACCGGTGCTGATCTGGCTAATCTCCTGAATGAAGCGACTTTGCAGGCGGCCAGACGCGGGGCACGCCAGGTGATCGCTCAGGATATATCGGAAGCCGTATTTAAAGTTATGCTGGGTCCGGAAAAGAAGAGCCGGATTATCAATGAAAAAGAACGGCGCCTGACTGCTTATCATGAGTCCGGTCACGCGATTGTCCTGCGCAGTGTATCTGAGACCGACCGGGTCGAGCGGGTTTCGATTATACCGGCCGGCGGTGCGGGCGGCTATACAGCCCATAAGCCCAATGAAGATGTCTATTACATGACTAAAAAACAGCTTATGGCTCAGATTATGGTTGCGCTGGGCGGCCGGGCAGCAGAAGAGATCGTTTTTGGTGAGGTGAGCACAGGCGCAAGCTCGGACCTGCAAAGCTGTAATGAAATCGCGCGCGATATGGTGGTTAAGTACGGTATGAGCGAGCGCATGGGCAATATGGTTTTTGCTCATGAAGACGAAGTGTTCCTGGGCCGTGATTACGGACATGTGCAAAATTATAGTGACGAATTAGCCGGCATCATTGATGAAGAGATTAAATCCATTCTGGATAAAGCTTATAAGGAAGTGCTGCGGATCCTTAAAGATAAACAAAAGATGCTGGAAGCCTTGAGCCATGTCTTGCTGGAAAAGGAAAAAATCGAAGGCCAGGAATTTGAGCTTCTGTATGAAGCAAACACCACTCCGGAACAGCGGGCAGCAGATGCGGCCAATGCAGGCCGTGATGAAGCGATCAGAGCAATTCACCGCAAGGTCAACCAGGCGGCGCCGGCACTCAATGAGACGGACCACACCCCCAAACCACCCGCTGTCAAGGATGAGGTGCTGGGATCACTGAACTCAGGCGGCCCCCAGCCTTCGCCTGCTTCCTGAAATAGCTTGGGTTAAGACAGTAATCAAACAGGCAGCTTGTTTAAACAAGCTGCCTGTTTGATATTGGGAACATATCAGTCCTTACCGCGATCCTGCCAAGCGCCTGTTTTCTGACACCGTCCGGCTCGACTCAAGCCTTCGCCTCAGGTTCCTCTACCAGGCGGTCACCATAGGTCCTGACATCCTCCGGTCCCAGAAAGAGAATCATATCGTCCGCCTGAACGACCGACTTCAAATGTTTATGGACCGCAGCATATCCGTCATAAAACTGAGCATGCCCGCCGGCTTTATTGATAGCTTGAACTAAAAGCTTAGAACTCATACCCAGCGTATCCTTTTCCCGGTCGGAATAGATTTCTACCAGGCTGACGTCCGCTAATGGCTGTAAAACCGAAACAAAATCATCAAATAGAACTTTTACCCGGCCGTAAGTCAAAGGCTGAAACACGACCCAAAGCTTACGGTGAGGGATTCTGCCGGCCGCCTCAAGCGTGACCCGGGCAGCGGTAGGGTGATGGGCGTAATCGGTGATGACTGCAGCGCCTTTATATGTACCTTTATGGGTGAACCTGCCCTCAGCTCCCTGATATTCGGCCAGAACCTTAGTACAGATGGCCGCGTCCGCTCCGTTAGCGGTTGCGGCAGCTATGGCTGCCAGGCTGTTCATCACATTATGCAGACCAGGCACATTCAGTTCAATATGGGCAAAAAACTGGCCGTCTTTGATGACATCATAGTGCGGGAGGCCGTTAACATAAGTCAGGTTATCATAGTAAATGTCCGGCTGGCCTGCCTGAGCCTCCTGAGACCGGGCGCCAAACGTGTAAACCCGGGGCATTGGCCGCCCGGCCTGCTGCCGGATATCCCGCAATTCCTGCAACATCAGATGTATATGAGCTCCGTTAAAGGGGACAATCAGGCAACCATCATCTCTGGTCTGATCCGCAAATACCGCGAACGCTTGAATGACATTGTCAATCGTACCAAAATAGTCCAGATGGTCGCCGTCAATGTTGAGGATGACCGCCGTTGTGGAAACAAAGTGAAGAAATGACCGCTTATACTCGCAAGCTTCCGAAACCAGGAGATCACTGGCCTTGCCAAGGTGCACTGTGCTGTCGCCAAATGGCGCAAATAACGCGCCCAAATGAACGGTCGGCTCACAGCCGTTTTCAAGCAAAATCAAAGAGGTCATGGCGGTGGTCGTAGTCTTGCCGTGCGTTCCGGCTATGTTGACCACGCGGTTAAATTCCCGCGTCAGCCAGCCTAAAAAATCCCCTCTTTCCGCACAGGGTATGTTCTGTTCCCGTGCGCGGAGCAGTTCAGGATTATCCAGGGGAACCGCTGCTGAATAGACCAGAAGATCCGGCTGTGCCCGATCAATGTTAGCCGCGGTCTGACCGATGGTAACCGGTATGCCGATATGCTGAAGATGCTCGGTGTGCTCGCTGGCGTGCATGTCTGAACCAGAAATGTTATAGCCCTGCGCTTTAGTCAGCTCAGCCAGACCACACATGCTGATGCCACCTATGCCCACAAAATACAGGCTGGCGTCCGGCTTTAATTCAGATAAGATAGAATGATGAAATATTGACATGGATTTTGTCCGCCTCATTTATTTGTGAATCTTTTAATGAAGATTTAAGCTCTATTTTGATAACGCCCCTTATTTTATGCTATGTCAGCCCTAATGCCAATAGAAAAGCGCGAACAAATGCTAAATGCTGTTTCTGAGTTCGCCAGATAGCAGAAAACAAGGCAATTTAGTCCTGCAGGAAAAACCTTCAACTCCGCCAGACGAAGGCCGGCGCGCTGCAGAGAACGCTGCGAATGGCTAAGAAATCTTAATATATCGCCGGACTTAGTTTGCTATAATAGACGAAAGAAATGCTAAAGGAGATTAGGATGAAGCTTTTTACTGTCGGCCCGGTCCAGATGGATCCGGCTGTATTGGAAGCAGGCGCCAGACCGCTGCCTTATTTCAGGACAGCTGAATTTTCTGAGCAAATGCTGCAAATGGAAACGCAGTTTTTACGGCTGCTGAACGCGCCTCCTGAATCCAGAGCAGTCTTTATGACCGCTTCCGGTACCGGGGCTATGGAAGCTGCGGTCACCAGTATTTTGAATCCGGAAAGGGATAAAGCTCTGGTCATAGACGGCGGCAGCTTTGGCCATCGATTTGCTGAGCTGTGTGAGCTTTACCACATTCCTTATGTCGCTTTAGAATTACCTTTCGCGGCGGATCTGACCGAGGAACTGCTACTGCCGTATCAGGAAGCAGGCTTTACGGCTTTGTTAATGCAGCAGTCAGAAACATCGCTGGGTAAACGCTATGATATGGAAGCAGCTGCTCGCTTCTGCCGCCATGAGGGCCTATATTTGATTGTCGACGCGGTCAGTTCCTTTTTATGTGACCCGCTGGACATGACTGCCTGCGGGGCTGATGTGATTTTGACCGCTTCGCAAAAAGCGCTGGCCTTATCTCCTGGCCTGTCCCTTCTGGCCTTGTCGCCGCGCATCATTGCGGAACGCCTGACCGATCAGCCTCCCCGCTGCTTTTATCTCAGCTTAAGCCGTGCCCTGGAAAATATGAAACGAGGACAGACACCATTTACGCCGGCCTTGTCGGTATTGCAGCAGCTGGCGTATCGCCTGCAGCAACTGGATCAGCTGGGCCTCCAATCAGAGCTTAAGCAGCGTGAAAGCCTGGCGTTATATTTCAGACAACAGATCCGCCAGTTGCCCGGCCTCCTGATACCTGACTATACGTTGTCCAATTCCTTGACCCCTTTGCTGACCGGCTCAATGAATGCTTATGATTTGTTTGTGGATTTGAAAGATCATACCGGCCTGGTCGTGACCCCGAATGGCGGGCCCTTCGCTCATAAATTGCTGCGGGTCGGCCATATGGGGGACCTTAAAAAGACTGATTATGACGACCTGATCCAAGCTTTAAGTCAACGACTGGCCTGAAGCTTCAGCTCTCTGTCCCGCGCAACAGCAGCTCTTTTCCGCAGCGCCTGACAGGCAGACAGCGCGCCGCCGGCCGCTGGCATTATGATTATTACGAAAGAAGGCTTAAGATGAAAGCAATTCTCATGGCGGCCGGTCGTGGCAGCCGTATTTCCCGTCATATTGGTTCAAACCCCAAATGTACGTTGGATGTGGGCGGGACTGCACTGATCAGGCATACGGTGGAAATGCTGCTGGCGCATGACATAGAGGTTGTGCTAGTGTTAGGCTACCGCGGGGAAGTGATTAAGGCTGTTCTGGCTGGATTGCCGGTTACATATTATGAAAATCCATTCTATGATGTGACCAATTCAATTGCTTCGCTGTGGTTTGCCCGTCAGGAGATTGGCGGGCAGGATCTGATTTTGGGAAACGCTGATGTATACTGGGATGAAGATATCCTCAATGCCATGCTGCAGGATCAACGTGTTCCGCTTATGCTGGCAGACAGCTCCAGATTGGAAGAGGGCGATTACCTGTTCAAATGGGAGCAGGATTGTCTGGTGAAACATGGCAAGGGCTTAAAACTGCCGGATATTACCGGTGAGTATGTTGGCATTGCCCTGCTCAGACAAGCTATTCAGCCCTGGTTTAAAAAACGTCTGGAGGATATGATCGATCAGCAGGAACATCAGGTCTGGTGGGAGAACGTACTTTACTCGGCTATTGGCGAAAAGAATATCTATGTGAAAGATATCAAGCCTTGTTTTTGGGGAGAGGTAGATTATATTGAGGATTATTACCGGATCGTTCAATATCGTAAAGATAAAGGCCTGACTAATCTCACGCCTGACGATCTGGTGAAGCGTCTGCCTGAAGACGCCGCTCAACAAAAAGCTTAACAATATGCAGAGGTAATCATATGTCGCAAAGACAAGTCTATCAACAGCCCTATAATAAAGATCAGCTGCGGAATCTGCCGGAAAAACCACGCGGGGCGGGCTTTTATTTCCTGAGGATATTTTTAGTGATACTGGGATTGGGCCTTGGTTTTGCGGGCTATATCTGGAATATGCTGGGCAAACCCGGCTTTGTCAATGTACCGGTTGTCAGCGGAACAGAGACCGTTTCAACTGATGACGCTGATGATGGGACAGATCTGTCCATGGGAGAAGTGGAAGGTGAAGGCGGCACGGTTAAAGTCTATGCTCCCAGTGAATATCCTATTCAAGAAGTGGATCAGATTGACAGTCAGGTGACCAATATCCTGATTTTTGGTGTAGACTCGCGCGGTGAGGATGATAATACCTCACGATCCGACAGCATGATTATTATGAGCTTAAACCGCAAAACCAAATCGGTTAAACTGACATCGCTGATGAGAGACACTCAGGTCACCATTGCCGGTTATGAGGATCAGGCGACCAAACTGAACGCCGCTTATGCTTATGGCGGTGTTGGCCTGATGATTAATACAATTAACCAGACTTATCAGCTGGATATCCAGAAATTCATGATGTTTGATTTCTGGAGTGCCGCGGAACTGATTGATCAAGTCGGCGGGATTGAGTTGGATATTACGGAAGACGAACTTCCTTATGTCAACGGTAATATGGTGGAAGTAAATCGCTTATCAGGACTGGCCGATGATGACGGGGCTTTATCTTCTGCCGGAACCCAGACGGTTACCGGCAAACAGGCCATCGCCTGGGCCCGCATTCGCAGTATCGGCAATGACCAGGGGAGAACAGCCCGTCAGAGAACAGTCGTCATCAAGATGCTGGAAAAGTTTTCCGCGCAAAGTCTGCCGGAAAAACTGTCAACGGTTAATGAAGGCCTGGGGCATATTGAAACCAATCTGACTCAGGCGGATATGCTGTCTCTGGGACTGAAAAATATCAGTTTGCTGGGAAGCTTTGAACAAATGCGCATCCCGGAAGACGGTTATTATCAGACTAATGAGGATAATTGGAACATGATTGTCGATTGGGACAGTGAGCTGCCCCGCCTGCATGACTTTATTTTTGAAGACTGACCCCAGGAAAATCGTTTGGACTATAAGGAGGTACGTATGAAATTCGTCGGTGTCGCCGTTTCAGATGTCGGACGGAATCGGCAGAACAACGAAGATAATCTTTACTTTAACCATGAATGCCGTATTCCCACCGAAGCCCAAACCAAGTTCAGCACCCAAATGACCAATGCGTCCTCTGCCTGCTTATTTGCTGTCTGTGACGGTATGGGGGGGGAGGCCCTGGGAGAGCAGGCTTCGTTTATTGCCGCTTCAGGCCTGAAGGTTCTGGAAGAACGTCTCAGTCAGGCAGGTATTACAGCCTTCCCCAAGTTGATGCAACATTATATCCTGAGAACAAATGAAACGATCTGCCAGTACATCCGCCAAAATGAAGGCTTACGCATGGGGGCGACCTTTACGGCGCTGATGCTGTACCAGGGCGTCCTGCAGGCCATAAATATCGGCGATACGATGGCGTATTTATTCCGGAACCGGCAGCTTTATCCGCTCACGGTCAGACATAATCACGCCCAGAGACTGGTTGATATGGAGGTCATTTCGGCGGAGGAGGCAGAACGGCACCCTGAGCGGCACCGGCTCACTCAGCACCTGGGACTGTTTCCGGAAGAGCGAGCTCTGCAGCCCAGTCTGTCCCCCCAGATCCTGCTCCAGGCCGGAGATAAAATCCTGATCTGCAGTGATGGGATTACCGATATGCTGACCCTGGAGCAAATTCAGACTTCGCTGCTGACTGATCTTGACCTGAACAGTCAGGCTAAACAGATTTTGGAACACGCCTTGCAGCTGGGCGGTAAAGATAATGCGACTTTGATTATGGTGGAAATACAGGAGACCGCTACTAAGCCGGCGGATTTCCCTCAGGCTGTGTCCAATCCGCCGTTTGTCCTGACGACTATGCCGCCCAAAACCTTACATCGAGCTGGTGCGGAGGGAAAACCCGTCCAGCAGTCAGCCGCCGTTGCAGGAACTGCCCCGCTGGCAGAGCCTGCCGCTGGTTTCTCGGATCAGTCCATACCGCCGGCGGCTCCGGCAGGAATCAGACGCCTTGACCTTGAAGCCCGTTTGAATCAACCTCAACCGGTCCCGGCCGATCAGCCAGCGTCCAGACCTATACTAAAACCCGCCCATATCCCTGCTTCCCCTGAGCCTGAAGGCTTGGCTGACACCAATCCTTTCTCTCCGCCGCTCTCCGGTTCAGCCGGTAAGCAGTCAGCAGGGTTCAGAGCCATCAGACCGGAGGTACACCGGGTTCCTGATCCTGCGCGTTATCAGTTAACCGATGACGAATGGGAGCGCTTTAATAAGGCTCAAGCAGACGCAAAACTGCGCCAGCAAGCCAAACTGCAGAATGCGGATGTGGAGATCAGCACAGCCATGGATGATGAGAAAAAAAAGATTAATAAGAAAAATAGCCGGGGCAAGAGAGCCGCAGTCTATGCTCAAAAAAAGACGGATATTCCGGTCTTCTATGATCAGCCTTACGCTGATCCTGAGCCGCCGGTTTACCAGCCGACCGCGGCTGCCGGCGAAGCAATGAATAAACCGTACCGCAGTGCGCCTGTGCCGCCCATTCCGATTTACCGACCGTATACAACCTGGGACCGGGTCCGCCATTTCCTGGGGCATCTGGTATTTTTAATGCTCTTTGCTTTGCTGGGTTACGGTCTGGCCTGGATTGCCATGAACCTGGGCAATATCAGACAATTTTTAGATAGCTTGCTGGCCTGAGTTCTGATATTATGCTTTGACTGCACAAGGTTAAGTCAAAACCGCCGGGCAACGGATATAGCTTGATAGAACTCCTTCTTCAAGGTATCTGAAAGCGGGGTGACCATTTCCGGTCGCCCCGCTTTCATAACGGTTAAGTGCTTTTGTATAGCTGGGGCAGCCTTGGCTCCAGGATCCTTAGTCAGCCAATTTCATGAATTGCTGCACATCTTTATGCTCATTGATCAGCCGTTTGATTTCCTCCGACTGATTGATTAGTTTGCTGATGGATACATTATGGTTGATGGCGTCCGTCAGCAGAGCACAGAAATAGGTCAGATCCACGTCAGTATACCAATCAGCGGCTAATAATTCTGGCCGCCGGTAAATCAAATTGGTGCCAAAGATATGATCAATTAAGCCTTGTTCACAGGCCTGACGCATCTTTTCAATGCCATCGACAAATAACGGGAAAGAACAAAGGCAAAAAACCCGCCTGGCTTTCATAGCCTTCAGCCGTTTGGCAGTCTCTACCATAGAAAAACCGGTAACAATCATATCATCAATTATGACAACGTCCCGGCCTTCAGGTGAATCACCCAGAAACAGAAAATCAACTACCTCGCCCTGAGCCAGGTCATTTTTGATATTTACTTCGCGCTGTCGATAGAAAGTCGTAAATGGCAATTCCATAATGGAAGCGTAGAACATGGCTCTTTTCATCCCCAGTTCATCAGGGCTGACGATCATCAAAGACTGATCACCTTCAAGCTTGATGTCAGGGTAGTACTTCAAAAAGGACTCAATCAGGCGATAGCTGACCGGGATGGATTCGACACTTTTGGCAGGTAGAGAATTATCAATCCTGGGGTCATGTGGATCAAAGGTAATAATGTTGTCCACCCCTAATTGACTCAACTCCTTGAGCATATAGGAGCAGTCAAGCGATTCACGGCCGGAACGGATATTCTGCCGGCCTTCATACAGGAAAGGCATGATCACATTGATCCGGTTGGCTTTGCCGGTAGCCGCCAGGATAATGCGGATGAGGTCCTGAAAATGATCATCCGGTCCCATAGGGACATCATGACCAAATAGCTCAAAATGGACTGAATAGTTGGTGACATCGCAGAAGATGAACAAATCATGCCCGCGGACGCTGGCATCAAACTGACCTTTACCTTCTCCGGAGGAAAACCGTACTGAAGAGGTAGGGATGATATAACTGTCCCGTATCAGTCCTTCCTCTAAGTGGGTCCAGTTACCGTCATTAAGGTAGTCCATCCGCCTTTTATACAAATGGCGGTTTACTGCCTCAACAAATTCACGGCTGCCGGGCAAGGTGACCAGTCCTACCGGACCGGCCGTTTTGGCCGCGATGAGTCCGGATGGACTGTAATCAGTATAGGCACTGCCATGATGGATTAGGTTCTGAGCCTGATCCGTTAAGGGCTGATTCGTTTTAGCAGACATAGTACTCTCCTTTAGTATAGCCGGACAGCATGACGGTCCGGTCAATTGGCCAACAGACGATGAATTTTAGCCGTCGGATCAATCAGGGCGGACAAAGAAGCATCATGGTTGATGGCGTCCACTAATAAAGCCACATATTTAGCCATATTAACATCCACAAACCAGGGCCGGGACAAAAGCTGCGGCTCGCGATACGTGAGATTGGTGGAAAAGACTTTATCAAATAAGCCGTCCTTATATGCCTGATCAAAACGCTCATACCCGGAAGTGAAGAGGGAAAAACTGGCAGAACAGTATACTTTTTTTGCCTGGCGTTTTTTCATTTCCTTAGCAATATCCAGCATAGAATCGCCGGAAGCTATCATGTCATCCACGATCAGGATAGTTTTGCCGGTAATATCCACACCCAGGAATTCATGGTTCAGGATAGGGTTGCGTCCGTCCACAATCCGGGTATAATCACGGCGCTTATAAAAGGTACCAAGTTTGGCTCCCAGCATGGTCGCGTAATACATGGCGCGCTGTAAGGCACCTTCATCAGGGCTGATGACCATTAAATCATTATTTATATTATGCAAGTCCGGCATGACCCGTTTGAGCGCTTTTATAACCTGATAAGTGGTGGGTATGGTTTCAAAACCGGAGATAGGAACAGCATTGGCTACATGAGGATCATGGGCATCAAAGGTAATGATGTTGCTTACACCTAATCTGGTCAGTTCTTCCAGCATAAACGCGCAATCCAAAGACTCCCGGCCGTTGCGTTTGTGCTGACGACCTTCATAAAGGAACGGCATAATAACATTGATCCGGCGGGCCTTTCCGCTGACTGCCAGTATGGTGCGCTTTAAATCCTGATAGTGCTCATCCGGGGTCATGCGTTTTACCTGACCAAACAATGAATAGCTACAGGCATAGTTGGTGACATCACAGAGAATAAAAATATCATGGCCGCGGACAGAACTGTTGATGACTGCCCGCCCTTCACCCGTGCTGAAGCGCTGACATTCTGCGTCAATGGTATAATTTCGCCTCAGGAAGCCAGGTTTGTTGTTAACGTATTCCGGGGTCTTTTTCAGGTATTCCGTTCGTCTCTGGTAGAGATAGTGATTAACCTGTGTGGTGAAATCCCGGCTGCCTTTGAGAGCAATAATGCCGACCGGCCCAACCGGTTCCATGAGGTTATCGCCATATTGATCGTAAATGTAATAGTTGCTGTCGCTGTCGCGACTGCTGGCGGAGGTCAGTGAATCAGCGGATGGTGCTGAAACGGAAAAATGCTCTATCATAGGTTCTCCCCCAAATCATCTTGCGCCAGTAACAGGCTCTTAAGTGATGGACTACCGTGGCTGCGGTGGTGGCTGTACGAGTCTGCGGGCAGTTTCGATTATAGCCTTAATCAGGGAGACCGTGAAGTAAGGGAGACAGATTCTGGCAGGTCTTGTAAAATATAGCAAAACACCTGGCCCGCATAAACCGGGGGATTAGGAAAAGAGGATAGATCAGATGGCCCAGATACTGGAAAATGTTCACTTTATCAAAGCAGTCCGGCAAGAAAATGAACTGCCGCAGGATGGTCTGCCGGAAATTGTTCTGGCCGGCCGCTCCAATGTGGGTAAGTCCAGTCTGGTGAATGCGCTGTCAGGACAACGCTTGTCCAGAGTCAGTCAGACCCCCGGAAAAACTCAACAGATACTGTACTTCAGAGTCGGCACCGATTTTTATCTGACTGATTTACCAGGCTATGGATATACCAAGGCTAAAGATGCCCGGCAAGGCTTTTCCGGCTTTGTGGATCGCTATTTCAGCTTGGACCGGCCCATCCACGCGGTAGCTTTACTGCTGGATCTCCGCCTGCTGCCGTCTGCTCAGGACTTACAGATGCTGAGCTATTTAGCTGAAAAAGCTTTGCCCGCGATTGTAATTTTGACCAAGGGGGATAAGCTCAGCCGCAGTCAGCGCCTGCAGCAAAGCGGTTTGATCACAGCCCAGCTGCAGCGGGCCGGCCTGAACCTTGACAAGGCGGATATATTTGCTGTTTCCAACCGCAGTGGAGAAGGTATTGCGGCGTTGACTGGCTGGCTTAAAAAGCAATTCCGCCCGTAATGCTCACCTTCAGGCCAGCAAAGCCTGACTATGCGTATATATGTCGCTTTTTGCTGGGTTTTGCCGGTTAGGTTCAGGTCAGGCGGCTGCCTCCGGACGATAGACTTTGGGTTGAGGCTTTACTCTTAGCCAAAGTCAGTAAGTTCAGGAGGGCAGTCAAGCATCTGAGCATGAAAGGGCATCTTCACTATTACAGGCTTTCCTGCCGGCCGGGGCGGGCCGCTGTGCTGCTACTGCTCGGGGTTATGTCAGCAGCCGGGATTCTGGAGCAGTTTAACTGGCAGGTACTCCCGCCGCTTTGTCTGTTACCAATGGCTATCTTCAGCGGTATCAGTATAGTCTCATTGGTACAGTCACTCAGAGCGCCGTGCAGCCTGAGCGCCGGATCCGGGTTGGCGGCCGCTTCATCCAGGAACTTTCTGCCTGCGATTGGCACAAGGTATAAGCTGTCACTATATCTTGTCCTGTTATCAATTAGCTTAACCGTCAGGATAGATTATCCGGCCTGGCTTAGCCGCCGGACTGATGATAGCCAGCTGACTAAACATAACTGGGTTGTTATGGAAGCGGCTCTTAAAAACACGGCTTACGGCCAGCGTTGCCTGATGGTTGCGCAAAAGAACGCCGGGATAAAAATCCTAATTGAAGGCGATGCCCAGGCTATACAGCAGCCGGGGACAGTATTCAGGCTGGCAGCGGACATTCAGCCGCTGAATCAGAAGGTGGTCTACCGCCCGGCCGCTTACTGGTCAGAGGGTGTTTTTTACTATGTCAGAATTAGCCATGAACGTCAGCTCATTTTACAGGCGGACCATCAAACCTCGCTGAAGCTCAGTCTGCGGCAAAATATGGAAAAAATGAGATACTGGCTGGCCCGGGCTTATATCAGCATATTAGGGCAGCAAAATGGCAACCTGGCCGCGGCCATGTTGATTGGTTGGGACCAGGGGTTAAGTGAAGCGGATAAGGAAATATTCCGGCTTGCGGGACTCAGTCATCTGTTAGTCGTGTCCGGCTCTAATGTCACGATGTTGCTGCAGCTGCTGACTCCCCAGACGGGACTCTGGCCTTTCAGGGGGCGTCGTATCCGGGTCCTGCAAATCTTGTTGATTATTAGCTACGGTTATTTATGTGCTTTTGATCCCTCGGTCAGTCGTGCTGTCGCCGCCCAGATACTTGGTTTGACGGCTGTCTTGTTGAGACGGCCATATAACCAGACTGATCTGACCGCGAAATCCGCGCTGCTCACTTTGCTGCTCGCCCCATCGCTAGCCTGGTCCTGGGGATTCAGAATGTCGCTGAGCATCAGTATTCTTTTAACAATAGTTCAGAAAAGGGGCAGGCTGAACCGGCGCTGCAGACCAGAACCAGGAAGTATGACTGAAAGATTGATGTGGCGCTTTAATCTCCCGTTGGGCAGCTATCGTTTTATCAACCTGCTGACAGAAACCCTTAGGGCTCAATTGATAGCAGCTGTTGCGATTATACCGTTTGAAACCGCATTTGCCGCGGAGGTATCGGCTTTATCAGGCTTAATTAACTTGATTGCTATTCCCCTGGCTGAGGTGCTCTCAGTTTATCTTTTTATATTAGTACCCTGGATCGGTTCGGCTGCCGCGATCCCACCGCTGTGCTTGCTGCTCCAGCGCAGTCTTGGCGCCGGCTTGAACTTGCTGCAGTGCCTGGCAGCCCAAGCCGGCCGTTACCCTGAACTGCTGTTTCGCCATGACAGCCAGTTGCAGACGGCCGCATTTGCCGGACTGATTATCATAGTGGCTGTGGCCTGCCTGGATTGGCTGCGCGTTAACCCCGCTGTCATGGATGCTCAGATCTTATGCTAAAATGTGTTGTCAGGGAGGAACAGGCGATGGCTTCACGCAAAAACAGCAGCAGTCAAGCTGTATATGAACAACTGACAGATGAACTGACACGTCAGGTACTCCGGCCGGTGTATCTGATTTATGGGGATGAGGTCTATTTACAACAGGAACTCATTAACCGTATCAGATTGCTGGCTTTAGACCCACAGATGGCCGACCTGGATTTTCTGACCATGGATCTGGAAGGTTACGCCAGCAGACTGGATCTGAACAAATTAACCGGACAGCTGCAGACCCCGCCATTTTTGTCTCCTCGCCGTCTGATTTTGCTGCGCCGGTCACATTATTTTACTACCCCCCGACCGGCGGATGAGCTCCAGAAGCAGCTGCGGCAGATGGTTTTGGCCATACCTTCCTCAAGCTGTCTGATCTTTTGGGAGGATAAAGTTGATCTGAGATCTAAGCTTCTGCCTCAGGCAATCGGCACAGCAGGAGGGCTGACCGCGGAGATCAATAAACTGGATGTCTATACTTTGGAGAAAAAACTGGGACAGCTGGCCAAACAAGCAGGCTTTCGTCTGACAGCTGAGGCCTCAGACAGCCTGATCTACCGCTGCGATTCAGATATGGCTGCATTGAGCAATGAAATGAAAAAACTTGCTCTCTACATGCAATGGAAACAGCTTAAAACAGCAGATATAAATTTGATTGAGACGGTGTGCTGCCCAGACCAGCGCGGCAGTATATTTGATCTGACGGCAGCTTTGTCAAAAGGAGACACGACCGGTGCGCTGATGATTATGCAAACGCTGCGCCTGCAAAAAGAACCGATCCAATTAATGCTGCTGATGTTATCCAGACATTTCCGCCAGCTGATCTGTGCCAGGGAATGGTCTGAGCGGGAAATCATCGAGCACCTTCGCGTGCCCCCTTTTGTTGCGGCCCGCTTGAAAAAACAGGCTGCCGCATTTAATTATAATAAACTGGCAGCCTTATATGAAGCCTGCTTCCGGACGGACCGGGACATAAAGTCCGGCAAAATTGAGGATGGGTTAGGCTTTGAACTGCTGATTACTCAGGCGGGCCGGTTGGCCGCCAGCCAATCCTTGTGACTGGATAATCAAGAATCTGATCATTTAGTCAGATAATAAGCTCAAGCTGCGCTGAAACACAAATAATTCTGTATAATTTATCACGAATGATAGAGCGGAGGGAAAACGATGAAAAAGATAAAAATGAAGACGCCATTGGTTGAGATGGACGGCGATGAGATGACCAGAGTGGTTTGGCAGCAGATAAAAGATATATTGCTAAGCCCGTTTGTTGATTTAAAAACAGAATATTTTGACCTTGGACTGCCCAACCGTGACGCTACCGCTGATCAGGTGACGCTTGACGCGGCAAAAAGAACCCGTGAATTGGGGGTGGCGGTGAAGTGCGCTACGATTACACCTAACGCCCAGCGGATGGATGAATACAAACTGCATCAAATGTGGAAAAGCCCGAACGGAACAATACGTGCCTATCTTGATGGTACGGTGTTCAGAACGCCGATTATGGTTCAGGGGTTGAAACCGCTGGTATCAAGCTGGAAAAAACCCATCACGCTGGCCAGACACGCGTATGGGGACATTTATCGGGACAGTGAAATGAGGATTGACGGAGCCAGCGAATGCAGCCTGTTGGTAAAATACCCGGATGGCCAAGTCGAAACTCAGAAGATCTTTGATTTCAGCGGACCGGGTGTGATTCTGGGCATGCACAATACCGATGCCTCCATCTACGCTTTTGCCCGCTCCTGTTTTTCTTATGCCTTGGTTGTTGGTCAGGATTTATGGTTTTCAACTAAGGATACGATTTCCAAAACCTATGATCATCGTTTTAAGGATATTTTTCATGAAGTTTATTCTCAGGAGTTTCAGGCTCAGTTTGAGCAGGCCGGAATAACTTATTTCTATACCCTCATTGATGATGCTGTCGCGCGGGTTATGAGATCAGAAGGCGGTTTCATCTGGGCCTGTAAGAATTACGACGGCGATGTGATGAGTGACATGCTGGCTTCAGCTTGCGGCAGCTTGGCCATGATGACATCTGTGCTGGTTTCGCCTGATCATATTTATGAGTATGAAGCAGCGCATGGTACTGTCACCCGGCATTATTACCGCTACCTTAAAGGAGAACAAACCTCAACCAATCCCATGGCAACCTTGTTTGCCTGGACCGGAGCGCTGGCTAAGCGGGCTCAACTTGATCAATTGCCGGAACTGGAGGCGTTGGCCCACTTGATTGAACGTGCCTCACTGGATACAATCGAAGCTGGGAATATGACCGGTGATCTGGCAATGCAATTTGATCATAAAAATGCCAGAGCCTTGACTACCGGTGAGTTCCTGACCGCGGTTGCGGAAAAAGTGAAAGACAAGCTGGAGAATCAAGCTTGAGTGGTGAGTTTATGAGTTATTTTTCTGAGTGGAGTAAAAAAATAGAAGACAGTTCTGATCAACAGGCCTTTGAAGCGTATGTGGCCCGTTATTATGAGCTGGAACAAGGTGCTTATAAGGAGATCTTAAGTTCCTATCCGGATAAGGTTTGGAAGATGCCAGCCGCCCAAATGGCGGCAGAGCTGCATTTTGATGGAGACATGGAGATCTTTCTGGGCTTTCTGGACGGTATACAAAGCAGCCTGACGCAGGAGCTTGACCTTGAGTCTATCCAGGAAGATACGCCTGTTGAGCTGGAGATTGATTTTGAAAAACTCCTTTATAATATGCATGACGCCGGCGCCAAATGGCTGTTCGGCTTGGAAGAATGGAATCATGTTTTTGACGCCCAACAGCAGGAAGCAGTCGCGCTTAAGTTTCGCAAAGACCATATTGCGGTGAGTACTAAAGTCGGACGTAATGACCCTTGTCCCTGTGGCAGCGGAAAAAAATACAAGAACTGCTGTGGTAAAAATCAGCAGAACTGATCTGAAGCAAATGATGAAGGGAAGTAAAACCGTGGAACGTACTACCGTGAGGGAGCTGTACCGTGATCCTCAGAGTTATGCCGGTAAACAAGTCAGACTGGCAGGTTGGGCTAAAACCGTTCGTGCCCAGAAAAACTTTGGTTTTATAGATCTGGCTGATGGATCTTTTTTTAAACCGGTTCAGATCGTGCTGAGTGCCGATCAACTGAGCAACTACGCGGAACTGTCGCGGCAAGGCAGCGGCAGCTCATTTTGGGTGACCGGACAGCTGGTCCTGACGCCGGACTCCCGGCAACCGTTTGAAATCCAGGCTGAAGCTGTCAGTATTGAAGGCACCTGCCCGCCGGATTATCCTTTACAGCCTAAGCGCCATTCGCCGGAGTTCCTGCGCACGGTGGCTCATCTGCGGCCTCGCACCAACCTGTTCAGCGCGGTTTTCAGAGTCCGGTCCGTGGCGGCTTACGCAATTCATCGCTTCTTTCAGGAGCAGAATTTTATCTATGTGAACACGCCTCTGATTACCGGCAGTGACGCTGAAGGGGCCGGCGAGATGTTCCAGGTCACCACTTTAGACCCGGCAGCTCCGCCGCTGACGGAGACTGGAGAGGTTGATTACAAGCAGGACTTTTTTGGTAAACGGACCTTTTTAACGGTCAGCGGCCAGCTGAATGCCGAGGCCTTTGCTCAGGCTTTTGCCAGGGTTTATACCTTTGGCCCGACTTTCAGGGCGGAAAACTCCAATACCGCCAGGCACGCGGCAGAATTCTGGATGGTTGAACCGGAGATAGCCTTTGCTGATCTTCAGGATGATATGCAACTGGCCGAGCATATGCTGAAAGCCGTCATCGCTGAGGTGCTGGAAAAATGTCCGGAGGAAATGGCGTTTTTCAACCGTTTTGTGGATGATAAATTACTGGAGCGCATGCAAAGCATCACCCGGTCAGATTTTGCCGCTTTGACTTATACTCAGGCGATTGCTGAACTGGAAAAAGTCAAGGATCGCTTTAAGTATCCGGTTTTCTGGGGCTGCGATCTGCAGACAGAGCATGAACGCTATCTGACTGAAGAATTGATTAAGGCGCCGGTTTTTGTTACCGATTATCCCAAGGAAATCAAAGCTTTCTATATGAGAAATAATCCGGACAATAAGACGGTAGCGGCCATGGACTGCCTGGTCCCGGGCATCGGTGAGATCATTGGCGGCAGTCAGCGCGAAGAACGGATGGATGTTTTGACTGCGCGTATGGCTGAGCTGGGCATGAATCAGGCAGCTTACGATTGGTATCTGGACCTGAGGCGCTATGGCAGTACAAAACACGCCGGCTTTGGCTTAGGCTTTGAACGCCTTATCATGTATCTGACATCCGTCACCAATATCCGTGATGTTGAAGCTTTCCCCAGAACTGTAGGCTCGGCTGACTTTTAATCCAGCTGGATCTGTCTTCATCTTTTAATTAGAGCCCGAGGCCCGCTTAATTTCCCTTCGGAGCAATTATGTGACAAGGAGAAATTTAGTATGGGCCTCGATTCATTTAGGCGGATACAGGATCTGCCCCGGTCTGAACGACCAATTGAACGGCTGCTGCAGCAGGGCGCCGGGTCTTTAAGCAGCGCGGAATTACTGGCAGTTATTTTGCGAGCGGGTCACCGCCAGGCCAACGCGGTGGAACTGGCCCGATTAATCCTGAGACAGGCCGGAGCAGAAAATGATTTAAGCCATTTATCTGATGTCAGTATCAGCGAACTCCTGAATATTACGGGGATCGGTCCGGTTAAGGCGGCGCAGGTTGCCGCCGTGATTGAGCTAGCTCATCGCTTTCAGGAAGCCGGCGCTATACCGGAGCCACAGCTGAGCACTCCGGAAGCGGTGGTTTCACGCTTTGGCAGCAGACTCAGAGTATTGGATCACGAACGCCTGAGCGCGGTTTTGCTGGATAACCAAAATCGATTAATAAAAAACTGCACCATCAGTGAGGGCTCGGTCGCATCTGTAAGCATTCAGGCCCGCGATGTCTTTCGCCATGCGGTCAAGGCGAATGCGGTCGGCATTATCCTTATGCATAATCATCCGAGCGGAGATCCCACACCAAGTCTGGATGATATTAATACGACCCGTCAATTGATTGCAGCGGGAAGACTGATTGGCGTTGCCATCTACGATCACATTATTGTTGGTCGGTTCGGAAGCAAAAGTCTGCGGCGGGAAAGCCATTTATGGGATGAATCCTGAGTCCGCCGGAGGCAGAATGTTAACCTTTCAATGATTGAATAAGGCAGGGGATTTAGCTATGATAGCTTTATTACGTTGGCAGGGTTGAACAGGAGCAAAGATTTTGAGTAAATTCAAATTCAATCGATTTAGTCTCGTCGTACTGATTGTCGTGCTGATTCTGGGCCTATTTATATGGTCATTATTCCCCGGCAGTCCGGTTGACGCTTTGTTTACACCCGTTTCCGCGGTGCTGGAGCCGGTTCAGCAAGGCTTTATAAAAATACGCACCCGACTGAGCGACACCTGGACCGCCATTAATGACGGCGTCGGACTTAGTGAAGAAAACCGTACCCTGCAAGAAGAGAACGCAAAGCTGGAACAAGAGGTCAGGACTCTGACAGCTGAAAATCAAAAATATCAGGAACTAAAAGATGCGTTAAAAATTAAATCAGCTTATGATGACCTGGATGTCACACATGCCAGTCTGCTTAGTGAAGGCTTCAGTGATTGGTTTGACGCCTTCAGGATTGATATAGGCAGCAGTGATGATCAGCGTCTGGCGACTGAAGACACCATCGCCGTGGTGGATAGTCAGATGGCTTTGATCGGCCGGATCCAATCCTCAGATCTCAGCAGCAGCAAAGTATTACCACTGTTGAATCCTGGCTTTGTGGTGTCCGGCAAGGTGAACCGGACCTCCGGCGCCCAGGTAAGAGTTCACGGTGATGCCTTGCTGAAAGCAAGCGGCTTGTGTATGGTTGACCAGATACCTGAAAACAGCACTCTGACTGCTGGCGATGAAATCATTACTTCCGGCGAAGGCGGAATTTATCCGGCCGGGATCCTGCTGGGCAAAATAAGCGCGGTGCACCGCAGTTCAGGCGGGAATTGGGCGGAACTGGAACCTTATGTCGACTTTGACAGTTTAAGTGATGTATTCCTGTTAATACCTGAAACACAAAGCCAGGCCGCTGAAACCACAGCTGCCACAACAGACTGAACGCGGAGCACGCTATGACAGACAGCAAGCGCCCGTGGCGCAAGATTGTGGTGTACATAATATATTTTATCCTCCTGATTGGATTACAGGCAGCCTGGCCGGCTGCCTGGAGCCAAACTGCCGCTAAACCAAACTTTATTATGCTTCTGGCCGTTTTATGCGCATATCTCTATAGCTTTAATGACGCGCTGTTCTGCGCATTAGTCGCCGGCTATTTCCTGGATTTCTTATTTGGTAAGACCGTGGGACCGGGGATGCTCGTGATGTTATGCCTGGCCTTGTTATCTCACTATCTGTTGAAAAAACGGCTGCACGCAAATCTAATTGGCGCGGTGCTGATTTGTCTGCTGATGTCAGCTCTGTTCCAGCTGGCATCAACCGCCTTGAGTTATCTGCCCGTACTGAACAATGATATCAAGTCCCTCTGGCCGGGCCTGTTACTTTATATCCGACAGACACTCTGGCCCTCCGTCCGGGTAAATATTATTCCGTCAGTTATTCTCTTTGTCCTTTTGCATTTCGCCGGACCGTATCCCCGGCACAGCTATGATTATGTCAAGCTAGAAAGATAACAGTTATGTTTAAAAGAAAAAAGACTGATCCTGAGCTTTTTATCAAAGCGCCGCAGACTGACCTGCTTATATCGCCCGGACCTGGCAGATCCGGGCGCCTGAAACGCTTTTTCAGCAGCCGGTTTTCAATTATTTTCATTTGTATCCTGCTTATCTTCGCGGTCATGCTGGGTGGCACTGCCAGTTTGCAGCTGCAGGCGGCGCAGATCTCGCAGGAAAATAATACAACGACTGTCAGCCGGCAATATGAAGAGGTAGCAGACCGCGGAGATATTTATGATAGCGAGGGACGGCTGCTGGCCACTACCGTTAAAAAAAACATGCTGTATTACGCCGACGCTGATCTGACGGACGATGAACTGAACGCGGTCTTGCTGAAGCTGGCAGAACTGCTGGATTATTATGAGATTGATTACGGTCATGCAATCGATGACTATTTAGACTTAAGCAGCATGAAATTTGCCATGAGCCAGGATGCCATGATTTATTGGCAGGAAAACAGTAACTATCTGGGCTTGAAGGCGCTGCCGGACGGAAAGACTGAAAGTGCGACGGACACGCTCTATGTCAAGGAGACCCCCCAGGTCTTTTATAACTACTTGTGCCAGACCAAGTTCGGTATCTCAGATCAGTACAATGAACTGGAACGTAAAAAAATCTTACGCCTGAGATTTGAGATCTATCTCAACAACTGGTTGTTTCAACAAGGTACGCCTGTAGAGATTGCTGAAGATCTGCCGGATAGTTTGGTAACGATCTTGAATGAACAAAATTATATTTATCAAGGCGTCGTAACGACAAAGGAGTCAGTGCGCCAATATAGTGAGGACGCTCAATTCCTGGCTCCGGTTATTGGCTATGTCGGACAGATTACCAGTGATGAATACAAAACCCTGAGCTCCCAGGGTTACGGCGTTAACGATACGGTCGGTAAAGCGGGAATCGAAGCTGTGGCCGAGCGATATCTTCACGGTACGAATGGGTTGTCAAATTACAATATATGGACCAGTGATGAAGATCAGGGAGAGTTTTATACAGAGACTGATAATCAGGCGGCCGTAGCCGGTGGCAGTGTTAAATTGACGATTAATATGGATATTCAAAAAGCCGGCACCTATAAAATGGCCCAGATGATTGATTACCTGAACAATGATGATGAGTTTACCGACTTTCCCAAATCGACCGGTTCAGCGGTTATGCTGGATCTTAAAAATGATGGCGCGGTGCTGGCAATGATTAATCTGCCTACCTATGATCCGCAAGCCTTCATTGATATGGATACGGATGAGGAAGCTGAAGCCCAGGTCGAAAACTATCTGTCTGATGATGACGGGTTACCCATGATCAACCGCGCGATCCAGACCAGCAAGGCTCCTGGTTCGACTTTTAAAGTCTTTACCGCTTTGGCTATTTTATCCAACGGTGTAGCAGATGCCAGTTCCACGGTCAATTGTACCGGAACATATCTGGTTGATGGCATGACTTTTGATTGCCTGGGTAAACATGGAATTGTGCAGCTGGATAAAGCCATTGCGTACTCCTGCAATACCTATTTTTACACCTATGGATCTGCCTTAGGCATCGACCGGCTGTGGCCGACCTTAAAAGATTTGGGCCTGGGAGAGAAAACCGGCATTGAGCTCTATGGTGAGACTGCGGGTTACCGGCCCTCACGCGATCTCAAGGCCAGCCTGTATAAAGATCCCAGCAACCAACTCTGGTATGCGGCTGATACGGTGCAGACTTCAATCGGGCAGGGCCTTAACTCCTATACTGCGGTCCAGCTGGCTCGGGCGGTGGGGGCTATTGCCACCGGCTATCTGACCGATGTTCATGTCATTGATGAAATCACGGCCAGTGATGGTTCTGTTTTGCAAAAGGCGGATGGTGAGCCAACCGCTATCGACTATGATGAATCAGATCTGGAACCCATTCGCGCCGGTATGCTGCGCATGACAACTGATCCGGAATCTACCGCGTATTCTACCTTTGTGGATGCCTCATATCTGTCAGCTGGAAAAACGGGGACAGCTGATACCGTGCTGGATGGATATGGCATGACCAATGATGGCATATACATCTGCTACGCGCCGTATGATGATCCTCAGGTGGCCATAGCTGCCTGGATTGAAACCGGTGCCCGTGGAGCCTATATCTCTGAGTTGGCCAGGGTGATGTTTGATACCTACTTTGGGGACACCGACTATAGTGACTTTGGCATCACGCAATTGCCGGGAGTATCCGCGGAAGCCTACAGCCCGACTAATGCTGATTAACTTATTAAACTTAAGACCTTTTAGTGAGCTTGCAGGAATTGTGACGCGATTTCAAAATATTGATGTATATATTGCAAAACCATGCAGCTGAAGCGGAAAATCT
>JAAVLZ010000023.1 GCA_012034405.1 Oscillospiraceae bacterium HV4-5-C5C | reverse complement strand
TGCGTTAGGCTGGTGCCGCCGGTAGCCTTTCTGCAAACCGGAGATACGATGGGCTTGAACCTCACGGGAGATGGTTGACGGATGTTTATCCAGGCTGCGGGCAATGCTTCGGAAGGAGCGATTCTGATTTAGTTGCACTTCAATGGAGCGCCGTTCGTCTTTGGTTAAATGTTTTTGTGTAGACATATCTTCTCCTTTCCGTCCAGACAAAAACTCGCCGTTGCTTTAGTATGCCATTTGCAAGACTAACTGCATATGGTTGCTTTGCAATATAAAATGCAATGCATGCTGCTACTACCCATCGCATTTACTTTTTCATTTGAAGTTTCCGCTATTTAAGTCTGGTGTTTGCACAATTGCAGACGATTGGCCAAAAGTCAGAGGGTAAAAGCTGTATATAATAGCTTCAAGACTGAGATCCGCACCGCTGGGACAGCGGTTCCACGAATCGGGTGATGAAAGAGGTCCTATATGAAGATCAGCAGTTCTGTAGCAGAGTTTGGTGTACGGCGGGTGATCGATTCAATCACCGACAATCCTGAAAAAAATATCCCTCGTCTGATGACCTGGGTGGATCGTCTATCCAACGGCGAATTTGAAACCCAGCGTGCCGTTGTCCGCAAGGCGGTTTATGACAAGGATAATCCCTATCATGACTTTATCTATAAAACCGCCTGCAGTATTGATAAGGAAACCTTGAAAACGTTTGTGGTGAACTTCATTGTTCACGCTAATCTGGAGGGCTGGGAAAAGCAGCAGTATTACCGGGACACCTATAACTGCAACGTTCCCTGGGCCATCCTGCTGGATCCGACTTCTGCCTGCAATCTGCACTGCACCGGCTGCTGGGCGGCGGAGTACGGCAACAAACTCAACCTGACCTTTGATGAAATTGATGACATCATCAATCAGGGCAAAGCGCTCGGGGTGTATTTTTACATCTATACCGGCGGAGAGCCGCTGGTGCGCAAAAAAGATCTGATCGCGCTGTGTGAAAAGCACCCGGACTGCGAGTTCCTGAGCTTTACCAACGGCACGCTGATTGATGAAGCCTTTGTGGCGGATATGCTGCGGGTTAAAAATTTTATCCCGGCCATTTCAATCGAAGGGTTTGAGGAAGCCACGGACAACCGCCGCGGTCAGGGTACCTATGGCAAGGCAACCCATGCCATGTCTTTGCTGAAACAAAAGCACCTGCCCTTTGGCATTTCCTGCTGCTATACCCGGCCTAACTTTGAGTCCATTACGTCAGAGGCTTTCTTTGATCACATGATTGAACTGGGCAGTCTCTTTGTCTGGTACTTCCACTATATGCCGGTCGGCAATGACGCTTCGGTTGATCTGCTGCCGACGCCGGACCAGCGCAAAGAGATGATTCACCGCCTGCGGGACTTCCGCAGCCGCAAACCGATGTTTGCCATTGATTTCCAGAATGACGGGGAATACGTGGAGGGCTGTATTGCCGGCGGCCGGCGCTACCTGCACATTAACGCGAACGGAGACATTGATCCCTGTGTGTTTATTCACTACAGTGACTCCAATATCCGGGAGAAGAGCCTGCTGGACGCGCTGCGTTCGCCGCTCTTTATGGCCTATCACGATGGCCAGCCCTTTAATGATAATATGCTGCGGCCCTGCCCCATGCTGGAAAATCCTCAGTATCTGAGGGACATTGTGGCCAGAACGCACGCTAAATCCACAGATCTGCAGTCCCCTGAGAGTGCCGAGCATCTGTGTGCCAAGTGTGATGGTTATGCCGCGGACTGGGCACCTGAAGCCAGAAGCCTTTGGGAAGGCAGTCCGAATGAGGCCCACTTTAAGGCCAAGGCCGAGCGGAACCGGGCGGAGGATGAGGCGCGGCTGGCCAAGCTTAAAGCCAAACAAAAAAAGAGCAGAGCCAAGGATCCGGTGCGCTGAGCTTTCACCGGCTCTCAGTGCGCTGCCTGCTGCTCATCCAGCAGGGGGGTCAGCAGCTCCTGCAGAACCTCCGAGTGAGAGCGCCGCTTTTTGGTGGCCGTGCCGATCAGGCAGACCCGCCGGTATTGTCCGTAATGCTGGATAAAATACCCGGACACATCTGCAGCCTGCATCTGATTGCGGTAAGCGCCGGCGTAGGTATCCCAGGACAATTCCCGCTTGATATAGCGGGACAGCAGGCCGGGCTCCGGGGCAAAAAAACGGTCGCAGACATAGTCTGCCTGGCACAAGGCGGGGACCAGCCAGGCCAGGTCCCGTTGCTTACTGAACCCGGCCAGCTGCGATTCATTATGCAGGCGCACATCCAGCACCAGGTCCGCCCGGGCTTCCCTGATGGTGGTGAAAAAAGCTTCTGCACTGGTCTGATATGCGCTGATCGCTAAAATAGACTGCATAACATCCTCCTCCGGCTTCCTCTTACCAGGGAGCCGCTCTTTCAGTTTAGTACGGTCAGATCGCTTTGCAGGATCCGGCTGCCGCTTAGGGTATAGCGGCGAACAGTCAGCCGCCGGCCGTCTGAGCTGACCTGCCAGCAGGTCGCGCGCTCCGGTGTTTCTACCATAGCCGGTACGGTCAGAAACGGCAGGCCATGAATAAATGAGATCTGCCCGTCATGCTTGTGTCCCTGAAAAACTGCCACAATATTAGCATAAGACCGCAATACGTGCCGTATCTCAGCGGCGTTACAGACTACATAGGGGCTGTCCAGATCATCCAGCAAGGCGTGACAAAAGAGGATGACCGGCTGATCCCGACTGGCGGCCAGCTCCTGGGTCAGCCAGGCCTGCGCGGGCGGGCTGACCCAGAGGGCTTTCCAGCGCATGGTACCCGGAGTGTAGGGGCGGCCGTCAGGCTGACTGAGGCAATCCAGCACAATTAAGCGATGACCGGCCTGGGTCCAGGCATAGCAAAAACCCGGACCCCGCTGCCCCGGCGCGCCGGTCAGGTGCAGCCAGCTGCTCTGGTCCAGAGAATCGATATCGTGATTGCCCGCAGTCAGCAGAACCGGTACCTGCAGCATTTGCATGGCGCTCCAGATTTTCTGGGCACCGTCCAGCGCCCCGACAGGGTCATGCGGCACATCCACCACATCCCCCAGGTGCATCAGAAAAGCAGGCCGCGCCTTTTGCAGCAGCGGCAGGCAGGCATTGATTTTATCCAGCGAACGGCTGTAAAAGCGGTTGTTCTCTTCGGTCCGCGGCGCGTAATGGGTGTCTGCGATTAAAGCAAAGTTCAGCATGGCAGGGTCCCGCCTTTCAGATCAGATTGATAACAGCTGTTCTACAGCGGATTATACTGCAGCCCGCTGTGATTGCCCTCCAGTGCCGGCGTCAGGTGCGGTGTCGCGCCTAATTGGGTGATCCTGAAATTGACCCGGCCGTCCTCCTGCTGTTCAAGCAGCAGGCTGCTGATACTGGAGGGCGCCAGCCAGATCCGCTTCCAAAGCAGCGGCGCAGGCAGGCCGGTCAGCCGGGAGATCAGCAAGAGCCCGGAGCCCAGGTGGCAAAAGATAGCCACATCCCCCTGCGGCAGCGGCTGCGCGCAGGACCAGTGGCCGCCCGGTGCCGCATGAATTCCAAACCCATCCATAAAGGAGAGAAGCCCATTCTGCAGGCGCTCCAGATAATGTTCCGCGTCAGGATGGGCCAGACAAGGATCCAGATACCACTGACTGCCCAGCGCCTCCAGCCGGTCCAGATCGCTGGCAGGTATGTCCCAGGCTATGACCGAAGGCCCTAAGGGGTGCAGGCGCGGTGAGGCCGCCCGCGCGTCCTGATCTGCTTCAGCCTGACTTTGAGCCGGCGCGTAGCGGTACTGCAGGACGCCAGCCTCCTCAATCCAGGGCAGCAGCGTCACCTCCTGGTTGAGTGCTCTGGCGGTGTATGAGGCGGTTTCCCAGGCCCGGCCCAGCGGTGAGGCAAATAACCGGCGGGGCGGCGGCAGGCGGTGGCTCAGATAGTGAGCCAGCAGCTGCGCTTCTTTTTGTCCAAGTTCTGTCAGCGCGTCGTGCTGATAATCAGGATCTCCGTGACGGATAATCAATAGTCTCAAACGAACGTTCCTCCTCTTGAATACTGGCGGTGCCTGGGGCCGCGGGACTGAAGGCTGCCTCAGCCCTGGTGGGAGCAAGCCGGCGTGGCCGCCACCGCTGCGGGCTGCGACATTAAAGACTATAGCACGGTGGCCGCGTCGGGGAAAGCACCGCCGTGAGCCCGGGACTGCTGGCCACAGCTGGCGGCCGCTTGCTATAATCAGCAGGATAGAATAAGGCCAGGATAAAGGCAGCAGCTGCCCGGAGCTGGGGCAGCAGGAAAGGGTATGAGGGGGAACATGAGCATTCAATCTGTTGATATCGTTGGATTAGGAGCGCTGGGGGTTCTTTACGCGGGGTTGCTGGCGCCGCAGCTGGCGCCGGGACAACTGCAGATCCTGGCGGACGAGGCGCGCTGCCTTCGTTATCGCAAGGACGGTGTGTATCAAAACGGTCAGCGGCTGGACCTGACTTATGTCAGTCCGGGCCAGGCACATAAACCGGCGGATCTGCTGATCTTTGCGGTCAAATATCATCAATTGCCCGCGGCTGTTGAGCTGGCAGCCGGGGAAATCGGGCCGGACACCACGATCCTTTCGCTCTTAAACGGTATCTGCAGCGAAGATGAGCTGGCGGAGCGTTTTGGCCGGGAAAAGGTACTGGATACGGTAGCTCAGGGCATGGACGCCATGAAGCAAGGCAACCAGCTTCGCTACACCCAGCGCGGTCAGCTTTGCCTGGGAGAGCGGCGGCCGGGCCTGAGTCAGGGCCGCCTGGAGGCGGTAACAGCCTTGTTTGACCGCTGCGGGGTGCCTTATCTGGTGGATCCGGATATGCAAAAACGGCTGTGGGGTAAGTTCATGCTCAATGTGGGCGTTAATCAGACGACGGCAGCCTATAAGACTGACTATGCCGGCGTACTCAGACCGGGTCGTCCCCGGGACACAATGATTGCGGCCATGCGGGAAGTGATGGCGCTGGCGCCGCACGCCGGGGTCAGCCTGACGGAAGCAGAGCTGCAAGGCTGGCTGCGCGTACTGGAGCCGCTGGATCCCGCGGGTCAGCCGTCGCTGCGGCAGGATACGGAAGCCCGGCGAAAAACCGAGGTGGAATTATTTGCCGGTACGGTCATCCGCCTGGGGCAGCAGTATGCCGTACCGACTCCGGTCAACCAATGGCTGTTTGAGGAGATTGCGGCGCAGGAGCAAGCCTACGGCGCGCGACCGGCAGCCTCAGCTGCAGCCGCTGATTGAGGGCGAGACGGTGATCGGGCCTGACCCCCGGCAGGGTCAGACCTGGCGAAGCGCCGGCAAAACCGGGGTCAGCGAAGATCGAACAGGACAGATTTAGGTAAAGCCAGCATTTCTCTGAAGTACAGCGCAAACGCCAGGCGCCAGTCCGTCGGAGCAGCCAGACCCAGAGGCGTGAGCCCCTGAGCACGGGCAATGAGACTGGACCGGAACAGGTGGAAACGATTGGTCAGCACGACCACCTCCGGCCCCAGACCCCGTTGGCTCAGCAGTCGCTGGCTGAAACGGCAGTTTTCGGCGGTGCTGGTGGAGGCTGATTCCTGAATCAGGCGTTCCGGCGCAATTCCGAGCTCAGTGGACAGCACCCGCGCCATACAGGCTGCTTCGCTCTCCGGCTCATCCGGGCCCTGCCCGCCGGAAAGCACGGCCACCGCCCGGGGATGCGTCTCCAGGTAGTCTGCGGCGGTTTCCAATCGCTGGCGCAGCAAAAGACTGGGCTGGCCGTCCGGCATAACCTGGGCGCCCAGGACAATAACCGGGGTATCCGCTCCGGCTTTTTGCCAGGCACTGCTGCGTCCGCCGGCTATGATCAGGCCCAGGTCCGCCACAGCCGCGACTGACAGGAACAGCATAAGGATATGGAAGGCACGGCGACCGCGGCGGGATAGCCGGCGGCCCCGCTCCGGCAGCCGCTGTCGCCTGAGCGTCCAAAGCAGGAGGACCAGTCCGGCCAGCGCCGGCAACAGGGTGAACAGATTAACCACACCTAAAGACAGCGGCGGAAAAACGGTCAGAATCAAAAAGACCGCGGGCAGCAGCCAAGGCCACTGCCTGCGGCGGTGCTTGAGAAGGGAACGCGACTGAGCCGGGGGTTTGCTCATGGGCCCTCCTGCTCTCCGGGTTAATTTTGGGCCTGCGGCAAGACGGCCTGAATATAGGCCTGTACCTGCGGTACCCCGGCGTACTTGCTGGTCTGCTGCCCGCGCAGCGTCACCAGGGTCGGCGCCTGCAGGATCCCGAACTTTTCCACCAGTTCAGGATGTTCGGCCGCGTCCATCAGCCGGTAACTGAGGCCGGCCCGGGTCAGCGCCTGCCTGGCCAGCCGGCAGTTAACGCAGGTAGCGGTGGTGAAAAGCAGCCGTTCCTCGGTCTGGCCGGCGGCTGAACCGGATTCACTCAGAGCCGGCCCGGTCCCGTCAGTCCCGGCGGTGCGGCTTGGGCCGTGCCCGGCAGCCGTCAGCGTTGCCTGCCCGCCTGGGACCAACGGCTTTTTGGCGGCCTGAGCGGCGGCGTCCTGAACAGGGTCGGGCAGGCTGTCAGTCTGGACCTCGTAAAGCTGGCGATCCTTAAATTCCTGCAGTTTCCCGTCATTCCAGTTTTTAACCGGCCGGTAATAGCCGGTGATGCGGCTGTAAACCTCCGCCGGCTTTCCGCAGTGGGGACAGGTCCAGTGTTCGCCGCTCAGATACCCATGCGTGCTGCAGACTGAATAGGTGGGCGACAGCGTGTAGTACGGCAGCTTGTAGTTTTGCGCGATCTTGTGTACCAACGCCGCGGCAGCCTGCCAGTCCGGCAGCTTTTCTCCCAGAAACGCGTGGAAGACCGTCCCGGAGGTGTAGAGCACCTGCAGATCGTCCTGAGCCTCCAGCGCCTCAAAGATATCCTGAGTCGCGCCAACCGGCAGATGTGAACTGTTGGTGTAGTACGGGACTTCACCCGGCTTGCCGGCCGTGATGATGTCCGGATAGCGGGAGCGGTCGTGCTTGGCCAGCCGGTAGGTGGTGGATTCAGCGGGAGTTGCTTCCAGATTGAACAAGGCGCCGTACTGCTCCTGATAGCGGACCAGCCGTTCCCGCATGTGATTCAGGACCTCAGCCGCAAACTGATGGGCTGCAGGCTGAGTCAGATCCTGACCCAGCCAGGCAGCATTCAGACAGGCCTCATTCATGCCCACCAGGCCAATGGTGGAGAAATGATTGTCAAAGCTGCCCAGATACCGTTTGGTATAAGGGTAAAGACCGGCATTGAGCAGCTTGGTGATGACGGTCCGTTTGGTATCAAGAGACCTGGCGGCCAAGTCCATCATGTGGTCCAGCTGCCGGTAAAAGGCTGCGGGGGTCCTGGCCAGATAGGCAATCCGCGGCAGGTTGATGGTCACAACGCCTATGGAACCCGTGCTTTCTCCGCTGCCAAAAAAGCCGCCGCCCTTGCGCCGCAGTTCCCGCAGATCCAGCCGCAGCCGGCAGCACATGCTGCGCACATCACTGGGATTCATGTCGCTGTTGATGTAATTGGAAAAGTAGGGCGTGCCGTATTTGGCTGTCATTTCAAAGAGCAGGCGATTGTTTTCCGTGTCGCTCCAGTCAAAATCCCTGGTAATTGAATAGGTCGGGATGGGGTACTGAAAACCGCGGCCGTTAGCGTCCCCCTCAATCATGATTTCAATAAAGGCCTTGTTGATCAGATCCATCTCCGCCTGGCAGTCCCCGTAGCTGAAATCCAGCTCCCGTCCGCCCACAATGGCCTTTTGCCCTTTGAGATCCGCCGGTACGGTCCAGTCCAGGGTCACGTTGGTGAAAGGCGCCTGGGTGCCCCAGCGGCTGGGTGTGTTGACGCCATAGATAAAGGACTGAATACACTGCTTGACCTCCCGGTAGCTCAGCTGGTCTGCCCGGATAAAGGGAGCCAGATAGGTGTCAAAAGAGGAAAAAGCCTGAGCGCCCGCCCATTCATTTTGCATGATACCCAGAAAGTTGACCATCTGATTGCACAGGGTAGAGAGGTGGCTGGCCGGCGAAGAGGAAATCTTACCCTCAATGCCGCCCAGGCCTTCCAGGATCAGCTGTTTGAGCGACCAACCGGCACAGTAGCCGGTCAGCATAGACAGATCATGCAGGTGCAAATCCGCGTTGCGATGCGCGTCAGCCACCTCCTGATCATAGACTTCAGATAACCAGTAATTGGCCGTAATGGCTCCGGAGTTGCTCAGGATCAGGCCGCCGACTGAATAGGTGACCGTGGAATTCTCCTTGACGCGCCAGTCATCTATGTTGACATACTTATCCACCAGCTCTTTATAGTCCAACAGCGTGGAATTAGCGTTGCGCACTTTTTCCCGCTGCCGGCGGTAGAGGATATAGGCTTTGGCCACATCCGCGTAGCCTGCCTGGCTCAGGACATTTTCAACGCTGTCCTGGATCCGCTCCACTTCAATCAGACCATCATGAATCTGATCCTGATAATCAGCCGTCACTTTCAGAGCCAGAAAATCAATGGTATCAGGAGTGTATTGTTTATGCTGCGCTTCAAAAGCCTTGGTAATGGCTTGAGATATTTTATTGATTTTAAACTCGGCCTTCTGGCCGTCGCGCTTGATGACCTGGTACATAAAACCTCCCCTTTTCACAATGCCTTCATACTATGAACTGAGCTAAAAGATACCCGCGGGGACAAGACATTGGGAACAGCCAGAGCGGGCAGCAGCAGCAAAACCACCATGAATGAATGTCTGTTTAGTGGGGTCAGTGCCGAAGCTGTGTGCTACATATTGTAGAGTCGAAACCATAAAAACGCAAGATGTTGTGGAACAAGGCGGATTTGATCCGAACCGTGAAACAGCCGCAGACTGGGCTTTGCAGCGATTATACGCCTCTGGTCCTTCTTTACAGTATTGTGACAGTTCCGTTGCGGCCCCGCAATGCTTAGCCGGGCCTGACCCTGCGCAGCCCTGCCGCGGCGCTGCCGGATCACCGTACTGCCGGATCAGCAGACTGCCGGATCAGCAGACTGCGGCCGGGCTCATTTGTCTCCGCGAATTTCCACTACCGGCACCAGCGGACGGACAGCGGCTGCCAGCGTTTCCAGCTCCGCCCGGCTGAAGCCGCTCAGCCCCGGCTGAATCAGATCCCCGGAATCCTCGCAGTTTTGCAGATAGTACCGCCTGGCTCCCGCAATCCAGGCACCCAGCTGGGCCAGCCGCTCCGGAGTGTGATAACCGCGCACCACGGTGGTCCTGAACTCATAATCCACCGCGCCTGACAGCAACCAGTCTTTTGTCTCAGTCAGCGCCTCCAGCAAAGCGGGCAGGATACCCGCGGTCCGGGCGTAATCCGCCGGCGCATTCTTTATATCCATAGCGACATAATCCACCAGCCCCTGCCTGACCAAAGCCTGCAGCCGCTGCGGAAAACTACCGTTCGTATCCAATTTGATGCTGTAGCCCAGATCCTTGAGTCTGCACAAAAAATCCGCCAGGCCGCTTTGCAGCAGCGGCTCTCCGCCGCTGATGCAGACGCCGTCCAGCAGCTTGCGCCGCCGTCCGAGCTCGGTCAGCACCGCCTCACTGTCCCAGAGGGTGAGCCGCCGCCCCGGGATCACCAGGGCCGCGTTCTGACAATACGGACAGCGAAAGTTACAGCCAACCGTAAAAAGGGTCGCCGCGACTTTGCCGGGATAATCCAGCAGCGTCAGTTTTTGAAATCCGCCAATTTGGAGCATAACCCGTCACCTGCTTCCCTGAAACCGTCCATTGATCAACCTGGCTTTTATCCTAAGATCCTGAGTGACTAAAGTCAAATCCGTGCTGCAGCAACATATATGGCTGATGATGTGGCTGAAAATACAAATTTCCGGGATGCTTGTTGGAATAAACACATCCATTCCGGACACCTTGATGTAAGCTACAGCTAACCACAGCGATCAAGCAACTGAGAGCCAGCGCGTAAGCGAACGGGAATGCCAGCTTTCAGCCTGCACTTAGCTTGAAAGGAGTCGTTCATGAGTCAGGAAATTAACAATCACCAGTATCGGGTCCGGCTGATCAAAGATATACTCAGGCAACTGCATGAAGGTAAATCGGTCGAGGCAGTCACGGCCCAGTTTGCGCAGGGCCTTGGCAGCGTTGATGTATCAGAGATCTCTGCCGCCGAACAGGAACTTATAGCTGAAGGCCTTCCGGTCACGGAGATTCAGCAGCTCTGTGATGTCCACGCCGCGGTCTTTAAAGGCAGCATCGCTGAAATACACAGCCCAGCGCCGCCGCAGGTTCAGCCGGGACACCCCATCAACACGCTGATCCGGGAAAACCGCGCTCTGGAGCGCCTGACAGAAAAACAACTGGAGCCGGAGCTGACCGCCTGGGCTGCCCAACCAACAGCCCAGACGCAGCAAAAACTGCTTCAGACCATCGCGCAGCTGCAGCAAATAGACCGTCATTACCGCCGCAAAGAGCAGCTCTTTTTCCCCTACCTGGAGCAAAAGGGCATAGGCGGACCGCCTCAGGTGATGTGGGGGGTGGATGACGAAATCCGCGCCGGCCTGAAAACCTTCCGCCGACAGCTGGAGCAAAACGATCCCTCCGGTGTGCCGGCCTTTCGCCAGGTGCTGAAGCGTCTGGAGGAAATGATTTTTAAGGAAGAGCAAATTTTAGTGCCACTGCTGCAGGAGAACCTGTCAGCGGAAAACTGGACCAATATTGCCAGGGAGAGCGCCGAACTGGGATACTGTCTGATTGACCCGCCGCCCATCTGGCCGGATCCGCCTACCGGGGTCCGCGGCGCGCCGGACCAACCGGCCCCGGCCCCAGGCGCACCCCCTGTCGCTCCGGACTCAGACACACAAGCCGGGTCCGACGCGAGCCCGCCATCAGACGGCAGCCTGCTTAACCTGCCTACCGGCCAGCTCAGCGCCGTCCAACTGGAAGCGATCCTCAACGCCCTGCCGGTCGATCTGACCTTTGTCGATGACCAGGACCGCGTCCGCTACTTTTCCGAAGGACGCGAGCGCGTCTTCCCGCGCACCCGGTCGATCATCGGCCGCGAAGTTGTCAACTGTCATCCCCCGGCCAGCGTCCATATCGTGCAGGGTATCATCCGGGATTTCAAGTCCGGCGCCAAGGATCAGGAAGATTTCTGGATTCAAATGGGCACTAAAATGATTCTCATCCGTTATTACGCCCTCCGCGACCCTGACGGCCGCTATCTGGGCGTATTGGAAGCCACTCAGGATATCGCGCCGTTGCGGGCGCTGGAAGGCGAAAAGCGGCTGGTCTCAGGTCAAAATGCTGATGGCAGCCAGGTTTAATGAAAAGGAGAAAGAAATATGTCTGCTGAAAAGATGAAAAATATCCAGCCCAGTCAGGTCCTGTCCTTAGCGGAGCTGGTGGAATATCGGGACGGCGAAGTCGTCAGCCGGACCTTAAGCCAGAATGCGGCTGTCAGCCTGACCCTGTTTGCCTTTGCGGCGGGCGAAGAAATCAGCACCCACACGGCACAGGGCGACGCGTTGCTGACGGTTCTGGATGGCTGCGCCCACATCACCCTGGACGGCCGGCTATACGTGGTTGAAGCCGGTCAGAGTCTGGTCATGCCAGCCGGCATTCCCCATGCGGTAGCAGCAGAGAAGCCCTTCAAAATGCAGCTGACTGTCGTGTACTGACGGTCAGCCTGCGGCTTGCCTGGGATCGCTGTCAGATAACGCTGCCCGTCGCAGAATTCGATAAATATATAAATGATTAATGCTATTTGTTTAAAGTGTTTAAATCTCGCAAAGTGTTGCGCTGCTATCCTGGCGTTTGGTATAGTGAAGACATGAAGCTAGGTTGCGCTGCCTCATCAGCCTGAGGCATGGTCAGGAGGTATGATATGCCACTTTTTGCCAATCCCTTTGAAGGAAATGTTCCGCGTAAATTGAGCAAGGCGGAACTGGTTCAGGCGCTCCGGCTGGATATAGCCGGCGAACTGGAAGCGATTTTTCTGTATGATGCTCACGTGCAGTCTACGGATGACAAGCTGGCTAAAGCGGTCCTGGCAGATATCCGGGATGAAGAAAAAGCCCACATGGGTGAACTCATGACTCTGATGCGCCATCTGGATCCGGAGGAGGCGGAGCACTTTGCCTCGGGTGAAGGTGAAGTACAGGAGATGATGAAAAAACTGGGCATCAAGTAAGGCCCTTAAGCAGGGGCTGGAGAGGCCGGGTACAGAGAGCAACAGCCGATAGGGTAAATAAATGAGCAATTGTAATATATACCTACTGCCGTTTGCTATGTCTAACGCTGGTCAGGACTGAGACGTAATTGCTGTTAACGGGGACGATTTTCGCCCCCGTTTGTCTGTAACCAGCAAATGGACTGTCCAACAGACCGCTAAAGCCGTATAATAAAATCATTTCCTCATATGGAGGGCAATTATGAAGCACCATCAATATTCAAGGAAAAGACGGGTTATGATGATTCTGTCCGCATGCCTGACTTTTGTGATGCTCTCCAGCGGCTGCAACCGCTCCTATCTGGCATCTCCTGATTCAGAACCAGCGGCAGGCGGAGACATTGTGGTTACGCAGACCACGACCCCTTCGGCCACGACTGAGAGCCAGGCGGCCAGAATCGCCGCGGATGAACTGCCCCGGACGTTAGCTTACAGTGAGCAAACCACCACGAATGAACCGCTGCCGGTAGATCCGACCCCCACGCCACAAGCGGCGGTACAGCTGAACCGGCAGGCGGAGCCCACAGCGATGCCCGAGCCCACGGCAACCCCGGAGCCGACAGCGGCGCCGGAGGCTACGGCGACGCCGGAACCAACAGCGACCCCGGAACCCACCGCAACGCCGGAACCCACGGTGACGCCCGAGCCCACAGCGACCCCGGAACCCACAGCAACGCCGGAACCTACCGCAACGCCCGAGCCCACGGCAACTCCGGAGCCGACAGCGACGCCTGAACCCACCGCAATGCCGGAACCCACGGTGACACCCGAGCCCACGGCAACCCCGGAGCCGACCGTGACGCCTGAACCCACCGCAACGCCGGAACCGACCGTGACACCTGAACCCACGGTCACGCCCGAGCCCACGGTGACGCCGGAACCAACCGTTACCCCGGAACCGACCGTGACGCCCGAGCCTACGGTGACCCCGGAGCCGACCGTGACGCCTGAGCCTACGGTGACCCCGGAGCCGACCGTGACGCCTGAGCCTACGGTGACCCCGGAGCCGACCGTGACGCCTGAGCCTACGGTGACCCCGGAGCCGACTGTGACGCCCGAGCCTTCGCCCACGCCGGAACCAACCGCGACACCTGAACCGACTCAGGCACCTGACCAGACATATAACGGCCAGTTTGGCTACCCGGGAGTCATTGACGCCAGTGTCCGTTCCAGAATTGTCAGCCTGGCGACGGAAGCCGCCAGCTGGGGCAACGGTTACACTGTCGGAGGAACCTCCACCTGGAGCGGCCTGCAGGCAGGCTATAACACCGACTGCAGTGGCTTTGTGGCGGCGGTCATTAATGAAGCGCTGGGACTGACTCCCGGTAATGGCTTCATCCGCCAGACTTATTGGTCATATGTGGCCTACCAGAACTACGGCGCAATGTATGCACTGTCTAAGGATCCAGATGACATGAGTACCTGGCAAGCCGGTGATATCTTATGGATCAACGCCATTAACAGTGATGGCAGCTGGGATCAAAGCGGCAGTTATGCGTCTGACTTCTTTAACCACATGGCTATATATCTGGGCGGCGGCATGATAGCTGAATCGACCCCGCCTCAATCCAGGGTGACTTCCGTATACAATTACCTGTACGGTAGTAATTTCCATGTTTATGCGGTTATGTCGCCTCCTTCCGCCACCCTGACTAATTGAGCCGGGGCACAGGAGCGGCCGGTGAAACCTTGCTGAGCGGACACCAGCCCCAGGAATGACAGGATCCGGGTAAATTGTTCAGGCTCAGCCAGTTGCTTTAGCCCTTAAGCTTGAACCTTCACCCAGCAGCTTAAGCTGGTAGCCCTTCATCAAACAGCTGGGACAGCTGACGGAACGTCAACTGCCCCGGCTATTTTTATGCTTGACCAAGGAGCTTGACTGCGGCCAGGACTGCCTGGACACACAGGCAGGCTGTCCAGGCGGCCAGGCAGATAAACCTGAAGACGCTTCGCCAGCTGCAATTTGCTTTGCCGCGAGCTACCCTGCCAGGCCAGGATCCGGATCGCCGCGGCCCGGGTCCTGGCCGCTGTGGGCTGACGCTGGCTTAATCGTCCTGAGCGTCGCTCTCCATAAGCGCTTACTCCAATTTTCTCTTGGCTATGGCGGGCATCTGCCAGACATAAAAAACCACCCCCGGACCACAGTTGATCGCAACTGTGGCAGGGGGCGGGAGAAACTGCTGACCGGAAGCTTGCCAGGAGGAGTCTGGCAAGCCGACCGGAGGTGCTCAGGTCAGCCTTTAACGGCGCCGGCCACCATACCTTTGATGATCTGCTTGCTGAAGATAAAGTAGAGGATGACAATCGGGGCCATCGTGATCAACATGGCCGCCATGATTTTGGGATAATCAGAAGAAAACTGGCCGGTAAACTGGGTCATAGCCAGCGGTACGGTCTGCAAAGCGGTGTCCCGGATCAGGACCAGCGCAAAGGAAAACTCATTCCAGCAGCTGAAGGTCTGCAGAATGGCCACGGTTACCATGACCGGCCGGCAGATCGGCATGATGACGTTGAACAGGGATCGGGTAAAACTGCAGCCGTCAATAGAGGCCGCTTCTTCCAGCGCGGTGGGCACGGTTTTTACAAACCCCTGCACCAGAAACACCGCGATGGGCAGGCCAAAGGCTACATAGGGCATAATTAAGGTATACCAGTGATTGGACAGATTGGTCTGCTTAAAGACAATGTAAATTGGTACTAACAGGGAGTGAACCGGGATCAGCATGCCCATCAGCAGCATGATCCATAAGGCTCGGTGTCCTTTGAATTTATAACGGGCCAAAAAGTAACCGATCACAAAGCCAAAGAGCACAATAAAGAACACGGATATGGCAGTGGTCCGGACACTGTTGAGAATGGACGCGCCAATGTGATAATCCGGATTGGTCAGGATACGGCGGTAATTATCCAGGGTCGGGTGGGTGGGCAGATTTATGATGTCCGCGTTAAATTCGCGCTTGATCTTTAAGGACGAATACCCCATCCAGAACAGGGGAAAGATGCAGCTGAGAGAAAAGATCAGCATGATCAGATTCAGGATGACGCCAAGGATGCCGTCAGCCACGCGCTTACCGGTGCTTCTTCCATACTTATGACTGATCATTCAGATCACCTCTTCCTTGCTGACCGCGCGCTGCAGCAGCTGCATGGCGCCGATGACCGCAATGCCCAGCACAAAAATACCGACAGAAATCGCGCTGCCATAGCCCATGTTCTGCTGCTCAAAGGAAATCTTATAACCATACATGGCCATAACCATGGATGCATTTCCGGGGCCGCCCTTAGTCATGACATAGATGTTATCAAAGGCTTTCATGTTACCGGATACACAGAGCACAATACAGACCATGATCGTGCTTTTGATCATGGGTAAAACCACATGCACCGCGGTCTGGAATGCGTTAGCGCCATCCAGATCTGCGCTTTCCAGGATTTCTGTGTCAATGGCCGCGGTAGCCGAGAGCATAATAATCATGTAATACCCTATGTACTGCCAGATCAGCGGAATAGAAACCAGTGTCATCACCAGTTTGCTGTTATTCAGCCAAACCTGCTGCAGATCCGCCCGGCCGATTTTTTCCAGAAACCAATTCAATAAGCCGCGGCGGCTGTCATAGATCATGGTCCAGATAAAACCGATTGATACAGCTGCAATCGTGCTGGGGAAGAAACCAAAGGTCCGGTGCATTCCCTTAAGCTTGATATAACGGGTGTTGATGATCATGACAAAAATGAAGGCGATTCCGACCTGCCCGATCAGGCACAAGAAGACCAGATACAGGTTATTGCGGAAGGCCGACCAGAAAACTGAGTCATGGATCAGCTGCGTGTAGTTAGCACTGCCGATAAACGTTTTGTTTGGTCCGCCTTTCCATTCAAAAAGGCTGTAAAACAGGGACGTCAGCAGCGGAAAAAAGACCACAAAAACATATAGCAGGATCGGGATAACCAGGTATACCAGAAATGTTATGGCCTTTGGTTTTCTTGACAGCATAAATCCGCCATCCTTTCATTCAGGCAAAAAGGGCAGGCGTTCTCACGCGCTCTGCCCCTTCTGTCAGTCCTAATGACTGTTCATATCAGACAAGACTTAGTAGTTAGCCGTATAGGCTTCCTGGGCAGCTTTAGCAACATCCTCAGGTGTCATGTCGCCGTTGAGCATGGTCTGCAGGTCCGTGTTCAGGACGCTCCAGACAGCACTGCTGACATAAGAGTCATAGATCTCACAGGTGTCAGTGTCAACATAGGAATAGTTGTAGAAGTCCTGTGTGAATTGATCAAAGGCGCTCAGGTCAACGTTTTCAACCTTGGTCAGGCCGGACAGCGCGTAGTTGGTGGCAACATAGTTGGAGAACTCAGGTCCGGTTACATACTCAGCAAAATCAACCGCTGCAGCCTGTTTGTCCTGATCATCCGCCAGCTTGCTGTTCAGAGAAACCGCGTAGCCTAAGCCGATGTTCTGGGTATTGGTAGAGCCGGTCGCGTCAGAAGGCTGAGGCAGAACCGCAAACCCGGTGTTGTTGTACAGATCTTCATTGGATTCTTTCAGGGTCGCGCCGATGTAGCTGACATCCCAGTTACCGCCAATGAAAGCAGGTGACTCACCAGAAATATAGTACTCACGGGCATCCTCATTGGTGACGGTATTGAAGTCGTCATTAAAGATACCAGAAGCAAAGATATCCTTGGTGAAGGTCAGAGCCTTGACAAACTCATCATCGGTAAAGGCAGCGCCGGTCTTATCAACCAGAGACTGGAACCAGTCGGATCCGGTGTAACGGTCGCCGATAACCGACAGGAAGTCAGAGTTGATCTGCCATTGTCCGCCGTTACCAAAGGCCATGGTCTCTTTATAGCCGTTGGACTTGAAATATTCATCCGCGGTTTTGACATCATCCCAGCTGGTGGGGAAGGCGTCATAGCCGGCTTCTTTCCACGCGTTCTTATCATAAACGACCACGGTGCAGGTACCACCAGTCAAAGCCGGCAGACCGTACAATTTGTCATTATCCGTGAACGGGGTGAAATAGTTCTGATTGTACTCGCTGTAATAAGGAGAACTCTTGATGATGTCGGTCATGTCCATGATCAGACCTTGAGCGGCCCAGGCCTTGGTGTTCATGCCTTGCAGCAGGAACACGTCCGGCAGGTCACCGGCCGCAGCCTGAGTGGCGATCTGGGTTTTGTAGTCGTCATTGGCCAGCACGGTCTGATTCAGTTTGATATCCGGATGATCTTTTTCCCACTGAGCGATCACGGTACGGAAGCCGTCAGAACCGCCGTTGCCCTGAGATTCTTCAGAAGTCGAGAAATGCATCAGCGTGATTTCACCCGTGTAGTTCAGGGTGCCTGAGCTGCTGGTGTCATCTGCCTTGGTGGTTTCCGCGGCTTTGGTCGTCTCCGCGGCTTTGGTGGTTTCCTCAGCCTTGGTGGTTTCCGCAGCAGTGGTGGTTTCAGCGGCCGTGGTCGTTGCTGCAGCCGTGGTCGTTGCTGCTGCCGTGGTGGTCGTTGTGCTGCCGCTGCTGCAAGCGGTCAGAATACCGCTGGCCATCAGCGCGCTGAGCAGAACGCTCATGATTTTACTGCTTCTCTTCATGTTTTACTCCTCCTATGTGTATACGCCTGACTTACAGGTTTGTTTATAATCAACAGGGGGGCCTGCTAATTATATCTGGGGTTAATCATGGCGACTGAAGCGCCGGGTTCAACCATTCCGTCAACTGTGACTGTTACGGTACCAGGTTCAGTTTCAGGAAATTCAATGCGGCTGATCAGCTTGTTGCCCGCCTGTATACCCATGGATACCGTATCCTGGTGAATGGTGGTAATGCGCGGGCGGACGATGTTAATAACCGCAAGGCCGTCATAGCCGGCTATGGAGATATCCTGCGGAACCCGCAAGCCTGCTTCCTGCAGACTGTTCAGGCCGCCCACCGCGGTCTGGTCATCCGGATAAAGGATGCAGGTAGGCCGCTGTGGTAAAGCCAGCACCGCTTTGGTCAGGGCGCTGGCCCGCTCGTTATCCCTATAGGGGCAGGTGTAAAGATACTCTTTGGGAACCGGAAGTCTGTGCTCCAGCATAAACTTCCTATATGCATCAAAACGTGCCCGCGTGACTTCATTGTTCTGACCATGGACATACGCAATACGGCGGTGGCCGCGGTCATAAATCAACTGCATCAGGCGCGTCATGTCGCCAAAGTTGTTAGAGGCTATATTAATATGTTTTGGTACGGCGTGATCAATCATAGCAATCGGCAGATCCGATTGCAGCAGTTCCTGGACCTCATCCAGCTGATAGTCAGCGCACAAAATCAGGATACCGTCAAAGGTCATGTATTTGCATTGCTCCGTGTAAGACAGCCGGTTAGGCGACGGACTTGCATTGAGAAACATGATGACATAACCGCGTTCTTCTACTGTATCCTTGAAACTGTTCAGGATACGGGCGAAGTGTTCATGCAGCAGATTGGTTCCGGTCCCTTCAGACAACAATACCCCGATTACCCGGGTCCGCTTGCTCTTCAGAGTAGAAGCCATGTAATTCGGAACATAGTTCAGTTCCTTGGCTACCCGCTGAATCTCTTCCTTTTTGGCATGACTGATATCAGAGCGGTTGTTCAGTGCTTTACTGACCGTTGAAACAGACACCTGGCAGATTTTAGCTATATCTTTAAGGGATACGGCTTCTTTCATGCTGCTCACTCGCTCCAATCTTATTTGGATAATATAGCCAGATACCAGACCTGACTAAATCGTTTTCCATAGCCACATTGTAGGTAGAGCGGTAGGGTTTCGCAAGCTGATTTCGAATTAAAAATATAAACTCGACGACTTGCACAAAACGACTGCTTGCGAGGACGGGGCGGGTATAAAATATTAGTGCAAAGTGCACAGTTGTACACATTTGCGCCACGAAACATTGCGAAACTGTTAAGCTGAAAAACATTACGAAATAGGGCAAATTGATAGAGAATGGTCTATATGGGAATCCATAATAGGTTGGATTGACGGAAATTCCGGCAAATGAGGGGAGGACTGGGCCAGTCAAGCCGGAATGGCCGCAACCGATTTCGCCTGCTGCCAGCAACCGAGCGGCTGTCCCCCGTCCGGCGGTTAGCTGCTGGCTGCAGCGGCCAGCAGCAGATCACGGTAATAGGCGCTGACCTGCCGCATGTAAGTCAGGGTGGCCGGGTACAGCGCCGGCGCCTGATGAATGAAAAAGTTATCGGCCTCCAGGGTAAAGAGACCTTGATAGCCGATCTGCCCCAGCGCCCTGAAAGCTGCGGGCAGGTCCAGTTCACTGTGGCCGGGCAGCGTGTGACTGTCTTCATGGTAGTTATTGTCATGGATGTGCAGTGCCTGGATCCGGGGGCCTAACTGTTGAATCATATCCGGCAGCGCCACTCCGACCAGCGGCGCGTGCCCCAGGTCCAGACAGGCGGCAAAGCTGCTGCCAAAGGCCGCCTGCAGACTGTCCACATAGCGGCAGAACTCCGCGGGCCTGGAGCAGACATCGTGGTCAATACAGCGGCGGCGGGGGTCGTAGCTCCACATGTTTTCGACACAGATGGTCGTCTGGTAGCGCTCACACAAAGGGGCCAGCCGGCGGTAAAAGGTCAGATTAAAATTAAACAGCTTTTTGTCATCGGCGTCCTTTATTTGCCCGTGCTGGATGGGGTGGACCACAATGCGCTTGGCGCCGGCCGCGGCCGCGATCTCAGTTCCGCGCCAGATCACTGGAAAGATATCCCGGTCAAAGTCAGCGGTCTTATAAGGAAAGGAAAACGGTGCGTGGGCCTGCAGAATCGGGACCCCGCGCCGGGCGGCGTATTCACCCAGCCGTCGGGCTTCCTCCAGATAGTCGCTGCCTGACCAGCGCGGCGTTTGCTGCAGCCGGAACAGCGACAAATCCGCCGCCTCAAACCCTGCCTGGGCCAGCAGGTCCAGCGCGGCTTCTTCAGTCATATGCTGAGTGAGGACATCTGTCTGGGTACAAAGCAACATGTTCAATACCTCGTTTTTCTTTTCTGCAATGGAACCAGCAATCACCAGGTTATCTGCCTGGGGCAGGCCTGGCCTGAGCCAGGTGGTATCAATAAGCTTTGAATCGGGCAGCCAGTTCTGCCGGTGTGATCGCCCGGCCCAGCCTGGGTGCGGCCAGCTCATTGAACTCAAACAGCCAGCGGCCCTGGTAACCTTCTGCCAGCAGCTGCTGTTTCAGGGCGGTCCAGTCTATGCAGCCTTCCCCCGGGGCCCAGTGCCGCTCATCCAGCCGGTCATAATCAGACAGATGGGTAGTGAGAATAGCTGAACCCAATTTGCTGATAAATGACTGATGGGTTTCCCGCAGCAGATGATTGACATCAAAGCAAACCCCGGCGGTCCGGCCGTGATCCGTCAGTTGCAGCAATTCATCCGCGCAATTGCCCAGACAGGTCCGGGGAAGATCCTCAACCGCCAGCCTGACACCCAGCTCCTGGGCCAGCTGGGCCAGCTGCCGGATACCGGCGGTCGCCTGCTCCAGGCGGACTGACCGGCGTTCCGGGGGAATGGGTTCAAAGCTGGCGTGAAGGACCGCCAGCATGATCTGATGACCGGCAGCCCAGCGGAGTATCCGGGCCAAGCCGGTCAGCGCTTGCCGCGCCCTGGCAGGGTCTTCCGCAGACAGGTCCCAGGCGTTTCCAAAGGGGAGATGCAAGGAGGAGGGTTGCAAACCACCGGCACGGAGACAGTCATCCTGCCGCTGAGCTGAGCAACAAATGTCCTCAACGGATTGTCGGCCGTCTACGTCTATTTCAGCTTCTGTAAAGCCTGCGGCCGCGGCTGCCTGCCACTTTTGAACCGTTGGCTCCCGGAAAAAGCAGGTAGCCAATCCCATTACGTTTGCCATGTGCTCAGTCCTCCTGTCTTTGGCGCGCACTCAGCCCTCAGGTCAGGGCTTTCAGCACCGTCAGTATACCTGTGAATAGCTTATTTGTGAATTATTGGTAAAGTACTTGACTTAAACAAGAAGTGCTTTATACTGATAACAAGTCAAGTGCTTGACTATGTGCCTGATTGGATGGCGATTCCAAGGTGCAGCCTGCCGCAGACTGAACACCCCCACCGCCGTTCGTTTACCAAGCAGAGCGCTGTGGCGCCATCCTCGCGAACCCGACAGTCCCCCTGGCAGCAGGCAAACCGGCCACTCCTGATGGTGGCAAATATGAGATATAGGAGAAAAAGCTATGAATAAATCATCTGGATCTGAGGCCAACAAGAACCTCAACTCACAGGAAACATCCCCCCTGAATTTAATGAATCTGGTCAACGACCAGCTGCAGCAGCTGCAAATGCTGATGCACCGCAGCATGTTCAGTCGTCTGGGCTCGCCCTTCAGCCCCAGCCGTGGCCAGGGACGTATCCTGGCTATCCTGAAAATGAAACCGGAAATCAGTCAGAAGGAACTGACCTATCTGCTGAACATGAGCAAGCAGGCGGTAGCGGAACTGATGAGCAAGCTTGAAAAGAATGGCTTGATAACCCGTACGCCAGCAGACCAGGACCGGCGGATCATGACCGTTTGTCTGACTGAGGAAGGTCAGGCCGCCGCTGAGCAGGTAACGGATCGTCTGAAGGACAACGCGCAGGCACTGGACTGCCTGACAGAAGCTGAGCTGACCACATTCAGTCAATACCTGGACCGTCTGATCAAGCAATATGAAACGCTGTTTCCGGAGGCGGATTTTGAGGAGCGGCGCCAGGAGATGGCCCAATTTATGATGGAGCACCGCCTGGGTCACGGGCCTGGTTTTGGACCGGGTCATGGACCCGGTATGGATCCCGATTTTGCTCCCGGTATGGGCGGACCCGGCTGTGGCAGACCAGGTCATGGACCCGGCTGCGGCCACGGACCCGGTCACGACTTTGCTCATGGTGAAGGTCACGGCTGTGGTCATGGTCACGGCCATAGCCACGGACAGGATCCTGCTTGCGGTCATGCCCACGGGCCAGGTCAAGGACACAGCTGTGGGCGCGGTCACCATCATGAACAGGGTGCTGACCATGCTCATGAGCAGACTGAACCATCAGAAAAGCCAGCGGTCAGCAACGACAACAGTAACTACCCGACTGACTGATCAGCCAATCCTGACAGCAGCAGAGCGTGTTCCCCCTGAGCGGATCAGGACCGCCTGAGGGAACGCATTTGGCATTCAAAGCGGTAGCTGACGCTATCCAGACGCCCAAATAACGAAGTACAGTAAAACAGATTGATAAACACACCTATACATCCGGACTTTCCCGCAGGATACCCCTGCAAACCGATCCTCCGGTTGGGGACAAGGTCCGGGCGGTCAGGAGGAAGGCAAGTATATGCAGCAGCTGACCTGATCCCGCCGGGTAAAGTCAGGATGATCCTGTTTGGCCTAGGCTGTCTGATTCTGCTGTTTTGGCCGGCGTCAACCGGGGCATAGCTGCCTCTTATGCTGATTCAGCATTTGCTTATACCTGCTGGCCCTGGCTGATCCTGAGCTGGATCTGTAGCCTGACAGTCCCCTTTTTGCTGGCTTCAAAGCCCATAAGGCGTTTGGGATGATAAAATGATCGTCAGGATTAATGGCCTGCCGGTCAGCCGCAAGATGAGCGTGGGAGAACTGGCGGAGCGGATTGGCCTTCCCCCGGGAACCTGACCATCAAGAAAACGGACCGGCCAAGACGGTTAAAATCAGTAACCTGCTCAAGCTGTGTCAGGTGCTGGTCCGCGAGCCGGGCGCTCTGCTGAAACACCGACCGCAATCAGCAAGCAAATCCGGAAAGGTCAGACCCGGTTCATGCGATCCAGAGCAGACAGCATACCTCAAGCAAATTTTCCTGAAGTAAGAATAGAGAGGTGCCCCTCATGTCCCAATCAGTGTCAGCCGCCGCACCTGCAGCCGCGTCAGAGCAAACCACCACAATCTCTCCGGGCCAGAGCCAGAGCTTGGGACTGGCTCGCGGCTGCCTGGCCCTGCTACCGCCGGACCCTGCCTGGACCGGACTGGCTCAGGCCACTTTGCTGCGGCTGCGGCAAATCCTGGGAGACCATGTGCTGGAGATTCAGCATGTTGGCAGTACTGCCATCTGGGGCATCCGGGCCAAGCCCATCCTGGATTTTGTTGTAGGTGTCCAGGCCCTGAATGATATCAAACCGTTGGTGCCAGCCCTTCAGGCCCAGGGCTTCATCCCCCGGCCCTGGCCGCAAGATCAACGCCAGCTCTTTTTTGCCTGTGGCGACTACAGTCAGCCACGGGGGTTGCAGACTCACTTTATCCACGTGGTGGTCCGCTACAGTGACGAATGGCGGCAGTACGTGGACTTCCGCGACTACCTCAACGCGCGCCCCAGTCAGGCTCAGGCTTATGAAGCCCTGAAACTCTCCTTGGCACAGCGCTTCAGTCAGGATCCCGACCGCAGCCGGTACCTGGCCGGTAAAAGCCAATTTATTCAACAAATCCTGCGCCGCGCCGCGCTGTGGCGCTGGCTGGGCCAGCAAGTTACCGTGACGGTTGACCGGCCTGCCGGCACGTACCACCCGGAACATCCGGGACTGTACTATCCCCTGAACTACGGATATCTGCCAGGCCAACCGGGTGGAGATGGCGAGGCTCTGGATGCTTATGTCCTGGGACCCACCCAACCGCTGGAGCAAGTCTGTGGCCGCGTCATAGCCGGTATTTACCGGCATGATGATCAGGAAGACAAGCTGGTAGTACTGGCCACCGATCCCGGCGGGTGTGACCGGCTTCCGGGAGCGGAAGCCGCCGCCTTGGCTCCGGCTGACCCTGTCTGGACGCCTGAAGCCATATTATCCGCGGTTAGCTTTCAGGAACGTTATTTTGATGGCGAAATCATCTGCTGAAGCTAGCGCCGGCCGCACCGGCACCGGCTAACGCCAGCTTGGGGCCAGTCATCAATTCTCAGCTGAGATGAACCGTCAGGTCGGTCAGCCTCAATGCATGAAGTGATACACCGCAAACGACAGCAGATACAACAGCCAGATATGCGCCGGGTAGAACACATAAAAGAAATACTTCAGGCCAGGTCCTTTTTGCCCGTTATAGAGCAGGATGGGGATCACCGCAAAGATCATCATCCATTGAACGGAGCCCTGCGACAGATAAATCAGTGCGGTCAGCGCAATCAGGACGCACTGAACATTGCGGTGCCGGCGGAAAATATATAGCAGCGGGATCAGTAATACCATGAAATTGTTTTCTGCCAGCACCAACGAGGGAAGTACTGAAATGGCCACCAGCACACCTACACTGTGATAGCCCTGGCTCAGAACCAGGACTACCAGACCGGACAACAAGACGGGGATCAGGCAGACCAGCACGCCTGCTGCTACCCGGCCAGCTTTGCGGCTTTTTATACCGGCTTCGATCAGGTCAATGCCGGCCATCATGATGGCGCCGACGAACAAGTCCACAAAAATGTTATTAGCAAGCTGTACCTGCTCATAAGGTAGCAGGCGGCTCAGTATATTGGTGCCTGCGAACATCAGCAGCATGCCGATATACAGCCGCAGCAGATATTTCTTTTTATTATGTGTATGGCTGAAGCCTTCCACACTGACAAAAAAGAAAATCGTGGCAACCGGCCGGCCAAACCAATTCAGCCAGACCGGGAGGCCCATGGGTACAAACATCTGATAAACGTGATCGATAAACATCAGGACCAGGCCGATGATCTTGAGATCAAAGGTGGTCAGCTTTTTCAGGCCGGCAGATTTCCGCAGGCCAAGGCTGGTTTCAGTCATCTTATTTACTCTCCTGATTTGGCGGCGCGACAGAGATTGGCTTGTACCACCGGGATCTCTGGCCGGCGCCAGGATATTTACTGCTTTAGTCTAGCCAGAGGGCGGGCCTGATATCCTGCGATTCACCTAACAGTTATGCCCTGAAGCTTACAGTTCAGTAAGAAAACAGATCAGCGCGCCTGTTAGCCTGATGTCAGATCGGTTCGCTGTCCAGTCAATCGCAAACAGCTCTATACCTACCCGTGATCGGACGAGCTTATGAAAAGCTTGTCTGGAATGACCGCTTTGCCACCTTGCTGACCGCTGGGGGCAATGGCTACGGCTGGACAAGAATCATCTTGGTAAATGAGCCGATGAACGGACGGTATCAGAGGGAATCGGTGCTGGACAACTAGAGTCGATCACTTGCTACAGGAACAATACCAGAGCTTGATCTTAAACAGGGTATCTCTTGCAGAGGAGATTTGTATTAGTCGCCTTGAAAAGCTCAAAAATGGTGTGACGCCGGTTGAGTACCGACGCCAGCAGTTACGGGAGCAGACAAAACCGCCGCAAGCGCCACCGGGCGCATCCCCCAGCGTTTAAGAAAGCAGTACGCGCAGGTTAAAAGAAACATCCTTTAGTTAGGTCTAGGTTACTAAACGATCACAATTAGCAGAAAATGACTACAATCCAGCCCCAATAGGCCTTAACAGCCGCTGAATCAGTGGATTTCAGAGCATAATTATGATATAAATATCTAGATACTTCTGTATTAAAAAATAATATTAAAACTGTTATCAGAAGTACAACCCATGAATTCTGAACCCAACGGCCTTGATTTTTGAGACGTGCGCGGCTAAGGAGGATATATGCAGCTGGAGGATCATCCGACCCAGGGCCGGAAGGGCGAAGCTGTCTTCAGCTGGTCAAAACTGGCTGAGGACTATTTGACCTTGAGCCAGAGCCAGCCTGAAACGATCCTGACTTACTGTGTCTACTGTAAGGGCGGGCGGGAAAAGAAGCTGGCGGAGACAATTGTCCAGCGCTATCCGGAAACCCTGGCTATGCCGATTTTGCAGGATAAGCACAAAAGCGTCAACAGCAAGCGAAGCTTGGTTCAGGTTCCGATGTTCCCCGGCTATGTATTTATTTATAAACAGACAAATCTTGATGGCCGGGCGCTGCGCATCTTGCCTGACGTTTTTAAGATCCTCCGGTCTGAAGAGGATATGCTGGAGCTAAGGCATGAGGACCGGGACTATGCCCTGTGGTTTTTAAAGCATAGGGGACACATTCAGTGTTCCAAAGCTACCCGGATCGGCGATAAGGTCAGGATTGTAGAGGGTCCTTTGAAAGATCTGGATGGCTGTATTAAAGAGATCTCCAAGAAGAACCGAAATGCCCGAGTGAGAATACAGTTCATGGGGCAGGCAAGCGTTGTATGGTTACCGTTTGAGTGGGTGGAGTGAATGATCGGTCATCAGTGAAAACAATCATAGCTGTATGACAGCTCAAGATAGTTTGAAATTCACTTAAGCAATAATGAGTAAATCAAGCATGAAATCATATTAAACCAGTCCGTGCAAATTCCATAAGAGATAGATGTCAAGCATATGTAAAATTCAATAACAAGAATATCATCTTCAAGTTAGGAGTTTCTGCGCGAACGCACTATCTAAATGACACAATCCATATTCTTCCTGAATAATCTCCAGCACTGAACTGAGTGTGGTAGGTCTGGCACAAGAAGCACCTTGGCTTGTGCCGCTGCTTCGGCAAGACTTTTGCGCAGGCTGAGCTGATAACCAGCAACCAGACTGGTATGCGTCTTCTGAAGAATAAATGTAGACCACGCACAAAGCCCGGCAAAACGTGTATAACTCGTTCAAGGTAAAGACCACAGTCACTACGGAAAAGGGAGAGCAGATTCCAAGAAATTACGACCTGACACCATCAATATGCTTACTGATGTTAAGATCATTTGTAAAATATTTGGCTGTTATATAAATCAGGACATCAGCTTTCAGGATAAACTGGAGGAGCAGTTTGAGATAGATTTTCTGTCAGCGTGGTGAATAAAAAAGCGGCGGATAAATCGAGGATGTTGTCGCTACCCCCCCGTAAGCAGATATGCTGAAATAGAAATGAAAAAGTATCGCAAAATGTGCGGATGATACGAGAAAGGAGCGGAGAATATTATGAATATTATTTTACTTTCTGGTGGTTCAGGTATGCGGCTCTGGCCACTGTCAAATGATGTACGTAGCAAACAGTTTATTAAGCTGTTCAAGAATAAGAATCAATATGAATCCATGGTACAACGTGTGTATCGACAAATCACTGCAGTAGATGCGAACGCAAAAATTACTATTGCAACCAGCATATCGCAGGCAAGTGCAATTAAAAACCAGCTGGGTGAAAAAACATCCGTATGTGTAGAACCTTGTCGCCGTGATACCTTTCCGGCCATTACTCTTGCTGTAGCCTATCTGCACGATGAATTAGGCTTTTCAGAGAATGAAGCAGTTGTTGTTTGCCCAGTCGATCCGTATGTGGATTACAGCTATTACGAAGCTGTTAAAACTTTACAAGAGATGGCAGAGCAAGGCGGTGCTAATCTGACACTGATGGGCATTGAGCCGACCTATCCCAGCGAGAAGTACGGATATATAATCCCTGAAAGTGGCGAAGATGTCAGCAAGGTCAAAGCTTTCAAAGAAAAGCCGGATGTGGAGACCGCTAAGAAATATCTGACACAGCATGCTCTGTGGAATGCTGGTATCTTTGCGTTCAAGATAGGCTATCTGTTGGATAAAGCACACGGTATGATTGATTTTGTGAATTACCGTAGCCTGTACGATAAATATGACACCCTTACCAAAATCAGTTTCGACTATGCAGTAGTCGAGAAGGAATCCAGCGTTCAGGTTCTGCGATACGGCGGAGAGTGGAAAGATGTTGGCACGTGGAACATGATGGCTGAGGTTATGGCAGATAAGACCAAAGGTAAAGTAATCCTTGATGAAACTTGTGTGAATATCAATGTGATTAATGAACTGAATATTCCCATTCTCTGTATGGGGTGCAAAGACATGATCATTGCGGCCAGCGATGATGGTATCTTGATCTCCGATAAGGAGCGCAGCGGCCAGATGAAGCCTTATGTGGAAAAAATTAAGACAGAGGCAAGGTATGTTGAAAAATCTTGGGGTACATATAAGGTCATTGACGAGCAGCCGGGATCCATGACGATCAAGGTCTCCATGAAGGCTGGTGAAAGGATGAGCTACCACATGCACAATGAGCGCGAGGAAGTCTGGACCGTCATTTCTGGTAATGGCAAGGCTATCGTGGACGGTATTGAGCAAGCCCTTCGTACAGGCGATGTTATTACGATTGCTGCAGGCTGTAAACATACCGTTAGTGCCATTACTGCGCTAGATATGATCGAAGTTCAACTGGGCAATGAGATCTGTGTTACAGATAAGGTTAAATTTCCGATAGGATAAGAAAAGAGGGCGACAGGGTAATCGAAACTATTAAATAATTCCATCTGACATCATTTGCAGAAGCATGGGGTGATCCGTGTATCAAGATTGAAGCAGTTATGTAGTGAATGGTTCTTTTAAAGGGCAGATAAAGACAAAGCTTTTGAACCAGGATAGCTCCAATGTGACTCACCATGTAAATGACTATGGCCGCATTGACAAGAGAGGAACTTTCTTTAGTATATGGGGAGGCAGGTGAGGGGTTCTTACCCATAGACTGCTATTCAATCTGTATTAGACCATATGGATTAAGCCCTATCTCTTATGAATGTACTAGGATGGTGCAAGATCCCAGAAGAGATTTCCTTACAAACTATATTGTCCCAAAATGAATAATAAGGGAGGTTATCATGCAGGCGCAAAGATTCAGGTTTATGAATACAGAGATAGATAACCTAACAATGCAGGAAGCATTAGGGGAGATAGATAGATTAATTCAAGAGAAGAATAATGCGTATGTTGTTACTCCAAATGTCGATCATATTGTGCAACTTGAAACCAATGAAGAACTTCGAAAAATATATGCTGATGCTTCTTTGATTCTCGCAGATGGTAAGCCACTTTTATGGCTTGCAAAATGGTATGGAACGCCTATTAAAGAGAAAATATCTGGTTCTGATCTGTTTCCGTTACTTTGCAAGATGGCAGCCGAAAAGGGATATAAAATGTTTTTTTTAGGCGCGGCAGAAGGTGTTGCTGCTAAAGCTGCTGATAATCTAGCTAAACGATTTAGTGGGCTACAGGTTGTTGGTACATATTCACCACCGTTAGGTTTTGAAAAAGATCGCGCAGAGATAGAAAGAATTAAATCGATGATCAAGGAAACCCACCCTGACATCTTGATTATCGGCTTAGGCTGTCCGAAGCAGGAGAAGTATATTTACTACAATCGAGAAGAGTTAGGTGTACCTATTTCCCTTGGCTTAGGTGCCAGTTTTGATTTTGAGGCAGGAATTATTAAGAGAGCTCCGAGATGGATGGCTAATCATGGATTGGAATGGCTTTATAGAATTACTCAAGATCCCAAACGTATGGCAAAACGGTATTTGGTGGATGATAGAAAAATTCTTGGCTTGGCTATTAAGTACAGGAAGAGGATAAAAAATGAACTTAATAACAACGATATAACCAACTATTAATGGCAATAATATATATATAGAAATAACTATCACTAACAGAAGACAAGAAAACCTATATATGACCGCTATAAATGATAAAATAGATAAATCATTAGTCGATCTAAATGTCTCAGGGAAGCTTAGTATATAGAGGACAAAAGTGGTGCTAAGCGGCGAATTGAAAGAGAAAGACATGGTCATACCTGGGCTGTGGGGCTATTAATTCCTTCCATTCAAATTGGCTATATCCTTGTACATGATAAGATATTATCATCAACTGAAAATATATGTTGCTGATGTACTACCATTTGAATTCATTAGTTTAACATGGCGAAAAGCTACAAGTTAGAAAATGCTGCCAGTACAACAAATGTTATGATGATTGCAGCTTTTCTATAAACATAATTGGCTTACTATTGCGGAATCGATGCTTGTTCTATCTTGTAGAATGAGGATTAGTGCTAGATGAGAAAGGGCTGCGATGAAAGTATTAATAGACTTAACTTCCCTTGCAGATAATTTTTCTGGAATAGAACGGTTTGCCCTTAGTATTACAAAGGTATTAATTTCAGATCCAAGTAGAAACGATATAGAATACATCCTCGTTTTTAAAAATGAGGTTCATAAGGAATTTGAGAAAAGGTCGGAAAATATAAAATGCGTTGTTATTAATGGAAAAAATAAACTAGTTTTCAATCAAATACAATTACCTTTAAAATTGCTAACCATAAAGGCTGACTACTACTTATTTCCGGCATTCCCAGCACCTTTCTTCTTTTTCAGTAAAAAAGCAATCAGTACAATTCATGATATGGGTTGTTGGGATTGCCCGAGCAAGAATAAGAAATACATGACACTCTATTTTAAGGTTATGTATAGAAAAGCTGCGCACGGACACAAAAAGATTGCCACGGTTTCACAGTTCTCTAAAGATAGGATTACCAAGATTTTGAAAAAAAATCTTAATGAAGTTGTAGTCGTTTATGACGGCTTAGCAGATTGCTTCGCTAATTTTAAATATGAAATAAAACAAGACATGAAAGCAAAGGAAGCATATGGACTTCCTGACAACTATATTCTCTGTCTTTCAACTTTAGAGCCTAGGAAAAATATGAGGATTCTGATTGATGCATTTGGTGAGCTTGTTAAAGAAAAGAAGCTTGATACAAAGCTGGTTTTAGCTGGAAGAAAAGGATGGTTAATGGATGATATGCTTCTGAATCTTGATGAGCAAACAGCTAAACGAATTCATTTTACCGGGTTTGTTGATGATTATTTATTGCCATATGTGTATAGGAATGCACAAGTTTTCGTATTCCCTTCAGTGTATGAAGGCTTTGGGATTCCTCCAATTGAAGCAATGTCTATGGGAATTCCAGTCATTTCTTCGGATGCTGCTTCTTTACCAGAAATTCTGGGCGATTCCGCTTTCTATTTTACAAATCAAAACGTAGGAGAACTGAAAGATCAGATTGTGAATGTCATGAATCTTCCAGAGAAGCGGCTTGAGATAATAAAAAAAGCTGGAATGAAAAGAGCACAGATGTTTAATTGGAAAATCGAAGCTATGAAGTTGAGAGATGCATTATTTATATGAGGCGGTGAATAAATGCAAATTGGAATAGATACAAGATCTTTGATTTCTGAGCCCCCTCACGGAAAGTGAAAAAATCCAGAACGATAAATATCTTTTTCCTCCTGCCTTGCAAGTGTGCCGACAAGGTGATTTCGGTTTCTGAAGCCACTAAAAGATATTGTATCAATAATATAGAATAGGGGGATGTGGACAAAAGGAATGTTAATAGAAACCATGAATAATTGAAAAATCTAATAAGGATAATTACAAATGAAAAGAATAGTTTTTAACGGCTGCTGGGCAGGGAAAAATGTTGTTGGGGTCAGCAGATACGCTTATAACATATTAAGAGAACTAGATAAATTGCTTGACAATTCTAAGGACAAGTATTGTGTAAATCTTCTTGTACCAGCGAATGCAAATGAGCACGAGTTGTGCTTTAAAAATATAGTAGTAGTGAAAAAGGGCCAGTATACCGGACCAGTCAGCAGGATTATCTGGGAACAAATTATTTTTCCAATATATGTAAAGAAAACAAAAGGTATTGGGGTCGACCTGACACTGAGCATTCCTGTGCGTGGAGTAAAATATATTGCTATTCATGATTGCATATATGAAAGTTTTCCAGAGAATTATAAGGGCCACGAAATTCATCGAGCATTTTATATATGGAGAGTTAAGAAGGTCACAGCGCAAGAAAATGTTCAAATTATAACAGTCAGCAATGAGTCTAGGAAGGAAATTGTAAAGTATTATGGTGTCGCACCCAATAGAATAACGGTAATTGGCAATGGCTGGGAACATATGAAGGAAATTCATCCAGATGAAAGTGTGTTTGAAAAATGTATGATTGATATTGGTAAACCATACTTTTTTGCACTGGGCTCAAAATATAGACATAAAAACCTGGCCTGGATTATAACTGCTGCTCAAACAAACCCAGAGTATACATTTGTTTTGACAGGTAATGACTCTTTTTCAAATGAGTCTGAGGAGTTACAGAAGAACTCGCCAGATAACGTTATATTCACGGGTTTTGTGTCAGATGAGGAGATGAAAGCCTTGATGCTCCATTGCCTAGCACTGATACAACCTTCGCTGCATGAAGGGTTTGGAATTCCACCACTTGAAGCGTTAAGTCTGGGGAAGAAGATAATTGTTTCTAAAGCAAGTTGCTTACCAGAAATCTATGAAGATTCAGCAATATACATTGATCCTAATAAGAGTGACGTTGATATGGATGCACTTATGCAAGAGCATACTGGAGATGCCAGAAGCGTCCTGGAAAAACATTCGTGGAAAAAATCAGCATATGAAATGCTTAAGTTAATTGGCAGTTGAATAAGGAGGAAGTCGCATTGAGAATAATGCTTATAAATTCTTTCTATGCACCAGACATCCGTGGTGGAGCAGAGTATAGCGTAAAAAAACTTGCAGAGGGACTGCAGAGCAGGGGACATACGGTTCGTGTTCTGTGTACCGGCGCTTATGATACAGAAGAAGTGATTGATGGTATCGAAATTGTTCGGTTTAAGCCATTTGGTGCATATAAGAAAATAAATATCCATGATGTGCCACGCTGGAGAAGACTTTTGGGACATCTTCTGGATATATGGAATACTGGAAACTCGAAGCGTTTATCTCAGGAAATAAAACGATTTGCGCCAGATGTCATTAATACAAATAACTTGTATGGGATTACGCCAATTGTATGGAAAATTGCGAAGAAGTTGGATATACGGCTCGTTCATACAGTTAGAGATTATTACTTAATGTGTCCACTTGTAGCATTGACGTGTAAAAAAACAAATGGGAGAAAATGTGCAAACCCTGGCTATGGGTGTCAACTTCATCGAAATATGAACAGGCTACATTCAAAATACGTGGATTGTGTAACGGCCCCATCGGCATTGACTTTAAGTATCCTAACTGATGATGGATTTTTTAAGAGTAGCGACAAAAAGGTTATTGCAAATGCTACAGATTTTGATATTAGTGCGGTGAAAAAAATATTATCGAATAGAGTAGCTGAATTGGATAAAAAAACGGGAGTATTGTTTGTATATCTTGGAACCTTGAGTGAGCAAAAAGGAATACGATGGATGATTGATACTTTTAGATCAATAGAGAATAAAACATGTAAGCTGTACATCGCTGGAAAAGGTGACTTAGAAGATTATGTTGCTGCAGAGACAAGCAAGGATAATAGAATTGAGTTTGTCGGCTTTTTGAATGAACAGCAGGTCTCGCAGCTTCTTCAAAGCACAGATGTGTTGCTTTGCCCTTCACTATGGGAAGAACCTTTTGGTCGTGTTGTTCTGGATGCATATAAACATGCAATGCCTGTGATTTGCAGCAATATGGGAGCATTAACTGAATTGGTAGAAGATAGAAAATCAGGCTTTGTCGTTGAGGCAAGGAACTGTGAGCAATTAAAAAATAGAATGATGTATTATATTGAAGATAAAAATAGAATTATCCAACAAGCAGTAAATAGCGTTAATCAGCTGGAAAAGTATACAATTGATCATCAGCTCGATGAATTTGAAAAAGTATACGAAACCTAAAGAAAAGAGGATAATATGACAGTTTCGATAAGAAAACCAAAGCTGAAGATATCTGTATATTGGTTTTTCATTATATTTCTGATTCCAGCATTTTTAACGTATCGAAGTGATCTATCGATATTGTATGATGCGTGGCACTTAAGCCAAATACCAATTGCTATTGTTTGCATTATATATTATATCATAAAATATAAAGCGACAAATAAAACAATAAATTCAATTATTATATATTATATAATTGCAATTGCTTCCTGCTACTTTAATGGCTATACAGCAAATACGATCAAATGGGACATTACTGCAGATGTCGGAATTGTTCTTCTGGCATTTATGTTTCTTAATAGAAATTCGAAAGCGTTTCTTAATTGGCTTTCTCATGTTTTCTTTGTGTACCTTCTTATCAATACAGTGACAGTGATTGTCTTCCCATCCGGAATTGCATTAGGGCGAATTGGACAAACTATTTGGTTTTTAGGAGGGAAAAATGTTATACTGCCGTGGATCCTAATTGGAGGAGGATTCATGATACTCAATTCGTTTGAACGATTTGGGAAAATTACAAAGACGACATACCTTCAATTGGCAATTTGTAGCTTACAAGCATTTCTATGTGGTTCGTCGACTGCGATCCTGATTATTGTTTTCTATTGGCTTCTGCTTCTTTTTAATGCAGTTGTTAAGAACGATAAGATAATGGGATACCTGATAGGAGGAAAACGAATCTTCATAATCGTTGCAGTTATTTTTACTTTTATCACTTTCTTTACAGGGCAGTTATACACATTGCAATCTTTCTCGGAAAAGTTAGGTAAAGATATTACTTTTAACGGAAGAACTGCGATTTGGCCAATTGCATTGGCGTATATAAAATCAAGACCGCTTATTGGAATGGGACCGGTACTTATATTTGATATGGGGTGGGGAGTTGATATGACGCACGCCCATAGTCTTTATTTAAATGTATGTGCTCATTATGGAATTATTTCACTCCTTTGCTTGGCTTTTGGTATATGGAATGTATTGAAAAATGCTAGAAGAATACCGATTCAAGTGATATTCAGTCTGTTTTTGTACTTGATTGGAGCTATTGTTGAGGTATATTCACTAAATACTCTGTTTTTATTCTGTGTTGTACTAAGCTATTTTGGGGATAATTTCAGCATTGTAAAACAATGTGAAAAAGTTTATTTGAACTGTTGACGTAAACGAAAATCTGACATTAGTATTTATTGTAATCTGCAATACTAAGAAAACATAATTTGAATACAGTGTTTACCTGAGAACAAAACGTGTTTAATTCGAGATTAAAGTAAACTTGTGCTTTGAAAGCGATAACGTATCCAAAATTGCGCACTTTGAAAAAGGAGAGATAGCTCGTTGTCAATTGGTATCATGTTAATTGTAGAACACATCCATCAAATCAAAGGAGAACAAATCTCGATCCGAGTAGATGATATCAATATTGAGCACACGATTAGTATGAAATAGGATATCTCATCAGAAAGAGTGTGGAAGAAGCACTGGTTAAATTGTATCTGTCGGATATTTCCGTTCGTCAGGTAAAAGACATCACAGCGGCGCTCTGGGCCAAGAAAATATGTACCGGGACCGTTAGTAAGCTGAATAAAAAAGATTATGGGAAGATTGAACATTGGCGGCAAAGACAGCTTGTTATGCATTATCCGTATGGATATCTGAATGGTATCTATCTCAAGCGCAACTGGGCTGGAATGTACAAAAACGATGCGATTCTCGTGACCATGGCCGTCACCAGAGACAGGCAACGTAAGAGGATCGGCGCAATGGAGGGAAAGACGATTGTGAGAGCTGGTTGAACATCAAGGTATTGCTGAAGGAACGATGCCTTTCCGGCCTGCGGTTGTTCGTTGGAGACAAGTGCCTGAGCCGGCTTGATGCGATGATCAAAGTGATCCATGCTCAGGAAGATATAGAAGCGGCTCTGGAAAAGCGAAGACCGTCGAAGAAAAGCTTCAGGAGATGATGACCAGGAAGCCGCCAAGTAAGTGGATAATAGCATTCTGGAGAGCCTGACCTACAGGACCCTTCCTCACTAACATTGGATGAAGATCCAGAGCGAGAACGCCATCAAGCGACAAAACCGTGAGATCTGACGAAGGACCTAAGTGGTAGGCGTGTTCCCGGGTTCCAATTCCGTGATAGGGCTGGTTTGTGTGAGGCTTCGATGTATGGAAACGTCCCTCTTGGGCAACAAATGCTACTTAAGCATGAAGTATCTGGATACTAACCAATCAAAAGAAGTGATGACTGCTGATTCCTCCGCTGGAGGACCACTAGCTGCCAATTGAGAATTAAAGAGCGCATAAACCTTGACACGACCACTGTCAATGCTTTTATATGGATGACAATCTGGAATGTTTATAACGATAAGATTTATATTATTATAGACAATAAATTAAAGAAAGGCGATCAAGAGCATGTTAAGAAAGTGTATACAGAAACTGCACTTTATTAAGCAGACGTCTAGAGATAGAAAGAGGTTCAAAGTAAGGATTGCTGAGCTTGAAAAAGCGGAAGGTTCATACTCATTAAATAGAAACGATCGCAGTGAAAAAATTATAGTTTCATTAACGAGTTTCCCTGCTCGATTTGAATCATTGCATTTGGTCATAAAAAGCATTCTGTGTCAAACGCTGAAACCTGATCGGTTAATTCTTTATCTTGACGACATAGTGTTACCTGAAATGTTGCCAGAGTCTTTAACAGTTTTAAAGAAATATGGTTTAGAGATAGAATATCGTCCATGTAATATAAAACCACATAAAAAGTATTATTATGCAATGAAGGAGCATCCTGAAAGCATTGTTGTCACAATTGATGACGATATCATGTATCCCAACGATCTGATCAGCTCATTGTATGAATGCCATAAAAAGTTTGAAAATTGTATTGTTGCAACGAGATCACATCGGATTTTATTTGATGCTGACGGGAAGCTAAGAAAATATAATGATTGGAAATGGACCGATGAGAATACGTATGAACCATCGATGAAATTAGTGGCGACTGGTTGTGGAGGTGTTCTATATCCGCCGCACTGTATGAGTGATACGCTTTTTAATCTTGAATTGATACAAAAACTTTCTTTATATGCTGATGATTTGTGGCTAAAAGTAATGCAAGTCTTGGTTCACACGCCAGTGGTTAATTGTAATCAGGATATACGAAAGAAACGCGTTGTCGTGGATGGTAGTCAGGAAAAGTCATTAAATGCAAGTAATGTACATGAAAACATGAACGATATTTATATGCGTAACCTAATGAAATACTTCAATTTGACGGAAGATAACTTCGAGGAGTGAAGATATGATTGGACTTCTTACACCTTATAACGTTCAAAATTACGGAACAAAACTTCAGGCGTTTGCTGTTCAAGAACTTATGAGCGTATACGATGATGTCGAAATTATTAATTTTAGACATAATCTTCCAGAAAGAGTTAAACGGAAAATTGAAAAGAAAGTCATGGGAGAATATTTTTCTGACAGTAAGTGTTCAAATAAAAAAGAACTAGATGAAGAACTAAAAAGGAAAAGAAATACGGCAATCTCCTCCATTGACAGAAAATTGAAAATAGCCCCCAAGATATATGGCTATGAAAATTTGAAAAAAAAAGCCGCTGAATATAAAGCAGTGGTATGCGGTAGTGACCAGATATGGAATCCTGTGAATTTACCGGAACACATTTATATGCTTGAATTTGTTCCTGATATGGTGCGGAGAATTGCATTGTCTCCATCCTTTGGCATTCCTGCTATACCCACTAATCTTCGACATACGTATAAAAAAAGACTGTCGCATATTGAATATATGTCGGTCAGAGAAAAAAGTGGATGTGAAATTGTTTCTGACTTGGGTTTTAAGACTCCTTGCTGGATGCTTGATCCGACCTTGATTATGCCTGAGAGAAAATGGCATGACCTAGCAGATGAAAGTGCTTTCCATATTGATGAGAAGTATATATTCTGCTATTTTCTTGGCTCACATTCAAAAGGTAGAGATGGGGCTGCAAAACTAAGAAGTCTAACGGGATATAAAATTGTAAATCTGCCGCATTTTAAATCATATGTTGATGCAGATGAAAACTTTGCAGATCATGATTTATATGATATAGCACCACAGGATTTTCTCAGCCTGATTCGCAATGCACAGTATGTGTGTACAGATTCATTCCATGGAACGGCATTTTCAATTATATATGAGAAGCAGTTTATGTGTTTTGAACGTCATCAAGCATCAGATAAAGCAAGCACAAATGATAGAATATACTCTGTACTGCAGCTTATAGGAGAGTCTGGTAGATTAATAAGAGATGTTGACAGCATTAAGGATCTGGTAGCTGATAATCATGATTTTTCAAATGCTAAGAGAGTGTTGAATTCAAAAAGAGAAGAAGCTAATCACTTTTTGGATAATGCAGTAAAAGGAAAACGGTGTTGATAGAGTTAAAGAACAAAAAAGACTGTACAGCCTGTGGAGCCTGCTATAATATTTGTGCTCAACAATGTATTAGAATGAGTAGCGATGATGAGGGATTTTTGTATCCAGAAATTGATACTGATAAATGTGTCCAGTGTGGGCTTTGTGAGCAAGTTTGTCCGGTTATAAATGGAAAGAATGAGAGATTTGGTGATAAACCTGCTGCCTATATTGCCTGGAGCAATAATTCTAAGTTTCTTGAAGAATCAACTTCCGGAGGTGTGTTCGCCTCTATTGCGGCAATGTTATTGCAGAAAAATGGTTTTGTCTACGGAGCAGCATATAACAAAGATAATGTTGTTGAACACATCGAAATCTCAAAGCTACAGGATTTAAAGCGGCTGAATAGGTCAAAATATGTACAGAGTAATACTCAAAAGACATATCAAAGCGCAGCACTGCACCTTAGAAATAAAGAAAAAGTATTGTATTCTGGGACGCCTTGCCAAATCTACGGGTTACTGTCGTACCTAAAACTGAAAAGAATAAGTACAGAAAATCTCATAACGATGGACGTTATTTGCCACGGAACACCATCGCCTAAACTTTTGAAGGAATATATTAAATGGCAGGAAAAGGATAAAAAGTCAAATGTTACAAGCATCGCAATGAGAGAAAAAAGACATCCTAGAAGGTATTTCTCGGTTCCAGTAACTAAAGTAAATTTTGGAGACGGAAAGTCCAGCGAATTAGCAGCAAACATGGATTATTACGGCCGGTTCTTTTTGGGGGAGATTTCTTCCAGGCCCTCATGCTATAGTTGTAGCTTTAAGACAATTGGCCGGATTAGCGATTTAACGATCGGAGATTGCTGGTTTTCTCGTGCTATAACGGGGAGGACAGATATACCGTTTGACGTGACACTTTGCCTGGCTCACACAGAGAAAGGAAAAGAGCTTCTTGAATGTGCAGAGAGTGGCTTAACAACCGTCCTTGTTGATTTGGAAAAGGCTGTAAAGTGCAATGGCGGAATGATATATAAATCTGCCATTCCCGATAATAGAAGAGCGGAATTTTTCAAAGAACTCGGTGATACACCTTTGGATGAACTGGCAGAGAAGTATTTCCCAACAGAACCAAAGCATGAAAGTTGGGGTTTGCATAAAATAAAAGAACTTATAAAGATGCTTCCAGTTGTGTATGAAAAATATTATTTTAGCAACAAGAAAAAGGAATTTGATAATCGTTGCAAGAGAGTAATTCCACCGGAAGCATATGTCAAGAAAACAATATAGGGATAAATGAAATGGATAATTCAAGAACTACAAAATCAATAAGAAACACATTTGTGGCACTTGTTGAGCAAGGAATATATACTGTAATGTCCTTTTTGTGCAGAACGGTATTTATATATTCACTTGGAAAAGTCTATTTGGGCTTTAGTGGCCTCTTCAGCGATATTCTAACACTTTTATCTCTAGCTGAACTCGGTGTTGGAACTGCGATTTTATATTCTATGTATAAACCAACGGCCGAAGGAGATCATAAACGAGTTGCTGCATTGCTTAATCTGTATAAGAAGGTTTATAATTCAATTGGTATTATCATCACGGTTGTTGGGTTAGTATTAACGCCGTTCTTAAAATATCTGATTTCAGATATCCCTGATATGCCGGAAATACCGTTAATTTATATTCTTTATCTATTGAATACAACGACAAGTTACTTCTTCATTTATAAGAAGAGCATATTAATCACAGATCAAAGAAATTATATTGCCTCATTAACTTATATCTGCACGACTACGTTACAGAATACCCTTCAAATTATATTTTTGCTGGCAACTCACAATTTCATAATTTACCTACTGATTCAAATTGCATGTACGTTAGCTAATAATATAATTATTTCCGTTTATGTTGATCGGCATTATTCGTATTTGAAGATATATAAAAACGAGCGACTGAGCAAAGAAGATCAACACCAAATCTACAATAATGTCAAGGCGATGTTTGTCAGCAAGCTTAGTTCTGCAGTTGTTACATCAACAGATAATCTATTGATTTCTAAGTTTGTTAGTACAATTGTTTTGGGCCTGTATTCAAACTATACTTTGTTCACAACAATGCTTCGAACGATCATTTCAAAAATCTTTGAAGCATTGACCGGAAGCGTTGGTAATCTTGTAGCTCTTGAATCAAGCGATAAAGTGTACAAGACTTTTAAGAAAATATGGTTTGTTAATTTCTGGTTGGTTTCTTTTTCCTGTGCAGCTCTTTTTGCCCTTGTGAATCCATTTATTTCGCTTTGGATTGGAGAGTCGTATCTGCTGGAAGAGAAGGTCGTTTTCATTGTATGTTTGAATTTGTATATGCGACTTATTAGGAATACATTTTTGTCATTCAATGATACGTATGGCATGTTTAGGCAGTTAAAACCCAAGTGTATCGCAGAAGCTATTATTAATTTGACTGTATCGTTGCTTTTTGTTACTTCACTAAAAATGGGTATATATGGAGTTCTGTTAGGAACATTTATAAGTAATATAACAACGAACTTCTGGTATGAGCCGTATTTGCTCTTTAATAAATTTGGAGTAAGCCTTAAAAAGTACTTTTTGCCGTTTGGAGAGTATATTCTGTTGACTGCAATAAGTGCGGGCACGATGTTTTGGCTTTGTAATTCTGTAATTACTTTTGGCGGATGGCTAGGCTTTATATTTAAAGTTGTGATTACATGTATAGGTATTAACTTGTTCTATACTGCCGTATTTGCAAGAACTGATGAGTTTAAATACTTCTTAGGGATTATCAAGGCAAGAATTATTAGGTAATGCGGTGGGGGTGCGGACATTTCCTAGTCCCAAAAAATGTCCGCACCCCCTTACAACACACCATTCTGAAAGGAGACAGCAAACCATACCCAAGAAACTTGTATAGTTATATGAGGAAGTAATCAAGGATCAGATCAAGGAACTGGTCCGCGGCAGTGTGGAGGAAACGCTCAATGGGATGTATCTGTCTGGTGTCTCCGTACGCCGTGTGGACGATATCACAGAAGCGCTTTGTGGAAACAAACATCATCCGTCACGATCAGAAAGCAAAACAAGAAAGTGTATGTCTATATTGAGAAATGGCGCGATTGTCCTACTGCAGAGCAGACTCTATCCGTACATGTATGTAGACGGCCTCTGCCCATGTAGTAACTGGATCGGCGAGTACAAAAATGTGGCGATTTAGTGGCAATTTCGGTCAATGAAGACGGCTATCAGAATGCCTTGAGTGCTGCCCAGGAGATGAAAGCGGACAAGGCCAATTAAGTCGACTCCTTTCAGTGACTCAGACAGAGCGGCCAAGACGGTGTAAACTTATTGTTGGCGACAAGCGTATGGAGGTGCTGGAAGTGTTGAAAGAGTGCTCCCAGATGCCAATCACCAGCGCAGCGTAACGCATTTTCATCGATATCTACTGTTAATCTACAGCCTATAATAATATAAGTAATGGAGAAAAAGTATGAGAAGCATACCGGAAATCATACATTATGTTTGGCTATCTGAAGAAGAAAAGCCAAAGTCTATAAGTAGATGTCTAAAAACTTGGGATGTACTAAGAAGGAATGGATTCTTAGTAAAACAATGGACCGCCAATGACTTTGACTTTGACACTTTACCTGCGTTTGTCCAAGAAGCTTATAATTTGAAAAAATGGGCATTTGTGACTGACTACCTTAGACTAAAAATTCTGTATGAGAATGGTGGGGTGTATCTCGACTCAGATATAATCATAAAAAAGGATATAAGTGCATTTATGAAATGTAATTACTTTACATTCATAGAGTATCACAAGCAAGCGTTTGAGCCATTTAAAAATCTAGTAGGCGAAGGTGGTATTTGGTTGACTGAAGAACATATACCGGGGTTTTGCTTACAAGCTGCATTTATTGGGGCTAAGAAGGGGTGTCAATATGTAAAGGATTGTTTAGATTGGTATGAAAATAGACATTTTATTGAGGCAGGTAAATTGTTTCAGGATATTATAGCTCCGGACATATATGCTATATGTGCTCGGAAATATGGTTTTAGGTATAAAGATGAGCTGCAATTACTGGATGATGGGATAGTCATTTATCCATCATGTTATTGCGCTGGTAGCTTAAAGGAGGCTGATAGACGTAACTATGCGATTCACTGTTGCAATGGGTCATGGAGGGAGTGGAACAGAATAAAACGCGTTTTACGAAACGTTAGATTGTTTTGCTACCAAATAGTACAGCGGAGAGGATGAATCAAGACGATTGTAAAAGCTAAGAAAATAAATAACATTTAGTCTAGTGGTAGCAGCGGCAAAGAAGCGGCGAACAAAATCCTGGAGAAGATATGAGAAGGTCCTGTCGGATATTCAAGAGAGAAACATTTGAACGTTGTCGAACGGTATAACCATTACGTACATATTAGCCGAACGGTCGATTAAACCGTTTGTCATCGGTCGGAAAACCTGGTTATTCTCTGGCACCCCCAAAGGTGCTCAGGCCAGCGCCAACCTCTTCAGCTTGGTTGAAACGGCCAAAGCCAATGGCCTTAGTCTCTACGATTATCTGCTCTGG
>JAAVLZ010000022.1 GCA_012034405.1 Oscillospiraceae bacterium HV4-5-C5C | reverse complement strand
GATAATTAAGCTTTTGCCGGTGATAGCGAGGTCTGAGCACCAAGGTAATCATGTCCCAGAAAATCATCCAATCCCATCATCAGATATAAGAGAACCAGAGTCAAGCCAATCAAATATAAAACGTTCTGGTACTGAGCAAAGATCAAAACAATCCCTCCCTATGCCGCAGATCTGATTCTTAGACCGCTCCGAATAATTATATAGAAACGGAAAGATTTATTTCCGTTTCTATATTAACAGTCTTTGTTGATTCATCCAGGCGCATAACCTTCAACAAAACGAGCTGGCTGAAGCCACCGGCTGATTACGTTAGCCAATATCACAAAAAGAGCCCACGATCGTATTAACGGCGCCGGATCAGACCGGTTCATCATGCCTGGCTTGACGTTTTACCACCTTGAACACCACCAGATAAATGACGGCAACCAAAACGACAAAGAGAATGGTGGACAGCGTAGTGCCGATCATCGCGCAGGCATCATAAAAGCCATGCATCAGAACCGCTACCAGGTAACCCAGGAAAATATTCCAGCGCTTGCCGGCCCGGTCTCCCATATCAGAGCACAGCTTGGCTTTACCGTAAAAAATGCCCATAAAGACAGCAAAACTCATGTGCCCCGGTATGGCCAGCAGGGCCCGTGGTACCGCTACGGTCAGGCCGTAACCCATGACGTACTTGATATTCTCAAAAGCCGCAAAGCCTAAGCTGGTGAAGACGGCATAGACCACTGCGTCAAAGCGGTAGTTGAAATTAGGATCACGCCAGGTCCGCCGGTAGAGCAGCAGGAACTTCATGCCTTCCTCCACCACTGCTACCACAAAAAAAGCCAATAAAATGTGATAAGCGGGGCTGCTCTGGCTGATCTTACCGTTGACCGCCGTATTGAGGATCTTTTCACCGATCAGCTCCAGCAGGCCGGACAACAGCGCCGCCAGGACACCGTAGCCAATCAGTTGCAGCAGCAGAGCCGGCGGTTCTTTTTCAATATGGTCCTGCCGGTACACATAGCGCATGAGATAGGCAGCCGGCAGGACTGCTGCCAGGATGTAAATCAGCAGGATATAGTAGATGGGTATGATAAAAAACATAGATCCGCCCTCCTGTTGGATCACTGGCTGATCACCTGTCCGGACCGGTATGACCAGGCTGGTACCCGGACAAGCTGTCGTAGCCTTCATTGTCTTTATCATAGCGGAACAAAGATACGGTGTCTGCCTTTGGTGAAACAATCAGCGACTGTTTTGTGGTAACCATGCAGCTGTACGGGAGTCAGCCTGCCAGGTTTTACCTGCTGAGGCATAGTCTATCAGTCGGAGTCTGCTCCCGTCAGTTTGAGCCATATCAACCCCCAGCCCATGAGGAAAGGGAATATCATCGATCAGCGTGCTATTCATGACATAACCCTGTCCGTCAAGCTCAACCGAAACAGGCTGATCAGGATCTTGTATCCGAGCATCCGCCGCCAGCTGTACCGGGCCCCGCCGGAAAGCCAGATAACCATTCTGCTGCCGGGCTTGAATTCTCATGTCGAGCTGGAGGGTCAGCGTATCACCGGCCTGCCAGACCCTTTGCAGCCGGGCGAAGCTGCCAGGCTTGACCGCCTGTGCCTGGTTGTTAAGCAGCAGTTGATTTTCCCGGCTCCATTCCGGTATCCGCAAAGCCAGGGTAAGTGGCTGCGGCGGCACCGCCAGCATGACGATCCGGATGAAACCTGATAGCGGATAGTCAGTTTGCACCGCCAGCTGCCAGGAGCAGCCGTCGGCAAAATCCAGCTTGATCTGACCGGCAATATAAAGGTTAACGCTTAAGCCGTCATCATTCAGCAGGACCGCAGCCTGAGGGATCAGGCCGGTTCCCGCTGACCCGATCGCCGCGCAGCAGCCGTAAAAGCGGCCATCCTGCAAGGCTTTCAGGCCCCCGACATACTGTCCCCGCAGATTAGCCAGCAAGGGGCTGTAGCTGTCAAACGGCAGCAGCATGCTGTCGGCTCGCAGTCCCGCGGCTTCCAGGTGATAACCCTGTAAAGATCGGTCTACGGAACAGGTCTCATGCTGATCATTCATCGCGCCCAGTAAAGCGTTATAGATTGACTGCTCCAGCGCATCACCCCAGACGGTCTGTCCGGTCAGGGTCAGCAGCTGCAGGCAAAGCTTCATCCAGGTAACGGTGACACAGGTCTCCTGCATGTGAGTCCGGCGGTTAAGCTCCGGATCGGTCTGGGTGAACGCTGAATGGTCAAAAAGCTCATGCGTACAACCGGCGCAGCCAATGACTGTAATATCCGAGGTCAGGACCAGACGGGCAAAGTTTTCCACCGCCTGGCGGCAGCTGGGCGTGCCGGTAACACGGTAATACTCCAGCAACCCTTCAAAGCAGGACATCATTTCGTAAGCCTTGGTCACCGGATACTGATAAGGGTATTGTTTGCCTTCCAGTGCCAGCTTGAACAGATCTCCGCTGGCAATCGCGCCACTGTTGACAATATAAGTAGCAAAGTCCAGATACCGGGCTTCATGGGTCAGATTATACAGCAGGACAAATGGCTCCAGGATAGAACTGGCATTCATCCCCTGCCAGTAATCTGACGTAGCCGTGATGGGCAGCAGCTGCTGCTCCGCCGGGCCTATATGGGCCAGCAGATAATCCGCCTGCCGTCTCAGTGAAAGCTCAATTTCCTGCTGAAGAGATCGATCCTGGCAAAGCGGGTAGTAGTACAGCAGTCCCAGCATGACATACTTGCGATTCCAGATATCCCAGCCTTGAAACTCCTGGCGCTGGCTGTAGGTCGCAATACGGCCAGCTTCATCCTGACACGCCAGCAGCTCACGGACAGACGCCCCCATGATAGCCGCCAGCTCAGTATCCTTTGTATAAGCCAGCGTAAAGCAGGCGCCGCGCATCAGTTTGCCCCAATACTCACCCCGCCAGCCCTGATCCAGGTCATCACTATGCAAACTGAACTGGCGGACAAACAGCGGCCACAGGTCCCGGTCTTTCAGCTGGCAATCCTCTATCTGACGGATGGCCTGATCCAGCCGGCCCTTCAGCTGTGCGAGCGCCGGCAGCGGAATGAAGAGTCTATCAGTATGGAGTCTGGGTTCATACAAAGTCCGGTAAACCGCTGAACCTGCTTTTAAGTTAAACCTCATGTCAAACCTCCCCGGCGCTCAGTATGGCCGGACAAAATCCGGGTGTTGGCTGCCAAACCTGTGAGGCAACCTGCCGTCAAGCTTTGGTGCTACCCGCAGCGCCCCGGCGGGATGCTTTACAAGCGTACATTTGCCGGTCCGCTCTGGCTATTGCCTGCTCTATCTGTCCCTTCTGACCATCATAGAGCGCGTAGCCCCAGGAAACCAGAGGCAAGTCAGGTTCCTGCGTCTGACGCAATTGCTGAATCCGCTGGTCAAAGCGCTCACAAGCCCGGCTGATCAACCCTTCATCCTTGTTATGACAAACGACACAAAATTCATCCCCACCGATTCTGAAACAGGGGCCCAGCCTGGCAAAGTGCCGGCTGATTTGCGCGGCGATATCAGCCAGGCAGCGGTCACCGAATAAATGGCCATATCGATCATTGACCTGCTTAAAGCAGTCAATATCCAGGTAAATAATGACAATACCCTTCCTGCCATCCATGCGTCGGACCCAGTTTTCATAAACGCTGCGATTCAGCAATCCTGTCACGCCATCAATCTGGTGGTACATTTCGCTGCAATTCGTATAGTAAAGACACATCACAAAGGAAACACAGACCCAGGACAATCGCAGATTATAGTCCGCGATCTGAAAGGTGGTCCCCAGCAGTAAAAACGCGAAGAGAAACAGCAGAACCGGCCGGTTCTTAATCTGATACTGTATGGTTTCCTGTAAGCTTTCCGTCAGCAGGTAAATCATCCCGGAGATATAGGCAAAAACAAATACGCCAAAAAACTGACCTCGCTGATAGATATTAGCCGGGCTGACGTAGAAGAGGATCGGAAACCAGGCTGACAGGAAGGCCGCCAGCAGGTTGATAACCGGAGGTATCCAGAATATCGTTAAATGGCTTGGACGCTGGCGGCGGATGGCCCTGCCGGTCAGGAGGGGTATGAATGGAGACACCGCAAAGCCCAACATATCAAAAAAAATGGAGGCGGAGCGGTAGGCCGCCAGCCCATTATCAAGGTAAAGCGTCATGACTTCAGCCGCGGTGCACAGGATGATAGCCCAGGTAGACAGTCGGAAATAATATTTGGTTTTTTTACTCATGACGTCATTTGTCCGGATCATATATTCCAAATTGAGTAAGGCCAGAATTGACAAGGCCGATACCAGGGTTGTATATAGCATCACTGTGACTCCATCTTTGGCTATGATCTTAAATTCATTTAATCTTAGCAATTCATAGTCCTAAAGTCACGGTGTCAGAGTAACCTTACGTCGGATACCGCATGCCCGGGTAAGGGTAGCTTCGTCTCCAAAAGCCATCTGCTATAGCAAATTCAAATCCTGGCACTAACCCGGCCAGTCATTTTCAGTATCTCGTACCTGAATGGGACCTGCTGAGCGGACTGCACAACCGGTGCAGCCGATAACCACCCGCACCTCCACTTCTTCGGATCAGACAAACTCAGGTCAAGGAATAGACTTGATTAAACGACAGGCTGCGGCTGGGCGCAACCAGATCCGTGAATCTCCGCGGGTCTTCCGTATTAGAAGCAAACATCCCATAGTGATTGGGGATGCTGACCCTGGCCCCGATTAACTGAGCCAGACAGGCCGCTTCTTCCACCTTCATGTTCCCGAGTTTTCCATTTATGCAAATAAAAGCATAGTCTGGCTTAAATTGTTTTACTTCCGCCAGGCGCGGGTCAAAGAGGGTATCCCCGCTGAAATACAAGGTGAGGCCGCAGGCCTGGATCACCACACCAAAAGCCTCGACGCTGTGGCGGGCATAAACCGCGTGAATGGTCCACTCCCCCAGGGTTATGCAATCGCCCGGCCGCAGGATCAGCACCCGCCGCCGACCCAGTTCATGCAGTTTCTGAGCACCTTCAGCTGTCGTCATGAACTGAAGATCAGCCGGCATCTGCACAATACTGTCCGGGTCCAGATGATCCAGATGATTGTGTGTACAGATGACCGCGTCTGCCCACACCTCAGCCGGCTTCAACGGTATGGGTAGCAGTCGCGGGCGCCCAGCTTTGCGGTTAACCGAATCAGAAAGATATGGGTCCAGCAGCAAGGTACTACTGTCCGTCTGCAGTTCATAGCCACTCTGGCCCAGCCAGCGGAGTTTCATTGTATGCTCTTGCCTCCGTCAATATAAATACATTGTCCGGTGATATATCGACCAGCTTCTGACACCAGCAGACGGACCAATGCTGCACAGTCTTCCGGTCTCCCCCAGTCGCCGGTAGGGATAGATGCCCTGACTTTGGCAGCATAGATCGGATCCGCTAACGCTGCTTTATTGCGGTCGGTATCGATGACACCGGGTGCGACATCGTTGACAGTGATCCCTTCGCCAGCCAGTTGCAGCGCCAGCGACTGGACCAGGTTGCGCTGAGCAGCTTTAGAGGCCGAGTACACCAGCATGTCGGGGTGCGGCTTGCATTCCTGAACAGAACCAATCGTAACAATTCGGCCCCAATGCTGCTGCTTCATATGCGGCACGGTTTGTTGAATCAACAGCAAGGAGGCCAGATAATTACAATTCATCTGCTGCTCATACATGGACACGCTGATCTGCTCCCAGGGACAGCGAATTTGGATGGAGGCATTCAGAACCAGAATGTCCAATGGGCCAGCGGTTTCTCCCAGCTTCCGGACATCATCTGGCCGGCTCAAGTCCGCCTGCAGGACACCGGCCTCTCCGCCAGCTGCCTGAATCTGCCTGGCCACAGCCTCTGCTTGTTCTTTTTCCCGGTTGTAATGCAGCTGCACACGGCAGCCTTCTTCAGCCAGAGCCAGTGCAATCGCCCGGCCAATACCACGGGAAGAGCCTGTGATGAATGCGGTTTTCTTTTGTTCTGCCATCCTGATCCCTTCATTTCCTGTCTCAATGCTTCGCCGGTTTTTGCGGCAAGAGCAGCCTGTTTATCAATCCAGCGTAACCGTAAGCTTGCTCGCGCCTTGTTTGGAAAGCTTAATCTGGCGGGTAATGGATCTGGTGCCGGTTTGAATATCCAGGTCGTAATCGCCATAAAACCCATGCAGTTTGCAGCAGCCCTGCGCGTCAGTTACCAGTTGTACATCCGTATGCCACTCTTTATGGAAGAGATCATAGATAACCTGGTAGGCTGGCTTGGGGCTCAGGTCAAACCGCAGCAAGCCACCGTAGTAGATGTTTTCCCCGCAGCTCATGTCGCCCTGTTCAGCACTGAAAGCATAGCCATCCACCAGGTTCCAATAAATAATGGCCTCCATGGCAGGATGACTGAACCAGATTGAATAATACAGTTTCAGCAGCTGTGCCTGCAGCGCCTCAAACTCCGGCTTATTGGAAAAGGCCGGAATGGTAACTTCTGTAATCTGCAGCGGCTTACCAAATTCCGCCAGTCGGTCCAAAACAGAAAAGATATTTGCCGGGTTCAGGTAGGCATCACCCTGATCCTGATTGATCATACCCTTCTCGTAGTCGATTGGGAAAAACCAATGGCACTGCATCCCGATCGTATCAATCCGCGCGCCGTGTTCCAGTGCTCTCTGGATCAGCATGTAGTAAGGCATACGGTTACCCTGTGTTGAATGCTGGTAGATGCCGGCGCACTCGTTAATGATCAGTTCATTACCGGGGAAGTATTTTTCCGCCAGTTTAAAGCTCCATTCCACCAGATCCGGTTTTTGAAAGAAGCGCCGGGAGCAGGCGCACAGCGTCTCATTTATGACCTCATGTCCAGGGATGGTCTGGCTATATCGCGCCGCAATTTCAGCAAAACGTTTTTCCAGCAGGTACTGGGTCTGCCTGATATCATCCGGCACCCAGTCTGGTGTAAACGGTACATAATTCAGGCAGTGCAGCTTGGGCTCCACGCCCTGCTCACGACAATAGTCCAGGCAAAGATCCGGCGCCGGCCGTCGGTAAACCCGCGGGGATGCCGCGGAAAAACGCGGCTGTCCCTGCAGCGGCTCTAAATCCTTCCAGTAAAACGGCAAGGTTGCCAGATTGAACAACTGACTGAACTGCTCCCGGTATTGCTGATTCTTACTGGCTGATTCAAATTCATCCAGCATGAAGAGATTCGCTCCATGCTTAAATTCATGGCGGCGCAAGACTGCGTGGACCTGGGCCTGGCGCAAAGGCTGGCCATCCTGTGTCTGGATGCGGAGAGTCGCATAACCCTTGCGGTTCTGCTCAATCCCCAGTTGAATCCTCGAGTCAGTTTCCTCTTTTTGTTCCAGATAGTGCTGCATCAAGGGAATTTGTTTCATCTTCATCTGCTCCTTTCAAGCCCCGGTGGCTTTGCCCTTACCGGGCCAGCTGCTCATTCGCGCTGTCATTCTAGATACTCATGCAAAAGCAACAAACAAGGGTACGCATGCCTGATTGCAAACTGATTCATAAAGCTGTTTGATGGTCCTGCGGGTTCATCCTGGCCAGTTCATACTCCCGGCTCCAGTCCAGCTCGCGGTAAGCCACGGCGCGGGGATCCTGCCTGATCCACTCAAGAAGCATATCCAGCATGTCATGATCCCAGATGTTTTTATCAATCTGAGCCGTTGTGAAACGGTTCTGGCTCAGCATCTCAAAGCCAAAGATATCTTTGACATGGGTTTTAGCCGCGCCATCAACCACCTCAGCCACCAAATAGCTGGGAATGAACAGTACGCCGCCACCTGCTCCAAACACCACGTCTCCAGGCAGGCAGACCGCACCGCCAAAAGTTGTCACCGTGTTAAATCCCGTCATGACAAAGTCCCGGATAGGCGTCGGATCAATGCCCCGGTAGTAGATCTGGATGCCGTCAATCTTCTGCATCTGCTCAAGATCACGCACGCCGCCCCATATCACCGCTCCGCCACTGCGGGTCCGGGTTTTTAGTGCCGTGGTCAGGTTGCCGCCCAAAAAGGTGCCCTTATAGATCTTGTCATACATGTCAACCACCGCTACATCCCGATCCTGCAGATTATCTATGACCCATTGGTTATAGTTTCCCTTCCGCGCTTCAGACTGGCCCACGGTCCGCATGACCTGATCCAGGTCCGGTCGCAGGGGACAAAAGTTGCAGGTGACAGCTCTGCCGATCAGTTTACGGCCATCGTTATGAAGCGGATGGAGCGGTGCCTGACCACCGCCCACGAACTGATTTTCATAGCCCTGTTGAAAGATCGGTTTCCAGACCTCTTCCAGCGTCATATTATTCAATGCGTCCAGATAATGGTCCGCCACCCACGGACGGCCATCTGGCAGCCGATCGCCTTGCCACTGCGGCGTCAAAGCGATAGTCTCTGTACGGTCATTAAAATGCATTGGTTTGATCCCTCCTGCAGATCGGGCTTAACTCCAAATCCGATCATTTGAAAATTCTTGATCCCAGGCAGAGGTATCCTCCCAGAGCCCAGGATGCTGGCGGTTCAGATGGGCACAGATGACCGACTCATCCAGATCGTCAAAGCCCAGCCCGGGTTTGTCCGGCACTTGAATATAGCCATTTTGCACCAGCGGCCGGGGCAGACCAGTGATAAGATCCGACCACCAGGGGACCTCTACAGAATGGAATTCCACCGCCAGAACGTGGCGCATGGCAGCCGCCGTCTGCACCGCAGCCATACAGGCAACAGGACTCTCGGCCATGTGAACTGCCACGGCGACGCCTTGTTCATCCGCCAGGTCAGCGATTTTTTTCAATTCAAGCGCCCCACCGCAAGTGAGAATATCCGGATGAATCACCGACACGGCTCCTGCCTGGATCAGGGTCTGGAAGCTTTCTTTCAAATACATATCTTCACCAGTGCAGATTGGCACCGTAGTGCTCTGCCTCAGGCGGGCATATTGGTCCGGGTAAATCCAGGGCAACGGGTCTTCCATCCAGGCCAGGTTATAAGCTTCCATTCGCCGGGCAAAGCGGATGCAGTCTTCCACGCAGACATGGCCAAAGTGATCAATAGCCAGGGGAACTTCATAGCCGATCACCGAGCGGACTTCGCGCACATAGTTTTCCAGATAGTCCAGTCCCTTTTCTGTCAGGCGCAGGCCGGTAAACGGATGAGCGGTCGAAAAAAAGTCGTAGCTCTGCTGCCGCCGCACCATGTCAGACGTCACACTCCCGCCCTGTACGTTTAACGTCTGCGGGGCAAAGGTCTTCATATCCTCCAGCAGACCCAGCGGAGCCGAAAGCGTGCCCGGCTCATCTGCCAGCAGGCCGATACCCAGATCCATTTTCAGGAAAGTAAAGCCCTGATCCAGTCGCCGCTTGAGAGCCACGCCCATATCATGACCACTGTGCCTGCCTTCCACATCCGTATCGCAATACATCCGTACCTGCTGTCGGTACTGGCCACCCAGCAGCTGATATAGTGGGACACCGTACGCCTTACCGGCCAGATCCCATAAAGCAATCTCAAGGCCGGACACGCCGCCCCCCTGCCGTGACGGCCCACCAAATTGCTTGATTTTGTGGATGATCCGGTCGACCTGGCAGGGGTTCTCCCCCAGGATCCGGCTTTTCAGCATTAAAGCATAGGTGCGGCTGGATGCATCCCTCAGCTCACCATAACCGCAGATACCCTGATTGGTCAGCAGTTTGAGCAAGGTACAACGTTTTGGCGCTCCGTCAATATCCACCAGACGCAGGTCGGTGATTTTCAGATTTGAAGGACTGGAAGTATAGTTTTCGCTCATCATTTAACCTCTTTGATTGCTTGAATTATCTAGCTCCGGCTACACAGCCAGAGGCTGTTCATTTATCATTTGAGTAAGATTAATGTAGCATTCCGGAATCAGGATAATAAGCCAGACTTTTAGCTTATTTCTCCACTTATTTGATATTGAGCCTTGCGATCGCTTGTCTGCGCCTGGCGCGGCGGCTAGAATGAAGGCGGATCAGGATGGCACTCAGTTTCAGATGGCCAGAGTAAAAAGACCTTGTACCCAAGTGCAAAGCTTACCATTTGAGGTCATCAGAGCGGGGAGAGCGACCCGCAGAAAGCGCAGCAGGATGGAAAGAGAGAGCTCGAGCAGCATTCTGACAGAATGTAACCAGAAGCAGGTAAGCTATGCGGTTGTCCAAAAGAAGTCCTGCGAAATACCTAATTTTGTTTCCCGTACCTTCCGCATCCTAAGATTTGTGGAAGGCAGTGTTGACTGGCGAATCGGCGAAGAGCTCTACCGTTTTCAGGCTGGAGACGTAGTCGTACTGAATAATCTCATCAAGCGCAACATTGAGAGAGTATACTCAACCCAGGTCATTTATGAGCGCTTTGATTTTTCCCCTTCGCTACTGACCCAGGAAGCGCTGCGCAGCTTTTATTACTCGCAGACTTATCGGATTCAGGCGGATAGTTCGGAAAGCGCACAACAAATCAATTTCCTGCTGGATCTGCTGCAGCAGGAAATCCACCAGCAGGAAGCAGCCTTTGCCCAACTGGCCGTGCAAAGACTGTTAGAGCTCCTGACCCTTCTCTTTTACCGCCTCAGTCCCCATCCCCAACCGATCGTGCAATCGGCATTACCAACACTGTCGCGAATCACGCAATATATGCAGGATCATTTCCGAGAAGATATTCGCATACAAGATCTGGCCTGCCGCTGCGGTTATACGCCGGAATATCTCTCTCGTATTTTCCACCAATATATTGGTCTTTCTCCTAAATCTTATCTGATAAATCTTCGGATGGAAGCAGCGCTGAACATAGCCATGTCACAAGATATGGGCCTCTTGGATGCGGCGCTGCAAAGTGGTTTTCATTCTTCTTCAGCCTTCTATAAGACCTTCAGGGCTTATCACGGTATGACACCAGGACAGTATCTGAAAGGACTGAACAATCCACCACCGGCATAAGATGAATAAATGGATGAAGGCAGGTATGCCTGAGGCCATTATGGATTCGCACAACTTATGTGAAGTAAGCTCTATTGATGAATTAAGCAACGTAGATGTCAAAAGCAGGGCATATAACATGCCCTATCCCCGACATGCGGGGCATCCGTAAATGAGGAAATCTTAGCAATGGGCAGCAAGTCCCTGGCTAGCTCTTGATGCCAACTACAGCAGCGTCTGAATCCAGGCGAAGAGCTCGTCCAACCACCCGCTTGGCTTTGATTGGGAGCTCTTTACACCTGCTTCGACCACTCCTGTTAGGCATTACAACGGATCAAAGACCGGGCGAACAACTACACTTTACAAAAGCGAATTACTAACTTAACACCCTCTGAATTTCGGATGTTGAAGGAATACATCTGCCAAACAACTATTTAGCGCTCGCGAGCATATTGCCTTAATGATATGGCTCAGGTGTGCGTACCTGTACATCACACCTGAACTCCCTCAACACCAGTCATTCCAATCAGCTTATCTGAGTGACTGACTTAACTATATCTGCTTTTTCATGGACACTACGATCCATAGCGGTCTGGATATCCTCAAACTTAAAAAAGTGAGTGGGCAGGGCTTTCAGATTAACCAGGCCCGCCGCCACTGCGTCTATAGCCATAGGATAAATATGGCGATAGCGGAAAATCGTTTTTATGGTCAGTTCCTTGTCCAGTGCCAGGCTGATGGGCAAAGTCAGCTCTCCACTTTTACTGTAACCTACCAGCACGATCGTCGCGCCTTTTTTTGCAACCTGTATAGCTTGCCGGGTCGTGATCTCGGTTCCGGCTGTTTCTATGATCAGGTCCGGTCCTTTGCCCCCGGTCAGGTCGGCTATGGCGTCGATTACTGAGATCTGTGCGCTGTTGATGACCCCAGTCGCACCTAGCTCCAGCGCTTTGCTCAAGCGCTTCTCCATGATATCCACCACATACACCCGGGTGACACCCATGGCTTTCAAGGCCATCATCGATACCAGTCCAATGCAGCCAGACCCCATAACCACACAGGTCTGGCCAATGTGCGCGCCTCCCTGATTTGCGGCATGAAAACCGACCGCCAATGGTTCAATCAGCGCGCCTTCCATGGTGCTCACCTGCTCAGGCAGCTTGAAGCACAGGTCAGCCGGATGCGCCACATATTCCTGAAACACCCCGTCTACTGGTGGTGTAGCAAAAAAGGCTACCTCGGGGCAGAGATTATAACGTCCACTCCGGCAAAACTCGCAATGTCCGCAGGTCTTGCCAGGTTCCAGCGCTACCCGGTCACCCGGTACTAAGTCGGTAACTGCCGCACCTGCTTCGACAACCGTCCCTCCGGCCTCATGCCCCAGCACAAAGGGCGGCTGTACAACAAAGTTTCCGATAGCGCCATGCTCATAATAATGCAGGTCACTGCCACAGACACCCACATACTCTACTTTTACCAGAACCTCATTGGCTTCAGGCCTGGGCACCGGTCGTGATGTAAAAGCCATCTGACCGACTCCGGTCATAACTGCTACCTTCATATTACCTGTCATATCGTATCCTCCTTAAGGTCCGTTCTGATGCAGAAAGCCAGCTCATAAGCTAGAATGAGTATCATCATTAATATTGAGATTTCCGGGGCTGAAGTACAAATGATAGCTTAACCCTGCTGCCAGATAAATGCTATAGCCTGACTCAGTCCGGGATAGATGGAGTTGCTCTTGACTAAGCAGCTGCTGATCACAGGATATAACAGGCATATCCTGAACCACCAGATTGGTATAGTCTGATTCTCCGCTTTGAAGGATAGCCTCCGTCAGTTTGCCGCGTGCCCAGATCAGTGACACGGTAATATCACCCCGGGCTCTTAAGCCCCAGACCTGGCCGTCAGGCCATTGCGGTGGCAGCGCCGGTAAAAAATCCAGGCCCTGGTGGCTTTGAAGCAGGCATTCTGCCATACCGGCCAGTAACCCCAGATTGCCATCAATCTGAAAAATCGGTCCTTGGTTCAGTAAGCCCTTGGTAAAGCCTCGTTGCAACATAAAAGCGATTTCCTGGCCGACTAATGCGCGGTTTTTAAATCTGGCGTTAAGTGCCAGGTGCCAGGCCGCAGGCCAGCCAGTTAGATCGGCTCCAGCCTGCAAGCGGGCTTCCAGGGACTTTTGGGCCGCTTGAAACAGCGCCGGGGCCGTTTTCCAATTAATTTCATCACCGGGAAACACCCCGTACAAATGTGAAGTATGAACCATATCCGGGGTGTATTCCCGTTCCTCGTGTGCCCACTCCATCAACCGGCCTTGGCTGTCTATCTGATCTGGTCTCAGCTTTGCCAGGATACGGCGGTAAGCATCAGCCTGCGGGTTATCCAGCTTCAGGATAGAAGCGGCGGCAAGGCAGGCCTTCAGTAGCTGACGGATAATCTGATTATCCAAAGTGGGACCGGCACAAATCGGGGTATCCGATCCATCCTCCAGCAAGTACCGGTTCTCAGGAGATACTGACGGACAGGTTACCAGATAACCCTCCGGATCCAGGATCAGGAAATCTACAAAAAACAAGGCCAGTTGATTCATCAGCGGATAGTAACGGGCCAAAAAGGCCTGATCCTGGGTGAAGCGGTAGTGCTCCCAAAGGTGAATACCCAACCAGGCGCCGCCAGTAGGCCAAAAACAGGCAGCAGGATACAGGTCCTGCGGCGCGCAGTCACCGAAGTAGTCTGTGTTATGGTGACACATCATCCCCCTGCAGCCATACATCTCCCGGGCAACCTGTTGACCTGGTTCACGCATTTTTTCCAGCAGATCAAACAGCGGTTGATGGAGTTCAGCCAGATTACAGGTCTCGGTTGCCCAGTATTGCATCTGGATGTTGATGTTGATGGTATACTTGCTGTCAAAAAACGGGTTGAAATCCGAGTTCCAGATGCCTTGGAGGTTCATGGCTGCCGAGCCTGGCCGGCTGGCGGATACCAGTAAATAGCGGTTGAACTGAAAAGCCAGCGAAGCCTGCGGATCCCCAGGAACAGATAAGCCGCAACGATCCATGAGCCGGCTGAAGTCTGTTATATGCGTCTCCTTGACCTGCTCATAACCCTGCCTGGCTGCCTGTCGGAGGCGCTGCAGCACCGTTTCGTCATCTGGCTCCCCCGCACCGCCGGCCTGCGAGCTTAAAAAAATCACCACCTGACTGGCTTGATGCGCGGTCAGACTGCCATAGCAATCCTCCAGTACCCCATCCGTCTCCACCTTAATACCCACCACAAAGGGCGTACCATTTTCCTTTCCGGATAATAATAATTCGTGGTCCTCAGTCGTATGACAGCTGTCACAGCGGGTGGCCTCCCATGGTCCGGCCGACAAAAAATGGCCGGGCCTGCGATCATCCGGCACACGCCCCTGAGGTAGCGGACAACGGTTCAGTTTCATATCCAGGTTAATGGCGGCAGGCTGATCACTCCGCAGGCTGATACACATCACTCGGTCCGGGTAGCTGATAAAAGTTTCCCGCTGGTAACACACCTCATTCTGCCGATGGCGGATGTTCAGTATACCTTCGCGCAAATTCAAGTCTGACTCGTATTCACTGCCTTGAGATTCACAGATCCAACCCATGGTGAAAGGGTTATTCTGATTCAGGGCCAGATCAAGTTCGCCCAGTGGACTGTAACTTCTCATACTGCCTGGCGAAGGAAACATAAACTTAAACATGAGATTTTCAGCCTGGGTAAACTGTCGCTTTAGTATCAGGGCCTGAATCTCCGCCAGATGCTCCCTGGCCAGCGGGTTGATCCGATTAAGACTGTGATTACCAGACCACAGGGCATCGTCGTTCAATTGAATTCTTTCTTTAGCGGTATGTCCGTAAATGGCGGCTCCCTGGTAACCATTCCCCATCAGGATCGCCTCATTCCATAAGTCGGCGGCCTGCCATCGTTTAAAATGACTGTTTCTATTCATATGGATCCCCTCAATCTGATCTCATCCTGCAAATCAGGATCTGGCCTGTAAGACATAAGGCTCACCAGGTGCCAGCACCTGAAGTCTTTGCGGTTGAATGAGTTGGGGCCGGATAACCGCCGGATCGGCATTATAACAATCCTGTTCTGGCGAATAGACCGTACCCCAGTGAAACATGAGCAGTTGTGACCAACGCAACGCATTAGCCAGTTGAACCGCGATCTTCTGTCCAAAATGATGTTCATTGTTGCTGAAGTCCATAAACACCAGATCGGCGTCTGTGTTATGCAGATGTTCTTCCATCAACATGGTATCCCCTGGATTCCAGATAATACCATCCCCGGTTTCCAGCCTGAAACCGCTGCAGTCATTCAGCGAAAAATACTGATAATGATTAACCAGCGGCAACCCCAGTTGATGTGGGTGAAAGGCGCCAGTCATCACCACCCGGACATTTTTTACGTAAAAGCTACTGTGATGCTGATATGCGTGGATTCGATCAGCCGGTACGCCCTGCTGTCTCAGGCAACCGGCCGCCTGTTCAGTCGTGTAAAAATGGGTTCCTGAATTCAGCAACCCCAAGGCAGTCGCGATCCCCATATGGTCACCATCAGAATGAGTATATAAAACCGCGTCCAGCCTGGGGACAGCGTCAGCCATGATCGGCGGCGGTGCCAGTAATGGCAGACCACCAATTTCGCTTTTTGTGGGATCATCTGGAGCCGTGCCCAGGATCGGGTCCATCATAATAGTAGTGCCTCTGGTGTTGACGAGGACGCCCGCCGCGCCTAACCAATAAACCACGGTCCGGTCAATTGGTCCAAACGCAGTTGCTGGTATCGGTCTGCTTGCAGCGGGTCGGGCCTGATAGATTTTAGCAGAAGGTTCTTGCATCATGCTTACCTCTTCTTGACACAGTATTTACTTTGCTGGGAATTCCTGTTCGCAGGTATGCTTAAAGGTAACCGGAGTGCAGAACAGATATTTTTGGAAGACTTTATACAATTGACGTTCGCTGCTGAATCCCACCAGTTGGCTGACTTCACTGACTCGGTAATTCTGTGGAGCCAGCAGCAGTTCCATGGCTTTTTTCAGGCGGAAATAGGCTATAATACCGCTTAAGTTCATATCCGTGTGCTTGCCGATTAATTGAGAAATATAGCTGTGGTGAAAAAACAGAGCGTCCGATATACTGCTACCGGACAAATCACTTTTCATATAATTTTGTTCTATAAATCTGATGATTTTCTTTAAAGATTCAGGATATTCATCTTGGTAGGGATCCCATTTCAGGAATTCATATTCCGGGAGATCTATGTCTTGTTGCCTGAGGCAGACTTGCTGTAACTGATTGTTAAAACGGGTGCACATGGATAGGAGATACTCTTTTTCGACCGGTTTAGTCAGATAGTCGGCTACACCTTTCCTGATGGCTTCCTGAGCGTAATTGAAATCCTCATAACCAGATAAAATGACATAGTGCGTACAGAGCCTGGCTGCTTCCAACTGGTCAATGAGTTCGAGACCGCTCATTCTGGGCATACGAATATCCGTGATCAGCAGATCCGGTTTAAATTGAGCCGCCTGATCAATTGCGTCACTGGCGGAGGAAGCGCAGCGCACTGAAACCGCAAAGGAAAGATTGGCTAAAAGCATACTCCTGATGCCATGGGCAATATTAACTTCATCATCGACAATCAAGATTTTCATGCTATGGCTGACCTCCATTCTGTATGGGCAAATAGATAGTAAACGTACAACCACGCTTTTCTCCGCTGTTGATTTGCATATGATAGTCTTTACCATAACAGGATATGAGTCGGTAATTAATATTATTCAGTCCGACATGGCCATCCTCATCACTGATACCTTCATCAAATTGCTTTTGTAATTGCTGCAGCTGTTCTGTATCAATCCGATAGCCGTTGTTTTTCATCCGGATTTCCAGATCCGGCTGGGAACGAAAAACACCTGCCGCCCTGATATCAACCCAAATATGGATGGACTCATCTGCCGTCTTACCATGTTTGATTGCGTTTTCCACAATCGGTTGTAAAATCAGATAGGGACAGGTCACTTCAGAAATATCTAAGTAGACATTGATGGATAAGGTGACCTGCCCCGGAAACCTGATATCCAACAGTTGCTGATAGTATTTTATGTACTGCAGCTCAGATGTTAAGTAGGTATACTTGAGATCCTTTTTCAGGCCGTAACGCATATATGAGCCTAAGATTTCCAGCATGGCTGACGTCCTGCTGTCATGTTCCTGCTCCGCCGTCATCCGGATATTCTCCAGGGTATTATAAAGAAAATGCGGCTTGATCTGGGCCTGCAGGGCATAAAATTCCGAATCCTTACGTTGAAGCTCTGCTTGCGCCACTTCCCTCATCAACCGGTTAATATCCCGGGTATTATTATTGAAGGCCTTGATCAAAGCACCAATCTCATCATCCGTCTCAGTTTTCTCAAAATACGGCGCCGGATTCAGGGAATTAATCTGACCGATGTAGTCAGATAAACCAACGACTCGTTTCATCTGTTTGTGCATCAATTTCTGATAAAACAGCGGCAATACCATCAACATCAGCAGCGATGGCAGCAGCACCATCAAAACTGCGTGCATAAAATCTTCCTGCATTGTGACCTGGGTCACAAAGGTACCGTCTAGCAATTCTGATTCATGGGAGCTAAGATAGGAAAAGCGGCTGGTGTCAGTAGCCTGCGGCAGCTGACCAGGCTCAATTATCTGGGTAGACTGGTCTGCATACTTAAAATACACGGATTGGTCGTCAGCATAAAAATACACCGCCGGCTCTGTAAAACAGTCCATGACAACAGCCGGATCCACAGCTATTTTCAACACACCTATAAACTCCCTGTAGCTGGTAGTGTAAACCGGTTGATAATAAGTCATGCTCAACTTCTGATCGGACACTGCCACGACCCAGCTGCCTTTAATTGAATTCAGGACCTCCGTCGGCACACTCGTGGCAGTCAGATTTTCTAAAATACCAGTCATTTGAAAGGGATGCTGAGCTTTGGTGAAAAATGTCATGGCGGTAACATATTGGTTTGAACTCCTGGCATTCTGAAACACCCCGTCAAAATACTTCAGATATTCATATACAGAATCAGCAATTGATGTATTAGGCGTATCCGCGTAATCCAGCAAGATAGCGTTTGAACTGAAGTAAGCCGTCACTTTTTCTATATCCCGCAGTCGCAGATTAAAATTGGCTATTTCAGCAGCGTAGCTTTGCTCAGCCACACTGTGGTACTGCTCCCAAAGCACCTTGTAATAATTGGTATTCATCATATAGACGGTCAGCAGGCTGGGGATTAACACAAAAATCAGGTAAATAACGGTCAGCTTATCCGTCAGCCTCCTGCTTTTTACTTTACTTTTTATTTTTTGGTTTAATCTCAACTTAGTCCTTGAAGGCCATGACAATGCCAACCATCGGTATAAAGCTAAATATAATTAGATATATTATGCCTGCCAGCACAAACACTTGTAGGGGCATTTGTTTTATAAATTGCTTTTTGTAGGGTTGAATCTTAGTATTCCTCATATTTGCTCCCCCTCTTTCGTTAAATTATAAAAGAGGGGAGCTTTTAATATTACTGTCCTTAGTTTATAAAAATCGGCTTTTCATGATTATTTTTTATATCTTTAGGTCATTTATCCATCTGTTCAGGGTATGATTGCCTTTTTTGCTAAGCAATTTATTATTTTTTTATAATTCTTATAGTCTTTATTCGGTAATCCTGCTCTGAACCGATTCCAGCTCCCGCCAAACAAGTTAAGCCCAGCCTTCAACCTTCAAAGTAACTCAGTTCCGTGTCTGAGTAATATTCATCCTGCGTGATCTGAACGACTGTCTGCAGGCGGATGTCAGCGGATGATCTGCCAATCAGGACGGTCATCTGTCCTGCTTCTGCTTTCCAGCGGCCCTGCTGATCCTTAAAGACAAGTTGCTCCAATGGGATGCTGAATGCAACGATTTTGGTTTCACCCGGCTGCAAGTCATATTTTCGAAACGCCAGCAGCAGCATATTTGGTCTTACCACAGAAGCCTGCTCATCTCTTATGTATAGCTGCACGGTTTCTTTGCCTCTATATGCACCCGTATTTTTCAAGCTGAATTGAAGCTGCAAAGGCTCGGATCGGCTAAGCCAGGCACTTTTTACCACTAAAGCCGAGTAATCAAAATCGGTATAGGTCAGACCGTAGCCAAAAGGATATCTGACCTGATGAGGGCAATCAACATAATCCCGGACGGCGCTCATAGTGCCTTGATGCCAGCTGGAGCCATAGGGATGGCAATAGGTCAATGGTATCTGTCCGGTTTTATACGGGACAGATACTGGCAGACGCCCGCCCGGGGCGGTCTGGCCCAGCAAAACAGCCACAATAGCCTGACTGAAGCCTTCCCCCAGCGTCCAACACTCCAAAATCGCGTCTGCGTAGCGATCAGCCGCGTCACTGACCAGCGGATGCCCGCCAAAATGCAGCATTATCAGAGGTTTGTTCAGAGCGGCCGCCGCTTTGATAAAGTTTTCCTGAGCGGGCGGCAGTTCAATCGTACTTCTATCCAGGCCTTCGCCTTCCGTCGCAATGGTTCCGGTTCCATAACGCCCGCCAAGGGTCAGGATAATCAGGTCTGCCTTGGCCGCAGTCAGGAGCGCCTGCTCAAAGCCCGACTCATCTCCACCAAGGTAGGGATATCCCGGTGCAAATGTAATTTCAAGCTCAGGCAGCTGCTCCTGCAGCGTCTGATACAACGGCCTGCTCCGCGGTGCAGCCTGCCTGGCTATGGTTTCAATTAACGCTTCATCAGCAGATTTTCGCTGAACCTGAGCGTCAGCCCGCAGGTTCAGACCTGCCATGGTGGTTTGCCCAGCCGCAAAGCCACAGCGCATTGAAGCATAGGTATAACCGCCAAAGCCAGCCAGGGTAGACCCCGCATGCGGTCCCACCAGGGCTATCCGCTTAACAGCGGCCGTCCGGAGCGGGAGAATCCCCCGGTTTTTCAGCAGCACGATTGCGTCTGACGCCACATTTTGAGCTAATTGCTGGTGCTGCACCTGCTGATAAAACTGGTGGACTTTAGCACTATCCTCCGCCAAGGGTTTTTCAAACAAACCCAACTTGAATTTGTAATAAAGTACCCGCCAGACTGACTGATCAAAAGCTCTGGCCAGGATCTGATCGCTAGCTAACTGTTCCAGTAAGGAACTGGAATAGGCTAAAGGTGAAGGTAGCTCCTGATCCAGGCCAGCCTTGAGTGCCGCGGCTCCAGTATCGCTTAATGATTCACCAAAATGCTGACGTGAAAAAGCTTCAGAAATGGCACAATAGTCTGAAACAATCAAGCCCTTAAAGCCCCAGGTATGGCGCAACAACCCGCGCAGCAAAGGCTCAGACACACTGGGTGGCACACCGTTAAGCGCCCCATAGCTTGGCATAATACCTTTCAAGCCAGCCTGCATCACCGCTGCCTGGAAAGGTTTGGCATACACGTCTGCCAGTAAACGGTCCGATAAATCAACTGCAGCGGCATGTATCCCCCCCATAGCGTGGTGATAAGCCAAAAAATGCTTGGCCGTGGCAAGCAGACCCGATGAGCAATCCGGCCCCTGCAGGCCTTGAGTAACCGCCATACCTAGCGCCGCCGCCAGGACCGGATCCTCTCCAAAGCTCTCCCCGCAGCGCCCGAAGCGCTGGTCCCGGTTTACATCCAGCACCGGTGAAAGGCCCTGAGTTGCGCCAGCCATGCGGGCCTGACGGGAGATCAGTGCAGCCATTTGGCGCAGTAACGGTGGATTAAAGGTTGCGCCCTGAGCTATGCCACAGGGGAAACTGCTGGCTTCAGGTAAGAGTGCACCGGACAAAGTCTCCAGATGAAATATGGCCGGAATGGTATGTGGGCTGAGTTCCATAATCCGGGATTGAATCTCCCGCTGCTGCTGCAGCACCTCGGTCAGCGACCGGTCTTCAGTCGCAAAAAGATAGGAGACCTGACCAACACCATAAGGGAACGCTTCCGGGAAGTGATCATTGGACCAGGAAGCAGGATTATAAGCGGTTAACTGCGCCAGTTTTTCATGATTGTCCATACAGGCTAATAACTGATCCGCCCGGACTTCCGGCGGCAATGATGGGTTCAAATATGACTGTTTTTCGTTATTCATGAGAGCCCCCTAGCCTTTAACCGCGCCCAGTGCAATGCCACGGACAAAGTATTTTTGTACGATAGGATAGATGATCAGAATCGGAAGCAGGGCAATCACCGCAATGGCCATTCTGACTGTCGCGGCTGGCAGTTGACCTGCCAGGGAGGTGGATTTGGCTACTGATGTCGCGTTTTTGGATAGGTACTCAATGTTTTTCAACATATTATTCAGAATTTGCTGAATGCTGTATAGTCTGTTATCGGTTACATAATAGAGGCCATTGAGCCAGTCATTCCAGTACCCTACCCCAATAAACAGACCAATTGTCGCAATAATCGGCTTGCTAACCGGAAACACGACCTGGGTCAGGACCCGGAACTCTTTAGCGCCATCAATTCTGGCTGCCTCAATCAGTGAAGCCGGAACATTATGTTGGAAGTAGCTGCGAATTAAGATGACATTAAAGGCATTCATCAGCAAGCTAGGTATGATCAGGGCAAAGATCGTGTTTTTCAAGTGCAGATAACGGGTGTACATAATATAGGTTGGGACCAGGCCTCCGTTAAACAACATGGTGAACAAGATAAAGAAGGAAAAAAAACGCTTGCCGGGAAAGTCCGGCCGGGAAAGAGCGTACGCATATAAAATGGACATGGCAAGCCCGGCCGAGGTGCCAAGGACGGTTACAAATATAGTGATAAAATAGGCCCGGAAAATCTGCATATGCTCACGCCAGATATACTGATAGGCCTCCAGACTGAACTGATGCGGTATCAGCGAATAGCCATATAACAAGATTGATTTGTTATCCGCAAAGGATGACATCAGCAAAAGTAAGAGTGGCAGCAGCGTTAATATAGATGCCACGATCATAATGCCCTGCGCAATGATCTGAAATGAATGGTTTTGCTTTAGCATAATATCCTCCTAGAACAACGCGTTTTCGCTGCTGTAACGTCTGGTGAGCGCATTAGCCGCCAAAATCAGAAAAAAGCCAACAATAGACTGATAGAATCCGGCTGCGGAAGCCATACCAATATCTCCCAGGGTTATCAGACCACGATACACATAGGTATCGATGGTGTTGGTAGTATTCAGCAACGCGCCGGAATTCATGGGTACCTGATAGAACAGGCCAAAATCAGAATAGAAGATCCGCCCCACACTTAACAGCACCATTGTGATAATGGTCGGCTTGATAAGCGGAATGGTTATCTTAAATATTTCCTGCATTTTGGTAATGCCATCCACCGCAGCTGCTTCATAAAGAGTCCGATCTATGCCCAGAATAGAGGCCAGATAAACCACTGTCCCGTAACCTACATACTTCCAGCAATTAACAAATATCAAGATGAATGGCCAGTAGGCCTGTTCGGTGTACCAGGAAACCTCAGGTAAGCCAACTGTTTTCAAAAAGCCATTGATCAGGCCGGTATTACTAGATAAAAACGCGTAGGTCAGATAACTTACAATGACCATAGATATCATATAGGGCAACAAGACGACCGTCTGGTAAAACTTCACCGCTTTTTTTGAGTGAATCTCACTGAGCAAAACCGCAAACATCACGCCAATGATCAGGTTGACGGCAATAAAAGCCAGATTATATAAAAGGGTGTTTCGGGTTATCCTGAAGGCATCCGGTGTTTTAAACAGGTATTCAAAATTTTTAAAACCAACCCAGTCACTTTTCAGGATACCTTTGGCAAAGTTTACGTCCTTAAAGGCAATGATCAGGCCTGCCATTGGGATGTAATTATTGATCAGCAGATAGATGAAACCCGGTAAAATCATCAAATATACCGGCAGGTTTTTTATGATCGATTTTCTCTTGCTGCGCACAGGATGTCACCTCCAGAAAAGGGAGCGGTTATCATTGCCATAGCAAGGATAACCGCTCCAGCGCTGTGTATCAGATTAGTTCATCAGTTATTGCGCTGATTCAGTTACCGGCTTTCCAGTTACTGATTTGAGCCTGAGCTTCAGTTATGATGTTGGCTATGCCAGCGGAATTGAGTTCATCCACCATTTGCTTAACACTGCTCTCCGGATCAGAATATCCGGAACAGATCACCGCTTTATACTTTGAAATAACATTGGTAATGGCGGTGATTTCTGTCTTGACATTGCTGGTATCAAACGTGAAACCGTATAACGGTGAGACCGTAGCGCTGTCGTTAAACGTCTGATATTGCTGCCAAATATCTACCGGATCAGATTCCCACGCATAAGCCAAGGAGCCATTGCCGGCCAGCCAGGTTTCATTGTTCCAGCCGACACTGCTGCTATCCACGCCGTCCGGATAACCGGCCACCTTGGTCTGAGCATCTTTAACAACATAATCCTTGCCTTCCACACCATACATGAGCAGGTTGGATACATCCGCATTGGTCAGCATCAGATCCAGGAGCTTAACCGCTTTTTCCGGTGTACTGCTGCTGGTTGGAACCATGTACTGCGCAAAGTTCACATTACCAGTTGTCAGGGCTCTGTGTCCGACAGGGATAGTCGTAACCGCAACGCCTGAGTTTTTCAGTTCCTGGGTAGCAGTACCCGGATGAATTTGTCCAACATATCCAAAGGTATTGCCTGCTGCCAGCAGGTCCTGGCGGGTATCTGTGACGGTGGTAGCGTCAGGCATGAAGTAGCCCTTTTGATTCCAGTCATATGCCACCTTGGCCAACTCCATAAACTCATCTGTGTCGTAATAATCAACCACTTCTGAGCCATCACCATCCACCCGGACCGCCACCCCGTCCGTGAGGATATCAAAAAGGCCTTCGTTATAGTATGGCAGTACACCTGCTTCCAATTCCACCGGAGCCAATATATTCATGTCCGGATAGGCAGCCTTAACTTTGGCTAGCAAGGCTTCAATATCATCCCAGGAGGTGATAGAGCTGCTGTCCACACCCAAAGCTTCCAGAATATCTGTTCTGCAGACCAAGCCGGAGTCTTTTGTGTATTCATGAAATGTCGGCAGACCATAATACCGGCCACTGATCTGGCAGGCTTCTGCGTACTTACCTAAGGTAGTCAATGCATCTGATGCATATGTGTTGACCAGATCAGTTATATCCAGAACCTGACTGGACGCGGCATAGTTTTTACTTGAGTCATAGGTAAACATAAGAGCGATATCTTCGCCTGAAGACAACATCAGCTTTTGCTGGTCTGAAAAGACACCCCACTCCAGTATATTCAGTTTCACGGTTGCGTCCATGACTGTGTCTACCACACTCTGGAGGCCAGCCTCCACCGCTTCTAGGTCCGCAGGAGAGGATGAACCGCCTGGGAAAACCACCGTCAGCGTGTCTTTTTGACCATCTTTCAGAATTGCGTCCTGGTCTTGAGCGGTGCTGCTTCCAGACTGCTCGGTGCTACTTTCAGTTCCGGATCCCGATTTCGTCGAGGTCTGGGTTTCAGTAGCGGTTGTTTGGCTGCTTTCAGCTGATCCAGAAGCGCAGCCGGCAAGCAACATAGTGGCTGACAGAACAAGGGCTGTTTGCTTCAGTAATTTGAATCTGTTCATTTAACCATGCTCCTCTTATTTAATTTCAACGGCGCCTGTTGATTTTTACATCTTTATTATCTGACACGCCACCTGGTTATAATATATTGATTCAGACTGATAATATAATGGAACAGACTTAATCCAGCCGATGATGGCGATATTCCTGCGGGGTCATGCCAGTTCTCTTTTTGAAGATTTTGGTAAAGTAAGCCGGTGATTCATAGCCGACCCTGCCGCTTATGTCAGCAACTGATTGATCACTTGTTTCCAGCTCCTGCTGGGCCAGGTAGATGCGATAGGCCTGGATATACTCCATCAAGGAATAACCGGTCGTCTGTTTGAATTCCCGGTTAATGTAATCCTGATTCAGGTGAACGAGTTTTTCCAGGTCATTTCTGGTTATAACCTCATCAAAATGATCGTGCAGATACTGTACCACGACCTGGATTGCCGGCTGATTGATATCCGCCACCACACTGGGGGTAAAAGAAGCATTAGGGGCAGTCGTTTCCTTTTCCAGACCCAGTTTATCCTTGACATCCCAAATAACTGACTCCAGTTCATCAAAAGACAGCGGCTTGAGCAAATAGCGATACACCCCTAAGGATATGGCGCTGCGGGCATAATTAAAATCTGCGTGTCCGGTCAGGATGACATTAACGATGTCCGGATACAGACCCTGGATCCACTTGATCAGGTCAAGTCCGTTTTCCTGGGGCATTTCAATATCGCAAACCGCCAGATGGACGGTTTCTTGCTGAATGATCCGTTTGGCTTCATAGCTGTTTCTGGCTGTAAATAAATCTGTAATCCCCAGTGCCCGCCATGGCAGAGCCTGTTTGATGATCTGGATCAACATCTGCTCATCATCTACAAACAGAATTTTCATTCGCTGACACTCCTATTCAATGATGGGAAAACTGAGTTCAATATTGCTCATGCCTCTCTGGCTGCTGATACTCAAGTGTGCTGCGTTACCGTAAAACAGCTGCATTCGCTGTAGAACATTCGTAATGCCAATATGTTCGCCATCCTCGCTCAGCTTGGCCCCAGTCTGTATTTTCTCAAGTGTTTCTGCCGGGAAACCGTTGCCATTATCTCGGATCGAAATTCTCAGCTGTTTTTGATCAATACAGATTTCAATAGCTATCCTCAAAACCGGAACCAGGGTGATGTTATGCTTGATACAGTTTTCAGCAAAGGTCTGTATCGCCATAGGCAGAATCAACTGATTTTCCAAACCTGGCATGACCGTAAGCGAATATTCCAAAATGTCCTGATAGCGGATTTGTTGAATCTGGAAATAACTCTCAACACAGCGCAGCTCTTCTTTCAAGGGTACAAAACTACCCTTTTCCCCCAAAAGATATCTAAAATAGGCTGCTGTGGTCGCTGCCAGTTGCTGGATCGACGCATAATCTTTTATTTGCGCCAGGCCACTGATAAGATTTAGGATATTGGTATAAAAATGCGGGCGGATCTGGACCCGCAGGTAATTGCTTTCAATTTTTTCTCTTTCAATCTTTTCTTCATACACATCAATCTTCAGATGCTGTATTTGAGCAGCCATGGCGTTAAAAGATGAAAACAGCACCCGCATACCCCGATCCAGTTTTTCTTCTGGCAGGCGTACGCTCAATTCGCCGGAACTGAAGGTTTCCATTGCCTGGCTTAGCTGATTAATCGGCTTATGAACATGCTTCATCTGGAAGTAAATATTCCAGACGAGGAGTGCCAATCCGGCCAGCAAGGTCCCCAGCGGAAGCAGGATAAATAAGGTCCTGCTTCCCAAAAGCCGTTCTGTCTGAACATAGACGCTCAGGTCACCGTGTATTTTACTCATGTCCAGATTGAAAATCTGATCCGTGTCCGTTGTGTCAGCGTCATAGATTTCGGTTTGGTAAATTGCCCGCATATCATCAGAATCATATTTGATCAGGCTGACTGTATCACTATCACTCATCAGGTCACTAAAGATAGCCTTGACATTGATAATCGCACCGACATAGCCTGTTTCAACCGCATACGCGTGAATAAAGTACTCCTCGCCATCATAGCTGATATCCTGCCAGGTTTCACTGTTTATCAGTGGCAAGGTTTTTGTATAGGCTTTAATCTGTGCAATCAGCTCCGCGCGCTTGTCATAATTTACCAGTTGATTTTGCGACTTGATAAAGGTCTCTCTATCCGGTATATACGCAAAAGTTATGATCGTGTTTCCCTGATTTCGGGCGATTGTTGAAAGGCGTTCAGCCAGGATGGTCTTTTCAGTCTCCCGGGTTAGCTGGTTTTCAGTGTAACAGACTTGCCAATAACTATTATCCCTGGAATCCGCGTTAGCCAGATTCAGCAATGCAGTATCGATCGTAGAAAACGTCCGATCCCAATAGGCTGAATAATAGTCAAGTGACTGCTGGTAAATCTGCACCGTATCCTTTTCATAAACCTGGATCACCAAGAAGCTGACCAGTTCCACACCAAGCAGGACGATCGTGCTCAATAGTATGAGCATAAAAAGGCTTTTAAACATGATTGTATTTTTGAGCCGGATTAATCTGTGTTTCATTTTATCCCCGCCAATTAGCCAGTTTTCCAGGGCCGGACCTGATGTCCGGCTGAAAAAGTTACACTCAGACCAATAGCTTATCACAGGTGGGTATGGAAAATAACTTTCTGCTGCCTGGTCCAGCTCTTACAACACCAGGCAACTATCTGCTCCCGGTCTGTCAGATCTAGTAAGTCCATAACAGCAATGGCATATGCTTCTATTTCAAAAGTCATGACAGCATTTCTTTTAGCAAGCATATAGGAGAGGAAAGCCAAACTGATCATCCAGTCAATCAGCAAAATGCGCTGCGTTCTGCCCAGCAGCATCTGTCCTTGTCAGCATTTTCGTATGACAGTCAGGTCAGGCAACAGGAGTGTGAAGGTTACAGCGAACGTAATGCAACCTAATACTGCGGCTCAGGCCATAAACGACTGGCCAACCGGTACCATTTCAACACAAGCTTAAACTGTCACCGCTCAAATTGACTGTTTAGTCCACCCGCTCCTGATCCGCTGGGCGAGCTCCGGCAATGGCTTAAGACCGCTGAGGGCATCCAGTTCAGTGATGCAGACAGCACCGGTCGCGGTTGCCAGATGCAAGGCCCAGACCGGATCATAACCGGTTAAAAGTGCGGTCAGAAATGCTGCTATGCTGGTATCCCCTGCTCCGGCGGTCGACAGTATCCGATCCGGTACATAACTGGCTTCAAAAAGCTGCCGGCTGCCCCACTGCTCAACCTTAAGACCCGCTCGGGGACTGATTTCAGCCAGAAGCTCTGGCGCGGCTGTAGTGAGATACATACCTTTAGCGCCACACTTGACAAGTACCAATTTGCAGCCTAATTGGAGGCAAAGATCAGCCAGCGGCTTGATCTCATTGGCCACATCCAGCACCGCGCAGACATCGCCTCCCCCTGCCCGGGCCTGCCACGCAGCATACAGCACAGGATCCAGCATATAAGCCAGTTCTTCTGCGCTGGGTAAAAAGAAATCTACATAGGGCAGTGTCCGTTTTAAAATCCGGTACCAATCAGCCCGGCCAGCTGGCGTATCCGGATCAACTGCTGCCATATCAAGTGAGGTCGCGGCTCCCTGCAGTCTGGCACTGCGCAGGATGCGGAGGAGTTCTTCGCCATGGTCAGCAAACATCCTTTGCATCAGGGGTGGATAGCCAAAATGGAAGAGCGCGGCCGTAGTAACTTTGCTCCAATCGATGTCTCCTGAGCTGAAGCTGTCATTGGCGCCTGGATGATGCAGGAATATACGGTCAGTTCCCGGAACGGCCAGGACTATCGAATAGGAAGTGCTGACCCCTGACTGACAAATAACGTCCTGTCCGGAGTCATAGAGATCCAGCCGTTTCATAGCCAGCTCACCTAGAGCGTCCTGGCCAATTTTGCCCATCAAGCGGACGGAGTTACCCAGCCGTTTCAGAGCCAGTCCTGTGTTGGGCACTGAACCGCCCAGCGATATATTGACTGGTCCCACCTGGGTGAGCCGGCCCGGCTGCAGCAAAGCCGCGACCGGAACCGCGGCCGTTTGAGAAAGGGTGGGGGTCAGATCCACACATAGGTGACCGGCGCAGATAAGCTGCTTTGACATAATATTCACCAGCTTTCATCGTTTATACATCAAAGCTCACGGCTTAACACCATGAGACGGTTTCCGCCTTGATTAAGATGGCCCTGCGTGGACAACGGATCCAGCGGCTGACCCTTCGCAAATCTGACCGCGCCTAGTTCTACAATCCGATCCACACCAGCCTTTTAGCCGGTGGTCTCTACATCAAAAGCCATAAATTGCTCCCGCAGCAGGTTGGCGGTCGCCTGATTGAATTCCCGTTTTTGAGCAATAACCTGACCAATCCTCGGGGCAGTGGCCAGTGGTGCAGCACTGGCCGCTTAATTGACGGCCATACTTATTTGCCCATGAATTACATATCCCCATATCTTAAACCTCTACTAGTAACTAAGTCTGATCCTGCTAAGGGACGGGACCGGGAGCAGACAGTTCAGGCAGCCAGAACAAATCCCGCGCCCGGGGTATACCAGACAGCTTATATTCTGGCCTTAATCCGGAAGTATACCGTATAAGTTTCATAGCCGACCTCAGAGATAGGTTTGAACAAAATTGCATGGTCCTGACCGACGGTCTTAAAACTGTTTTTCCAGTTGCCCCATTCGCGTTCATTGTGATGCATCAGGATGGCTTCAGGGTGCTTTGGATCCACGGATATGGTTTCCTCCGTATTGGTCAGGCCAACCAGCGCCAGTGGGCCGTAGCTGAAAGCCGCGAGTGAGGGCAGATCCGGTAAAGGATGCAGCATAATTCTCTGTTTAAAGCGCAGATAAATATGATCATTGACTGACCAAAGCCGATAAATGCTGACCCATGAACCCGGACGGACGGGATCCCCCAGCGCTTCGCCATTCACTTCAATCAGGCTGTCACCCTGCACCCAATCCGGAACGCGCAGATGCAGCGTCATGAAAACCGGTTTTTCAGGCAGCACAGCTAGATGAATAATTCGATTTTCTGGATGCGAAGCTACCTGGCTGGTCAATTCAGTTATCGTCTGACGGCCAGCAGAAGTACTGGATAAATGAAAGCTGCCGGTTTGCCGGTCTTCCTTCTGCAGCAAGCGCACCGGCTGACCTGCTATTTCAAAACTGGTTTCAGAATCCAGATATTGTGCTACGTAGACATCAGTGTTTTCAATATAGTAAAGGCCACGATTAAAGGCGGCATTCGCCTGGACTAACGTCCCGTGGCAGCAGAAAAAATCATGTGTTTCACTAGCCCAGCCTTTTCTGCTGCCGGGACCCAGTGGTAAAAAGTAAGTGAGCAGGCCAGTGCTGGGGCCCTGCTCAGAGCCGTTTACAACACTGCTCTTCCAATAAGCCTGCGCCATGATGCCGTTATATAGATTTTTTTCATAGTAGTCCAGGTACAGCGGATTTTTGGTCTGACGGAACAGGTAGTTTGCTAACCGCAGCATGTTGTAAACAGTACAGTGCTCCTGATTTTTGTCTCCTAATCTTTGAGACAATTTCTGCTTAGGCGTCCAGATTTCTCCGCTGGTCTGTCCACCGGTCACAAAGCAACCTCGGTCGTCGACCGCACAGGTCCAGTAGGCAGTTACGATCTCTTGCCATTTGGGATCACCGGTCGCCTCAAAAGCGGCTGCACAGCCCAGAACCTCAGGAATGGTGGTGTTGGCATGCATATTCGTCAGGGGATCTTTACCTGCCAAAAGGGCATCAAAGAGTGATGAACGGTAATAGCGGTCCATCAATATATGGTATTTGTCCTTATGAGTAATTTGATAAAGCCGGGCCCAAATCTCCAGCATGCCGCCAGTTTCCACATCCAGAATTTTAGCAAACTCAGCTTTAGTATAGCGGCCACTGTAGGCATAAAACCAATCCGCCAGGCCTTCAGCTATGGTCAACGCTTTGGTATTTGCGGCGTATAGGTACATGTCTACCAGGCCCATCAGGATTTTATGCAGAGTATATTGTGGTGCCCAGACCGGTTTACCGACGGCAATCCAGTCCAGATATTTTTCTGGTATCGGGCCAACCCAACCGTGCCCATTATCCTGTTGACAAAGATAGAGTTCATCAATGATGGTGTCAGCCTTGCCTTTCATCTCCTGATCACCGGTCTCATAATAATGCATGGCTGCGGCTGACAGCCAGTGTCCCAGGAAGTGACCCCGCAGTTGGCAGCCAACCGATTCCCAGCCGCCATGCAGATCCTCAGGATAATCCATAAATGAGGTCCGGCCGGCTTCAAGTTGATAATTCAGCAACAGATTAGCAGTGCTTAGCTTCATCATATACTGGTAATTGGCTTGTTCTCTGCGCAAAAGTTCAGGATCCAAAATCGCCGTATTTCTTCCCCAGATTTCTTGTAGTGCCATCTTTTCCTCCCAATCATAACGCGTGTCTGTCTTCATATTTGTTCTCTGCCGGCTCTAGGTCAGCTGTTATTTAGTCGGTTGCCGGCAGGGTTTCACAGATTTTATAAGCTAAGCAGGATGGTACTGGTTATCTTTCATCAATATAACACTAAATGCTAGAACTCAAGCCGTTGAAGCCCTCAGCAGCTGCGGAATCCGGGAGTTTGACCGTTTTAAAAAGGGGAAAAGCTGAAGCGGTGCAAAATAAGCCGGTTAGGTTTTTTTGCCAAGAACCAGCAGCAACATCAGATACACCTGACGGAGAACTGGCCGCCCAAAAGCGGGTTCGCTTTGATCCGGCGGTAGCTGAGTAAGAAGCACGGTATGACGGATTTTCTGCGGTAGTCACTGACCTGGAGGGGGATCCGGAACAGATTGTCCGGATTAACCAGGGGCGGTGGCAGATTGAGCAGTGTTTCCGGATCCTGAAGTCTGAGTTCAAAGCCAGGCCCGCTTATCTGAGCCGGGACAACCGGCTGGCGGCTCACTTCCTGACCTGTTTTATGGCCCTCCTGATTTACCGCCAGCTCGAATACCGGGTGGCAGCCGTTTCAGAAACGGACTCGGTTTGTGGTTCACAACTCATGGAACAGCTGCGACAGATGGACTTTTACCGTCTGGAAGGACAAGGTTATGTCCCGCTTTATACCCGCAATGACCTGACTGACGCCTTACACAAACAGGCGGGGTTCCGTACGGACTACCAGGCTTTGACCTTGAAGGAGATGAATAAACTCATCGCTCAGACCAAGAAACCATAAAAATTACTACATAGCCGCTCGCTGCTAAAAGTCCTGTGATGACCATAAATAGGCCATTACAGGACTTTTACCTTTTCAAAACTGTCAAAGTCAGGATAATAACAGTTGCTTGGTCTGAGGTCTTAATTCATTCCTCGCTTAAGCTGACCAAGTTAAAAGGCCCAGCAAACCAAACGAGCTTCCAATCTATTAACCTTACCAGCATTGGTTCTAACTTTAACAAACAGATCCCCAGGCCAAATGCCTGCCTCCCCAAGGCTGCTTGGTTATATGAATTAACGCTCATAGCCCAGACAACGCCTCAGCTGACTATACGCATCTGCATTATGAGCCAATTCACCCCAGGACCAGTTTTGCTGGCTGTCGCTATAGTCGTCAGCTGACGCCATCAGCCATAGCTGATCCTCGTCAGCTACAACGGCGTATTGGGCGTTCAACAGTTTTGCGTAGCCTCGGACTTGCCTTTGGGCGTCAGTTAACTGTTGTTGTGTCCTGATTTTTAACTTCGCCTCAACTACTGCGAACGCGTGATAATGCTCCGGATCAATCACCGGTCTCAAAACAAAGTCCGGGATTAAGGTAGATTGATGGTTACCCAGAATCAAACAAAGCTGTTGCTTGTAGTCTGACTCAGAATACCCAAGTCTTTCCAGCAGTGGCCGTATACGTAATTTTTCTACATCCTTTTCCTGTTTAAATGGCCCGTTCAGGGTTTCACAAACTGCAGACAATTGCGTCTCCGGCTGTTCTGCTAACCTCATAAGATAATTGAACTGCGAGGGCTGCAACTCCACGCCGTTTACACCTTGCATATTCTTTCGGACAATGGTCATTGCGCTCAATACTGGATCATGCTTCAGTGTATCCAAAGCAACCGCCTTTATATACTTATGCTTTGAAATATAACAGCAGCGGTAATAATAGAAAAAGGGATCAATAAAGCCGGTTGAAACACTCCGCCAGACAGCATTTACCGCACTGACCGGAGACTTCATGTACATCACAATCCAATCCCCTGCCTTGGTGTCAGGGCTGCACTGCCAGGGGGCAATATAGTCTGGGTCATCGGATAAGAAAATGTCATTCGGAGCAGAGCCAATAAAATACGCACTTTGGGCTTCCGGTAATTCCTGAAGCAAATATTGACGTTTGTGGCCAAGATATCTTGGGGCATAATCATACAAAAATGCCCAGAGCTCACAGGGGGTAAGCTGGGCTGCTTTCCGGAATTTATACAATGCCAGGCAGATCTGGGGATATAAGAAAAATCGGCCTTCGTAATCCTTCTTTGCTGGCAAGACTGGCAGCTCAATCCCAAAAGCCTGGGTGATGTCGCTGAACAAATCATAATTAAAGCGGAAATAATATGGAATAAATAGCTGAGGGTGCTTCAGGGCCAGCATGGTCGTTTCCAGCACCATATATTCTGAAAATGCCTCAAAAGCATATTGTTTAGACTGGCTGTTCTGGTCCAGATAGTCTTGATATAATTGATTCATCTCCAGATTGATCAGCTCTTCTGCAGCCGCTTCATCAGCCGGCTCCTGCATCCTGCTTTGTTCCTGGCGAATCTGTGTCAAAAAATCAGGAAAGTCGGGATCACTAAGTACTGATAATTCAACGTTTAGTTCCTCCAATACAGATTCACTGGGACAGTACGAGCGGATCAAATTGGTCAACCATGTGGGATAATCCGTCCAATCAGGTGAAGACACCAGATGCTCAAATTGGTCAACGACCTGTTGTCCCTCAGCTTTTAAGTATAGTTGCCAGATATACTCGTTCATCACAGCAAAGCTCCTTGATATCTCAAGATCTTAACAGTTAACACAGTAATTATTATACGTCCTAAAATCAGGTAAACTAACAAAGTACCGCTTGATCTTTATAAAAATCTTCGCGTCTATTGGAAATGATACGGCTGGCTAAACGATCCCGATCATCACGCTGAATCGATTTGAGGTACAGCATCCGCTGAGCTTCTTACAGATCTTTCCTGACTATATCTGGCTGCGGCAAGCTCTGCAGGTAAAAAAGAGACCAATATAGCTAATCCACCTGGATATCCGATCCCTGCCATGAGTAAAGGACTGCAGCAGCTCCTCAAATAGCAAAGGAGCCGTCAAACCAGCTAAACCGGATATGACTGCTCCTTTGTTTCACCAATTAAGGCTTAAACCTCATGCCTGATGGCCAGGTATCTCCCGGCTCATACTAATCCGCCTCCGTCAGTCCTGCATCAATAGTCATTCTGTGCGCAGTAAGCCTTCCACTGCTCGGTCCAGCCTGACTGTACTTTTTCAAGACCGGCTTCCTCAGCCTTTTCCAAAAAGGTCTGCGTAGCAGCCTGAACATCCTCAACTTCGCCGTAAAGGAGCGGATTCAGATACTGTGACACCACGTTATTGACTGCGGCCAGTTCATTTTCATAATCTGTGGTATCTTCAAAAAAGCCGTCTGTAATCTTGGCGCTATACTTGGCCGGATGGGTTTCAATAACCTGATTCAGCTGATCAAAGATCTCATTGAGCTGATCGGTACTCTCGGTTTTCAGCATATAATCAGGATTTCTCCAGGCCCAGCCATTCATGCCCTCATAGCCAAAGCCATCGCCGACCTGCTGATAAATGCCGTCCTCAACCGTATAATCTGTTCCCTCTATGCCATATTCAGTCAGCTGATTATAGGTCTGATCCAGGACCATTTTTTCATAGAACATCAGCGCCCGCTCCGGATTCTCAGAGGAAACCGGAATCGCGTAGCCATTGTTCAGCGGATGATTGGTATAGGCCGCGTAGTCTATCCCTTCCGGTCCCATGACATAACCGACTTCCCAGTCCGGATGGTTCTGTGCGATCGTCATTTTGGCTGTTATATATTTTTGCGGGTTGATACCAGAAGAGGTGATGACAATCTTACCGCTGTAAAAATCATTCATGGTATCCGTTTTGTCAGACAAGATACTCTTGGACCAGAAACCGCTGTCAGCCCAGCTCTTGATGTCCGTCATATCGGCAATAAACTGATCACTGCCCCAGTAAGTCGATACCTCTGAAGGATTGTAGTAATCATAGGCCATACCGTAATCCGTCAGCTGCTCGGCTTCCTTAAAGGCCAGATAATAGGAGCCCTGATCGTTGGTGACCATCTGGGAGGGCAGATTATCCTTAATTCCCTGCATATACGCCTGGATATTTTCAAAGGTATCGGGAACCGGCAGATTATAGGCGGCCCGCAGATCTTCTCGGTAGATCAGACCGCTGCTGAAGTATTCTTTATAAGTAGACGGAATGGTGTAAATATTGCCGTCAGTCTTGCTCTGCTCCCAGTCGCTTTCTGAAACATGCGCATATAGCTCCGGGGCATAGGCAGGCAGCAAATCATTGAGGGCCATGAAGGCGCCCTTTTTGGCATATACGCCGTAGCTGGCCCAGGGCGCGGTATACATCAGGTCCACCGGTTCGCCTGAGGCAAGGATGGTGTTATATTTTTCCTGCCAGTCGGTCCAGGTCGTGAAGTTAAATTTCACCGTACAATTCAGATCATGTTGGGCCAGTTCATTGATTTTCTCTGAGACCGCGTCCATATCTTTGGGGGCGTCACCCAGCATGTAAAACTGCAGCTGTACGGATTTGGACAGGTCAACTGAGGCAGCGGTACTGCCGCTTTGGCTCTCCTCACCAGTAGCGGCAGATGTGGTTGCGGCCGTGGTTGTACCCGTCGCGCCTGAGCACCCCAGCAAAGATGCCGCCAGCAGCGCAGTCGTAGTCAGCAGACAGACCGATTTGGGGAAGGATCTGCTGTGACCGGTAGGCTTAGCTTGTTTCATAATAATCTCCTCCGTTTTCTTATACTTATATTACTGTTGGGAACAGTAATGAGTACACCAATTGATTAACCTTTTACGGCACCCACGGTGATGCCCTGGACAAAATACTTCTGAGCAAACGGATAAAACAGCACCACCGGGCCAGTCGCCAGCACTGCCATGGCCAGTTTGACTGATTCGGTCGGCATACTTGCCGCCGATACCGAGACGCCAGAAGCCGCGGACAGCTCTGACAGTGACTTGGCGCCACTGATCATGTTGTAGAGGTAATACTGCAGTTCATATTTATCCGGCGAAGTGATGAACAAAGAAGACAGGTACCAGTCATTCCAGTAGCCGATAGCTAAAAACAGGCCGATCGTCGCCAGAGCCGGTTTGCAGATGGGCAGAGCAATCCGCATGAATATTTCAAAGGGACCGGCACCATCCACCCGGGCAGACTCCTGAAGGGCGTCCGGGATATTACTGAGCATAAAGGTCCGCATGAGGATAATCAGGAACGGCGACATCAGACCAGGAATACACAGCACCAGCAGTGAATCCTTCAGATGCAGCAACCTGGTGTAAACAATGTACCAGGGAATCAGGCCGCCTCCAAAGATGGACGTAAAGTAAATCATGAACGCAATGGCGTTACGGTATTTAAAGCTTTTCTGAGCCAGGACATAGCCGGTCATGGCAATCAAGAACAGCCCGATGATCGTCCCTGTCACCGTATTGACCAAGGTCACCCGGTACGCGTTCAGAACATCCTCAGGGAAACTGAAGATCGCGCGATAGGCCGCGATGGAAAACTTGCTGGGGAACAGGTGATAGCCTTGTGTGACAATCGCTTCATTGTCAGTAAAGGAACCGGAAAGGACGGACAGGAAAGGCAGGAAGCAAAGCAGGGCCGCAATACCGGTGATCAGGTAGGCCAGGATATTAAATAAAGTATAGGATCTGTTTTTACGCATGGAATGCTCCTCTCTGCTGTTCTGCTCAAAACAGCGCGTATTCAGGATGTCTGCGCTTAATAAACCAATTGACCACGACAATCAGGATAAAGCCGAAGACGGACTGATAGACGCCTGCGGCCGTACCCATACCAAAGTTGGAACCGCCCACCAAGGCCCGGTAAACATAAGTATCCAGGATATCCGTGGTGGCATAGAGATTGCCGTTCATACCCACCAGCTGATAGAACAGTTCAAACTGCCCTTTCAGGATGCTGCCGATCGAGTATAAGAAGAGAATAATAAAGGTTGGTTTTAACAGCGGCAGGGTGATGTGCCGGATCTGCTGGAATATATTGGCCCCATCCAGGCTGGAGGCTTCGTACAGGTCCGTGTCAATCCCCAGAATGGCAGCCAGATAAATAATCGTCCCATAGCCCAAACCCTTCCAGACCTGAAAAAAGACAATCACAAAGGGAAAGGCTGTGGTATTGCTGTACAGGTCAACCGGATTAAGCTGCCAGCTTTTCAGCAGGGTATTCAGCATGCCGTAATCATAATTGAAGAAGTTATAAGCCAAGGTACCCACTACTACATAGGACACAAAGTAGGGCAGCAGCATCACCGACTGCGATATTTTGCGGTACCATTTGCCGGTCATCAGACTTAAGAGCACCGCAACCAGAATCTGCAGGAAATTACCCACGACAATAAAAACAAAGTTATAGGCCAGCGTATTGGCTGTTAAGCGCCAGACTGTATTGGATTTAAAAAGATACGCAAAATTATCAAAACCAACAAACTGGCCGCCAAACAAGCCCTTGCCAAAGGTAAAGCGAGTAAAGGCATAATAGATGCCGAACATGGGCAGGTAGCAGTTAATGATAAAAAACGCCAGGGTAGGCAGGAGCATCAGGAACAAAATCCAATTTCTGCGCAATTCCTGAAAGAAGCCGATCTTTTTCATGAGCAAACCTCTGTTTCTAAGGCAGTCAGTATGGGCCGGCACCCATCCGTCCGGGAGGGGTACCGAGCCATTTAACTATAGGGAGGCCGCCTGGCTTACGTAAATAGAAAGATCTGCTTATCCTGCAATATCTGCTTAAAAAGGGATTGTATAAATTGCTCATCCAAGCTAATATCAAAAATTGACATTTCCGCTCGCTTAACTCGTGTTATATTTTAGGCGATCTGAACTGGGCAAAACAACAAATATACATTTATTTTATAGACTAACGGAGACAATTATGGCGTTGACTCACAGTACAGGACATAAAAGCCGCATCTTTTTAATTATCCTGCTTTTTGGGGCCGGCGCGATTGCGGTATCCATCTTTTTAGCGTCTGCCCTGCTCTATTATCGCTTTAATAAGCGTTTACAGCAGGAACTGATTAACAGCAGCGCGCTGTCTAATCAATATCTCAGCTCCCAGGTTGAATCAGCCCTGGATAACGCCGCCACCTTGACCAGCCGGATTAACAGTGATTATCTGGTTAAGCGACTGCTGAATCAGAAAGAGAATGATATTTATGACCTGAACCAGGTTTTTACTCAGCTCACCCAGTATAAGCTCTCCCATGCCGCCATCCAATCCATCTATCTCTACAACAGCGGCAATGATACGCTTTATGTGGAATCAGATACCTCTTCTATCAGTAGCATCTGGGATAACTTTTCCCAGACCAAAGCGGATTTTCCTGATCAAACAGCGGTCAGACTGATGGACCAGCTGGTTGCAAACAAGCCCTATCTGCCGATTTTCCGGGTTATCGATGCAACCGCTGCTCAGCCCGCCTATTGCTACACCTACCTGGCCTATGACAGCTACAGTAAATCAGAGGTCAAAAACTTTATCCTGGTGAATTTTTACTATGATCAGATTTTCAGTGCGGCGGAGCTGCAGCCGGACAGCAGTACCACGGTCCTTGCCATGGATCAGTCCGGTCAGGCCATGACCCTCCTGCAGTCGGAGCTCATATCCACGGATAGCCTGAACCAGCTCTGGTCCAGCCAGCTCCGCCAGACTGCAGCAGATCATGGTTTTTTCACCACGCAGCTGGACGGCACCACTTATCTGCTTTCTTATGATAAAGATAACCGCTTTGGCTGGACCTTTATCAGTCTTTTGCCCTGGTCCGTCATCGGAGCCAAACTGAAACAGCTGAAACTGATCACGCTCTTGTCAGATGGGTTGATTTTTCTTCTTTTGCTCGTGATGGCCTATTTTGTTTCCGGCAAAATTTACCGTCCGATTTCAGCCATCCTGGCTGACTGGAGCAAGGACAAAAATAAGCTGCAGTCGGCTCAGCAGGTCATGAGGCAGATCTTTTTGCATGATGTCGTTCTGGGCAAGGTCATGAACACCAAAGAATATCTGAGCGTAAACTGCAGTCGCTATCAAATCCAGCTGGCTTATGAAGATCAACTCTGTCTTGTTTTGCTGCAATTGGATCAATTCAGTTCTGCCTGCGCTGAGATCAGCGTGGCTGAACAAAACGCGCTCAAAGACAGCATATTACAAATGGCCCAGAATGAATTTATCCTGGATTATCAGACCGAAGGCTGCAGCCTGGAGCAGGGCCAGCTGGCGCTGCTCCTGATCATACCGGCTACCACCAGCCAGGAAAGCGCCTGGAAAAACGCCGTTCAGGTCAGGTTAGCCGCACTGCAGCAGGCAGTGCGCCAAGCCTGTCAGCTGAGCCTGAGCGCAGCTGTTTCTGAGCTGGCAACCCTGGCCCAGATTGCGCAGCTCTATCAGGACTGCCAGCTTTGCCTGGAAAAGCATTTTTTCAGCGGGGATGGCTGTATCCTGTTTACGGATACCACGGCCGCCCAAACCGTGGCGGATTACGTCTATCCGGATAAACTGGAAAAGAAACTGATCGAGGCGTTGAACTCCGCCCGCGCCGCCGATGCCAGCCTGGTCTTTGAACAGATCCTGAGCGGGTTGGCCGACTACCCCCTGATCTGCACCTCTATTGCTCTGACTCGTCTCACCTTGGCTGTAAAAAGTGTCTTACGCGCTAAGCGGCTGGATATAGACTTTCAATTGCCGCTGAACACCGGTACGGTCAGTCAGGTCCAGCAGTATTTTATACAGACGACCAGCCTGATCTGCCGGCGGATCCAGCAGCAGATTGACAGCAAGTACAGCCTGCTGATTGATAAGGTAGATAAACTGATTCACGCAGAATACGCCAATGCGGCCTTATCGGTTGATCTGCTGGCTGATCGAGTCGGCATATCTGTGTCCTACCTATGCCGATTGTACAAGCAGTACACCGGCCAGACCTTGCTGGATCAGATTCAGGCAGTCCGCCTGGACAAGGCCAAAGCGTTGCTCGCCAAAAGCAAGCTGTCGGTAGCGGCCATTGCTGCTGCTACTGGTTTTTCCAGCGCCTCCTATTTTAATAAGGTCTTTAAAAAAGCCTGCGATGTAACCCCTAATCATTACCGGCAAGCCTGTCTGCGAGCCGGCGCGCCAGGAGCAGACCCTGCGTCACGATAGCTCAGACTGATGGCAACGGAAGCGCAGTTCAACTGCCTCATGACAAGGGACAGTCAGGCTGACGGTCAATTCCGGCTGGTAACTGCAGCACAGCCCGGTCTCCCTGCCTTGAGGTGTGAGCAGCCGGACCGGATCAGTTATACCCGGCCAGCTCAGCTGTAGCTGCCGGGTACGGCCAGCCCCCTCAAAGCTGCCCTGCCGGGGCCAGATTTTCAGATAAAGTTCCTCCGCAGTAACCTCAGAATTGATTGTCGTAAAGGCAAAACCGCTCTGTTGATATGCCAGCGACACGCCGTCATCCTCATAAAGGCGATAGGTCGCGCTCCCCCGGCCCCAGATCTGCAAGCCCAGCCAGTCAGATTCAGGCTCCAGGTAAAGGCAGTCCTGCCGCAGCGGGATAATGGCGCCAGATCGGACATAGAGCGGCAGCCGGCTTAGCTCACCCAAGGGAACCGTGACGGTCTGGCCCCCGGTCAGGGACGCGCCCGTCCAAAAATCAATCCAATCGCTGCCAGCAGGCAAATAGATGGTCTGGGTAGCGGCGTCTGAACAAACCGGGCAAACCAGGAAAGCCGGCCCAAACATATATTGCAGCGGATACTGGTTCAAAGAGCAGTTGGGATCCGTCTCAAAGGACAGCATGAGCGGCCGGGTCAGGGGCAGGCCGCTGTCATAGGTTTCCCGGGCGGTGGTGTAGATATAGGGCATATACCGATAGCGCAGCTGGATGAAGCGGCGCAGCAGCGCTTCCTGCTCAGCATCCGGCGTTTTCAGGCCCAGGAGCTCGGCCGGATCCAGCAATGCAGCCGCGCCCGGCTCAGGAGCCCCGGCTTGATCAATCGCCATCCGCTGGGCCAGTCCCTGGGCTGAGCAGGCGCTTTCCCAGGGTTTTTGATTGTGGGAGCGCAGCACTGAATTAAAGCAGAGAAACTGCGCTGACCGAACCGCCAGTTCCCGGCCGCCCGGTCTCATGCAGTCGTTCGTGATATAGGATACGCCCTTGAGCGCGCCTTGCTCATTAGTGATCCCGCGGATCTGGAACGACAAGTCCTGCCAGGTCTGAGCAGCCATATCTCCGGTCCAATAAAAGGGAGTGCGGCGGCAGCCGATCCGTTGTTTTACCGGCGTCATCACACAATCTTTTGTCCAGCAGGAATCCCGGTAAAGGTCATAATTATTCAGCATGAGCGGACGCCGGCCCAGATACTGCTGCATACCGGTATAAATTCTGGCATTGGTGATATCCGCCTGCCGGGTATCCTGCCAGGTTCCCGCTACACCCTGATCCAACAGCTGATGCAGGTGTTCCCACCACTGCCGGGCTGGATAAGTCGCGCAGACCCAGTCCTCATCCGCCCGGTCTGCATAATCCGGAATGCTGTGGTGAATCAGGATAACATCATAATGCAAGGCCCGCAGCTCTTTCAGCAGCTCAGCCGGCGACAGCGGGTGGGTATACTCACTGGACCAATTAAGGCGGCTGCCCCAGGGGCGTTCTTGCTGGTCTGTGGCCCCGTCTCCCCATTCGTAATCAACAATCAGGGTGTCACAGGGGATCTGCCGTTTCCGCAGCTGCCGAGCGGTCTCCAGCAGCAGGGTCTGCGATCCCTGTGCCGCCAGATGCTGGGTCTGGTAATAGCCGTAGCCTTTATATGGCAGCAATGGCTCTGCTCCCACCAGGCAGTTGAAAAGCTGATAGGCGCCCTGGTAGGTGGCAGACCAGATAAAAAAGGTCTCCAGCAGCAGATCCTGCCCCAGATTGATATCATAGAGTCCCGTTTCAGGGTTGTAGAACCAGTGCGAATAGCGTGAGCAATGGGTGGGTTCCTGATGGAAGCTGGCGCTGTCAAAGACGATACAGTGATTGACAAACATCCCAAATTGAGGGGCAGCTTCCGGATACAAGCGGCGGCCGCAGAGATCTTCCACTATAAAGCTGGCAGTATCCAGCCGGCAATAAATAGCCAGAGCCAAGGTGCGGATCTGAACCATGGTGCTGTCTGTCCGGCGATCAACCGTACAAGCTACGGCATCCCAGTTTTCAGTGTGGCCGACCGCGAAGGGGATCTCATACCTGTCAGGGAATGGATCCGGCTGGATTTGAGATTGCCTGACCCGGAACATGCCGGGCGTAAATAAGTCCAGGCGAATATGGTCATCTATGCGGACAGAAGTACAGTAGTCGGTCATGTGTAGCCTCTCTTTCAAGCCTTGCAGCAGGTAACTGTAACCGACTATAGCCAAGCAGCCAGGCAGCGTATATAACAAAATATTTACAAACTGTACTTTCTGCCACGGGAGCAGCAAATCGCGGCTGCTGTCGCGAACGCTGCGGGCAGGCAGGCACCGCCAGCGGCGCTTCTTTATGGCAAAGCCTCATAGTCATCAGCCAGCATCGCATACCACGCGGTGTCGCAAATCCCCTGATTATTCCGGTCGCTTTGCCTGTGCGTCCCCTCATACCGCAATCCGCATTTTTGCATCACCTTACCGGAATTGGGATTACGCGTATCATGGCGAGCTTCAATCCGCCTGACGCCCACCGCTGTGAAGAAAAAGCGTATCACTTCTCCCAGGGCCTCCGTCATGAGGCCCTGACGCCACCAGGGCTCACCCAGCGCATAACCCATATGGACCAGGTCCATAGCCTCATTTTGGTCAACCGCCGCAATACTGCCAATCGGTTCCTCTATGGTTTTGAGGACAATGGCCCAGTTGTAGTAGTCCGGCTTTGCATAAAGCGAGCACCACAAATCAAGCACCGATTGAGATACTGAAACCTCCGCATGGGTTGGCCAGGTCAGGTATTGCGTAACGGCCGGGTTACTCGCCCAGTTTTTGTACATTGCGGCTGCATCCAGCGGCTCAAAACGGCGAAGCCAAAGATGCCTGGTCTCAAGCGTGACGGTTCCCTGATGCCTCATGGCTGCTTCCCCCTATCCGGTTCCACTATGGTTGACGGTCGTCACACTCTACCATAAGTATGACAAGATCTCAGCCTCTTCAGCCGGCGTTCACTGATGACCGCTACTGCAGAGACTATTTGACGGCAGAATATCATGAACGAATAAGCCGGTCAAAAGTGACCCAAACCACCCGTTATCTAAGCTCCAAACAGCCTGGAGCCGCCATATCCATCGTCAAGACTGCATGAACAGCTGTATGATTGGTCTCTCGGATGCCAGGCTTACTCAGAGCACTCCCCCTTCACCTGAATGGGGAGTGCGGAAAGCAACTCAGAGATGGCTTGAATTGCGGTTTATCTCAACCCAGGCTGGCCTTTGCGGGGAGTCGTCCAGAGTCAGTAAGCAAGGACCTGATTCCTGAGCGTCAGTTAGCCAGGATTGGCAGCAGAGCATGCATGGCCAGTGGCATAAAGTTAACTGCAGCCTGGTTTTCAGACCAAACCCGATGTAAGCAGACTGGTCCCTCCATACCAAAATCCTCATAAGCACGGGGATCCCGGCCGCGTGGATCCGCCGCATCCAGGCGACAGTTGATCACCGCATTCAATAAGGTAGAACTGACCTGACAGGTTATGACATTGCGCCCCTGACAAAGATACTGCGTCACATCAACCAGCCGGCAGACCTGGTTAAGCGCTACCGGCTGTTCATTCACGTATAGGATGAGTGCATCCCGAACTTCGCCCCGCAGCTCCAGCCAGTAATGCGAAGCCTTCACCGGCGTTAGTTCAAACGCGGTACGATAAGTCCCGATCCCCGCCTGTCCCTGTCCTTCCTTGAAACGGGTCCAGAAACAAGGCTCACTTACGGCAAAATGCGCCCTGGCCTTCCTGATTTCCAGAGCATCGCTTCCTTTTGCCCAGGTTTCCAGATCAAGGGTCCAGGCTGGCAGCAGAATCGATTCATGCCGCAACCAAGCAGACTGCTTCGTTAACGCTTCTGCCGGGAACGCTTGGCTGCCGTCCCGGCTGACCAGGCAATCGCCGAATGGCAGATCCGATTCTGTTGAATGCTCTGTCAGCACAGCAATCAATATGCTGTCATTGGCTTTCAGACTGAGGGTCAGCTCAAGTCTGCCGGCAGGATCCAGGCGATATGGCAAGGGGCGAACCGTTCCGGTCCAGGCGTCCAGTTCATAAGGTTTGCCTCGCTTATCACCTGAAAGCGTGATCGTGCGAGTGCTGAGCTGTTGACCGGCAAGCGGATCTCCGGCCGTTCCTGTCGCCTGCGCTGCCAGTTCCTGTGCTTTCAATTCAAGATAGCTTTGGGCACCAGCATGATTGTAGAGATAGTAGTAATCCACCGAGCCGGCATCGCGGTGAACTGCCCAAAAAGAAGCGGGCTGCGCATAGGCCACCTCCGGCCTAAGGCCCAGCTGGCTGATATATTGGATCAGCGCCGCTTCGTCCGCGCAAAAGCAGACAGATGGCTGACTCAGCAGGTCGGTCAAGGCGGCTGTGATGTCCGGATCCTCATAAAAGGCGCGCCGGCGCGGGATTTGCCGCCAAAAAATGATGGGAAAGCCTTGGCGGGCAAGCTCCTGCAGCTTCGTTACGCTGTCAGCCGGCAGGCAATCTGTATTGTTTATAACCAGCGCCTTATAGGCCGGACCGTCCGGAAAAAGTCTGGTGCCATCGCCGGAAAGCTTTGCATCGCGCAGCGCGGCAGGTCCGATAAACTCGTAATTATAACCTCTGGCTTCCAGGCGGTCAGCCACAAACAGGCGCTGAGTGCCATTAAAATCAATCGTTTCATGATAGCTATGTCTGTAAACAGCCAGGTCAACTTTGGCCTCGCCTTGCTGCAAAACCCACTGATTGCGGGCCAGGAAGCTGGTCAATCGGGGCATGGCGGACCAGTTGGGCTGCCGTTCGCCCCAGGTATTAGAAGGCCCGTCCGCTCCAAATGCGTCAAAGCCCGGCCAGGCAAGTCCGGGCAGGGTCCCGGTTGCGGTCTGACCACGGTAGGCATAGCCATGGAACACAATCTGATTGACATAAGCCGCAAAAGCCCGCTGGGTATGCCAGAGCATGTTGTCAAAGGTCTGCTGGTAATTACCGGAATTCACTCCGGCGTGATCCCTGCCGTTCCATTCGGCGGCTGCCTCAATAGAATATACAGGCTGATGTGCCAGATGGACTGGCCCTGACTGCACCCGGTAAAAATCCAGGATATCATCACCGTAGAGTGTCTCTGTCTCCGGGATGGATACGCAGGCAGCGGTTCGGGCAAGTTCCAGCACTTTGCCATAGGCTGTCTGATAGCGCAATGCCAGCCCATGGCGTTGGCACAGCTTCATCAGCGGTTCAAGGTGGTTCTGGATATACAAATCAGTCAGGAACTCATAATAGGTGTTCTGGATGGCCTGATGATCCTGGTCAAATTGAAAATCCGGAGCAGGACGGCCTTCGCAACCGCCGGGGCAGTCCTGATCATAGACTGACGGCAGGTAAGGAATAAAGTCAAAATGGTGCTGCGCAGCAAAAATTTCAAACATCCGTGGGGTGTAGTCCAGATGCGAGTGAAATTCCAGCGAGTCGATGAACAGATCTTCCAGGTCCGGGCTGGAGTTTAGATCCAGAGCCGGAAAGACCTGGGTTTCATAGTAGTCAATCAATTTCCGGGTACCTGCCAGACCAAAATGATCTACCTGGTTATAGCCATAGGTCTGTTCGCCGGCTGCATGCACATACCAGGCGAAGAGCACGTATTCTCCCGCCTGGTCTGGACAGAAAGAATAGACCGGTGTTGAACCGGTAGCTTTGTCCGCAGAACTGCCGGTTGAGTTCTCCTGCGGCAGAGGCAAACGCCGGGCGGAGGACAGAGCTAAGATATGTTGCTCCTTATCCACATAACGGGCGGTGGTCACGGCCAACAGGGTCACCTGGCCGCCGGCCCGACTGGCATCCTGCTTTGCTTCAACACTCTCAGGTAGTGGCGCCGTAAAAGGATGTTCCTGGCTTATACCGTCTTGCCAGGCGCCATCCAGTTCCAGTAACGCGCCGGACTGCGGGTCGTCAACATTATTAATGGTCGGCAAAGCTAACGGCCATCCCGGTGTCAGGGTCAGGTCAATCGTAAAACAGTTATCACGGGCTGAGTGCAAAATTGTCTTCAGGGTCTGATACCAGGCCTTGCTTCCCCAATCTATCCGATCCGAGACATAGCCTGGCATGAAGGGACAGATCTCCGCTCCGCTGAAGCCTCCGGCCTTCATCATCTGGACCTCCTGCCGCAGTTCTCCTGAAGTAACCGCTGCGCCGGGTAACCACCAACGGATCTTAGGAGCCCTTGTTTGAGGGGCGTTGAAAAATTCATTTTTCATCTGTCTACCACCTTGAAAAAATTTGTTTCAGCCCTTGACAGCCCCACTAGACAGGCCTTCTATTAGCTGCGATGAAAACATAAAATATATCACAATAATTGGTATAAGTGAGATCACCACTGCTGCAACGCCTCTGCAGGTTGGCTTGTTCAAGGACCCGGTCCTGCGCATCACAGGTAATGATCTCAGCGGCATTTTTAATCAGCAGACGGCTCATACATTTCCCCCTCAGCTTAGCCCTGCATCCCATGCAGAGCGTTTGGCTGTTTCCAATATAATCATTTTCGGAGACACGCGTAAAGCTTAATAGCCAGGTCGGCTTCGCCGCTTTTGCTTTAAACAGACTGCCTGCTGAGATCTGGTAAAATCGTTTTGACGGCCTGTAGCCGGGTAAACTAAGGACATTTAAGCCCGACTGAGGCAGCTATGATTGGGAAGCAAGGAGGCATCAGCATGAACCTCAGCAAGTAAATCAAACTGTTACGGGAGCGGGACCGATTATCCCAGGAAGATCTGGCCAATAGAATAAAGGGACAGATCTCTGTTTCTCTGAAGCCTCGGCCTTCGTTTCCCGAATCTCCTGTTGCAGTCCCCCGGGAGTAACCGCCACGTCAGGTAGCCACCAGCGGATTTAGGCGTTTGAGCAGCGTTGAAGAAATCATTTTCCATCTGTGTACCACCTGAATGCTGAAGCATTGGGCCAAGTCAATGCGATGAGCTGACCCGCCGGCATTGGCGGTTAATTTCAGAACATCACTAGGTCCCGGTTGGCTCAGAACCTCTAGCGCATCATAATAGGGCCACTGGCTCAATCATGAGCGATTTGTGATTTCTCCATTCGCTTGGCCTATCTAAAACGCTCAAATTCGTAGGATAGAAGTTCTGCAGTTCTGCAACTATATTTAGTTGCTTCTTCCCACAGCGCATATAATATGGATTGAGGAGAGAACACTATGGGGCCAAAAAAGGAATTAATCCAACGGCTAAAAACGAGGCCGAAAGACTTTACATTTGATGAAGCAGAAACATGACTGCAATATCTGAGCTATGTGAAATCAAATAAAGGCAAAACCAGCGGTTCCCGTGTTGTATTCGTAAGTGAAGATCCTGAAACGATTTTACTTCACAAGCCACACCCTCAAAAAGGACTGAAAGCCTATCAGGTAAAGCAGCTGATAAATGCCTTGGAACAGGAGGGACTTATATGAATAATACCATCCAATACAAAGGCTACATTGGTAGCGTTGAATTGTCTGAAGAAGATGAGCTCATTTATGGTAAAGTTATGGGAATACGCTCTTTGATTTCTTATGAGGGTAAGACTGTCAATCACCTCATTGAGGATTTTCATGGCGCTGTCGATGACTACCTGGCCATGTGCGAAGCGGAGGGCCGCACCCCTGAAGTTGCGTATAAAGGCAGCTTTAATATCCGCATTTCCCCTGAACTTCACAAACAACTGGTTATTTACGCCACTGCGCATAATATGACTTTGAACCGTTACATTGAAGAAACGTTGGAAAAATCGGTAGCGTCGAAAACTTTGTGTATTCTCTGAAAGCCAGATAATTTCAAGTGATTCCTAGGGGCAAGGATTATCCTTGCCCGATATCGTTACCATGACCCGGCAG